>NZ_PYUI01000001.1 GCF_003097355.1 Arthrobacter sp. H-02-3
AGGTCGTGCCGGCGACGACCGATCCGTCGACGAAGGACGTGCCGGTAGCGGTACCGATCGCTGCCCCGTTGCGGGAGATGTTGTAGCGGGTGACGCCGACGTTGTCGGTGCTGGCACTCCAGGCCAAGGAGATCTGGCCGCTACCGGCCACGGCGGAGAGATTTGCGGGAGCGGCAGGGGCCGTCGTGTCAGCCGATACCACTGCTTGGGATTCATTTGAGGGTGGGCTCAAATTCGAAGCGGCGTCTTCTGCCTTCACCTGGTAATAGTAGGTGCCGGCAGCTGGACCCCCGTCCTGGTAGGTCGTGGTTGACCCGTTCACTTGCGCGATTTGGTTGGCGGGCCCGGGAGTAAAGCCCGGCGTGGCCGAGCGGTAGATGTCGTATTTGGCGACGCCGACATCATCCGTCGAGGCGGCCCAACTCAGGGCCGCCTGCCCGACACCGCCGACCGATGACAGGTTCGAGGGTGCGGTGGGAGCAGTCGTGTCCTCGAACGGAGCGGGGAACCGGACCATGGATGCCGCCGAAGGGACACCGTTGTTGTCGACTATGGAGAGCATGTAATAGCCCGGCGGGGCATAGTTGCCATTTGACGGCATCTGAACATTCAGCCCGCCGGACGTTTGAGTAAAGGGCAGTGACAACGCACGGGTGTTTTGATCGAAGGAGTGGGTCACCGAGCCAGTGCGGATAAGGGATACGCTCCGTACGTTCGTGGCGTTGGGGGTCTGAACGAAGGCGCTGGCGTTGTATTGGACGGTGGCTGGAACTGAACTGATCGTGGGTCGGGCACCTTTGAACAGATATGGCGGTGAGTAGATCTGGTAGTTCGTTTCGTCGGGTACGCCGGTGGCACCGCCACTGCCCGAGACGAAGACCCGGCCGTCGGGCAGGAGCAGGGCAGTTGAGTGGTAGAGGCGTGGCGCTGTCAATGCGGCCACGGTGGTCCACGTGCCCGTAGCAGGACTCCAGATTTCGGCTGGCTTGACGGCTTTGCTTGCGTCGGAGCCGGACTTGTCGGTGCCGCCTCCCGTGGCCAGGACGGTGCCGTCGGGCAGCGTCGTGAGGTTGACGAAGCTGCGGGGATACTGCATTGACGCGGTTGGCTGCCACGTCGGGTTGGGCAGGTTCATATCAAGGGTGAATGCAGAGTTGGATGATGCGCCCGAAAAACCACTGTCGGATGCCGATCCGGCCTTCAGGAATTTGCCGGGGGCGTAGTTGGTGATGGACGCGCCATCAATCAAGCGGCTGTCGATGGTGCTCCACTGCTGTGTGGCCACGTTGAGAGCGAGCGTGGACGTCGCCTGCTCAGAGGCACCAGCCTGTAGCACCCGCCCGTCGGGCAGTTGGTACATGAAGGGGTAGTAGGGGATGTTCTTGGTGGCCGTGCTCAGGTCGCTCCAGGTGTTGTGCTGGGTGTCATAGATCTCAGGAATCTGCACGAGGTCTGTGGCGCCGGTGTTCGCCCCGGAGGTCACGAGTACCCGGCCGTCGCCCAGGGTGGTGCCGGTGGGGTACCACCGCGGGTAGTGCATGGGCGCGAGCACCTGCCAGGCCTCGGTGACGGGGCTGAAAGCGTCGACATTGCGTATGCCCAGTCCGCCGCTGGTGGCCGTTCCGCCGACGACCAGAATGCGGCCGTCTGGAAGTACAGCCTGCCCGGCGCAGAACAGGTCAGCGGCAGCGTTGGGCACCTGGATATAGCTGCCCGTGACCGGGTCCAACAGATACTGCTGGCCTCCCTGCGTGAAGTCACCCTGAAAGGTCAGGACCTTCCCGGTATTGGTCAGGACCGCATGGATGGAAACCTCCGGCCACGCCTGGACTGGTCCCCAGGAACCGACCACCGCGGGGTCGTTGACGGAGTTACTCACGGTAACAGTCACAGCAGTGGCAGTCGCCGTGTTGCCGGCAGCGTCCCGGGCAATGGCTGTAAGCGTATGGGTTCCGCCGGCGACGGTAGTAGTGTCCCACTGCACCGAGTACGGCGGCGCTGTGGACTCGGCCGATAAGTTGGCCCCGTCGAGCTTGAACTGGACACCGGCGACTCCCTGATCATCACTGGCGGTCGCAGTCACAGCTATCGTGCCGCTGACAGTTGAACCATTGGCCGGGCTTGCGAGACTGACCGTGGGCGGTATGGTGTCCGCGGCCGGTGTCGTGATGGAGACGGGGGTCGAGTCCGCCGACAGGTTGCCGGCTGCATCGAAAGCCTTCACGGTGTAAACGTAAGTGGTCGAAGCAGTGGCGGTGGTGTCGATGAAGCTCGTCGTAGCGGGCGCGCCGATCTGGCTGCCGGCACGGAATACCCGGTATCCGGTAACGCCAACATTGTCGGTGCTGGCCGTCCAGGACAAATTGACGTTGTTGGCCGAGGTAGCGGTGGCCGTCAAACCGGTCGGCACTGTGGGAGGCGTGGTGTCCGGCGCTCCCGCCGGCAGGATCTCGATCAGCGACAGATTCCACCTGTCGACGGTGGGTGCGGTGTCATTGATCGTCACGGAAGCCGGCGCAGTCGTTGTCCCGGGGGCGGACTGGCGTTGTGTCCAGAATGTGTCGCCACTGCTGGCAAGGAACTCATCGACTTTGGTTTGGCCGCTTCCTACGGTGCGGGTGGTGGCTGTTGACCAGTCGTTGCCGACAGCCCAGACCCATGAACCGGTGCGGGTTGTAGTCATTGTGGCGGTGGGCGCTCCGGTTGCCCCATTGGCCCCCAGGACCGCCCCGTCAGTTGCAGTATCTGCGCCGGTGAAGGTGGCGACCGTTATGGAAGCCTGGTATGACCCTGAGTGCGTCGCTGTCACAGTAGCGTTGGTAAGAATGCCGGCCGCCGCCGCTTGCCAGACTTCGGCCGTGCCGTACTGAACGTTGGTCCTTTGGCGCAGGCGCCATGTGAGCCCGCCACCGGTGACGGAAGAGAATTGCTGGGAACCAGAGGTTGCGGGTCCATCCGTGGTCACGAATGCAACCACTAGTTCCCCACCTTGGCTGGTGGTGAAGGCTGGGGAAACCACGTTCGTAGAGGCCGCCGACTGGTGCGTACTGACCACGGTGTCTGTCGCCAAACCGCCCGCGGCGTTGGCTGGCGGAGACAGCAGAGGCAGGAACCCGAGCGCGACAGCAGTAGCGATAGAGACTAGACGCCCAATGTGCCGCCGCATGGTTTCCTCGAGTTCCCTCGCAGTGAACGTTCGGAACATAGCCCTGACCGTGGCGTGATTGAGATCCGCCGCCGGATTCGTCCGGCCGGAATCACCGGCACAGCGGACCGATCGTATCCGGTCCGGCGCTGAGACATCACGAGTGGTGGCTACCTGTTAATGCTGCTGATGTACCCGTAGGCGCCTCCGGCCGGCCGAAGTCTGGCAGCGCGAGCATAATCGTCAAAAATCACGTCTGAGTGGATGACTTGGGAGTCACCGTGTCCGGAGCAGTGGGCCAGTCGTAGCTCTACGAAGTCGGCAACTAACGAGAGATGCTCCGTGATTGCAGCTGTGATGACCAGGCCGACGATTAGAGGCAGGGGATTACGAAAATGCTTATCCAACGGCCTCATGGGCCCCTTACAGGCTGTGGAGCTAAGGAGATTCGAACTCCTGACCTCTTCTCAGAGGACAGTCTATTTCATTGGTTGCCAAGGGCTTGCACTGTGTTGATAATGCGCTGGATCTAGGCATTTCCATCGTGATTGACTGTCCCTGACATATCAGCGTTTTTCATCATTTCCGTGGGGTAAAAGTGTGGCGGACGCGGACGCAGCTCGCCTGTCGCAGGAGTCTTTCGCAAGGCTTCCAATGGCCTTGCGAAACTTGGCGCACTGCAGGACCGGCGTTTCGGAAGGTCCCGACAACTTGCAGCAAATTGCTGAACTCCACATCCCAGTCAAGCGGTTGAACCCCTCCACGCCCGACTCCCTCAAAATGGCCCCGTGCACAGTCGACAAGGGATGGAATCCAGAGCTGAAGGTGAGGAGGTTTCAATCACTTTCACATCGCATAACCATAGTTAGTCACCCCTGGTCATCGAGAGAGAGCATTTACGATTCCGGACATCGTCAAGTCAGTTGAATCCAAAGCCGAAAAGCTTTTGCTCATCGCTCGCGTCGCTCAGGCGAAGATTCAGCAGATAGGGGCCCCCATCGAGGGCTCCATCCGAGTCGGCAATAGCTGACGTCAGCGCGTCCGAGTTCATGGTCACTATGTACTGGAACCCATGCTCTTCCGCCAGCCGCGCACCGATGTTAAGGCAGCTGGCTATCTGTTCGGAATCCACCGGATCAAAGAGTGCGCTGTCATGAATCAGGAAACCGAGCGAATGTCCTGTCTTGGCTGCCATGCACATGGTGACCATGTCCATGACGAAAGTCTTAACGGAGGAAATTCCTGCACTTCCATCAGCCGCGATCTCGGGGTTGACCAGGAAGTTGCCCTGCTTCGGGGATACGCCAAGATCCAGGCTCGCTCGTTTCGTCCTTCCAGTGCCATGACCGTATATTTCAGCTGCAAGGTCGCCGAATAGGGCACGTGCCTCATCCAGAAGTGTTTCCTGTTCGGCCACTTCAAGGCGCATCCTACGTTTGTTCTCAACAGCTCTGGCGTCACGATCTTCACCTAGGTTCTCAAGCTTTTCGGCCATCTTGAGCCGGTCCTCGATTCCCGCTATCTCAGCTTGCAGATGTGCAAGCGACCCTTGCGCCGCCAGATATGTACCCACAGCCACAGACTCTTGAAGAAGGACCAGCAAAGACGATCGCTCGGTGTCCTGTTCCCTCCGACGTCTCTGCACGGAAAGCAGCGATTCGGACGCTGTGCTGCGCTCATTCTGCAGGAAGAGTTTGCGGTTACGAACAACAGATTCGTGAAAAGCCTGGACATCGTCGAACCTCTTGAGTACGACTTCAGAAAAGGCGATGCCGGCCTCGCTGTATACGGCCTGTGTGGCTCGACTCAGTCGTTCGGTGGCCTCCGGCTGCGTTTCTTCATCAAGAGCACGATCCAAGTCTGTGAGCTTGCGCTGCAGTATCAATTCCTGCTCGTTGAGGTCGCGGATCTCAACGCTGAGGGCATTGGCCCGCGTCTGGTGATCCTGATATCGCTCTTCAACTCGGAAATTGGAAAGTTCCAGTGCAGACTCGTCCCGTTCACGACGCGCAGTGACAAGTCGACCTCTGAGGCCGGCAACGTCGAGTTTGAGGTCTGCAAGCGCTCCGTCCCTGGCGGCCTGATTCAAGGCCTTCTGCTGCTTGTCGAGACGTGCGACTTCGCCTGCCCCAGCGGCGATACTTGCATCAAGACCGAAGAGAAAGGCGTACCGGCAACCGGACTCCCAATCGGACTCGGTGGGATGGACTTTCGTGGGGAGGAAGTCCGTACGCACAAACTGGCCCACGAGCTGACCGACAGTTGGTCTCTCAAGGCCCTCGGGAAGGCGAAAAACATGCAGAGACAGCAAAGCCGACCATTCATTGACGCTCATCGGCTTGTCAGAGGATCGGGACCACCCCTCTACACGCACTTTGGTTGAATCAAATGCTCGTCGTACTGTGACGCGTTCCGGTGATCCATCGCGGCCTTGCATCTCGAAAAGACCAAAGAATTCATGGCCGGTGAGTTCCGGGGCTTTTGCCAGCTTGGTTGGCTTACTACCGCCAAGAAGGTACCGGACAATCAGGGCCATAGCAGTCTTGCCCGTCCCATTGCGCGAGTCCCCAACACCAGCGGCGCGCGTTTTATAGGCTGTCAGCAGATTTAGCCGAGAGCCCTCATGAAAATCAACGGACCGAAAACGGCGGTCGGTCGAACCTAGTCTAATAAGCCGCACGGGTAACCCTCACGAGAAGTCCATCAATGTTGAGCTCGATGGCTCCTATGGAGTAAAGCATTGCAAGGGAGAGGGAGAACCAGTCAAAACTGATCGGCTCCCTGAACCCACGTGCGATACGAATCCGTTTGGTAGCCTCAAAAGTCGAGTTCACGGACCGTGGCTGCCGAAGAGCTTCAAGGGCCTGGCTGCCCACTGTCACCAGAGCGCGCTGTGGACTAATGCCCTTCGTGGGAAGAATCATTTTTGCTCCATGGTCCAATTCTTCGGGGGCAGTTCAAATATGTCGCATTCGTCGAAGAAGAAAGCTGTCACCGCGTATACAGCGTTGGCCAGATCATCGTCCAGTCGGAAGTTCTGCCCACCGAGGCTGATGTACAACCTTTCGACCACTTCGTTTGAGTTCGTTGCGCTTCTACGAACGTCCAAGTAGATTTCCCGAAATCTAACGCCCTGAGCGTCACGCAAAGTTGGATCACTATGCCCTGCGAACCACTCGCGTATAGCTGGCATGTGCACGCGGGCGTTGCTGAACTCCAACTGTACGCGCCTCGAGACTTTATTGAATTCCATTTTCTGCGGCGGCACAGCACCCGCTGGAGCGTCTTCTGTCCCCTGCAGATCAGCCTGCCCAAGCTTGTCCAGCAGTGGCACCAAATCCTGCAACTGAATATTCTGAGCGTGGGGAACTCCCGGAAATATCTTGTCCAGCTCAGGAACCGTCAAGGGCAGCAGCAGTTCATTCCAGAACCTGTCCCGGTCGAACGACGTAGCTCTAATGGCCCGAGTGGAACCATGTTTATGTTCCTGGTTGATGCTGATTACAGCTTGAGTAGCCAACGGACCCATTCCGACGTTCGAGACAAAACGCCAACTGCCAAAGGTTGGCCACATTTCCTTGGCGCGAGTGAAATCGGCCGTTACCTTCACCGCTAAATCTTTTTCGGAAGCGCGGTTGGGCAAGTAGCCGAAACATGCGTAGGCGATATCACCGTCCCCCGTAATGCCGTCGCACCCAAAGTCCCCGAGCTGCCCTTTGGGCACTGGGTTAAGGAAATCGGGTCCATGAATGATGCTAAGAGCCTCTGTCACGTAATTCTCAAAGACCGTTCCTTGCGACTGAGCGAAGCGGTCATCATGGCAGCAGCGATACCAATCCCTCCAGGCAGAAGTAGCCCCTGTCTGCGGCAGCACGCCACCCCCCCTTACTAAGCATGATCGGACAAGCCTATCGGTATCCCGGCACAGAAATCGAAGAGCCGCTGGAGCGGCCACCGGAAGCATCAGGCACATAACAAAAAGCTGGCATGGTCGACGCAAGCGTTCTGCCCACGGGGCAGCGGCGGGGACCAAAGGCGGGTGCGCCTCTGTGATGCATTTCGCTACCGAGCCAACCCGGGAAGGATTGAAGTTCATCAACCAGTCGCTGCAAGAATGTAACTATGACCCCGCGCCTCTTCGACCTCAACTCCACCTGGTTCCTCCCCGCCACCCCGGAGCAAGTGTGGGCGATTATCGCGGACGTCGACATGAGCTGGCCCAACTGGTGGCCGCGCTGCAGCTTCGCCGCACCGCTGGTTCGCACGAAAGCAAAGAGCACCTCCCAAGAGGACGTCCTCAAGGCAACCACTGCCTACCTCAACTTCAAGGCTTCCCTCGGCTACACGCTAACCATCAGCATCAGCCCAACCGAGGTGATCGCCCCGAGGGAAATCGACTTCAACGCCGGCGGCCACCTCGAAGGCTCCGGCCGCGTCATCCTCATGCCGGAAGCACAAGGCGAGGCAACGCGCATGGACATCGAATGGCGGGTCCGTCCCACCCAGCATTGGATGAATCTCCTGACGCCGATCGCTGCCCCGGCCTTCACCGCGGCCCACTCCCTCATGATGCGCCAAGGCGAAAGGGGCCTCATCAAGGCTCTGCCAAGCCAAGCCCCAACTTCCTCAATGTAGACCCGTCTACTTATTAACTAGCCACGGCAAAGCAACAGTTCTACGATGGAAGTGGTCAGCCAAGCTGGGGAGCTGGAGCCCGAGTCTTGAGCGCAGACTTTCAGACAGGGCGAAGGGGGCACCATGGACATCCACTCCACGCTCGCCGCGAGCCTCCAACACCAGAAAGAAGCCTCCCCCGAAGACTGGGAGGCCACGTTCCGCCAGATGGCGCTCTTCGATCTCGCCGCGGACATGGAGCTCGGCTTCTTCCTCTCGTACTATCGCAACTTCGCCATCCGCAACATCGCCGCGACGCTCCACACGAACGCCGAAATCCAGCAGCGGCCTATGAAGCGCTCCTACGACACCGCCATCGTCATCTACGAGCTCATCGCCAACGGTCTGGACAGCCCCCGTGGCAAGGAAATGGTTGCACTGCTAAACCGCGTTCATCGCAACGTCCCCGGCAGCAAAGATGACTTCCTCTACGTCCTCCTCACTCTGCTAGTCGTCCCGATCCGCTGGACCCAGAAGCACTCCTGGCGCCAACCCACAGCAACAGAGCTCGCCGCTGCCTCAAGATTCTTCATGGAACTGGGTGCCCGGATGAACATCACGGCAATGCCCGCCAGCTATGCAGAGGCTGAGGATTTCTTCGACACCTACGAGGCCGCCCATGTCGCACCATCGAACCAGGGTCAGCACCTGATGGACACCACGGTCCAGGTTTTCCAAAGTCGTCTGCCAACTCCGCTGCGCCCCCTGGCGAAACAGCTCATCAGCACCATGCTCGACGACGACCGCCTCACCCAAGCGCTCGGCCTCCCCCGCTCCACCCGGATTGCCCAGAACATCCTCAAGTCAGGGTTGGCCGTCCGCAATGCCATCCACCGCCGTCGGCCGCTGAAGCGGCGGCCGCACTTCACACCAGGCGCCGCGGGCTCAAGCCTCTACCCCCATGGCTACACCCTGGACCAGATCGGCCCGGTCAACGTTCCACCTTTCTCCGCTCGAACCGGCCATGAACTACCGTGACGCCCGGAAAATAGCGCGCAAAGCGGAGCACGGCTTCAAACTGCCCCGCGACGCCACGCTCCCTTTCATCCACGCAAAACTGGAACGTCAACGCGGGCGAACGATCACCGTCGCGGAAGTTCCCGACCTGTCAGGAACGGAGCTGTGCGGGGTCTGGCTGGTCTGCGCGGACCGGGACATCGTTCTCCATGCGCCCGCCAGATCAGGCTGGCACCGGCAGCAGATCATCCTCCACGAATTCAGCCACATGATCCTTGGCCACGACCTCGAGAACGGGGGCAGCACCCAATGGAGCAGTCTCCTACCTGACCTCGACGGTGAACGCGTCCTCCGCACCCTTGCCCGCAGCAGCTACTCTGACAACGCCGAACTCACGGCCGAAACCCTCGCCGACCAACTGGCAACGCGCATCATCAACAGCGACGCGGGCACAATGCCCGAGCCCTTGGCTTTCCGCAAAGTGTTCGGCTGATGGAATTCATCCCCGCAGCCACCCTGTGGGCCCTGACCATCCTCCGGCTTCCCGCCGCTCTCGATCCAAACCGCGGCAGCGTCTTCCGGGCAACCATCCTCGCCGCTGTCGCCTGCACGCTGTACATCCCGGTCTTCTACTACGGCGTGGATCCCGTGCTCGGCGGCCAGAACCGCGTCGGGCTGATCATCCTGTTGTTCCTGCTCCTGGGATTTTGGCAGTTCCGCACGGCGATCTTGCTGGCCGCCGTCGCGGACATTGAAGTGCGACGCCGGAACCTCACCTTTGGCCGATGGGCTGCGGGATGTGCCTGCGCCACGGTGACGGCAGGATTCCTGACCAGCCGGGTCGAGGTCGCCGATCCCAACCTTCCCCTGACATATGGTGATCAACCCGGAATGGCCGTATTCCTCTGGAGCGGGTCGGCGTTCATCATGTGGATCTGCCTCGATATCGCACGTGTTTGCCACAGCAATGTTCCCCGCATGCAGACGCCGGCCTTTCGCTCAGCGTTCATCCTCATCGCCCTCGGCTGCATCCTCTTCGCCCTGGTGCTGCTCAACCGACTCCTCTATGGGGCCGTGATCAAAGCCGACGGGCCGGCCAGCGCGGTTGCCGCGGCCCTCAACATCCTCTACTGGGCAGGCGAAACGGTCGCTGTCCTCCTCGTCAGCTTGGGACTGCTCCTTCCCCGCCTAACAGGACATCTCCAACGTGCCGCGTTCGGAATCCGTGCACGGCTATTACTGCTGGAAATCGGGCCCATCTGGAACCGCGTAGCCTCCAGCCAGCACCACCTGATCCTCCGGAACCGACGCACCAGCAGTCTCACATTCTTCAGCCGGCACGCCGCAACACAGCTTCACCGACGGCTCGTTGAAATACGCGACTGCGAAATGGCCAGCCCCGAAGCCGCCGGGCACCTCGACGCTCACGAACGTTCCGTCGTCGAACGCGCCGAGCTGGCCTTGGAAACGCGATCCGGCGGCCAGCGAACACGGTAACTTCCGCGCAGACCAAAGGAACTCCCAGTCGTCATGCCGCGACGCCACGTCCCATCCATGAATGACCAGAAGCATCTTCACTGTTTGTCATTCTGATTCCCCATCATCACTGGGCGGGTCCTCCGCGCAACCAGGGCGCGATGCGCCGATCGCAATCTGAAATTTCGTTCGGCGCTCCTCCGTCGCTTATTTCCTCGCGAAATTCCGGACCGCTCCCGGTTCCCCAAGTTGCTCTCCGGCCCCTCATACCCAGCGGTGACTCCGCTATCAGAACGACGCCGAAAGCTGACAGACACGCCCGGTGCCGGCCAGTCGCTGAAGGAGAAGGAACATGGAACCGCTCACCATCAAAACCCCCGCCGACGTCCTCAGTTTCATCGGCCACACCCTGGGATTCTGGCCGCGCGAAAGCCTGGTCTGCATTACCCTCGCCGACAACCACGTCGGCGCAACCCTGCGCGTGGACCTGCCCAGGCACGGAACAGAACGCAGCTACGCACAAACTGTCGCCGGATACCTGGCCCACGACACCAACGCCGCCAGCGTGCTGTTCGCCGTTTACACCACCGAGCCTCATGACGCCGACCACGCAAAGCCCCACGCTGCGACCATCGCCGCATTGACTGGTGCCCTCGCCGAACGTGGGTTGATCATCCGTGACGGTCTGCTCGTCGGCGACGACACCGTGTCTGAGTACGACGGCGATCCTAAAGATCGCGTGTCGCTTCCGTTGAGTGCCACGCAGTCCAGCACGATCAACGCCGAGTTCGTGTACCGCGGCAGCACCATCGACCCCAGCAACCGCATAACCTTGCCGACCTCCACCAAGGACACCCAGAGCATGAAGGCCGTGGAGACTCAGGTACAGGAACTTCAGTGCCTGGACCTCCGAGATGCCCTCCAGCAATCCAGGACACTGTGGAATGGCATGCTGACAGCGAATGCATACCCAAGCGATGACCAGACGATCAGCCTCATCGCCGGCCTCCAGGTGCCCGCGATCCGCGACCAACTCATGGCCGACATCCCGGGGGTCGATGAGCCCATGGAACGCATCCTCCTCGCCCAAACACACGGCACACCGCAATGGTCCCGCGTCGAATGGGCACAACAGCTGCTGGTGCATGCCTACACGCACAGCGGCACCAAACACTCGGCCCCCATCCTCACAGCCATCGCCTTCATCAACTGGTGGGAAGGCAAAGGGAGTAAGGCCCACCAGTACCTGGAACTCGCCCTCGACGCCGACCCCGGCTTCCGCCTGGCCAAACTCAGCGAAATGATGATCGGCTCCGGCATGGTCGCTGGCTGGAACATGGACAAGGGAACGGCATACCGAGGCCATGGGCTGGGAGCCTCTTGAACTCAGCCTGTCCATTGCGAAAGGTGTCGGGGCCAGACCGTGCTCCGTCTAGGACGCTTTCCGCGGGAGCCAACCCATTGTCGGATCAGCGAGCCCTCCGGACCGAGCAGACCGATGTTGTAGTCCCCGGCCAGAACAGACTGGTCGTTCTCTTCTGTGGCAATCATCTCTAGTCGCCCTGTTGGCTAGTGCCATATTTCCTGTTTGGATGGCAACTCAACAGGAATACACAGCACGGATTGAGTTGCCAAAAACTCGTGTGTGCGGCGCAGCCGGAAAAGATTACCGCTCTGGCAGTGCCTAAAATTGCTGGCAAGAACTTCTGCTAGTGCCGCGGAGCACGCAACTTGCTGGCGCTATCTAGCCTGTACTATTGGAGTTGTTCGAGGGGGTGAACAACTTCAATGGCGTATCCAGCAGACCTTGCTGCGTTCCTTTCAGGTGCATCAACTGCACAACTCCGGCTTTGGCGTGAACGCGGCATTCTTATTCCAGAGGTAAATAGCGGCAACCCGCCCATCTATTCATGGAGGGACCTCGTAGCGCTCCGGACCATTGCCTACCTCCGGTCCAGAACCTCAATGCAACAGATCGGCAAGGCCTTCGAAAGCCTGCGGAACCTTGATTTCACGGGTCATCCCTCCGAGTACAAATTCGGCCTGCATGGCCGTGGCATCGTGTTCCAAACCCCTGAAGGGGACACGATTGACCTGTCACGGACTCCTGGGCAACTGATGCTGTTTTCCCTGACGGAGATTTTCGAACCCTATACAAACATGCAGAACCGATCCGTCGTCGACTTCCGACGGCCGCGGCCCCATATCGAGATTGACCGGGAGCGCCTTGGCGGCTGGCCGACGATTGAGGATACGAGGATCGGCTACGACATCATATGCAACCTTGTGGACGGCGTAACGATTCGCGTTGAAGACGTGGAGTACTACTATCCGACGGTGAGCGCCGAGGCTGCCAAAGATGCAGTGGAACTCGATCGGATGATCAGGAGCGTGGCTTGAAGTTCTTCCTGGACGAGAACATCTCCCCCCGCACGGTCGATACCTTGTCACACGTCTACAAGGACCATGAGTTCCTGTCCACCACCGATCTCGGAATCCGCGGTGCACCCGACGAAAAGCTTTTCCCCGAAATCGCCGAGCAGGGCTTTCACGGGATAATCACGCAGGATAAGAACCAGCTCGCGCGGTCCGGTGAACTCCGCGCACTCTACGACAATGGCATCCACTGGATGGGTTACAAGACCGTCCACGGGATTGGCGGCCTTCCCTGGATTGCCATGTTGACGGGCACCCTGATGTCAGGCCTCGTACTTGCCCTGCAGAATTGGGGCGACGAGCCCCGATGCTTTAAGTTCCATCATGCGGGCAGGCAGGCTCAGCAGCACTTTACGGCTTTCGAAATAGATACTCAGATCTGGAAGCCGAAGCCTATCCGGCTTCACTGAAGCCCCCTTCGGCCCGCAGCCGAAAACGGCACCGAGGCTAAGAGCACGCCACAACACACCTGACGATCGAACGCGCACCTTCCCGAGGTCCGCCCACGGCTTCACACCTCTGGCATCCAAGGTCGTTGCCGTGAGCACGGACTCACGGCCGGTCATGTCGTCGCTTGAATTCATGCTGATGAATGATCGTGAGCGAGAAGATTTGCCAGGAGTGTCACGAGCCCTTTAGGCCGACGCGAACGTCGCAGCGGTTCTGCTCAACTCGCTGCGCCAACAGAAACAGGGATCGTCGACGGCGGCACCGGACTCCGGGAGCGAGTCCGATGCCCTCCGCGGTTGTCCAGTACAGGGCGGTCGAAATTACGGCTCACCGGCGAACCCGGGAAGCCCGACTCGCTGCAGCCCTCGCGAGTTGCAGGCAATCCGAAGAAACCCTTCGCACCCAGCTCCGTTCCCAGTCTGCTGACCTCGACCACCAAGAAGCCGAGAACACCGAGCAACGCACCGCCATCGAAGGCCTCCGTGCCGAAGTCATCCGTTTCCAGACCGTCCAAAGAACCGACGCCCAAGACCTAATTCACCTCGCCGGCAGGCTCCTGGCCCTCTCCCACGCCAGCGGCGTCGGACTCGACAACGCCACGAAGGATCTCTTCCGCCGTCGCGGTTGGACCGCTTCCGCCCGCAAGACAGAGGTCAAGCAGCAATGACCATGTCCATCGCGCGGCTCTCCGCCCAGTCCGGTCTGAAGTACCTGTTCAAGACCACCATGATGGACGACCTGATTGTCGCCCCCGCGGACGCCACCACGTACTACATGAAGGCCGGTACTCCGCAGGGCCGCTGGCTCGGCTCCGGCCTGCCGGGCATCAGCCGCGCCGAAGGAGACAAAGTCACCGAATCAGAGGCCACAGCCATCTTCGATCACGCCAACCATCCGGACACGGGCGCTCCCTTGGGCCGTCCGCACGGCCAACCTACACTCGTCCAAAACAGCAACGGACAAGCAACCACCCGGCACGCCGTCGTCGGCTTCGATCTGACCTTCAGCGTTCCCAAGTCCGTGTCCGTCCTCTGGGCCCTGAGCCCCCGGAGCCTCCAAGACCAGATTCTCCAGACCCACCACGAGGCTGTGAACGCCACCCTGCAATGGCTCGAGGAGTCGGTCATCCATACCCGGGCCGGACGCAACGGCGTCGCCCACATCGGCACGCACGGCGCCATCGCTGCAGCCTTCGACCATTGGGAATCGCGCGCCGGGGATCCGCAGCTCCACACGCACATGGTCATCGCCAACCGCGTCCAACGCATCACCGACGGCGCCTGGGTCACCCTGGATTCGCGCACGCTCTACAAGGCCGCGGTAGCCGCCAGCGAACGTTACAACGGTTTCCTCTTCGACGCCCTTCACCGCAACCTCGGCACAGACACGGACATCCGCGAACCGGCGGCAAACACCCACAACCCCAGCCAACAACTCACCGGAGTCGGTGATGCCCTGATCCGCGAATTCTCCAACCGCTCCCGCCTCATCGATCTCGAAACCGACCGACTCGTCGCCAAATGGACCACAGACCACGGCACGCCTCCAACAGCAACCACCACCCTCAAGCTCCGCCAACAGGCAACCCTCTCCACGCGCACCCCCAAACCGGACACGGTCGCCCCGCTCCACGAACTCTCCACCCAGTGGAGAACCCGCGCGGCGGCCAAGGGCTTCGAGCCCGGCATTGTCCTCGCCAACACCATCCGACGCTCTCACGCCGCCCCGTTCCGAACTGGAGACTTCACCACCAGATGGATCGACGCCGTCGGCTCGCATACCCGCGAGCGCGTCGCCGCCAAGCGCGCCACCTGGAACCGGTGGAACCTCCTCGCCGAAGCCGAACGCGTCTGCGCCGATATCCGCTGCCACACCTCGCAGGACCGGACGGCCATGATCGACGCTGTGGCCACGGCCGCCGAGAGCCAATCCGTCCCCCTCAACGACTACCGTTATGCCGTCCCAGCCGGCGCGCGGCCAGACCTCACGTTTGCGGGCCGCAACGTCTTCGACTTCCACGGTGCCCGCCTCTACACGGACGCAGGGACTCTCGCCAATGAGGACCTCGTCATGCAAGCAAGGAACGACGACGGCGGCCCGGCCGTGAGCGCAGCCGTTGCCATGGAACCACTCGCCACTTATAAGCATCGTGGTCGCCTCGAGCTGCACGGCGACCAGCGCGCCGCGGCAGCTGAGGTCCTGCTCAGCGGCAACCGGCTCGACGCCGTCGTCGGTCCTGCGGGAACGGGCAAGACGACCACCCTCGGCGCGGTCAAGGCAGCCTGGGAAGCCGAGTTCGGAGCCGGCACCGTGGTCGGTCTGGCGCCGGCGGCGGCGAGCGCCGAGGTCTTGGGGCGGGAGCTCGCGATGGCCACCGAGAATGTCGCCAAGTGGTTGTACGAGTCCGTCGGTCAGGGCGCCGGCAACCGGGCCGCGCGGTTCTTCGACGTTGAGCAACGACTGCACCATCACGCTGCTGAGCGAAGCACTCACTCCTTGCGCCTCGCACAGGAAGCCACCCGTCTGGCAGCCGAGCAGGAACGGTGGCGATTCCATGCGAACCAGTTGGTGGTCGTCGACGAAGCCTCCATGGTCTCCACACTTCAGTTGTCAGCTCTCGTGCAGCAGGCCAGGGATGTCGGCGCCAAAGTCCTACTAGTGGGCGACCCAGCACAGCTGGATGCCATTGACGCCGGCGGCATCCTCGGCTGGCTGGATCGGCAGGGCAAGACCGTGCGGTTAACCACCATCTGGCGTTTCGAACAGGCCTGGGAACAGGAGACATCCCTGAAGCTCCGGACAGGCGACGTGGGAGCCATCGCCGAGTATGAAGGGCACCAACGGATCGACCACGGCACCTACCTGGACATGGTGGACCATGCCTATTCGAAGTGGCAGGCCGACGTCAACGCTGGCAGGTCGTCCATCCTCATCGCAGCCGACAACGAAACCGTCAGAATGCTCAACGAGCGTGCACAGGCCGACCGTGCAATCCAAGGCGCCGTGGATGCGGAACACACCGTGCCGCTCAGCGGCGGTCTGCGGGCCGGGACCGGAGACACTGTCATTGCCCGCCGCAACGACCGCCACATCACGGACAGCAGCGGCGACTTCATCCGCAACGGGACAATGCTCGACGTCCTCCGTACCGGCGGACGCGACGGGTCACTCACCGCTGTCCGCCGGGATTCGGGCGCGACAGTCACACTGCACCGCGACTATGTTGAGGCGTCAGTCGAACTCGGCTACGCGACGACGGCGCACCGTTCCCAAGGCATCACCGTGGACACCGGGCACACCGTGGTGACGCGGGGACGGCTCACTCGCGAACTGTTATACGTGAGCCTGACCAGGGGACGCGCGGAAAACCGTGCCTACGTCAGCGAAAACGATCCTTTGGACGACGAACCCCTGGATCCAGCGCTTCAACCCTCCTGGCGCCAAATACTCGGCGAGGTCCTCGCCGCAGAAGGTGCCGAGCGCACTGCCCACGAAGTACGTGACAAAGAGCAGTCCAAAGCCGACAGCTTGCAACAACTCTCCGCGGAGTACGACTACCTCGCACAAATCGCAGCTTCCGACGACTTGGCACAGTTCCTCAATGCTCATGCGTCAGGAATGACCTCCGAACTCCAGCAGTCACCCGCATGGGGTGCGGCCGTCGCAACCTGGCGCCGCTCAGTTGCAGTCAGCCGCCCGAGTACTCAACGGACCGTACTCGGCGCCCTGGAAACAAGCGCCGGCGCACGAGACTTGGCGGCCGTCGTCCATTCACGCCTCCGGCAGTTCATGTCCGGTATGCCGGCCGGTGGAATAGACGCCTTAGCGGAGCCAATCCATACTGCTCGACCCGACCTAACGGACATGGTCAACCAGGTACGGACACGAATGCAGCTCAGGATGGAGCAGGTCACCCGAACTGCGATCATGCAGGAAGCTGGATGGAAGAGGAACCTCGTCGAAGCTTTGGGTCCCGACGTCCTGCCGGAGAACGTCACGGACGTCATCCGCCAGGTCGCCGTCTACAGGGACAGCTGGGGCATCGACGATTCGTCCCTTCCCATGGGGCCCGTACCAGCTTCCCATGAATGGGAAAAGCAGGTGCAGCAGGCAAATATCGAGCACCTCATTAATCGGGCGGCTCTCTCGTCGGCGGCCCGGTTGCCGGCACCGACCTGGAGCGCCGACACGGACGTCTCGGAAGACCGCCTTATCAATGTGGGCTGGCAACTCTAGACTGGGCGGGAAGGCAGGCTATGAATGCGAACCCAGTCCTGAAACCGAAGGTTGCGACACCTGCGCTGATCCTGAGCGGCGTGGCCATCCTCATCTGTGCCGCTTTTCTTGTTGGCACTCTGGCCGCCAACGGGCAGTCCTCGTTGTTCCTGATCCTGGCGGCTGTGGCCTTCATCCTTCTTGCTGCCATGGCCGGCGTGACCTGGTTTGCCCGAGCCCGCCGGCTCCGGGCCTGGACAGCGGCTGCACATGAAAGATGGAATCACTTCGACGACGTGAAGCGAACCCACGGGACCACGACGGAAGTCACTGTTCAAAGCGTCGATGCCCTCGAGCCCACAGGCTCGTGGATAACGATCAGATGGGACCGCTTCGACCACGTCCAGCGCGCCTGGATCGAAGCCCTGCGTGATCCTATCTGGCCTGGTTCCGTGCTTCTGATTTCGCCGGACCCTGCCCAGATCACCCCGGGTGCGCCATGGCCGGCGATCTACTACATCAGCGATACCAGATTCCTTGCTTGGGCACCGTTGGCGGCCCGCAGTGCATCGTCGCAAAGAGAGTCACTGGCGCCAAAGTCATAAGGTCACTGTTGCCCCACTCACCATTGATCTGGTGGTGCTTCCCGTTTCGATTGGACGATGACGGGCATTGCCATCGGGTCCTGACCGGAAATGTCCCGGCTCCCCCATTCAACGCAAGGGCAAGTACGCGCGTGATCGATGAACGCTGCACGGCATGGGGATGCGCCCGGGCTCCTGCCACTCGGCGGCAGGCGCCCGGCGACATCGTTAGTAACGACACCGTGGCCCCGAACGGTGACTTCACAGCGATTTGTCAGGGAATTACCGTGGCAATCCCGCACTATTGTGGAACAGTTCTAGGACTTGGCGGCTTTCACATCATTCCCGTGGTTCCGGTCGGGGCTACGGGGGCGCGGGTTTCCGCTGGCGGAACATACGGGGCCTGCCGCGGTGGCCGGCTGCCGATTCCCACATGGGCGGTCATAGAGAAAGCCGGAAAAGATGAACCGGAAAATCACACCAGCACCTGCCCGGACGCCCACGGTACGGGCACCGTGGCTGATCATTGCGGCCGCCCTCGCCCTGGCAACGGCGGGCTGCCAGTCCCCGCCTCCCGGGCCCGCCCCCTCCACCGGGACGGGATCTGCAACGGCCTCCCCGAGCGCAGCCTCCCCCGAACCGGGCCCTTCTTCGGGATCCCAGTCGCCGGCCGCCCGACCCGCCTCCGGGGCGCCGGGGCACGTGTTCGTGATCAATCTCGAGAACAAGGGCTACGACAAAGTCTGGGGTGCCGGTTCGACGGCCACGTACTTATCCAAAACCCTGCGCGGCAAGGGTGTTCTGCTCACCCAGTACTACGGGATTGCCCACAACTCGAACCCCAACTATCTGGCCCAGATTTCCGGGCAGGCATCGAACGAAATGACCCGGAACGACTGCCCGACCTATGCCCCGTTCCAGCAGACCGGGACCGCATCACCGGGCCAGTTGCAGGGGACCGGCTGTGTGTATCCGACCTCTGTACCCACCGTCGCCGGCCAGCTCACCGCCGCCGGGAAGACCTGGAAGGGCTATATGGAGGACATGCGGACCCCGTGCGAGCACTCCCAGCTCGGTGCCAAGGACGACCATCAGGGCGCTCGTGTGGGCGATCAGTATGCGACCCGCCATAACCCGTTCGTGTACTTCGAGGCGATCACTTCGTCCCCGGAGTGCCAGAGCAATGTTGTCCCCTTCAGCAGTCTCGCGGATGACCTGAAGTCTGTCGGCACGACGCCCAACCTGTCCTACATCAGCCCCAATTTGTGCAACGACGGCCACGACAGCCCGTGTGTGGACGGCAGCCCGGGCGGGCTGACAAGCGCCGATGCCTGGCTCAGCCAGCAGGTCCCCGCCATCCTGGACTCCCCCGCCTACAAACAGGACGGCATGCTCATCATCACCTTCGATGAATCCGAGGGCAACACCACCGGACCCGCCGGGCTCGTGCCAGGCGGCACAGCCGGCGGAAGAATCGGCGCCCTCGTACTCTCCCCCTTCGCCAAGGGCGGAACCACCTCCAACACCCCCTACAACCATTACAGCCTGCTCGCCAGCATCGAGGACAACTTCTCTCTTCCCCGCCTCGGCTACGCCGGGGCCCCCGGACTGAAACCCTTCGGTACAGACGTCCTCAACAACACACCCTGACCCGGTACCTCAGGCAATTCCACCCAGCCGCGTCAGAGGCCCCTCAGGGACGGCCGCAGCCCGTGGTCCACGCCCGAATCCTTGACGGCGTCGCTCCCTGGCGACTCGACCGTCATAAAGGGATCGACGAGCCGCATTTTCGTGATCACGCCCGGATGGGCCGGGCCCTATAGAGCCGACCGGCCTTGGCGGGGCTTCCAGCAGCAGCGGGTTCGACACGTACCGGCACGACCGCAGCTGCCATCCTTTTGTGTCAAGGAAACTGGGAACAAGGTCACCCTGCGCAACGGTGATGACTTGGAAATGAGCAACCAGCTCACCGAGCGGATCGCGGGATCAGTACCTCATCTCACTCCCCGTTGCGCCCCCGAAAGGGGGCACCACCCCTGGGCTCTTTGACGTGATGTTATAGGCAGGTGCAGTAGCCGCTGCCGGAATGGGCATTTCAGGACCGGCGCCAACTTCAGCGTCCGGCCCCGACACTGACGCATGCGACGCACGCTGGTACGCCGCCGTGCCGAAGCGGAGATCGGGCCCGATCGTGTCGGCGACGATACGGCGGGCTTCACGCCGTTCGCCGTCCTTATCGTAGGACCGGAATTCCAGCTCCCCCGCGACAGTGACCGGGTCGCCCTTCTTCAGCGAGGTCGCAGCGTTTTCTGCCAACGCGCGGAAGGCGGAGACATTATGAAACACGGGTTCTCCGTCGTGCCAAGTACCGTCCGTTCCCTGGATTCGCTGGTTCACGGCGACCCGCAACTTGGCGTGCGCCACGCCGCTTTCGCCGATGCTCAGTTCGGGATCGGCGACGAGGTTGCCGGCGATGCTGATCGGGATCTTAGTGCTCATTGTTCTTGTCCTTTCAGGTGCCGGCGGGACTCTCCCGCCGGACAGGTGGCTACGGTCGACCTCACGGGCCGGCCATCACCGGTCCGTCCACGGATCCCGAAGGCTGTTCCAAGCCCACGTAGGACGCTGGCGGGTTAATTCGAGGATTCGCGTCAACTGCCGAGATCTTGCCGCCGAATCCCGGCGGATTTGTGATTTCGAGAATTCCCTTGCTGGCTGCGGTGACACGGCCCAAGACTGACTTCGCAATGTCCGCGCGGGACCCCGGAAGCTTGCTGCCGGCGCCGTGGGCCAACGCATCGTTCTCCGCCTCAATGACGGCGTCAGCCCATCCGGCCAGGTAGGTGGCGGATTGGGGGCCGCGGTCGATCCCGTGGGCCCGGAGCACCGTGTAGGCGACGGATTCAGCCTCGACTTCAGCCAGCCCTCGGTGGTCCGCGCTGCTCCCGTACAGCCGCCCGACGTCGTCGTCCGGTCCGTGGAGCAGCACATGCCCCAGCTCGTGGGCAAGGACCGCTGTTCGCTCTTCAGGGCTCAGCCAGGCGCCAACTTGGACCCGGCGCTGACTGAAGTCCGTAAAGCCACTGGTCAGCCCATACTGGGCTTCCGTGACATCGACGTCGAAGCCGTGGCTGACGGCAACGGCTTCCAACGATCGCCAAAGCTCAGCGGCATTCACCTCCGGCCCGTCACCGGAACGAGGCACCAGCAGTGGAGCACCTTCGGTCTGGGAGACATCGAAGACTGCCTGCCCACGCCAACCGGTGATGACGGTCTTCTTCCCATCGTCGGCAGCGCCGGGCGGCAACTGCCCGCCCACCGGGATGCGCTGCCGGGTGCCGTCAGGAAGTGTCACCTGCTGGACTCGTGAGGTGCGGGGCGCGATCACCCACAGTGCGTGCTCACCCCGCAATACAGTACGGCCGTGACGTTCCCATTCCTTGTACCCGGCCACGAGCGTGGGCTCTTCCGTGCCGCGCTGAGCCATCTGCATCGTGAGCAGGGCGACGTTTCCGCCAGAGTAGCGCCACAAGGTCGCCGAGGCGTCCAGCAGCACCTGCCAATGCGACGGCGACTCAACGGCCTCCTCCAAGATCTGGTGGAGACCATCCGTCAGGGCAGCAATGCGCTCCTCCGGCGTCACGCGGGGCTTGCCGGCCACGCCCGCGCCTGGTGCGGCATCCGCTACTGCACTGCTGGCTACGTCTTCCGATTCAGGGGCCACGACAGCTACCCTCCATGCCTCTTTGGAATCCGCAAGGACTACCCGGCGGATACCCATTCATGTCCTGGGAGCCGCGAACGGCATGACTTCAGACGTCGTCCGCCAGCTGGTGGGACGCCGCCTGCCACTCAACGAAGCCCGGCGAGTCCAGGACCAGGATTCTGAGCGCCGGTTCCTTGTGCGCCTGCAGCCCAACGCACCCTGCCGTTCGGGTGTGGATCCGCAGGCGCTCGACGGCGTGTGGTAGCCGTTCGTGAAAGGCCAACGGCCCGAAGCCGGAATCGTCGCTGGCGTAGGACGCCAGTTCCGCCCGCTGCAGGGCATAGAGCTCGGCCACAATCTCCGAGTGGCGCCACCAACAATCCGGAACCACCGACGTAGTGAGCTGGTACGTGGCGACTAACCATCGAACCCAAACCGCCAGGGCGCCCCACACGCTCCCGGCCTGCGCAGGCGTCATTTCGCGCCACCGGTGCGTGACACCGGATGTCCGGCCGGGTGGCCGGAAAGCGGCGCGGAAGAGCTCTGCCGTCAGCTCGTCGTCGTCCGCTCCGGCCGACGGGATTTCAAAGCGCTCAACGTCATCACGGCTCTCCATCGCTGGCACCCTCCGCTGCTTCCTGCCTTAGTCGGTGACCGGCCGCCAAAGCCTGTTCGAGCTCCAACTTGGACCTGCCAAGTTCGGCCGCGTCCTTACGCTTGTGCCATTCGCGCAGATCCAAGAGGATGGGTCGGGTCCGGCGCCCCAGCATAAGGGCCGTGCCAGTTGGTAGGCGCCTGATCTCATGCAGTGGCAGGACCGGACTCTCCCTGATCTGTTCGCCGTCCTGGCGGCCTTGTGCAGACCAGGAACGGGTGTTCAAGGTCAGGCTCCGCTCCCCCAGAAGCCCGGCAAGGGATCGTAGATCGCGTTCGTCGGAGCCTCCCCCGAAAATTACCTTGATGATGGCCGAGTCCCAGATGGTTGCGGCCTCATCGATGGACCAGCCGGTCCGGGCCTGGGACAGGGACTGCAGGACCACCAGCGTGGAGATTCCGATGCCGCCGCCGTCGGAGAGCGCGATGGGTAGCCCCGGCCATGGGGCCAGATTGGCGATCTCATCCAGGACCAGTGACAAGGGAGGGTCCAATCTGCCTCCGGGCGCGACGAAGGCCATTTCCCGGGCAGCGTTGTCGATGTCGTCGATCAGGGCCGACAGGTACGGCCCTGCCGCGGCGGCGCCAGCACGAGTGCCGATCAGATACAGCGTGCCACAGTCACGGATGAACGACTTTGGGTCGAATTCTTCAGATTCGTCCCGAGGATCCAGCGCGGCGAGCACCTTGGGCGACGACAACGGCGCAACGGCAGCCGAGACACCGATCCAGGAGTTGGACGTGTTCCGGGGGTCATCCTCCAGGATGCCCATCAGATCAGCCTGCCATCCCAGCGCGGCCCCGGGCCGACTGAGTACCTCCAGCGCTTCACGAGCCAAGACCGGACTCGATGACCACCGCCGAAATGCGCGGACTCCGTCCCCGGACAAAGCCGCGGCATGAAGCAGGCATTGCAGGATAATCAGTGAGCGCTTTTGCCAGGCGGCGTTTTCGCCTTTCATCTCCGTGTCCGCCGTAATTACCAGGGCCCGGCGGGTTGCGACATCGGGGTCTTGGCAGCCGCGGACAGGCGACCAACGAAGCGTTGAGGGAAGCCCGGACATGCCTTGTGGATCGAATACGGTGACGGGTCTGTTTCCGCTGGCACGCGCCGTCATGGTGACCACCAGGTTGTCCGCGCGCGTGGACGTCGTGACGACGGCGCCGGGCGCGTCGAGGATGGCGTTGATGACCACGTAGAGGCCCTTGCCTGAGCGCGGGGCGCCCTGGATGACCATCGATTCCTCTGTGGAGACGTGGATCGTGATGCCGCGAGAGCGGCCCAGTGTCCACGCCACGTCCTGAACCCGGGGTTTGGCCAAGCCCGGCCTTGTGAATTTGCCTCGCCTCCGGACGGCTCTGGCGCCAAAGTCCTGCCGGATCTCTGCACGTTGGGCGATGCCCTCGCGGTTCAGGATGTCCTGCCGCAGCCACGCGCCGGATTGCTTCCACCGCTGCCAGGCCAAGACTGACCCGCCGGCGAGCGCGGCCATCACGAGAAGGACGGGGCCAACCACGCACCAGACGGTGCCGGTTCCGACGTCGCATCCCTGTGGTTGACGAAGAATCCAATCTATTCTGCCGACAAGGAGCCCGACGACGGCTGTCGGGGTGAACGGAGACGGCGGACTGCCGCCGCAGCGCCAGATCGTCAGGACATGTGCGGCGCCTTGGACCAGGAGGCATAGACAGACGTAGCCGGCTGCCGCCATGAGCCCGGCGTTGACCAGCGGGGTGTCGTTGCCGCGGCGCAAGTTCATGGCGGATGTCAGATCATCCGGTCGTCGGTGCCGAAGACTGCCAGCTCGTCGGTGGTGACGCGGTTGGCCACGATGAAGGATCGGTTTCCGACTTTCCAGAGTCCGACGCCTTTGGGGAGGTTCTCCACGTGCTCACATTCGGCTTCGGACAGCCCCAGGGCTTCCTTGGTCAGTCGCATGGCGTCGTGCTTTTGCCGGTAGATGATCCTGGTGTCTGCTTCGGTGAGCAGGCCGAGTGCCTTTTGGCGGTGGCCGCTGCTGCTGTCTCCGATTTCGTTGAGGTCGGCGACTTTATGCATGATGAGTAGATTCGCAATGCCGTAGGTGCGGGCCAACCGCCATTGCTCGCTCATCTTGGCGAGCATGTAAGGGTCGGCGAGCATGCGCCAGCCTTCGTCGTAGACAACCAGCCGTTTGCCGCCGTCGGGGTTGGTGACGGCGGCCTCCAGCCAGGTGGCGCCGCATGCAGCGGCGAGGGATAAAGCCTGCTCAGAGGCGCCGATCAGCGCTGACGTGTCCATCACCATCATTGGTGCGTCGGCGTCGAAGGCGACCGTGGAGGGAGCATCGAACATGCCTTCCAGGTCGCCGGAGACGGTGCGCCGCAGGGAGTGGCTGACCGCCAGTCCTCCGTCCTTGCCAACCAGCCCGATCGTCTCCCTTGACGGGTTCAACAGATGGTCCAGCACCATCGGCAGAGTGGGATTCGAGTTCTGGGCCACGGTCTCCATAAGCGCCATGTCCAGCGCAGTGTGTTCCACTGGGCGCAACGGCATTCCCTGCCGCATGAGCGATACCAGTGCCACCAGCAAATAGCGTCGACGTTGCCGAACCACGGCCTGCCATTGCGCCTCGCTCAGGGCGCTGGACCGTGGTCCGGCATCCAGTGGATTGACGCGGGCAGCGCGACCGGGGCCGACGGAAATGACCTTGCCGCCAACCGCATTGGCGACGGCGACCCACTCACCTTTGGGGTCAGAGGCGACGGCCGCCTTCCTGCCCAGCGTGATGGACCGGGCCACCAGGGATTTTCCGCACATGGACTTCCCTGTCCCCACGGTACCGATGACGACGATCGACGGGCCGCTAATGACGCCCTTGTCATAGAGGATCCATGGATCGTAGGAGAACGCTCCGGAGCCGAACACATCTGTGCCGATGTACGTTCCTTCGTGGCCCAACCCTGATTCGGTGATGAAAGGGTACGCCGCCGCAAAAGTCATGGTGGAAGCGCGGTGCGGTGCCGGGCGCAGGCGATGCGGGCCGCGCAGGGAATTTGCTTCCCGGCTCCCCCAATCGCCACCATGCTCGCGATTGTCCAGCCGGTCACCGAAATGCTCGCCCAAGCCCTGGAACGCTGCTTTCCACGGTTGGCTGACCGCGGTGACACCGCGCCGGCGTCGTTCCTTTCGCTCCCGGCCGTTCCCGCCTGACGGCAGGTACTGAACCGCTTGGATTGTCCGCGTCATCGCAGTCCCCGCCCGAACGGGAGCGCACCTGCCACGAAGGCAGCCCATTGCTGCCCGGCCAACAACCGGAGTTCGACGAAAGCTCCAGCTGCCGCTGATTCCAGTTCCTGCCGGTGCCGGGCCAAATCCTCGAGCGTGGCCGCCGAGATGGTCACATACGAGGCAGGCCGCACGTCTCCGTGCCCGGCGACGATCTCTTCCTCACGCTGGGCCACCTCCTCTTCCTCGGCGCGTTGCTCGCGGGTGAGCGGGCGGTCGAAACGGGTGTTGATCCGCCTCCGGGTTTCATGAGCTTCCTGCGCGGAGCGAATGTCCCGCAGGGCCTCCGTTGTCGGGACGGCCCGGATCACTTCGGTTACGGTATGGCGGAAATCGCCGACGTAGATCAGCGGGTGGAGGAACCCCGGAAGGACCTTCTGCCGCGGCCATTCGGCAATCCAGAAGGTTTGGTGGAATCCGGAGTCGGTGCGCACGTAGGTCCAGTGCTCTTCGACGGCCATGGGCCCCGCTGGGAGAGTTGATACCTTGGATTCACTGTCACCCTCCTTCGGGTCCGAGGCTGCTACGGCAGCCGGATCGAAGGCACCGCGTATGACGTCAAGGATGCCCGCCTCCGCGAGCCACTGCTCCACCCGAACGTTGTGAGTTGCGAGCGCCGTAGTCATGGCCTCGACCTCCAGCCTCAGCACCCGTTCGACTCCAGTCAGCCCACCGCCGGCTT
Source organism: Arthrobacter sp. H-02-3 (assembly GCF_003097355.1). Classification (GTDB taxonomy): domain Bacteria; phylum Actinomycetota; class Actinomycetes; order Actinomycetales; family Micrococcaceae; genus Arthrobacter; species Arthrobacter humicola. The sequence goes on from NZ_PYUI01000001.1 coordinate 26,248, forward strand.
CCCTGATCCGGCGTCGCGCCTTGGCGGTGTCCACCACAAGCGCGAGCAAGAGGTCGTGGCTCATCGCATTTCCTGCCGCCGCGATCAGGTCCTCGTACGCTCGCTGGCCCCAGGTGGCGAGGCCGGTTCGTTGTGGAGCCGCATGGTCATAGAAGTCGCGCAGAGCCGACGAAGGATAGGGGACCGTGTAGTCCTGCACTGCGATTCTGGCGACGCTGCTGCGCTGGGCCAAACCTGCCTGCACCCGGGACCATGCCTGCACCGCCCAAGCTTTGTCATCTGAGTCCAGGAGTGCGAATGACCTTGTGCTGCAGCGCAGCACGGCTATGGCCTCCCGGTCACGGGCGTCCACCAGGAACGACTCGCCGCGCGTCGTGCGGCGCAGTTCCAAGTTTCCTAATCCGCCCGGAAGCGCTAGGCGCCCGGTCGATGCCGGCCGCTCCGGTCTGACGAGGAAACGGGTCTGCTTTGTGGCCAGCCTGACGAAAAACAGCACAGCGTGGCTGGCCCATACCGGATAGGGAATCCGTGAGTATTGCAGTAAGCCGAGGAGGATCAGCGCCAGCCACATCGGTCCCGAGGCGAGAATGCCAGCAGGGCCGCTGACCGCCGATGCCGTGCTGGCCACCAGGATGCCGCCCGCCAGGAAGAGCAACTGGTACCACTTCAGACCCATGAACAGGCCCCGCCGCTCGTAACGGGGGAACTTCACCGCCTCAAGGGCGCGCGAATTTTCAGACAGGGGAATCACCATCTTTCTGCGGCTGAACGATTGGATGCTGCGGCTTCAGAGGCTGGACCGGCGGTGCCGCTGCAGGAATGGTTTTGGGTAGAGCTGGGGACTGGGACAACGACGGCTCTGCCGGCTCAATGTTCGTCCCGGTCATAGTTCCGGTTGGCGTCGTGCGCGCACGCGGTCGTGGCGCTCTGTTCCCTTTCCCCGCACGAGGTGACATGTGGCCCGAAGGTGACGGCGCAGCGTCGACCATCACAGCGGTGCCGCTGCCGCCGGGAGTCTGGGACGGCGTCGTACCCGTCGCTATCCCCGGGAGCGGCACCCTTGGCGGCAGCGTCGTGGTGGGGAAGTCCGGCCGGCTCGACTGGATAGGGCGGTTTATAGCTGACCGGCCTGCCAACGCAGCAAGCGTAAAGCGGCCGCCGGTCTGCCGGCTGATCTGCCGGGCAGCGAAGCCCGAACTCCGGGAAAGTACGTGGCCGCCACCCGCGGTCTGGGCGGCCGCTGCCAGCTCACCACCGGCAAAACTCACTAGGCGGAGAGCCATCATGGGCGCGGCGCAAGCCAGGGCCATACCGACGGTCCCAGCGGCCAGACCGGCGAACGACTTTGACTCGGCAAAGAGTTTGATGGCCACCGCGAGCACTGTCGCAGCCAACGGCTTGGCCAATAGCAGGGCGACCACGATCTCAGACCACCGCCGGGTCAAGGACTTCGTCTTCTCCCACGGCATGAGCATCAGGGCGACCGGGGCGACGGCGGCGAGCACGATGAGCGCGAACGACCGGAAGATCATTGAGCACATCAGAATGAACGCCAAGGCCCAAACGACGAGGACCGCCATCGCGGTGACCACGACCGCCCCAGCTGCGCCTCCGGTCGATCCGGGAGCCAACGCCACGACGTTCCACTCCCGGCCTGAGTCGGCGGGAGCTTTCTCGAAGCCGAAGAGCCGCATGAACAGGACGTAAGGATCCGTTCCCATCGAGCCCAGAAGCGCCGTCGACGCCGAATCGCTGACTTTCGTGAGCTGGCGGACCAGGTACACGGCCCCGGCCACCAGGGGGATAGCAGCGGCGCCTCCAGCCAGCGCCCGCACCAAGCGGCGGGGCTGCTGACTGATCAGGCCGGACAGCAGTTGCAGGATCATAACCACGACGAGTGGCGTCAGCATGACGACGACCCACCAATTCGTCAGCCCTTCGACGGCGGTCCACTGTGAGTCATCCACATCCGAGACGCTGAACGCGCCGGTGATGAACGACCAGATCCATGAGGCAACGTTCTGCAGAATATTCGCGAAGAACGCCGTGATGGAACTCTGAACACCGTCGTTGGCCTGGGAGACCAGACCGCACCCGGGCGGCCACCATCCGCTCAAATCACACTGAACAGGCATGACTGTCGCGACCTAGAATCGCTAGAATCCGAGGTTGAACGCCGTCTGCGACCAGAGAATATAGCCGTTGATGCCGCCCAGGATCGCGGCAACAGGGCCGGTCCAGAGCAGGATCATGCCGCCGCCGGAGGCCAGCCGCGACGATTGGCTCAGCTTCCCTGCCAAGAGCATGGCAGCACCGACGATCGCGACGATCGCGATCACGATGAAGGCGCCAACCAGCACCCCGCCGCCGATCTGCTTCAGCGATTCAAGAAAGGGAAAATTGGCGTTCGGGGTGATTCCGGGATCCACAGCTGCCAAGAACATCGTGTGCTCCATCTGTTGTCTTTTGGGCTCACGACTTCATGGAGGCCGCGGGACGAGACGACATGATTGACGTTGGTTCCCGGGAAATGACGAAAGCCCGCCTGTGGGGGACAGCCGGGCTTTCGTACAAGTGCTGTCTCGCTCTCGAATGGCCTTCGAGGGTTCTGAGTCATCGACGTGATCCTGTCCCTGGCCCCTTGCCAGGGAGCCAAATGTTAGCTCAAGAGATCAAAATAGGTCGTGTCGGTGTTCCATGAGATGGGATGCAGCAGCGTACCGACCGCAGGGTTGAGCGCGCTGTACATCATGCCGTCACCGGCGTAGATGCCAACGTGGCCCCAGCTATTCGGCCCTTGGGAGTTCTGGACCACGAGGTCTCCCGGCTGAGGATTGTCGGTCCTCTGTCCAACCCTCCATTGTTCAACCCTCGGCAAGGTGATTCCTGCCTGGCGGTAGATCCATTGGACGTAGCCGGAGCAGTCCCACGCTTTGAACGATGTCCCGCCCCACACGTAAGTGCCACCGACGCCGTCCAGGGTAAACTGCAGGATTTCTTTACGGACTTGGCTCAAATCAGCGTGCGTACCTTTCACCCCAGCAACTTCCGGCGGGACGCTGCAAGCAACAGGACTGCTCCCGCCGTCAAGCGCGCCCACGATGGCCGTTGCTTGCGGCTCCCAGCGCGCATACAGCTCTGGAAACGCCGACACTTGGACCGCTTGAGCGGCTTGGCCCTTGGTCATAGACTGCCAGCCACGGATATCCAGCAGCCCCCGGGGGCTGCCTTTGTTGGGACCTGATGGCCCGCCGAAGAATGCTTGCGCATTGAACACAGAATTCATCAGTCGGTCAACGCTCCCCCACCCCGCTGCCGGTCTTTGTTGGGCGGAGCCGAGGGAATCGTGGTCACTGCCGACGCCATCGTGAGGGTAAATCAGCGAGGCAGGTACGGTCGGGTTGGCAAGAACTCTAAGTCCGGATTCCTGGAGGGCCATCATGATCGAGATGATCTGACCATCCCGCGGAACACCCAACTGCCTGCCGACTGCCACGTAATCCCGTGCGACGGCCAATTGTCTGGCCGTCAGATCGAGCGGCGCCTGGCCACCACCATGGATGCTGACAGCGGCAACCGCGTTTGGGCCGGACTGACCGCTTACGTCACCTAATGAGCAGACGGACGCAGCATTCTCCGCGATGCCACCAAGCAGGGCCAACACGGCGCAGAATGCGAAGACACCCGCCAGGAGCACTGCAGAGACCCCTGCTACCGAAGCCCGCCAAAGGGCGCGACGCCTAGCAATCCCGGCGAGCACTGCGGCGGCCGGCATCAGTAAACGATCCTGGTGGGCGAAGCATAGAAACCAACCATGAGGCAGCGATCCGGCGGTGCCGTGGAGGCGGGCGGGCAGTTCACCATCACGCTGACAGGCGTCACATAGACGTTCCGGGTCGCCGTCGACTGTTCCAGGACCTGAAGAGAAACAGTGCATACATGGAGGCCTACCCAGGGCGCCGGCTGCTCGTGTACTTTGGCGAGCTCGCCGTCGCACCTCACGGACTGGACGCTGGCCGTCCGGTATGCCTGCTGGCTGGCCAACGCCGCATAGGATCCGGCATTGATGCCTGTCGCTTCGAACTCCTGGACCAACACCGCCAACGGGTTCGAGCCGTCCGGCAGCACGTGCCACCAGCCGCGGACCGTCGAGTAAATGTCCGAGTAGGACGTCGACCGAGTGTCCCACGAATAGATCGCCTTTGCCGCCGCGGAGGCGAGCTGCCGGAAGTCAGTTGTCTGAGGTTCGCTGGCCGCTTGGGAACTGCCAGCGGCAGGTGTCGGCGTCCGGGTTTCCGACGACTGAGTAGGCGATGATGCAGCCGGGCTCGGGGGAGCCTGCCCTGTCGGCGGCGAAACCGGCTGCACAGCGGGAACCGCAGGCGGACGTGCGAGAGCCACCATGACAGCGGCAACAGCCAAGACGGCGATCGCCGCGAACCACCGTCGCCGGCGCCTACCCAGGCTCGAAAGTGCATTTCTCAATGACAACATCGATTCACCCTCCTGCCGTGTTCATGTCACGACCGCGGCGGCAAGACATGACTCAGGGGGCAGAACGCATTCCAGCCCGGAGAATCCTCCACGAAGTTTGATACAGCCGACGGGCAAAACCGATCTGAACGGCGACATAGCGCTCCGTAACGGCAAGCTCGGCCGCCAGCGCCTCCACGGCCCTGGTTCGCTCCGGTCCCCGGACGTCTGGACGAACAATCGTTGCTGCCGTGCGGCGGAGCACCGGCGTGGGCAGGCACTCGGCCGCATGCTCGCAGACGTCCCCGATGTTGCGGATGCAAGACCGGTCAACCTCCAGCGCATTTTGGACCGTTCTCGCCGTCTGGCGTACCACCGTCGCCGCGTGCCACCGACGACGGTCCTGCGCCGACGGCGGACCGTACTGGCGCGGCCCCGTGAGACTCTCCACTGCAAGCTCCCAAACTCCCCCGGGCACGCTGGCCTTGGTCAGCTCAATGATCGTTCGCGCCCAGTCCTGATCAATGAACTTTTCGGCGCTTCGATCGACTCCACGGTCCATCCCCAGGATCGCCAGAGCATCGAATGACGCGAAGCCATACGTGTCACATGGTTCCATGCGCAACGGCAGAGTCTGATGCGTCATCTCCCGTCGGATGTGTGACGCGCACACATTCGCGCACACACCTTGGACCCATGCGCCGAAGGGAACGCCCGGAAGCTGGCGGTAATTGCCTCGCGTGACACCATCCCAGACAGCTAAGCGGATGTCCTGCATAACGTCGTCCACATCACAGGCGCGACCGATCCTTGAAAGATGCGACGTGACGTAACGCTGTACTCCGTCAACGGCCACCATGATTTGGTCCACCGGAACTGCCAGCTCCGCCGGCCCTGGCGCAGCGCGCAGGGAGACATCAATGGATCCTGAAGTGGCTTGCTCTTGTTGTGCTTGATTCGCCCGGGCTTCGACTCCCATGATCATCACCGTTTCAAATAGACCACGCCAATAAGACCGCTACCAGCACTGCTGGCGGCTCAGGGTGGCAGCCACAACGAGGGCCAACCACGACTACAAGAAAGCTATGCAAACTATTGTCAAGGATACTTAAAGTATCGTCAAGAGTCCCAGTCTTACTTTTCCGAAGAAGTTGGGTAAGAATGGTTGCATGCCTAGGATTACGCAGCCTCACGACGCCGCATGGTCCGCGGACGTCGAGGCCGCCGTCGCGACCTTTGGCAACAGATCACGCAATGAGATCCTGCGGTACCTTTCAGCCCACGGTCCGGCAACGCGTGGAGACATCGTGGAAGCGGTGAGCGCCGGCGAGCCAAGCGTAGCCAAACACCTGCTGGCCCTCGAGGAGTCCGGCGCCATCGTGGTCGATGTGGAACCAGGGCGGCGGCATGGCCGCTCGCCGCGGTATTCAGCCAACCCCGGCCGGATCAAGGAGCTATTGGCGGCTCATCTTCAGTATCTTCTGGAGGACTAGCAGCAGCCTCTTGACCGCCCGGATGGCGGCCGATGTCCTTGTTTAGGTACTCAGAAATAACCCGCAGAGTCTCCGGGGATACGTCTCCTAATGCGCGAGCGGCGAAGGACTTCACCCTAGCTGCACGGAGCGACTTCACGAACTCCAGCTGCGAATCGATGCGCTCAGGCAGCTCGGCGTCATCGCCGACGAGGTAGGAGGGGTCTACGTTGAAGATGTTGCACAAACCCGCCAGCAGCACCGGGTCACTGACGAGGCGCCCTGTCCCCTCTTTCATGTAGAACCAGCGGGCACGGGACAACTTGATGCCCTTGGCCTCGAGTTCAGCCTGGACCTCCCGGAAAGTCACGGGCTTCCCGCGTTCAGCAACGACGACGTCGAGCAACAGATTCAGGCGACGGGCAAGCTGGGCTTGGGGAGACAACGTGCCATCGCGACCTGCCTCGTCCATCCGCATTGCCCACCCCTCAATCAGCTACATAGGGTCGGCCGCCCGGTCAGGTGCTGCGACTTCCCTCCGCCCCAGTATTCCGTGAGTCCCCCGGCGCGGCAATCAATTGCTCTATACGACGGTCCAGACCGGTCATGAGAAGAAGCTGTGCCGAACGGGGCGCGGGAAGAATGCGGTTCTCAGGAGCCACCGTACCTGGGCCCCCATCCAAGAGATCCATTGGGAGCACCCTATTCACGTCCATGTGGTAGCAAACCTCGGTCAGCACGAAATTCGACGTGTTCGGCCATTGAACCGTACTCCCAGTACCGCTCAGCGCGGAGTATCGAGGCGGCTTCGGCGAACGCTTTAATCTGCGGGTGATCTTGCATGGCACTCTCCAATCTCCAATTGAAGCTTCATTTGCGTCATCGGGCTCTTCCAACATGACCTCCTGCGGCGTAGCCTGCTTCTGTAGACCCGTCTACAGAAGCAATTACTTCACTATTCCTCAGGTTGTGGTCTCCATGTCGAGCATCTTGATGAACCGAACGCGAAGTCGAATCATCCGTTTCCTGCTCAGGAACGGCCCCTCAACCTGCAGCCAGATCGGCAGAGAACTCCGCGTGTCGCCGTCGAGCGTCCGCAGGCAACTCCTCCTGCTGCGTGACGCCGGCTTGGTGGAACACTCATCAGCCCGGTTCAGAGCCTCCCCCGATCGCGTGCAGGGCCACGCCGCGGCCCTGGCAGGCACCTTCCAAGATGCGTCATGCCGTCCAGATACCCTGCTCCCATGAACAAGGAACAGAATTTGCCCTGAGCCGGCAACTACGACGGAGAGCCTCATGACCACCACCCCAGAAAGCAACAGCACCGTGGAAAACCCGGACGAGCAGTGGCTGACCCCGAAGGAGATCTGCAATCAGCTGCAGATTCCAGAGCAAACGTTCTATCAGTGGCGGGTCAAACACCTGGGACCGCGCGCCTACCGTATCGGCAGACACTTGCGGATCAGCCGGACCGACTACGACTCTTGGCTGTCCTCCCGACTGGAAGCCTAGATGTCTCCACGACCTCCGCTGCCGCTCGGCACGTGGGGGAAGATTCGCCGCCAGAAGGTCCCCAGCGGCCGGTGGCGCGCCACTGCCAGATACCGGGATACCGACGGCGTGACACGTGCGGCTGAAGCCTGGGGAGACACCGGCGCCGCAGCAGAGCGGGCACTCGTTACCATGCTGAAGGACCGGCAAACGCCGCTCCACTCCGAGATTTCCCGCAGCATGCGTCTGTCCGAGCTCAGCACGCTTTGGTTCGCCGAAATCGAAAGCAATGGCCGGGCGGGGCGCCGCACGATCGACGGCTACAAAGACACCTACAACCGAGTCATCGCTCCCGCTCTTTCCGGACTGCGACTCAACGAACTTACGACCGGCAGGCTAGATCGATTCCTGAAGAACGTTGCCATTGACCATCCAGCCACCGCGCGTCATTCGAAGATAGTCCTCACGGGAATCATCGGGCTGGCCGTCCGCCACGATGCCCTCCACAGCAATCCGATCCGGGACGTCGGGCCAATCAAGATCGCAACGAAGAACGTCAAGGCTCTTTCCGTCAAAGACGTCCAGAAACTGCGGACTGTCATTGGCAACTGGCAGGCTGACCCCACCCATCAAGGACGGCCACGTGCAACAGATCTGCTCGATGTCCTGGATGTCTTCCTGGCGACCGGCGCCCGCATTGGGGAGGTTCTTGCCATTCGCTGGCAGGACATCGACCTTCTAGCTGAGCCGCCCACGATCACAATCTCCGGAACTGTCGTCATGGAAAGAGGCCGCGGCGCCTACCGACAAGACCACCCGAAGACAAAAGCCGGCTTCAGGACCATGAAGCTGCCCCCGTTTGCCGTCCAAACACTCAAGCGCAAGTATGCAACCGAGCAACCCACACCCGAAGACATGTTGTTCCCGTCCGCCGCGGGAACCGTGCGCAGCCCCCACAACTTCCGCAGACAATGGCGCGACGCACGTGCTGGATCCGACTATGAATGGGTCACTCCGCATGTCTTCCGAAAGTCTGTGGCTACCCTCATTGATCGGGAGTACAGTTCCAAGCACGCCGCGGCGCAGCTCGGCCATTCTGGGACAGCCATTACTGAAAAGCACTACATTGCCAAGTCAACGGAATCCCCTGACCTCACCGACGCACTCGAGCGATTCGGGAGCCAAGAACCTGACAAACCGTCCCACCTCCTAAGGACCAGTGCAAACATTCCGCGTGGCTAGGTGCCGCACAATGGCCGCCGCCGGCGGCGGACGATAGGTTTGCTCCACGCTGGCGCGGCCTGGAGCCCCACCAACCAATCGGTCACCACGAGATGACACGGCGCGTTGAAGATCGCCACACGCGCCCACGGTGACGAGGTCCAAGTCTCCGCGACTTTCGAGCGCCCGGGCGCCCTGCCCGTCACGCCGAACATCCAAAGCCTGCCCGAATCGCTCGGCTTTTTGGAGTCTCCGGCCGCGTCTAGTCTAGTCCTCCGAGGGCCCGGGACCATCGAGAACAATCGCGGTCGTGGCAACGGATTGCATGCGTTCGATACCGCGACGGGCCTCGGCACGCGAGGCGAACCCGTCCCAGCCCGCCAGAATCTCACCGTCGGCGGACCGTAGGACGAACCTGAATCCCCCAGCCTTCACTCTTTGTATTTCATAGCTGGCTTGCATGTGGTGACCTTACTTCTCGTCGCGGGGCTGCCTATGGCAAAGCCAACGGCGTGGGCCTCGGACGAAAGCGATGACGAAGCGACCTGAATTTTCATCGGAGATCTGCGGGTAGCCGGCCGCCAGTGAGTGGGCTGACTGGCGCTTCGGATACCCCGCACGGGCGTCGGTGGATGCGTTGATTCCTACGCTGGTTGGCCGACGAGGCCGGCCATTTCGTCAGCGTCCGAGCAGTGAACATGTCAATCTGAACGGAGCCCGGCATGGCGGCCAGATCGCTAGCACACCACGACTTGCCAAACACTCGGGGAAGGCCCGTGGGCATCCGTGCGTTAGAAGTGAAGATCATGGGCTTCCTATGTTTCCGATGCTCGACATGCAAGGCTTCATGCCATGGGAAAGCCGTTGGTATTCAGAAATGACCCTATTGCCGGGCTGAGTCTCGTCCGTGGTTCTGCTGTTCTTCTCTCTCTCGCGCTAGCGGCTACTGGGTGCACCTCTGAAAGCCCGTTAGCTGCTTCCGCTCAGCCATCAACGACCACGGCTAAATGTGCATCGCCCTCACGAATTGTAAAAAGTGCTGTCAACGGTACCGAAGTTGAGGGTTCGTCCGAGGACGGAATCACGCTGTATGGCCAGGTCCAGTCGGAAGGGTTCCTTCTGGCCTCTGAAACTGAAATTAAGATTGTTTGGCGCATCAGCGGCTCGGGTCAGCCAGCCGTGACGGTAACCTCTCCCGGCGGCGGCGAATCAAGTCTGGCATGGGGTCCTGAATTCCACTCATCAAGCAACTACGCCCGCCCTGGCGATGAATACAGTACTGCTCTGCTACTTGACCAGCCAGGATGCTGGAATATCAAATTCACCAGGGACGCCCGAACAGCTAATGTTTGGCTGCAGGTCGGCACCTGATCCGCAGCGGTTCGCGGGCCTGTTGGTGCTCTAGGGGGCTGCCTGCCGGGCGAATGTGGCAGCGAGCCGATAGAATTTTGCGCGGTTCTACCCATTTTCTGTTCCTGATAGGTGATCAGTACTACCGAGGAAGCAACGTACTGCACGTGACGCTGACTGACGTGAGGCTCCCCGGCATCCCCCGGCACTGCTGTCACGGCATGCGTCCCCGACTCTATAGACCAGAGCCTGCTGCCCTCGTCTTCCAGCAGCTTCAGGGAGTCCGCAAGAGAGTCATCCAGCATGGTTTGAAGCGCCATCATTGCTTCGGCGATGGTGAGGCAGCCATCCGTGGCTACGACAAGTGACTGGGTTTTCGTCATGAGAGTTTGCCTTCGATCGGGCCGGCCGAATAGGCCGCGCGGCATGATGATCAATGTGTTTGGAGAGGCTTTTTCGGCAGCCGTTTTGGACCTACGTTCTGGCTCCGTGCTCCGCACGGGGCAGACAGAACCGCAGGGGTCGGGGAAAGCACATCGTTGCGTGCTTGTCGGGCGCGGCACGTCCCGCCCGCCAATCGACTGACGGCAATTCCGGTTTACGTCCTGCTGATAGACAATTGCACGAGCGAGCACGTCACGGACGCCGCAGCGCTCGTGGGGACAGCAAGCCGAAGGGGATGTATTTCCGGCGCCGAACCCACCGCGATGCCACGGTGGCCCACCTGCAGATCATCTGCTGTGGCTCGTAGTGGAGGTCGATCCCGATAAACAAGATCAGGATGAACGCATCCTTCACCCCGAGCCGACACAAGCGCACTGGACTCCACGCTCTGTACGCCCGCGGCCTGATCCTTCGACATGGACTCCAGATGGCGGTCGGACTGCCGCTGCGCCCCGTCGAAAGGTTCCTGGACGATCTGGGACGCATCGGCCAAGGCAACGGTTTGCGCGCCATGGTGATCGGACCCAGGCAGACCACCAAGACACATTGCAGCGAGCCCACCGCAAACTAGCACGAGTGCAAGCACAACGGATACAGCCTGCCGGGGCATTAAGCCACGACGCCGGCTGTAGATCCCCGGGTGCCGGATCAAGTTCGCTCCCCCTCTGCTCGCCAAGTGAGGCCAGACTACCGACCGATCAGCGCCGAAGTCACCCTTACGCGCTGACATGACACCTCTACACTGCATGAAGACGTCGCCAGAGATCGTCCTTGGCAGTGCACTCAGGATCCGCGCAACAGTCCCCTCACGAGCGGTGCTTTGCCCAAAGCTGTACGCTCGACACTCTCAACCACCTGGACGTCCAGCTGCGTCCCCACCACGCCCGATGACGTGAGGGCGGCGACCAATTCGGCGTGGACCCGCTCAACGGAGTGATCCCTCGCCAGGCCGACGAGGAGCACGCGCAGCGCGGAGGGTTCCTGGATGACCTGCCACCCCGCGACCGCGGCCTTGTCCAGGACATTGTGAAATACATTCGGGTGGACACTGACAGGGCCCTGCCGTCCGGGTAAGAGCAGGACGTCCTCCACCCGCCCCTCCACCGTCTGCAACAAAGCGAAGGACCGGCCGCACGGACAGCCCCGTCCGCCGAGTCCTACCCTGTCGGACATTTCGTAGCGAATGAGCGGAAGCGTTCGTGAGAACAGGACCGTCACCAGCAGCCGGGCGCCGACGGTCCCCATCGGTACCGGCGCCCCGGCCTGATCGACAGGTTCAACGATCACCAGGTCCTCGTACACGTGACTCTTCCGGTAGATACACGGGGACGCGATGCCTGCCGTCTCGGTGGCTGCGTAGACGTCGAACGGCCGGCTGCCCCAGGCGGCTTCCATTTCGGCCGCCGCCTGGGCGCTGAGCACTTCGGAGGCAGACATCACGGCCTCGGGCGCGACGTCCAGCCTGCCGGCGCGCTGTTCGGCGGCCAGGGGCCGCAGGGCGGAGGCATAACCGACCAGGCTCCTGGGCTGGAAGTCGTTGAGGGCCGCGACTGTTTCTTTCATGGGGGCAGTCACGTCGAGGCGGAGGGTCGGAACCATGCGGGAGCGCAAAGAGGCCCCGACGACGGCGGACTGGTGCGTCGGGACACGGGAGCTGACCACTGCGACTTTCAGGGGGTGGCTTAGCCCGGCGGAAATTCCGGCCCAGTCATTGGCGCGGGCGTATGAGGCCAGGACGGTGGTCCACTCGGACCGGTCCCAGATGAAGGTTCCACGGCGGCCGGTCGTGCCCGCCGTCGCGGCAGCCCACCATCGCCCTTTCCACGGGATGCCCGGGTCCCCGCCGGATTCGCTCAAAGTCTGCAGATGGTGCTCCACATCTGCCAGTCTCAGACCGGGCACAGTCACCGCCTGATCGAAGTTCGCCATCAGCTCCGCCTTCGTCACCACCGGCAACTGCTCCAACGGGGCATCCAGCAGACCTGCGTGATGCCTTCGATAGAACTCCGATCCCGAGTACGCCACCCGGCGCAGTTCCCGCAGAGCCTTTTCCTGATGCTCGGCGATCTGGACGGCATCCCAGCGGTCTCTGCCGCGCCAGGCAAACCGCAGGCCCAGCAGGCGTGAGAGCATGGCGATGTCCATGGCCGTTACATCCTGGCGCCGCGGGTACGCCCGCCCCCGGAAGGGAACCGCGGTTGAGTCGTGCAAAGCATTCGCTGTTCCAGCATCCCGACCTCTGATCGACTGTGACATGACGGGCGACGGCGGTGGCAGTTCTCGGGATTGCCGGCCACCTCACCCGCCGTGTGGCCTCATCCTAACGCCGTGTGTGGCCCGACAAGCCGGGCACAACGGCCCGTCATCCGGGACGGCCTCAACGGACGCGGCAGCCGGACAGCGCCGGGCGTCTGGGCGCGTGGAGGACTTCGGCCTCTAGCGGCAGGCCACGGCCGGCCTGAGAATCGGAATATCAATGGTCTTAGGCGAAAGGGCGCCGCTCATGATGTGGGGCTACGGCACAAATATGGTCTGGATGTGGCTTTGGGGCGTCCTCCTGCTCGTTGGGGTAGCGCTGCTGGTACTGGTCGCGGTGCGCATGTTTGCCGGAGGCGGGAGTCACGGCGGGATGCAGGGGCCGCCGGGGCCCTACCCGGGTAGGAGCCGGGCCCGACAGATCCTCGATGAACGCTTCGCCCGGGGTGAGCTCACTGCGGAGCAATACCGCGAGCAGCTAAAGGTTCTCGGCGAGGACCAGTAGTGCGCCCAATGAGCCGCCGTAACGCGCTCCTGATCGGAGGCCTCGGTACGGTTGGCATAGCCGCCGGCAGTGCCGGGCTCTGGTGGACGTTCAGTTCCCGTTTCTCCCCCGTAGCGGGCGGGGAATTCACTGAGCCGGACGAGCTGCGCAGCAGCAGCGGACGATTGCAGGTCCGGCTCGAAGCGTCGCCGGGCCTGGTGGAGCTCGGCGGCCAACGGGCATCGACGCTGGGCTACAACGGACGAGTCCCGGGCCCAACCCTGCATGTGCGGGCCGGGGATGTGCTCGCCATCGAGCTGGTCAACAGCATGGCGGTCCCGACCAACCTGCATGTCCACGGCCTCCACGTCTCGCCCCAGGGCAACGGTGACAACGTTTTCAATGTTGTCGAGCCGGGCCAGTCTTTCAGCTACGAGTACCGGCTCCCCGTCGACCACCCGCCCGGAGTGTACTGGTACCACCCGCACCATCACGGTATGGTGGCGGAGCAGATCTTCGCTGGCCTCTTCGGCATGATCATCGTCGAGGACACCGACCCGCCGGCCACCAGCCGGGAACGCATCATGGTCATCTCCGACATCACCCTGGACGGGTCCGGAACCGTCTCCGACGCCTCTCCCATGGACCGGATGCTCGGCCGGGAAGGTGAACTTGTCCTGGTCAACGGACAAAGCAACCCGAAGCTCTCCGCCCGGCCGGGAGAACGTGAGCGGTGGCGCATCGTGAACACCTGCGTGGCCCGCTACCTGCGGCTGCGCCTGGACGGGCAGCAGATGCAGCTCCTCGGCATGGATTCCGGCCGCTACCCCACCCCCGGCAACGCGGACGAGCTGCTGCTGGCGCCGGGCAACCGTGCCGACGTCCTGGTCACGGCCGTAGCGGGCGATGCCACCCTCAGAGCCGTCTACTACAACCGTGGCAGCATGGCCGGCATGATGGGCCCGGCAGGACCCGCCTCCAACGGCGGCCAGGGCACAGGGGACATCGTGCTGGCGACCCTCTCGGTATCCGGCGCCCCGGCTGCGTCCCCTCCGCCCGTACCGACCCTGCCTGCACCGGCAGACCTGAGGACCGCCGTCGTTGCCGCACACAGACAGCTGACCCTCGCCGCCCCCGGCGGCATGGGGATGGGGATGGGAATGATGAGCTTCACCATCAACGGCCGCGAATTCAACGCAAGCCGGACCGACACCACGGTGGCCGCGCAGACGGTGGAGGAATGGACCCTGGTCAATCCCAGCCCGATGGACCACCCTTTTCACCTTCACGTCTGGCCGATGCAGGTCATCGAGGACCGGGGCGGTCAGACGCCGGGTCCGCCCCTCTGGCGGGACGTCGTCAACATACCCGCCAACGGACAGGTCAAGGTCAGGATCAACTTCAAGGATTTCACCGGCCGCTCCGTGTACCACTGCCATATCCTGGACCACGAGGACCAGGGAATGATGGGAGTCATCGAAGTCCGCTAGGTACCGGCATCAAGAATCCGAGGACGGTCCGGCCAACGCCCAGCCTGTAGCCTTAAGCTGTCGAAGGTCCGTCACCGCCATCCGGAGGGAGAACGCCATGGCCACAGCTTTCATGAGTCATGCCGCAGCCGCCCTTCGCCGCGGACTCCTGCTGCTGGGCGTGCTTGCCATCGTGGCCGGCTTCCTCGGGATGCACATCATGACCGGAATGCATAGCGCCCATGCCATGATCGCGGTGACGTCCGCCACGCACGAGACGACCACCAGCCTCACCTCCCACCCCGCGGCCCATGCCCCGCAAGCCGGCACAACGACTCATGACTCCATGGCCCCGGCCCCCATGACCACAGCAAGTAGCGAGCTGGCGGGCCACAGCGCAGCGGCTGCACCGTCGGCGTCGTGCGTGTGCCAATCGAGCTGCACCGACCCCGCGTCGATGCACTCTGCCTGTGTGCCATCTGCGGCCGTAACATCCCTGGCCGCTCCCCCACCGGGCATGGCGCCGGCGTCAATCCACACCCCGGACCCGCGCGGAAACGACGCCGTCCGGACCTACTCCTATCTACCCGCAAGTCCTTCGCCGGGCGATCTGTCCATCAGCCGGACGTAAGACTGGACCGTGCCGTGTCATGCCCGGCGCCCCACTTACCCGACACGTTCCCACCCGGTATTCCCGAAGCACGGGCGTGTCATCCGCAGGCGTACAACAACGCCGATTTGATGATCGAAGGACTTACCACCGTGAAGAAGACCCTGACCATTTCTGCCCTCGGCATCGCCGCCGCCATCACCCTGGCCGGCTGCGCCGGCACCTCCGGAAGCACACCCACCAGCACCATGCCGGGCATGGGCAGCGGCGGCATGGGCATGTCGTCAAGCTCAGCCCCCGCAACCGCGGACCACAACGCGGCGGACACCATGTTCACCCAGGGGATGATCCCGCACCACGCCCAGGCCGTGGAAATGAGCGACATGATGCTCAAGAAGCAGGGCATGGATGCGCGGATCACCGCGCTCGCCTCCAAGATCAAGGCCGCACAGGCACCCGAAATCGAGCAGATGACGGGCTGGCTCAAGACCTGGAACGAACCCACCCAGATGGCGTCCGGCCATGGGATGGGCGACGGGATGATGGGTGATGACGACCTGAAGACGCTTGACGCGGCCCAGGGCACCGCAGCGGCCAAGCTGTTCCTGACCGGGATGATTGCCCACCACGAGGGCGCCGTGATGATGGCCAAGACTGAAATCAGCCAGGGCAAGAACCCCGACGCCATCCAGCTGAGCAAGTCGATCGTGACTTCCCAGGAAGCTGAAATCCAGGAAATGAAAACCCTGCTGGCAAGCCTCTAGCAGCAATCAGGCCCCGGTCCGACATCGGATCGGGGCCTCCCCCGGATTAACCCGCCACCCCCTGGAGCTCACCTTGATTGCCTCATCCCTCCTACTCTCCCGGGCAGCAGCCACTGTCGCGGCCGCCGGGCTCATCGTGTCCCTGGCCGGCTGCACCCCGGGCACCACCAACCCCGCGTCATCCGCCCCCGCGAAGAGCGCCTTCGGGCTTCCCAGCGCCCACGTCCACGGCATGGCCGTCAACGACCAGACCGGACAGATCCTTCTCGCCACGCACGAAGGCCTGTTTGACATCTCCCGCACCCCCGGCACCAAAATCGGCCCGGCCATTGACCTAATGGGCTTCACCACCGGACACGACGACGGGATCTACTACGCCTCCGGGCATCCCGGCCCGGACTCCCCCCTGCCCAACCCGCTCGGCCTGATCAAATCCGGCGACGGCGGCAAGACCTGGGAACAACTCTCCCGGCAACGCGAGTCAGACTTCCACACCCTGACGACAACGAAACGCGGCATCGTGGCCTTCGACGGAACACTGATGACCAGCCCGGACGGCAAGAACTGGACAACGGTAGCCGCCGGCTTCACCCCGGCAGTCCTGGCAGGAAACGCCCACAACGACACCGTGCTGGCCACGACCCCGCAAGGCCTCCAAAGATCCACCGACGCAGGATCCACCTGGACACTGAACAAGTCCGCCCCGGTCGTGCAATACGCCGCATTCGCCAGCACCAACGACGTCATCGGCGTCCAACCCGACGGCAGCGTCCAGGTCTCCGCAGACAGCGGGGCCACCTGGTCCAGGAAGGGACACATCAGCGGAAGCGTCCAGGCAATAGCAGCGGTCAAGAAAGAGGACGGCGCTCTCCGGATCTGGGCGGCCACGGACGCCGGGGTCGAAACCTCGGCCGACGGCGGCGCTACCTTCGCCCCCTACCAACCCGGCTGACCCGATCAGCGGGCTCCCGCCGGCTGCGTGGTCGATGCGCCCGTCCGAGTGAGCGGAGGCTGTGGCCGTTCGGCACCGACGGCAGGACTGATTGTGTGAAGTATTTGCGGTCCCAACCGGCGGACTCAGGGGCGTTGCGACGGCTCGTCTAATCGGGACTGACGTCGCCTTCTTCGGAGGAATCATTCAGAACGGAATTAGTGCGCGAGATTCGTGCTCATAGCATTCCCTCTAGGAGGACAAACGTGAACAACGACAAGCCAGACCC
The DNA here is from genome assembly GCF_003097355.1 of Arthrobacter sp. H-02-3. Lineage (GTDB taxonomy): Bacteria > Actinomycetota > Actinomycetes > Actinomycetales > Micrococcaceae > Arthrobacter > Arthrobacter humicola. The sequence continues at coordinate 43,502 of NZ_PYUI01000001.1, forward strand.
GACGGGAGTCTCCCCGGTCATGTCGTGGATGTTGCTCTTAGCTGGTCTGGGGCTGGTAGCGCTTGGCATGTTTGAGCTCGTCGCAGAGGGCAGGCCATTCCCGGGAACATACAACGTGGTAGTGGGAGTCCTTGGGGTTTCGCTCTCGGTTTGGATATTTCGACGAAGGCTGTGACTAAGAGATCGGATGTGAGCCGCCGGGCCACCGCTTGTCTTGGTTTGCGTACCGGAGGGGCAGCTGATTCCAGAGCGTGCCTCACCGTTCTTCGATGAACCCCGTGCCGGACCGCCAGCGCACGGACCGACAGGCCCTCGACCCGGGCGTCCCTTCGGATCTGCGCGAACAACACCACTCTCGACTCCATCCAGACCAGCCTTCCGCCGCATCCATCCACTGATGAATTCAACGTTGAAGGCGGGGCCACATATAACCGTCACAAATGCCCGGCGAGTCACGAAGTGGGGCCAGAGATAACCGTCCTACCGGGGCCATCCAAACCTGTCACAGCCAGTCCTTCGGATCTGCGCGAACAATTCCATTCTCGACTCCATCCAGACCAGCCTTCCGCCGCATCCATCCACTGATGAATCCAACGTTGAAGGCGGGGCCACATATACCGTCACGAGTTGCCCGGCGAGTCACGAGCTGGGGCCAGAAATAGCCTCCTACCGGGGCCATCCCAAACTTGCCACAGTCACAGGACCTTGCGGAAATGATAATCAGGCATATGTCAGACCCTTCCGCCCACGGTCAACGGGATCAGCAGAAGCCTTCAGGGCTGGATCTCCGGAATCCTGTTCATCCGGGGCGCCGTCATCGTCTTGATCGCCGCTCCGGCGCTCTATCTGATCACCGACCACTGGCTCCACGTCCTTGATGCCCTGCCGTGACTGTGGGTGGTACTCATGATGGGGATGCACAGGACGCCGCTTTGTAGGGATCCCACCGCATGCGGTCAGAGAGGCCTGCATCCTCAAGCGGTCAGCCGAAGTCATGCCCAGGGTCGGTTTTGGCGACGGGCCGCGGCGTACGGCGCCGGTCACGATGTGGGCTACGGGACCAACACGGGCTGAATGCGGCTATGGGACCTGTAGCAGGGGACATGCACGGGTATGCGATCCGGATGCCCGGTGCCGGAGCCAGCAGAGGCGGGTCTAGTGACCCGATGGGTGATCCGTTGTGTGGTCTACGCCCGGTACCGGCCCAGGGTTTAGGTCACCTCCGGTGCCGCTGATTGCCGGGCCGATGACAAATGCGGACAGCGCGAACATTGCGGCGAAGATCAGCAGCCCGATGGCGGGCGCGACCCAGGTTCCGAAGCGCCGGTACAGGCGCAGGAGCAGTGGGATTGAAGCGAGTAATCCCAGCGCGCCGAAAAATGCCGTGCCGCCCGACCCTGCGACGAGTGCCGTGCCGGCGAGAATCCCGACGTGATGCAGGACGTGAGGCAGGAGACCGACCGCGAAACCGATGACTGCGACGATAGAGTGCCAAAGAGCCTGCAACCGGCCACGCCACCTCCGTTGTTCCGTCGGATCGGCATCGGTACCGGAGGGCGGGACGCCAGACTCGTGCAAATGCTGGGAGTGATCATCGTCCATGGTTTCAAGTCCTTTCGTTTGTCCCTCGTGAGCTCAGAGGCCTGTCTAAGCGCGCTGCCGATTAGGCTCCTGCACTCCCACTAAACGCAGCTCCTACCGGCAGAACCGCAGAACCGGCGCTGGCTGCTTCCTTAACCCGCTCCGCGGCCGTCGTACGGGTCGCCTCCGAGTGCGCCCGGCCCACTCAGAGGACCTCGTCGACCGAAGATGTTATCCAACTTCGATGATTCCGGGCCTGGTCCTGACGACGAGCACGGCGCAGGCGGCATGGTGGACGACCTGCGTGGACACTGACCCGAGCAGCAGCCCGGTGAATCCTCCGTGGCCACGGGAACCAACGACAAGCAGGTCGGCGTCCTTGGAAGCATTTACAAGGACGGTGACTGTCGGCCCTTGGACGACGTTACCGGTGACGTTGACGCCTTCGGTGTCCACGCCCTTCAAAGTGTCGGTCTGCATTCTCCGGGCAGTCGGCTCGAAAATGTCAGGATCCCAGATTATCGCTTCCATCCCGGCGGTCTCGGGCGGATACTCCCAGGCGGTCACGGCCCGTACCTGTCCGTGGCGGAGACGGGCCTCCGTGATGGCCCATTCCAGAGCGAACCGTGATTCCGCCGAGCCGTCTACCCCGACCGCGATCCTGAATTTGTCTTTGCCGTCCATGATCTCCGCCGTCCATTGAGGTCCTGCCCGGCTGCCATCAGCCCGTATCGGTTTTCGGCGGCAAGGTACCTGATGAAGATTGCAATTAATGAAGATGTTATGCCGCTAGCTGGCCTGCCGGCGGCTCGTGATGTGAGGGGTCCCGATCAGGGTAGCCGCGGTTCCCGGCCGCGACGTGAAGTAGGATCCGCGGTTATCGGCGAGTGCTTCGTCGGCCCTTCAACGGCTCCGTTGCCCCTCGTGCTCATCGAGCCCCAAAGCATGCCTCTGAGCATGGCAAGTATCGCGCTCGTGCCGGCCCCGAGCGCCGCGGGCTGGTGTTCCGCCAAGGCTTGTTCGTCCGGTGCAGGATCCGGTCGCTGTTGCCCCGCGCCTGTCGGCTGGTACAACGGAATCGTAGTGATACGGCTGACCTCGGCTATGTTGGCCGTACCGGTGAAGACGGGCCCCGCAGACCATGCGATTACAGGCGTCAGCAGGAACCCGCTTTCGCGAAGGGCGATAGCGGGCAGAGTGCCCAGAATGTGCACGCTGTCGGGGTCCAAAGCGGTTTCCTCAGAGGCCTCGCGCAGTGCGGTAGCGGTCGGCCCGTGGTCGCCGGCTTCAGCAGCGCCCCCGGGGAAAACCAGCTGCCCGGGGTAGTTGGTTAGATCGGGTGCACGTTCAGTAAGGAGCACGGACGGGCCGTGTGGGCTGTCTGTGAGCAGCACAAGCACCGCCGCCTCCGTCAGTGTGACCGGGGTCGGCTGCCGGTTCGGTATTGGACGATCAGGTCCGGTCAGCCGGGCCAGAGTGTCGGCCCAAGGCGGCCGTACTGGGGTTCCGCGGTTCAGCTGGGTCCGGCCGGCATCGGAGTCCAGCCATTGCAGTTGTCCGGTTTGTACACGCAGCAGCCCCACCCCGGGAGCGGAGTTGGCCGGCTGCACCAGCCGGGTCAACTGCCCAAACCCCGGATGTCCGAACAATGCACGGGCGGGACGATGGACCGTCAGGTCAGTCGGCTCTGAGAAATCAGCGGGGTTGTTCGCTACCGCGACGAAGGCCTGCCCGGATCCGACGAGGTTCGCCACGGGGCCGCCAAAGGCGACGAGAGTGTCGCTCATTGCCGGGACCAGCAGGAGGTTGGCGCCCGATTCTGCCAATGCGTGCACGGCGTGGGGATTGAGCAGGTCCCGGCAGATCGCCAGCACCAGATGCCATCCGTCGTCACTGACGTGGATCCGCAGCTCGGGCCAGCCCTGGGGCTGGATATCTTCGTTGACTGGCCGGTCGGCCGGGGAATGCTTGTCTTGGGTCAACGGAGATTGAATGCCGCGCAGATACGCGATGGCTGTGTTACGCCGCCGCGGCGACCCGTCGTGGTCGTCGGCGTGATGGTAGCTTCCGGCGACGAGCATCATGGGCCCGCCGGTCCGGCAGGTCCAGCTCTGCAGGCAGGCGGCGAGGGACTCGGTGACGCACAGCTCGGGCAGCACAACAATGCTCGCGCCGTTTGCGACGGCTGCACTTATCAGCCGGTCTATTTCCTGATGCTGTTCGTCTTCATCTTTCGGGCGGACTGGGAAGGTTCGCCCGCTGACGTCGGCCGGAAAGTGGAACTCTGCCAGGGTGCGGTTGGGATGGCAGGTTGCCACGACGGTGTCACGATCTATTATCCCAGTGAGTTCGCGGGCATGGCTGTAGTCGAAGATGACTTGGAATTGGGTGGCCCATTCCCCGGCGAGCCGAACGTGACGTGTCTCATCCAGGCGGTTGGCCAGCCGCCACGGCGGGGAGGTCGCCGGCATTGCGGTCACATTCCGCAGATCGGGACTGTCCAGCGGGATAGGATCACCCACACCCGGCTGGTACGGGCTCCGGCGGCGAAAGGACTCGCGGAAGCTGTGGCTGTACCTTTGGTCCAAGAGTTCGGCCAGTAGCCGCGCCACCGCGACAGAGGGAAGGCCACCGTCTACGGTCAGCGCTGCCGCCAGTGCGCTGGCCACCTCAGCGCCCAGCTCGTGTTCGGTCGAGGCGACGGGCAGCACGACCCTGACGCCTGCCGTGGCCTGCTCCGCCCGTGCGCGGCAGCCGGCATCCTGCATCCGCTCCTGCAGTATGGGGTGCTCGTCCCGACACAGCTGCAGTAGATGAGTGAGGGCGACCAGTGGTTCTCGCTCGGCGGCGATGGCCGCTTGAATCGACGCCACCCGCTGTGGGAGTGGTGATGGCCGGGCAACGCATGAGGCACATTCCGCCATGGATGCGGGCCCGCCACCCCAGCGGACGTTAACCGTGCCGGGATCGTCGTCCGGGGCAAGGGCGCGCCTTGCGGTGTCCATCGCTTCCGCTTTGCAGTCGGGATCATTCATGACGCATCCTTCGAAGTGGCGGTTTCATCTCGCCGTGCCTGACAGGGTCGGATTGGCGGTGGAACCGTTCGGGCCAAGCCCGCCGGGGGTATTGGGGGCGGCAGGATCCGATCCGGCGTGAGGAATCGTGCTTGCTCATCGAGATAATCCCCCCGGGCGCCGTGAAGTCCAGACCAGATATGCGCCAAGCGCACTGCCCGCGCCCAGTCCGGCGCGCATAAATGGTTTCTCCCACCTGCCCCAACGTTCCTTGTCCCCCGTCGTCAGCGATCCGACACCTCCGATCAGGGCCGCAGCGATCATGCCTGCTACCAGACGGTTGCCGATGCGTTCCATCCGCCCGACCAGAGGTTCGAGCTCCGCGGCCCGTAAATGGACTTCCATGCCTCCTGTGTCCAGGGTATCCACGACGCGACGAAGTAATTCCGGCAGGTCCGCGGCCAGTTCGGCCGCGTCAGCACCGGCTGCGGCTATCCGCGTGGCCAGCTCCTTCGGTGCAAATCGGCTGAACATCAGCTTCTTCACATAGGGGGCCAGCACCTCGCCCAGATTAAATCCGGGATCCAATTCAACTCCGATGCCTTCTGCCATGATCATCATCTTCAGGAGCTTGGCCAGTTCCTGAGGCATCTGCAGGTGGTAAGTGCGCATCAGCGCGATCGCTTGGGTGATCAGCGGCCCGATTTCGATCTGACTTAGTTGGCGGCCTTCGTAGAGGGCAATAAACCGGGTGACGTCCGCGCGCAGCCGGCTGCGGTCCACAGGCTGCCTGGTTACGGAAAGGTCCAGCAAGGCGGAGCCCACACGGCCTGGGTCGCTCCGGACCAATGCAGTGAGCAGAACGCCCAGTTGGCCGCGCAGCTTGTCGCTCACCACGCCAACCATGCCGAAGTCGATGAGACCTATGCGACCGTCGGATTCAATGAACAGGTTTCCCGGATGCGGATCGGCATGGAAAAACCCGTCCTCGAAGACCATTTTGACTGCTGTGCCTGCGGACCGGGCAGCCAGCGCGGCACGGTCGATCCCTGCACGGTCCAGGCCCGTCAGATCATTGACCTTCATGCCCACAATCCGCTCCAGCGTCAGCACCCGGGATGTAGTCGTCTCCCAAAAGACGCGCGGAATATGAACTCCAGGATCGGAGGCAAAGTTCTCGGCGAATCGGTCCGCATTCCGCCCTTCCTGAAGGTAGTCGAGTTCTGCCCTCAGAGTCTGTGCAAACTCCGCGGCTATGCCGGGAAGATTGTAGTCGGCCGCCGCCTCCCACCGGTGGCTGATCTGGACCGCGAGGTTTTGCAGAATATCCAGGTCTGCCTCGATCGTGGGAATGACGTCGGGTCGTCGGACTTTTACGACGACGGGTGTTCCGTCGTGGAGGGTTGCCGCATGGGCCTGGCCGATTGAGGCACTCGCCAGGGGTTTGAGGGTGAAGTCCGCGAACACCTCGTCCGGCTCGAACCCGAGCTCGTCGCGGATTTGCTGCCGGATTGTTGCGCCCGGCACCGGCGGGGCGCCGTCTTGGAGTTTAGCCAACTCCGTCTGGTACCGGGGCGGCAGTAGGTCTGGCCGGGTGGAGAGTAGTTGGCCGAGCTTAATGAACGTCGGTCCGAGCTCTTCGAGGGCCAACCGCAAGTGGTCCGGATTCGTGTAGGGCTCGGGCCTGCGTTCATGGCCCATGAGCCCCTGGTGGAACGGCACCCACCGTTCCAGTCCGGTGATACCCACGAGGAAGCCCAGCCCGTGCCGGGCCAGAACCTCACTGATTTCCTGGTAGCGCTGGACTCGTAAGTTCGTTGTCATTGCCAGTTCCGATTTCTACGTGATTGTGGGGGGTGTCGAAGTGGAGCGGCGGGCCTCACGTTCCTGCACGGCTTGCATGCCATGCGGCGTGGCCGCGACCTACTGTCCACAGCAGTTTTCGGCCCTTTGCAGGAAGGCCTGTCTTCGGGGCAGTACAAGGACGAGCATGGACACCAGAACCAGGACCATGCCGGCCAAGCTCCAAGCATTCTGGCGTTCGCCCAAGACAACCATGGACAGCAGGATGCCGAACACCGGCACCAGGAAGGTCCATGCCGAGACCGCGTCCAGGCGGCAGTGCCGGACTTCCGTAAACCAACCGAGAAAGGCCGCGGCGGTGCCGACGAGAGAGACATACAGGAGGATCCCGATGAACTCCGGACTCCAGTTGATGGCCGGCGCCCCCTCCGTCAGCCCGGCCGTCAGTGCCAGTGCCGCTCCACCGATCACAAAATGCCAGGCGATTACCGGCAGAATATCTGCCTTGAGCTGTCGGGAGATCAGTGTTCCTGCGGTGATCGCCAAGGCCGCTGTGAGTGACAGCCACGCCCCGGTGCCGGTACCGCTGGGCAGGGCGACTGCCAACAGCCCTGCGAAACCTGTCCCCATCGCTGCCAGCGTCCGCGCGGACAAGCGCTCCTTGTAAATCCACCAGGCCGGAAGCACTATGAGCAAGGGCTGTGCATTGGCCAGGACCGAGGCGGTTCCTGTTGAGAGACCGGCCAGACCGCCGAACATGGCGCCGAATGCCACCGCGACGTTGACAATTCCCATCACAGTTATCAGAATCCAGGCCCGAATCCCGCGCGGCGTCGGTTCCCGCCGTAAACCTGCTGCCAGCAGCAGTGCCCCTCCGGCCATGAGCGCACGCAGGGCGGCAAACCACAGGGGCGGGGCGTCCTTCAGGCCGATGCTGATCGCCAGAAAGCAGGAACCCCAAGCGAACGTGATCCATAACATGCGCACCGGTTTGGGCCGACGCAGGGTTCCTTCCTGTCCGGCACTGGCTACTGTCGGAGATACGCGCACGGCAGCTCCTCCGACGACAGGATCCCAGAGACGCTTTCGGCCGGCGCAGCGCACGGCTCCGTGATTCTCCGGTTCATGAGGGAAGAGGAACCCACCGGAGGATTCGGACCTTCACTTGCCGGCTCCGCCCCGTGCCATGGGCGGCCGCACCCTATGCTCACGGGCATACTGGCCTGCCAGGCATCGCTGAAGGCCATGCCGCCCCGATCCGGGGTCGCGGTGATGGAGCCGGTTACCCTCATTACCGTTGTCCCGTTGCCGGGCGGCCTACAAGCCAGATACGCCCTGCGCTGTTGAACCATCAGAAATCCTCCTTTAGGGCCCGTGCCAAGAGCAAGGGCCGGCGACGCCGAAACTTCAGCCTCGAGCCCGGACCGGTGCGGTTGAGAGCTTGCTGCGCACGTCCTGGCGCCTTGGCGCATCTGGCCGGGTGACCCGGGCAGATGGACCGGCCGGACAATTGCGGGGCACACTGTCGTGCGCGGTCTGTCCGGCGGCACTCACTGCCGGCCTTCATGAGTTGTCCTGAACGGCACCGGCAGACGGCGTCTCCGGTTGCTGGTCCGGTGCCCTGCGTGCCGGGTCCTGGGAGTTGAGAATACGTATAGCGAGGCTCAGCGAAACGGTCAGGATAGTTCCGCTGGTAGCGGTCCATAAGCCAGTGGCAGGTGCAGGGGTCGCGGCGAGGGCAGCCGTCAGTGAACCTGCCGCCAGCACTGCAGCGGCGACGAGCATCCAAAATGCCCGATGTGCCCGTCTGCCCCGGGAAGGAAATGTTGGTGACGTGCGCATGCTCACGCCCCCAGATGCTCTTTGACCGGAATGACGAAAATCAAAAGTGTAAGCGTCAAGATGCTCAGCAACAGCACAAGGCCAACAGCGATCGAGACGGGGCGCCGTCGCCACAGCCGGTTCCGGCTCCGGTCTGCAAAGGGAACCGCGGCCAGGACGATGAAAAGGGCGACCTCAGCAAAAAGGATTGCGGGCAGACCGAACCAGTCTTCCAACGTGTATAGCCACCAAAAATTCCATGGTGGCCGGGTCACTTCGATTCCGGCGACCGGCGTCGCGCCGACCGGGGGTGGAAGGAATACCGCCAGGATGCCAAGCACGCCCGCCAGCACCAGACCGAACGCGCCGATGCGGCGTAGGTGATGGGTGAAGGGTTCGGTCGGTTCCGCAGCCGAGGCCTGTTCCCCTGAGATATCGGCCGGCAGCGATGGGTGGGGAGAGATTTTGTGGCGTTTGACCAGAAGCCCGTGCAGAGTCACGAGTACCAGGATGGTTCCTGGAAGGATCACCACATGCGCGCCGTAGATTCGCACAAGGATCGACACCTGATTCGCGAACGCGGCGGAAAACCAGAACCCGGCCCCGCCGAGCAGATCCCCGATCTCCACATTGTGCCCCAGCGCTTCAAAGCCCTCCTGATCCCATTTCAGGACTGTTCCCGTGAACAGGGCAAGGGTGATCAATGCGAACAGTGCGACGCCGATGAGCCAGTTACCTTCGCGCGGACGTTTGAAGGAGCCGGTAACGAAAACCCTGATCAGGTGCAGTGCCGCAGTGACATACATTGCCTGGGACGCCCAAAAGTGCACGCCACGCAGAACACTTCCGCCCCAGACGTCCAGGACGATGCCGCGAACCGACTGGTTAGCCGTTTCCGGAGTGGGGCTGTAGAACTGGACCAGCAGAATGCCGCTCACCACCAGGATTCCGAAGGCTACTGCCGTGACACCCCCCAGGCTCCAGGCGAGGGAGTTTGCGTGTTCCGGGACGGCGTACCCCAGGGCGCCGATGCCCAGCCGCTCATCGATCACATCCAGCAGGCGCCGGGCGCGACTGCGGTGTGGCGCCTGTGCCGGGGTTTCGCCCCCGATGGTTGCCGGTTCATCGTTCATATCAGATTTACCGCTCCTTTCGGCGTGACCGCTCATGCTTCGATGGCAGATTCTGGCGTCTGTGCTTCCAAGCCAGCAGCAATCGCAACTCCCGGACATTCATGTGTGGACGGAACACATATGCCAGAGCTAATCCCGTGAGAATCGCCAGCATGGATACTGTCAAAAACCCCCAGCCCGCTCCCGTTAGCCCTCCGCGGGGCGGGAGCGGGTCAAGGACGGTTGTTGTCCCGGTCTCATCGCCGGTCGCGGGCTTCAACGTGCTGAGGGCCGCCGAGATGGACTCCTGCAGCAAGGCACGTCCCCTGACAGAATTTCCGGCCTCGAGGGCGGCCTTGGCCTGTTGGAGTTCAGCCACGGATACCCCCTCCTGGTCCGGCGCAGCCAGGGCCGCGTCGATTTTCTCCAAGGCGGGGCCCACATCGGCCGCATCATGGACGAGGTGCCCCAGCGCCTGTTGAACCAATAGATACGCCTCTGAGGAAGAATTTCCCTCGTCGGCAGATGCCAGTGCGGCCGATCCAACCCCGCCGACGAGGAACAGACAGGCCAGCAGGACAGCCGCGCACGTTCTTCTGGCACAGAGCGGCCGCGACACCGGATGTCCCTTGGCGTGCTGGCCGAATCTTCCCGATCCGGGTTTCGTTCGCATGGATGCCTCCCAACATGGATGATTCCTGCATCGAGTGCCCGACCGGCAGCGCCCGCAGGCCGAAGCATGGCTACTGAGGTTGGTCAGTGCCGCCGTGGACGCGCGGTACGCCTTTGTTCTTGCCGAACCGGGGGATGAAGCCTGGAACGTTGCGGGCATAGGAGAGGTACGCCTCTCCGAATTCGGCCGCCATGTCTTTTTCCTCCCGACGGGCGAGGCGGTGGTAGACGACAACCAGGATCGGGAACATGATCAGGGTCAGGAGGGTGGGCCACTGCAGCAGGAAACCAAACATGATCGTCAGGAACCCCAGGTACTGCGGGTGGCGGAGCCGGGCGTAGATACCAGTGACCGCCAGCCGGTGCTCCGTCTGTGCCGCATACAGCACGCGCCATGCCTGATACAGCAGGATGAAGCCGGCAGCTATAAGCACGTTGCTCAGCAGGTGGAGAGGGCTCAGATGCGGATCTCCTTGCCAGCCCATCAGGTCCTGCCAAAGGTGCCCGGAATTGTGCGTCAGGAGGTTGAGATTCGGGAACAGGCTGCTCAGCCAGCCGGAGAGGAAGTAAATGGTCAGCGGGAAGCCGTACATCTCCGTGAAGAGGGCGATCACGAAGGCAGCGAACACCCCGAAAGCCCGCCAGTCGAGTTTCGTTTTCGGTTTGACGAAGCTGAAGGCGAAAACAATGAATATGGCGGAGTTCAGAATCACCAGGAACCACAGGTTGTACCCGAAGTCAGTTGCCATTGCCCGCACTCCGTCCTGCGGTTCCGTCGGGGCCGTCTCCGTGGCCTCCGTGGCCTCCGTGTCCGCCGTGTCCGCCGTGTCCGAACAGGTGCATCGCCATCATCCCCACAACGAAGACGTAGGGCAGTGCGTCCAGCAGATGCAGCCAGTGGTTGGTAAGTAGGTAGATCACGGCGATGATAATCAGGACGGTCAGCCCCCCACGGATAAGCAAGGCCCTGCCGTCAGGAACAGGGCGAATGGGGGAACTTGGCTCTGGCTGGCTGCCGCCCGGATGCTGGTGGTCGTGGTTCATGGCTGGTCTCCCGGCAGGATGCCGGTACCTTTGGTGCAGTGCACGATCGCCTGCTCCACGTCCAGGTACCGCAGTTGCGGCTGGTTGCCGGTCACCGTGACGTTGACGTATTGACGGCTGCGCAGGACGCTGATCACGCCCGGCCGGCGGGAGAGCGTGGCTTCGACGATGCTCTTGGATGAGGCCCGCTGGACACCTGCCACCTCCATGACCGCAGTTTGCGTTCTATTGCTCATTGCAGAAATTCCCCTCAGGGTTCGATCTCGCTCGATAGGGTTGAGGAAGGTCCGGCGTCGTGCTCCTGGCGCACAGGCCGGGAAATGAGGTTTGCCTGGCCGGACGGCCTAGTTGATGCTGGGGTACGTACGCCTCGGGCGCCTGGATGCAGGGTCGGATGCCGATGCGCCGCCAGATCAGAGTCCGGAGGGCAGACGTCTCCTATACGCGGCTGATGGAAAGCCGGATGAGCGATACAGGGTGGAGGGGTGCCCCGGGGGCCCCGGGCAGCGCAACGGCTGGCTGTGTTGCTGCGCCGGCAGCAGCACAGTCGGGGGGTGCTGGCATTGATGCGGCAAAGACGGCTAAAGACAGCACATCAGGGCAAGCTACAGTCAGGCCCAGGTTCATGGGGCAATGTTCGGTACGTGCCGGAAAGGGTTGCTCCCCGGGGTCCTGATCCGCAGCCACAACGGTGCCACCGGAAAAGATGCGCCCGAGGCTCACGGCGTCAGTGGCATCCGTGTCGGACGACGTAATGCTGTTCGACGTAGCGCCTGGCGGGGTTTCTTTGGCGGACGTCATCGGCAGGTCAAGAATTCCGGTAATGGCGACGAGAAACGACAGCACAGCGACAACTGCGCCCACACGGGAAAAATGGTGGTTCCGTCGCGTGGAATGACGCACTTTTCCCATCCCCGTGTTCATCGCAAATAGTGCCGGCAGGTTTCGCCTCTGCAACGATCATACCGACCCATTTGCGGGGAACTTCAAGTCCTTGTCACAAAGGAATCTCGTCGCAGTGATGGTCGGCACGTACTTCGGTTCCCAGAGGACGGAGATATGTGTGAAGGGGCCAAAATAGTGCCGCTTCCGTCAAGAGTTGTCGCAACGGGTGGGTGCCGCCCTCGGCCTGGCCACCCTGACGGCCCTGCTGGCCGGCGGCCGGGGCGCACAGCTGGGCATCCCGATCAGGGGCCCGCAGGTCCTCGAAGACGCCCTGACGTCTGTCCGTCGCGGGAATCCACAGCTTCTCCGGGGCTGCCAAGGAGGAGTTCCTGGCCCTGGCCGGTGCCGTTGAAGCCGCCAGTGAACATCCCATCGCCCGCCGTCGCCCGCGCAGCCAAGGGCGAAGGGCCACTGAAGCACGTCACCGGCTTTGAGAGCGCACCCGGCGGAGGAAGTCCGGGGAATGGTGGACGGCGGCCGGGTGGTCGCCGGGCGCGCCGGGTGGCTTCAGGACAACGACATCATCCCTGAGGACCGCCATCAAACGGCTTTGAAAGTCCTGGAGGAACCGGCGCCACCGTCATCTGGATCGGTGTCGATGGCCAGGCTGCCGGAATCACCAGCCTCGGCTACACCGTCAAGGACGGCTCCGCGGCCGCCGCCGCCCGGCTCAAAGCGCTCGGGCTATGGCCCATTCTGCTGACCGGCGACAATACCGCCGTCGCGGCGATCACTGCCGCCGACGTGGGCATCCCGGCCAGGGATGTACTGACGGTGGTTTTCCCGGAAGGCAAGGTGGAGGTGGTCCGGAGGCTATAGGCATCCGGGGCTACCGTGGCGATGGCCGCGTCCGACCTGACGGTCATGGGAAACGACCTCGGCCGGATGGCCCAGGCCATCGAGCTGTCGCGCCGTACCCTGGCCATCATCAAGACCAACCTGTTCAACTCGCTGCGCCTGCGTCGTGTCGTCTGGGCCACGCTTGAAGATCCTTGAGTGGACCTGTCGCCCGCGGCGCCGGTTCCGGTCGGGCATGGCTGAGGCATCGGAGCCGGATGCCAGGACGGGGAAGCGCCGTCGAACACGCAAGGGCCGGTGGGGTTGCTGCCCCCAAGGCAGCAACACCACCGGCCTTTGGCGCGTGCGCTTAGGCGCCGGCCCGAACGAACGTGACGGGGCCGGTGGCGGTCAGCCACGACAGAGGATGCACGACGGTCTGGTTCTTGCCGTTCATACCGGAGCTGAGCACCTGGCCATTGCCGACGTAGATGCCGATGTGGCCCGGCTGAATGACCATGTCGCCGGGCTGCGCATTCCCGACGACCTTCCCATATTTCATGAACTGCATCGGGGCCAGGTCCCCGACAGGCATGCCCGCAGATCCCAGGGCCTTTTCCACCAGACGGGTGCAGTCCTGCACCATGCCAAGCTGCGCGTACGCGGCGGAAACCATTGCGGCGTTGGCCCCGCCGGCCGCCGGAACGGCAGCGGGCGCAGCCGCGGCCTGCGGCTGGACGGCGATGCGGGCCTTCGCGGCCGGCGCCTGGACGGCCGCTGCCGGCCGCGGTCCTGCAACTGCGGCCGCCGGCTTTTCGATGACCGGTGCCGCGGTGGTGCGGACGGCCGGGCGCTCAAAGGAAATCCGGACGCTGGAGTCTGCACTCAGCGGCGCCGGGGCCTGGTTGGACACCTCAAGGTTCGAAGCGGGAGCCGAATCCCGCATTGCCGGGGCCTCGGCGGCCTGGGCCGCGATTCCACTGGTCAGAACCATTCCCGACGCGGCAGCGATGACGGCGGCCTGGCGGCCGATCCCGCCGGCGTTGTCTGCGACGGCTTTGGAGATCGCCGTAAGCGGGCTGGTGTTTACGGTGACCGCGCGACGGCGGCCGTGAGCTTTGCCTGTAGACATGAAAAAGTAGCCTCTCCCAATGCCTGCGGGGTTAGCTGTCGGATTCGGATGGGAGACACCCGGCCGCATTCCCTGCAAAAGATGCAGTGGTGCGGCTTCACCCCAAGGCCTGAGAACAGGCCAACATGTGGTTTCCCCGTCTCTGCCGGACGATGTTGCGAACGGATCCCGGGCAGCGGCAGAGTTAGGCAATCGGCTCGGGAGTGCCGTTCTCGGAGAAAGCCGGCACGGATTCGACCGTACGGTAAAACTCTGGGGATGTCACATTACGGTAACGAAGCCCGGTGAGGCCGGCGGCGGCTCCTTCTCCGGCTCCGGCTGCCTCCCTCCGGAGATTCGAATGCCCGCGAGAGGAGGAAGCCTGCCGCGGCGCGCGCCGAGCGGCGTCCTGAGACTTCCTTGAGTCCGAGCGTGGCCCTAACCGCACCGCACGCTTTGCAACGCATACCCCTTAGGGGTATGTTTGGGGTGTTGTCAGTGAAGTGGTTAGTCTAGGCCCATTGAACCATCGGCCGTCACTGCCGTTCAACCCCAGCACCCGCATCGCGCCGTTTTGTAAAGAACGAACTGACATGTGCGGAACAGATACCCGGACCGAGCTTCCCTTGCCGCCACGGAACCGTTTGCCTGCACGTGTTGTTCACCCGCCGCCGTCGCGACCCCGACCGCCTGGCTTCTTTGCCGGATGAAACTCAACCTGCCACAAGTTCGTTGAACCCGGCAGACGCCGCTGCCGGCACGGCCCGGTAACCTTTATGGAAGACAACCCGCTTGGAAGGAGGATCCTCGTGACCGACGCCTTACCCCGCCGCACTGCAGCGATCCTCCGCCGCGCGAGCCTGCTGGCCGGGCTGCTGGCAATCATCGCCGGGATCCTCGGCATGCACGTGATGACCGGCCCCCACAGCATGCCGGCCTCCGCCGGCATCCCGGGCGCGGAGGTGTCGCTGGTGATGCAGCCACCGGCCACCGCACACTCGGCCCATGCCCCCGAGGCCGCAACGGCCAAAGGGAGTTCACTATCACCGGATACAACGTCCATGCCGGGGCCGTCCTGCGCTGACCTCGGCGGGTGCACAAAGATGTCCGCCATGGATGCCTCGTGCATTCCGTCCCCCGGCAACGCATCGCTGGCAGCCCCGTTGCCCGGGAACACCCCTTTTGCAGCACACGACGACGCCGATGCGCGGACCCCGGTCTCCGCATACTCCTACCGTCCGGGAAGTCCTTCTCCGGGCCAGCTCTGCATCAGCCGGACGTAAAAGGCTGATCCGCGCCGTGTCCTGACCGGCGCACGAGCCCTTACCCTGACGCGCCCTGCCGGAACTCCGGCCACATTGCTGTGCGCGTCGCCAGCGAACGGCGCCCCGCGCCGGTTGATGTTGAAGGACCCCATTTTCGTGACAAGAATTCTTACAATTTCAGCGACCACCCTTGCAGCTGCCATCGCGCTGACCGGATGCTCCGCCGGTTCCAGCGGCAGCAGCATGCCCGGCATGAACCATGGCAGCTCCGGAATGTCCGCTAGCTCAGCCCCGGTTGCTGCCGGGGACCACAACGCCGCCGACACCATGTTCACCCAGGGGATGATCCCGCACCACGCCCAGGCCGTGGAAATGAGCGACATGATGCTCAAGAAACAGGGCATCGACCCGAAAGTGACTGCCCTGGCCACGAAGATCAAAGCGGCCCAAGGACCCGAGATCACCACCATGACAGGCTGGCTCACGACCTGGAACGAGCCAAGCCAAATGTCCGGCGGCCACAGCATGACCGGCATGATGGGCGACGACGACCTGAAGAAGCTCGACGCCGCCCAGAGCACCGACGCGGCCAAGCTGTTCCTGACTCAGATGATTGCCCACCATCAGGGGGCAGTCATGATGGCCAAGACCGAAGAATCAGACGGCAAAAACGCCGACGCGGTCGCTCTCAGCAAGAACATCGTGGTTTCCCAGCAAGCGGAGATCCAGGACATGAAAGACCTACTGGACACCCTGTAACCGGCGGCACCGTTCCCCGACGCTCCCGTGCTGCCTCTCATTTCCGTCCGTCCCTGTCTTGGAGTCCTCAATGCCCCATTCCTACATTCCCCGTCTGCGGATTGCTGCGGTCACCGCCGCCGCGGCTGCCCTTGTCCTGACCTTGTCGGCCTGCGCCCCAGCTGCCGTCCCCGCCGCCCCGAACCCACGCCAAAACGCCGGCAACAGCCTTCCCAGCGCCCACATCCACGGTCTGAGCGTCAACGGTGAAACCGGTCAGGTGCTCCTGGCCACCCACGAAGGCCTGTACGACGTGTCCAAAAGGACGGCCATCAAAATCGGCCCCACCAACGACCTCATGGGTTTGGCGGCCGCCATGGATCAGGGGGTGTTCTACGCTTCGGGCCACCCGGGCGAAGGATCGTCGCTGCCGAACCCGCTGGGTCTGATCAAGACCCGCGACGGCGGAAAGACCTGGCAACAGGTGTCCCGGCAGAACGAATCCGACTTCCACGCCCTCGCGGCGACCAAGTCCGGGATCGTGGCGTTCGACGGGACACTGCGCACCAGCACCGACGGCAAAAACTGGACAACAGTAGCCGCCGGGTTCGCCCCGGCAGCCCTGGCCGGGTACCCCTACAGCGACACCGTCCTCGCCACCACCCAGGAGGGCGTGCAGCGATCGACCGACGGCGGCGCCACCTGGACGCCGGACAAATCCTCCCCGATCATCCAGTTCGCAGCCTTCGCCAGCGCCAAGGAGGCCGTCGGGGCCGCGCCCGACGGCACGGTGTACTACTCCGCGGACGCCGGCACCACCTGGAAACGAACCGGCAAGATCACCGGCGAGGTCCAGGCCGTCGCTGCAACGGAAGGCACGGACGGGAACCCCTGGATCTGGGCCGCCACCTCCACGGGGCTGGTGGTTTCCACCGACGGCGGGACCACGTTCCGGCCCTCCGACGCGGACTGAACCAATGGACATCGGCGGATTCTTCGCATCCACGGTGACCTCCGGCGCCCTGATCATCGCCATTCCCCTGGCCATGGCGGCAGGGCTGGTGTCATTTCTTTCCCCCTGCATCCTGCCCCTGGTTCCGGGCTATCTAGGGTATGTGTCCGGGCTGACCGACCCGACCCGGCCGCGCAACCGCCGCCGCGTCATGGCCGGGGTCGGTCTCTTCGTGCTCGGCTTCGCCGCCGTGTTCACCCTTTACGGGGCGGCGTTCGGAGCGATCGGATCCTGGCTCCTGCGCTGGCAGGATGTCCTAATGCGCGGCCTCGGCGTCATCGTGATCCTGATGGGCGCCGCCCTGCTCGGACTCATCCCCTGGCTGCAGCAGACCCGCAAGATCACCCTCGGCCGCCGGACGGGACTGGCCGGCGCACCGCTGCTGGGCATCGTCTTCGGACTCGGCTGGACCCCCTGCATGGGGCCGACACTCAGCGCCGTCCTGTCCCTGAGCGTCACGACCGCCAGCGCGGGCCGCGGGGCACTGCTGGCCTTCGCCTACTGCCTGGGCCTCGGCATCCCCTTCACCCTAACCGCCATGGGCCTGAACTGGGTCAGCACCGCCCTGGCCTTCGTCCGACAACACATCCGGGTCGTCAACATCGCCGGAGCCTCGATGCTGATCATCCTGGGCGTGCTCATGGTCAGCGGACTCTGGGTGCAGTGGATCTATCAGCTCCAGAACCTCTCCGGAACCTTCCTCACCCCCATCTGACACCGGCGGCCCGCAAACGGCCGCCTCCGAAGGACCTCAAATGAACAACCACACCGATCACCCCCTGGGCCGGCGCCGCTTTCTGGGCCTGTCCGTCGCCGGGGCCGCCGCCGCGGCCCTCGCGGCCTGCACCAACACGCAACCCGCCGCGGGCCTGCCGGACAGGGTCATGCCCACCGACCCGCTCGTCGCCGACTACGAAACCCGCAGGGCGTTCAGCGGAAAAACCGTCACCCAAAAAATCACCGCCGGTTCGGTGCAGGCAACCGTCGCCGGGAAGCCCGTCACTACGTGGGGCTACGACGGAGGAATCAGCGCCCCCACCCTGCGGGCCACGGCCGGCAACCGACTCCAAGTTGCACTGACCAACCAGCTGAAGGATGTAACCAGCATCCACTGGCACGGCCTCGCGCTGCGAAACGACCAGGACGGCGTCCCGGACCTCACCCAGGACCCCGTCGCCGCGGGTGCCGGGTTCACCTACGATTTCCGGCTCGCCCACCCCGGCACCTACTGGTACCACTCCCACGTGGAAATGCAACGCGAACGCGCCCTCTACGGGGCACTGATCATCGAGGACCCGGCCGAAAAACTCGTCTACGACCGGGACTGGGTCATCGTCCTCGATGACTGGATGGACGGCATCACCGGCACCCCGGATGACGTCCTGAAAGAGCTCTCCGCCGGCATGTCGATGCCCGGGACGTCCATGCCCGGCATGGACCACGGCACCATGTCCGGGTCCATGGAAGCCTCACCCTCCCCGTCAGGCTCCGGCGGATCGACAGGCATGGGGATGAAGCACATGCTGATGGGCTCCCGCAGCGAGTTCCTCGGCGGGGACGCCGGGGACGTCAGCTACCCCTACCACCTGTTCAACGCAAAAGCCCCGGAGGAGGCCGAAATCCTGACCGCCACGGCGGGGCAGGTCATCCGGCTGCGGATAATCAACGCCGCCGGAGACACCGCCTACCGAGTCGGCATCCCCGGCCAGAAACTCACCCTCACCCACACCGACGGATTCCCGGTCCAGCATCAGGACGCCGACGCCGTCGTGCTCGGCATGGGCGAACGCATCGACGCCCTCCTCACTGTCAAGGAAGGGTTCACCCCCGTGATGGCGCTGCCGGAAGGCAAAACCGGCCAGGCCCTGGGATTCATCAGCACCGGCACGGGCAAAAAGCCCCTTCCCGCCGTGCTGCCGGACACCCTGGACGGCACCGTCGTGGACGGCGGGCAGCTCAAAGCCGACCCCGCGGTCGTCCTTGCGGCCAAAACTCCGGACCGCACCTACGAACTCAAACTCACCGGCGGCATGGCCAAGTACGACTGGGGGATCAACGGGCACCGCTTCGACATGACCAAGCCGTTCGAGAACGCCTTCGACATCAAAGCCGGCGAACGCATCGAAGTGAAATTCATCAACGACACCGACATGTGGCACCCCATGCACCTGCACGGCCACACCTTCCAGGTCGGCGCCGGCGGGGCCCGCAAAGACACCGTCATCGTCCGTGCCAAACAGAGCGTCACGGTGATCTTCGACGCCGACAACCCCGGCCAGTGGCTCACCCACTGCCACAACGCGTACCATGCCGAACGCGGCATGATGGGCGTCTTCTCCTACATCAAATAAGGGATCCCTACCATGAACACCCCTGTCGCGACAGACCTGTTCTTCCCCTCCCCCGCCGTCAGCGCCTTCCAGCTCGGGCCGTTGACCATACGCTTCTACGCCCTCGCCATCCTGGCGGGCATCGGGATCGGCGTCTGGCTCACTGCCCGCCGGCTCCGGGCCAGAGGCGGCACCACGTCCCAGACCCTGGACATCGTGGCCTGGGCTGTGCCCTTCGGCATCATCGGCGGCCGGCTCTACCATGTCATCACCGACAACCAGCTCTACTTCGGCCCGGGCAGGGACCCCTGGGGTGCGCTGCGGATCTGGGAGGGCGGCCTCGGGATCTGGGGAGCCGTCGCCCTCGGGCTCGTCGGTGCCGGGATCGGCGCCCGCCGCGCCGGGGTCCCCTTCGCGGCCTTCGCGGACGCGGCCGCCCCCGGGCTGCTCCTGGCCCAGGCCCTGGGCCGGTGGGGCAACTGGTTCAACAATGAACTCTACGGGGAGCCCACGGACCTGCCCTGGAAACTCCAGATCCATGCCATGAACCAGGCCACGGGCCAGGCCTTGACCGCTCCCGACGGGACACCGGTGGTCCTCGGTTACTTCCAGCCGACCTTCCTGTACGAGTCGCTGTGGTGCCTGGCCGCAGCATCACTGCTGATGTTCCTGGACCGCCGGTACTTGCTCGGCGCCGGATCGGTGTTCGCGCTCTACATCGTGTTCTACACTGCCGGGCGTTTCGTGTTCGAACTGATGCGCTCGGACCCTGCCAACCTGATCCTGGGCCTGCGGGTCAACACGTGGGTCTCCGGCCTGCTCTTCCTCGCCGGCCTGGCCCTCTTCCAGCGGCTCAGGACCCGTCCCCGCTCCGCCGTCCCACCCGCCCCCGTCCCCAGGCAGGACTCTGACGCTCCCGGCAAAGGAATCCCCGCATGAGCAACACCAGCAAACGTCGTTCCGAACACCAAGCCATCCTCGCCGCGATCCGCGGCCGGCAACAGGCCAAACAGCGCCGCTTCAACATCCTCGTCTACGGCGGGTTCGGTCTCGTCCTGGCCGCCATTATCACCGCCGTCGCCCTGGCCGTCACCGGGTCCATCCAGGAACGGAACGCAGCCGCCGAAGCGGCCAAAAAACCCATCGACGGGATCCAGACCTTCGCCGGCCTGTCCCGCAACCACGTCCAGAACGCCGCCGCCTACCCTCAGGAGCCCGGCGTCGGAGGCGACCACTCCCCCGGCTGGACGAACTGCGGGGTCTACACCGACCCGGTCAACGAACAACGGGCCGTCCACTCGCTGGAACACGGCGCCGTCTGGATCACCTACAACCCCGGCCTGCCGGCCGCCGAGATCACCAGACTCACCACCTTGGCCAAAAATAAGCCTTACGTCCTGCTCAGCCCGGACAAAGACCAGAGCGCCCCGGTCACCGCCACCGCCTGGGGCACCCAACTGGCAGTCCAGGACGCCGGCGATTCCCGCATCCCCGCCTTCATCGGCGCCTACGCACAGTCCCCGAAAGCACCGGAACCCGGTGCCCCCTGCACCGGCGGAACTAACGGCTAAGCGCACCATCTCTCAAGCAAAGGCTAACCCATGAAGAAGTTCCACAAACCCAAAGCAGAGGCCGACTCCGAGTCAAACTACCGCCGGCACCGGCAGCTCGTCCGGATCGGACAGATCCTCATGGCCGCCGGCGCCCTGGTCGCCATCAGCCACTGGATCGCCCACCTGGCACCCGCCGGACAGGGACCGAGCATCACCCAGGACATCTTCCTCGGCTACCCCGCCGGCGGGCTGCTGATCCTCATCGGCGCCGTCCTCGCCGGACGCACCGAGACCAAGAAGCGCTGAACATGCCGCCCTGGGACGTTGTCCTGACCTCCTGGACCGTGAACTGGCCGGCCCTGGCCCTCCTGGTCCCCGCCGCCGTCCTGTATGCCCGCGGCCTTCGCGCCGCCAGGCGCAGGAGGATCCACTGGCCGTGGCATCGGACATGGACGTTCTACGTCCTGGGGCTGGGCAGCTTCGCCGCGCTCAGCTTTGGGTTCACCGGGGTCTACAGCCACGACCTGCGCTGGGTCTTCACCCTGAAGATCACCTCATACCTGTTCATCGTCCCGCTCCTCGTCACCGCGGGCAAACCCCTTACGCTCGCCAGGGCGACGCTGGGACCGGACGGCGTGGCACGCCTCCGGTCATTCCTGGCGCACCCGGTGATGCGGTCGCTGAGTAACACCGTCGTTGCCGCGCTGCTGGGCCTGGGAATGTTCACCCTCTTCCTGACCCCGCTGTTCCACCCCTTGCGGACCGACCCGCTCTGGGACGTGGCCCTGACCCTTCTGGTGCCGCTGACCGGGATGCTGATGGTGGTACCGATCATCGAAGACGATTCGGCCAAAGCCGTCAGCGCGCTGATCATCGTCGAATTCATCTACGTCTTCATCGAACTCGTCGCCGACGCCGTGCCCGGGATCATGATGCGCATCAGCCCGCAGATCCTGGACGGGGCCAGCCAGGCCCTCACCGGGCATCCGGCCTGGCTGCCCGGCGCGTTACGGGACCAACAGCTCGCCGGGGACCTGCTGTGGTTCCTGGCCGAAATCGTCGATGTGCCGCTGATCATCCTGATGTTCGTCCGCTTCGCCCGCAGCGACCGGAACGAGGCGACCTCCTTCGACAGCCTCACCGATGATCAGCTGGACGCGCTGAACCGCGAACACTTAAGCGGCCCGCACGGACCCCGCGGCAGCAGCAGCGATGCCTGAAGCCCTCCACTCCCCGGATTTTCCGGAGAGCCGCGGTGAGCCCGCTCAGATGAACGCGGCGGCGGGGCTTGGGGAAGCGGCCGCACGCATACCCGCTGGGGTATGTAGTGCGTCAACTCTATCCAACCTCGCCTCGAAGTTAAATTCCGTTATCAAAGGACAGCCATGCATAAGCCCAGCCTCCCGACGCCGCCAGCCGCCGCTCTCCGGACTCTCGGGACACCGCCGGATTTCTCCCGGCGCCGCCTGCTCTCCTCAGCCCTTCTGGGCGCGCTGGGCGCCACCGTCCTTGCCGGATGCGCCTCCGGCGACCCTCTCGCCCAGCAGGCCAAAGCCGGCGACAACAAAAACTACATCGCCGGAGACGGGTCTGTTACCGAATATGCCGCAGCCGAGCGGAAGCCACCGGTAGTAGTGACGGGGGAACAGTACGACGGGACGGTCGTTAACTCTGGTGACTGGGCCGGAAAAGTGATCGTCCTGAACTTCTGGTATGCCGCGTGCGCCCCATGCCGGCTCGAAGCTCCCCGGCTGGAAGCGCTCTGGAACGAGTTCAAACCACAGAATGTCCTGTTCTACGGTGTCAACGTCCGCGATGAGGAAGCCGCCGCTCTCGCCTTCGAACGGACCTTTGGAATCACGTACCCCAGCATGCAGGACAAAAACGGGGGCGTCTTGCTGGTCATGACCCAATACGTGCCGCCGCAGGCGGTCCCGTCCACCCTCGTCCTGGACAAACAGGGACGCGTCGCCGCCAGGATCCTCGGCCTGGCCGATCTAAGCATCCTCAAATCCCTCATCGCCGGCGCCGTAGCCGAAGGCTAGCTGGGAATCCGTTGCTGTCGGAGGCCGGGCGCAGAGAGGCGCATCGACGTTGAAGGTTCCGGTAAAGCTGCCCGGGTTGGCCGATCATTGGCCTCCCAGTGTCCCAGGGTTACGTTGGAGGAGGCGAGCGGCTCCAGCGGCCGGAGCAATACCATGAGCCATCACACCAGTGCGATGCTCGATGCCCACCCCAAAGGTGCAGGGATGGCCGATGAGGACAGGCGCCGAGTGCATTGCCGCGTGCTTTCAATGTGCCCAGGCCTGTACGGCGTGAGCGGACGCATGTCTGGCCGAAGACATGGTCGCCGATCTTACGACATGCATCCGCACGGACCTGGACTGCGGTGACATCTGTGCCGCGACCGGCAGCCTAGTGTCCCAGCGGACCGGAACCAACCGGGTTTCACCCAGCGATGGTCGCGTTGTTCCATATGTTGCTTCCCTGAAAGCTGCCACCGGGAATGTCCTCCAGCAGGTTACCGAAGAGATTTAGGCGCGGCCGGGGATAGGGTCCCATTGCCCATCGACGAACGGGGAGCGACACGGTATCAACTGGTCGATTCGATGGTGCTGTCGAGCGTGGACAGCGCGTCGCGGAGTCTGGTGTCGGCGTCGTCGGCGATCTCCCGCACGGCGGGGCTGTCGCTCAGACGGACCATGGTCTGGGGGTCGATGGCCTGGATGGTGGTGTGGTCAGATTCCTTGCTGCGGCGGATGACGACATTGCAGGGCAGCAAAGCGCCCAGATCCGGTTCTGCGGCGAGAGCGCGGCTGGCAAGGGCCGGGTTGCAGGCCCCCAAAATGATGTAGTCACCGATCGCGTCGGCGGCATCGACGCCGAGCTTGGCTTCAAATGTGGCACGGACGTTGATTTCGGAGAGGATGCCAAATCCCTGCCCGGCGAGGGCTTCGCGCGTGCGCTGCACGGCTTCTTCCCAGGTCAAGGGGACAGTGATGGTATGCGTATAGCTCATGATGCTCCTTGGTTCGACGGTGTCAGAATTGGTCAGGCACGGGAGAAAGAAGTGCTTTTCCAGTCCTTCCTTCGTGTTTATTGCTGACAGCTTTGCAGACAATGGGCTGCCCCAGCCCGCTGGCAGTGACTTCGACCCGGGCGCCTGGGGCGGTTGACGACCTGGCGAGGCTCGATGAAACGAGTTCCCCGGCGGGTGCCAGATCAAAGCCGGTATCGGCTCCCAGTATATACCCCAGGGGGTATTTTGACTGCTCCTGGGAGCACTGAGGTGCCGGTTGGTGGTCTTTGCCATCTTTGTGGTCTTCGCCAAGGTGCGATTATTGGCAACTGCTGCGCCGGGGTGTGTTTCTTCAGTGTCTGCATGGACCCTGACTATGTCTTGATCGTCTGCGTGGTGGCTGATGCTCCCGGTACTCACGGTCGTCTAACTGCGCCTGGCCGAAGTGAGCAGCAGGCCATGCTGGCCGGATTGGGCGTGTCAGTACGCGACCTACCGCCAAGAGGTGCCCGCGCTCATCCCCCACCACCGGCACCGGCACCGGCACCGGCACCGGAGCATCCAGAGCTGAAGCACAGGACCGTGCACGAGCCGGATGCGTTCAGGGACGACAGTCGAGCCCCGGGCGAAACGGGCGGGGACGCCGCCACAAACTCTTGCCGCGCGGGACGGCCGGCACGCCCTTGATCCCTTCTCCGGCGCAGACCATCCTTGAGTACAACCGGAAACCGCAAAGGAGACTGACATGAACCACCACGGGGATCCCAACGTCGAGGCCGCGGTCCGGACGGCGGGCCTGATCGCCGCCCTGACCTACATCGACCATGTCGGATTCCACGGCATCGCCACCAGCCTCACGGGGGCATCGCCACGAATCGACCGAAGCTGGCCGGGATCGATCGGCAATGCCCGGACAGCGGTCGCAGCCATTGACTGGCCGAACGAAATCCAGACCCTTGCCGAAAGGTTCGCCGCAGCAGCACAACGACTGGCGTCCGCGCTCGACCAGCGCGACATAAGCGTTACCGCGGAGCCTGCACAGGAACTGCATGTGGCATATCACGCCCTTAGCGACGCCGGCTGGGCTTACCTCGCAAAGGCCGCCGGCATCCCGGAGGAAGGCATGACCGCGCACCATCACGAGCACGACACTCCGCCCTCGGCGCTCTAGCTCCATGTCTGAGGCCGGCCTGCATCCTCAAGACGTCCCCGCACCGATCATGCGCAGGAGGGTTTGGCGGCTACTGGTCTGCATGGGGTTGGGGCCGTGCCCGGACCACGAGCACGACGCAACCGGCGTGGTGGAGTATCTGCGTGGACACGGATCCGAGCAGCAGTCCGGTGAATCCGCCGAGCCCGCGGGAGCCGACGACAATGAGGTCCGCATCCTTGGACGCTTTCAGGAGTACGGTGGCGGCCGGGCCCTGGGTGACTTCACCGGTGACGGGTACACCTTCGGAGTCGACGCGCTTGAGGGCATCGGTCTGCGTTGTCCGGGCCACCTGTTCGAAGATGTCAGGGTCCCACCTCAGTCCTTCCATGCCGACCGTGACTGGTGGGTAGTCCCAGGCCGTCACGGCGCGGACGTGACCGTGGCGCAGCCGGGCTTCGTCGACGGCCCATTCGAGGGCGATGCGAGACTCGGCTGAGCCGTCCACGCCCACGGTAATGCTGAAGGTGTCGTTGCCGCTCATGGGCTGGACCTTTCACTCGAAGCTCAGACTGAGCCCGTCACGGCGGTGCCTCTAACGTCCGGCTGCCGGGGTCAGGGGCCGGGGAGCAGCCACGGGGGCCGGACCGGGCTGACCCGGGCGGGGCAGGCGCAGTCGCTTGAGGAGCAGGGCGTTGACCGCGACGAGGAAGCTGGAGCCTGACATGGACAGCGCGGCGATCTCGGGGCTGAGAACGATTCCGGCGAACGCGAAGACGCCGGCGGCGATCGGAAGGGCAATGGCGTTGTAGCCGACGGCCCAGCCGAGGTTCTGGCGCATTTTGCGCAGGGTGCCTTTGCCGATCCGCAGTGCGATCGGCACGTCGAGCGGATCGGAGCGCATCAGCACGACGTCGGCCGTTTCGATGGCCACGTCGGTTCCGGCACCGATGGCGATGCCGAGGTCCGCCTGGGCCAGGGCGGGGGCGTCGTTAACGCCGTCCCCGACCATGGCGACTTTCTTCCCGGCCTGTTGCAGTTCGGCGACCCTGGCGGATTTGTCGCCCGGCAGCACCTCGGCGATGACGGTGTCGATGCCGAGCTGGGCGGCGATCCGCCGTGCGGTGGCCTCGTTGTCGCCGGTGAGCATGACGACTTCGATGCCGGCCTCGTGCAGGGCCGCGACGGCGGGGGCCGCCGTGTCCCGGGCGGCGTCGGCGAGGGCGATGACCGCCGCGGCGCGCCCGTCGACGGCGGCGAGCACCGCGGTGCGTCCCGTTGCGGCCAGTTCGTCACGGACCGCGGCCAGGCCGCCCAGGTCGATGCCTTCGTTGGCCATGAGTTTGCGGTTTCCGACCAGGATCCTGCGTCCGTTGACGGAGGCTCCGGCGCCGTGGCCGGGCACGTTCAGGAACTCGGAGGCAGCCAGCACCGGCGCGCCCCTTTCGCGTGCATACTGGACGACGGCGGCGGCCAGGGGGTGTTCGGATTCCTGCTCCACGGCGGCGACGAGTGCCAGGAGTTCGATTTCGTCGATGCCATCGACGACGACGTCGGTCACCTCGGGTTCGCCCTTCGTCAGGGTCCCGGTCTTATCCATGACAACGGTGTCTATCCGGGCCGAGGTTTCCAGGGCCGTGGCGTTCTTGAACAGCACCCCTCGTTTGGCGCCCAGTCCGGTGCCGACCATGATGGCCGTCGGTGTGGCCAGCCCCAAGGCATCGGGGCAGGTGATGACCACGACCGTGATGGCGAACAGCAGGGCGACCTGTACTCCGGCGCCTAGGGCGAGCCAGGCCGCGAAGGTCACGGTTCCTCCGATGAGGGCGACCAAGACCAGCCAGAACGCGGCCCGGTCGGCCAGGCGCTGCCCGGGGGCTTTGGAGTTCTGGGCCTCCTGGACGAGGGCGACAATCTGGGCCAGGGCGGTGTCGGCGCCGACCTTGGTGGCACGGACCCGCATCGTGCCCGTGGTGTTGATCGATGCCCCGATCACCTCTGAGCCGACCGTCTTGCTGACCGGCAGGCTTTCGCCGGTGACCATCGATTCATCGACCTCGGACTGCCCGTCCTCGACTTGGCCGTCGACAGGGATCTTCGATCCCGGCCGGACGAGGAGCAGGTCGCCGGTTTGGACCTCGGATGTGGGGACTTCCACGGTTTCGCCGTCGCGTATGACGACTGCGACCGGCGGTGCTAGTTCGAGCAGGGTACGAATGGCCTCGTTGGCTCCGCCACGGGCGCGCATTTCAAACCAGTGGCCCAGCAGCACGAAGGATGTCAGGACGGTGGCGGCCTCGTAAAACACCTCGCCGCCGCCGGTCAGTGTGACCCCGAGGCTGTAGAGCCAGCCGGCTCCGACGGCGATCGCGACCAGCACCATCATGTCCAGGGTGCGGGCCTTCAGCGCCCGGTAGGCGCCGTCGAAGAAGATCCAGGCGGAGTAGAAGATCACGGGCAGGGAAAGGATGAGGGCCATGACGTCGTCGCGGAGGCCGAACGGCGTCGGGACGGTGAATCCGAGCATGCTGCGCCCCATCGGGGAGAACAGCGTCACGCCGACAGACAGGATGGCGGCGACCAGGAACCTGTTGCGCATGTCCCGGACCATGTCATCCATCGACATTCCGCCGTGGTGCCCGCCGTGACCCATCATCTCCTGCGAGCTGCGCGGGGCGGGCCCGGGAGCGTGAACGTGGCCCGGCATGGTCATGCCGGGACGCATCCCCTCATGACCCGCGTCCGTCACCGCCTGTGCGGACGCGGGGTGGGCTGCATGACCATCATGCCCACCACGGTGATGCCCGCCGTCTGCCGGGGCGGCGTTGGCCGACGCGGCCGCCGGTTCCTCCATGGGGTAGCAGATATGCTCCGGCACTGACTGTCCACGGCAGTGGTAGCCGCAATCGATGATCCAGCCGCTGATCTGCTCAACGGAGGTCCGGGACGGGTCGAAGGTGACCGTGGCCGTTTGGGCAACAGCGTTCGCATCAACAGCCGTGACGCCTGGCTGGCCGCCGAGCACCTTTTCGATGATTGCTTTGGACGTTGCCCATTGCAGACCCTGGACTTCGACCGTTGTGCTTTTGAGTGTCTGTGGCATTGCTGCTCTCTCGATAGTGATGACAGGCATCTGGGACGCCGTCCGTCCCTTGGATCCAGGAGGCAGGTATGGCCTAGCTCCGGTGCAGGCTGTATCCGGCCTTCGTCACGGCTCCCCTCACATCGTCCAGCGACAATTGTGAGCGGCTGGCGACGGTGACCGTGGACGTCTTGCCCGGAGTCAGGGAGACGCGTACATCCGTGACGCCGGCAACCTTTTTCAAGTGCGTGATCACTCCCGAGGCGCATCCTGCGCAGGTCATGCCCTCGACCTCGTAGTCAGTCACGACGATGGATCCGGCGTCTTGAGGGCGGCCGATCTGAAGCCCGGACGCCGGTGCCGGGGCGCAGCAGGAGCAGCCGGACGTTTCGGCGGCAGGAGTCGATGGGGTGGAGGAAATGTCGCTCACGATTTGGTCCGTTCATTCGCTGTCGAGGAACGGGACCGCCCGGTGTGCAGCCCCGCGGGACCTTCACTGCGTGTGAACCTTTCGGCTCGGACGCGACTTTCCGGTGAACTCACCGTATACCCCCTAGGGGTATACGGTCAAGGTCTGTTGAATCCTACTAGTCACAGGCAGGACGACCTCGCGCACGCCCGCGTAGCGGCCGCCTGCAGCTCAGTATGGAGTCGTACCGGACACTGCCGTCAGAGGCTTTGGCCCCCACCCGCACCTGCCGGTTCCATCGTTCAACGATCCGGCGGCCCACCCACCGAGTTGCCGCGACGGCCGGCGAGGCCTAACGCAAGATCAGCCGCAGCACAATGATGAAAAGTCCGGACAGGAAGAGCAGGCTTCGAATCCACAGGCCCAGGGTTTCAGCAGCCTTCACCTGAGCCGGGTCGAGCGGCCTTTCAAGGTCGTAAATTGCCGATGCCGCCCACAACTGGTAGCGGACGACCTCCCTGCGGAAGATAAACCAGATCCCCGCGAACAGCATCAGCCCAAGTCCAAGTTGGATGGCAATGCCGCTCTCCGTTGGAGCGATACCCATCCCCGACACAAGAATGATGTAGAGGCCAGGGGCGGCCAGGAGCGCGGCAGCTGCGCGGAGCATCCGGCGGCGCAGGGCGGGAACAGCATCGCCGTTCCGCCTCGTGTGGGAGCGGTTCGTCACTAGCCCTAGCGCTACTGCCAATGCCACGAGCGATCCACCGAACAGGACAGATAACGGTTCGCCCACAAACAGACCTCTTTGCCGATTAGTGAGGCCAGAATACAAGGGGCAGCAACGCCATGACCATTCCCGGCTCCCCGAGACGCCATCGAAGTCTGCCCGGCGACCTCTACGACTTCACTGCGGAAACTGCTCCCGGAGGCTTTCCGGAGTTGCAGTTCGTTTTGAGCCTTGCGACTGCTACAGACGTTTCTCACAGAGCATTCCTGGTGCGCGGATTTCGACTCTCATTGTCGCCGCTTGGCGTTACGGGCGTGACCCCACTTCCCCTGCATTGCCTGCCTATTAGCGCCAATGCGCCCCCGGCTATACCCCCAGGGGGTAGTAGACTTTATACCCTATGGGGGTATAAAGTATTTGCCATACCCGAGGAGAAATCATGAGCCAAAACAGTGACACCGACACAGCTCCCGCTCCGGAGCACGGTTACACCTCAGACAAGGCGGCCTACCTGAGGAGGCTTAAGCGCATTGAGGGCCAGGTTCGGGGCATTGCTCGGATGGTCGATGAGGATGCGTACTGCATCGATATCCTGACCCAGGTCGCGGCCATCAACAAGGCACTGCATGCCGTCAGTCTCGGACTGCTGGAAGACCATATCGGCCATTGCGTCGTCAACGCCGCTGCCGAGTCACCTGAGGCGGGCGGGGCAAAGGTCAAGGAAGCAGCGGACGCTATCGGGCGCCTGCTGCGCTAGGACAAGAAGGAGAATCACGATGAGCGTGAACACCACCGTCAGTATTTCGGGCATGCACTGCGGCCACTGTGTATCTTCGGTCACCGAAGAGCTCCAGGAGCTTGAGGGGGTTCAGGACGTCTCCGTCGATTTGAACAAGGGCGGCGTGTCTGTAGTCACCATCACCTCAGCGTCCGAGCTTGACCCGGAAGAAATCAGCGAAGCCGTCGCCGAAGCGGGTTACACAGTCGCCGGCGGAGCGTAATGGTGGAGTCAGCAACTCTGGCCAACACGCGTGTCATTGAGCTCGATATTGAGGGGATGACCTGCGCGTCCTGCGTTGCGCGGGTTGAACGCAAGCTCGGGAAACTCGATGGCGTCCACGCGGTCGTGAACCTGCCGCTGGAATCCGCCCAGGTAACCGTGCCCGATTCAGTCACGGACCAGCAGATCCTGGACACTGTCGCGGCCACCGGCTACTCGGCCCGGTTGAAGGCGGCGCCGACTGCCCGCAACCTGCCCGATGCGGGGGCGGCGGAACTCGCCGGGGAAGAACCGGCGGCCGCGTCACTGCGGCCCCGGCTGCTGCTCGCCGCCGCCCTCACCCTGCCGGTGCTCATCATTTCCATGGTTCCCGCCGCGCAGTTCCCGCACTGGGGCTGGTGGGCGTTTGCCCTCAGCCTGCCCGTCGTTACCTGGGCGGCCTGGCCCTTCCACCGCGCCGCCGCCATCAACGCCCGTCACATGGCCTCCACCATGGACACGCTTGTCTCCATCGGCGTGGGAGCAGCTTTCCTGTTTTCCACATGGCAACTGCTGGCCGATCCGGCCCTGACCGAACACCCGGGCATGGACATGAGCCCCCACGCCCTGTACTTCGAAGTTGCCGCCGTCGTCACAACATTTCTGCTGCTGGGCCGGTACCTGGAAGCGAACGCGAAACAGCAGGCAGGAAACGCCCTGAAGGCACTGCTCAATCTAGGAGCCAAGGAGGCCACCGTAATCCGCGACGGGGCCGAGGTCCGGATACCGGCGGACCAGCTGCAGCCGGGAGACGTCTTCCTCGTCCGTCCGGGCGAAAAGATTGCTACCGACGGGTTCGTCGTGGACGGCCAAAGCGCGGTCAACACCGCGCTCATCACCGGCGAATCGCTCCCCGTGGACGTCGGAGTGCACGATACCGTCATCGGCGCCACGATCAACACGAACGGCCGGCTCCTGGTCAAGGCGACCCGCGTCGGCAGCGAAACCACACTCGCCCAGATGGGCAAACTGGTCAGCCAGGCGCAAAATGGAAAAGCCCCCATCGCCCGGCTGGCCGACCGGATCAGCGCGGTTTTCGTCCCGGTTGTCCTCGCCATCGCCGCAGCCACGTTCACCGCCTGGATGCTCTCCGCCGGTGACCTGCAGTCCGCCTTTACCGCAGCCGTCGCGGTGCTGGTCATCGCCTGCCCCTGCGCTCTTGGCCTTGCCACCCCGACGGCCTTGCTGACCGGAACCGGCCGAGGCGCCCAAATGGGCATCCTGATCAAGGGCCCCCAAGTCCTCGAAGACACCCGCACGGTCGACACCATCGTGCTGGACAAGACCGGCACGGTGACGGCCGGGCGGCTGTCTGTCGCGGGAGTCCAAAGCTTCACCGGCGCCGGTGAAGAGGAAATCCTCGCCTTGGCCGGCGCGGTCGAAGCAGCCAGCGAACATCCGATCGCAGAGGCCATAGCCCGCGCTGCCAACCTCAATGGCCCGCTGCTGCCGGTAACCGGCTTCGACAGCGCACCCGGCGGCGGCGTCCGCGGCACCGTCGATGGCCGCCGAGTGGTTGCCGGACGCGCCGGGTGGTTGCAGGCCAACGGCATAGACCCCGAGGACAGCCACCACACGGCGCTGAAGTCGCGGGAAAGTGACGGGGCCACCGTTATCTGGGTCGGCGTGGACGGTGAAGTGGCGGGCATCATCAGCCTCACCGACACAGTCAAGGCCGGGTCGGCAGCCGCCATCAGCCGGCTCAAGGCATTGGGGTTGCGTCCGATCCTGCTGACCGGAGACAACGCCGCCGCCGCAGCGGCCGTTGCGGACGAGGTGGGCATCCCGGCCGAAGATGTCATGGCCAACGTGTTGCCGGAAGGCAAAGTCGAAGCCATCCGGGATCTGCAGGCCGCGGGAGCCATTGTGGCGATGGCCGGGGACGGCGTCAACGACGCCGCAGCCCTGGCCCAGGCCGATCTGGGCATCGCGATGGGCAGCGGCACGGACGTCGCGATCGCCGCCGCCGACCTCACGGTC
Source organism: Arthrobacter sp. H-02-3 (assembly GCF_003097355.1). GTDB lineage: Bacteria > Actinomycetota > Actinomycetes > Actinomycetales > Micrococcaceae > Arthrobacter > Arthrobacter humicola. The sequence goes on from NZ_PYUI01000001.1 coordinate 75,689, forward strand.
ATGGGCAATGACCTCGGCCAGGTGGCCCAAGCCATCGAGCTCTCGCGCCGGACCCTCGCCACGATCAAAACCAACCTGTTCTGGGCCTTCTTCTACAACGCCATCGGGATCCCGGTCGCCGCCTTGGGGCTGCTGAACCCGATGCTCGCCGGTGCCGCAATGGCGGCCAGCTCGGTCCTGGTCGTGAGTAACTCGCTCCGTCTGCGCCGCTTCGCCGCCCGAAAGATGTAGGGGCCGGATCTGCAGCGGTCCGCCCCGCGGCGACGCGGGGCGGGCGGTCGTCGGTGTTTCCTGCCGTGTCCGCTCCGGCTCTGGGTTGCCGCCTCAAGGTGCGGCAACGACTCGGCAGGCCTTTGGCCGTCGAGGGGTTGCGCACCGCTGTGCGTGGCCGGACCTGCCGGGGCTGCAGCCCTCGCTAGAGATTCCCGCCTTCCTGGTACGTGATCAAGACAATCGCAGAAGCAACGTATTGGACCATCGGATGGCGGACGGGCTGTGCGGGCGCATTCGGGACAACCGCCGGAATGGAAGTTATAGCGTGCGTCCCCGACTCAATTGACCAGAGCCTGCTGCCTTCCTCTTCCAGAAGACTCAAGGTGCCGGCGAGAGAGTCATCGAGCATTCTCTGGAGGGCCATCATCGCTTCGGCGACGGTAAAGAAGCCATCGGTGGCGACGACAAGGGATTGCGTTTTGGTCATAACAAGGGACTTTCCGTAGACCCACGCGAACACAGCGCGCGGCGTGCATGATCTGGGAGTGGCTTGAGGCGCGCGATGAGGATGTAGCCCAGCACGGGACTCCGGGGCGTTCCGGGAAACGCGCACACGACGGGACGGTGGCACCCACCCATCGTGACGCATGCCCACCCGGGCCAGTCGGCCAGAATGAGGCATCTTCCGGGGCTGTTTTTACGTCCGGCTGATGGCCAGTTGAATGATCGACGGCGTCCGGGGAGAGGCATTCTCAACTCTCGTGACCCGAACGGACATAATGCGGTTAACGACGATTCCGCCGGAGGCCGCAGGCAGAATTTGCAGGTCCGGGGCTGAGACGCGGGTTAGCGTTCCGTTTCTAGGATCGTGAATGTTGTGTGCGCAGCCTTCGGTACCATCATGCAATGACCCCATGAGATCAACGTGGAAATCGGCGGTGCCCTCCACTACTCCTGCCGGCCCTTCGCCGACAAGAAGCTCAAGTGCAGGCGTAACAGCGGTACGTTCGTGCGGCAAATGGTGAGCAGTGACGGCGGGGCGAGTATCACTTCCATGGGCGCTTGCCTCGGCTGCGTGCAATCCGGCCAAACAGATCACTGCACAACCGGCAACCAGCAGGACCATCGTGAGTGCCGCGGCGACTACGCGCCGTGTCAGCCCGGGGCGACGCAGGCTAGAACTGTCGGCATGCCCGGCCACGCGCCCCCCTCTGCTCGGTTGTGGCCATCCTACTGGACCGCAGGTCATAACGACTGTCGCGTCAGACGTGAACCAAGGCCATCCTGGACGCTTTTGACGCTCCCCCGGCCGCGACATTTTGCGGGCACTCCGCTAAAGGCCAAAGTCTCGTAGCGGGATGTGAGGACCTGCCGTCACAATGATGCTCCGGATTGGCGGGCGGCTGGAACACTGCCCCCAGGTGGGGTGCGCGCTATGGGCTGGATATCAAACGACAACCAACACGAGGGGTGGGCGGCCGCCGTTGCACCCGACGGACGGCTGTCCGCATCATCGACGGGCAAAGGAATGCTCGTCAAGGGCATCACCGGCCACTACAAGCCGGACAAGATGCTGCCCGACTACGAAGTAATCCCAGACAGCGAGATCATCGGCTGGCGCGGAGCCTGTGAATGCGGCTGGCAGGGCGAGCTGTGGGAAAGAGTGTCATCCCCGGCGGCCGCGGACCTCAGCCGCCGCCGGGACTACCTTTCCCCCGATGACCTCGCACACGCTTCCAGCGAAGTCGAAAACGCCATCCACGACGAGTGGAAAGCCCACCTCGCACCGCTGGAAGTTGCGGCCGGCGTGGAAGCGGCAGCGCGTGAATACAACCAAGCCGGGCACCGGCTGGACAAGACCGTTGCCGCCGCGAAAGCAGCGGGAGCGTCCTGGGCGGACATCGGCCGCGCCGTAGGAATCAGCCGGCAGTCCGCCCACGAGCGCTGGGCAGACAAACTATGAACCCAGACACGATCAGCGAACATGCCTGGAACGATCGAGACGGAAACACTCAGCCTCCGCGGCGCAGGAGCTAAAACCCGGGTCACTGGCCGTCATTCGGTCACTGTGCCGCCGGGCGCTCTCAGCCGGGTTGTGCAGCGCCCCCACTATACCGGGCGATTCACTACTTGCGGGGAGCCTCGTTGAGGAAGGAAGCTGCAGCGATGATGAGTGCCTGCTCGGTTGCCCTGCCCCGCGCCCGACCATCGTCAGCCTGGGTTTCAGAGGGCGAGCCGGCGCAGGTGGCACTGCTGGATCAGTTCGACGGCTTCGTCGATGTCGTCGGTGCACCGGAGCAGACGGATGTCATCGGGGGCGATGAATCCCTGGTCCTTGAGCCGCTCCCGGATCCAGGCCATGAGCCCGGCCCAGTGCTCGGTGCCGATCAGGACCACGGGGAATTCGTGGATCTTTCCGGTCTGGACGAGGGTCAGGGCTTCAAAGAGTTCATCGAGGGTGCCGAATCCGCCGGGAAGAACGACGAATGCCGAGGCGTACCGGACGAACATGAGTTTTCGGGCGAAAAAGTACCGGAAGGTCATGGACACATCAACGTAAGGATTAAGCACCTGTTCGCGCCGGAGTTCGATGCCGAGACCGACGGAGGTGCCGCCGGCTTCCGCCGCGCCGCGGTTGGCAGCTTCCATCAGGCCCGGGCCTCCCCCGGTGATTACCGCGAACCCGGCATCTGCAAACCGTGAACCCATCGTCCGGGCCTCCGCGTAGCGGGGATCTTCCGCTCCAAGGCGTGCCGATCCAAAGACAGCGACTGCCTTCCCGAGCCGGGCCGAGAGCAGGTGGAATCCGGCGTCGATTTCCGTTCTGATCCGTTCCATCCGGGCCGGGTCTTCGGCCGGGTCGGCCAGTGCGGCGAGCAGTTCTTCATCAGGCATTTTCATGACGGCCCCGCTCCGGGGTGCATGCGGCAGTGCCGGTCGTGTTTCCCGCGTTCTTCCGCTGTGAGGCGCCCGTCCTCGATGGTGAGGAGCGCGTGCGTCCACGGCCCCGATGGCCGCACATGTGGGAACTGCCGCGGTTCAGGAAGACTGCTCATACCCTGAGTATCGCCCCGGCCCGGCTGATGCAGTAGAGCCTGACGGTCCGCAGTGTGGGGCGACGGAGAGTGCCGCCAGACGGTGCGGTGACCCTTGCACAGCATACCCCCAGGGGGTATTATTTGAGTGTTGTCAGTGACGTGGTTTGTCCAGGCCCCCAGGCCGTTACAGCCGTTCAACCACAACAGCCCCATTCGTCCCTCGCTCCGAAGGAAAACTGACATGTGCGGAACAACCGAAACACGAACCCAGCTCCCCCTGACCTCCACTGCGGAGCACGGCTGCAGCTGCTGCTCGTCCGCCGCCGAAACGCAGGCCGCGGCTCCGTCCGCCGTGGCCTCGGAGGTTCAGGCGTCCGGTGCGCAATACACCCTGGAAGGGCTGACCTGCGGACACTGCGTCCAGACCGTCGAAAAGGCCGTGTCCAGGGTATCCGGGGTCCAGTCAGCGGCCGTAGACCTGGTCCCGGGCGGCACGTCGCGGCTCAAAGTCACCGGCACTGCCGGCCAGGAGGAACTGGCTGAGGCCGTGCACTCCTCCGGCTACATCCTGACCGGCGCGAAGTAGCCTTTCCACGCTCCATTGGCCCCGGTGAAGGCCCCGCGGTTCCCGGATGTCTCCGGTGCGGACCTCAGGGCGACCGCCGCGCCTTCGAGGTCGGTACGGATGCAGTCACTACTCCGGTCCTGATGGAAGTGACGCGGTCTCGGTGGGACTCGGCACGGAGGCGTCGCGCGCGCCCTGACGTCGGAGTCCAGGGTCCGGGCGAAGCCCGTGACCGATCGGCGACCGTGCGGGATGATGGGGAGACGGATGGCCACGATGGTTGTTCGTTGGTTGGAGGCTGTGATGGGACCGGCGCGGCGCTTTCCCACGATCGCGTTGCTCGTCGTCGCCGGGCTGAGCGTGGCCGCCATCCTAGTGGCGGTGGTTGCCATGCAGCCCCGTTACGACAGGATCGTTGATTGCGCCCCGGGCTATCACAACGTGTCCGGGCCCGCCAGTGACTGTGTCCCAAATCCGCCGGGCCCCTCGTCGCCGTCCCCGATGCCGTAAGGGCACGTCAAGTGACACAGGGCCGGCGTCGGCAGGCCGTGACATCAATTGGGTCCCGCATTCCTTCACCGACACCGGCACCGGCCCCTGCCCCGCGTCTGCGGCCCGTCAACGCGATGCTGTGGGCTGGCTGCCGCCGACCATGGTCCATGAGGCAATGACCGGGCCCGTGACTGGTTCGGCAAAGCCAGCCGTAGGGACGAGACCGTGCCCTTTCCTCCGGCTGCTCGAATGCCGTCCAGAGACGGTGTGTGATCCGCAGAAACTGAGGCAGGATCGTCCTCACGTCCGTCACCGAGCGGCTGGATGACCCTGCAACTTTGGTTCTTCCTCACGCGAGCCGTTGCTGCCCGTGGCACGGTCATGAGTCCAAACGGATCGCAGCCCTGCAGTGTGCTGCCATCCTAGGGGTCATAAGGTGCTGCAACGGTACCTTGAAAAGAGCCCCGTCCCTGTGACAGGCACAATCAACCTCCGCTGGGACCAGCCTGGGCCCGCATGTCGCGTCTGGACCGCAGTGCATCCTCCCGGTGCCCACGCACGTGCACATCACAGTTCAACGACACCCCCCGAGCCGTCGACGACAACGGTGTTCCCGTTCGCGATGACCCGCGTCGCGTCGATTGCTCCGCTCACCAGGGGGATACCGAACTCACGGGCGACGATCGCGGCGTGCGAAAAGGGGCCGCCGACTTCAGTGACGACACCGGCCGCGATGTTGAAGAGTGGAGTCCAGACCGGGGTCGTGGTGCGGGCAATGAGCACATCGCCGGCCTGAAAGTGGTGGAAGTCGCCGGGCCCGGTAATAAGGCGCGCGGTGCCTCGCGCACGACCGGGGCTGCCGGGGATGCCCACGAGGACGCGTCGCCCGTTGCGGTGCTGGACCCCGCGGGCCAGTGCCGCCGGCCCGACCGACGCCATGAGCTTCCAAAGCGGATCTGTGGTCCAGGTGGGATCGGAGAGCGGGGGAATGAACGGAGGCGGCACCAGCCGCTTCCGGCGCTCACGGTCCAGGCGCCGCTGCGTCGTGAGTATTTTGAGGTTTACAACCGGATCGCGCGAACCCCATATTTCGTCGGGTTTGAGGAAGAACACATCCTCTGCCCCCTCCACGGTTCCGGCCTGCGCGAGTCTGCGACCCACCTCAAGGAACGTTGCGCGCAAGAGCGCCAGGACCCGTTGGAAGTGGAACACAGCGTCGTCGACGTGAGCGGCGTGGCTTTGGCCAAGCGTGAGCAGGCGGCGCGCAAGGAATCCACGGACCCCGCCCATGGATCGCACGAGATTCTCCGCATCCGCCCGCTCACGGCGGGCCCCCTCCAGGCGTGCATCCGGGCCGGTGACAGCCTGGTCGATGATCGTCAGGTGTTGGGCAAGGAGATCGGGGGACTCGCGAAGCGTGAGGTGCATGGGGTCGGCACTTTCCACGAAATGGCCGAACCGTGCCAGGTAGTCGCCGACCTGGCCTGTTTGGGCGGCGCGACGTAACGCTCGCTCCGCGTCGAGCAGGAGGCTGTCATTGGCCCGGAAGAGGCGCCCCGGGTCCGCCAGCCCTGGAACCTTGACCTTGCCGATGAACTGCTCCCCCAGGATCGCCGTCGCCGTGAACCAGGAGATCTCCCACCACCACGACCCCACGGCTTGCAGCAGCCGGCCCGCATGGGCTTTTAGCTCTTCGTCCGCCAGTTCTGCCGGCGAGCTCTTCTCCAGCGAATCCAGGGTCGCCAACTCTCGGGGCCAGACACGCCGGACCCGGCGGTGCCCGTTGAGCGCCCCCGTTGCCGCGCCCAACACCCACACCGCCGGACGACTAGCCAGCCATCCGTATTTGAAGTCGGCCCGGATGTAGAGCCAGCCGTTGATCAACGCGGACCACGGGGCTTTTTGCATTGGAAGCTTCCGTTGGCGGGCGGCGATCATGGCGGCAAAGGTGGTCGCCGCGCCGAGCGGCGACGGAGGTTCACTGGCCCATTCGGCAGCCTGCAGGTCTTTGAGCCATTTCGCGCCCGGCACCGGGCTTTCCCACGGCTGAGGCTCGGGCGGCAACGCCGTGATCGGACGGGATTGGACAATCCAGAATTGGTTATCGGCCACGCACCACTCGATGTCCTGGGGAGAACCCAGACGGGATTCGATGTCCGCTCCCATCCTGGCGAGTTGCACCACCTGTTCCGCGTTCAAGACTGCGGTCCGCCGGTGGTCTGCCTCCACCGCTCGTATTTTGGTTCCGGTGGACGCGGGGACGGTCATGATCACCTTGTCGCCAACCGCGGTCTCCTTAATCTTGCCTGTCTCTTTGTCGGCAGTGATGTGGTCCGGTGTGACCAAGCCGCCCACGAGGGCTTCCCCGAGGCCCCACACCGCGTCGATCACCATCTCGTCCCGAGCTCCGGTCAGCGGGTTGGCGGTAAACATCACACCAGAACCTGAGGCCGGAACCATGGCCTGAAGAACGACGGCGTTGCTGACCGTTGCGGGGTCGATTCCCGCGCGGATGCGATAGGCGAGTGCCCGGGGAGTCCAAAGGCTGGACCAGCACGTCTTTACCGCCTGCAGCACTTCCTGTTCAGTTCGAACGTTCAGGAAGGACTCTTGCTGACCGGCGAAGCTGGCCCCCGGGAGGTCCTCGGCTGTAGCCGACGACCGAACCGCCAGTCCGGTGGACGTCGCATCATTAGGACAGAGCATTTTGTAGGCCCGCCGAATCGCCGCCCCGAGTTCGGGTGGCATCCTTCCCTGCTCGAAAAGCCGGCGGATCTCAGCCGACGCAGCTTCAGCGCCGGAAATAGCCACGCCTCGCGGCAGGGCAACGACTCTCTGTTGCAGGTCGTTCGCCTCCACGAACGCACGGTACGCCGCAGTGCCCACCAGGAATCCGTCAGGGACCGGGAAACCGGTCCGAACTAGCTGGCTCAGGTTTGCTCCTTTGCCGCCCACGGTTGCGACGGTTGCCTCCGACGAACCCAGCGGGTAAACAAACGGGTCCATGTCAGTGATCCGCGGTGTGGTGCACACTCGGTACGGGGGCCGGTTGGCCGCCGTCGGTGCCGCTGATAGCCGGGCCGATGACAAATGCGGACAGGGAGAACATGGCGGTGAAGACCAGCAGCCCCAGCGCCGGTGCGATCCAGCTGCCGAACCGCCGGTAGAGGCGGACCAGCATGGGAATGGACGCCAAGAGGCCCAGCACGCCGAACAGCGCCGTGCCGCCGGATCCTGCCACCAGTGCGGTCCCGGCGAGAAGCCCGACGTGGTGCAGGACGTGCGGCACGAGCCCCATGACCAGGCCGACCGCGCCGACTATGGAGTGCCACAGCCCGTGGAGCCTGCCCCGGAAGGTCCGCCCGGCGGGAACCGTCCCGTCCCGGGGTTCGGCGGCTGGATGCAGGCGCGAGGAGTGGTCAGCGGTCACGGTCGCTGCTTCCGGCGCAGGGATGGGCCCTGTGGGTCAACGGAGGCCTCATTCCACGCCGCCGGTCCGGGACCGGGTGCGGACCACGAGCACAGGGCAGGGCGAGTGATGAAGCACCTGCGTCGACACGGAGCCGAGCAACAGGCCGGTGAATCCGCCAAGGCCGCGGGAACCCACAACCAGCAGATCAGCATTCTCGGCCGCCCGCAGGAGCACGGCGGCCGGGTTGCCTTGAATAACATCGCCGGTGACTGTCACGCCTTCGCTGTCAACGCGCTTCAGGGCCTCGTTTTGGAGGCGGCGGGCGGTCTGCGGGAAGACGTCCGGGTCACGGATCAGGCCTTCCATCCCGACGGTCACGGGCGGGAACTCCCACGCGGTCACCGCCCTGAGCTGGCCGTTACGCAGCCGCGCCTCCATCACGGCCCATTCCAGCGCCAGACGCGACGGGGCCGAACCGTCCACGCCGGCCACGATCCTGAATCCCGTATCGCCGCCCATGAGCACCGCCCTCCGCCGGGTTCTTCACGCATGTTGCCCTTAGTGTCTTCCCCGCACGGTTTTGACCGCAAGGGCCTCCTCACGGAGGGAGCTTTTGGGGGAACTCGGGATTCCTACTGACGTCCTGTCACACAAACTGATCGCAGGACGGTCTGCGACACATAAATTAGGTGACGGGTAAAGTGCCAACGTTGCTAGCATCCACAATTTCGGAGGCTGTCAGTTTCAGAACCCGGCTGCACTGAATATCAGAAGGCGTCTGCACCAGCCCCGGGTGCGGTGTGTTCGCCGGGTTGGCGATATGGGTGCAGCTTCGGTTGGGGGTTCTGAAGCGTCAGCCCAAAGTCGGCGGGTGAACCCAAACGAGCCTCAGCGTGTAAAGTTGCACAGGCGACAAGTTGGCTAGCACGAGCCGGAGCTGGCGGCCACGGCGCCGGAGGTCATCGGGTTCAGGAGCCCCAGTGCGGCCACGGGATGCCGTGGGACTACGCCGTCAGTATGTGGTCAGATCCGCGCATCCGCACGGCCACGAGTATTCCAGACGCCCCGGTGAGGGCTGCGACGACGGCGACGGCCGCCGGGATCCCGTAGGCGTCCGCGAGGACGCCGGCGAGCAGTGCGCCGACGGCGAATCCGCCGTCGCGCCATAGACGGTAGATGCCCACCGAGCGGGCACGCCATTCCGGGTGTGCGACGTCACCGATCGCGGCCAGCAGCGTGGGGTACACCATGGCGGTGCCGAGCCCGAGGAGGGCGGCGGCGGCAAGCCAGACGTCGAAGCCGGCGCCCACGGCGATCATGCCGAGGGCCGCGGCCTGGACGAGCATGCCGCTCACGATCAGCCATTTCCGGCCGTATTTGTCCGAAAGGGCGCCGGTGACGAGTTGCGCGGCGCCCCAGACGGCGGGGTAGACGGCTGCGAGGATGCCGATCCTTTCGATACCCAATCCTGCTGCGGCAAAGAGGACGGGAAACAGTCCCCAGGCGAGGCCGTCGTTGAGGTTGTTGACCAGGCCGGCCTGGCTAATCGAGGAGAGGGACTTGTCCCGGAAACTGGTGAGGGTGAAAATCTCCCGGTTGCTCAGTTGTCCGTGGGCGCCGGCATGGGCGGACGTGTGGTTGGCGGCCTCCAGCCGTGCGTGGCCCCGAGTTTCCTTGACGGCGAAGACCGACAGGCCCAGGCCCAGTGCGATGTAGGCTGCGCCGAGCAGGAAGGGGCCCGGCCGGAGCCCGTAGTGGGCGGCGATGTAGCCGGTGGCCAGGGCGGTGGCGGCGACGCCGAGGTACCCGGCGGCCTCGTTCAGGCCCATGGCCAGGCCGCGCCGGGACGGGCCGACGAGGTCCATTTTCATGACCACCGTGGTGGACCAGGTCAGGCCCTGGCTGATGCCCAGGATCACGTTCGCGGCGACGATCCAGCCCCAGGACGGGCCGAAGATCAGCAGCAGCGGGACGGGCAGGGCGATGAGCCAGCCGGCGACCAGCACCGGCTTGCGGCCGTAGCGGTCCGAGAGGGTTCCGGCGAAGTAGTTGGTGCCGGCCTTGGCGAGCCCGAACGCCAGGATATAGGTCAGGGCCGAGGTGTAGAGGTCCAGATGGAAGACCTGCCCGGCCAGCAGGGGCAGGACCGTGCGTTCCTGGCCGAGGGTTCCGCCGACCAGGGCGTTGACGGCGACCAGGAGAATGAACTGGGCCAGGTTTTGCCGGAGGCCCAGCGTGACGGGGGCCCGGGAGGCGGCGTTTCCGGTCTTGGTGTCGTGGCTGCTCACCTGGCGGCCGCCATGACCGTGCCGGTTTCAACGGGGCGGCCGGCGGCGGACGCCCAGTCGGCGGGTCCGCCGGTGAAGACTGCGATGCCGGTGCGGCCGGACGCGGCGAGGATGCTCGCGCCGCCCATGGCGCGTTCACCATGGCCGCACATCACGATGACCGGGCCCTCGGGGACGCCGGCGAGATTCCCGGCGAGGTAGCCGAGTTCGATGTTCACCGCGCCGGGGAGATGACCTGCCGCGTACTCGCCGGACTGGCGGATGTCGAGCACGGCGGCCCCGGTCTGCAGTCGGTCAATCAATTGCCCGGGCTTGATCAGGGACACCGGCTCGGCCCCGGGGTGTCCCTGCGTCCAGGCGGGGTAGCCCCCGTCCAGTTCACCGGCGAGGGTGTCGAATCCGACCTTCGCCGCGGCGGTGGCAATGTCGACGGGGTCCTGGTCCGGGCCGCGGACGATGACCACGGGCCGGTCCGGGGTGGCGAGCCATCCGAGCCAGGTGGCGAAGACCGGGCGGAACGGGATGGAGAGGGAGCCGGGGAGGTGGCCGGCGGCGTAGTCTGCCGGCTGGCGGGCGTCGATCACCTGCGCACCGTCAGTCATGAGCGTCCCGACGGCGGCTGCGGACAGCGGCGTCAGGCGGGGCCGGGCGTCCAGGACGGCCGGGCCGGCCTTGTTGGTCTCCCCCAGGCGGAGGAAATAGTCGGGAAAGGTCCCCAGGCTGCCCAACAGGGCGGCGACGAAGGCGTCTTCGCCGTCGGCCTGCCGCAGCGGGTTGGTGGCGCGTTCGGCGCCGATGGTGGTGACCCGGTCACCGCTGCCGCCGGCGGAGCAGAAGGAGCCGGCCCCGTGGGTGGGCCATACCGGGGTGGTGTCGGGGAATTCCATGAGCCGCTGCAGGGACCGGTACTGGGCCCGGGCCAGGGGTACCGTCATCTCCGGGCTGAGCAGGTCGGTGCGCCCGGCGGTGCCGACCATCAGCGAGCCTCCGGTGAAGATCCCGGTCAGGTCCCCGTCCTCGAGCAGAACATAGGACAGGTGCTCGGGCGAGTGCCCGGGGGTGTGCAGGGCCTGCAGGCTGAAGCGGCCCATCTCGACGGTCTGCCCGTCGGTGAGGCCGGTGTGCGCGAAACCGCGGGGGCCGACCTCGGGTGCCAGCACCGTCGCGCCCTCGACTGCGGCGAGTTCGGCGACGCCGGAGATGAAGTCGGCGTGCAGGTGGGTTTCCACCGCGTAGGCCATGCTCAATCCGCGACGGGAGGCCTCGGCGCGGACCTGCCGCAGGTCACGTTCCGGGTCCATGACGAGGGCGCGGCCGTCGCCGAGGTCCAGCAGATAGGTGGAGTTGCCCAGTCCCTCGTCGACGACGGGGATCAGATTTAAGGAGCCCATGACTCTCAGTCCTTCCACGCCGGGGCGGATTCCGGCGGCAGAGTAGTATTCCAGACAAACGTGGAATAGTATTTGTTCCAGTATTACATGGATCTTTGGAGGAGCAAGTGGGCGACAAGGCCAGGAAATCGGAACTCTTTGGGGAGTTCGCCCGGGTGGGCAAGGCTCTGGGCAACGGCAAGCGGCTGGAGCTGCTGGACCTGCTCAGCCAGGGGGAGCGCAGCGTGGAAACCCTCGCCGCAGCCGCCGGACTGGGGCTAAGCACCGCCTCGGCCCACCTGCAGGCCCTGCGCCAGGCCGGGCTGGTGACCACGCGGCGGGACGGCAACCGGATCCACTACGACATCGCCGGCCCCGACATCCTGCGGCTCTACAGCCTGCTCCGGTCGGTTGCCCGGGAGCACGTGGCCGACGTCGAACCCAAACGCGTCGCCTACCTGGGACTGGAGGGCGCGCGGGCCGACGAGGAGGAAGTCACCCGCGAAGACCTTCTCGCTCGCGCCGGTGCGGGAACCGTGACGGTCCTCGATGTCCGCCCTGACGAGGAATATCACGCCGCCCACATCCCCGGAGCCGTCTCGATCCCGCTCGAGGAGCTCCGCGACAGGCTCTCCGAGCTGCCCAGGGACCGGGAGGTCGTCGCCTACTGCCGCGGCGCGTACTGCGTTTTGGCGTACGAAGCGGTGGACCTGCTGCACTCCGCCGGCCGGAGGGCCAGACGGCTGAACGAGGGAATGCTCGAATGGCGCCTCGGCGGCCTGCCCGTGGAAGCTGCCGCCTAGACAACTCAATCCCCCTGTCGCGCCGATGGTGGCCACAGCGTCTTTCGCAGCGGTCCTTAACCAGGAATCACGTCACAAGATGGAGGTCTTCGCATGATGTATGGATGGAATGACGGCTGGGGAATCTGGGGGTGGGTACTGATGGCACTGATGATGCTGATCTTCTGGGGCGGAGTCGTGACCGTCGTGATCCTGCTGGTCCGCGGCCGGGGTCCCGAACTACCGGGTCCTTCCGGTCCCTATGGCGCGCCCCACGACGAGGCCGAACGGATCCTCAACGAACGTTTTGCCCGCGGGGAAATCGACGAAACTGAGTTCGCCGCGCGCCGCGCGGCTCTCAGGCGGAAGTAATGACGCCCCTTTCCCGGCGGAGCCAGCTGCTGATCGGGATCCTGGCCACGCTGGCCCTCACGGCGCTGTCCATCGCCGCCGTTGCGGTCCTTGCCGTGCCAGGTGCCGGCCGCGGCTTCGCCAACAATGCCGGCTGCGCAGCTCCCGGCATTCCTGGAACCGTCGTCAACGTCGCCGCGACCGACATGGGCGGTCCGATGATGGGTGGACCCGGACGAATGGGAGGCATGCGGTTGACCGCCGATCGAACGACTGTCCCGCACGGCCGCGTGAGCTTCCTGGTCGCCAACGCAGGGCGCTACACCCATGAGATGGTGATCCTGCCGCTGCCCGACACCCAGATTGCCGGGACCCGGGCCGTCGGAGGGGACGGGAAGATCGACGAGGCAGGCAGCCTTGGCGAGGCCTCTGCCACCTGCGCCGAAGGCGCCGGGCAGGGCATTCTTCCCCGCAGTTCCGGCTGGGTCACGGTGGACCTGCCGCCGGGGCGCTATGAACTGCTCTGCAACTTCGCCGGCCACTACACCGCCGGCATGTACACCCAGCTCACCGTCACCTGACATACCTCCGGCAAGCACGAGTCTCAGACAACGAGCACCGTTCTGCAGCGTCGGTGTCCCGTGGGGCGGGTCAGTCGTGGGCGGGTTCGCCGGTGACTTTGTGGTCGGCGTGGTTCAGGCCCTCCATGACGAGGCGGGTCAGGTGTCCGTCGGCGATGCTGTACACGACGCGGCGGCTCTCTTTTTGCGTTCTGACGAGTCCGCTGAAGCGCAGCTTGGCCAGATGCTGGCTGACCGAGGTCCGGGACGCCCCGGTGCGCTCCACGAGGGACGTCACATCCGAGGGTTCCTGGGCCAGGAGCCAGAGGATATGCAGCCGGGTGGGGTCAGAGAGCATCCGGAACGTGGCCGTGGCGGTGTCGAGCCGGCGGGAGTCAGGAGCTTCGTCGTGGTGGAGGCTGGGTGCGCCGGCGCGTTGCACGCTGTCCACCCGATCACCCTTTCGCGGTCGCCGGCGCGGGGCCGGTCCTTGATGTTGCGGGCCAGAATCTCAGGGCCGCCACGGTACTTATTGTAGCCACCGCCGCGAGGACGGCGGCCGCGGCGGGCTGACCGGCAGCGGCTCCGACCCAACCTGCGGCCGGATAGGTGATGATGAAGCACGCGTGGGAGAGCGAGAACTGGGCGGTAAAGATATAGGACCGGGTGCTGTCCGTCGCGGCGCGGCGCAGCAGCCGGGCCGAGGGGGTGCTAATCATCGACGTTCCGGCTCCGAGCACCACCCACAGACCCAGCAGCACAGGCCAGGGCCCGGATACTGCCAGGAGCACGAAGGCCCCGGCCAGGCCGAGGGAGAGCAACACCGCGCCTGCCCTCATTAACGTGCGGTCCGAGGTCCGGTCCAGAATTCTGGGGGCCGTCAGGGCGATGACCATGGACCCCGCACCGAAACAGGCCAGGGCGATGGCGACATCGGCATTGGACCCGCCGAAGAGCTCCCGGGCGTAGACCACGGTGTTGACCAGCACCAGGGCCGTGGCGGCCGCCACGACAAGGTTCAAGGCCATCAGCCCCCGCAATTCCGGCGTCCTGGCAAATATCCGGGCGCCCAGGGTGGTCCGGTGCCACAACGTCCCCTCCAGAAGCGCCGCATGCGCCGCCGGCAGCCTGGTGGTCACCACCAGCGCCGCTGAGAACAGAAAGCCGGCCACGGTTCCCAGGAACAGCTCATGGAAGGACAGCACCGTCAGCAGCGCTGCCGCCAGGGCCGGACTGACCAAGGATTCCAGGTCGTAGGCCAGACGCGAGAGCGACAGGGCCCGCGTGTAGTGCCGCTCATCGGGCAGCACGACCGGGATCAGGGCCTGGAAGGCGGGCGTGAAGGTCGCCGAGGCGCTCTGCAGCACGAAGACCAGCGCATAGATCTGCCAGACCTGGTCCACCATCGGAAGCATCAATGCGATCCCGGCACGGATCAGATCCGCGCCGACCAGCACTGCCTTCTTGGGCAGCCGCTCCACCAGGGCAGCCATCAGGGGTGCGACGAAGACATAGGCCAGCATTTTGATCGTCAGCGCCGTCCCGAGAACGGCTCCGGCTTCCCCGCCAGCCAGATCAAAGGCCAGCAGGCCCAACGCCACCGTGAGAAGACCCGTGCCGAGCAGGGCAACGATCTGCGCCGAAAAGAGCTTCCGGTAGGCAGGAACAGCCAGCACTTCAAGCAACGGGACTCCTCAGATGAACAAACATACTCAACAGGTGCTTACCTGTGCACCTATTAGAGTAGCCCATTTGCTCCCGTTGAACCGCTCCCGCAATCCGGCGCTCTTCTTGCGCCGGCCGTGCTGCCACGGTCCGGGCGGCTCGTTCCGGATCGGGGTCCCGGAGGGCATCAAGGCGGCACTCAATTGTTTGAGTACATTCGCGCGTGTACTGTGGAGCCATGGAAACCCTCACGCACGCCCCGGTGCTGGCACGGTTCGGCTACGCCGTCTCCGATCCGACCCGGGCCCGGATACTGCTGGCGCTGGCCGAGGCGCCGGCCTATCCGTCCGACCTGGCCGACTCCCTCGGTGTCTCGCGGCAAAGCATGTCGAACCATCTGACGTGCCTGCGCGGCTGCGGCCTCGTGGTAGCCGTCCCCGACGGACGGCGGACCCGGTACGAACTCGCCGACGCCCGGCTCGGCCACGCCATCGGCGACCTGATCGGCGTCGTCCTCGCGGTGGACCCGGCCTGCTGCGCCCCGGACGGGACGTGCCTGAAATGACCGCCCTCGAACTGGGACCGAGCCCCGTCCGCCGCGCCGTGCTCAGCCGGCGCATCCGGCTCTTTGCCGCCGCGACCATCACTTACAACATGATCGAGGCCGTCGTCGCCCTCTGGGCGGGCGGCGTCGCCGACTCCTCTGCCCTGATCGGCTTCGGCCTGGATTCGGTGATCGAGGTGGCGTCCGCCGTCGCCCTGTCCTGGCAGTTTTCCGCCAAAGATCCGGAGCGGCGCGAGCACCTGACCCTGCGGCTCATCGCGATCTCCTTCTTCGCCCTCGCCGCCTTCGTCACCTTCGATTCCGTCACCTCGCTGGCCGGCGGCGGCGAGGCGCAGCAATCCACGCCCGGCATCATCATCGCGGCACTCAGTCTCGCCATCATGCCCGTGCTGTCCTGGCTGCAGCGCCGCGCCGGCCGGGAGCTCGGATCCCGGACGGCGGTGGCGGACTCCAAACAGACCCTGCTCTGCACCTACCTTTCCGCCGTCCTGCTGATCGGGCTGGTACTGAACAGCACACTGGGCTGGTGGTGGGCCGACGCCGGCGCCGCACTGGTCATCGCCGTGATCGCCGTCCGCGAAGGCACCAACGCCTGGAAAGGCGACGTCTGCTGCACCGTCCCCCACGCCGCCGCGCTCACCGACGGCGCACCGGACGACTGCTGCGAGATCACCGGCCCGGGTAAGACCACAGATCACGACGGCGGCCCCGCTGATCCGGCACCACGCGACGCATCGGCGGAGGACCTCGTGGCGGATGAACCGTCCGCCTGCTGCGAAGGCTGCGCTTCCACTCCAGGACCGGCGGCCGCGACGCTTGGCCCGAATCTGGGCCGCAGGAACGCCTGAGCATGCCTTACGAGCTGCGCACAATCCCGGAGTGCCCCAACAGCGGCCCGGCCCTGGAGCTGTTCCGAGAGGTTCTTGCCGCCGAAGGGCAGGACACGGAACCCCTGACCGTCCGTGAGGTGGTCTCCGAAACCGAGGCCCAAGACCTCCGATTCCACGGTTCCCCCTCCTTCGTCGCGGACGGACGCGACCTGTTTCCGGCGGAATCCGCCCCGGCCCTGAGCTGCCGCCTCTACAACACCGGGCACGGCCTAGCGGGACTTCCCTCCGCCGAATCCTTGCGCACCGCGATCCGCAGCCGCCATTCCCAACTATGACCCGTCACCGGCATCATCCCACCGAACCACACACCCTGGAGACACACGCATGAGCGGTCACGACCACGACCACGGCGCGGCCGCAGCGGGCAACCGGAGCAAACTGATCCTCGTCTTTGCCATCACCTTCACCGTGATGATCGCGGAGATCATCGGCTCCTTCCTCACCGGCAGCCTGGCGCTCCTGGCCGACGCCGGCCACATGTTCACCGACTCGACCGGGCTGCTGATCGCCCTGATCGCCGCCTCACTGGCCCTGAAACCGGCCACGGCCAAACGGACCTGGGGGTACAAGCGCGCCGAGATCATCGCAGCGGCCGGGCAGGCTGCCCTGCTGCTGGGCGTCGGCGGCTTCGTCATCGTCGAGGGCATCCGCCGCCTCATCGAGCCTCCCGAAATCGGCGGCTCGACGATGCTTTGGTTCGGCATCATCGGCCTCGCCGGCAACGCCGTCGGACTGATGGTTCTGGCCTCGGGCCGGAACCACAACTTCAACATGAAGGCCGCCTTCCTGGAGGTGCTCAACGACGCCCTCGGCTCCGTGGCCGTCATCGCGGCTGCCATCATCATCGCCGTCACCGGCTGGGTCCAGGCCGACGCCGTCGTATCCATACTGATCGGCGTCCTGATCATCCCCCGCACGCTGAAGCTGCTCCGCGATACCGTCAACGTGCTCATGGAAAACGCCCCCCAGGGCCTGGACATGGCCCAGGTCCGCGATCACATCCTCGCCGTGCCGCACGTCATCGACGTCCATGACCTGCACGCCTCCCTGGTCGCCTCGGGCACAGCCGTCCTCTCCGCCCACGTCACCGTCGAAGACACCTGCATGACCGACGGTCACGCCGCCGCCATCCTGGCCGACCTGCAGCACTGCGTGGCCGAACACTTCGACGTCAGCGTCGAACACTCCACCTTCCAGATCGAACCCGCCGCCCACCGCGACCAGGAAAGCATCCACCACTGATGACACAAACCACGACCGCCCCCGCCCCACCGGACCCCGCAAAAAAGGTCCGCCTGGTCCTCTGGATCCTCCTGGGAGTCATCGTCACCGCCGGCGTGACCTGGTACGCGGTCTTCACCGCCGCCAGGCCGTCACCGCCGGCGCCGCAGCCGGCCGCCGACGCGCAGCTGGTCCGAAACGACAGCCACCGCGTCACCACACCCGCCACAGAGAAGGCCCAGCTGGTCGAGTTCCTGGACTTCGAATGTGAATCCTGCCGGGCAGCGCAGCCGCTCGTGGAGGACCTGAAGAAAGAATTCGGCGACCGGATCACCTTCGTCAACCGCTACTTCCCGCTACCCGGACACCGGAACTCCGGCACCGCAGCCCTGGCCGTGGAAGCCGCCGCGCAGCAGGACCAGTACGAGCAGATGTACGCCAAAATGTTCGAAACCCAGCCGCAATGGGGCGAAAAGCAGGACTCCCAGGCACCCCTGTTCAGAACTTACGCGCAGGAACTGGGACTGGACCTTGCCAAGTATGACGCCGCCGTGGCGGACGAGAAGACCATTGACCGGATCCGCAAAGACGTCGCCGACGGCAAGGCGCTGGGAGTGACCGGCACCCCGACGTTCTTCCTCAACGGCCAAATGCTGACGCTTAGTACCGAGGCGGACTTCCGGCAGAAACTCACCGACGCCGCCAAATAGGCGGCCCCGGTGACTCCCGGCCACTAACGCCGGCCGTGGCTGCCCTGCGAAAGCTGGCGGCCACCCGAGGGCCACGCATCCCCGGATCCCCTACCCTCGATAAGCCCCCGCCCCCGACGGAAAGGAGCGGCGCACCATGACCCGACACCCTGCGCCGTTCCGCCTGCCGCGCAGCGCCGCCGTCACGGCGGTCATCCTCGCCCTGGCCACAGGGGCCCATACGCTGGCCGGCGGGCAACTCCCGCCCGCGCCGGTGATGGACGCATGTACGGCCCTTGTTCTGCTCGGCGTTGTTCTCCTGACCCGGTGGAAATTGACGGCCACGGCACTGGCCGGGATTCTCTCCGCCGGACAGTGGATGCTGCACGCGGCATTCTCCGTCCTGTCGGAATCATCCCCGGCGGGGCCGGCACCGGTCCGCCATCTGCACACAGCCGCGGCCGTCGGAATGCCCGCGGCGCATGACCTGCCGCACAGCCACCTGCCGGCAGACCTTGATCCGACCATGCTCGGCGCCCACATCCTGGCCACACTCGTCACGGCGGCGCTCCTGGCCAGGGGCGAGGCAGCATTGGGGGCCCTGGCAGCCTGGCTCCGACCTTGCGCCGGGATCCCGGCAGTCCCGATCCTGGCGACGTCGCCGAAGATCTCCCCGGCTCCGAGACGCGCCCTAGTGCGCCGGTGGCGGGCCCTCCGCCGGCATCCCCTGCGGGGTCCGCCCCCGGCCGCCTGCCGCCGACGGCACCGGCTGTTCCCCCGGCCCGATCCACCGCCGCCGCTCCCCGCCCCCTGGCATCCCGGGGCGCCGCCCGGCCGGCGAAGCAGACCCCGAGCCCGTCGTGCAGATCTGCAGCCCAGAGCCATCTCCCATGAAGGAACAAGAACCCCCATGCACGCACGACTCACATTCAAGGCCCGCATCCGGCTGGCCGCCATCGCCGCCATCCTGATCCCCGCTGCGACAGCCGCCTCACCGGCCCTGGCGCATGACTCACTCTCATCCACCAGCCCGGCCCGGGACGCCGTCATCACCCACGCCCCCGAGACGGTGTCCCTGACACTGTCCGAGCCGCCGGCCGATTCCAAGAACCTGAACCTCAGCACCATCATCGTCACGGACGGCGCAGGCAAGACCGTCAGCGACGGCAAGGTGACCGTCTACGGCCCGACGCTGTCCACCAACCTCACCGAGGGAAGCCCGGGAACCTACAAGGTACTGTGGCGGGCCGTCTCCTCCGACGGACACCCGATCGAAGGAAACTACACATTGACCATCCAGGCACCCGCCGGACAATCCGCCACCCCGTCGATCCCGGCGTCGCCGGCAGCTGCGCCGTCAGCCTCGCCGGCTGCGTCAACGACGGCGGAGCGTCCTAACAACGACGGCGCCCCGCTGGCCCTGGGGATCGCGGCAATGATTCTTGCCGCCGCGGTCGGTGCAGTACTGGTACTGCGCAACAGGCGAAAGAACACCGGGGCCTGACCTCCTGCGTTCGGCAGTCCAGACCACGCGTCCGGGCTGCCGTGCGCTGGCCCCGTACGGCCGCAGCCACGAACGGTTTCACCGAGGCCGGTCAGGCAGCGGACGGTCAGGCCGTCCCGGTCCGCTGGTCACGGCCCCGGACCGCGCGCAGCGTCATGGCAACTATGGCTGCCACCGCCATGATGCCAAAGCACACGAGTCCTCCGGTGAATAACGCCGGGGCGAACGCGGGAGCTTGGGCGGCCGCGTCCGCGGCCGCGATGACCGAACCCCAGTAAGCGGCCGTGGCCGCCAGCCAAAGCGCTCCCGCGGCCGTGGCGGCCCACGACCAGCGCGAGAACCACGGTCCCTGGCCGCTGTAGGAAAGCGCCGCGGCAACCATGACCACGCCGGCGACGGCGAGCAGCTGGCCGCCAAGGATGTAGGGGCCGGCAACGAGACCAACGGGCACGCAAAGTCCCCCGATCATGAACAACCGCCGGGCACCTAGCGGCATCCTGGCGGAGGGGCCCGCTGCGATGGCTGCCGGTCCGGCTGCCCTGGATGTGTCATTTTCGGCTGTCATGGCGTTTCCTTGTTCCTCGTGTGAGCCTGTTCGGCCCTGCCACGACGCTTATGGTGAGGGTCCCGGATTTCCGGGAGATGTCTCGGGCCGGCGACGCGGCCCCCAAAACAGTACAGGATCCGGTGGATTCAGCCATTACCCGATGCTCCCGCGATCCGGCGGGTTGTTAGTATCAGGAACATGGCGGTATCCGATCTGACTGCGTCGGCCCAGGACTATTTGAAAGTCATCTGGTCGGCCACAGAGTGGTCAGGGGCGCCGGTCACTGTCGGCATGATGGCCGCACGGCTGGGGGTCAGCGCATCCACCGCTTCCGAGGGTATCCGGAAGCTGTCCAACCAGGGGCTCGTCTCTCATGCACGGTACGGCAGCATCGAACTGACGGCGGAAGGCCGTGAGCAAGCTGTGGCGATGGTCCGCCGGCATCGGCTTCTGGAGACGTTTCTGGTCCAGGCCCTGGGTTATGCGTGGGACGAAGTCCACCATGAGGCGGAAGTCCTGGAGCATGCGGTCTCCGACACCCTGATCAGCAGGATTGATGCGCTTCTCGACCACCCGGTCCGTGACCCGCACGGAGACCCCATCCCGGCTGCGGACGGGCAGTCGGACCGTCCGGATGCCATTCAGCTCACCGCAGTAGAACCCGGCCGGACGATCAGGATCTGCCGGGTTTCCGACGCGGACCCGGCCCGGCTCCGCCACTTCTCCCGCCTCGGACTGACCCTTGATACAGAATTCACCGTCGTGGAGCGACGTTCTTTCTCGGCCGCCATGACAGTCCGCGTGCACGGACAGGGCGAGAATATCGAACTAGGTCTGCCGGATTCAGATGCGATCTGGGTAGTGCCCGGCAGCCGTCTCCGCCACTGATGCGGCCGCTGCCATCAGGACTGGCCGCTGATTGTCAGGACGATCAGCACGCAGTTGAGGCCCACGATGAGAGTGGCGCTGGTCCATCCGGCGATCTTCAGTGGGCGTGAATCGGTGTGAATGCCCATAACGTCCCGTCTGCCGGTGAGCCGGATCAGCGGTATGAGGGCGAACGGAATGCCGAAGCTCAGCAGGACCTGGCTCAGGACCAGGGCAAGCGTAGGTTCAATGCCCGCCCCGAGAATGGCCAGGGCCGGGATCAGGGTGATGACGCGCCGGGTGAGAAGAGGTACCCGGACTTTGAGGAGTCCCCCCATGACGGTGGCGCCGGCGTAGCAGCCCACGGAGGTGGAGGCCAGCCCTGATGCCAGCAGACCAATGGCGAAGACGACGCCGATGACCGGTCCCAGCGCAGAGGCGACGGCGGCGTGTGCGCCGGCGATCGTGTTTGTTCCCTCGATGCCCCGCAGGCTCGACGCGGCCAGCAGCAGCATGGCGATGTTAACGACTCCGGCCAGCATGAGCGCACCCACAACATCGACGCGGGTGGCGCGGATCAGCCGCGTCCTGACGGCCGGATCTTTGGAAAAGCCGTGCCTGTCCCGCGCGAGGGCCGAGTGAAGATAAATGGCGTGTGGCATCACGGTCGCCCCGAGCATGCTTGCTGCGAGCAGAACCGTGTCCGTGCCCTCAAAGCGCGGGACGAGGCCGGTCAGCGCATTTCCGGCGTCCGGTGGATTGACGAAGAGCCCCGAGACGAATCCGATGGCGATGACGGCCAGCAGCATCATGATGGCATACTCGAAGGACTTCTGGCTCCGGTGCGACTGGAGTGCGAGCAACAGCATCGATGACAGCCCAATGATGAAACCGCCGGCCAACAGGGGCAGGCCGAAGAGCAGATTCAGTGCCACCGCACCGCCAATGACTTCCGCCATGTCCGTGGCACCCGCAACAATCTCGGCCTGGGCCCAGTACAGCCGCCTGCGGCGGGTACCGAGGCGCTTGCCGAGAATTTCCGGCAGGCTGTGGCCGGTGGCCAGGCCAAGCTTGGCCGACTGGTACTGGACGAGGACGGCCATGGCATTCGCGACCACGAGCACCCAGACGAGCAGGTATCCGAAGTTCGCACCCGCCGTCAGGTTCGCAGCGACGTTTCCAGGATCCACGTAGGCGATGGAGGCGACAAATGCCGGCCCCATGAGCAGCAACCGCGACCGCCACGGGCGGGTGATCGCCCGGCGCTCCGGGAGGGTGGTGGAAGTGGCCATCGTGCGTCCTCGCCATCGGGGGTTTCTGACAAGACGAGAATAGCGTTAATTTAGGTATACCGAAAAGTAGTATTTCGCCCCTCCAAACCCGGCCCGGGACCAGGGCTTTAGGCAGCCGCCGCCGCGGGAGCCGGATGCAACAGACCGAGCGGAGATCAGCAATTTCTTCCGCCGGGCGACGGTGACGAGCTGCCTGTAACTTCCGGTTCCGCGTTCGAGAATTCAATAACGTGCTCCACTACCAGGCGCTCCATCATCTTTTGCCTAGCACTCTTTGCGGGAGCGGCTGGCACCCTGACCGGTAATCCGCATGGACTGGCTTGCCGGGCTCGCGTCCCCTGGCGCCTCCACCCAAGGTTGAAGGGCCCTCGAGGCCGACCCGGTAGCCTTGTCTCCGATCATCGAAGCAGCTCCGCCATTGGCACGTAGCTGCTCCCCTGCTTCGTTAATTTCCGTTATCCATGGATTCTTCCGGCGCTTTACTCGGACTAGATTTCGACGTCCAGCGCGTAAGCGCTGACTTTGTATTTCGGGTCCGTCATCACACCCGCCGGACAGCCGTCGGCGATCCAGTGCAGAACCGCAAGCTGACGTTCAGTTGGCGGTGTCTTTGCCATCTCCCGGCAGCCCTCTCAGTACTGAAGCGTGTCCGATCCAGCGTTATCCCGCGGTAGGCATTCTGCTCCGAGAACTGTCGTTTGGCCTCGCGAGCAATTTACCTGCGCTGGCCGATGCTCACATGGGGCTGAGTCGCAAAAAGTCGGGTAATCGTCGGGCTGGCCCCAAACCAGGCAAGAGAGAAGCCCCTAACCCAACGTTTTCGCAGGTCAGAAGGCTTTAACCGTGGAGCTAAGGAGATTCGAACTCCTGACCTCTTCGATGCGAACGAAGCGCTCTACCAACTGAGCTATAGCCCCGAAGCAACGCCGGTCCTGTTGGAACGGCGCTGCCGGTGTCCCTAGGCTACAAACTATCTGCGTGGTTTGCCAGCCAGCCACGGAATGTCTCGGTGCCGTGTCGCGCATCCGGCACCAGATTGAGCCCTGCGCGCAGGTAGCGGCCCATCGCCCCCGGCAGCGGCAGGCGCACCAGATGGCCCTTCGCGCCGGTGGCCCGTTGCCATTCCCGGGCGAAGTCGGCCATGTCCTTGGCCTCCGGGCCGCCGATGGTCAGCACGTGGTGCCGCGGGCGCGCCGGTTCAGGCGTGGCCGGCGCTGGCTCCGGCTCCGGCTCCAGGGCGGACTCCAGGAGCATCGCAGCGACGTCGGCCGGTGAAACGGGCTGGAACCGGGCGCCCCTCACCACCGGGATGACCCTGACCCTTGATCCGGCGCCGAACATCATCGCCAGCAATGAATGAAACTGGGTGGCCCGCATCACCACCGTCTCGAGCCCGGACAGCTCGTAGACATGCTCCTTCGCCGCCTTCGAGCGGTAGAAGGCATAGCTGCTGCGATCACAGTTCACGATGGAGAGCATCACGGCCCTGGCCGTGCCCGCCTCCTGGGCGGCGGCCAGGAGCCGCGCGCCGCCGTCGGCGAAGTTCTTGCGCGCTTTCCCGGAGCGTCCCTCCAGGCAGTCGATCACGACGTCGGCCCCGGCCAGAGCGGCCGCGAGCCCTTCGCCCGTCGTCACGTCCGCGCGGAAGTACTCCGCTCCCCCGCCGGCGGTGCCGGCTGCCGGCGGGCGGCGGCTCAGCACGGCCACGGAATGCCCGGCGTCGAGAGCCTGACGCACCACCTCACGGCCCACTTGGCCGGTTCCACCGGCGACGCAGATCCTTGTCATGACCAGAGGCTACCGCAGTGGCCCGTGCAGCGCTCCCTGCCGGGGCGCTGCGGGGAAAGGAAAACCCCGGACAGCCATCACTGGCTGCCCGGGGCGAAAACTCCGGAAGATCGGAGCGGGTCAGGCGCGTCGCCGCTGAAGAACGTCATCGAGGTTGCTCAACGCGCTCTGGGCCTTGCTGAGCTGCTTCGTCTCGGGATCGTCGGCGATCCGGGGATCGGAGGCAGCCGGCCGAGCCGAGGCCTGCTTGAGCGACGGCTTGCCAACGGCCTTCGGTGCCTGGGGCAGGTCCAGCGGCTTGGGGGCCGCGCGTTCGGCCTTCGGCGCTTCCACATACGTGGGTTTGGGAACGTCCACGGGCTCCCAGCTGGAGCCTTCCGCAGGTGCCGGTGGTGCGGCTGCCACAGCTGCCGCGATGTCGCCGGAGGCTGCCGCTTCGGCCAGGGCTGCCTGGCGGAGATCCAGTGCGGTGAGCGGTTTGGGCGACGGTTCCGGGGCGGACCGGTCCGCTTCGGCGTCGAAGAGCGGACTCTCGGGTCGCACGCCGGGGCGCTCCGCAGGAAGGGTGGGGGTCTCGTCGGGCACCGACAGCCGCGCAGGCCTGTGCGCCGGGCTGCCCATGGCTGCACGGAATGCGGCGTTCATCCTCCGCCGGCGGTCGCGGATAGCGAGACGGCGGAGCATTGCCACGGACGCGACGGCGCCCACCAGGGCTGCCACCGGCAGCCAGCCGGATCCAACGCCGAACAGTCGAAGGAGTGCAGACACCACGCCGGTGAGCAGGGAGAGCATCCCGGCCAGCGCAAGCACCAGCCGGCCCCAGCGAATCCTCAACGCCGGAGAGGCTGCTGCGGGCAGCGGACTTGCACCACGTGTTTCCCTTGGCGTATCCCGGGGCCCTGCGGTGCCGCCGGCAGGTTCTGCGCGCCGGGTGATATTCATGGGCTTCTCCTGCTGCGCCGCCATTTTCATAACCTTCCCCGCTTGTGGGTCTACTGGTTCTATGTCGATGACGTCCGCCAGGAATTCGCCTGCAGGCTGCAGCTGGTGGCGCCCGTTCCGCAGAACGTAGGGTGCCACCCACACGATCCAGAGCGCAACAGCAATGACAAGGATCACAGAGCTGCTAAGAGGGAAGTCCACACTCAAAACCGTATGAGGTATATGGGGTGCTAGGCCGCATTGTCAGGGGTGTGTCGCGGGCGCGCCGGCAATTGGTCCGGGCCGGGGCGTAGTGGCTGGTCAGGCGGCTATCACGGGCTCACGCCGGCCGGCTCCGCAACCACCGGGTGAGAAGGCCTTCCGGCACTTCCTCAGCCGTGAGCGCGAAGGTGCGGTGGTCGGCCCATTCACCGTTGATGTGCAGGTATCGGGGCCTGAATCCTTCGTCGCGGAACCCGAGTTTTTCCACCACTCGCAGGCTCGGCCCGTTTTCCGGCCTGATGTTGATTTCCATCCTGTGCAGGCCAAGGGTTCCGAAGCAGTAGTCTGTCGCCATGGCCACGGCGGTGGGGGCAATCCCCCGGCCAGCCCGGTCCTGATCGACCCAATAGCCCAACGTCGCCATCATGGCCGATCCCCACACGATCGAGGACACGGTCAGCTGTCCCACGATCACTGGCTTCTCGTGCCCGGGCCTCCATTCGGCGATCACGAACGGCAGGGCCGTGGCCTGTGCGGCCTGGGCCTTCAGCGACCGCACCATCTGCCGGTAATCCGGCAAACCGCCACCGGGGACCGGGTTTGATGCCTCCCAGGGGGCCAGCCACTCGCAGTTGCGTGACCTAAGCGCTGTCCACTCTTTGCGGTCCCGGTACCGGATAGGGCGCAACACGATGTCGCCGCTCTCCAGAGTCACCGGCCAGGTGAAGCTGCCCCCCACGGGAATTACTTGGCGAGGCTGGGGGTAAGGCTGGACGCGAAGCCGGGCAGCCATTCGCGCAGGCCCGGGCCGAGGTCCTCGCTGTCGCAGGCGAGCTGGACACAGGCCTTGAGGTAACTGAGCTTGTCGCCGGTGTCGTAGCGGCGGCCGCGGAAGACGACGCCGTACACGCCGTAGCCCTCGCCGGTGCCGGTGGAGAGTTCCTGCAGTGCATCCGTCAGCTGGATTTCGCCGCCGCGGCCCGGCGCGGTGCGCTCGAGCACTTCAAAGACGGCCGGGTGCAGGACGTAGCGGCCAATGACCGCGAGGTTTGACGGGGCGTCCTCGACGTCGGGCTTCTCCACGAGCTGCTTGACGCGGACGTACTCCTCACCGGCGATCGCCGCGACGTCGGCGCAGCCATAGGCGCTGATCTGGGACGGGTCCACCTCGATCAGCGCGACCACCGACCCGCCGGTCTTGGCCTGTACTTCGATCATGGTGCTGAGGAGCTCATCGCGGGCGTCAATCAGGTCATCGCCCAAGAGCACGGCGAACGGTTCCTGGCCGACGTGCTGCTTGGCCCGGAGGACCGCGTGGCCCAGGCCCATGGGGTCACCCTGGCGGACGTAGTGGATGTCGCCGAGGTTGCTGGCGGCCTGGATGGACTCGAGCTTTGCCGTGTCACCCTTGGCTTGGAGGGTGGCTTCGAGGGTGGGAACGCGGTCGAAGTGGTCCTCCAACGCCCGCTTGTTGCGGCCCGTGATCATCAGGATGTCGTTCAGGCCGACATTCACGGCCTCCTCGACCACGTACTGGATGGCCGGCTTGTCAACGACAGGCAGCATTTCCTTGGGCATGGCCTTCGTGGCCGGAAGAAACCTGGTACCAAGGCCCGCGGCGGGGATGACGGCCTTGCGGACGGAAGCATTGGGTGTATTCACTCGACTAATCTAACGGAGGGACCAATCATTGCGTAATTATTCGGCCTGCCCCGCGGGCCCCTGACGTTGCGGAGCAGGCTGCACGATGCAAAGGACGGACCAGTCATGGCGTCAAAAGACGAAATACGCTCCAGCCACAGGGCAAGGCGTGCGGCGCTCCCGTTGGACGCGCTCGATGCCGCAGCGGCAGGCATCACCCGCCACGGACTCGAGTGGGCATCCGATCTGACCGGCGGCCGCCGGGGTACCTTCGCCGCGTATCTGGGCGTGGGCGCCGAACCGCCCACGCTGCCGCTGCTGTCAGCCTTGGTCGATGCCGGGCACCGGGTGCTCCTTCCCGTCTGCGAACCCGAGCTCGAACTCAGCTGGGTGTACTGGACTCCGGAATCCGGGTTTGTCCGCAGCCGGTTCGCCCCCATCCAGGAGCCTGTTGGCGAGCGCCACGGCACCGCGGTGACGCTGGACGCCACCGCAATCTTACTGCCGGCCACTGCAGTGGATTTCTCGGGCAACCGTATCGGACAAGGCGGCGGCTACTACGACAAGTTCCTTGCCACATTGGCCGCCCTGTCCTCCGCGTCCGGCTCGTCCGCGTCCGGCAGGGCGTCCGACGCCGTACCGCTGCCGACCGTCGCCGTCGTCTACGACACTGAGGTACTGCCCGCAGGCAGTATTCCCGCCGAGTCCTTCGACCGGAAGATCGACGCGGCGCTGACACCGGGCGGGATCATCCGGCTCCGCTGATCGGGGGTCCTGCGGGGGTGATAGAATTAGCACTCAGGCCCTGCGACTGCTAAGACGGAACCCGCCGACAGGTATATCTATAGATATATCGACCGGTCCCGACTCGACAGCACGGGACCTGCTCGTTTGTCCCAGAGGAGGATTTCCAGTGCCCACGTATGCATATGCCTGCAAGGACTGCAGCCACGCCTTCGAGATCGTGCAGTCGTTCAGCGACAACTCCCTGACGTCCTGCCCCGAGTGCCAGGGCACGCTGCGCAAGAAGTTCAACAGCGTCGGCGTTGTATTCAAGGGATCCGGCTTCTACCGGACCGATTCGCGCGACACCAAGGGCAGCACAGTTGCCCCGGCCCCCGCAGCGGCTCCCGCACCCGCAGCGACGCCTGCCCCGGCCGCCGCCAGCTAGGGTCCCAAGGCTGCCATCCGCGCAGCCCTGGTGCACCGTCTCCGGACGGCACCGTCCGCCTAGCCTCCGGCCGCCGCCCCGGAACATTGTTCGCGAAAGACACCGCTGCCAAGACAGCACCGTGGCCGCAGTCCCCGTGCCGTGCAATCGCGCACTAATGCCGGCATGCCGCGGCCCACACAGTTCTTCCTGCCTCCCGTTGTCCACATAAGCAGTTCCGCGACTCCCGCGAGCATGCCAGAGTCCGTAGCGTGGCGGCCATGGCACCCTCACTCAACCCGGCTTCCTGGCCGTCTTTCAAGGCCTCTTCGCTGCCGCCCCGGCCCGGGAACGGAGTGATGCCCGCAAGCTGGGCACGCGCCGGGATCCGCTCCGCTGGCCTCCTTCCGCCCACGTTTCGTTCTGCCGGCAGCTCCACCCGGAATTACACCCGGCCCGGGAGGCCGCCCCGGCAGCGGTTGCCGCGCGGCAGGCCGCCGCGACGCCGCCCGGGCAACTGGTTGAACCGGAACCGCCGGCTACTGGCGGCGCTCATGTTGTGCATCGCCGCTGGCCTGACTGTTCAGCAGCTAACTCCTGCGCCCGCCGACACCGCCACTGCGTTCGCAGCCGTAGCGGATCTTCCCGCCGGAAAAACCCTGGAACCCGGCGACGTCCGCATGATCAGCATCCCGCCCGGGCTAGTGCCGGCCGGCAGCCCGGGCGGCGAAAACGCGTTCGAGGGCAAGCAGTTGGCCGCACCGCTGCGCCAAGGCCAGCTCCTCACCGACGCCCAGATCCTTGGCCCGGGCCTGCTGGCCGGAAGGCCGCCCGGTTCCGCAGCCGTACCGCTCAGGATGGCGGATCCTGCGTCTATCCGGCTGCTCTCCCCCGGACAACTCGTCAACGTGGTGCTCACCGTCGGCAACGGCTTCGAACAAGCCGCTGAAGGCCAAATCCTGGCTGAAGCCGTCCCTGTACTGTGGACCTCCGTGCAGGGCGGCAAGACGGGCCAGTGGTTGCCCACCGCGGACGCTGACGCGGACGGGCTCATCGTCGTGGCAGCCGCGGCCGATCAGGCGCGGCGATTGGCCGGCGCATCAACCCAAGGCAAGCTGTTCTTCGTGCTTGTGGCGGCAGCGCCAGGGTGAGTGGCTGGGTGACTGGCGTGCACACTCGCCATGGCGAGCGCCCGGCTAAGTCCCCGACCGCCGGCCGGTAGTCCCTGAGACCGATTGCGGTCGCCGGCGCCGCCGGCTACTCGGCACCGGCCTTACATCTCAACCCCAGTGCGGAGGCTTCTGCTCCTGGAGCCACGCATCGTGGTCGTAGTTCTCGGGCTGGTCGCCCCAGCGCCGCGGGTCGTCTTCGGCCGCCTTGTTCGGCAGCACTGCCCCGGCAGCCGTTGCTGGCGCCGCCGCGCGCCGGGACTTCTCCTTTGGCGTCGCCTGCTCCCGCGCTTCTCCGGCGGGCTGCCCCGCTGCCGACTCCCCCGCCGCCGGTTCCCGGGCCGCCGACCCGGAGTCGCCGTTCGCTTCAGCCGCGGTAGCGCCGCTGCTGTTCTGGATGTCGCCGTCTGCACTCATGGCGCCGGACTCCTTACTGCCTGTACTGCCTGTCATACCATTGTTGCCGGTCGTGGCTGCACCGTTTATGGTCCCAGTCTCTGGCCTCAGCAGGGGCGTAGCACCTGACTCGTGCGCATCGCCCGGCCGCGCTGCAGACTGGGTGGACGCGGTCTCGCGCCCATGAAAATCATCTCCCGCCGGTGCGTGCCCTGAGAAGACGTGGCTTTCCTGGCCCCGGGCGTCGTTGATCGCCAGGTTTTCAATGTCGTCGTCGAAGAACCCGTGGGATGCCCGGAGCCGACTGGACACTGCAGGCTTCTCCAACCCGAGGTAGCCGCCAATCCGGTCGGCGCAGGCCGAAGGATCAGTGAAGACCTCGATGGTCCACAGCGGCATATAACGCCAGCCAAGCCGCTCAAGCAGTTGCGGCCGGAGCCGGCTCCGCTCGCGGACGCTCATTCGCCGGTAGTGGCCGGTGCCGTCTGACTCAATCGCCACTGGACGGGGAATCTCCGCATCGTCCTGGCCGATCGTGGTCATCGGATCGGCGGCGGCCACCATGTTGAGGACGCCGTCGTACTGGTGCCACACGCGCGCACCGCGGGCCCGGAGCCGGTCGCCCAGGTCTGCCACGAGCGGATCAGCGCCGAGCGCCTGCTCGCTGGCGGCCGCCCGGGATGCGGGGCTGCCCAGATCCGTATTGCCCGCGATCTCGCGGTCCAGTAGTTCGTAGAAATCCACGGCACCATGGCTCAGGCGGCTGACGTCGAGGTCCTCGGGGCGGAAGCAACTGAGCACGTGCAGGGATCGCCGCGCACGCGTCATCGCCAAGGCGAATTTAGCGCGTCCGCCGTCGGCGGAGAGCGGGCCAAGGCTGTGGAGCGTGCGCCCGTGCGGCGTGCGCCCATAGCCCGGGGAGAAAATGACGTGGTCGCGGACTAGCCCCTGGGCCCGTTCGAGATCCACGACGCGGAAGGATTCCTCCCCTGCTGTGAAGAAACTGCCGAGCATCGGGTAGTTGGGCAGTTGGGCCCGGATGGCTTCGCCGATCCGGGCGGCGTGACGGAGGCTGCCGGTCACCACAGCCAGCGAGGTCCGGGGACGGAGCCGGGCGTGCTCGAAGACTAACTCCACCGCACGGTTCACCTCGGCAACCACCGATTCAACGCCGTCGTGGTCGGCGCTGGGCAGCCCTGTGCCATCGGGAAGGTATTCCACGCTGAGGGCACGGTCGAGGCCTGTGGCGGATTGCCCTTCCGGGAGCCGTGTGAGTTCCCCGCCGTAATATCCCTTGCTGAGCTGGCGCACCAGGTCTTCATCGACCGCGCGGTACACGGTCCTCAGGTTCCACACGGGCAGTACGGCAGACAGCGCACGGTAAGCGCTCTCGACGCTCTGGTAGGAGCTCTCCCCTGCGGCGAGCCGTTCGACCCCCACTGTGAAGGTTCGTGGGCTGGCGATCTGCTCATCGCCGAAAGCTATGACCTGCCGGGCCCGGGCGATAGCCGGGAGGACGGCCTGCAGCGATGTTGTCTCGGCGTCCAGGATCACTACGGCATCAAAGGTCTGCTCGATCGGCAGGAGGCCCGTCATGAGGTACGGGCTGACGGACCATACAGGAACGAGTGTGGGCAGCAGCTCCTGCGCCTGGCCGCTGAGTGCCGCAAGGGTAACCCTGCCGTCCTTTAGCAGACTGCGCAGCAGCTCGGCCTGGCGCGGGTATGCCTCGATGGCCGTGCGCCAGCGCTCGGACAGGTTCCACCGGAGCCGGGCAGCGCCGCTGGCGATATGGGCGTTGTCAGCGAGCCGGTACTCCGCTTCCAGCTGGCGCAGGGCGTCGCCGTCGGACATGGCGAGGTAGTCATCGCCGCTAATCATGGCTTCCAGGGCCGACTGCCACCAGGCCAGCTCGAGTTCTGCGGTCACAGATCCCTCGGGGACCTCACGCTCGGCCAGGTCGGCGAGCAGCTCGCCCAACCCGTGCTCACGCATGCTCTCGACCAACAGCGTACGCTCCGGCAGGGTTTCGAGTGTCGCGGTGTCGGCGACGAGTCGCTGAACGCGGGTCAGGAGATCGGCATAGGGCACGCGGTCCAGATCGCCGCCCGCGGCGGTGTGCTTGACTGCCTGGCCCAGTTCGGCCAGTTCTGACTCAAGCTCCCGGTAGAGGCCGGAGATTTCGGCCAGCCCGGACGGCACGGCAGGGTGCCGCTGCGTCGTGGCATACCCGGCCCACGCGGCGCGCTGCTCCTGCACGAGGACCAGAGAGCTGTGCAGGTCCGCGATGTGCACGCCGGGACGGACATATTCCTTGGCCACCCGGCGCAGGCGGGACCGCTGCATGGAGGGCATCTCGATCCCCCGTTCCCGGCGCCAGGCGGAGGGCGCCGTGGCCGAGATGAGGTCATGGACGGGCCGGTCAAAGATGTCGGGAGTGAACTTGTCCAGGCTTTCGCGGACGGCCACGAGCAGTTCGATCTGTTCGCCCCATTCGGTGAAAGTCCCGCCGAGGCGAATCTCGGCGTGTTCTGCCACCTCGTCCATTCGCCCGCGCAGCAGCGGCAGCTTCTCCGCGACGGACCGTGCAACCGCCTGCGCTTCCTGCGTCTCCTTGCGGGTCAGGAGCCGTGCTCCGTGCCAGGGGCTGGTGGTCGACGCACGGCTGAAACCGCCGAGTTCGGCAGCGCGGCGGAGCCTGCCGGCGAGCTCCTCGCGGTCCCGGATGTTATCCAGCACGCTGCGCTTGAGCCGGACCGTCGTGGCTGGCGCCGGCTGGATGGAGGTCAGTTCGGCCAGCGACTGCATGGCCTCGTACGGGGAACAGCCCCAGCGTTCCCGGACGTTGTGCAGCGAGGCAACATGGTCCATCAGGGCGTGCCGGTGCCCCGTCAGCGTGGCGTGCAGGTTGCTTAGCTGCGGTTGGAGCGACTTCTCGTTGCGGACGATCGCCCGGACCAGCTGGCCCTTGAGCTGCAGCGGACTGGCATTGCCGGCGAGCTGGAGCAGTACGGAATCCAGGCCGAGGCTCTCCAGCTGGGCGGAGATTTCGGCGAGGCTGGCGCGCCTGTCGCCCACTACCAGGACGGTTTTGCCCTCGTCGACGAGGGCGCCGATGGTGTTGATGGCGGTCTGGGTCTGGCCGGTGCCCGGCGGGCTGCTGACCACGAGCGAGTCGCCCGCCCGAACGGCGTCGACGACGTACTGCTGGTCCGTGTCGGCGTCGAGCAGCAGAAGCTCATCGGCGGGGTCCCGCTCATCCGTGCTGGGGAAACGCCCAGGTTCAAGCACGGGCACGTCGACCATTTCGCCGGAACCGGACCGGGCCAGGGCGGTGACGAGGGGGTTGTTCGGGTTGATCCACGGGTCATCCAGGTTGCCGGAGAGGTCGGCAAACGTGGAGACGAGGAGGTTGTGCTCTATCTCGGCACCGGCAATCGGCTGGATCAGCGTGCCCAGGCGGTCCAGGACCGGCTGGGGGTCATAACGCGCCGTGCTGTAGGCCATCCGCGTCACCGCGCTGACGTCAAAGACGATCCCATGGACTGACTTGAGGTGCCGGACCAGTGCGGGGTTGATCTGCGCCTGTTCGGTGAGTTGCAGTTCGTAGTCGTCTTCGCCGGGGCGCACCGTGAGGGAAATGGCGGTGAGCATGACCGGGGCGGAAATTCGCTGCGGTTTACCTCCGACGGCGGACGTCCAGACGACCGTGCCGGCCGAGAAATAGCCCGCGTCAATGCCGCGGTCGTTGGCGAGTTCGAAGATTTTCGAGCGCAGGTTGCGCGAGGCCCTGGCGGCAATCACGTACTGCTGGCGGTCCCGGATCAGGGTTGAGAGCCGGGTGCGCCGGCCTGCCATGAGCTGGGCAAGCCCCGACGGATGGGCATGGGTCAGGTCAATCGAGCCTTCGGGCGTCTTGGTGAAGCGCAGCATCGTATCTGCTCCGGTGACGGGTTTGAGCCCCGACAGCCATTTCCTGAACTCCTCGGAGCCCTCGGGGTGGCCTTGACCAACTGACACTGCTGCCTTCTTTTCTGTGCTCGACTTCTCTGTGCTGGATGTCTCCATGCCGGACTTCTCCGGGCTGGATTTCTCCCGGCCGGATTCCTCCATGCCGGACCGCGGCGGGCTCGCCTTTAGCGCGTTCGACGTGTCAACGCGTGTCTGTGTTTCGTCCGCGCTTTCCATGGCCGCGTTTTGTGTGCTCGCGGTTGCCTGGCTCGCGCGGGACGCCTTGGACCATACCGGCATGCCTTCGAGGGTAGCCCGAATCAGGGGCACCTGCGGGGCCGCAACACTGAGCGGTGCGAAATTCAACCCGAATTGCCAGAAACAAAATGAAATGGCCGGCCTCGAAAGGCCGGCCATTCACACTGCTATTCCCACTCGATGGTTCCCGGCGGCTTGCTGGTCACGTCCAGCACCACACGGTTGACGCCGTCCACCTCATTAGTGATCCGGTTGGAGATCCGGGCCAGGAGATCGTAGGGCAGCCGCGACCAGTCCGCCGTCATGGCGTCCTCGGAGGACACGGGACGGAGCACGATCGGGTGTCCGTAGGTGCGTCCGTCGCCCTGGACGCCTACGCTGCGAACATCCGCCAGCAGCACGACGGGCATCTGCCAGACCTCGTTGTCGAGTCCGGCCGCGGTCAGCTCGGCGCGGGCGATCGCGTCGGCCTTGCGGAGCAGGTCGAGGCGTTCCTTGGTGACGTCGCCGACGATCCGGATGCCCAGGCCGGGCCCGGGGAACGGCTGGCGGCCGACGATTTCCTGCGGGAGTCCGAGTTGGGCGCCGACCGCGCGGACCTCGTCCTTGAACAGGGCGCGCAGCGGCTCAACGAGTTCAAACTGCAGGTCCTCGGGCAGGCCGCCCACGTTGTGGTGGCTCTTGATGTTGGCTGCACCTTCGCCACCGCCGGATTCGACGACGTCGGGATACAGGGTGCCCTGGACGAGGAACTTGATCTTTTCGCCGTGCGCCGCTGCCTCGGCGATGATCGCCAGTTCGGCTTCCTCGAAGGCGCGGATGAATTCGCGGCCGATGATCTTGCGCTTGGTCTCGGGATCGCTGACACCGGCCAGGGCGCTCAGGAAGCGCTCCTGCTCGTTGGCGACGTAGAGCTTGACGCCGGTTGCGGCCACGAAGTCGCGTTCGACCTGTTCGGCCTCGCCCTCGCGCAGCAGGCCGTGGTCCACGAAAACGCAGGTCAGCTGGTCGCCGACCGCGCGCTGCACCAGGGCGGCAGCCACTGCAGAGTCGACGCCGCCGGACAGTCCGCAGATGACCCGGGAGTCGCCGATCTGCTCACGGATCCGGTCAACCTGTTCCTCGAGAATGTTGCCTGCAGTCCAGTTCGGTTCCAGCTTGGCGCCCTTGAACAGGAAGTTCTCCAGGACCTGCTGGCCGTAGGCCGAGTGCTTGACCTCAGGGTGCCACTGCACGCCGTAGAGGCATTTCTCTTCGTTGGCGAAGGCCGCCACCTCGGCGCCTGCCGTCGTCGCGAGAACCTCGAAGCCTTCGGGGGCCTCATGGACGGAGTCGCCGTGGCTCATCCACGTGCTCTGGTGCTGAGGCATGCCAGCCAGGATGGACCGGCCTTCACCCAGGGTGGTGGTCTCGGTGGCACCGTACTCGCGAAGACCCGTCTGGGCTACCTTGCCGCCGAGGGCATTGGCCATGGCTTGGAAGCCGTAGCAGATGCCGAAGACGGGGACACCGGCTTCGAAGAGATCGGCGCCAACGCTCGGGGCGCCTTCGGCGTAAACGCTTGCGGGTCCGCCCGAGAGGATGATCGCGGCGGGGTTTTTGGCCAGCAGCTGCTCGGTGGTGAAGGTATGCGGAACCACTTCCGAATACACATTCGCTTCCCGGACGCGGCGGGCAATCAGCTGCGCGTACTGGGCACCGTAGTCAACAACCAGAACCGGCCTGTGGGACGTCTGGGATGCAGTGGGAGTAGTCACCCCACTAGCCTACTTTGCGCCGCTACCCGCCCGCACATTGAGAAGCCGCTGTGGGCCTCGAATCACGCCCCGGGTAAGCGAACTCACACGCCCGACGGCGGCTGCTGCCGCTGTTCGCGGCCTCTACCCGGCTCAGTAGCGCTGGGGAGCCTGGGGGTTCGCCGCGAGTTCGGCCTCGACCTCTGCGTGGAACTTCTTCTCGACGAAGAAGGACAGGAACGGCACGACGCCGCCGAGGGCCAGGATCACCAGTTTGCTGAACGGCCAGCGCATGAGCGACCACAGCCGGAAGTTGGAAATCAGGTACACGACATACATCCAGCCGTGCACGATCAGCACCGTTATGGAGAGGTTGACGCCCCCGATCACTCCTGGCGGCTCGGCGTCGGCGAAGCCCAGGCCGAACGGCTGGCCAGTAACGGCGTCGGTGCCGCCGACGTAGAGGTACTGCCCGAAGCCGTACCGGGCGATCAGCTCGGCGCACAGCAGGAGTAGCATCGAGCCCGTCAGGTAGGCGAGCACTTTGTAGAACTTCAGGGCGGACCGGATTTGGGCCTCGGTGCCGCCGAAGCGACGCTTCTTGCCGGTTGTCCCCGTGCCGTTCGTTGGCTGCGGTTGGATGGCGGGTTGGGGCTCGATCATGATTGCACTCTCGGGTCTGTGGGATTGGGGGCTGTGCGATGCGCTTCGGCTGCCGGCGGCTGCGGGTCTTCGGAGGTGCCGGGCACCTGTCCGGCCCATTCCTTGACCGACTCCTCGGCCGGGTCCGAGTCCAGTTGCGCCAACGGATCCTTGTCCGGTTGCGCGGCCGATTCCGGGACGGATTCCGCGTCAAGGGCGTCTTCCAGGTCGCGGCGGTAGTCGTCTTTGACCAGACGCCACCAGATGAACAACGCGAACCCGGCAAAGACCACCCATTCCACGGAATAGAACAGGTTTAGCCAGTTGACCTGCTGCGCAGGCGGCTGCGGGCCAATCAGAAGGGGTTTGACGTCGCCTCCGGTGGCAAGAGCACCGACGTCGGTGCTGCCGGAAAGTTCCGTCTTTGCCGCGACAAATCCCGGGTAGCTGCTGACGTTCCAGTCGTTGATGAGTTCGGCGACCGAAACGGCACTCGCGCGGCCGGGTCCGGGGTCGGTATTCGCCAGCGGCGATTCGGACGGCAGTAGCCGCCCGGTCAGTGCGATGGTGCCCGACGGCGGCGCGACGGCGTCCGAGGGATCAGCGATCCAGCCGCGGGCGACCGGAATCCAGGTCTGCGGTGTGGCCCCGCCGCCCTTCAGGACAGGAGCACCCTTGACGGCGAAGGCGGAAACGATCCAGTAGCCCTTGGCCCCGTCATTCAGTCGCCCCGGGACGAGGACCTGTTTCTGGGGGTCATAACTTCCGGTGGCCGAGACCATCTGATCAGCCACCGAACCAGGGAAAAATCCGCCCGGCTGCAGGACCGACGTAAGCTGGCGAGTTTCCTCGGTTGTGGTGGAGACCGGGGCTTCGGGTTGTGTTGAGCGGCCAAACTGCCACTGGCTCAGCAGCACAAAGACCCCGGAAATGGCGATCGCGAACACGAGTCCTGCGATCCAGCGGGGTTTGAGGGCAGTTTTCAGCACCTCTTAACCGTACTTCGTCCCCCTGTAGAACAACGAAACGGGCCGACGCCGGACCCAGCCCTCCCTGACCCGGCAACGACGAGGTAGACACAACCGGACCTAGTTGAGGTGATGCCGCGCTTGCCGTCCCCCGGGCTTCGGATATGCGGCCGTCATGAGGAGCCGCCTTCGCCAACCGGGCCTCGGTCGTAGACCGTCGTCAGGTTCCCTGGCACCAGTTGGGAGGGGACTCGGTCGTAGGGCCGTCATGAGGAGGCGTCGTCTCTGTCCCGGCCACTGTCGTAAGTCCTGATCATGTTCAATGGCCACAGGACGGGACTCGGCTATGCCGCCGTCGTGAGGAGCCGCCTTCGCTGCCCTGATCACGCCGTCACTGCCTGGTCCACTTGGCTGGCACGTTAGCCCGGATCACGCCGCCACCGCCGGGTCCGTGATTACACGGCCGGCACGTTAGCCCGGATGACACCGCCACCGCCCGGTCTGCCGCCATAGGCCGCGTTGAGGTGCTGCGGTGCCACTCTCCGGGCCGCGGTCATGCGGCCCGGGCGGGTCGGGCGGGTGTGAAGTAGTGGTTGCGGCGGGGTTTTTGGCCGGGGTCGATGTGGGGTGGCGGGATGAACCAGGGGACTCCGGTCCGCAGCCGGATGGTCCATGCCTCCTTGTGGATCAGGTGGTGGTGATGGGAGCACAGCAGGGCCCCGTTCTCCGTGCCCGTGGTCCCACCGCGGGACCAGTAGGTGATGTGGTGGGCTTCGCACCAGGGCGCGGGGATGGTGCAGCCGGGGAAGGCGCAGCCGAGGTCCCGGGCGATGAGGGCTTTGCGGAGGTGGGGCGGGAAGATCCGTGAGGCCCGGCCGATGTCCAGGATCCGTCCCTCACCCCCGAGCAGGACGGGGATGATGTCGGCGTCGCAGGCGATCTTCCGGACCGTGGAGGCGGTGACGGGTCCGGTGAACAGCAGCGATCCCGTTTCCCGCACCGCCCCCGCGGGCCGGAACGCCGCACCGGTTTCATCCGCCGCGCCGCCCGCCACGGCCGCGGTGCTTCCCGCGCCGGCCGTTTCCTGAGCTTCTGCCGGGCCGGCCTGGGCGTCGGTGGTGGTGCCGAGCCGGGCCAGCAGGTCCCGGTAGTCGATGGTGACCATGACCTGGGGCCGGAGCCCGCCCGCGGCGGGCAGGCCCCCGGTCGCGAGGGCGATCCCGCAGGCACCGACCAGGCCGTCCAGCAGCCGCTGGGCCCGGGACCGGGGATCCAGCCCCGCCGCCCCGGGATCCTCCTCCGGCACCGGCTGCCCCGCTGCTGCGGGGGCGTCATCCGGAACGGCATGATTCCCCACGGCGGGAGCCTGAGCCGGGGCCGGGGAGGCAGCCTGGGCATCCGCAAGAGTCGACACACCGCCGGCCCGGGCATCACAGGCCCACACGCCGGCCCCGGCACCCGTGACCGGCCACTCACTGCCGGCACCGGCCGCGTCGGCGGGTCCGAGGGTCGAACGCTCGCCGGCGGGAGTGCCGACGACCCAGCCTTGGCCGTCGGACAGGCTGGGAGCCCACCCCACGGCGAAGGAAGCTCCGGCGGGCTCGGCGCCCCAGTCAGCAGAAGCGGCGGCACCGGGGGTGGCATCAACCGCCCAGCCGTCAGAGTCGGCGACACCAGTGGCGGAGTCATCAGCGCCGGCCGTGGTGCCCTCAGAAGCGGCGCCGGCGGCCGATACCTCAGAGGCGGCGGCTTTCGTGGGCCCGGCGGCGTGTGTGTTTGTGGTGCCGGTGCGGGGGTTGGTGCCGGTGTTCATGACGGTGAGGAGGTACTCGAACTGTTCGGTGGTCGCGAAAATCTCAAGATGGTGCAGGCCGTGGCGCCGGCACCGGATGAAGGCGCCCTGAAGCTGGCGCAGCAGCTCCTCGGAGGGCTCGGCACCGTCCTGATCCAGCGCATCCGCCCAGCCCCGGGCCACCCGGGCCAGGAAGTCCGCATCGTTCTCCGCGGCCGTGCGCGTCAGGGCGTGCTCCATCCGCCCCAAGGCCCCGGCGTCACAGACGTGCCGGACCTTCTCCAGCGCCGCCGTGATGATCGTCGCGGCCCGCGACGCGACCTCCCCGGCCGCGACCGCCGCACCCAGTTCAGCATGCACGGCCGGGACGGGCTGGCCGGTGAGTCCCCGGCGGGGTAAGAGATTCCAGGCCAGGGAGAGCCTGCGTTTAGCCTCCGGGGCGCTGATCCGCAGCCGCGCCCGCAGGAACTCCGCCGTGTTCCGGTACCCGTCATCCACCACCGCCGCGTCACCGACCGCATCCCACGGCACACCCTCCCCGGTCAGCGCATCGGGCGAAGCCACTGCACCGGGCACACCGTCGATCCCACCGTCGATCCCGTCATCGGCCACAGCACCACTCACCGTGCCGGACGGTGCGCCACCGGCGACCGCGGTGCCGGGGGCGTCGTCGCGCCAGCCCGTCGTCCACGACGAGCCGGCCCCCGCCGCCGTCCTCGCCGCCGCGGCGGACTGCTTCCTGGTCCGGTCCACCGCACCGGCCGCCACCAGCTGCAAAAACTCCGCCCGGCGCGAGAGCTCCTCCACCCGCCCGGCAAAGTCCGCCGCGGCCCGGAAATCCCACAACGCCGCATCCTGAACCGCCGTCGACCCCACAGCCTCCAACGCGGCCAGGGCAACACCCACCCCCGACCACCCGGCCAGGTCCGTGCCGCCGCCTGCGTCGCGGCCCGTGCCGGGATCCGCGCCGCAGCCTGCAGCGCGACCAGTGCACCCATCCGTGCCCTGCCCGTCGTCCCCGAACGGAATGAAACCCCTGGCGGCTTCCATGACACCAGTCTCCTCCGGGGGTCTGACATTTCTAGCGGGAACCCCGTGGCGCCGCGGAGCGGTTGCCCGGCCGCCAGGATTTCAGGACACTCGGGTCAAAGCGCGCGGGTCAGGGTGCGCGATTCAGGACCCGCGGCCGGCCAAACTGCGTGCGCACTCCGGGCGAGAAGAGCACGGACTCCGGCGGCCTGCCGACCTCAATGCCGGCAGCGCGCACCAATTGATCCTCCAGCCGGGTCACGTGCGCCCGGTACAGAGGCCACGCGCCGTGCCCCTTGGAAAGCCAGTGGGGCAGCAGGGTCGCTGCGTGGCGACGAAGTCGACACGAGAGAGCCCGCCCCAATCCCTAGTGGTCGAAGAACACCAAGCTGGAATTGATGAGTTCTGCGATCACTTCGGGGTCGTAAGCCCGGCGGAGCGACTCGCGGAAGGACTCCTTCGACAGTGAACGTGCCAGGGTCGCGAGCACTTCGAGATGGTCGGAAAAGGAGCTCGCCGGAGTGGCGATGAGCAGAATCACGGTGGCCGGGCCGTCAGCGGCGCCGAAGTCGAGTGCCCTGCCGTATTTCGTGATGCCGACGGCGATGGAGGTCTGCGAGACGAGCTCGCTGCGGGCGTGCGGCAGTCCCACACCGCCGGGCAGCCCGGTGGCGAGCTGGTGCTCACGGGCGTTGACCTGCTTGAGGAAGCCCTCCAGATCGGAAATGCGGCCAGCCTCATACATGCGCTCTGCGAGCTGGGACGTGGCATCGAGCTTGTCCGTGGCGTCCAGTTCGAGGATCACCATCTCCGGCGTGGTGAGCTCGGCGTCGTACCGGTCCAGTGGTTCCGCCAAGAGATGTCCCTTCGAAGTGGCGTCAGTGCACGCCGGCCGGCAGTCATTTGACTAGCGTTGTGGTCCGCACTGCCGGCCGGAGCTGAGTCTCAGCGCAAGGGGACGATATCCTCCACGCCCAACCGTGCGGCATCGGCGGATTCGTCGTCCGGCTGCTGCTGGCTCAGGCGCTCGGCATCAACCCGGGCCAGATAGTGCTTGATTTCGCCCTCGCGCTGCGCATCACTCCAGCCGAGAACGTCTCCCATTAGTTTAGCGACTACCGGAGCGGCGGACACACCCCGGTCCCACGCCTCGATCGAAATTCGGGTGCGGCGGGTCAGTACGTCCTGGACGTGGCGGGCGCCCTCGTGCGTGGCGGCATAGACGGCCTCGGCGGCGAGGTAGTCATCCGCGCCCGGCAGCGGCTCGGCCAGTTCCGGGTTGCTGGCGATGAGGGCCAGCACCTCTGGAGCCATGGCGCCGTAACGGTTGAGCAAATGTTCGATCCGGGCCACGTGGACGCCGGTCTCCTCCGCCATCCGGTTCCGCTTGTTCCATGCGGCTTTGAAACCGCTGGCTCCAAGCAGCGGAATGGACTCCGTGCAGCTCGGCGGGACACGCTCGTCCATGCTGCGCGTTGCCTCGTCGACGGCGTCCTTGGCCATGACCCGGTAGGTGGTCCATTTCCCGCCGGCTACTACTACGAGCCCCGGCACGGGGTGGGCCACTACGTGTTCGCGGGACAGCTTGGCGGTGGAGTCGCTTTCCCCGGCCAGCAGCGGGCGTAGACCGGCGTAGACACCCTCGACGTCCTCCCGGGTCAGCGGCCGCTTGAGGACCTTGTTGACGTGTTCCAGGAGGTAGTCGATGTCCTTGCTGGAGGCGGCCGGGTGCGCCTTGTCGAGGTGCCAGTCGGTGTCCGTGGTTCCGATGATCCAGTGCCGGCCCCAGGGGATGACGAACAGCACGGACTTCTCGGTCCGCAGGATCAGCCCCACCGTGGACTGGATCCGGTCACGGGGTACCACGAGGTGGATGCCCTTGGAGGCGCGCACCTTGAGCTGTCCGCGGTCCGTCACCATGGCTTGGGTCTCGTCGGTCCAGACTCCGGTGGCGTTGATGACCTGCTTGGCCCGGATGTTGAAGCTCGAGCCGTCCTCGTGATTGACCACCTTGGCGCCGACCACGCGCTCACCTTCGCGCAGGAAGGCCACGACTGACATCTGGTTGACCGCGTGCGCGCCGTAGTATGCCGCGGTCCGGACGAGGTTGGCAACGTACTTAGCGTCGTCCACCTGGCCGTCGTAGTACCGGATGGAGCCCACGAAGGCGTCATCCTTCAGGCTCGGCGCGGCCCGCAGGGTCCCGCGGCGGGTCAGGTGCTTGTGGAACGGAACGCCGCGGCTGTGTCCGCCGGTGATGGACATGACGTCGTACAACGCGATCCCGGCACCGACGTAGGGGCGCTCAACGAAGTGCTTGGTCAGCGGGTAGAGGAACGGCACCGGCCGGGCCAGATGCGGGGCGAGGACGGAAAGGATGAGCCCGCGCTCGTGCAGCGCCTCCTTGACCAGGGCGAAGTCCAGCATCTCCAGGTAACGCAGGCCGCCGTGGATGAGCTTGGAGGACCTGGAGGAGGTGCCGGCCGCCCAGTCGTTGGCTTCGACGATGCCGACGCTGAGCCCACGAGTGATGGCGTCCAGGGCGGCGCCGGCGCCGACGATTCCTCCGCCCACGATCAGGATGTCTAGTTCCTTGCCCGGGTCGCCCGTGCCCTTCAGAAGCGCGATCGAAGCATCGCGCTCTGCGGGGCCGAGCGCACCTCCGGCCACGGGAGAACCGCCGGGAAAACTGTTCATGTCACGCCTCCATCCGGATCAAACCTCGTAGGGCACCAGACTACGTCCAAGTCTTCCGGATGGGCAGGGCCAATCACCTGCCAGAGTGGGGTTCAGTTCCCGGTGCCGGGTTCAGTCGTCTGTCCCGGGTTCAGTCTCCGGCGTACGTCAGAGTTCCCGGCGCCCGGTTCAGTTACCGGCGTACGGCGAGACGACGACGTCGACGCGCTGGAACTCTTTCAGGTCCGAATAGCCGGTGGTCGCCATCGAACGGCGCAGCGCACCGATCAGGTTCGAGGTGCCGTTGGTGTGGTGGCCCGGCCCGAACAGGACTTCCTCGAGCGGACCCACCGTTCCAACGTTGACCCTGTCGCCGCGGGGAAGTTCGAGGTGGTGGGCTTCCTGGCCCCAGTGCCAGCCCTTGCCGGGTGCTTCCTCGGCGCGGGCCAAGGCACTGCCCAGCATTACGGCGTCGGCGCCCATGGCGATGGCCTTGACGATGTCACCGGAGGTGCCCATGCCGCCGTCGGCGATCACGTGCACGTAGCGTCCGCCGGATTCATCCATGTAGTCCCGGCGGGCGGCCGCGACGTCGGAGATGGCCGAAGCCATGGGCGAATGGATGCCGAGCGCGCGGCGGGTGGTGGTGGTGGCTCCCCCGCCGAAGCCGACCAGGACGCCGGCGGCGCCGGTGCGCATGAGGTGCAGTGCCGGGGTGTAGCCGGCCGCCCCGCCGACGATCACGGGGACGTCGAGTTCGTAGATGAACTGCTTGAGGTTCAGCGGCTCGTGGTCCTTGGAGACGTGTTCGGCCGAGACGGTGGTTCCGCGGATGACGAAGATGTCGACGCCGGCAGCCACCACGGTCTTGTAGTGTTCCTGCGTGCGCTGCGGGGTGAGGGAGCCTGCGACGGTGACGCCGGCGGCGCGGATCTCCGCCAGGCGCGAGGTGATCAGCTCGGGCTGGATCGGCGCCTGGTAGAGCTCCTGCATGCGCCGGGTGACAGCGGGGCTGTTGGTCTCGTCCGCGAGGACCGCGATTTCGTCCAGGACGGACTGCGGGTCCTCGTACCGGGTCCACAGGCCTTCGAGGTCCAGGACGCCGAGGCCGCCGAGGCGGCCCAGGGCGATGACGGTTTCCGGCGACATGGCCGAATCCATCGGTGCCGCGATGACCGGCATGTCGAACTTGTAGGCATCGATCTGCCAGGAGACGGATACGTCCTTCGGGTCACGCGTGCGACGGTTGGGGACGATCGCAATGTCATCCAGGGAGTAGGCACGGCGCCCACGCTTGCCTCGGCCAATCTCAATCTCGTAAGTCACTGCTCTAGGTTATCCCAGGGCGCGGTTTTCCCCGTGAACGTGTCCCGCACGGCAGCGCAACGACCGCTGCCGACGTAAGGTGGCCGCATGGGTATGCGGTGGATCTTCGACGGGCACATCGCCGGGATCGGCACGACGTCGGGACTTCGTGCCGTGGTGGGGCTCTGGCAGGAGTCCCCGTTCGGCGCTTTCGCCGACGCCATGGTGGAACTGCCCTCCGGCCGGCGCATCCTGCTGGCCCCGACGGCAGAGGTGGCAGGATTCATCGCCGCCGTGTATAGCTTCGATGAAACCCGTGTGGTGGACATTGCCGTCCGGCACGCCGGCGGAACGCTGACGGTGGACGCCGGGCACCTGCTGTTTGAGGTTGCCCTCGGCGCCCGGACCGCGCTCGGCACGGCGGCACGGCTCATCCCCCGGCCCCTGGCCGTGCACCCGCGCTGGCTGCGCGCCGTCAGCCCCTTCGCGGGACTTCTCAGCCCCGGGGTGCGCACTGCCGGCACCGCCGGGGGCGGTCGGCGCGAGTACTACGGCGTCACCGATCTCCACCGCATCGACGCGGCGACGGTCAGCTGGGACGGGGTCGACGCCGGCGCGCTGGCAAAGGTCCTGCCCGCCGTCGGCTTCGGCTTCAGCAGCGTCCCGCCCGAACCGGGCATAGCCCGGGTG
Organism: Arthrobacter sp. H-02-3; assembly: GCF_003097355.1. GTDB lineage: Bacteria > Actinomycetota > Actinomycetes > Actinomycetales > Micrococcaceae > Arthrobacter > Arthrobacter humicola. Next base: position 120,334 of record NZ_PYUI01000001.1, read on the forward strand.
CGCACCACTGTGGAAGGCGCCCCAGTCACTCTCCGCTGATGTCCTCCGTGTCCGGGACCGTCAGCTGGGATTCGAACATCCGGAAATACCGGCCGCGCAGGGCCACGAGCTCGCGGTGCGTGCCCTGTTCCACGATCCGGCCGTCCTCGAGCATGTAGACGACGTCGGCCTTCTCGATCGTGGCCAGGCGGTGGCTGATGGCGATGATGGTGCTGCCGCGGTCCGCGAAGAGCCTCGTGAAGATCCGGTGTTCGGCCAGCGCGTCGATGGCCGACGTCGGCTCGTCCATCACCATGAATGAGGCGTTGCGGTAGAAGTTCCGTGCCATCGCCAGGCGCTGCCACTGCCCGCCGGACAGCCCGCTTCCCTTCCGTCCGCGCGGATCCTCCATCCAGTTGCTGACGTGGTTGTCCAGGCCGTTGGGCAGTTTGTTGATGAACTCCAGGGCCTCCGCATCCGCGGCGGCCCGGCGGATCATGCCGTCGTCGCGGGGCGAATCGACGTCGCCGAAGAAGATGTTCTCCGCCGCGGTGGCAAACTCGTACTTCAGGAATTCCTGGCTGAGCACCGCCAGGTGCCGGTGCCAGGACTTGACGTCGACGGCGGCGAGGTCGACACCGTCGAGCAGCACCTGCCCGGAATCGGGCCGGTAGAGGCCAGCCAGGATGCGGATCAGGGTGGACTTGCCCGCGCCGTTCTCCCCCACGATGGCGACGTGCTGGCCCTGCCGGATGGTCATTGAAATTCCGCGGATGACTTCAAGGTCGCTGCCGGTGTACGTGAAGTGGATGTCCCGCAGTTCCACACTCTTCGGCGCCTCCAGCAGGGGCGGGGCGTGGCTGGAATGCACGGGCAGTGCCATGAACAGTTCGTAGTCCTTGAGGTTCGCCAGGTCCTCGTCGATCGAGCTGAGCGAGGAGACCAGGCTGTTGGCCGTGGACAGGGCGCGGCTGACAATCTGCTGGACATAGAGGAACTGCCCCACCGGCTGGGCGTGGGCGATGATCTGGCCCACTACCCAGATCAGGGAAACGACTTCCGCACCGTACTGGAGGGCATCGGCCGCGAGCTGTTTGGGGATGTAGCGCTTCTGGAAGTCCAGCCGGCGCTTCTCGTCGGCGTCCCGGAGCCTCGAGCGCAGCCCCATCAGGTAGCCGACGATTCCGTAGAGCCGCATCTCGGCGATGTGCTGCGGGCGGAGGAGGTTGGTTTCAATCATCCTGCGCTGCCGGCGCGAGTCCACCTGCGTGTTCCAGTGCGCGATTTGTTCGCGGGAGAGTTTGAACTGCAGGTAGACGCTGGGGACGATCGCGATCAGGACGATCACGGCTATCCACCAACTGACCAGCAGCAGCGCGCCGATGGCGAGGAGAACCGAGACGAGCTGGGTGAAGATCGCGGCGATCCGGTCAAGGACCCGTGCGTAGGAATCGGAGAAGCGCTTGGCGCGGTCGTACAGGTCCACCGTCTCTTTGTCGTCGTAGCGCCAGAAGTCCAGGGTGAGGAATCGCTCGTACATCAGATCACCGACGATCGCGCCGACCCGGAAGCTCATGAGCTGCTGGATGTAGCGGTCCACGCTGCTGAACGCGCCCCAGAAGAGCCCGAGGGCCGCGGTGATGATGACGTAAATGATGGCCTGCCGGCCAGCGTCGGTGTTGCCCGCGTAGGCGGCAGCCAGCGCCGTCGTGGTCAGGGCGGCGAAGTAGGTGGTGACGAGCGGCAGGAGCGCCGAGATCAGCGAGCCGAGGACTTTCATCACGACGGCGGCCGGTGAGGCCTGGAAGCTCACCCGCAGAACCTGCGCCACGGCGCGAGCGTAGGGCTTCAGCGCAAGCTTGCGCTTCGGCTCACGTGCGGGCAGGAGTTCAGACATGCCTCCAGCCTAGTTCCGGGACCCGGAGGTGGCGGGTACGGAGACTGCGGGTGCGGCACCGGTGGGGCGGCGCCGCCCCGGGTGAAGCCGGGCGCCCACAAACGGGTAAGCCCGCCGAAACTGCAGTTTCGGCGGGCTTACCCGTTTCACAGCGGAGAGTCCTAGCGCGAACCGTAGTTCGGGGCTTCGACGGTCATCTGGATGTCGTGCGGGTGCGATTCCTTGAGTCCGGCCGCGGTGATGCGGACGAACTTGCCGCGGGCCTTGAGCTCGGCGACGGTGGGGGCGCCGGTGTAGAACATCGTCTGGCGGAGGCCGCCGACCAGCTGGTACGCCACCGAGGACAACGGACCGCGGTAGGCGACTCGGCCTTCGATGCCCTCCGGGATGAGCTTGTCATCGCCGGACACGTCGGCCTGGAAATACCGGTCCTTGGAGTAGGAGGTGTTCTTGCCACGGGTCTGCATGGCGCCCAGGGAGCCCATGCCGCGGTAGCTCTTGAACTGCTTGCCGTTGACGAAGATCAGCTCGCCCGGGGATTCGTCGCAGCCGGCCAGGAGGGAGCCGAGCATCACGGTGTCGGCACCGGCGACCAGCGCCTTGCCGATGTCGCCCGAGTACTGCAGGCCGCCGTCGGCGATCAGCGGGACGCCGGCCGGGATGGCCGCTTTCGCCGATTCGTAGATGGCGGTGATCTGGGGGACGCCGACGCCGGCAACCACACGGGTGGTGCAGATGGACCCGGGGCCGACGCCGACCTTGATGCCGTCGGCACCGGCGTCGATCAGGGCCTGGGCACCTTCGCGGGTGGCGGCCTGGCCGCCGATGATGTCCACGTGCGCCGCGGCGGGCTCGGCCTTGAGCCGGCGGATCATTTCCAGCACGCCCTGGGAGTGGCCGTTCGCGGTGTCCACGAACAGGGCATCCACACCGGCGTCAACGAGCGTCATGGCACGCTCCCAGCCGTCGCCGAAGAAGCCGATGGCCGCACCGACGCGCAGGCGGCCTGCCTCGTCCTTGGTGGCGAGCGGGTACTGCTCGGCTTTGGTGAAGTCCTTGGTGGTGATGAGGCCCTGGAGCCGGCCCTGCTCGTCAACGAGCGGGAGCTTCTCGATCTTGTTCGTGGCCAGCTTGTGCGAGGCTTCCTCGCGGCTGATGCCGACGTGCCCGGTGACCAGCGGCATCTTGGTCATGACGTCACTGACCAGCCGGAGCGGGAAGTCCGACTCCGGCACGAACCGGGTGTCGCGGTTGGTGACGATGCCCAGCAGCCTGTTGCCTTCGTCCACCACCGGGAGCCCTGAGACGCGGTAGCGTGCGCAGATCTCGTCGAGCTCAGCCAGCGTGGCTTCGGGTCCGATGGTCAGGGGGTTGGTGATCATGCCGGATTCGCTGCGCTTGACCCGGTCCACCTGGTCGGCCTGATCGGCGATGGAAAGGTTGCGGTGCACGACGCCGAGGCCGCCCTGGCGCGCCATGGCGATGGCCATCCGGGACTCCGTGACGGTGTCCATCGCGGCGGACAGCAACGGGGTCTGGACCGTGATGCGCTTGGAAATCCGGGAGGACGTGTCCGCCTCGGAGGGGATCACGTCGGTGTGGCCGGGCAGGAGCAGGACGTCATCGTACGTCAGGCCGATAAAGCCGAAGGGGTTGTGTTCGGGCTGGGTCATGAGTGCGCCTCTTACCTTGGGTTACGGGGTTCACGGGTAGGGGTTGCAACAGATGACCAGCCAGTCATTACGGGTCTGGTCTGTGCAGAAGGGTTGAATAAATAGTAGAACCTTGACGGCGATAGCCATATTCCGGGGCGGTAATGTGCGCCTCAATGTGAGCCGCCCCATGCCGGGCGGCCGCCGGAGGCTCCCGGTGCCGGCCCGGCGCGGGGCCCTACTTCCAGCCGGTGGCAGCCAGGAGCCGCTGTTCGAACATGGGGATCATGGTCTGAACGTAGGTCTTGGTCAGGTGGTTGTCGTCCTTGTAGACGTACACGTTGCCGACGACCGCGGGGCAGACCCCGTTCGCGCAGATGAAATCGCTCATGTCCATGAGGTGCAGGCCGGGCACCTTGCCACGGTAGGCGTCCAACGGCGAGGACCCCGCGAGCGACTCCTGCTCGGGCACGTTGCACTCCGCGGCACCCTCGCCGTTCTTCTGGACGCATTCGGGCATGTTGATGTTGAAGCGGGGGTTGTCGCGGATCCCCACGACGTCCATGCCGGCGTCGGTGAAGGGTTTGATGCCTTCAAGGTACTGCGGCACCTCGGTCTCGAACGGCGCTTCCTTGTGGGTCAGGGACGCAACCGTGAAGACGGCGTCGGGGTGGTGGTCCAGGACGTACTGCGCGCTGGCCTTGTTGAAGGCGTTGCAGTCCGCGTCCCGCTCCGGTGACTCCCCGCCGAAGCGGCAGTTGCCTTTCAGGAGCGTGACGACTTCCCAGCCGTGGCTCTTCGCGATGGGGCCCAGCGCCGCCATGTACTGCTGGGCATGGGAGTCGCCAAGCACCACGATCCGCTTCGTGACCTTCTCGGGCTTGTTGTTCTGCAGGCAGCCCTGCAGCAGGGGGTCGCTGGGGACGTTCTCGTCCGTGCATAGCCCGTCGATGTCGGCCCACTCATTCTTCATCGCCGCCGGCGCGGGGATGATCTTCGCGTCCGGGGTGGGTTTGCCGGCGTTCTCCGGGGCCAGGGCGGCCGCCCCGGGCGTCAGTTCCTTGGGCTGGGACGCCGCCGCGGCCTCGTCGGCCACGAGCCTGCTCTGCCAGACCGCGACCGGACCTGCCAGCAGGGCACCGCAGGCGGCAATCACGACGGCGGTGCGCCAGGCACGGCGCTTCGGCCAGTGCCATTCGCGCAGCGGCTTCTCGACGAAACGGGTGGTGAGAACTGCCAAAACGATGGACACGCCGACGATGCACAGCCCCTGGACAAGGTTCGGCGCCGTGATGCCCGCCCCGGCAAGGGCCAGGACCAGCAGCGGCCAGTGCCAGAGGTACAGCGCATAGGAGTTGTCTCCCAGCGACACCAGCGGCTTCCAGGTCAGGAGACGGTCCACGCCGAAGCGGCTGCCGCTTTGTCCGGCGGTAATGATCGCGGCGGCGGCCAGCGTGGGCCACAGCGCGATGAAGCCGGGAAACGAACGGTCCACGGTCAGCAGCAACCCGCAGGACAGCATGGCCACCAAGCCGGCCCAGCCCAGCACGACGCGCAGGATCCTGCCGGGCTTCAGATATGGCAGGGCGAGGGCCAGGAGGGAGCCGAGGGCGAATTCCCAGAGTCGGGCGCCGGTGTCGAAGTAGGCGTGGGCCTGGTTGGTGGCGGTCTGCTGGATCGAGTAGACGAGCGACACGGCGAAGATGGCGCCGAAGGCAGCGGTCAGCAGGGACCGGTAACTAAGCAGGGCGCGGTCCTCGCCGGTCCAGCGCCGGAGTAGTCGGGAAAGAAGAGCCGTGCCGGCAAATACGAGGGGCCAGAGCACGAACACCTGTCCCTGGATCGACAGCGACCAGAAGTGCTGGAGCGGGCTCGCGCCCGAATGGTCCTGGGCGTAGTAGTCGACTGCGCTGTCGGCCAGGAGCCAGTTCTGCCGGTATAGCAGGGAGGCCCACGCCTGATCGAGGATGTCCGGCCAGCGGCTCTGAGGCAGGATGGCCCAGGTGCCGGCGAGTACGGCGAGCACCACCACGACGACGGCGGGCAGCAGTCGCTTGAGCAGGTGCAGCCAGTGGCTCAGGAGCCGCAGGGGGGCACCGGATTCGACCTTCCGCGTGAAGCTGAGGGTCATCAGGAATGCTGAAATGAGAAGGAAGATGTCCACACCGCCGGAGACCCGGCCCAGCCACACGTGGTACGTGACCACCATGAGGACGGCAAGGGCGCGAAGGCCCTGGACCTCGGGTCGGTAGCTGGTTTTTCGGCTCGCCGGAGAACCCGCATCCGCTGTTGGCGGGGTGGCTATGGTTCGCTCGTTCGACACTAAAAAACCCTTCAGGCCGGCTTCCAAAGGATCAATGTTACCGAACCGTAACTTTCTTTGCCAGTCACAGGGCGCTAGTGGGAGCGCGGGCGGGGGCGTCCACGGGGTGCTTCGTTGGAGTCCTGGGGCGGCTGCGGGCGGCGTTGGACTCCACCGGCCGCGGCGCGGAAGCTAGGCTGGTGCGAGTCTGAGGAGGCCGCTTAGTGATTGTGCAGCTGCGCATTTGTGTTCCGGGTGATTTGTCCGGAGTTGTTGTCGAAAGATGTGCCGATCATCTCGGCGTCGCGGAAATCGCCGTGGACAAGGGCGCCTCGGTCATGCCGCCCGGGGACGTTGTCCAGGTCCTGCTCGCCCGCGAATCCGTGGAGACGCTCATGGAGAAGCTCCAGGTCCTCGACATACATAAGCGCGGATCGATTTCGGTCAACCTGCCGGATCTTGTGCTTTCGGACCGGGCCGACCGGGCGGAGGCCGAGGCCCCCGGTGAGGGCGCGGACGCGGTCATCTGGGAAGAGGTGTCGCGCCAGAGCGGCGAAGATTCGCGCCTCACGTGGAGTTTTCTGGCATTCCTGGTCCTGGCCACCCAGCTGGCGGCCATCGGCATCGTCACGGACTCCACAATCGCGATTGTCGGCGCCATGGCCGTGGGCCCTGAGTTCGGCCCGCTGGCTGCGCTGGCTGTGGCTCTGGTCCGGCGCGAGCGACGGCTCGGACGCGACGCGGCGCTGGCCCTCGGCGTCGGCTTTCCGGTCGCGATGCTGGCCGCGGCACTGACCGCGTGGCTGTCCGTGCCGCTCGGACTGTTTCCCAAGGACGCGCTGGACCACGGTTCTGCGGTTGAATTCATCTACCATCCGGGGCCATACTCGCTGATTGTCGCGGTGCTGGCTGGAACGGCCGGGATGCTGTCGGTGATCAGCCGGCGCTCGGCGGCGCTGATTGGCGTGTTTATCTCCGTCACCACGGTGCCGGCGGCGGGGTTTGTGGCCGTGGCACTGGTCCTGGGCGAGTATCAGAAGGCGGCCGGTTCCGCCCTTCAGCTATTCCTGAACCTGGTGGGGATTGTGGTGTCCGGCGTCGGGGTGTTGCTTTTCTACCGGGTGGTGGCCAAACGGCGGCCGCCGGAGGCTACGCTGCGGCGCAAGTCTGCGGGCACCCGCCGCTGACGGACTGGCTGACGGCCCGGTGCTGACGGACTGACCGCCAGACTGGCTGGCGGCCGGGCCGGGCCGGGGTCAGCCAGTCAGTTAGGCAACGGCAGCAGGTTCCTCACTCGGCGGCCCACCCGGTAGCCGCCAGGAACTGAGCCTCAAAGTAGGGCGTGAGGCTCTCCATGTAGGTCCTGGTGACGTGGTTGTCATCCTTGTAGACCATCACGTTGCCGATGACGGCCGGGCAGACCTCGTCCTGGCAGAAGTACTGGCTGAAGTCCAGAAACTTGGTGGCCGGCAGCTGCGCGGCCACGGAGGCATCGGGCGACGCGGGCTGATAGTTCTCCGCCGTCTTCGATCCGCAGGCTGCGTAGTTGTTGGGGTTCTTCTCCAGGCAGGCCGGGACGGCCTCGTGCATGCGCGGGGTGTCGCGCAACGCCACGACGGGGATGCCGGCGTCGTTGATGGACTTGATCGGCGGAACCCACCCCGGGTCCATGAACTCCGTGGACGTCGGATCCGGGTCGGTCCGGGTGCTGGTTGTCACCACAAGGTCCGGCTTCATGGCCAGCACCTTCTTGAGGGTGTCCTTGTTGAAGTCCAGGCAGCCTTCCGAGAGCCCCGGGGCCGGGCCGACCGTCACAGGGCAGTAACCCTTGGTGATGGCTTCGACCTTCCACCCGTACTTGTCGGCCAGAGTGAGAATGGGGGTCGCCCAGACGTGGGCGTGCGAGTTGCCGATGATCACCACGGTCTTGGCGGCGTTCTGTTTGCCGTTGGTGCAAATGTTGGTGAGGGCCTTCTCGTCCGACGTGCAGCCGCCTGCGTAGCGGGGCCATTCATCAGCCGCCGTGGCGAGGGTGGGAAGGAGGGGAGCGGATTTGTCGGCCCCGCCGACGTAGGCCGGGTCCAGCGAACGTGCACCCGGATTATTGACCCAGGCCTGGCTTGACGCCGCGGCAAGGGCGTAGTTGATCTGGAGTTGCCAGGCCGCCAGCGGCACGGCGGCGATGGCCGCGGCCGCGGCGATGGCGATGAGGGCGCGGCGGCGTTTGAGCTCCGGCCACTTCCACCCCCGCCAGGGCTTCTCAACGAAGCGGGTGGTGAGGTAGGCGAGCACCATCGAAACGGCCACGATGATGCTGCCCGTGATCGGCCCCGCGCGGTCCTTGTCCGTCGCGGTCAGCGAGATGACCAGGACCGGCCAGTGCCACAAGTACAACGCGTAGGACATGTCTCCCAGCCGGACCAGAGGCCCCGAGCTGAGGAACCGGTCAACGCCAAGCTTGCTGCCGGTCTGGCCAGCGACGATCACACAGGCCGCGGCCAAGGTGGGCCAGAGTGCCACGAACCCGGGGAAGGAGGCCTGGACATTAAGCAGGAGGCCGCAGCTGAGCATGGCCACAATGCCCAGCCAGCCGAGCGCCAAGCGCCAGCTCCGGGGAAGCCGCAGGGAGGGAAGGGCCAGAGCCACAAGGGTGCCCAGCGCAAACTCCCATAGCCGCGCGCCGGTATCGAAGTACGCTTCCGTCTGCTCCGCCTTGGTGAAGAGGATGGAGTAGATCAGCGAACCGAGGAAAATCAAGGCGAAGATGTAGCACAGCAGCACGCGGTAGCGGAGCCGGAAGCGCCTGGCGACGAGTGCGGCTCCCGCGAAGATGAGCGGCCACAGGATGAAAATCTGCCCCTGGATCGAGAGGGACCAGAAGTGCTGGAAGGGGCTGGCCTGGCTGTGGTCCGAGGCGTAGTAGTCCGTGGCCTGGGACTGCAGGAGCCAGTTCTCGACATAGGACAGGGAGGCCCAGCCCTGCGAGATCACTTCCAGCCAGCGGGTCCGGGGAAGGAACAGGATGCTTGCGGCAATGACGGCCACGATGACGGTGACGGCAGCCGGGACGAGGCGCCGGAAGAGGTGCAGCCAATGCTTGAGCAGGGCCATGGGTCGGCCCTGCTCGTAACGGCCGACGAACTGCAGCGTCATGAGGAACGCCGAGATCAGCAAGAACACGTCCACACCGCCGGAGACCCGCCCCAACCAGATGTGGTAGCTCATGACCATCAGCACGGCCAAGGACCGGAGCCCCTGAATTTCGGGCCTGAAGGTGGACTTTCGGCCGGCCTGGGGCGCGCCGTCGGATCGGGCAGGCGCGGGTAGGGTTCTTTGCTGTGTCATAGAAAAACCCCTCAAACCGGTAACCAAAACGTCTATGTTATCCAACCGTAATGTTCATGGCCAATCGTCGCGGCGGGCATAGAACTCTATTCAGTCATGCCAAGGTGTGAGTTTCCAGTGAATTGTCAGCATGAAGGCAGCACGTCCCGACTGAGTCGCGCCTGAGTCGCGCCTGGACTTGGCGCACCTCGGGAGCATTTTCGCGGCAGTCCCCGGGCGCAAAAGCAGGACCCGGGCACAAAAAAGGGACGGCCCGGCAAGTTGCCGGGCCGTCCCCTGTGCGGGCCGAAATTAGTGCTGGTGGCCTGCGTGCTCGTCTTCGTCGGCCGGCTTCTCCACCACGAGGGTTTCCGTGGTGAGGACCAGCGCAGCGATGGAAGCCGCGTTGCGCAGGGCCGCACGGGTCACCTTGACGGGGTCGATCACGCCGGCGGCGATCAGGTCTTCGTACTCGCCGGACTTGGCGTTGAAGCCCTGGTTGACGGCGGATTCTGCCACCTTGGCAACAACCACATAGCCGTCGAAGCCGGCGTTCTGGGCGATCCAGCGCAGCGGCTGGGTCAGGGCCCGGCGGACGATGCCGACGGCGGCAGCCGCGTCACCTTCGAGAGCCTGGACGGCTGCGTCCTCGTCGAGGGCCTTCAGCGCGTGGATGAGGGCGGACCCGCCACCGGCGACGATGCCTTCTTCAAGGGCGGCGCGGGTCGAGGACACTGCATCCTCGATGCGGTGCTTCTTTTCCTTCAGCTCAACCTCGGTGGCAGCGCCAACCTTGATCACGCCAATGCCGCCGGCCAGCTTGGCCAGGCGTTCCTGCAGCTTTTCCTTGTCCCAGTCGGAATCCGTGCGGGTCAGCTCGGCGCGCAGCTGGGCAACACGCGCGGCGACGTCCTCGGCCGAACCGGCGCCGTCGACGATCGTGGTGTTGTCCTTGGTGACCGTGATGCGGCGGGCGGTGCCGAGCACCTCAAGGCCAACGGAATCCAGGCTCAGGCCCAGCTCCGGGGAGACAACCTGTGCACCCGTGAGAGTCGCGATGTCCTGCAGCATGGCCTTGCGGCGGTCGCCGAAGCCCGGGGCCTTGACGGCGACGACGTTCAGGGTGCCGCGGATGCGGTTGACGATGAGCGTGGACAGGGCCTCGCCCTCGACGTCTTCGGCAATGATGAAGAGCGGCTTGGAGCTCTGCAGCGCCTTTTCCAGCAGCGGCAGGAATTCCTGCACCGAGGAGATCTTGCCCTGGTTGATCAGGATCAGGGCGTCCTCGAGGACAGCTTCCTGGCGTTCCGCGTCCGTGACGAAGTACGGGGAGAGGTAGCCCTTGTCGAACTGCATGCCCTCGGTGAGGACCAGTTCTGTCTGTGTGGTGGAAGATTCCTCGATGGTGATCACACCATCCTTGCCGACCTTGCCGAACGCCTCGGCCAGGAGCTCGCCGACCTCGTCGCTCTGGGCGGAGATGGCGGCAACGTTGGCAACCTGCGTGCCTTCGACCGGGCGGGCGTTTTCCAACAGGCGGGCAGCGACGGCCTCGACCGAAACCTCGATGCCACGCTTGATCTCGCCCGGGGCGGCGCCTGCCGCAACATTGCGCAGGCCTTCCTTGACCAGGGCCTGGGCCAGCACGGTGGCGGTGGTGGTGCCGTCGCCGGCAACATCGTTGGTCTTGGTGGCGACCTCCTTGGCAAGCTGCGCGCCAAGGTTTTCGTAGGGGTCGTCGAGCTCGATTTCACGGGCGATGGTCACACCATCGTTAGTGATCGTGGGAGCGCCCCACTTCTTGTCCAGCACGACATTGCGGCCGCGCGGGCCCAGCGTGACCTTGACGGTGTTGGCGAGCTTATCGATGCCGGCTTCAAGCGACCGGCGGGCAGTGTCGTTAAACGCAAGCTGCTTTGCCATGGTTTTGTCCTTTCAAGACAGAACCCCGCGCAACTGATCCGTTCATGGCGAAGGATCGGCTGCGCGGGGGACCAAGAGAGTTACTTTACGACGATCGCCAGAACGTCGCGGGCGGAGAGTACGAGGTACTCCGTGCCGCCGGTCTTGACTTCGGTTCCGCCGTACTTGGAGTAGATAACGACGTCGCCGACGGCAACGTCAACGGGAACGCGGTTGCCGTTGTCGTCAAAGCGGCCGGGGCCTACTGCAACAACTTCGCCTTCCTGCGGCTTCTCCTGTGCGGAGTCCGGGATAACCAGGCCTGAAGCCGTGGTCTGCTCGGCTTCGAGCGGGCGGACAACAATACGATCCTCAAGAGGCTTAATAGAGACCGACAAGGACCTCTCCTATTCGTCAGCAAATTCGTGGACTATGAAGCGGTGATGCCATGGCGTACAGACCGTCGTCGCGGTGCCGGCAGCAGCCTGGCTGTGAAGCTTCAGGTGTTAGCACCCTCCTAGGGAGAGTGCTAATGACGACTCTATGTAAATGGTTAGCACTCGGTCAAGGCGAGTGCCAGAAATTCATCTCGGGTGAACAGCTCCCCCGCGCGGGACATGCCCATTCTTTGCTGCAGCCAGCGGACACTTCGGCATCATGCTCCCTGCCCGCGCCAAGCGAGGGGCATGTCCAACGGGTAGCGGGCACTCAGGAGGGCATGTCCACTGCATGCGGGCTGCCCGAGAGGACATGTCCAACGGATGAAGGCTGCTCAGTGGGAGATGCCCATTCTTTGCTGCAGCCAATGGACGCTTCGGCACCATGCTCCCGGTCCGCGCCAAGCGAGGGGCATGTCCATCCGGGCCTGCTGGGTTCATGGGGCCTGGCGCGTGCGCCTACTCGCCGGCGAGGTCCTCGAAGTCCACGTCTTCGCCTTCTTCGTCGTCGCGGTCACTGCCTTCGTCGTTCCGATGCCGGTACATCACCAGGGCTCCGCCGCCGGCCAGCAGGACACCGGCGATGAGGAAGATGATGCCACCGAGCCTGGCCGTGGCATAGGTGTCGCGGATGGCCCGGGCCTCGTCCGTGGCGTCCTGTACGTTCTTGCCGCCGACGGAATAGACCGTCGCGTTGAAGGAATCGAGGAAGAAGATGATCACCAGCAACGCGATGCACACGACGGCGATCACCGCTCCGGCGATGATCGCCGTCCGTGCGTAGCGGGCCAGTCCCTGGTGATGGCTATGGCGCACCCGCCCGCCGTCGTCCTGCACGCCGTCGTCCTGCCCGTCCACGTCCTGCCCAGCGTCGTCCTGCCCGTCCGTATTCTGACCGCCCGTGTTCTGCCCGGATGTTTCCTCTGACGTGCTGCCGCCTGTACCGCTGTCTTCCATGTCGTCAAGCCTAGTCCCCGCGGTCCGGTCGCAGCGTGCCCGCGGCGCTGAACTACGCTGGAAGGCATGACTGACGCACCGCAGGAACACATTGCCCCGATCCTCACGCCCGAGGGCTGGGAGCTGCTGGCGTCGCTGGGCCCGTACCGCGAGGACGAGGCCTTCCGCCTCACCGCGGCGCTGCGCAAGGCCGGCCACTCCCCCGAGCTGGTCTCGGCGGTGCTCACCCAGTCCCGGTTGCGGACCAAGGCCGAGGCCAAGTTCGGTGAGTTCGCCCGGCAGATGGTCTTCACCAAGGCCGGCCTGGAGCAGGCCACCCGGCTCACGGTGGCGGCCCGGCACGCGCAGCGGTTCGTCGAGGCCGGAATCAGCCATGTCGCGGACCTCGGCTGCGGGCTGGGAGCCGATGCCATGGCCCTGGCGTCCATGGATCTCGTGGTCACCGCGGTGGAAATGGACGAGACCACGGCCGCCTGCGCCACGATGAACCTGATCCCCTTCCGCAACGCCACCGTGGTCCACTCCGATGCCACCGCGGTTTCCCTTGAGGGGGTCGACGGCGTCTGGCTGGACCCTGCCCGGCGCACCACGTCCACTTCGGGAACCAAGCGGATCTGGGATCCGGAGGACTTTTCCCCGCCGCTGTCCTTCGTCGAGTCGCTGGCCGGCTCCGGGCGCGCCGTCGGCGTCAAGATGGGGCCGGGCATGCCGCATGATTCCGTGCCGGCGGACTGCGAAGCCCAGTGGGTCTCCGTCGGCGGGGACGTGACCGAGGTGGCGCTGTGGTTCAACGCGGTGCGGCGCCCCGGGGTCCGGCGTGCTGCCCTGGTGCTCGGGCCGCTCGGAGCCGCTGAACTCACCAGCGGCGAGGACTTCGGGGGCGGCCCGGCCGCGCCCGTGGGCCCGGTGGAGGGCTACCTGTACGAGCCCGACGGTGCGGTCATCCGCGCCGGACTCGTGGCCGACGTCGCCCTCCAGCTGGGCGGGCACCTCGTGGACGAGCACATCGCCTACATCTGCGCCCCGGAGTTGCGCGAGACCCCGTTTGCCAAGGCCTACAAGGTCCTGGACGTGATGCCGTTCAACGTCAAGGCGCTCAAGGCTTGGGTCAAGGACCAAGGGATCGGCGTCCTGGACATCAAGAAGCGCGGCACGGCCGTCACCCCGGAAGAGTTGCGCAAGCAGCTCCTGCCCGGCGGAAAACCGGCAGGGTCCAAGAGCAAGGGTAAGAAATCGGCCACCCTGGTCCTCACCAGGATCGGCGAGGACCGGGTGGCCATCTCGGTGGAGCCCGTCTAACTCGGGCTGCCGGGGCTACTGGGCCCGGGTGAACTCCTCGGCGGCCTTAACCTGCTCGTCGGTCGGCCGGATCCCGGTGTAGAGCACGAACTGCTCCAGCGCCTGGATCGTGGCCACCTCGGCTCCCGTGATCACGGTCTTGCCGGCCGCGCGGGCTGCCTTGATGAGCGGCGTCTCGGCCGGGAGGGCGACGACGTCGAACACCACCTTTGCTGCGTCGATGGCCTGCTGCGGGAAGGACAGCGCCTCCGCGTCGGGGCCCCCGGCCATGCCCACTGGGGTGACGTTGATGATCATGTCGGCCGTGCCCGTTCCGGACCTTGCGGAGCCCAGATCCGGGCTCCAGGCGAACCCGTACAGCTCGGCCAGGCCGCGTCCGGTGTCCTCGTTGCGGGCCACGACGGTCACGTCCTTGAAGCCGGCATCCCGCAGCGCGGCGACAGTGGCCTTGGCCATGCCACCGGAGCCCAGGACCAGCACCGAGTAGTCCGTCGGGACGGCATTGCGCTGCAGGAGCTGCTCGATTGCCGTGTAGTCGGTGTTGTAGGCGGTGAGCCGGCCGCCGTCGTTGACGATGGTGTTGACCGAATCGATGGCCTTCGCGGACGGGTCCATGACGTCCACCAAGGCGATCACGTCCTCTTTGTAGGGCATGGACACCGCGCAGCCGCGGATGCCGAGTCCTCGCACTCCGGCGATGGCCTGGGCAAGGTCAGTGGGTGCGAAGGCCTTGTAGATCCAGTTCAGGCCCAGCTGTTCGTACAGATGGTTGTGGAAGCGTGTCCCGTTGTTGCTCGGCCGGGCCGAGAGCGAGACGCACAGGGTCATGTCTTTGTTCAGAATGGGCACAGCTCCATTAAACGCCAGGAGCGGCCCGCTCCCCCGCAGCCCCGCCCGAGCCCGGGCCCGAACCTCAACGACGCCCCGCGCCGGAGCCTCCCCTGACCAGCGCCGTTTGTGAACACACTCACGCATCAGCGGTAACTTTGGCACCGTCCGGGCCCACCCCCTGCACTAGACTTGGACCACCCGTAGCCCTGCCAGCCGCCCGCCCGGCGCTGTGGCGGGAAATGGCACGCGACACCGCCGGTGCCGCGTGCAGGGGCACGTCCGAGGGTGTTTGCCAGCGCATTCCCGCCAGGACGACGGCCAGGACAGCAGAACAGTGAAGGGACCACATGAAGATCGAGTTCGCTTCATCCAGGCAGTCGACTCTTGGCGTGGAATGGGAGCTGGCCCTCGTCGACGCCGAGACCGGTGAACTGGCCTCCGTGGCGAACCAGGTGCTCCGCGGAGTCGCTGCCCGGCATCCCGAACTCAACGAGGACGACGAGCACCCGCACATCAAGCAGGAGCTGCTGCTGAATACCGTGGAACTCGTCACCGGAGTCTGCACCACCGTGGCGGAGGCGAAAGCCGACCTGAACAGTTCGTTGGCCGCGGTCCGCGAGGTCACCGACCCCATGGGCGTGGAGGTCTTCTGCGCCGGAAGTCATCCGTTCAGCCCGCCCCAGCTGCAGCCCGTGACTGATAAGGAACGCTACGCGAAGCTCATCGACCGGACGCAATGGTGGGGCCGGCAGATGGTCATCTACGGCGTCCACGTCCACGTCGGACTGGACAGCCGGGACAAGGTCCTTCCGGTGCTGGACGGCCTGGTCAACTACTTCCCGCATTTCCAGGCGCTTTCCGCCTCCAGCCCCTTTTGGGGCGGCGAAGACACCGGCTACGCCTCGCAACGCGCCCTCATGTTCCAGCAGCTGCCGACCGCGGGGCTGCCGTTCCAGTTCGCCCGCTGGGAGGACTATGAGGCCTACGTCCAGGACATGTTCACCACCGGAGTGATCGACACCCTGTCCGAGATCCGCTGGGACATCCGTCCCGTCCCGCATTTCGGCACGATCGAGATGCGCATTTGCGATGGCCTGGCCACCCTTGAGGAAGTCGGGGCCATCGCCGCCTTAACCCAGTGCCTGGTCGACGAATTCTCCACGACACTGGACAACGGCGGCACCATTCCCACGATGCCGCCGTGGCATGTCCAGGAAAACAAATGGCGCGCGGCCCGATACGGCCTGGACGCGATCATCATCCTCGACGCTGAGGGCAACGAGCAGCTCGTCACAGAGCACCTCCGCGAGACGCTCAAGCGGCTCGAACCCGTCGCGGCGAAACTGGGCTGCAGCGCCGAACTGGCCGACGTCGAGAAGATCATCCAGCGCGGCGCCGGCTACCAGCGCCAGCGCCGGGTGGCTGCCGAGCACGGCGGGGACCTGCGCGCCGTCGTGCTGGACCTCGTCAAGCAGATGCGGCAGGGTCCGGAAGCCTAGCTCCGGCGCGGGGCGTGGCGTCCACGGGAGCGGACAATCGCAGGCGACGCCGGCGCTAACGGCGCCCCAGCCGCACCAACGTCAGTCGGACGCCGCCTCAGGCGGAGACAGTGGTGACCGGCATCGAGGAGTCAGGGGCAAAACCGATCCCACTCGGCTCCACTCCGGCCATCACCAGCTGCGCCCCGAGGGCTGCGACCATGGCGCCGTTGTCCGTGCACAGCGAGAGCGGCGGCACCGTCAGCCGGATCCCGGCGGCGCTGCAGCGCTGTTCGGTGAGCTGGCGCAGCCGCGAGTTCGCTGCAACGCCTCCGCCGAGGAGGACCTCCGTGATGCCGTTTTCGCGGCAGGCGAGCACGGCCTTGGACGTGATCACATCCACCACGGCTTCCTGGAAGGCCGCGGCGATGTCCGCGACGGGAACTGTCTCGCCGCGGGCCTCGAACTGCTCCACGCAGCGGGCGACGGCGGTCTTGAGTCCGCTGAAGGACCAGTCGTACCGGTGCGGGCCGGGTTCCTCGGCGGTGCCCATGTACTTCGGCTGGGTGAGGCCGCGCGGGAACCGGATGGCTTTGGCGTTGCCGGTGCGCGCGAGCTTGTCGATGGCCGGGCCGCCGGGATAGCCCAGGCCCAGGAGCCGCGCCACTTTGTCATAGGCTTCGCCGGCAGCGTCATCGATCGTGGAGCCCAGCAGCTCGACGTCGTCGGTGATGCTCCGGATCCGCAGGATCTCGGTGTGGCCGCCGGAGACCAGGAGCGCGCCCATGTTGTCCGGGAGGGTTTCCGGCGGCGACCCGGCGGGCGGCGTCGACACCGACGTCGCAGTGCCGGTGCCCTGCTGGAGGAGCCCGACACCGACGTGCGCCACCAGGTGGTTGATGGCGTAGAGGGGTTTTCCGGTGGCGACGGCGAGCGCCTTGCCCGCGCAGACGCCCACCATGAGCGCTCCGGCCAGGCCGGGTCCGGAGGTGACGGCAATGGCGTCAATGTCCGCCAGCTGAACGTTCGCCTCCGCAAGCGCCTCCTGGAGGGTGGGGACGAAGGCGTCGAGGTGGGCGCGGGAGGCGATCTCGGGAATCACGCCGCCGAAGCGGACGTGTTCCTCCATGGAGGAGGACACGGTGTTAGTCAGCAATTCGGTCCCGCGGACAATGCCGACGCCGGTTTCGTCGCAGGAAGACTCGATGCCGAGCACGAGCGGCTGGGTGCGGTTCATGGTCGGCCTGCTTCCTTGGGCTGGGGGCTGAGTGGTTCGCGGGGCAGCTGGAGCCGCATGATCAGGGCGTCGACGCCGTCGCGGTAGTAGCGGGGACGGATGTGGATCTGTTCGAAGCCGAAGCGCCGGTAGAGCTGCTGGGCCCGGGGATTGTCCGCCCGGACCTCCAGCAGCACATCCTGGGCGCCGCGGACCCGGCTTTCCGCGATCAGCTCGGTAAGCAGGGCCGAGCCGATGCCCTTGCCCTCCTGTTCAGGCACGACGGCAATCGTCTGGACGTCCGAGATCGGTTCAATGCACATCAGCCCGGCATATCCCACGATCCGGCCGTGGAACTCCGCGACGAGGTAGCGGCGGGTATCCGTCTGCGCGAGCTCGTCGCGGAACATCTGCAGCGGCCACGCGTCCACCGGGAACAGCCGGCATTCGAGCTCGTGGACGGCGGGGATGTCCGCGGCGTCCATCTCCCGCAGCCTGACGCCGCCGGGCAGAGTGCGCGGTGTGGTGTGGTCAGCGTTCACAGGGCACGCTTCCGGGGTCCGGGCACCTGGGCATCGGACTCGCGGAGGTACAAGGGGGTGGAGTCCAGGAGATGCTCCCCCGCCGCGAGCCGCGCGAGCGCGAACTGGCCCAGCGAGAGGGCCTCGGGCTGCCGTGTGCTGAATTCGGCGACAGCCTTGACGACGTCGGAGTAAATTCCCGCTCCGGCGCCGTAGACGGGCAGATCCGGAAGATCCGCGGCGAATCCGACGTGCGGGCCGTCGGCAAGGTGTGGCAACTGGGCGTCAGAGAGCGTGTACCGGGCCCAGTACACTTCCTTGCGGCGCGCATCGGTGGCCACGATGAACTCCGCGGCCGAGTCGGTGGATTCGGCGACTTCCAAGGCGATCGCGTCCAGGCTCATGACGCCGTACAGCGGCTTGTCCCAGACAAAGGCGAGGGTGCGGGCGGTGACGATCCCGGAGCGCAGTCCCGTGAACGGTCCGGGACCCACGCCGGTGACGATTGCGTCGACGTCGTGGCCGCTGACGCCGGCCTCGGCCAGGAGGGCGTCGATTCCCGGGGCCAGGACTTCCGCGTGCGTGCGCGTATCTTCGGTGGCGAAGCTGGCCAGCACGGACTCCGGCGCGTCATCGGAGACCAGCGCGGCGCTCGCGACGGCCGAGGTGTCGATGGCGAGAATCAGCATCAG
This sequence comes from Arthrobacter sp. H-02-3, assembly GCF_003097355.1. Taxonomy (GTDB): domain Bacteria; phylum Actinomycetota; class Actinomycetes; order Actinomycetales; family Micrococcaceae; genus Arthrobacter; species Arthrobacter humicola. Next base: position 138,821 of record NZ_PYUI01000001.1, read on the forward strand.
GAGTTCCGTTCCGGGGTCTGGGGCAGTGGGTCGGCGGGCGTCGCTTCGAAGCCCGGCAGCGCCGGGGGTTCTGCCCAGCGCGGGCCGAAGCCGCGGATCACGACGGTCCGGGGCTCGTCGTCGTCGTCCGTGTCGAAATCCAGCACGCCGGGTTCGACAGCGGGGTCGGCGGCGGTGCGGTCGGCGCCGGCTTCGGAGGGCACACCGGCGGCTGGGGCGCCTTGGGCTGGGGCGCTCGGGGCTGGGGCGCCTGGGGCGCCCGGTGCTCCTCCCCGGGTGCGGTGGAGTTCCACCTCTAGGCGGCTGTCGCTCAGGTGTTCGACCCGGTCGCGGCCCCACTCGACCACGGTCACGGCGCTGTCCATGGTGTTTTCAAGGTCGATGTCATCGATTTCGGCGGCTGATTCCAGCCGGTAGGCGTCCACGTGCACCAGGTCCGGACCGCCCGGCCGGGGTCCCTCGGGCAGGTTGGGGTGGATGCGCACCAGGACGAATGTCGGGGAAATGATGCCGGGCCGGACGCCCAGGCCCTCGCCCAGCCCCTGCGTGAAGGTGGTCTTCCCGGCGCCCAGTTCGCCGGTGAGGATGAGCAGGTCGCCGGTCTCCAGGTCGGCGCCGAGGGCCGCGGCGAGCGCGTGCGTCTCCGCTGCCGTCCGGACCTCAACGCTCCGTTCCCATGCGGGCCCGCTCACGGCCGCTCTTCGCCGGTCGAGGGCTCTTCGTTGATGTAGCGGCGCGGCACCCGCGGGCTGATCCGGGTGACGATCTCGTAGTTGTTGGTGCCGGCGGCCCGGGCCCAGTCGTCGGCCGTGGGTCCGCCGTCGGCGCCGTCGCCGAACAGCACCGCCTCGGCGCCGAGGATGCTCGGCCCTCCGGCTGTGACGTTGCGGGGTCCGAGGTCGATCACCATCTGGTCCATCGCGATGCGTCCCACCACGGGGTAGTTGACGCCTTCGACGCGGACCGGGCCTCCGGTCGCGATGCGCGGGACGCCGTCCGCGTAGCCCAGCGGGATGAGCCCGAGGGTGCTGACGCCGTCCGTGCGGTAGTTCAGTCCGTAGGAAACGCCCTGCCCGGCGGGCACGTCCTTGCAGTGCGACACCACCGTGCGGACCGTCATGGCCGGCCGCAGCCCGAGCTCGGCCGGGCTTTGTCCTTCGAAGGGCGACAGCCCGTACAGGCCCAGCCCCACGCGGACCAAGTCAAAGTGCGTGTCCGGCCGGGACAGGGTGGCGGGGGTGTTGGCCAGGTGGCGGACCTCCGGGTCCACGCCGGCGTCCTGGGCGACGGCGAGGATCTGGCGGAACGCGGCGAGTTGTTCGTCGGTTTCGGGCCGTTCGGGTTCGTCGGCGACGGCGAGGTGGGAGAAGATGCCCACGACCCGCAGCAGGCCCTGGTCCTGGTACTCCATGGCTTCACCCACCAGGCTGTCCCAGGCGTCGAGGGTCGCGCCGTTGCGGCCGAGCCCGGTGTCGACCTTCAGGTGGATGCGGGCCGGCCTTTCCTGCTCCCGGGCGGCGGCCACGATCCGGTCGAGTTCCCAGCCCGAGCAGCCGATGTCGATGCCGGCGGCCACGGCGGCGGCGAAGTTGCTGTCCGGTGTGTGCAGCCAGGCCAGCAGCGGCGCCTCGATGCCGGCGGCGCGGAGGGCCAGGGCCTCGGAGATGTGGGCGGTGCCCAGCCAGCTGGCTCCTGCACCGAGAGCCGCCCGGGCCACCTGGACCGCGCCGTGCCCGTAGGCGTCGGCTTTGACCACGGCCATGATCTTCGCCGGTGAGGCCACCGCCGCGAGGTGGCGGACGTTGTGCCGGATGGCGTCGAGGTCGATTACTGCGGAGCGTTCCTCCGCGCGGGCCGGCACTGCCGCCGATTCGGGCAGGAGATCGCCTGTTGCTGCTTGGTAAGTCACTTAACGATTCTAGGGGCGCCGCCGCGGGCCGGATAATCCGCGGGGCCACGCCCACCGCTGGACATGTCCTCCCGTCCCACGGGACATGCCCATTCTTCGCGCCCAGGACCGGGCACAACGGGTATATGTCCACGCTCTGGCCTCAGAGAAGGACATGTCCGGTGGCCAACGAGAACCTACCGGACACTGCCCGTGGGACATGCCCGTTCCTCGCACCCACGACCGGGCACAACGGGTATATGTCCATGCCACGGCCTCAGAGGAGGACATGTCCGGTGGCCAACGAGAACCTACCGGACACTGCCCACGGGACATGCCCATTCTTCGCACCCAGGACCGGGCACACCGGGTCTAGGTCCACGCTCTGGCCTCAGCGAGGGACATGTCCGGTAGCCAAGGCGAACCTGCCGGACACTGCCCGTGGGACATGCCCGTTCTTCGCACCCAGGACCGGGCACAACGGGTATATGTCCATGCCTCGGCCTCAGAGAAGGACATGTCCGGTGCCAGCAACCGCCCGCCCCGGCACCTCCCGCAGCACCTACGCGTCGGACAGGTGCGCGATGGTCGCCGTCGCCCGCCGCTGCGCCTCGGGCGGAACATCCCGCACGATCTCTTCCAGGAAGCGGTAGCGGCGCAGCCATTGACTGGCCTGCCGTTCCTTCCGGGCGTTGGCCCGCTGCCACCAGTCGGCAATGTCCCCCCAGCCGGGTGCCGCCAGCGAGCCGCCAACCTCCTGAACGGCCAGAGCCGCACAGAGATTCGCAAACCGCAGCCGGTCCCCGAGCGGCCAGCCGGCCAGGCAGCCGACGATGAAGGCGGCCCCGAAACAATCCCCCGCGCCTGTGGGATCGTAGGCGGACACCGGCAGCGACGGCACCCACTCCTCTTCGCCCGTCTCGGAGTCCACGGCCATGGCTCCCTGGGGTCCAAGGGTCACGACGGCGACCGGCACCCGGTCGGCCAGCGCGTAGAGGGCCGCCCACGGGTTGTCGTGGCCAGTGAAAGCCATCGCCTCGTGCTGGTTCGGCATGAAAGCGTGGAAGTACTGCAGGTTGTCCAGCCGGGTGGAGGACCAGACACCGGACGGATCCCAGCCGACGTCGCCGAACAGCCGGACGCCGTTCTTATGCGCATCGACGGCCCAGGGCTCGAGTTCCTCCCCCAGCTCCGCCACGGCCGCGAGCGCCGGCGGCGGACAGCCGATCAGCTCGGTGGCGGAGACGGGCGCCGGGTGGCCGTGCGTCACCATCGACCTGTCCTTCTCCACGCTCAGGGATACCGTGACGGGCGAATGCCAGCCCGGCACCCGCCGGGACAGGGACAGGTCCACATGTTCCTGCCCGGCCAGGATCTTCCAGTTATAGTCGCCGTAGCCGTCGTCGCCGAACGCGGCGGCCAGCCCGGTCCGCAATCCCAGCCGGGCCGCGGCGATCGCCTGATTCGCGACACCGCCGGGGCAGCTGCCCATCCCGTCGCTCCAGATTTCCGTTCCCGGCTGGGGTGCGTGCGGCAGCCCGGTGAAGATGATGTCCTGGAATACGGTGCCGGTCAGGAGCAGGTCGAACCCGTCCGCGGCCGAGCTGCGGACGGCAGACAGCGGGTCAAAGCGCCGCGTCGAGTTCGCGTCCATATACGGCACACTACGCCGTACCGCAGCCGAGCGAAACCGCCGCCAGCAGCGGCCCGACGGCGACATGTCCGGACCGCCAGCAGCGGCCCGACGGCGCCATGTCCAGCACCTCAGTGGCGCCCCCGGCCCGCGCCACACCCGCCGGCACTGGCCCACACCGGCCGCGCCGGGACGTGCGAAGAATAGCGCGGAGAATAGACTGTCCGCATGCGGCTCACGATCGCCGGCGGGGGCGGGTTCCGCGTCCCCCTGGTCTACCGGGCGCTCTCTGCCGGCCCCTTTGCGGGGCTGGTGCGGGAGCTGGTGCTTTACGACGTCGACGCCGGCCGGCTGGCCGCCATCGAAGCGGTTCTGGCCTCCCTTGCACAGCAGGGTCCGTCCGGTTCCGGGCCGCAGGTCCGTACCGCATCGTCGCTCGCCGGAGCCCTCGACGGCGCCGACATGGTCTTCGCCGCGATTCGGCCAGGCGGCACGGCCGGGCGGACTGCCGATGAGCGGATCGCCCTGGACCTGGGCATCCTGGGCCAGGAAACCACCGGTGCGGGCGGCATTTCCTATGCCCTGCGGTCCATTCCGCCCATGCTGAAGCTCGCGGAGGAAATGCGGAACCGCTGCCCCGGGGCCTGGCTGCTGAACTTCACCAATCCCGCCGGCATGGTCACCGAGGCCCTGGTCCCGGTACTCGGGCACAGGGTGATCGGGATTTGCGATTCCGCCGGCGGCCTGGTGCACCGCGCCGCCCGGGCTGCCGGAGTCACGCTGTCCGAGGGCAGGCTCGACGGCGTGGGCTACTACGGCCTGAACCACCTCGGCTGGCTGTGCCGGCTGGAGTCGGGGGGCCGCGATGTGCTCCCGGAACTCCTGGCGAACCCGGCCGCGCTGGCGGAGTTCGAAGAGGGTCGGCTGTTCGCGCCCGGGCTTCTTGGGGGCCTTGGCTGCCTGCCGAATGAGTACCTCTTCTACTACTACGACACCGAACGCGCAGTGGCCGGCATGCGCGGCGCGGCCCTGACCCGGGGGGAATCAATCGCCCGGCAGCAGGCCGAGCTCTACCCCCGTCTCGCAGCCGCCGGGCCCGGGGCCTTTGCGCTCTGGGAGGCCGCCCGCCGGTCACGCGAAGAGGGCTATCTCGCGGAATCCCGCACCGGGGGCGAACGCCGTGACGAGACCGACCTCGCCGGCGGCGGCTACGAGCGGGTGGCCCTGGCGGCCATGCGCGCCTTGTCCGGGGGCGGCGAGGCCCAGCTGATCCTCAACACGGTCAACACCCTCCAGGCCGACACCGCAGTCAACACTGTCGCTGGGCCGGCCCCGGACAGCCCCGCCGCCGGCCGCGCGGCCGGGTCCGCAGTGCCGGCCGTGCCGGGGCTGCCGGCGGACGCCGTCGTCGAGGTTCCCTGCACGGTGACCCCCGACGGCGCTGTACCGGTTCCGCAGGATCTTCCGGGACCGGAGCAGCTGGCGTTGATGCGGCGGGTCAAGGACGTCGAACGGCTCGTGGTGGAGGCGACGACGACCGGCCGCCGGGAGTCAGCCCTCGCCGCGTTCGCCAGCCATCCGCTCGTGGATTCGGAGGTCCTCGCCGGCAAACTGCTCGCCGCGTACGAGGCCGCCTTCCCGGAGCTGGGCCGCCTGTGGCACCGCGGGCCGTGACGGCCGCACCGTAAGTGAAGACCCGCTGGCAGCCCGGCAGCCGGGCACGACCGTTCAGCCCGGTTTCTACGGCCAGCCCGCCTAGAGCTTCCGATACATCACGTGGAGTCCCACATAGCCCAGTTTCGGGTGGTTGAAGGCCTCGGGAATGGTGGCGAGCACCTCGAAGCCCATGGACTTCCAGGCGGCGACGGCCCGGACATTGCTTTCCACGACCGCGTTGAACTGCATTGCCCGGAAGCCGGCGTCGCGTGCGGCGCCGAGCGAGTAGGCGCAGAGGGCCCGGGCCAGTCCGCGGCCGGCAGAGCCGGGATGGACCATGTAGCCCGCGTTGGCCACATGGCTGCCGCCGCCGCCCTGGTTGGGGTGCAGTTCGCCGGTGCCCAGGATGGCGCTGGTGTCGGAGGCGACCGCGACGAACGTCTGCCCCGGCGCCTGCTTGAACCAGCGCCCGCGGGCTTCGTCCTCGGTGGTGTCCCGGTCCCAGGTGAAGGTCTCCCCGGCCCGGATGACGGGCTCCAGGATCGCCCAGATGCCCGGCCAGTCCTCCGGTCGGGCCTCCCGGATTGTCCAGCTGCCTGCAGCATCGTGTTCTGTGGTTGCGCTCACAGCCGCCACGTTAGCAGGAGGCCGTGACTTGGGGACCGGGCAGTGAACCGGACGGTGAACGGAACCCGGAACCGTCCCCTGACCGGGCCCGCGAAAGGAGCTGTGAAACCGGGCCGCAAAACGAGCTGTGAACCCGCCGCCACTTCAGGAGTAATGTTTTATCGACATGCATTTGGCAGAGAGAAATCTGTAGAGGAAAGGGGAACCGTGTCGCTGATCCGCCGCGTCGCTTTCCTTTCCCTGCACACCTCACCCATGGAGCAGCCCGGCTCGGGTGATGCCGGTGGCATGAACGTGTACGTCCGGGCGCTGGCCGCGGCCCTTGCCGAGACCGGCGTGGAGGTGGAGATCTTCACGCGGTCCACCGCAGCCGGGCAACCCGCCGTCGAACATCCCTCCCCCGGCGTCTGCGTCCACAACGTCCTGGCCGGGCCGCCGCGGAAGCTGCCCAAGGAGGAACTCCCGGAACTGCTGCACAGCATGGTCGCCGAGATCGACCGCATCCGGCACCTGCAGCCGCACGGCCGGTACGACGTCGTCCATTCCCACTACTGGGTCTCCGGTGTGGCCGGTCTCGAGCTCGCGGAATTGTGGCGGCTCCCCCTCGTCCACACCATGCACACCATGGCCAAGGTCAAGAACCAGCTCCTCGAGTCCGGCGAACAGCCAGAACCGCGACGGCGGGAGGACGGCGAGCAGCAGATTGTCGACGGCGCCGCCCGGCTGATCGCCAATACCGGCACCGAAGCCGCGGAGCTGGTCTCGCACTACAACGCGGACATCGACCGCATCGACGTCGCGCCGCCGGGCGTAGACCTGGCCGTCTTCACGCCGGCGTTCCGGAACCGCGACAGGGCCGGGCATGGCGTGGCCCCGGGCAAATTCCATCTCCTGTTCGCGGGACGAATCCAGCGGCTCAAAGGGCCGCAGGTCCTGATCAAGGCGGCCGCCCTCCTGCGGTCCCGGCGCCCCGACATCGACCTGCAGCTGACCATCCTGGGGGCCGTCAGCGGCGCGAAGGACTTCAATCTCAAAGCGCTGATCAGCGCCGCCGGAATGGACGACGTCGCCACCCACCACCCGCCGGTCAACGCACCGGAGCTGGCCGGCTGGTACCGGTCTGCCGACGTCGTGGTGATGCCTTCCTACAGCGAATCCTTCGGCCTGGTGGCGCTGGAGGCGCAGGCCTGCGGGACACCGGTGCTTGCCACGAAAGTGGGCGGCCTGTCCCGCGCCGTGCAGGACGGGCGCACGGGGATGCTGGTCGAGGGCCACAAAGCCAGCGACTGGGCGGATGCCCTTGAAGCTCTCTATGACGACCCGCAGACGCGCACCGACATGGGGCGCGCCGCCGCGATCCATGCGCAGGATTTCGGCTGGCAGCGCACCGCCGCGATTACGCTGGAGAGCTACCACACCGCAGTGAGCCAGTATTTTGGTACCCTGACCATCCCGGTGGGCCACACACCCTGAACCGGACCCCTCCGCCGAACCCGGGCCGGCAACACCGGGCCGGGACACCCGCCGACGCCACGAGCCGAAGGACAACGATGTCTGAGACCACCACTGCCGGGAACAACGTGCCCAGCGATCTGGAAATTGCCCAGCGGGCCGTCATGAAGCCCATCGGGGAGATCGCGGCGGCTGCCGGAATCAACCCCGAGGCCCTGGAGCTCTATGGACCCTATAAGGCCAAGATCGACCCTTCGAAGCTAAACGTCGCAGCGGGCGCTGCCCCTGGAACCGCTGGAACTCAGTTGCGTACCCCCGCACGTACCCCTGGAAAAGTCGTGCTCGTCTCGGCGATGTCCCCCACCCCGGCCGGCGAGGGCAAATCCACCACCACCGTCGGGCTCGCCGATTCCCTGGCCCGGGCCGGGCACAAAGTGATGATCGCCCTGCGCGAACCCTCGCTCGGGCCCATCCTTGGCATGAAAGGCGGCGCCACGGGCGGCGGCTACTCCCAGGTGCTGCCGATGGACCAGATCAACCTGCATTTCACGGGTGACTTCCACGCCATCACCTCGGCCAACAACGCCCTCATGGCCCTCGTGGATAACCACATCTTCCAGGGCAACGAACTCAACATCGACCCGCGGCGGATGACGTTCAAGCGGGTCCTGGACATGAACGACCGCTCCCTGCGCGAAGTGGTGATCGGCCTCGGCGGGCCGGCCCAGGGCATCCCGCGGCAGGACGGCTTTGACATCACGGTGGCCTCGGAGATCATGGCGGTGTTCTGCCTGGCCACGGACCTCAACGATCTGCGCGAGCGGCTGGGCCGGATCACCTTCGGGTACACCTACGACCGCCAGCCCGTCACCGTGGCCGATCTCGGTGTCCAAGGCGCCCTGACCATGCTGCTCAAGGACGCGATCAAGCCCAACCTCGTGCAGACCATCGCCGGCACACCGGCACTCGTGCACGGCGGACCCTTCGCCAACATCGCCCACGGCTGCAACTCCCTGATCGCCACCCAGACGGCCCGCAGCCTGGCGGACATCGTGGTCACCGAGGCCGGTTTCGGCGCGGACCTCGGTGCCGAGAAGTACATGGACATCAAGGCACGGATGGCCGACGTCGCCCCGTCCGCCGTCGTCCTCGTGGCGACCGTCCGGGCGCTCAAGATGCACGGCGGCGTGGCGAAGGACCGGCTCAAGGAGCCCAACGTGGAGGCGCTGGCCGCCGGCGTCGCCAATCTCCAGCGCCACATCCGCAACGTGGAGAAGTTCGGCATCGTGCCGGTCGTGGCGGTCAACAAATTCGCCACGGACACCGCCGAGGAGCTGGACTGGCTGATCGAGTGGTGCGCCGCGGAGGGCGTCCAGGCCGCGGTGGCCGATGTCTGGGGCCGTGGCGGAGGCGGCGACGGCGGGGATGAGCTCGCGGCGAAGGTGGCGGCCGCGCTGGACGCCCCGCACGCCTTCCGGCACCTGTACCCGCTGGACATGTCCGTCGAGGACAAGATCCGGACCATCGTGCAGGAGGTTTACGGGGCCGACGGCGTTGACTTCTCGGTGCCGGCGCTCAAACGGCTGGCCGAGATCGAGAAGAACGGCTGGTCCGGGATGCCCGTGTGCATGGCCAAGACGCAGTACTCCTTCACCGACGACGCCACCCGGCTCGGCGCCCCCAAAGGCTTCACCGTCCACGTCCGGGACCTCATCCCCAAGACCGGTGCCGGCTTCATCGTGGCCCTCACCGGCGCGGTGATGACCATGCCGGGCCTGCCCAAGGTCCCGGCAGCGATGCGGATGGACGTCGACGACGCCGGCAACCCCGTCGGCCTCTTCTAACCCACCCCTCATCCGCCCGTTAAACGCCTGTTGCCCTATCACTTATGGCTGCTAAACCGGGGTTTTAAGGGCCATAAGTGATAGGGCAACGGGGGAAGGGGAGGTGCGGGAGGGGTTAGCGCTCCAGGTCGCCGCGGATGAAGGCCTCGACCTTTTCACGGGCGAGGTCATCGTTGAACTGCTCCGGCGGGGACTTCATGAAGTAGCTCGACGCCGAGACCAGCGGGCCGCCGATGCCGCGGTCCAGGCCGATCTTGGCGGCGCGGATGGCGTCGATGATCACGCCGGCGGAGTTGGGCGAGTCCCAGACTTCGAGCTTGTATTCCAGGGACACCGGGGCGTCACCGAAGTTGCGGCCCTCGAGGCGGACGAAAGCCCACTTGCGGTCATCGAGCCACTGGACGTAGTCCGACGGGCCGATGTGGACGTCCTTGGCGGCGAGCTCAGCCTCGACATTGGAGGTGACGGCCTGGGTCTTGGAGATCTTCTTGGACTCGAGGCGGTCGCGCTCCAGCATGTTCTTGAAGTCCATGTTGCCGCCGACGTTCAGCTGGTACGTGCGGTCCAGCGTGACGCCGCGGTCCTCGAACAGTTTGGCCATGACGCGGTGCGTGATGGTGGCGCCGATCTGGCTCTTGATGTCATCGCCCACGATCGGCACGCCGGCGGCAGTGAACTTGTCCGCCCACTCCTTGGTGCCTGCAATGAACACGGGCAGGGCGTTGACGAACGCCACGCCGGCGTCGATGGCGCACTGGGCGTAGAATTCGGCGGCCTGCTGGGAGCCGACCGGGAGGTAGCAGACCATGACGTCAACTTTGGCGTCCTTGAGGGCCTGGACGACGTCGACCGGCTCCTCCGGGGACTGCTCGATGGTCTCGAGGTAATACTTGCCGAGGCCGTCCAGGGTCGGGCCGCGCTGGACGGTGACACCGGTCGGCGGGACGTCGGCGATCTTGATGGTGTTGTTTTCGCTGGCCAGGATGGCGGCGGACAGGTCCTGGCCGACCTTCTTGCCGTCGACGTCGAATGCGGCGACGAACTCCACGTCGCCCACGTGGTACTGGCCGAACTGCACGTGCATGAGGCCGGGAACTGTGGCCTTGGGGTCGGCGTCCTTGTAGTACTGGACGCCCTGGACCAGCGAAGTGGCGCAGTTACCTACGCCGACGATTGCAACACGAATCGGATGTGAAGACACGGAACTCCTTTGAGGAAAGGGTGACCGGCGCGGCCGCACTCTGTTGTACTGCATCAGTTGTGCGGGCGGCAGGCGGACACGGCGCCGTAAGGCGCCCTTAGTAGTCTAATCAACACCGCCGGGACCGCGGTTGTTCCCGCGGCCTCGGCGGAGCTGACTGGTCCGCTTGATTAAGTGACGGGCCGTGCTACTTCTGGGCCCACAGGTTGATGTCGGATTCGACGGCGAACTCATCGATCGCGTCCAGCTCATCGGCCGTGAACTCCAGGTTGTTGATCGCGGCCAGGGTGTCCTCGAGCTGCCGGACGCTGGACGCGCCAACGAGTGCGGACGTGACGGACGATCCGTTGCCCTGTTCCCGCAGGATCCAGGCGATGGCCATCTGCGCGAGTGTCTGCCCGCGGCCCTCGGCGATCCTGTTGAGGCCGCGCACGCGGTCCAGCTTGTCCGTGGTGATCATGGATTCGTCCAGGGACTTGTCCTGGGCGGCACGGGAGTCGGCCGGGATGCCCGTGAGGTAGCGGTCGGTGAGCATGCCCTGGGCCAGCGGCGAGAACGCGATGGATCCGGCGCCCACCTGCTCCAGCGCCTCGAAGAGGTTGGGGCTGCCGTTCTCGGTCCAGCGGTTCAGCATGGAGTAGCTGGGCTGGTGGATCAGCAGCGGCGTGCCGAGCTCCTTCAGGATCCGGGCTGCCTCTAGGGTCTGTTCCGGGGTGTAGGAGGAAATGCCGGCGTAGAGCGCCCTGCCGGAGCGCACGGCCTGGTCCAGGGCGCCCATGGTCTCCTCCATCGGCGTCTCCGGGTCCGGGCGGTGGCTGTAGAAAATGTCCACGTAGTCCAGGCCCATCCGGCCCAGCGACTGGTCCAGGCTGGCCAGCAGGTACTTGCGGGAGCCGAAGTTGCCGTAGGGGCCGGGCCACATGTCGTAGCCGGCCTTGCTCGAGATGATCAGTTCGTCCCGGTACGGGGCGAAATCGTCCTTGAAGTGCCGGCCGAAGTTGGTCTCGGCGCTGCCATAGGGCGGCCCGTAGTTGTTGGCGAGGTCGAAGTGGGTGACGCCGAGATCGAAGGCGCGGCGCAGGATGGCGCGCTGGATCTCGAACGGCTTGTCATCGCCGAAGTTGTGCCACAAGCCCAGGGAGATGGCCGGAAGTTTCAGGCCGCTGCGCCCCACGCGGCGGTAAGGCATGGAGTCGTAGCGGGTATCAGCTGCCAAATAAGTCATACGTCATATCCTGCCCTAGTTTGTAAGGATCGCGGCGCTGTGGCCGGGGAGGTGGAGGCGTCCGGCGGCCGGCTCCCCGCCCGTAGTGGGGTCGGTACCCGGATCCAGCCGCACGCCGTCGTCGGTGGCCAAGGCGATGGCGCCCCCGCTGACCGGGACGCGCCGCGCCTCGCCGGAGAAGTTCATCGCCACCTCGGTGCCGCCGCGCCGGAACAGCAGCCAGCCCTCTTCCTCGCTGACTTCGGTGACGGTGTCCTGGAACCCGGGCTCCGTCAGGTCCGGCGTCGTGCGGCGCAGCGCGATCAGCGCCCGGTACAGCTCCAGGAGCCGGGCATGGTCCCCCTCGGAGGCCTCGGCCCAGTTGAGCTTGGACCGGGTGAAGGTTTCCGGATCCTGCGGATCGGGCACGACGGCGGGGTCCCACCCCATGCGCTCGAACTCCCTGATCCGGCCTTCGGCCGTCGCCTTGCCCAGTTCCGGTTCCGGGTGGGAGGTGAAGAACTGCCACGGGGTGCTGGCCCCGTATTCCTCGCCCATGAAGAGCATGGGCGTGAAAGGCGACGTCAAGGTGGCGACGGCGGCGAGCGCGAGCTGCCCGTAGCCCAGGGTCTGGGACAGCCGGTCCCCGGTGGCCCGGTTCCCGATCTGGTCGTGGTTCTGGCTGCACACCACCAGCGCAGCGGGGTGGACCAGGGCCGGGTTGATGGGCCGTCCGTGGTGCCGGCCGCGGAAGCTGGAGAAACTGCCGTCGTGGAAGAACCCGCGTTCCAGGACCTTGGCGAGCGCGCCCAGCGAGTCGAAGTCCTCGTAGTAGCCAATGGTTTCGCCGCTGACGTTGACGTGGACGGCGTGGTGGAAGTCGTCGCTCCACTGCCCGGCCAGCCCGTAGCCGTTGACGTCCCGCGGATAGAGCAGGCGCGGGTTGTTCAGGTCCGATTCCGCGATCATGGTGGCCGGGCGGCCCGTCTCCGCCGAGACGGCGTCCGCGAGGGCGCCGAAGTCCTCCAGGAGGTGCACGGCGCGCTCGTCCTTGAAGGCGTGCACGGCGTCCAGCCGCAGGCCGTCCACATGGTAGTCGCGCAGCCACATGGCGGCGTTGTCCAGGATGTAGCGGCGCACCTCGTCGGACTCCGGGCCGTCCAGGTTGACGGAGTCGCCCCACGTGTTGCCCTCCCCCGACTTCAGGTAGGGCCCGAACCGCGGGAGGTAGTTTCCGCTGGGTCCGAGGTGGTTGTAGACCACGTCCTGGATAACGCCAAGGCCGGCGGCGTGGGCGGCGTCCACGAAGCGCTGGTACGCCGCGGGTCCGCCGTAGCCTTCGTGCACGGCGTACCACTGGACGCCGTCATAGCCCCAGTTGTGGGTGCCGTTGAACCCGTTGACCGGCAGGAGTTCCACGAAGTCGATGCCCAGCTCCGCCAGGTACTGCAGCCTTCCTGCCGCGGCGTCCAGCGTTCCTTCCGGGGTGAAGGTGCCCACGTGGAGTTCGTAGATGACGGAGCCCTTGAGCTCCCGTCCCGCCCACTGGCCGTCCGCCCATTGGTGATGGCCGGCGTCAAACGTTCGCGACAGTGCGTGCACGCCCGCCGGCTGGCGGCGGGAGCGCGGGTCCGGCAGCGGAATGGAGTCCCCGTCCAGTAGGTACCCGTAGTCCACGTCCCCGGAGGCGGGCGCCCCGGGGACGGTCCACCACCCGTCACCGGCAGTGCCGCCGCCGCTGTCAGTGCCGCCGCCGGGCCGCCGGGTCATGGGGTACTCCCGACCATCGGCAAGCAGCGTCACCGTGCCCGCTTCCGGCGCCCAGAGGTCGAAGCGCGCGCTTCCGTGTGCAGGCAAGGTCATCGTCATGCTCCGTTCCGCTGTCCGGGGAATCAGCTTTTCGGGAAGATCGTTTTCAGGAATACCGTCGCAGGAATACGTCAGGACGCCGGCACCAGCAGAGCTACAGGGTAGTCCCGCAGGATCTCCCCCACCGCTACGGGGCCCGGGCCGAAGGTCCTGCCGGTCAGTTCGTCGGTCATGGCGGCGGCGAACCGGACGGACGTGTCCTGCCATCCGCCTCGCTGCTCAAGTCCGCGGGGCAGCCGGGTGGCAAGCGTGAGGGCACCCGGGGTTGAGGCGGTTCCGCGGTCAAAGGCGAGCAGGTGCGCTGCTGCGGCGCCGGTGGCCGTGACCGGCACGTACCCGGTGAACAGCTCCGGCCGGTCCCGCCGCAGGCGCAGGGCCCGGGAGGTGACGAGGAGTTTCGCCGCGTCGTCCAGGAACGACGCCGGCCGGTCACCGGCGTCGAGGGCGGCGAGGGCACGCCGGCGCTCACCGAAATCGAACGGCCGCCGGTTGTCCGGATCCGTCAGCGACCGGTCCCAAAACTCGGTGCCCTGGTAGACGTCCGGCACCCCGGGCATGGTGAGCTGGACGAGTTTGGCGCCCAGCGAATTGACGGCACCGTACGGCGCCAGCAGCGCCACGAGGGACTCCAGCTCAGCCGTCACCTCCGGGGTGTCGAACGCGGCGTCGACGGCGGCGGCCAGCTTCGCTTCGAACGCCTCGTCCGGATCGATCCAGTTGGTCGAGTTCCCGGCTTCGCGGGCGGCTTTTTGCGCGTAGGACTGCAAACGGTCGCGGTCCGCGGGCCATACCCCTGCGACGGCCTGCCACAGCAGGTTGGCCAGGGGCCCGTCCGGCAGGGGCGCCAGCTTCTGCAGCCGCTTCAGGGAGTCCCGCCACTCTGGCGCCAGTTCCGCCAGGACCGAGATCCGGGCGCGGGTATCCTCGCTGCGCTTGGTGTCGTGGGTGCTGAGCGTCGTCATGGACAGCGGGAGCTCGGCCTGGCGGCGGGCCATCCGGGTGTGGAACTCCTCCGGGGCAACGGCGAATTCCGTGGGGTCGGCGCCCACTTCGGTCAGGGTTCCCAGCCGGGTGTAGCGGAAGAACGCTGTGTCTTCCACTCCCTTGGCCATGACCATGCCGGAGGTCTGCTGGAAGCGGAGGCCGAGCTCGGCGTCGGGTTCAGGGCCGGCCTCCAGCAGCAGCGGAAGGAGGATTCCGACGGCGTCCCCGAGGTCCGGGCGGCGCCGGACAGCCAGCTCGCAGGCGTCCCGGAGCACGTCGGCCCCTTCGGGCAGGTAGCTGCGGTAGACAGGGAACGCCGCGATGATCTCGGACAGAGCATCCGCCGCGGCATCCTGGGCCAGCCCTGCAGCAGCCGGAACCAGCCGCGCCAGCCGGAGCATTTCCGAGTGCAGGATCCCGTCGGTGATCCTGCGCTTGGTGCCGCGGATCATGTCGTCGTAGTCGGCAGCCTGCCCGCTGCGCAGTTCGGCGTCGAGCGCGTCGAGCACCCCCTGGCCGGCGGGGTCGACGAACACCCGGTCCACGTCCGCGAGGGCGTCGTAACCGGTGGTGCCCTCGCACTCGAAGCCGGCCGGCAGCACCTCGCCCGGTTCCAGGATCTTCTCGATCAGGAGGTAGCTGCCGTCAGTGGCCTTGCGCAGCCGGTGCAGGTAGCCTTCCGGGTCGGCGAGGCCGTCCGGGTGGTCGATCCGCAGCCCGTCAACGAGTCCCTCCCGGACCCAGCGCACAACTTCAGCGTGGGCTTCATCGAAGACCTCGGGGAGCTCCACCCGGATCCCGGCCAGACTGTTGACGGCAAAGAACCTGCGGTAGTTCAAGTCCTTGTCCGCCCGGCGCCAGCCGATCAGCTCGTAGTGCTGCCGGTCGTGGACCTCCCGGGGGTCATCGGCAGTGGAGTCACCTGCGGTAAACGTGCCCTCGGCGAGCGGGAAGCGGTGGTCGTAGTAGCGCAGTTCACCGTCACGGATCTCCAGCGCGTCCACGTCCGAGTCCTCCCCAAGCACGGGGATCCGGACCCGGCCGCCGCCAAAGTCCCAGTCGACGTCGAACGCCTGGGCGTAGCGGGACTGCTGCCCTTCCTTCAGGAGGGACCACCACCACGGGTTTTGGGCCGGGGTCGCGACGCCGACATGGTTGGGCACGATGTCCACGAGCACGCCCATGCCGGCTTCCCGGGCCGCTGCGGAGGCCGCCAGCAGGCCGGCCGCGCCGCCCCGATCCGGATCGATGGCGGAAGGATCCGTGACGTCGTAGCCGTGGTCCGAACCTTTTTCGGCCGTCAGGATCGGCGAAAGATAAATCCAGTCCACGCCCAGGGACTTCAGGTATGGAACGGTCAGCGCGGCGTCCTGCAGGGTAAAGCCGGGACGGATCTGGAGCCGGTACGTCGAGACGGGCGTCCTCATGAGGCAGGGCCCTTCCTGGACCGCGGCTTCTTGGCGGGGGCCGCCTTGGGGTTCGCGGCCGCCTTGGACGAGCCGCGTTTGGCCGGAGCCGCCTTGGCCGGTGCGGGATCGGCCGGAGCGGGATCCTGCTCGGGCGCCGGGTCCGGCTCAGGCGTCGGATCAGCCTGCGAGGCCTCAGGCTCGGGCGCGACCACGACCTCCTCGGCCGGAGCCTCGGGAGCAGCAGGCGCCGCCGGAACCTCCGGAGCCGGAACCTGGGCAGCAGCGGGTGCAGCCGGAGCCGCTTCCGCGGGGGCCTCGGCCCGGGCGGCCAGGGATGCCGCGGCGGAGTAGTCCACCTCAACTTCCGGGCCCGAGTAGGCGCGCAGGACCACGAGGGACTTCGCCGCCAGCTTCAGGGCGGACCCGGCCTTGAGCGGCTGGTCCGTGTCTGCCTGGTCGGCGGTGTCCACCACGACGTCCCAGAACGGCGAGTACTCCTCGGCCGGGAGCAGGAAGTCGACGTGGTCGTCATGGGCGTTGAACGCCAGAAGGAAACTGTCATCGGTGATCCGGCGTCCGCGGGAGTCCTGCTCCTGGATGCCGTGGCCGTTGTAGAACACACCGATGGTCCGGCCGAAGCCGCTGTCCCAGTCCTCCGGCAGCATTTCCTTGCCGTCGGTGTTGAGCCAGACAATATCCGGCAGCTTCTCGCCCTCGCCGCGGCGGACGGGGCGGCCGTCGAAGAAGCGGCTGCGCCGGAAGATCGGGTGGTCGCGGCGGATCTTGTTGACCACGGCGGTGAACTCCACTAGCGGCTGGTCCATGTCATCCCAGTGCACCCAGCTCAGTTCCGAGTCCTGGCAGTAGGTGTTGTTGTTGCCCTGCTGGGTGCGGCCCAGCTCGTCGCCGTGCAGGATCATCGGAACGCCCTGCGACAGCAGGAGGGTCGCAATGAAGTTCCGCTGCTGGCGGGCGCGCAAGGTCAGTACGGCGTCGTCCTCGGTCTCGCCTTCCGCGCCGCAGTTCCAGGAGCGGTTGTGCGATTCGCCGTCGTTGTTGCCTTCACCGTTGGCGTCGTTGCGCTTCTCGTTGTAGGACACGAGGTCACGCATGGTGAACCCGTCGTGGGCGGTGACGAAGTTGATGGAAGCCACCGGGCGCCGGGCAGAGCTCTCGTAGAGGTCGGCCGAACCGGTCAGCCGCGAGGCGAACTCGCCGAGCGTGGCCGGTTCCCCGCGCCAGAAGTCACGGACGGTGTCGCGATATTTGCCGTTCCATTCGGTCCACTGCGGCGGGAAGTTGCCCACCTGGTAGCCACCGGGCCCCACGTCCCACGGTTCGGCGATCAGTTTGACCTGGGAAACGATCGGATCCTGCTGGATCAGTTCGAAGAAGGTGGAGAGCTTGTCGACGTCGTAGAACTCGCGGGCCAGGGTGGACGCGAGGTCGAAGCGGAACCCGTCCACGTGCATTTCCGTGACCCAGTAGCGCAGGGAGTCCATGAGCAGCTGCAGGGAGTGCGGGTGCCGGACGTTGAGCGAGTTTCCGGTGCCGGTGTAGTCCATGTAGTGCTTCAGGTCGCCGTCCACCAGCCGGTAGTAGGCGGCGTTGTCGATGCCCTTGAAGGACAGCGTGGGGCCGAGGTGGTTGCCTTCTGCCGTGTGGTTGTAGACCACATCCAGGATCACCTCGATGCCGGCCTTGTGCAGGTCCCGGACCATCGCCTTGAACTCCTGGACCTGATGTCCGACGTCGCCGGAGGAGCTGTAGGTGTTCTGCGGGGCGAAGAAACCAATGGTGTTGTAGCCCCAGTAGTTGGTGAGGCCCTTCTCCACGAGGGTGCCGTCATTGACGAACTGGTGCACGGGCATGAGCTCGACCGCAGTGATCCCGAGCTTCTTGAGGTGCTCGATCACGGCGGGATGGGACACGCCGGCATAGGTGCCGCGCTGCTCCTCCGGGACCTCCGGATGCAGCTCGGTCAGGCCCTTGACGTGGGCTTCGTAGATGACCGATTCGTGGTACGGGATGCGCAGCTGGCGGTCTCCGTCCCAGTCAAAGAACGGGTTGATGACGACACCGTGCATGGTGTGCGGAGCCGAATCGGTGTCATTGCGGGACATGGGGTCACCGAAGTTATAGGAAAAGAGCGCCGGGTCCCAGTCGATCTGGCCCTGGATGGCCTTGGCGTACGGGTCCATCAGCAGCTTGCTGGGGTTGAACCGGTTGCCTTTGTCAGGATCGTATTCTCCGTACACCCGGTAGCCGTACTTCTGTCCGGGCTGGACTTGCGGCAGGTAGCAGTGCCACACGTAGCCGTCCACTTCGGTCAGTTCGATCCGGGTTTCGCTCAGGTCGTCAGCCAGGAGGCACAGTTCCACGCGCTCGGCGCGCTCGCTGAAAAGGGCAAAGTTGGTGCCAGTGCCGTCAAAAGTGGCTCCCAGCGGGTAAGCCGTTCCGGGCCAGACTTCCATGTGTACTCCTCGTGCGTGACGAATATTCTCTAGACAGACTACTTGTAAGTAGGATTAGTATTTGTCCGGGCGCACTGAACGCGCCCGATTGTTACAGCTCCCGCATCACCTCCCGCGCCGCATCGGCAATGCCGCTGGCCGTTACCGGTCCCCCGCCGGAGGCCCGGACGCCGGCGCGGCCGTGGATGCTGGCCGCCATCGCCGCGACCGCGGCCCATCTGGCGTCAGGATCGATGCCATGGTCACCGAAGCGCCCGACGTCGGCACCCACCTGGGCAAGCAGCCCGCCGATAATTCCCGCCAGGACGTCCCCGCTGCCGGCCGTGGCCATCCACGGGGTGGCTTCCGCCTGGCTGAAGAAGTCCTGGAATGGGGAGGCAACAAGGGTCGTGGCGCCTTTGAGCAGCACCGTGGCTTCGGTCAGCCCCGCAGCCCGCCGCACCGCGCTGAGCGTGGATGCTTCTACCGCGGAACGGTCCAAGGAAACCCCGAGGCGCTCAAGCAATGCGGACAGTTCGCCGGCGTGGGGTGTGAGGATCACTTGCGGGGCCAGCACTTCAGGCAGGGCGGGCAACGCGCCGGCGTCGGCGATCGTCGGCAGGCCCGAGTCTGCGGCGTCGCGGGCGCGCTGGAGCTGCTGTTCATCGGAGTCATCCAGTCCGGAGCCAACGAGCCAGGCCTGAACGTGGGTGTCGGCCACGGCGCCGACGCTGCACACGACCTCGGGGCAGGATTGCCGGACGAGGTCGGCGACGTCCGGCGGCCCAAGGTAGCGCACCATGCCGACGCCGGCAGCCAGGGCGCCCTTGCAGGCGAGCACGGCGGCGCCGGGGTAGGCGCTTGAGCCTGCGACCACTCCCAGCACTCCCCTGGAGTACTTGTGGGCCCGCCGCTCCGGGCGCGGGAGGAGAGCGGAAAGGTCTCGGGCCTCAAGCCGTCGCAGGGCCGGCCATGGCAGCGCTCCTTCGATTCCGATCGGAATCACCTGCACGCGGCCGGCGAAGTCGGCACCGGGGTCCGCGAGCAGGCCGGCCTTGGCGGCACCGAATGTGACCGTCAGATCGGCGGCCAGGACCGGCGCGTGCGCCTCTCCGGTGTCTGCGTCGACGCCGCTGGGGATGTCGCAGGCCACTACGAGGTCCGGCCGGAAGTGGCCCAGGGTCTCGATCAGCCCGGCGGCCGCGCCGCGCAGCCCGCCCTGGGCGCCGGTCCCGAGGATTGCGTCGATCACGACGTCGGCGCCGCCGGCGACCGCGGCGAGTTCGGCCACGTTATCCCCGGTGAGGGTCACGGCGTATCCGCCGGCCTTCCGGAAGGCGGCCAGCCCCGCGTCGTGGGCGTCGCCGGCGGTGAGCACCGCCGTCGTCCGCATGCCGCGGCCGGCCAGCAGGGCGGCGGCGAAGAGCCCGTCGCCGCCGTTATTGCCCTTGCCCGCCAGCACGGCCACCCTGGAGCCATACAGCCGCTGACCGCGGCCGCGCAATGCGCTGATGACGGCGTTGGCGACCCCGTAGGCGGCCCGCTGCATGAGAACAGCGCCCGCACCGGGGCCCAGGGCGTCGTCGAGAAATGGTTTCTCGGCTTCTCGTACCTGTGTTCCGGTGTAGGCGCTGATCATGGTTTCAGTCCGTTCGCGGTGCGGTCGCTGGGGAATGCCTGGCGCTCAGGCTGGTGCTGCCCGGGCGGCCGGCTCAGCCTTCCGCGATTACGGTCGCGGTGGCGATCCCGCCGTCGTGGCTCATCGACAGGTGCCAGCGCTTGACGCCTTTCGACTCCGCCACGGCCAGCACGGTGCCTTTGACCTGGACCGTGGGGCCGTTCTGGTCCAGCCCGATCCAGCAGTCCTGCCAATTCATGCCGGCCGGTGCCCCCAGCACTTTGGCCACGGCTTCTTTGGCGGCGAACCGTGCCGCGAGGGACCGCGTGTTCAGTTCCCGCTCGGCCGGGACGAACAGCCTGTCGCGCAGCCCGGGGGTGCGCTCGAGCTGCCGCCCGAACCGCTCAATGTCTACGACGTCTACGCCAATGCCAACGATCATGGCGTTATTCTACGGTCACGCTCTTGGCCAGGTTGCGCGGCTGGTCCACGTCGTATCCCTTGGCTGAGGCGAGTGCGAGGGCGAAAATCTGCAGCGGAACCGTTGCGAGAAGCGGTGCCAGAAGCGTGGGGGTCTCCGGGATGTAGAAGACGTGCTCGGCATACGCCTTGACGGCCTCGTCTCCTTCTTCCGCGATCACGATGGTCCGGGCACCGCGGGCGCGGACTTCCTGGATGTTCGAGACCACCTTGGAGTGCAGCGAGTCGCGGCCGCGCGGGGACGGGACCACCACGAAGACGGGCTGGCCTTCCTCGATCAGGGCGATCGGGCCGTGCTTGAGCTCGCCGGCGGCAAAGCCCTCGGCGTGGATGTAGGCGAGCTCCTTGAGCTTCAGGGCACCTTCCATCGCTACCGGGAAGCCGACATGGCGGCCCAGGAACAGCACGGACTTGGCATCGGCCATGGACTCGCCGAGTTCCTTGATCTCGGCCTCGTTGTCCAGGATGTGCTGGATCTTGGCCGGAATCTTGCCGAGGTCGGCCAGGATGTCCTTGATCTCGCCCTGGAACTTGTTACCGCGCAGCTGTGCCAAATAAAGGCCCAGCAGGTAGGCGGCGGTGATCTGGGCGAGGAACGCCTTGGTCGAGGCCACGGCAATCTCCGGTCCGGCGTGTGTGTAGAGCACCGCGTCGGATTCCCGCGGGATGGTGGATCCGTTGGTGTTGCAGATGGAGACCGTCTTGGCGCCCTGTTCCTTGGCGTAGCGGACGGCCATGAGCGTGTCCATGGTCTCGCCCGACTGGGAGATGGAGACAATCAGGGTGTTCTCGTCCACGATCGGATCCCGGTAACGGAATTCGTGCGAGAGTTCGACCTCGGTGGGGATCCGGCACCAGTGCTCGATCGCGTACTTCGCGACCTGCCCGGCGTAGGCGGAAGTGCCGCAGGCCAGGACGATGATCTTGTTGACGTTCTTGAGCAGTTCCGGGTCAACCCGGAGCTCGTCGAGCGTCAGCCGGCCGTGGATGTCGGAGCGGCCCAGCAGGGTCTGCAGCACGGCGTCCGGCTGGTCGTGGATTTCCTTTTCCATGAAGGACGGGAAGCCGCCCTTTTCTGCGGAGGCCGGGTCCCAGTTGACGTGGTATTCCTTGCCTTCGGCGGGGGCGCCGTAGAAGTCCGTGATCTCCACGGAGTCGGCGGTGATCGTGACGATCTGGTCCTGGCCGAGTTCCACGGCGCGCCGGGTGTAGTCGATGAAGCCGGAGACGTCGGAGCCGAGGAAGTTCTCGCCGTCGCCCAGGCCCACCACGAGCGGAGAGTTGCGGCGCGCTGCGACCACTACGTCCGGCTGGTCGGCGTGGACGGCCAGGAGGGTGAAGGCGCCTTCGAGCCGCTGGCAGGCGAGCTGCATGGCCCGGGTGAGGCCGCCCTTGGCCGCGTCACCGCCGATCTGGTTCCGGTAGATGTCGCCCAGCAGCGCGGCGGCCACCTCGGTGTCGGTCTCGGACTGGAAGATGACGCCCTTGCGGAGGAGTTCCTGCTTGAGTTCGGCGAAGTTCTCGATGATGCCGTTGTGGATCAGTGCCAGCTTGCCGCCGTCGGACAAGTGCGGGTGGGCGTTCTGGTCCGTCGGGCCGCCGTGCGTTGCCCAGCGCGTGTGGCCGATGCCTGTCAGCGATTCGGGCAACGGGCTGGTCTCGAGCTCGGCAATCAGGTTGCTCAGCTTTCCCGACTTCTTCCGGGAAGAAATGGTGCCGTCGGCAACCACTGCAATTCCCGCTGAGTCGTAGCCGCGGTACTCCAGGCGCCGCAATCCTTCAAGGACAACGTCCAAGGCATTGTGTCCAGCATTTACCCGGCCATCTGAGTGGCCCACATATCCAACGATTCCACACATGGGGTCAAGCCTAGCGGGTTTCCGGGAGGGAGGACGTGGGACAGGGCCGTGCGGACGCTTCGACGCGGGGCCGGTGCTGCGCCGTGGCAGGGCCGGCGCGGGCCTGTTCCGGCTCCCACCGGCCCGTCCATTTCGCTCTCGGCGTCGTGAGGGGCAGAATCTCTAGGGTGACTTTGCAACGCAATGAAGCGACCGGGGAAGGTGTCTCCCCGTTCGTGGAGCTGGACCGGCAGACCTGGTCCCGGCTCGCTGCCCAGATGGAGCAGCCCCTTAATGAAGAGGACGTGGTCCGCCTTCGTGGCCTCGGGGACCCCCTCGATATCAAGGAAGTGCGCGAGGTCTACCTGCCGCTGTCCAGGCTCCTGCACCTGTATGTGGAGGCCGCCGGCCAACTGCACGCCGCCACCACAACGTTCCTTGGCGAGACCACCCAGCGCACGCCGTTCGTGATCGGTGTTGCCGGTTCGGTGGCCGTCGGCAAGTCCACCATCGCCCGCGTGCTGCGGGAAATGCTCCGGCGCTGGCCGGGCACCCCCAACGTGGAGCTCATCACGACGGACGGGTTCCTCTATCCCCTGGCTGAGCTCAAGCGCCGGCAGCTGCTGGAGCGCAAGGGTTTCCCGGAGTCGTACGACCGCCGAGCCCTGCTGCGTTTCGTGAGCGAAATCAAGGGCGGCGCCGAGGAAGTCCGGGCGCCGTGGTACTCCCACGTGACCTATGACATTGTCCCGGGCAAGGAAGTGGTGGTCCGCCGGCCGGACGTCCTGATTGTCGAGGGACTGAACGTCCTGGCCCCGGCCCGGGCACGGCAGGACGGCCGGCAGGGCCTCGCTCTGAGCGATTTCTTCGACTTCTCCATCTACGTCGACGCCAAGACCTCGTATATCGAGGAGTGGTACGTGGACCGCTTCCGCAAGCTGCGGAGCACCGCCTTCGCGCAGCCGGAATCCTACTTCCATCGCTACGCCACCCTCTCCGATGCCGAGGCCGAACAGACCGCGCGCGAGATCTGGAAGCGCATCAACGAGCCGAACCTCGAGGAAAATGTCCTCCCGACCCGGGGCCGGGCGCAACTGGTTCTGACCAAGGATGCCGACCACTCCATCCGGCGGATGCTGCTGAGGAAGGTCTAGCACACATGTGCTACGACGGTGGGGGCGAATCGATCGGACGGCAGTCAGCCGGACCGGATTCGCCAAGCCGCCGCGCGTTCAACCGCCTCCTGATGGCAGGCACCGGCCTCACGGCCCTGAGCGCCTGCACTCCGGCCCCGGCGTCCGCGCCCGCTTCAGCACCGGCCGGCATACCGGCACCGTCGCCGGGGCTGAGCCCGGGTGTCCGCACCGGTTCGCCGACAGCTGCGACGTCGAGCTCTCCACCGCCAAACCCGCCGTCGGCGGCAACCCTTCCGGAAAGCACGACGGCGGCGGCCACGCCTCCGACGCCGGCGGCAGCGCCGTCGAAGGCAGCTCCGTCGAAGGCACCGCCGTCGGCCTCAGCGCGGGGGCCGCAGCATTCACTGACGGACCCCGTCAGCCCGTGGGTAATCGTCAACAAGCACCGGCCGCTCTTCCCCGCCACCTTTGTGCCGCCGGACCTCATCCGGCCGTCCGTCCGCTTGGCCACCTCCGGCGAGGCGGCACTGCTGAATAGCACGACGGCGGCAGCGGCGGAGAAGATGTTCGCTGCCGCGGCTGCCGACGGCGTCATTATCACCCTGGCCAGCGGGTACCGTTCGTTCAGGACGCAAACGGCAACATACGGCAGCTACGTGCGCACCCGGGGCCGGGCCGAAGCCGACACCGCTTCGGCGCGGCCGGGCTACTCCGAACACCAGACCGGCTGGTCCTTCGACATCGGCGACGGCGGCGGGGCATGCAGCTTCCAGCCCTGTTTTGCCGAGCAGCAGGCGGCGGTCTGGGCCAAGGCCAACGCCCACCGCTTCGGCTTCGTGGTCCGCTACCCGTGGATGTTCCACGAAATCACGGGCTACTACTACGAGCCCTGGCACCTGCGGTACATCGGCGTCGCGGCGGCAACGGACATGTCCACCCGTGGAATTGCCACCTTGGAGGAGTATTTCGGTCTGGAAGCCGCCCCGGGATACTTGTAGGGGTACCCATGAGGGTGAAAGCTCTGGATGCGACAGCCTGAAGGGCAGGACACAGACGTATCAGATCAGGCCCACTTGGATAGGAGAGCCTTGTTGGCTTCGCGTCGAAGCTGCAGATCTTCCGGAGGGGTTTGATGTGGGGCCGCCCACCAGTCGCCGAGGTTGTCGACGGTGGCCATTCTTCGGCCTGCGTTGAGTGGTGTGACGCGCCAGCGGTCGGCCGGCTGGAGGTCCGGATGGGCGGGTCCGAGGACCTGCACGGCGAATATCCCGGGAATAGAATTCCTCACGAATCCGTGGTCAGCGCTGAGTTCGATGTCTCCGGGGCCGGGGACCAGGATCGTGTGGGAACGACGGATATATGTATCCGGCACCTTCTGACCGCGGGCTGCCATTTGGATCATCACACTCCTGGGCGTCACTAATCCAAAGATGACCCTGGACATCTGGGCGTAGTCATATAGCGGGGCCAGGTCCGCTAGGAGCCGCGTGAGTGCCTCCCCGGCGTCGTCCTTGCCCTTCTTGATCTCGGTGCCGGCGAGGATCCATCCCTCGCCGGTGAACCGGACGTACCAGTCCCCGTTGGCAGTGGGGAACAGCAGATACGCCCTTCCGATGTCTTCGCAGCAGCGGGTCAGCAGACCGGCGACCTGGTGGGGCTCGCACTGGGTCATCGTGAAGTGGAGCCCGGCGAGGATCGGAGCGGTCGCGTTGGCCGCGGCCCAGCCGGCGATCCGCTCCACGATCTCCTTGAATACCGGACTGTCCACGGCCCATCGGTCCAGGTTCTTCTTCACAGACCGGAAGGCGAGGGGGGTCTCATTATTGTCAAGGGCTGCGTCGACGGAGCAGATCGCGGCACAGTAGGCGTACCGATCCGTGCGTGGTCTGGGGCCGGGGCGGTCGGCACAAGCCGTGATGGTGCCGGTGAAGCCTAGGGGCGCAATCGCGTCGGCGATCATGTCCGCAATCTCCACGGCGTGCTTGGGCGCCATGACCGGGTAGACATAGATTGCCGTTCCCTTGCTCACTTCAACCGCATGGAACCGTTGATCGGGATGCTCCGGCATTCTGACGCCGGCGATAGCGCCGTCGATGTCATCAGCTGTTGGCTGGCTCGATCCGCCGTCAGGCTTGCAGAGGAATCCCTGGGTGAGCAGTGCGTCGGTGTTCACCCTGCGGATCTTGACGTCGTCGATGGTGATGCCCGGGTGATCAACCATTGAGCGCCCCCATGAACCTGTAGGTACCGTAAGAGTTGACACACGTCACCCAATTGATCCTAAGGGTGTTTTCCCCATTGGGAACCCCAGATAGGTAGCCCGGTTTTGAGCGTCCGTAACGGTGCCGCGCGAAGCGGCTCCGACGACGACCACACCTGGCGGCCGGAACCGCTCCCGACGGCCTAGTCGGCGACGAGTTCCAGGGCCAGCTCGGTCCGGACCACCTGGGCCAGGCGTTCCGCGACGTCCTGGGCTGTCTGGTGGTCTCCGGCCTCGACCATCACGCGCACCACGGGCTCGGTGCCGGAGGGGCGCAACAGCACGCGTCCGGTGTCGCCAAGTTCGGCTTCGGCGACGGCCACGGCAGCAGCCACTGCTTCGTCGCCCTTCACGCGGGTGCGGTCCACGCCCCGGACGTTGATGAGGACCTGGGGCAGCTTGGTCATCACGGTGGCCAGCTCCTTCAGCGGGCGCCCGGTGAAGGCCACCTGGGCTGCGATTTGCAGGCCCGTCAGCACGCCGTCGCCGGTGGTGGCGTGGTCGGCAAAAATCACGTGCCCGGACTGCTCGCCGCCCAGGCTGAAGCCGCCGTTGCGCATTTCCTCGAGGACATAGCGGTCCCCCACGCCGGTTTCACGCAGGCTGATACCGGCCTCGCGCAGGGCGATCTTCAGGCCGAGGTTGCTCATCACGGTGGCCACCAGGACATCGTCCTTCAGCTTTCCGGAGGCCTTGAGGGCCACGGCCAGGATCGCCATGATCTGGTCGCCATCCACTTCGGTGCCTTCGTGGTCCACGGCGAGGCAGCGGTCGGCGTCGCCGTCGTGGGCAATGCCAAGGTCTGCCCCGTGGTCCAGGACGGCCCGCTGGAGCGGGCCGAGGTGGGTGGAGCCCACCCCGTCGTTGATGTTGAGTCCGTCCGGTTCGGCGCCTATGAGGATCACGTCGGCGCCAGCGTCCTTGAACACCTGCGGGGAACAGCCGCTGGCTGCACCGTGGGCGCAGTCGAGGACCACCTTCAGGCCGTCCAGACGGTGCGGAAGCGTGCCGAGCAGGTGCACGATGTAGCGGTCCTCGGCGTCGGAGAAGCGCTGGATCCGTCCGACTTCGCCGCCGACGGGCCGGAAGGGTTCCTTGCCGAGCTGCTCTTCGATGGCGTCCTCGACGTCGTCGGGCAGCTTCTGGCCGCCGCGGGCGAAGAACTTAATGCCGTTGTCCGGCGCAGGATTGTGGGACGCGGAGATCATGACGCCGAAGTCGGCGTCGAGGTCCGCCACGAGGTAGGCGGCGGCCGGGGTGGGAAGCACGCCGGCGTCGTAGACGTCGAT
This sequence comes from Arthrobacter sp. H-02-3, assembly GCF_003097355.1. Classification (GTDB taxonomy): domain Bacteria; phylum Actinomycetota; class Actinomycetes; order Actinomycetales; family Micrococcaceae; genus Arthrobacter; species Arthrobacter humicola. The sequence goes on from NZ_PYUI01000001.1 coordinate 165,662, forward strand.
TCCGGAACTCGAGAGGCCCGCTTCCACGGCGGCGGCGAGGAACTCACCGCTGGCCCGCGGGTCCCGTGCCACCACGGCGCGCGGCCGCTCCCCGCTCGTGTTGCGGTCGTGGCCAAGCACGACGGCTGCGGCCTGCGCCAGCTGCAAAGCGAGCTCGGCGGTCAGCAAACCGTTCGCCAGGCCCCGGACTCCATCTGTTCCAAATAATCTAGACATCGGGTCAAGTTTAGTCGATGGCCAGGGCAGGTCCGGCTTAAGCGGCGAAAGCCCGCCCCGCCGAGTGGCGGAACGGGCTTTCGTGCAAGCGCCAGAAGCGCTTGGAAGCGGTATTAGCGCTTGTGGATCCGAGCGCTAAAAGCGCCGAGGGTCCCAACCGTCGGTCGCGCCAGCGGCCAACGGTTGGGTAGGCGCATTTTTAGCGCTTGGAGTACTGCTGAGCCTTACGGGCCTTCTTGAGACCGGCCTTCTTGCGCTCGATGACGCGAGCGTCGCGGCGCAGGTAACCGGCCTTCTTCAGGGTGGCGCGGTTGTTTTCGGTGTCGATCTCGTTCAGGGAACGGGCGATGCCGAGGCGCAGGGCACCGGCCTGGCCGGAGATGCCGCCACCGTGGATGCGGGCAATGACGTCGTAGGCGCCGTCAAGATCGAGGATCTTGAAGGGCTCGTTGACGTCCTGCTGGTGCAGCTTGTTCGGGAAGTAGTTCGCCAGCTCGCGGCCGTTGATGGTCCACTTGCCGGAGCCCGGCACAACGCGAACGCGTGCAACGGCTTCCTTGCGACGGCCAACTGCAGCGCCGGCAACGGTCAGCGCCGGGCGTTCCTTCTTCGGCGCAGCTGCTTCTGCAGCACCGCTCTCCGAGGTGTAGCTGGTCAGGTTTTCCTCAGCCTCGACGGCCTCGGTGGTCAGTTCTTCGTTCTGAGCCACGATTCTCCTTGATTAAAAGTTGGTTGGTGGCCAGGACTACTGGGCGACCTGGGTGATTTCGAAAGTCTTGGGCTGCTGGGCGGCGTGGGGGTGCTCGGCACCGCGGTACACCTTCAGCTTGCCCAGCTGCTGTGCAGCGAGGGAGTTCTTCGGGAGCATGCCCTTGATGGCCTTCTCCACGGCGCGGACCGGGTTGGATTCCAGCAGCTCCGCGTAGTTGACGGAGGTCAGGCCGCCCGGGTAACCGGAGTGGCGGTATGCGCGCTTCTGCTCCAGCTTGGCGCCGGTAAGGGCAACCTTTTCGGCGTTGATGATGATGACGAAGTCGCCCATGTCCATGTGGGACGCAAAGGTGGCCTTGTGCTTGCCGCGCAGCAGGATTGCGGTCTGGCTGGCGAGACGACCAAGGACAACGTCGGTGGCGTCAATGACGTGCCACTGGCGGTTGATATCGCCGGGCTTCGGGGTGTACGTACGCACGGTGTTTGCCTCGTTCTTGTTCTGGCGTTCTTGTTTTAGGCGTCACCCAAGGTGCACCTACTATCTATGCGCTACCGGAACAGAGGTGAGGGCTCTATGTAACCAGTCATCCTGAGGTCTCGAATGTGCACGTTGAGTAGCTATCCTGCAACCGGATTCTCAAGCGGGCACGCACCATCGAGTAGGACACGCACAACGACTACCAAGAATAGCCTGCCGCGGGGTCTTGGGTCAAAATGGGGTGTCCGGATGCATCCTGTGTGCTCGCTGTTTCGCATGCTGCCCCATGCCGGCCCGTCGCATCCCTGGAGGAACCGTGTCAGATCCCGCCGCTGCCGGCACCGTCTCACTACTGTCGGCTCAGCCGCTCGGGTCCGTTGCTGACGTTCTCTTCATAGTCGGAGTGGGTCTCGCGGGCGCTTGCCTTGGCCTATTTGCCGACATCTTCATCAAGCGCGCACTCCCCCGCCTTGCCGGCAGCCCTACAGTACGCACAGGAATTACGACGGCGGCGGTCACTTGTGTGTTGTCCGGCCTACTGGCCTGGCGTTTCGGATTGTCGCCTGAGCTCCCCGCCTACGTATTGCTGGCTGTCGCCGGCGTCCAGCTGGCGCGGATCGACCTAATTCACCATCTGCTGCCAAACCGGATGGTTTTGCCCCTGCTGGGGGCTGGCCTGGTGCTGCTCGGAGCCGCTGCAGGGGTGTCCGGCGAGGCCGGAAACCTGCTGAGGGGGGTGGCCGGCGGATTAATTCTCTTCATTTCCTACCTTATTTTGGCTTTGGCCAGCCGAAACGGGCTCGGAATGGGGGATGTGAAGCTTGCGGCACCACTTGGGCTGTACTTGGGCTACCTAGGCTGGTCCCACTTGTTCTACGGGGGAGCCCTGGGGTTCGTCGCAGGTGGCGTCGTTTCCGTACTCCTGGTCCTCAAAAACCGCGGAAACAAGCCAGAGGAAGTGCCTTATGGGCCTTCGATGCTGGCGGCGGGCTTGGCCGTGATCCTGCTGCTCCCCTAAGTAGGGCCTACCCCGCCACGTGCGGGGAATAAGCCGCACGACTATGCAAACCAAGTAGTCGGCCACTTCCGCTACTTGGAAACTGAGTACACCCCCGTTTCAGGGTAGGTGGTACCCACATTTTCCTGCCAAAAAGTCGAGTATCGAACCTCATTGCCGTGCCGATTGCGCCCGTGCAAATGTTGTCCCAACGAAGCTCCAGCAAATAAGCAATCGGGGATTTGCCGGAAATTCGTTTACTACTCACACTCTGGAAAAGGAAAAACTAAAATGACTGGTCTCATGGTCTCAATGGTCTCTTTCATCGCCGGCATCAAGGACAAGCTCACTTCCGAAAAGGGAGCCACCGCGACGGAATACTCGCTCCTCGTGGCCTTCATCGCCTTCGGCATCATCCTGGGCGTCACGTTCTTCGGCACCCAGCTGAACACCTGGTTCAACGACCTCGGCACCACCGTGGGCAACTGGAAGAACTAGTAGCCCTGCACGCAGCGTCAAAGCACAACTGAAGGTCTCAGCAACACCCAATGTGCCGCGTCCGTGTCTCGCGGACGCGGCACATTTTCTTAATCATCCAGCTGCATCTATCCCTGGGGGGATCCCATGAAGCGCAGCAGTTTACCGTCGCCCCGGCCTCGGGCGCAGGGCCGGCAGCGTGGCGCGGCAGCCGTCGAGTTCGCCCTCGTCGCCCCCGTCCTTCTCGCCTTGGTCGGCGGAATCATTGAGTTCTCGTATACCTACAACCTGCAGATTTCGGTGACCCAGGCCGCCCGCGAGGCGGCAAGGAACATGGCCCTTCACAACGATCAAAGCCAGGCCAGGGCCGCCGCCGTGGCGGGAGCGCCCGGGCTAAGCGCGGCCGGCTTCACGTATACCTTCACCGGCGCCTGCCCGAGCGGCAGCACTGGCAACGCCCAAGTTGCTGTTGACTATAAGGCCAACTCCCTGACCGGGATTTTTGGCGGTTCCGTCACCGTTCACGGAACGGGAGCCATGCGATGCCACGGCTAAACGCGACTTCCCGGGCGAAGCACGACAAAGAACGCGGAGCCGCCGGCGTCCTGGTCGCAGTGATGATGCTGGTGCTCATCGGTGCCGGCGCCCTGGCCGTCGACACCGGACAGATCTACGCCGAACGGGCGCAACTCCAGAACGCGGCGGATGCAGGCGCCATGGCCGCTGCGCAACAGTGCCACAAGGCCGGTACCTGCACGGTCACGCAGGCCAAGCTCTGGGCGGGAGAACTCAGCGGGGGGAACTCCAACGATGGAGCCACAACCGTCGATTCCGTCGATTTGTCGGTTCCGAAACAGGTCAAGGTGGTCACTTCCACCCTCAACGGCGGCAACGGGTTCCTCACCAAGATGTTCGCCAGCGCGCTGAACGCCCCGCCGGTGACGGTCCGGGCCGGCGCTACCGCGGCCTGGGCACCGCCCTCAAGCGGGTCCAGCTTTCCCTTGGCGATCTCCAACCATTGCTACAACCTCTCCAGTGCAGCGCAAACGGCAGACGTCCAGAAGATCTCCTACAAACCCGGCGGAACCTGCACGGGCCCGTCCGGAACGCAGATCCCGGGCGGCTGGGGGTGGCTGGACCAGAGCTCGCCGTGCGTCGCAACGACGACCACCGGCACCAACCGAGTCGGCTCGGATCCTGGCAACAACCCGCCCACGCTGTGTTATGACGTCCTGTCCGGCTGGAAGACCACCATCCTTGCCGGCGGTGAGGTCAAAGTGGCCTTCCCCGTCTTCGATGACGCCACCAACCAGGGACAAAACGGCTACTTCCACGTCATTGGCTACGCCACCTTCAAGATCTGGGGCTGGAAGTTCGGGCAAAACAGCCCGTACGAATTCCGCGACAAGGCCAGCGATCCTGGAATGACCAGCGCCCTGGCCTGTGACACTCCGGCCAACAACCGCTGCGTCATTGGCCAATTCGTGAAATTCGAAACCATTGATTCTTTTGGAGGAACGGGCGGTACCGACTTGGGGACCGTCGATATCAAGCTCGTCAAATAAGCAATTTCTAAGGAGTTACGATGAAAACACGCCTGCTGGGGGGCATCGCCGCATTACTTGTGGCAATTGTTGGAACTGTATTGCTGGTGACGTACGTCCAAAATGCTGATAAACGCGCGCTGGCCAGTACCGAAACTGAAAACATCTACATTGTCCAGAAAACCATTCCTGCCGGCGCTACCGCCGAAGAGATCGCCGGCTCGGTGTCCAAGAAGTCAGTACCGAAACTCGCGATCGCCGAAAACAGCGTGACGGACCTCGCGACACTGAACTCCAAGGTCTCCGCCGTTGCGCTGATGCCGGGCGAGCAACTGCTGTCCTCCCGGATGGTGGAGCAGAACGCTTTCCTTGGTCCGGCGCGGGTCCAGGTCCCCACAGGGCTCCAGGAGCTCACGCTGAAGCTTCCCATTGAGCGCGTAGCGGGCGGAGTCTTGAAAGCCGGCGACACCGTGGGAGTCTTCCTCTCGCTGGAAGACACGGGTGCCCAGGCCGGAGGCAAGTCGAGCAAGACCCAGCTGAGCTTCCACAAGGTCTTGGTCACGGCAGCCCAGTTCAGCAACGGCACAGCCACCCAGACGGGAGCCTCGGACTCCTCAGCGGGAACTGCCCAGGCGTCGTCGACGTCCAGCAGCAAGGAACAGACGGACGACACCTACCTTGTGACGCTCGCAAGGAACTCGGCCGATGCCGAGCGCATCGTTTTTGCCGCGGAGTTCGGCAAGATCTACCTGTCCAAAGAGCCGGGTGACGCACTCGAGACGGGTAGCGGCGCGGTTGACACGGCGGGACTGTTCCGATGAGCCGCTACGTACTCATCACCCCGAACAGTGACTTCGAGCGTCTGGTCCGGCTGGCTGTGACCGGAATGCACGGCGCACTGCACGTCTTCCAGGCAGACTATTTGCCGGAAGGTCCGGCAGATATCCTGCGGCAGATGCAGGGAGAACCTCCGGAGGTCCTGATTCTCGGGCCTGGCCTGCCGGTGGAGGGTTCCCTCAAGCTCGCATCCGTCATGGACCTCCAATACCCGGAAATCAGTGTGGTGCTCGCCGCCACAGCTGCTCCGGAGACCGTGCTGCAGGCCATGCGGGCCGGCGTCCGGGATTTCCTGGACCCGGCAGCCGACGCGGACACCATCCGCGTCATGCTGGAGCGTGCCAGCCTGGCGGCGGCGGGCCGGCGGCGCGGGCTCGCCCCGCAGGCGTCAGAGCACGCCGACCACGGCGGCGCCGGCCGCGTCATCGCTGTGATGTCGCCCAAGGGCGGCGTTGGCAAGACAACGGTGGCAACCAACCTCGCGGTCGGCCTTGGCAAGACATCTCCGATGGGCGTAGTAATCGTCGATCTCGACCTTCAGTTCGGCGATGTGGCCAGCGGCCTACTGCTGGAACCGGATTTCACCATCACGGATGCTGTCATGGGGGCTGCTAGCCAGGATTCGATGGTCCTCAAGACCTACCTGACCGTCCACCCGGCCGGCATCTATGCCCTCTGCGCCCCGCGCAGTCCGATCGACATGGACCGGATCACGGCTGCCCATGTCTCCCACCTGCTCGAACAGCTGCGGCAGGAGTTCCAATACATCGTGGTAGATACGGCGCCAGGTCTGGGAGAACACGTCCTGGCGACGCTGGAACAGGCCACGGATGCTGTCTGGATCTGTGGCATGGATGTTCCCAGCATCAGGGGCATGCGGACCGGCTTCCAGATCCTGGAAGAGCTCAATCTGGCACCCGAACGCCGGCACATCGTCTTGAACATGGCCGACCGGCGGGCGGGTCTGACGCTGAAGGACGTCGAAGCAACAGTCGGCGCCCCGGTGGACGTGGTGCTGCCGCGTTCCAAGAACCTTCCCTACTCCACCAACAAGGGTATCCCCGTCCTCCAGGACGGTAGCAAGGATGCCGCATCCAAAGGACTGCGCCAGTTGGTGGATCGCTTCAAGCCCGGGTGGGAAGCAAGACCTCACAAGCAGCTGCACAGAAGGGCGGTATTCCAGTGAGCCTCACCGACCGATTCGCACAGCTGCGGGGAGAAGCCCCCGCAGGAAAGTCAAAGGAAGTGCGGCCGGCCCCGGTCGACGTCTTCCAGGCCCCGTCGACGCTTGGCCGCATCCATGAGGCAAAGGCAGCTGCGGAAACGCGCAGCGACGTCGCGGACGTCCAGCAGACCGCCTCAATCGCCAGCGAAGCTCTCAACGCGCTCAAGGAGCGGGCGAGCCAGGCCCTGTTTGAACGGCTCGGATCCAGGATCACCGATTCGTCGATCGGCGAAGCTGAACTCCACCAGTCGGTCAAGGACGAACTCAAGGCCGTCGTCGATGAGGAACAGATTCCACTCTCGGGCCAGGAACGCCAACGTCTGATCCGCGAGATCATCGACGACGTCCTGGGGCACGGGCCCATCCAGCGGTTCCTGGACGATCCCGCCGTCACAGAAGTCATGGTCAACCGCTACGACCAGATCTACGTGGAACGCGACGGCCAGTTGCACCTGACGGACACGAAGTTCACCTCGGATGAAGCCCTTCGCCGGGTGATCGAGCGGATCGTGACCCATGTGGGGCGGCGCATCGACGAGTCCTCGCCGCTCGTGGACGCCCGGCTCGCCGACGGCTCACGTGTCAACGCCATCATCCCGCCCCTGGCGGTCAACGGGCCGGCTCTCACGATCCGGAAATTCGGTCGTGATCCGCTCACCGTCAACAACCTGATTTCGATGGGCAGCTTGTCCCCCGAGATGGCGGAACTCCTGCAGGCCTGCGTGCTGGCACGAATGAACATCATCGTGTCCGGCGGCACGGGCACCGGCAAGACGACTCTGCTGAATGTGCTTTCCTCGTTCATTCCGGCGTCGGACCGGATCGTTACGATCGAGGACGCTGTGGAACTGCAGCTGCAGCAGGACCATGTGGTGCGGTTGGAAAGCCGGCCGCGGAACATCGAGGGAAAGGGCGAAATCTCAATCCGCGACCTCGTCCGGAACTCCCTGCGTATGCGGCCGGACCGAATCGTCGTCGGCGAAGTCCGCGGCGGGGAATGCCTGGACATGCTCCAAGCCATGAACACCGGCCACGACGGTTCCATCTCCACAGTCCACGCCAACTCCCCCCGGGACGCTATCGCCAGGCTCGAAACCCTAGTCCTGATGGCAGGCATGGATCTCCCGCTGCGGGCCGTCCGCGAGCAGGTGGCCTCGGCCGTGAACCTGATCGTTCACATCTCCCGGCTCCGCGACGGCTCCCGCCGCGTCACTCACATCACCGAAGTCCAAGGGATGGAAGGAGACATCGTCACCTTGCAGGATGCGTTCGTCTTTGACTACTCGGCCGGGGTGGACAGCAGCGGCCGGTTCCTGGGCAAGCCGGTGCCCACCGGCGTCCGGCCACGGTTCACTGACCGCTTCGCCGATCTCGGGATTACCATCTCGCCGGCAGTCTTCGGCGTGCAGCCGTCAAGGGGGCGGTAGCCATGCTCCCTGAACTGTCCCCCCTCACGTTCGTGGGCGGCCTCCTGCTGGTCTATGCGGCACTGGCGATGGTCTTCACCTTTGTCTTCAAGTCCCGGTCGGCGGTGCCGTTGTCCCGGCGAAGGCCGGACATGGGACCGCAGACCTCCTCCTTTACCAGGCTGACTGACCATGCAGTCCAGGCCCTGAACAAGGGCGTGCGCCGCGGCGGCACCGGCATATTGAACAGGGACAAGCTCGATGCTGCCGGCCTCAAGAAGGGCCCCGGCGACTACGTGCTGATGGCTGGTGCCTTGACCTTCGCCGCAATGGTGGTGGGCTTCCTGACGGGCGGGGCGTTCTTCGCGATTCTGCTGCTGGTGCTCACCCCGGTGGCCCTGGTGGTGTTCCTGAATGTCCTTGTCTCCCGGCGGAGAAAGAAATTCGATGATCAGGTGCCTGACACCCTGCAGATGTTCTCGGGCGGTCTCCGGGCCGGACACAGCCTGCTGCGCGCCATCGACGCCGCTGCCCAGGAGAGTGAGGTGCCCATGTCGGAGGAGCTGAACAGAGTGGTCAATGAGACCAGGATCGGCCGCGACCTCGGCGAATCGCTCGACGAGGTGGCACGCAGGACCGACAACGAGGACTTCGGCTGGATAGCCCGGTCCGTGGAAATCCACCGGGAAGTCGGCGGGGACCTGGCCGAAGTCTTGGACCACGTGGGGGAAACGATCCGGGACCGGAACCAGATCCGCGGCCAGGTGCGGGCGCTCAGCGCTGAGGGCCGAATCTCCGCTTTGGTCCTCATCTCCCTTCCTGTGGTGATGTTCATTGGTTTGACCCTGTTCAATCCCCTCTACTCGAAGGTGTTCACCAGTACACTGCCCGGCTACCTCATGATCGCCGCCGTCGTGGTCCTCCTCTCGGTCGGCAGCTTCTGGCTCAGCCGGCTCATCAAGCCGAAGTTCTAGGGAAGCAGGGAGAGAACAGTGCAAACCATCGCCTATGCCGCCATTCTGGCGGTCATCGCCCCGCTGTCCGTCATGACGTGGCTAGCCCTGACCGGCGACCGAGCCGGACTCAGGAACATTCAATCCAACCTTGGTAAGCGGCAAAAGACCGGGGCTGCGGCGCTCGGCGCCAATGAGCAGCTCGCGTCGCTGGCGAGGAAGGCCATGCCGCAAGGTTACGCAGCATGGCTGGACAAGCAATTGGCCGCTGCCGGCCGGCCAAAGGCGTGGCCGCTGGCCCGCGTCATCATGGTCAAGCCCCTTCTGGCCTTGGCCGGAGCCGTGCTGGGGATCCTTCTCTACACCGCTGATCCCAAGCCCGCGAAGCTTGGCCTTGCCCTGGGCGTGACAGCTCTGTGTTACTTCGTCCCGGACATCCTCCTGCGCAACTATGCGGAGAAGCGCCGGGCCGCTATAAAACTGGAATTGCCAAACGCGCTGGACCAGATGCTCATTTCGGTTCAGGCAGGCCTGGGTTTTGAAACCGCCATGGCCCGTGCCGGGGAATCCGGGAAGGGACCACTGGCCGACGAACTCATCCGGACCCTGCAGGACATCCAGGTGGGGAGATCGCGCAAGGAGGCCTACATCTCTCTGGCCCAGCGCGTGGACGTCCCCGACCTGCGGTCCTTCGTCCGGGCTGTAGTCCAGGCCGACACTTACGGAATTGCCATCGCCAATGTCCTCAAGGCCCAGGCGAAGGTCATGAGGGTCAAACGGCGGCAACAGGCCGAGGAGCATGCAATGAAGATGCCTGTGAAGATGCTATTTCCGCTGATCTTTTCAATCCTCCCGGCCCTGTTCATCGTGGTACTTGGCCCCACAGTCATGAACATCATGGATATGTTCGCCAGCCGCTGATCCAGCGGGCGTCCCGTCATTTCGGGCAGCCACAGACCGGACCCCCTTGGACCCAGAGCCGAGGGGGTCCTTCGGCGTGCCCGACGCACGATGGGCGCAAGATGAGCGCAGGGAATGTACAGGAAACGTGCAGTTTGGGAAGCCTTAGCACAGGATGCGTCAAAGGCGAATCACCGGCGTGTCGGTGCTTGCTACGTTTCCCTCAGCGCTGGTGCAGGACCAGCCGCCCAACTCGCTCAGGAGTTAACAATGCGTTCCTTTCTCTCCGCTTTCGCAACCCGTCTTCGCCGCGACCAGCGCGGCGCCACCGCCGTCGAGTACGGCATCATGGTCTCCCTCATTGCCGTCGTGATCATCGTCGCCGTGACGCTCCTCGGCACCACGATGAAAAACACGTTCAACCAGGTGCAATGCCAGGTTTCAGGTAAGACCTGGACAGCCGCTACGTCGACTTGCGCGTAGCGCCCCGGCGAGTTCATTCTCTGCTAGCCAGCCCGTTCAGGAGGCATCCATGCGTTCTTTCTTAAGTAACATCACTGCCCGTCTTTGCCGCGACCAGCGCGGCGCCACCGCCGTTGAATACGGCATCATGGTCTCGCTGATAGCCGTCGTGATCATCGTCGCCGTAACTCTCCTCGGTGGCACCTTGCATGACACCTTCGTGCAAGTCCAATGCTCGGTATCGCATGGGACTTTCGCTGCCGGAGGAGCGGCCGGGCAGGCAACCTGCACGCCGTAATCGGCATCGGCCCCGAACGCATCGGCGCGTGAATGTGTGGTGGCGGACCGGTGCCGCCACCAGACGTCCATCGCCGGCAATCCACAGGCAGAAAGGCGGTCCCCCATGTCCAAGACAAAAGAACGGGGGGCCGCTGCTGTGGAGTTTGCGCTCCTGGCTCCGGTACTGATCATGCTGCTACTGGGCATCATGGAATTCGGTCGCGCCTACAATGTCCAGATTTCACTGTCCAGCGCCGCCCGCGAAGGCGTGCGCGTGATGGCCATAGGCAACGACGCCACGGCAGCGCGAACCGCCGCCAAGAACGCCGTGACAGCGCTGAAGCCCGCCTTGACGGACGCCAACATCACCGTCAGCCCCGCTACGTGCACCACCGGAGCGCAAGTGACGTTCACCATCAGCTACACCCTCGCCACCATGACCGGCATCGCCGGGCCGTTCCCGATGCAAGGCAAAGGAGTAATGGTATGCGGAGGCTAGGCAGGGGAATCGCGGCAGGGACCAGCGAGCACGGGGCCATCAGCGTTCTTGTCGCAATCCTCATGGTGGTCCTCCTGGGCTTTGCGGCCCTCGCCGTCGACACCGGCGTCCTCTACGCAGAACGGACCCAGTTGCGGAACGGAGCCGATGCCGCCGCCATTGCCGTTGCCCAGAAGTGCGCGAAAGACGTCAATGATCCGGACTGTTCCAGCACTTCCACGCTTGCCGCCGGTCTCGCGAACAGCAATGCCGGGGACGGGCTGAGCAACGTGAAGTCCCTCCTGTTGGACAAGAATGCGCGGACCGTCACAGTGGTTGCCGGCGCCCAGGAAGCGGGCAAGCAGGCCAACAACGTCTCGCTGTTTTTTGGCCGCGCCCTTGGCTTCAACAGCACCGAGGTCAATGCCCCATCGACGGCCAAGTGGGGCAGCCCGGTTGCCGGGACAACGGCTTTTCCCCTGACTTTTTCCATCTGCCAGGTCAAGGGGCACGTCGACGGGACTCTGCAATTGCTCCAGAGCCACGGCAGCGGCGCCAACCCCAGCTGCAACTACGGACCGTCCGGGGCTGCGGTCGAGGGCGGCTTCGGGTGGCTCCCTAACGATCCCGGCATTTGCGGGGGGCTGATAGACCTTGCAGTCAGCGAAGGAGGAAGCGATCCAGGCAACAGCGCCCCTGCTGCCTGCGACGCAACGCTTCAGCGCTGGGCTGCCGATATCACCGCGGGCCGAGACGTCGTTGTCCTGCTACCCGTCTTCAATAAGGTGACCGGCACCGGAGCCGGCGCCGTATATGGGCTGATCTCATTTGCGGCCTTCAAGGTCGCCGGCTGGAGTTTCAGCGGTAACAACAGCCTCCCCGACTCGTTCCACAACAAGTCTCCCGACGTTCCATCGGCAGTGAAATGTGACGGCAACTGCCGCGGCATCATCGGGAGCTTCATCCAGTACGTGTCGCTGGCGAACGGTTTCACCCTTGGGCCCGTGGACGCTTATGGAGCCACCGTCGTGAAACTCACGCAATAGCACCAGCCGTTGCCGCCCCGTCCACCCACCAGTTCAGGAGCAGTTTTTGAAGTCACGCTTATTGGCAGGAATCGCGGCCCTGGTGCTGGCCGTCATCGGAGCCATCGTGGTGGTCAGCTATGCGCAGGGAGCCGACGAGCGGGCTGTCCAGGGCCTGGACCCCCAGGACGTCCTCGTCGTGGCGCAAGCCGTCCCCGCAGGCACCACCGTCGAGGCCTTGCTGCCGTTCCTCACCACCCAGAAACTGCCGGGCACGGCCGTCGCCAAATCCGCGCTCCGCAACCTGGACGGCCTGACCGGCAAGGTCACCGCCGTCGATCTGCTCCCGGGCGAGCAGCTCGTCGCCGAGCGCCTGATCGCCCCCGAGGAGCTGAAGGCCAGCGGATCGGTACAGGTCCCCGTGGGGCTCCAGGAGGTGTCCTTCCAGTTGGAGCCGCAGCGCGTTGTCGGCGGCCGGATCGAGGCTGGCGATCACATCGGCATCTTCGTCAATCTCGACAGCGGAGGACTGGAGGCCAAGGCGGACAAGCAAACCACCCAACTGACAGTCCACAAAGTTCTCGTGACTTCGGTGCAGCGGGCACCATCGGCAGCCCCGTCTTCCCAGCCTTCCCCGGGCTCCACCGCCCCGGCACAGGACACGTCGCTTCCAACAGGGTCGCTGTTGCTGACGGTCGCCGTGAACGATGTGGACGCCGCCAAGATTGTGTACGCCGCGGAATTCGCCAAGATCTGGCTGAGCAAGGAACCGCTCAACGCCACGGACAGCGGCCGGCCAGGAATCATGACGAAACCAGAGGTGTACAAATGAGCCGCTTTGTCCTGATATCCCCCAATACGGATTTTGATGCCCGCGTCCGGCAGGCCCTCGCCGGCGGTCTGCCAGGCGGCCTGCAGACCTTCGCGTTCGTGAATCCGGCCAACCCGGCGGAGCTGTTCGCGAACCTCAACCAGGAACGTCCCGAGGTCCTGATCCTGGGGCCGGACGTGCCCGTGGAGGATGCTCTGCGCCTGGCGACCGTGTTCGACGTCCAACTCCCCGAGCTCAGCGTCATCCTGGTGGGCGAGGCAGATCCGAACTTTGTACTGCTGGCCATGCGGGCCGGCATCCGCGACATCCTCAGCCCGGCGGCGGATCCCGCGCAGATCCGGGTGCTGCTGGAGCGGGCCTGCCAGTCATTCGCCACCCGAAGCCGGACCTCAACGGCCAAGCAGCCGGACAGTGCCAGAGGGCTGGTGATCGGTGTCTTCTCCCCCAAGGGCGGGGTCGGTAAGACCACGATTGCCACCAACATCGCGATCGGGCTGGGCAAGGTGGCGCCCATGGGCGTGGTGATCGTGGACCTGGACCTGCAGTTCGGGGACGTGGCTTCGGGCCTGTATCTGAACCCGGAGCACACCGTGACCGATGCCGTTTCGTCCTCGGCCAGCCAGGATTCCCTCGTCCTCAAAGCTTTCCTCACGGTCCACCCCGGGAACATCTACGCGCTCTGCGCTCCCCGGACGCCGGAGGAAGCTGATGACATCACACCGCATCAGGTCACCCGGCTGCTCGAACAGCTCGCGGAGCAGTTCCAGTACGTCGTGGTCGACACAGCGCCCGGGCTACCCGAGGTGGGACTGGCCGCACTCGAACAATGCACCGATGCCGTCTGGGTGACCGCCATGGACGTCCCCAGCATTCGCGGGCTGCGCTCCGGCCTGGAAATCCTCCGGCGCCTGGACCTGCTTCCCGAGACCCGCCACGTGGTCCTGAACATGGCCGACTCCAAGTCCGGGCTGAGCGTCCAGGACGTCGAGGCGACCATCGGCGCACCCGTGGACGTCAGTATCCCCCGGTCCAAGGCAGTCGCGTTCTCCACTAACCGCGGCGTGCCGGTGCTGCAGGACGGCCGCAAGGACCCTGCCGTCAAGGGCCTGAAACAGCTTGTGGACCGGTTCGATCCCGCCTGGCGCGCCACTGCCCAGAAGAAACTGCACCGGCGGGTGGTGGTCTGATGAAGCTCTCCGAACGGCTCCGCTCCGTCGAAGGCACCGCCGACGCCCCCATTGTTCCCCTCCCATCCCACAGGCAGGCGACGACGGCGGACAGCGCCGTCGTCGTCGAGCTCCCCAGCCTCGCACTTCCGGCCGCACACACCGTCAACACCGCAGGCAACACCGGCGGGACTCATGGCGGGACTCATGGCGGGACTCACGCCAGCACTCCCGAGCCGGCCCGCGGCAAGGGCCAGCAGCCCGTCGATGCCTTCGCGGCCCTCAAGCAGCGGGCTGCCACGGCGTTGTTTGAGCGCATGGGAACCCGCTTCAACGATTCCGCCTCCAAGGAGGATGACCTCCGCACCTCCGCGCGGGAAGAGCTGACACGCATCATCGACGCGGAACAGGTCCCCCTATCCGCCGAGGAGCGTGCCCGTCTGGTCCGCGACGTCGCCGACGACGTCCTGGGCTACGGCCCGCTGCAGCGCCTGCTCGATGATCCCGCCGTCACGGAAATCATGGTCAACCGGATGGACCAGATCTACGTGGAACGGCACGGCAAACTCACCCTGACTGAGTCGCGCTTCAGCTCCGAGGATCACCTGCGCAAGGTGATCGAGCGCATCGTCTCCAAGGTGGGCCGGCGGATCGACGAGTCCTCGCCGCTCGTGGACGCGCGGCTCGAGGACGGGTCCCGCGTCAACGCCGTCATCCCGCCGCTCGCCGTCGGCGGTTCGTCGCTGACCATCCGAAAGTTCAGCAAGGTGCCGTTGACAGTCCGGAACCTCATCGAGTTCGGCACGCTGACGCCGGAAATGGCAGAACTGCTCAATGCCTGCGTGAAGGCCAAGCTCAACATCATCGTCTCCGGCGGCACCGGCACAGGCAAGACCACGCTGCTCAACGTACTGTCCTCATTCCTCCCCCACGACGAGCGGATCGTAACCATCGAGGACGCCGTCGAGCTCCAGATCCAGCAGGAACATGTGGTGCGGCTGGAAAGCCGGCCGCCGAACACGGAGGGCAAGGGCGAGGTCACCATCCGTGAGCTGCTGCGGAACTCCCTGCGTATGCGGCCCGACCGGATTGTGGTGGGCGAGGTCCGCGGCGGCGAATCGCTGGACATGCTCCAGGCCATGAACACCGGCCACGACGGCTCGCTCTCCACCGTCCACTCCAACTCCCCCCGGGATGCTGTAGCCCGCCTCGAGACGCTCGTGCTCATGGCCGGCATGGACCTGCCGCTGCGCGCCATCAGGGAGCAGATCGCCTCGGCCGTCAACCTCATCATTCAGATCTCCCGGCTGCGGGACGGGACCCGGCGCATCACCCATGTGACCGAGGTCCAGGGCATGGAAGGGGACATCGTCACGCTCCAAGACGCCTTCGTGTTCGACTACACCGCCGGCGTCGATGCCCACGGCCGGTTCCTCGGCAAGCCGGTCCCCACCGGCATCCGCCCGCGCTTCATCGACCGCTTCGAGGACCTGGGCATCCATGTCTCCGCCAACGTGTTCGGCGCGCCGCTGGCGCCGGCCGGAAGGTCGTGATCTGTCCATGACCCTGCTGCCTCTTGGCATCGGCCTGCTGTTCTGCGCCGTCCTGGTCCTGGGGATCGTGCTGCTGGCCCCGGGCGGGGCGAGTGTGCCTCTGGACCGGCGCAGGCCCGCCGAGGGCCAGCCCGAATCGCAGCTGACGCGGTTCGCCGGCTCGGCAGTCCACCTGGTTGACGGCTTTTTCTCCCGGCGCACGGTCCGGTTCTTCAACCGCGAGACCCTGGAACAGGCCGGACTGCGCCTGAGCCAGGCGGACTTCTACGTTCTGCTGCTGGCCGGGGCCGTGGCGGGCGCCATTGCCGGCTTGGTCGTCGCGGGGCCGCTGCTGGCGGTCATGCTTGTCATGCTGGCCCCGGTGGCGGGACACCTCGTGATCGGTTTCCTGACCGGCAAGCGCCGCACCAAGTTCGATCAGCAGCTCGGCGACACCCTGCAGCTGCTCTCCGGGGGCCTCCGCGCCGGCCACAGCATCCTGCGCGCCATCGACGCAGCCGCGTCCGAATCGCAGAGCCCGACGTCGGAGGAGATGCGCCGCGTGGTCACGGAGACAAGCCTGGGCCGGGACCTGTTGGCATCCCTCAGCGATACCGCGGACCGGATGCGGAACGAGGACTTTGTCTGGATCGCCCAGGCCATCCAGATCAACCGCGAGGTGGGTGGCAACCTCGCCGAAGTCCTGGACCAGGTCAACGAGACCATCCGCGAGCGCAGCGAGATCAAGGGCCACATCAAGTCCCTCGCGGCCGAAGGCAAGTTCTCCGCCTATATCCTCATGGCCATGCCGATCGGGATCGTGGTGATGCTGATGCTGGTCAACCCGGGCTACATGAACGTCATGTTCACGCATCCGCTGGGCTGGGGCATGATCGTCGCCTCCGTGATCCTCATGACCATTGGCGGTCTGTGGATGCGCAAAATCATCGACCTGAAGTTCTGAGGCAGCGATGGCGCCTTCCGTCCTCCTTGCCATGCTGCTGGTATCCGTGCCGTTGGGCTATCTGGTGTGGTCGTTGCTGTCCGTCGACCGGAAATCGCAGCGCGCCACGCGGGAGATTCTCGCGCTGGGCACGGACCCTGCCGAACTCACCCAGCGGGCGCACAGCGGCCTGCTGGAACGGGCCGGCTACCGGCTCACGCCCTCTGCCTACGTCCGCAAGCTGGACAGGCTGCTGTCCCTCGCCGGGCGCCCCGCCTCGCTGCCGCTGGGACGCGTTCTCGCGGCCAAGCCGCTGCTCGGCCTTCTGGGTGCCCTGCTGGGCTTCTGGATCGGCGCCAACGGCACGACGCCGATCCTCAAGCTCGTGGGAATCTTTGTGTTCCTCCTGGGCTACTTCATCCCGGATCTCCTGCTCTACAGCAAGGGGCAGGAACGGCAGAAGATCCTGCAGCTGGAGCTGGCCAACACGCTGGACCAGATGCTCATCTCCGTCGAAGCGGGCCTGGGCTTCGAAGGCGCCATGGCCCGGGCGGGCGAGAACGGCAAGGGCCCCCTGGCGGAAGAGCTGATCCGCACACTCCAGGACATGCAGGTGGGGCGAAGCCGCCGCGAGTCCTACGTAGCTCTGGCGGAGCGGACCAATGTGCCCGAGCTCCGCAGCTTCGTCCAGGCCGTCGTCCAGGCCGATACGTACGGCATCGCCATCAGCCGGGTGCTGCGCGTGCAGGCGAAGGTCATGCGGGTCAAACGCCGGCAGCGGGCCGAGGAGAAGGCCATGAAGCTGCCCGTCACCATCCTGTTCCCGCTGCTGTTCTTCATCTTCCCGGTGCTCTTCATCGCCATCCTGGGCCCGGCCGTCATCAACGCCATAGACACCTTCAGCGGCCAGTAGCGGCATGCATCCGCCTTCAGCGGCCAGTTTGGCCGCCGCTCCGCCGTGAGGCGCCACGGCGGCCGCCTGGCTGCGGCAATACCCGCTTTGGACGGTTCCCCTGCGGAAAGCCTCAAGGTTTCCGCAGGATAGACCGGAGTCCCCGGCTTCGACTGAATCAGCAAGTAGCGTGGGCACATGTCCCTTCCCAGCGCCTGCCCCGATGACGGAGATGCGAGCATGGTCCTCGCCCCCACAGCCTCCCCCGGACTGCCGGCGCCCGCCCTCACGGCCTCCAGTGCCCTGGTGGCGGCTCTCCCGGCGGCGGCCCCGCTCGTGGACCCTGCGGCGCTCCAGGACCTTGGTGTCCAGCTCGACAGTCCGGCCGTGGCGAAGGGCTTCGCCAGGGATTACACCAAGATGTGGGACCAGCGCTACCGCTCGCTCGCCTCAGCCCTGGAGCGCGGCGACCTCGCAGGGTCCATGGACGCGGTGCTGAGCCTGAAGACGTCCTCCGCGATGGTGGGCGGCCTGCGCCTGGCCCAGCTCGCCGGCGAGCTGGAGGGCGCGCTCAGGGCCGGGGACATGGACCACGCCCTGTCCCTCCTGCACGACGTCGCCGAACGGGGCGACGAAACTGTTGACGAGCTTCAGTTCAGCTATGTCCTGTGGGAAAGCTAGGCCTGCCGGGAACGCAAGCCCGTGCATGCAAGGCACGCGCGCAACCCCGGCGATGCGCCGGGCGCGGGCCGGGGACTCAGCGCGGGCCGCGCGCGCGGCTACCGCTCCGGTGCCAGCCGGTAGCCCACGCCGCGGACGGTCTGCAGCCAGCGCGGCTGCACCGGGTCCTCGCCGAGTTTCCGCCGGAGGTTGCCAATGTGCACCTCGACGGCGCGTTCATCGGATTCGCTAATGTAGGCGTCCGCCCGGTAGTAGTCCCCCCGCACCACCCGCACCAGTTCGGTCTTGGACCGCACCGCGCCGGCACCCTTGAGCAGGGCGTGCAGAAGATCAAACTCGCTGCGGGTCAGGCCGACGGGCTCGCCGTCGACGCTCACAGACCGGGTCTCCGGGTTCAGCTCCAGCCCGTTGTGCCGCAGCACCGGAGCCTGGGACGCCGCCGGGACGGCTTGGGCCCCCGGATCCGTCGCCGGGACGAGTGCGGCCTGGAGAACCTGCCGCGGCCGGCGCATCATCGCACCGACGCGGGCACGCAACTCACGGGGACGGAAAGGCTTCGCCAGAAAGTCATCCGCACCGGTGTGGAATGCCGTCAAGGTATCGAGTTCGTCGGTACGGGCCGTCAACATGACCACGTAGGCGTCGCTGAACTCGCGAATCCGGCGCAGCACCTCGAAGCCGTCGATATCGGGAAGCCCGACATCCAAGGTGACCACGCTGGCCTCCTGCTGCCGGATGACGTCGACGCCTTCCCTGCCGCCGGCCGCCGAATGAACTTCGAAGCCGGCCTGGCTCAATACCGCTTCGACAAGGTTCCGAACATCTTCGTCGTCTTCAACTACGACGGCGACTCCCAGGTCGGTCATGGCCCCCCTCATGTGGCACGCTACGCTGCCGTCCGCGGATGCGGCGGCAACACTGGATCCGCCGGCCCCCACCGGCATTGCCAGAATACCCACGGTAGGGGGCAAAACCTCGGCGGCTCAGTAACAGAAATAGCAAAACTTCGATTTATGTCAAGTTTGCGTGACACCAGGTGTAAAACTGAAGCAACGAGAAAGGGGCGCGGCGTCTTTGGCTAGACAACGGCTGATCCGGGGTGCGGATCGATACGTCAAGGCATTGGGGCCCCGTGCGCGGGTCCTAATCTGCCAGTTGCCGTTGGCCGTCATGATGGCCGGAGTCCTCCTCGCTGCCCCAACCGCCTGGCCCGGTCTTCTGGAGAGCCCCTTGTGCCGGTTCGCGCTCGGCCTGCAGGGCGCACTCCTGGCGGCCTGCGTCCTGGTTCCCTGGCAGCGCTTCGGGCCGTTGGCGCCGCTGATCATCCCCGTCCTGGATCTGGTCGCCGTCGGACTTCTCCGGGATGGCGGCGCGGCGGGGCTGCCGGATCCGGGGGTGCTCTCGGTCCTGCCCGTGGTGTGGATTTCGGCGTCCAGCTTGTCCGCGCCCGCAAGCCTTTCGCTCAGTTTTACCGTGCCGCTGCTGGCAGCGTTGCCTTGGCTCCTCGCAGACCCGGCGGCACCGGTGGCCGCCCGCGCAGCTGAGGCCATGCTGGTCCCGCTCATGATGCTCGCCGTCTCCCTGGCCATGCGGTTCGCGCGGGCGCGTCTGCGGCACGAGCAGTGGCGGATCAAATCCAAAGAAGCCGAACTGCAGGCCCTGCTCTCGGACAGCAGGGAACGCGAGCGGCTCCTGAACACCATCCTTGACACTGTCGACGTCGGGATCGTGGCAGTGGACGCCGACGGCCGCCGTCTGCTGACCAACAGCTGGCAGACGCAGCTGGAGGAATCCGCCGAGTCGGCGTCGTCGGCGTCTCCGGCGGAAGAAGGCCAGCTGGTGCTGACAGGTCAGGACAGAAGCACGCCGCTGCCGCCGGAACGCCGTCCCCTCCGGCGGGCGCTGGGCGGCGAGTCCTTTGCCGATTACCTCGTGTGCTTCGGCGAGGCGGCAGACAGCCGGGTGGTCTCCACGGGGGCCCGGCCCCTGAAAAACGACGACGGCGACTTCCGCGGGGCTGTGGTGGTATTCAACGAGGTCACCGGCCTCGTGGACGCCCTCGCCGCGAAGGACGAGGTCGTTTCGACCGTCTCCCATGAATTCCGCACGCCGCTGACGTCCATCATCGGCAACCTCGACCTCGTGCTCGCCGACACGGAGGGCCTGGACAGTCCCGTGGTGCGCCGCATCGAAGTCGCGCAGCGCAACGCGGAGCGGCTGCTGGCCCTGGTATCGGACCTTCTGATGTCCGCCAGTTCCGCGGTCCATGTCCATCCCCGCCGCACGGACCTCGCCGGGCTCGTGGAAGCCAGCCTCGGCTCGGCCCAGGCACATGCTCAAGCGTCCCGTGTTGACCTCTCGATGGACGTCCGGGGCCCGATCTGGGCCCATGTGGATCCGCTCCGGATCAGCCAAGCCCTGGACAACCTCGTTTCCAACGCGATCAAGTACTCCCCCGACGGCGGATCGGTGCGGGTCTCCGCCAGCACCGGCGACGGTTTGGTGCGCCTCCACGTTGCGGACACCGGCATGGGCATGACGGCCGCCGATGCCCGGCGGGTCTTCACCCGTTTCTTCCGCAGCCCGGCCGTCCGCGAGGGGTCGATTCCGGGGGCCGGCCTCGGCCTGTCCATCACCAAGGCCATCGTGGAACGGCACGGCGGATCCATCTCCTGCCGCACGCTTCCAGGCCACGGGAGCACGTTCACCGTGGAGCTCCCCGCAGACGGTCCCCCGGCGGCGTTCTAGGACTAGGGGCCCACCATTGTCCGGTGCTGGCCCGAGGTCGCCGGACAGCTGCCAGGTCGCCGGTACCTTCCGGCGATCCGGCAGCTATCCGGCGATTTCGATGGATTTACAGGAACTCCGAGTCCGGCGGCCTCTACGCCCGCAGCGCCCGGGTCAGTTCGGCCCGGGCCAGCAACCCGCTGTCCGACGGGTAGGCCACTTCCTCCAGCACCAGCGGATGCGGGGCAGCCAGCACCGAGCGGGCGTCGCGCTGCCGGGCAAGCAGCCGCTCGTAAAGCCACCCCGGAGCCTCCACGCCTTCCCCCACGTACAGGGCCGAGCCCACCAGGGAGCGGACCATGTTGTGGCAGAACGCGTCGGCCTGGACGGTGGCGACAATGACGCCGTCGGTGCCGCGCGCGAATTCAAAGCGCTGCAGTTCGCGGATGGTGGTGGCGCCCTCGCGGGGCTTGCAGTAGGAGCGGAAGTCCTGCAGCCCGAGCAGCTGCCCGGCACCCTCGTTCAGCAGCCCGACGTCGAGCGGGCTCTTGTGCCAGAGGGTCGAATAACGCCCCAGCGGGTCCCACAGGGCCGGGCCGTCCGCGATCCGGTAGGAATAGCGGCGCCACAGGGCGGAGAACCGGGCGTCGAACCCTTCGGGCGCGACTGTGGCCCGGTGGACCTCGATCGCCCCGCTGAGGTTCCCCAGCCCCCGGCTCAGGGCGCCGCGGAGGCGTCGGACCAGGGCGACGGCGGGATCAAGTTCAACGCCGCGGTTCAGTCCCTGCCACTCGGCTTCACTGAGGTCCAGGTGGACCACCTGTCCCCGCGCGTGCACGCCGGCGTCGGTCCGGCCGGCCACCGTGACCCGCACGGGCCGGCGGACCAGCAACGCCAATGCCTCTTCCAGGACGCCTTGGACGGTGCGCAGCCCCGGCTGCACGGCCCATCCGCTGAAGGGGCCGCCGTCGTACGCCAAATCCAGCCGGATACGCAAAAACCCGCCGCCCCCCAAAACGGGGGCAGCGGGTTTGAGCTCGTTCATAGACTTAAGTCTATAAGAAGGTTTTGGCGAATTACTTCGCGTCCTTCTCGGAGTCAGCGGCAGCTTCCTCAGCGGCCGGAGCCTCTTCGGTAGCTTCAGCTTCGGGAGCCTCGGCGGCGGGAGCCTCTTCGGTCTCGGCAACTTCGGTCTCGGCAACCGGAGCAGCTTCAGCCTTCTCGGCGTCCTTCTTGTCGGCATCGCGCTTGGCGGCGGAGGTAGCCTCGGCTACGACGGCCTGCTTGGCGGAAACCGGCTCGAGCACCAGTTCGATGACAGCCATGGGAGCGTTGTCGCCCTTGCGGTTGCCGATCTTGGTGATACGGGTGTAGCCGCCATCGCGGTTCTCCACTGCCTGTGCAATGTCGGTGAACAGCTCGTGGACGACGCCCTTGTTGCTGATCAGGCCGAGTACACGACGGCGGGAGGCGAGGTCGCCACGCTTGGCGAAAGTCACCAGGCGCTCAGCGTACGGCTTCAGGCGCTTGGCCTTGGTCACCGTGGTGGTGATCCGCTTGTGCTCGAACAGTGCGGCGGACAGGTTCGCGAGCATAAGACGCTCGTGAGCCGCTCCGCCTCCGAGGCGCGGACCCTTAGCGGGGGTAGGCATAATAGTTTCTCCTCATATGGAAGCCGTCGGGCAGCGCACGCCAGGGTGCATCCAGCCGGCCGGCCAAGATCTGTTGTTTAGAGCTCGTCGTCGCTGAACGCGGCGTCGTCCTCTTCGATGGCTGCGGCACGTGCTGCCAGATCGAAACCGGGAGGGGAGTCCTTGAGGGACAGACCCAGTTCGACCAGCTTGGCCTTGACCTCATCGATGGACTTCGCACCGAAGTTGCGGATGTCCATGAGGTCAGCCTCGGAGCGGGCAACGAGTTCACCCACGGTGTGGATGCCCTCACGCTTGAGGCAGTTGTAGGAACGGACCGTCAGGTCCAGATCCTCGATCGGCAGAGCCATGTCGGCTGCCAGGGCAGCGTCCGTCGGCGACGGGCCGATCTCGATACCTTCAGCTGCGGTGTTCAGCTCGCGGGCCAGACCGAACAGTTCCACCAGGGTGGTGCCGGCCGAAGCAACGGCGTCGCGCGGAGCGATTGCCTGCTTGGTCTCGACGTCGACAATGAGCTTGTCGAAGTCAGTGCGCTGCTCAACACGGGTAGCTTCCACGCGGAAAGTAACCTTCAGGACCGGCGAGTAGATCGAGTCGACCGGAATGCGGCCGATCTCGGAGTCGCCGGACTTGTTCTGAGCTGCCGAAACGTAGCCGCGGCCACGCTCGATGGTCAGTTCGAGCTCGAACTTGCCCTTCGAGTTCAGCGTGGCAATGTGCAGATCCGGGTTGTGGAATTCGACGCCGGCCGGCGGAGCGATGTCCGCGGCGGTGACGACTCCCGGGCCCTGCTTGCGCAGGTAAGCAACAACCGGCTCGTCGTGCTCGGAGGAAACCGACAGGTTCTTGATGTTCAGGATGATCTCAGTGACATCTTCCTTGACACCCGGAACCGTGGTGAACTCGTGCAGCACGCCATCGATCCGAATGCTCGTGACAGAGGCACCAGGGATCGAGGAGAGCAGGGTACGACGGAGGGAGTTTCCGAGGGTGTAGCCAAAGCCCGGCTCAAGCGGTTCGATGATGAACCGGGAGCGGTTTTCGGAGACGACCTCTTCGGAGAGGGTGGGGCGCTGTGCAATGAGCACTTAGGTTTCCTTTCGGCGAGCATCCGCTATATGACGCAACACAGGTGGTGGAAAGAGTCGGTCTGAAGACTTAACGCGGCCGGGCTTGCCCGGACCGGTAAGGGTCCGGGCAAGCTCCTGGGCGTTGGAAAGCCTTAGACGCGGCGGCGCTTCGGCGGACGGCAGCCGTTGTGGGCGCTGGGGGTGACGTCCTGGATGGAGCCAACCTCGAGGCCAGCGGCCTGCAGCGAACGGATGGCGGTTTCGCGTCCGGAACCCGGTCCCTTGACGAACACGTCAACCTTGCGCATGCCGTGCTCCTGTGCACGCTTTGCGGCGGCTTCGGCGGCCATCTGGGCAGCGAACGGGGTGGACTTACGCGAGCCCTTGAAGCCAACCTCACCGGACGAAGCCCAGGAGATGACAGCACCGTTCGGGTCCGTGATGGACACGATGGTGTTGTTAAAGGTGCTCTTGATGTGCGCCTGGCCCAGCGCGATATTCTTCTTGTCCTTCTTACGCGGCTTGCGAACCGCGCCACGAGTCTTCGGGGGCATTTTTTCTCCTACAGAAAGTTATTGGGGGAAAGCTTCGCTGTTCCCTCATTTGCCGGGTTCTTTGAAACCGCGTCAGCGGTTACAAAGGGGCAAATGGGGTTTAGCGGGCCTTCTTCTTGCCGGCGACGGTACGCTTCGGGCCCTTGCGGGTACGGGCGTTGGTCTTCGTACGCTGTCCGCGTACGGGCAGGCCCTTGCGGTGACGCAGGCCTTCGTAGCTGCCGATCTCAACCTTGCGGCGGATGTCAGCGGCTACCTCGCGGCGAAGGTCACCCTCAACCTTGTAGTTGCCTTCAATGTAGTCACGCAGCTCGACCAGCTGTGCGTCGGTCAGGTCCTTGACCCGGACGTCAGCGCTGATGCCGGTGGCAGCCAGGGTTTCGTGTGCACGGGTCTTACCCACGCCGTAGATGTAAGTAAGCGCAATTTCCAACCGCTTTTCGCGGGGAATGTCTACGCCAGCGAGACGAGCCATAGTGGCAGTGCTCCTTGTATAAACCGGAGGTCGTAGGCAGTACACCCGCACGTTCAGTGCGGCCCCAGCCTCCGACCGGGGGTTAGCTGTCCGGGCCCATTACGTCCCAGTTCAGCTTGTGCTGCCTTTTCTATTTACTTGCGTGGGTTAGCAACCCAGGGTTTTCCCGAAGAGGGAAATTAGCCCTGGCGCTGCTTGTGGCGCGGGTTCTCGCAGATCACCATGACCCGGCCATTACGGCGGATCACTTTGCACTTTTCGCAGATCTGCTTGACGCTCGGCTTGACCTTCATGGCGTTCCTTTGCGTGTTGCAGTTGGTCAGCTGGACCGGCCTTCGGCTGTTGCTCTGGCCGCCCAGTGTTTACTTGTAGCGGTAGACGATACGACCACGTGTCAGGTCGTAAGGGCTCAGCTCCACCACTACGCGGTCCTCGGGGAGGATCCTGATGTAGTGCTGGCGCATCTTTCCAGAGATGTGTGCCAGAACGATGTGCTTGTTGGTGAGCTCAACGCGAAACATCGCGTTAGGCAGCGCCTCGGTCACAACGCCCTCGATCTCAATGACCCCGTCCTTCTTGGCCATACCCTCCGCTAACTGTTGTTGCCGCAGCCTCCCGGTTTACACCGGCCATGACCGCGGACGTTTTTGATTGATTGGTTGGTGCCACCCGACCACAAAAGGGCACAACGGGGCAGACAACCAACAGTCAACACTACGCCATTTCGGCGGGATTGTTAAATCCGAAGTTAAATCCAGCAATCGTAGCGCACTCAGCGTCCGTACGCACCTAGCGTCCCCGCCGGCGTCGTCACTGCCTCCGCCCGTTCGATCCCGTCGAGGATCGCGAGGCGCACGACGTCGGCTGCCGCGCTCTGCAGCGTAATGAGGCTGATCTGGCGGGCCGCCGCGGTGCTGCGGTCCAGTGCGACGGCGCCGGTCGCCAGCGCGAACACGGTGTCCCCGTCGGCAAGGGTATGGCTTGGATTCAACGCCCGGGCCAATCCTGCATGGGCCGCCGAGGCTGTGCGCTTGCATTCGGACTTGTCCAGGACGGCATCAGTGGCGACGACGACGAGCGTCGTGTTGAGCGGCGGGGCTTGGTCCGGCGCCGCCGCCCCCGGGACCTGCGCGGCTTTCGCCGCAGCGGCCGAAACCCTCTGCGTGCTCGCTCCTTCGTCCCCACCGGCCCCCTCGCCTCGCAAGCTCGGCGAGGGAACCCCGCCGTCGTGGCCCCAGCTTGGACGCACGCTGCCGGGTTCCACCTGCTGGGGCGGTGCGATGAATGGGAGTCCCAGCGCGTTGACCACCGCAATGGCCCCCACCACGATGGGCCCGTCTTTTGAGATGTTATTTAGGGTTATGGAGGCGGTTCCTACTCCGCCTTTATAGGTGCCACGGCCGATTGCTGCTCCTGTGCCGGCACCGACGTTGCCCCGGTCGACGTCGTGGCCGTTGGCCTGGGCCCCGGCAGCTGCCGTGGCCGCGTAGCCCATGGCGTCGCCGGGGCGTGCGGTGAAATCACCGCCGCGGCCGAGGTCGAAGATCGCCGCGGCCGGAACAATGGGGACAAGCCCGCCGGGGACGGCGAAGCCGCGGCCGTTCTCCTCGCACCAGCGCTGGGCGCCGTGCGCCGCCGCGAGGCCAAAGGCGCTCCCCCCGGTCAGGACGACGGCGTCCACGGTGGAGGACAGCGTGGTGGGATCCAGGGCGTCCGTCTCATGCGTTCCGGGGCCGCCGCCGCGGACATCCACCGAGCCCACTGTGCCGGGCGGCGGGAGAACCACCGTCACCCCGCTCAGCCAGCCGTCGTCGGACTTCTGCACATGGCCTACCCGGATCCCGGCGACGTCGGTAATCGCTCCCGTTGCTTGCATGGCTCCATTGTGCGCCCCCAACCCAACTGACTCGCAGCAGGGGCCGTTTTGGGGGCTCATAACGGCCGCAAGTGCGAGTCAGTTGGGTTGATCCGGCGTCCAAAACAAATGTTATGCAATCCTTCGGCGAACGCTGCGTGAACGGATTTGGAAGCCTCGAGCAACAATCTCCGGGACAGCCCGGATTCGGGATTTCGCCCGTCAGGCATGTGGTGGAGTGAGTCAGGTCCCCCGCCCACCTGCCTGCCCTTCGGCCGGCCCGGATCCGTTAGAGACCCGAATGACCAGACTATTGACTGACCGGCCGCCCGCCGTTGCGGAGGCCGGGAAGGCCAGCCCGCGGCGACCCCGCTGGTCCGGCCGAACCCGCCGGGATTTCTTCGTCTTCCTGGCCCTGGCGCTCCCGAACCTCGCGCTGATCGCCGTATTCACCTACCTGCCCCTGATCAACAACATCTACTACTCCACGTTGGACTGGACCCTCGGTTCCGCGTCCGCCACCGTAGTGGGGCTCGGGAACTACATCACGTTCTTCACGAGCCCCGACGCCGCGAACGTCCTGGGCACCACCGCCGTCTTCACTTTGGTCACGGTCGGCGGGTCCATGGCGCTGGGGCTCCTCGTGGCCCTGGCGCTGAACTCCAAAGTCCGCGGGACCACCTTTGCCCGCTCCGCCGTGTTCGCGCCCTACGTGCTGAGCGGCGTCGGCGTCGGGCTCGTGTGGCTCTTCATCTTCGACCCCGGCTACGGGGTCCTGGCCTGGCTGCTGCGCGGCATCGGCCAGCAGAGCCCGCAGTGGATCAACGATCCCCAACTGTCGCTGGTCATGGTGATCCTGGTCTACGTCTGGAAGAACCTCGGCTACTGCGCGGTGGTGTTCCTGGCCGGCCTGCAGTCGCTGCCGCAGGACGTCATGGAAGCGGCCGCCCTGGACGGCGCTAACGGCTTCCGGCGGTTTGTGAACATGTCCCTGCCGCTGCTCTCGCCCACCACGTTCTTCCTGCTCATCACCACCATGCTGAGTTCGCTGCAGGCCTTTGACCTGATCCGGATCATGACGCCGCTGGGAAACGGCACCAGCACCCTGATCTATGAGGCCTATCTGCAGGCCTTCGGCGCCTTCAACCGGGCCGGCTATTCGGCCGCCATCTCGGTGGTCCTCTTCGCAATCCTGCTCATCATCACCGTCCTCCAGTTGCGGTTCGTCGAACGGAAGGTGCACTACTCGTGAGCACGCTCTCGCCTGTCAGCCCCAATCCCGCCACCACCGGCGACTCCCCCGCTCCCGGTGCAGGAGGAGCCGCGGAACCCGGTGAGGCAGCGGCACCCGAGGGCGCCGTCACCGAAGCACCGCCCCGGCGCCCGGCGCCGTTCTCCCGCGCTAACCTGGTCCAGACGATCGCCGGCGGCTACCTCCCGCTGATCCTGGCCACCCTGGTGGTGTTCCTGCCCCTGCTGTGGATGCTCCTGAGCTCCTTCAAGCAGCCGGGCGAGATCATCACCATGGATCTGAAGCTCCTGCCGGACAGCGTGAACCTGGAGAACTACAGGACGGCCATGACCACCGTTCCGTTCGGGCAGTTCTTCATGAACAGCCTGATCGTCACCGCCGTGGGCTCCACCGTCAAGGTGATCCTGGCGATCCTGACCGCCTACGCCCTCGTGTTTGTCCGCTTCCCGTTCAAGAACGCCATCTTCGTGCTGATCCTCGTGGCCCTCATGGTCCCGCCGCAGGTGTCCATCCTGCCCAATTACATCCTGATCGCCGGGATGGGCGGCAAGAACACCTTGTGGGGCATCATCCTGCCGGGACTCGGCACGGCCTTCGGCACGTTCCTGCTGCGCCAGCATTTCCGGACGCTGCCCGGGTCCATCCTCGAGGCGGCGGAAATCGACGGCGCCGGCCACTGGCGCCGGCTGTGGCAGGTCGTGGTGCCGGTCTCCGTTCCTTCGATCGCCACAGTTGCCCTGGTAACCGTGGTCAGCGAGTGGAACGACTACATCTGGCCGCTCATCATCACGGACCGGCCCGAAACCATGACCCTCCCCGTCGGCCTGACACTGCTGCAGAACTCCGAGGGCAACGGCTCCGGCTGGGGCATCCTCATGGCCGGCGCCGTCCTCGTGATCGTGCCGATCCTGCTGGTCTTCGCCGCACTGCAGCGCTATATCGTCGCCGGCCTCACGCAGGGCAGCGTCACGGGCTGACGCGGCCCGCGACCACCAGCCACCCTCACGCCCGCCCGAACCACGCCCACTATCTCCGTCATCAGAACCAACGAGTCCGTACCTTTGAGAGGATCCACCGTGGCAATCAACCTTCACCGCCGGCATTTCCTGGGGCTGGCCGGCGCCAGCGCAGGAGCAGCAGCACTGGCCGCCTGCGGCGGCCCGTCGACCGCCGGCACGCCGGCCGCCACCGGCGCAGCCGAGATCGACTTCAGCGGCGTCAAGCCGGCCGCATCGTTCGATTTCTGGACCAACCACCCGGGCAAGTCCCAGGACGTGGAACAGTCCGTGATCGACAAGTTCCACGCGAAGTTCCCGGACATCAAGGTCAACCTCGTGACCGCAGGCGCCAACTACGAGGAAATCGCGCAGAAGTTCCAGACCTCCCAGGCCGCCAAGTCAGCACTGCCCGGCCTCGTGGTCCTCTCCGACGTCTGGTGGTTCCGCTACTTCACCAACGGCAACATCATTCCCCTCGACGGCCTGATCAAGCAGCTCGACATCAAGGTGGATGACTTCCAGAAGTCACTGGTTGCGGACTACCAGTACGCCGGCAAGCAATGGGCCCTCCCCTACGGACGCTCCACCCCGCTGTTCTACTACAACAAGGACCACTTCAAGGCCGCTGGACTGCCGGACCGCGCACCCAAAACCTGGCAGGAGTTCGGCGACTGGGCGCCCAAGCTCAAGGCCAGCTCCGGCGCGCAGTACGCCTACATCTACCCGGCGCTGGCCGGCTACGCGGGCTGGACCCTGCAGAACAACCTGTGGGGCTGGGGCGGCAGCTGGTCTGACGGCTGGACCGTCACCTGCGATTCCGCCGAGTCCGTCGCCGCACTGCAGTGGGCCCAGGACTCGATCTACAAGGACAAGTGGGCCGGGGTCTCTTCCAAGGAAGCCGCGGACGACTTTGCCGCGGGCATCACCTCAACCACCATCTCCTCCACCGGATCGCTCCTCGGCGTCCTGAAGTCCGCCAAGTTCAATGTGGGGGTCGGCTACCTCCCGGGCGGCCCGAAGGCCGAAAGCGGCGTCTGCCCCACGGGCGGGGCCGGGCTCGGCATTCCCAGCGGTGTCAGCAAGGAAGTCCAGCTCGCGGCGGCGACGTTCCTGAAGTTCATGACCGAACCGGAAAACACGGCGGCGTTCTCCGCGGCCACCGGCTACATGCCCACCCGCATGTCGGCCGACATGGGGGCCGTGCTGGCCAAGACCCCGCAGATCAAGACCGCCATGGACCAGCTCGCCGTGACCCGGGTCCAGGACAACGCCCGGGTGTTCCTGCCCGGCGCGGACCAGGAGATGGCCAAGGCCGCCGCCGCGATCCTCACCCAGCAGGGCGACGTCAAGGCCACCATGGCCGGGCTCAAGACGACCCTCGAGGGGATCTACACCAAGGACGTGAAGCCGAAGCTGAAGAGCTAGCTTTCCCCCGACACGCAAAATCCCTGGCGCTACCGAAATTCCGGTGTCGCCAGGGATTTTGCGTGTCGCCAGAAAACCTGCGAATCGCCGTGAGGCGGGGTTTAGGGAATCGGGACGGGTACGACGCCGAGCGGGGCCAGTTTCGCCGCTCCGCCGTCCGGCGCCGAGAGGACCCAGATGCCCTTGTCGTGAACGGCCACGGAGTGCTCCCACTGGCAGGAGCGCTTGCCGTCCGTGGTGACCACCGTCCAGTCGTCGTCGAGCACGGCGGTGTCGATGCTGCCCCGGACCAGCATGGGCTCGATTGCCAGGCACAGTCCGGGGCGGATCTTCGGCCCGCGGTGGCCGGTGCGGTAGTTCAGGACGTCCGGGGCCATGTGCATCTCGGAGCCGATGCCGTGGCCCACGTAGTCCTCGAGGATGCCCAGCGGCTTGCCCGGCACCGAGGAGACGTAGTCGTCGACGGCGTTGCCGATGTCGCCGACGAACTTGCCGGTCGCCAGCGCGGCGATGCCCCGCCACATGGCTTCCTCTGTGACCTCGGACAGGCGCACATCTTCGGGATCGGGGGTGCCGACAATCACGGTCCGGGCGGAATCGGAGTGCCAGCCGTCCACGATCGCGCCGCCGTCGATCGAGATGATGTCGCCGTCGGCCAGGACCCGGCTGCCGGGGATGCCGTGGACCACTTCCTCATTTACCGAGGTGCAGATGGTGGCCGGGAAGCCGTGATAGCCGAGGAAGTTGGACTTGGCGCCGGCATCCTGGAGGACGGCGGCGAACACCTCGTCCAGCCGGGCGGTGGTGACGCCCGGGGCGGCAGCGGCAACCGCGGCATCCAGTGCCCGGCTCAGGACAAGCCCGGCCTCATGCATGGTGCGCATCTGGGCGTTGGTCTTGTATTCAATGCGGGGCTGGCCGAATGCCATCTCTACCTCAGTGCTTCATCTCGCGGCCCGGGCGGGTTTCCTCCCGGGCCTCCACTACGGGTCATCAGTTCAAGTCTTCAAGCTCTATTCTCCAGCACGGCCGCGGCGGTCTGGAACGGAGGCGCCGCGGGCGCCAGGCCGGCCACCGCCGCCAGCTCCCCCGCACGCGGACTCCCTTGCCGGCTTGCAGGCGCCAGCAAACGCCGAAGGGCGCGTCCTGTACACGTGGTACGGGACGCGCCCTTCGGGAGCAGCAGGAGTGGATCAGGCGGTCTGGGCCGACTTGATCGCTTCCATGACGCGCTCGGTGACTTCATCAATGCCGCCGATGCCGTCCACCTGGGTCAGGATGCCGCGCTCGGCATACTTCTGCACAACGGGTTCGGTCTGGCCGTGGTACAGGTCCAGCCGGTGACGGATAACGCCTTCGTTGTCGTCGCTGCGGCCGGTTTCCTTGGCACGGCCCAGGAGCCGCTTGACCAGTTCTTCATCGTCCGCGGTCAGCTGCAGGACGACATCGAGCTTCTGGTCGCCGTCGGCCAGGATCGCGTCGAGGTAGTCCACCTGCGCGGTGGTGCGCGGGTAACCGTCCAGCAGGAAGCCGGGCTCGACGTCGTCCTCGCTGAGGCGGTCGCGCACCATCTTGTTGGTGACGCTGTCCGGAACGAAGTCGCCGGCGTCCATGTACTTCTTGGCCTCGACGCCCAGCGGCGTCTCACCCTTGACGTTGGCGCGGAAGATGTCTCCCGTGGAGATCGCAACGACGCCGAGGCGCTCCGAAATGCGTTCCGCCTGCGTTCCCTTGCCGGAGCCGGGAGGTCCGATAATCAACATTCTCGTCATCGCAAAAGCCCTTCGTAGTGACGTTGCTGTAGTTGCGCATCAATCTGCTTTACGGTCTCCAGACCGACGCCCACCATGATCAGGATCGAGGTGCCGCCGAACGGGAAGTTCTGGTTAGCGTTGATCAGAACCAGTGCAACCAGCGGGATCAGTGCCACGAAGCCAAGGTAGAAGGCTCCGGGCAGGGTGATCCGGGATAGGACGTACTGAAGATAATCCGCGGTCGGCTTGCCGGCGCGGATGCCCGGAATGAAGCCACCGTACTTCTTCATGTTGTCCGAGACCTCTTCGGGGTTGAATGTAATCGCAACATAGAAGTAGGTGAAAAACACAATCATGGCGAAATACAGCAACATATAGATCGGGTGGTCACCCTTGGTCAGGTTGTTGTTGATCCACTCAACCCAGGGCTGCATCTGCTCGCCGGCCTTGGGCTGGTTGAACTGTGCGATCAGCCCCGGCAGGTACAGCATGGACGAGGCGAAGATGACGGGCACGACGCCGGCCATGTTCACCTTGATGGGGATGTAGGTGCTGGTTCCGCCGACGGTGCGGCGTCCGATCATGCGCTTGGCGTACTGCACCGGGATCCGGCGCTGGGACTGCTCCACGAAGACCACCAGGGCAACGGTGAGCAGGCCGATGATCAGGACCAGGAAGAAGGTGCCGGGGCCCTGGGCCTTCCAAATCGCACCGAGCGAGCCCGGGAAGCCGGCTGCGATGGAGGTGAAGATCAGCAGCGACATGCCGTTGCCGACACCCTTTTCCGTCACGAGCTCACCCATCCACATGATGAGGCCCGTACCGGCCGTCAGCGTGATGATGATGAGCACTG
This sequence comes from Arthrobacter sp. H-02-3, assembly GCF_003097355.1. Classification (GTDB taxonomy): domain Bacteria; phylum Actinomycetota; class Actinomycetes; order Actinomycetales; family Micrococcaceae; genus Arthrobacter; species Arthrobacter humicola. The sequence goes on from NZ_PYUI01000001.1 coordinate 198,311, forward strand.
TGGTGACGATGGAGCTGTCCGGAATGATGGGCAGCTGGCAGTTCGGCAGCAGCTGTCCGGAGCGCGCCAGCGACACCAGCGTCGTGGCGTTGAGCAGGCCGAGGGCGATGGTGAGATAGCGGGTGTACTGGGTCAGCTTGGACTGGCCGGATGCACCCTCCTCGTACAGCTGCTGGAAGCGGGGAATGACCACCCGGAGCAGCTGGACGATGATGCTCGCCGTGATGTAGGGCATGATGCCCAGGGCAAAGATGGACACCTGCAGCAATGCACCGCCGCTGAACAGGTTGACGAGCTGGTAGATCCCGCCCGAGGTCTGACCGTTCTGCAAGCATTGCTGGACATTCTGGTAGCTCACACCAGGCGAGGGGATGAATGCACCCAAGCGGAAGATTGTGATGATTCCCAGCGTGAACAACAACTTGCGTCGCAGATCAGGCGTGCGAAAGGCCCGGCCAAATGCGCTAAGCAAGCGTCCTCCTGAGTAATAAGTAAAGTCGTGTGAGACAGGTCAAATAAACCCAACAACCGAGTCTAACGGGTGGATGCGTCCGGCGAACAATCGGCGGGGCCCGGAAAATGAAAAAACTCCCGGCACCGGGGGCTTGAGCCCCTGGTACCGGGAGTTTCAACAACGGGCAACTGCCCCGCCGCCTCGTTAGAGGGCGGTGGTGCTTCCGCCTGCTGCGGCAATCTTTTCAGCGGCGCTGGCCGAGAATGCGTGGGCGGTGACGTCAACCTTGACGGTGATGTCGCCGGTGCCCAGCACCTTGACGGGCTGGTTCTTGCGAACGGCACCCTTTTCGACCAGGTTCTCCACGGTGACTGCGCCACCTTCCGGGAACAGCTCGTTGAGCTTGTCCAGGTTTACAACCTGGTACTCAACCCGGAACGGGTTCTTGAAGCCGCGCAGCTTCGGCAGGCGCATGTGCAGCGGCAGCTGGCCGCCGGCAAAGCCAGCCTTGATCTGGTAGCGGGCCTTCGTACCCTTGGTACCGCGACCGGCGGTCTTACCCTTGGAACCTTCACCACGACCAACACGGGTCTTGGCGGTCTTGGCACCCGGGGCGGGACGCAGGTGGTGAACCTTCAGTGCGTTCTGCTTTTCAGCGGCGCCCTGTGCCTTTTCGGCGGTGTTCTTCTCTGCCATTTACTTCGCCTCCTCTACCTTTACCAGGTGCGGAACCGTGTTGAGCATTCCGACGGTCACGGCGTCGGCGGTGCGGACAACGGTGTGTCCGATCCGCTTCAGGCCGAGGGACCGAAGGGTGTCGCGCTGGTTCTGCTTGCCGCCAATGGCGGACTTGATCTGAGTGATCTCCAACTGGGCGTCGGAGGGAATCAGGTTCTTAGCCAACTCAGACACCTGCCTTCTGGTTCAAAAGCGCCTTCACCATTGCCGGCGGAGCGATCTCGTCGAGCGGGAGGCCGCGGCGTGCTGCCACTGCTGCCGGCTCTTCAAGGCGCTTCAGCGCGTCAACAGTCGCATGCACGATGTTGATGGCGTTGGAAGATCCGAGCGACTTGGAGAGGATGTCGTGGATTCCCACGCACTCCAGTACTGCACGGACCGGACCGCCGGCGATAACACCGGTACCGGCGGACGCCGGACGCAGCATGACGACGCCTGCGGCGGCCTCACCCTGTACGCGGTGCGGGATGGTGCTGCCGATGCGGGGAACGCGGAAGAAGGACTTCTTGGCTTCTTCAACGCCCTTCGCGATTGCGGCAGGAACTTCCTTAGCCTTGCCGTAGCCGACGCCGACCATACCGTTGCCGTCACCGACGACGACGAGGGCGGTGAAGCTGAAGCGACGACCACCCTTGACGACCTTGGAAACGCGGTTGATGGTTACGACGCGCTCTACGAACTGGCTCTTCTCGGCCTCGCGGCCGCCGTCGCGGCCACCACGGCCGCCACGGTCGCCACGGCCCTGGCCGCGGTCGCCACGCTCGCCACGACGAGCGCCACCACGGCGGTCATCGGCGGTCGCAGGCGCAGCGGTCTCAGTTGCCGGAGCGGCTACAGCTTCAGTCACCTGAATGTCCTTTTCGTTATTTTCGGTCACAGTGACAGCCCACCTTCACGTGCACCGTCAGCGACGGCGGCGATGCGGCCGTGGTACTTGTTACCACCGCGGTCGAAGACAACTGCTTCGATACCGGCAGCCTTGGCACGCTCGGCGACGAGCTCGCCAACGCGCTTGGCCTTGGCAGTCTTGTCACCGTCGAATGCACGAAGATCGGCTTCCAACGTGGAGGCGCTTGCCACGGTCAGGCCCTTGGTGTCATCGACAACCTGGACGAATACGTGACGTGCGGAACGGTTGACGACCAGACGCGGGCGTACAGCCGTACCGGAGATGCGCTTGCGGATACGAAGCTGGCGGCGGCTGCGCTGGGCAGACTTGCTCTTGTTCGTACGCTTCTTGTTAATTGCGATCGCCATGGTTACTTACCAGCCTTTCCGACCTTGCGGCGGATGACTTCGCCTGCGTAACGGATGCCCTTGCCCTTGTAGGGGTCCGGCTTCCGCAGCTTGCGAATGTTGGCAGCAACCTCGCCGACCTGCTGCTTGGAGATACCTGAAACAGAGAGCTTGGTCGGGGTCTCAACTGCAAAGGTGATGCCGTTCGGTGCCGAGACGTTGACGGGGTGGCTGAAGCCCAGAGCGAACTCCAGGTCAGAACCCTTAGCCTGGACGCGGTAACCGGTACCGACAATCTCAAGCTTCTTCTCGTAGCCTGCGGTGACACCCTGGATCATGTTGGCGATCAGGGTGCGGGTCAGGCCGTGCAGCGAACGTGAGGCGCGCTCGTCGTTCGGGCGGGCGACAGTCAGGGTGCCATCTTCCAGGGAAACCTCGATCGGGCTGGGCACAGTGTGGCTCAGCTCGCCTTTGGAACCCTTGACGCTGACGACAGAGCCGTCAACCTTGACCTCAACGCCGGCAGGAACGGTGATGGGGAGACGTCCAATACGTGACATTATTCTCTTCCTTTCCCGTTACCAGACGTAAGCGAGGACTTCGCCGCCCACGCCCTTCTTGCCGGCCTGCTTGTCAGTCAAGAGGCCGGAAGAGGTGGACAGGATTGCGACACCCAGGCCACCGAGCACGTGCGGCAGGTTGGTGGACTTTGCGTAAACGCGCAGTCCCGGCTTGGAAATACGACGAACGCCAGCGATTGAACGCTCGCGGTTCGGACCGAACTTGAGCTCGAGGGTCAGCTTCTTGCCAACCTCAGCGTCTTCTTCTTTCCAGGAGGCGATGTAACCTTCAGCCTTCAGGATGTCGGCAACGCGTGCCTTGAGCTTGCTGTACGGCATGGACACGGAGTCGTGGTATGCCGAGTTAGCGTTGCGCAGACGCGTAAGCATGTCTGCGACGGGATCTGTCATTGTCATGTGGGCTCTTGCCCTTCCTCATAACGGTTTCCGCCACGCTGCATTTCCGAAAATAAACCGGAAACAGCGCGGCCGGACCTTTTACGTAGCTAGATTAGTCTTCGGTCTTGAACGGGAAGCCAAGCGCCTTGAGCAGCGCGCGGCCTTCGTCGTCAGTCTTGGCAGTGGTCACGACAGTGATGTCCATGCCGCGTACGCGGTCGATGGAATCCTGGTCGATTTCGTGGAACATAACCTGCTCGGTCAGACCGAAGGTGTAGTTGCCGTTGCCGTCGAACTGCTTGCCACTGAGGCCACGGAAGTCGCGGATACGCGGCAGTGCCAGCGTGACCAGACGGTCCAGGAATTCCCACATACGGTCGCCACGCAGAGTCGCGTGCGCACCGATCGGCATGCCTTCGCGCAGCTTGAACTGTGCGATCGACTTGCGTGCCTTGGTTACCTGCGGCTTCTGGCCGGTGATCAGGGTGAGATCGCGGACAGCGCCGTCGATCAGCTTGGAGTCCTTGGCGGCATCTCCAACACCCATGTTCACAACGACCTTGACCAGGCGGGGAACCTGATTGACGTTCTGGTACTTGAATTCCTCAGTCAGCGTGTTCTTGATGGAATCGGCGTACTTGGTCTTCAGACGAGGAACGATCTTGCTTGCCGGAGTCTCGAGAGTCTCAGTCATTAGATGTCCTTCCCTGAGCTCTTGGCCACGCGGACGCGCACTTCACGCTTCACGCCATCGCGCTCAACGGTCTCGGTGCGGAAACCGACGCGGGTGGGCTTCTTGGTGGACGGGTCAACCAGAGCCACGTTGGAGATGTGGATCGAAGCCTCGACGACCTCGATGCCACCGGTCTTGGTGCCGCGCTGCGACTGACCGACCTTGGTGTGCTTGGTTACGCGGTTAATGCCTTCGACCAGCACGCGGTTGGTCTCGGGGAATACGCGCAGAACCTTGCCCTGCTTGCCCTTGTCGCCGCCGCGCTCAGCCTTGGCGCCAGTAATGACCTGAACGAGGTCACCCTTTTTGATCTTAGCCATGGACTAGAGCACCTCCGGAGCCAGAGAAACGATCTTCATGAACTTCTTGTCGCGAAGTTCACGACCAACCGGTCCGAAGATACGGGTACCGCGGGGGTCACCGTCGTTCTTCAGGATGACGGCTGCGTTCTCGTCAAACTTGATGTAGGAACCATCCGCACGGCGGCGTTCCTTCTTGGTACGGACGATGACAGCCTTGACGACGTCGCCCTTCTTTACGTTGCCGCCCGGAATTGCGTCCTTGACGGTAGCGACGATTACGTCGCCAATGCCTGCGTAGCGACGGCCAGATCCACCGAGAACGCGAATGGTAAGGATTTCCTTAGCACCCGTGTTGTCGGCGACCTTGAGTCGCGACTCCTGCTGAATCACTATTTACTCCTTGCGTCGCGCTGGTTCTCAGACCGAAAATCTTCCTACGGAATGAGCCTTGCGGAACGGTTGATCGGGGTGTCTCTTGACCTGCCTGGATTTTGCCAGACCAGGCCTAAACGCCCGTGCCAAAAACATTTGCTTCCCAGGCGGTTCCGACGGATCGGGGCGCAAGGGGGCACTATGCCGTGGCACGATTGTTTACGAGGTTGATGACGGCGCGCAAAAGGCGCCATACAAACTCAAAATCTTAGCACGTTTTCGGCGTATCCCCATATCACAGCCTTACCTTTCAACCGCAGCCCATCACAGCGTAGCCAGGGCAGCAGCGCACGGCAGCGCCCGACGGCGTCACGCAGGACAACTTCTTGGCCCGCCGGCCGCCGCGCTCCCCCGGAAACCCGGCCCGCCGCCGTCGTACGCTTCGTGAAAGCCTGCTGCCCGTGACACCGCGAGCCGCGGCCCCCAAGATTTCCCCGACAACGCGGAAGCCCCCGCTCCCCCAAAGGGGAACGAGGGCTTCAGCTGTAGCACAGGCAGCAAAGCTGCAGGTGTTACTTGGCCTTTTCGAGGATCTCGACCAGGCGCCACCGCTTGGTAGCGGACAGCGGGCGGGTCTCGGCGAGGAGCACGAGGTCGCCGATGCCGGCGCTGTTCTCTTCGTCGTGAGCCTTGATCTTGGCGTTGCGGCGGATGACCTTGCCGTAGAGGGCGTGCTTCACGCGGTCTTCGACCTGGACAACGATGGTCTTTTCCATCTTGTCCGAGACGACGTAGCCGCGCTTCGTCTTACGGTAACCGCGCTCGTCAGCCTTGGCTGCGCCGGAAACAGTTTCCGTCACGTTCTCGTCCTTTTCACTCACTTGGCATCCTCCTCGGTTTCAACCGTTTCAGCCTTCTCGGCCTTCTTGGTTGCAGCCTTCTTGGACTTCTTCTCTTCCTTGGCTTCCACAACCGGTGCGGCAACCTCGGCACGAATGCCCAGCTCGCGTTCGCGGAGAACGGTGTAGATGCGGGCGATGTCCTTCTTTACCGCACGCAGACGACCGTGGTTCTCCAGCTGACCGGTGGCGGACTGGAAACGCAGGTTGAACAGCTCTTCCTTGGCCTTGCGGAGTTCTTCAACGAGACGCTCGTTGTCGAAACCGTCCAGCTGTGCGGATGCAAGTTCCTTGGATCCTACTGCCATTTCTACTCACCACCTTCGCGACGCACAATGCGTGCCTTCAACGGCAGCTTGTGGATTGCCAGGCGCAGGGCCTCGCGAGCTACCTCTTCACTGACACCGGAGAGTTCGAAGAGAACCCGGCCCGGCTTGACGTTTGAGACCCACCATTCCGGAGAACCCTTACCGGAACCCATGCGGGTTTCGGCAGGCTTCTTCGTCAGCGGACGGTCCGGGTAAATGTTGATCCAGACCTTTCCGCCACGCTTGATGTGGCGGGTCATCGCGATACGGGCAGATTCGATCTGACGGTTCGTGACGTAGGCAGGGCTCAGAGCCTGGATGCCCCACTCACCGAAGGAGACCTGGGTGCCGCCCGTAGCAGCGCCGGAACGACCCGGGTGGTGCTGCTTACGGTGCTTTACTCGACGTGGGATAAGCATTTAAGCCTGTCCTCCTTCTACTGCCGGTGCAGCTGCCTCAACTGCCGGAGCTTCGGCGGCAGCGGGTGCTGCCTCAGCTGCCGGGCGGTCGTTACGACGACGGCGGTCACCACGGTCAGCGCCACCCGGGCGGCCCGGGCGGTCGCTGGCACCACGGCCGCGGGACGGAGCAGCAGCTGCCTGCTGAGCCAGTTCCTTGGCGGTGACGTCGCCCTTGTAGATCCAGACCTTCACGCCAATGCGGCCGAAGGTGGTCTTGGCCTCGTAGAAGCCGTAGTCGATGTTCGCACGCAGGGTGTGCAGGGGCACACGGCCTTCGCGGTAGAACTCCGAGCGGGACATTTCAGCGCCGCCCAGACGACCGGAGCAAGCGATACGGATACCCTTGGCACCGGCACGCTGTGCGGACTGCATGGCCTTCTTCATCGCGCGGCGGAACGCCACGCGGGAAGTCAGCTGCTCAGCAACGCCCTGGGCAACAAGCTGGGCTTCCATCTCGGGGTTCTTGACCTCGAGGATGTTCAGCTGAACCTGCTTGCCGGTGAGCTTTTCGAGCTCGCCGCGGATGCGGTCTGCTTCAGCGCCGCGGCGGCCGATGACGATGCCCGGACGTGCCGTGTGGATGTCCACGCGGACACGGTCGCGGGTGCGCTCGATTTCGACCTTGGCGATGCCGGCGCGTTCCATGCCCGTGGACATGAGCTGGCGGATGCGGATGTCTTCGCGAACGAAGTCCTTGTACCGCTGGCCAGCCTTGGTGCTGTCAGCAAACCAGTGCGATACGTGATCGGTGGTGATGCCGAGTCGGAACCCGTGCGGGTTAACTTTCTGTCCCACTTAGCGAGCCTCCTCTTTCTCCGGGGTAGCGACTACCACGGTGATGTGGCTCGTGCGCTTCTTGATCTGAAATGCACGACCCTGAGCTCGCGGCTGGAACCGCTTCATGGTCGGGCCTTCATCAACAAACGCTTCGCTGATGATGAGGTCACCTTCGTCAAACGCCACGCCGTCGCGGTCCGCGAGGACCCGGGCGTTGGAGATTGCCGACTGAACTACCTTGAATACCGGCTCCGAAGCTGCCTGGGGGGCAAACTTCAGAATTGCCAGAGCCTCATTCGCTTGCTTACCACGAACAAGGTTGACGACGCGCCGGGCCTTCATAGGCGTTACGCGGATGTGACGCGCAATTGCCTTGGCTTCCATTGCTTTCCTTCTCTCGTCTTTGACGTAAGTGCAGGCGCCTAGCGGCGCTTGCCCTTACGGTCGTCCTTGACATGGCCGCGGAATGTCCGCGTGGGAGCGAATTCGCCGAGCTTGTGCCCGACCATCGACTCAGTGACAAACACGGGGATGTGCTTGCGTCCGTCGTGCACGGCGATCGTGTGGCCGAGCATGTCGGGGACGATCATCGAACGGCGGGACCAGGTCTTGATGACGTTCTTGGTGCCCTTTTCGTTTTCCCTGGCTACCTTCACAAAGAGGTGCTGGTCAACGAAAGGACCTTTTTTCAGGCTGCGTGGCATGTGTCCAGGCTCCTATCGCTTGTTCTTGCCAGTACGACGGCGACGAACAATAAGCTTGTCGCTCTCTTTGTTGGGGCGGCGGGTGCGGCCCTCAGGCTTACCGTTGGGGTTGACCGGGTGACGACCACCGGAGGTCTTACCTTCACCACCACCGTGCGGGTGGTCAACCGGGTTCATGGCGACACCACGGACGGTCGGGCGAACGCCCTTCCACCGCATACGGCCGGCCTTGCCCCAGTTGATGTTCGACTGCTCAGCGTTGCCGACCTCGCCGACGGTTGCGCGGCAGCGCACGTCAACGTTCCGGATTTCGCCGGAAGGCAGACGCAGCTGGGCGAAACGGCCTTCCTTGGCGACGAGCTGAACAGAAGCGCCAGCGGAACGGGCCATCTTGGCGCCGCCACCCGGACGCAGTTCGACTGCGTGGATAACGGTACCGACGGGGATGTTGCGCAGCGGCAGGTTGTTGCCCGGCTTGATGTCAGCGTCGGCGCCGGCCTCTACGAAGTCGCCCTGGGACAGCTTGTTCGGGGCGATGATGTAACGCTTGGTGCCATCAACGTAGTGCAGGAGTGCGATGCGAGCCGTACGGTTCGGGTCGTACTCGATTTCGGCAACGCGGGCGTTGACGCCGTCCTTGTCGTGGCGACGGAAGTCGATCAGACGGTACTGACGCTTGTGTCCACCACCCTTGTGACGGGTCGTGATCTTACCGGTGTTGTTACGGCCACCCTTTTTCGGGAGGGGACGTACCAACGACTTTTCCGGCGTCGACCGCGTGATTTCAGTGAAGTCCGCTACGCTCGAGCCACGACGGCCCGGGGTAGTCGGCTTGTATTTACGGATTCCCATAATTTATTTCCTCGTTAAAGTGGTCTCCGCTATGAAAGCGGACCGCCGAAGATGTCGATAGTGCCTTCTTTGAGGCTCACAATGGCACGCTTGGTGTTCTTGCGGGTACCCCAGCCGAATTTGGTGCGCTTGCGCTTACCGGCACGGTTGATGGTGTTGATCGATTCGACCTTGACGGAGAAAATCTTCTCCACGGCCAGCTTGATCTCGGTCTTGTTCGAGCGGGGGTCCACCAGGAAGGTGTACTTGCCCTCGTCGATCAGGCCGTAGCTCTTTTCCGAGACGACGGGTGCAAGCACGACGTCGCGCGGGTCTTTGATGGTGGCTGCACTCACTTGGCATCCTCCTCGTTCTTTGCGACCTTGTCAGCAACAAATGCTTCGTAGGCAGCCTTGGTGAAGACTACGTCGTCGGAAACGAGAACGTCGTAGGTGTTCAGCTGGTCTGCGTACAGAACGTGAACTTCCTCGAGGTTGCGCACGGACAGTGCAGCAACATCGTTGGCGCGCTCAATGACAACGAGCAGGTTCTTGCGCTCGGAAACTCCGCGCAGGGTTGCCAGTGCTTCCTTGGAGGACGGCTTGGAGCCGGCAACCAGGTCAGCGATGACGTGGACGCGGCCGTTGCGGGCACGGTCCGAGAGTGCGCCGCGCAGTGCAGCAGCAATCATCTTCTTGGGGGTGCGCTGGCTGTAGTCACGCGGCGTGGGGCCGTGGACAACGCCACCACCGGTCATGTGAGGAGCACGGATGGAACCCTGACGGGCGCGGCCGGTGCCCTTCTGCTTGAACGGCTTGCGACCTGCACCGGAAACTTCGGCGCGGGTCTTGGTCTTGTGGGTACCCTGGCGAGCAGCAGCGAGCTGGGCAACGACGACCTGGTGCAGCAGCGGCACGTTGGTCTGTACGTCGAAGATCTCTGCAGGCAGGTCAACCTTGACAGTGCTAGTCATTGAACTAGGCTCCCTTCACGGCGGTGCGTACGAGTACGACCTGGCCGCGGGCACCGGGAACGGCGCCCTTGATCAGGAGCAGCGACTTCTCGACGTCAACCGCGTGGACCGTGAGGTTCAGCGTGGTGTGACGAACGGCGCCCATGCGGCCGGCCATTTTCATGCCCTTGAAGACGCGGCTCGGGGTGGATGCGCCACCGATTGAACCGGGCTTACGGTGGTTCTTGTGGGCACCGTGGGAAGCTCCAACGCCGTGGAAGCCGTGACGCTTCATAACACCGGCGAAGCCCTTACCCTTGGTGGTGCCAACGACGTCGATCTTCTGGCCGGCTTCGAAGAGCTCTACGGAGAGCTCCTGGCCCAGCTCGTAAGAGTCAGCATCTGCAGTGCGCAGTTCTACGACGTGGCGGCGAGGCGTGACGCCTGCCTTTTCAAAGTGACCAGCCAGCGGCTTGGTGACCTTGCGGGGATCGATCTGGCCGTAGCCGATCTGAACGGCGACATAGCCATCAGTTTCTGCGTTGCGCAGCTGCGTGATGACGTTCGAGTCAGCCTGGACCACAGTGACGGGGATGAGCTTGTTGTTCTCGTCCCAGACCTGGGTCATGCCGAGCTTCGTGCCCAGCAGGCCCTTTACGTTACGGGTTGCGGTCATAGTCTCTCAGCACCTCCCTACAGCTTGATTTCGATGTTCACGTCGGCCGGCAGGTCGAGACGCATGAGCGAGTCAACAGCCTTGGGCGTGGGGTCGATGATGTCGATCAGACGCTTGTGCGTGCGCATTTCGAAGTGCTCGCGGCTGTCCTTGTACTTGTGCGGAGAGCGGATAACGCAGTACACGTTCTTCTCCGTCGGCAGCGGCACGGGGCCAACTACCGTTGCGCCTGCGCGCGTGACCGTCTCAACGATCTTCCGTGCTGAAACGTCAATGACCTCGTGGTCGTATGACTTCAGCCGGATGCGGATTTTTTGTCCCGCCATGTCGCCTGACTCTCTTTCAGTCTGTGCTTCCCCTGATTGGGGCTGCCCTGTTCACTTACGTGTTGTGTGGCTGCCGAAGCATTTGAAGTCGTGACTACCACCCGCCGCACAAGCTGAATCCGGAAGAATCCGGGTTCCTCAACCTGCCGGCGTAACCGACCCCCGCGGTCGGGCGTGTCGCACGTTTTCACACATACGAGTCCGCAATTCCATGGGGAGTGGGTTATGTTTGGTCTCTTACTTGGACCCTGTCACCCGGCATTATCCGGATCGGGACGCGAAAGAGCGCTTGAACAACTCAACTAGTATGCCGGAATTTGCGGGCAGAAGCGAATCAGTCCCCATGAAGGGGCAGTTCGGACATTGTCCTCCTCCGCCATCGAATAGATGATAGGGGCATGACTGTGCAGGATTCTGTTTCAGTTCAGGCCCTCGCCGCCCGCCTGAGGCCCGGGTTCACTCTGGGAGTCGCCTCCGCTGCCTTCCAGATCGAGGGCGGCCTCGACGCCGGCGGCCGCGGGCCCTCCGGCTGGGACGCCTTTGCCGAGAGGCCGGGGAACATCCTGCACGGGCACTCCCCCGCCGTCGCGTGCGATCACTATAACCGCGCCGCCGAAGACATCGGGCTCATGCGCGAACTCGGAATCGACTCCTACCGCTTCTCCATCTCCTGGCCGCGGGTCCAGCCCGAGGGGACAGGGCCCTTTAATGCGGCCGGCCTGGACTTCTATGACCGACTCATCGACCAGCTGCTCGCCGCCGGCATCTCCCCCATGGCCACGCTGTACCACTGGGATACGCCGCTCCCCCTCGAGCACCGGGGCGGCTGGATGAACCGCACGACGGCGGAACGGTTTGCCGAGTACAGCGCGGCTGCCGGCAAGCGGTTCGGCGATCGTGTGGCGCAGTGGGTCACGCTGAACGAGCCCGCCTCGGTCACTCTCAACGGGTACGCCCTGGGCACCCATGCGCCCGGCCACGGCCTGCTCTTCGATGCCTTACCGTCTGTGCACCATCAGCTCCTTGGCCACGGCCTGGCGGTGCAGGCGCTGCGCGCGGAAGGCGTCAGCGGCGCCGTCGGCGTCTCGAACCTGCACTCGCCGGTCCGGCCGGCTTCCGGCTCCGTCTCGGACCGCCTGCTCGCCCGGGTGTTCGACCTCCTGCTGAACCGGCTCTACGCCGACCCGATCCTGCTGGGCCGCTTTCCCGCGCCGCCGCTGATCGCCCGGCCGTGGTTCCGTTCGCTGCGGAGCATCCCCGACGCGGATCTGGCCACCATTCACCAGCCGCTGGATTTCTACGGCCTGAACTACTACTACCCCGTGCGGGTGGCCACGGGCCGCGGCGTCGACAGCCCCACCGGAGACGCGGAGGCGATGCTGAAGGTGCCCTTCCACCTCGCCGCGTTCCCGGAATACGAGCACACAGGATTCGGCTGGCCGGTCGCTCCGGAGCACCTGGGAGTCCTGCTCCGGGAGCTGAAGGACCGGTATGGCGCGTCGCTGCCGCCGCTGTTCATCACCGAGAGCGGGGCGAGCTTCCCCGAACCGGACCACGTCACGGGACCTATCCCCGACGCCGGGCGGATCAGCTACCTCGCCGCGCACCTTCGCGAGGCGGTGGAAGCCACCTCCGCCGGCGGCATAGCCCACGACGTCGAACTGCTCGGCTACTACGTCTGGACCCTCATGGACAACTTCGAGTGGGCGGCCGGCTACTCCCAGCGCTTCGGCCTGGTGCACGTGGATTTCGATACCCAACAGCGCACGCCCAAGGAGTCCTTCTACTGGTACCAGGCCCTCGCGCGGGCCCGGGGGTCCCGGGCCGTCTAGGGGGCCGCCGTCTGCTCTGCGGGCCGAACGTTCAGGGCTTGGCGAGCTCCCCTCTAACGGCTCAGCGGCAGCCCGGCGCGGATATAGAGCGAAGCGCTACGTTCCTCCCCAGCCAGTCTCCACTCCGGCTCAGTCCGCAGTCGCTTGGCAAGCCCACTGCCGGGAGAGACGAGCACACAATCGGCCCCGGACAGCTTGTCCCGTAGACTCCCACCGCCGCTCTCAATGAAGCCGGCCAGTGCGGACACTCGTTCGGCTCCATACAAGTCGTTGCGCGAGTCAAGCGAAACCTTGACATCCGGTCGCTCCAGGATCAAAAGGCCGCCGAGCGTGTAGTCGTTAAACACATGGCACCCAGCCGGAATTGCTTGGATGATGCCGGACGGGTAGCGGTCCGGATTGGGACGCCCAACGGACGCGAGATTGGAAGCCACCAGCGCCGTGATGACTCCCATGCCAAGCGCGGCGCCCTGTGCCAGCATCTTGCGCCGGCTTTGGAAATAACGCAACGCGAAGGACCGTGATACTCCGGACATCAGTACGGGAACCGCCAGCAGGAGTAGCACCGGCAGGATCCGGAGGGCGACTACCGAGCCGGCGCCTGCGACCAATAAGGCAGCTGAGAACACGATGTCTCGCCGGGCGGCAGCAATGACCAGGGCCACCAGCCCCAGCGCGAAAGAGATGAGCTGCACCGGATCCCCCGGGTTCAAGGGCTGCCACTCAGTGATGCCCGCGGACGCCGCCTTGACCTGGGCCGTTTGGGTGAAGATCCCGGCGCCATAGGGGTTGGCAAGGCTCCCGACGAAGACGATTCCGAATCCGCCCAGAAGCCATCCGCAGCGCCGACGCGCAGCCGGATGGAGGGCGGCCACGGCTGCAGTTCCCCCGGCAATGCCCACCCCAAGCAGAGAAGCGGCATGCAGGTTCACCCACACGACCGACAGCACGCCGAGGGCGCCTAGCTGCCACAGCGAAGGACTATCGAGCATACGCCGCAGGACGACGACCAGGACCAGCACAGCCGCATAGTCCACAAGTTGTGGGCGGGCGGAAAGCCAGGCAATAAGCAGCGGCGACACGATCACCAGGAACCAGCCTGATATCGCCGGCGAAGCCTTGAGGTCCCGGGCCAGCAGGAGGACAAGGACGGCGACGGCGGTTGCCAACCCCGCGCACACTAACGCAACGAGTACCAGGCCGCCCGCTTGGAAGGCCAAGGCCAGCAGCACGTTGAAACCCCAGGAGTTCAGGGTCCAGCCTTCACCAGCCGCAGTCCATGAATACGGGTCGACGGTTGGAATTCGCTGGTTACTGATCGTGTCGATTCCGGCGCGGATCTGCCAAAAGGTGTCGGACTCGCTGAAGATTTCCGCCCGGGCCAGCGCAAGCGGAACGAAGGCTAGGCACACGAGGAGCCAACCCCTCAAGGCCGTGGGGCGGCGCACGACGGCGCTGTGGGCGCTGATTTCCCGCGTTTCGGCACTGCGTGCTTCGGCCATACCAGGTACCCTACCCGACAGGCTCCTGTTGAGACGCCAAGGACCAGTGCGCGTTCAGCGCCTGTGGCGGGCACGGCCGGAGACTACTACTCGCGGTTTGCCCGGTTGATGCGCTTGGCACGCTCGATTTCCTGGCGGAAGTGCTTCTTCACCCAGAAATAAGCGACCGCTGCCCCGACGACAAGCAGCAGAAAAATGAACCAGCCCATGGTGAGCTCCTTTCCCCTACCTGCAAAGGTAACACGGCCGAATTCCACCACAACGGACAGGAGGAACACCACCACAGGGTGGCTGCCGCCTCAGGCGCGCGGAACTCGCACGAACAGCGCGGCCGTGTCCTCGGACAAGACAACGCTCCACCCGGAGTCGCTGTGCAGCCTCTTGGCCAGTCCGCTGGAGGACGGAACCAGGACGCAATCGGCGCCGGCCAGTCGTTTGTCAAGATCGCCGTCGCCAGCCGCAATAAATTTCATGTACGTGTCGACCCGCTCGGCGCCGTAGAGGTCATTCCGGGAGTCAAGGGACACCCGGACGTCCGGCCGCTGCAGGATCACGAGACCGCCGACCATGTAGTCGTTGAAGAGCCGACAGCCCGGAGGTATCGCCTGGATCGCCCGGCTCGGATAGACAGCTGGATCCGGGCGGCCAATAGCCGGGACATTGACGACAGCCAGCCCGGCGATAACGGCTACGGCCGCCGTGCCACACCTGGCGAACATCTTGCGGCGACTCTGCAGGTAACGGAGAACGACGGGCTGTCCGGCCGCCGAAATGAGGACCGGCAATGATACGAGCAGAAGCAGGGGAAGCATCCGGATCGCGGCGACCGAACCGGCGGCGCAAACAAGGAGGGCAGCTGAAAACACCACGTCGTGCCGACGGCCAGCCACGATCAGCGCGGCCAACCCCACCGCGAACATGAACATATGCACCGGGTCGGTCACGTCGAGGGGCTGCCATTCGGCAATGACGGTTGAAGCATTTTTGACGCCGGCAGTCTGGGAAAAGATGCCAACCCCATAGGGATTGGCAAAGCTGGACAGCAGGGTCACGAGCAGAGCGCCAGCCAGCCAGCCGGCCCGGGCCCGCGTGGTGCGTTTCACCGCAGCCAGGGCGGCCGACCCGCCGACGATTGCCACCCCCACCAGTGCTGCCGCATGAAGATTTACCCACAGGACGGTCAATAATGCGAGTAGCGCAAAGTGCCGGGGCGACGGGGCCTCCAGGATGCGCCGGAGGAGGAGGATGAGAAGGAGGACCGCAGCGAAGTCCACCAGATGAGGTCGTGCGGACAACCACGGGATCATCAGAGGGGACGCAAACAGCAGCAGCCAGCCGGCGATCACCGGCGAAGCTCCTAGCTTGCGGGACATGAGCAGGACTAGCCCACCGATGGTTGCTGCCAGCAGCCCACACCCGAGCGCTACAGCGACCAGGCCTCCGACGTCGAACAGCCACGCCAGCACCACATTGAATCCCCAGGAATTCAAGGTCCACGGTTCGCCGGCCGCTGTCCAGGAGAACGGATCGCTGTGGGGAAGTTTCCCCCCGTCCAGGGTCAGGAGCCCCGTTCGTATCTGCCAGAAAGTGTCCGAATCGCTGAAGTTTTCCGCCCGGCCAAGCGCGACGGGAACGAAGGCCAGCCAGGCAAGGAACCACATTTTGATCGGGGTCTGCGACTCGCCAGTCCCAAGAGACCCGACGTCCCCCGCTATCGCCACGCCGTTGCGACGTACGATACCCCAAGCCGACTCGGCCGTCGTTTTGAGGCGCGTCGCGGCGCACGGAGAAGAGGGCCACGGGACCCCCCTGCCGGAGTCTCCGTAGCTGAAGGGGGTCGTTAAAAAGAACAGCCCCGCTGCAGATGCAGCGGGGCTGTTCCCTAGTTTTCCATGGCCGTCAGCCGGCCAGGTCAACCGTGATCAGCAAGTATTACTTGAGGATCTTGGTGACGCGTCCCGAACCAACGGTGCGGCCGCCTTCGCGGATAGCGAAGCCGAGGCCCTCTTCCATAGCGATCGGCTGGATGAGCGCAACGGTCATCTCAGTGTTGTCGCCGGGCATAACCATTTCCGTGCCTTCCGGCAGGGTGATAACGCCGGTTACGTCCGTGGTGCGGAAGTAGAACTGCGGGCGGTAGTTGGAGTAGAACGGGTTGTGACGTCCGCCTTCGTCCTTGGAGAGGATGTAGACGTTAGCCTCGAAGTCGGTGTGCGGGGTGATGGAACCCGGCTTGACGACAACCTGGCCACGCTCGACATCGTCGCGCTTCAGACCGCGGAGCAGGAGGCCACAGTTCTCGCCGGCCCATGCTTCGTCGAGCTGCTTGTGGAACATCTCGATACCGGTAACCGTGGTCTTCTGGACCGGGCGGATGCCGACGATCTCGACCTCGGAGTTGATGGCGAGGGTTCCACGCTCGGCGCGGCCCGTAACAACGGTGCCACGGCCGGTGATCGTGAAGACGTCTTCGATCGGCATCAGGAAGGGCTTGTCACGGTCACGGATCGGGTCCGGAACGGACTCGTCGACAGCTGCCATGAGGTCCTCAACGGACTTGACCCAAACCGGGTCGCCTTCGAGGGCCTTCAGGCCGGAAACGCGGACAACCGGAGCCTCATCGCCATCGAAGCCCTGCGAGCTGAGCAGCTCACGAACTTCCATTTCGACGAGGTCGAGGAGTTCCTCGTCATCAACCATGTCTGCCTTGTTCAGCGCGACCAGCAGGTAGGGAACGCCAACCTGGCGGGCAAGCAGAACGTGCTCGCGGGTCTGAGCCATCGGGCCGTCAGTGGCGGCAACCACGAGGATTGCACCGTCCATCTGAGCAGCGCCGGTGATCATGTTCTTGATGTAGTCAGCGTGACCCGGAGCGTCTACGTGTGCGTAGTGGCGCTTCTCGGTCTGGTACTCAACGTGGGAGATGTTGATGGTAATGCCGCGCTGACGCTCTTCGGGTGCAGAGTCAATCGACGCGAAGTCACGCTTCTCGTTGAGAGTCGGGTACTTGTCGTACAGCACCTTGGAAATGGCGGCCGTCAGCGTCGTCTTACCGTGGTCAACGTGACCAATGGTACCGATGTTAACGTGCGGCTTAGTCCGCTCGAACTTTGCCTTTGCCACAGGTTCCTCCTAGAACGTTTTCAAATGACTTACCCTTCGGCCGCGCTTGTCGCGGCAGAAACTCCAGTAAGTCTACTTGGGGGGCTTTGGATTGGTGAAATTGCAGATTCAGGTACTAATGCTAGTGCCTAGAGCCTGTTCGTGCAGGCGGCCGAACTCCGGCCTGGCCGGACTACAGCTGACCGGAGTCCGGCCACTTGCACCAGATGAATCCCCGCTGGCGGAGACGCATCCGAGTTTTTGCTGCTGCGATGCGTCCTAGGGACTACTCGCCGCGGTTCTTCTGGATGATCTCGTCGGCAACTGCCTTCGGGACCTCGGCGTAGCTGTTGAACGTCATGGAGTACACAGCGCGGCCCTGGGTCTTCGAGCGCAGGTCACCGATGTAGCCGAACATGCCGGACAGCGGGACGTGCGCGCGAATGACCTTGACGCCCTGGGCATCCTCCATGGACTGCATCTGGCCACGGCGGGAGTTGAGGTCACCGATAACTTCACCCATGTATTCCTCAGGGGTGCGGACCTCGACATCCATCAGCGGTTCGAGCAGAACAGGGTTCGCCTTGCGTGCGGCTTCCTTGAAAGCCATACGGCCGGCGATCTTGAACGCCATTTCCGAGGAGTCAACATCGTGGTAAGCGCCGTCAATCAGCGTTGCCTTGATGCCGACAACCGGGTAACCGGCCAGGACGCCGTCGTTCAGCGCATCCTGGATACCGGCGTCGACCGACGGGATGTACTCGCGCGGAACGCGGCCACCGGTGACCTTGTTCTCGAACTCGTACAGCTCGCCACCTGAGGTGTCCAGCGGCTCGATCGCGATCTGGATCTTTGCGAACTGGCCGGAACCACCGGTCTGCTTCTTGTGCGTGTAGTCGTGACGCTCTACAGCACGCTTGATGGTTTCGCGGTAAGCAACCTGCGGCTTGCCAACGTTCGCCTCGACCTTGAATTCGCGGCGCATGCGGTCCACCAGGATGTCCAGGTGGAGCTCGCCCATGCCGGCGATGATGGTCTGGCCGGTGTCTTCGTTGAGGGAGACCTGGAAGGTCGGGTCCTCAGCGGAGAGCTTCTGGATAGCCGTGGAGAGCTTCTCCTGGTCACCCTTGGTGTTCGGCTCGATCGCAACCGAGATCACGGGCTCCGGGAAGCTCATGGACTCGAGGACAATCTGGTTGGCCGGATCGCACAGGGTGTCGCCCGTGGTGGTGTCCTTCAGGCCGATCGCTGCGTAGATGTGGCCGGCGGTAGCGCCCTCGACGGGCATTTCCTTGTTGGCGTGCATCTGGAACAGCTTGCCGATGCGCTCCTTCTTGCCCTTGGTGGAGTTGACCACCTGGGAGCCTGCTTCCACGTGACCGGAGTACACGCGGATGAAGGTGAGCTGGCCGAAGAACGGGTGCGCAGCGATCTTGAAGGCCAGCGCGGAGAAAGGCTCTTCGGAGGAAGGCTTGCGGGTCAGTTCCTTCTCTTCGTCGCGGGGATCGTGACCGATCATCGGCGGGACGTCGAGCGGGTTCGGCAGGTAGTCCACCACAGCGTCGAGCATCGGCTGGACGCCGCGGTTCTTGAAGGCAGAACCACAGAAGACCGGGTAGATCTCGGAGTTGATCGTCATCTTGCGGATGCCGGCCTTGAGCTCGTCGATGCTGATCTCTTCGCCTTCGAGGTACTTCTCCATGAGTTCCTCGGAGGACTCGGCAACAGTCTCAATGAGCTGCGCGCGGTACTCGTCGGCCTTCGCCTGGAGGTCAGCCGGGATCTCGCGGATCTCGTACTTGGCACCCATGGTGACGTCACCCTTGGCGTCGCCGGGCCATACCAGCGCACGCATGTAAAGGAGGTCGACGACGCCGATGAAGTCGTTCTCGGCGCCGATCGGCAGCTGCATGACGAGCGGCTTGGCACCGAGGCGGCTGATGATGGTGTCGACGGTGAAGTAGAAGTCAGCGCCGAGCTTGTCCATCTTGTTGACGAAGCAGATGCGCGGGACGTTGTACTTGTCAGCCTGGCGCCAAACAGTCTCAGACTGCGGCTCCACGCCTTCCTTGCCGTCGAACACGGCGACAGCGCCGTCGAGGACGCGCAGGGAGCGCTCAACCTCAACGGTGAAGTCAACGTGGCCGGGGGTGTCGATGATGTTGATCTGGTTGTTTTCCCAGAAGCAGGTCACGGCGGCAGACGTGATGGTGATGCCGCGTTCCTTTTCCTGTTCCATCCAGTCAGTCGTCGAAGCGCCGTCGTGCGTTTCGCCGATCTTGTGGTTCACACCTGTGTAGAACAGGATGCGCTCGGTAGTAGTGGTCTTGCCGGCATCGATGTGGGCCATGATGCCGATGTTGCGGACCTTGCTAAGGTCGGTAAGCACGTCCTGTGCCACGGTGTCTCCCTTTCGGATGGACTGCACGTTCGCCGCCGGCTCAGTCGAGCCGGCGGCGTCCGGGAAGTATTACCAGCGGTAGTGTGCGAAGGCCTTGTTGGACTCGGCCATCTTGTGGGTGTCTTCGCGACGCTTCACAGCGGCACCGAGACCGTTGGAGGCATCCAGGATCTCGTTCTGGAGGCGCTCGGTCATCGTCTTTTCACGGCGGGCCTTGGAGTAGCCGACCAGCCAGCGGAGGGCGAGGGCCGTCGAGCGACCCGGCTTGACCTCGACCGGAACCTGGTAGGTGGCGCCACCAACACGGCGGGAGCGGACCTCAAGCGAAGGCTTGACGTTCTCCATGGCCTTCTTGAGGGCTGCAACGGGGTCGCCGCCGGACTTGGCGCGAGCACCTTCGAGGGCACCGTAAACGATGCGCTCTGCGGTGGACTTCTTGCCGTCAACCAGCACCTTGTTGATGAGCTGGGTAACCAGCGGGGAGCCGTAAACGGGATCTAGAACTAGCGGCCGCTTGGGGGCCGGACCCTTGCGAGGCATATTACTTCTTCTCCATCTTTGCGCCGTAGCGGCTGCGGGCCTGCTTACGGTTCTTGACACCCTGGGTATCGAGGGCGCCACGGACGATCTTGTAGCGGACACCCGGAAGGTCCTTCACGCGGCCGCCGCGGACGAGCACAATGGAGTGCTCCTGCAGGTTGTGGCCTACACCGGGGATGTAAGCGGTGACTTCAATGCCACCGTTGAGGCGCACACGTGCAACCTTACGCAGAGCCGAGTTCGGCTTCTTCGGGGTCGTCGTGTAAACGCGGGTGCAAACACCGCGACGCATCGGGCTGCCGTTAAGCGCGGGGGCCTTGGTCTTTTTGACCTTAGGCGTGCGGCCCTTGCGGACCAGCTGGTTAATCGTAGGCACTCTCGTGTTCTCCGTTTTATCCGGAGCGGCCGTTGGCGGACGCTCTCTTGTCGCTGCGCCTCGCCGCCCGAGCCTTGAAGTTCTCTCCAGAGCAGCTGAGGCGAAGCCTTAATAGTCGGACCGCACGCCGGGTTCCAAGGACTTTCGACCCAAATTGCCCCTAGGCATGCGAAAATGTGGCATACGTTGCACAAGAACCCTGCAAACCGGAAACGTCGTCCTGGTTAAGCTTTTCAGCTGCAACCGGCGCACTCATCCACTGCCACAATAACAATTAGTCTCCAGTCTACCACGGGCGGCTCCCAGCCCTTAATCGCGCCCCCGCTACCCAACTGACTCGCAGCTGAGGCCGTTTTGGAGACCCATAACGACCTCAACTGCCAGCTAGTTGGGCAGACAGGAAGGGCCCCGCCCCCGCTCCGCTGAAAGCAGAGTGGTGACGGGGCCCGACGCCGAGCTATCGGCTAGCGGAAGTCGCTGCCGAGATCGTAGTCATCCAGCGGGATGGCGTGGAACTCGGGAGCTCCGTCGCCGCCCAGGGTGTCGTAGGAGAAGTCACTGAATGCGCTGGGGCCGGTGAACAGGTTGGCCTTTGCTTCTTCAGTGGGTTCCACGGTGACCTCGGTGTAGCGCGGGAGACCCGTGCCGGCCGGGATGAGCTTACCGATGATGACGTTTTCCTTGAGGCCGAGCAGCGGATCGCTCTTGCCTTCCATGGCCGCCTGCGTCAGGACGCGGGTGGTTTCCTGGAAGGAAGCTGCGGACAGCCAGGACTCGGTCGCCAGGGACGCCTTGGTGATGCCCATGAGCTCGGGACGGCCGGAAGCCGGCGTCTTGCCCTCGGACACAACGCGGCGGTTGGCCTCTTCGAAACGGCTGCGTTCGGCGAGCTCGCCGGGCAGCAGATCCGATTCACCGGACTCGATGACCGTGACGCGGCGCAGCATCTGGCGGACGATAACCTCGACGTGCTTGTCGTGGATACCGATGCCCTGGCTGCGGTACACGCCCTGGACTTCGTCCACCAGGAACTTCTGCGCGGCACGGGGACCCATGATGCGCAGCACCTGCTTGGGATCGACCGGGCCGTTGATGAGCTTCTGGCCGACGCTGACGTGGTCGCCGTCTTCGATGAGGAGCCGTGAACGGCGCAGCACCGGGTAGGCGATCTCTTCGGAACCGTCATCCGGGGTGATGACCAGGCGCATCTGGCGCTCGGACTCTTCGATGGCGATGCGGCCGGCTGCTTCAGCAATCGGTGCAACACCCTTCGGAGTACGGGCTTCGAAGAGCTCCTGGATACGGGGCAGACCCTGGGTGATGTCGTCGCCGCCGCTGGCCGAAACTGCACCACCGGTGTGGAACGTACGCATGGTCAGCTGGGTGCCCGGCTCACCGATGGACTGTGCGGCGATGATGCCGACTGCCTCACCGATGTCGACGGTCTTGCCCGTGGCCAGCGAACGGCCGTAGCACAGGGCGCAGGTGCCGACGCTGGACTCACAGGTGAGTACGGAGCGGACCTTGACCTCGGTGATGCCGGCTGCGAACAGTTCGGCAATGACGACGTCGCCGCAGTCGGTGCCGGCCGCTGCCAGGACCTTGCCCGAGGCGTCGAGGACGTCCACGGCCAGGGTACGGGCGTAGGCGCTGTTCTCGACGTTCTCGTCCAGGACGAGCTCGCCGTTGGCGTCAGCGACGGCGATGGCGGTCACCAGGCCGCGCTCAGTGCCGCAGTCCTCTTCGCGGACAATGACGTCCTGCGAGACGTCCACCAGACGACGGGTCAGGTAACCCGAGTTGGCGGTACGCAGGGCGGTGTCAGCCAGACCCTTACGGGCACCGTGCGTGGCGATGAAGTATTCCAGCACCGACAGGCCCTCACGGTAGGAGGACTTGATCGGACGCGGGATGATTTCACCCTTCGGGTTGGCCACCAGGCCACGGATACCCGCGATCTGACGGACCTGCATCCAGTTACCACGTGCGCCGGAGGACACCATGCGGTTGATGGTGTTCATCGGGGACAGGCTGTCACGCATCGCCTGGGCGATCTCGTTCGTGGCCTTGTTCCAGATCTCGATCAGTTCCTGGCGACGCTCGTCGTCGTCGATCAGGCCCTTGTCGTACTGGCCCTGGATCTTGGCAGCCATGGTCTCGTAACCGGCAAGGATCGCCGGCTTGGACTTGGGCACCTCGATGTCGGAGATGGCAACGGTGACACCCGAGCGGGTGGCCCAGTAGAAACCGGCATCCTTCAGGTTGTCCAGCGTTGCCGCCGTGACGACCTTCGGGTAGCGCTCGGCGAGGTCGTTGACAATCGTGGACAGCTCGCCCTTGTCGGCAACGTTTTCAACCCACGGGTAGTCCGCGGGCAGCGTCTGGTTGAAGATGACCTGGCCGAGGGAGGTCTCGACCAGTGTGGTCTGACCGGGCTCCCAGCCCTCCGGGGCTTCCCAGCCGGCGTAGGGCACGAAGCCCTCGAGGCGGATCTTGACCTTGGAGTTCAGGTGCAGCTCGTGGAGGTCGTAGGCCATGATGGCTTCCGCAACCGAGGAGAAGATCCGGCCTTCGCCAGCTGAACCGACACGCTTGGTGGTCAGGTGGTAGAGACCGATGATCATATCCTGCGACGGCAGGGTCACCGGGCGGCCGTCAGACGGCTTCAGGATGTTGTTCGAGGACAGCATCAGGATGCGCGCCTCGGCCTGGGCTTCGGGGCTCAGCGGCAGGTGCACTGCCATCTGGTCGCCGTCGAAGTCGGCGTTGAAGGCGCCACAAACCAGCGGGTGAAGCTGGATTGCCTTGCCTTCGACGAGCTGCGGCTCGAACGCCTGGATGCCGAGACGGTGCAGGGTAGGTGCACGGTTGAGCAACACGGGGTGCTCGGTGATGATCTCTTCGAGCACGTCCCAAACTTGCGGACGGTAACGCTCCACCATGCGCTTGGCCGACTTGATGTTCTGCGCGTGGTTGAGGTCAACCAGGCGCTTCATCACGAACGGCTTGAAGAGCTCCAGGGCCATCTGCTTGGGCAGACCACACTGGTGCAGCTTCAGCTGCGGGCCGACGACGATGACCGAACGGCCGGAGTAGTCGACGCGCTTGCCGAGGAGGTTCTGGCGGAAACGACCCTGCTTGCCCTTGAGCATGTCGCTCAGGGACTTCAGCGGGCGGTTGCCCGGTCCGGTGACCGGACGGCCGCGGCGGCCGTTGTCGAAGAGGCTGTCAACAGCTTCCTGAAGCATGCGCTTCTCGTTGTTGACGATGATCTCCGGGGCACCGAGATCAAGCAGGCGCTTGAGGCGGTTGTTGCGGTTGATCACGCGGCGGTAGAGGTCGTTGAGGTCGGAGGTCGCGAAGCGGCCACCGTCCAGCTGGACCATCGGGCGCAGTTCCGGCGGGATCACCGGGACGGCGTCCAGCACCATGCCGAGCGGGCTGTTGTTGGTGGTCAGGAAGGCGTTGACCACCTTGAGGCGCTTCAGGGCACGCGTCTTGCGCTGGCCCTTGCCGTTGGCGATGATGTCGCGCAGCATGTCGGACTCGGCCTGCATGTCGAAGTTCTCAAGACGCTTCTTGATGGCCTCGGCACCCATGGAGCCTTCGAAGTACATGCCGTAGCGGTCGCGCAGTTCGCGGTACAGGCCTTCGTCACCTTCGAGGTCGGCGACCTTAAGGTTCTTGAAGCGGTCCCAGACCTGCTCGAGACGCTCAATTTCGGCATCGGCACGCTTGCGGACGTTCGCCATCTGGCGGTCAGCGGAGTCGCGGGCCTTCTTCTTGTCGGCAGCCTTGGCGCCTTCGCCTTCGAGACGGGCAAGCTCGTTCTCGAGGTCGCGGGCGATCGTGGCGATATCCGAGTCGCGGTTGTCGATCAGCTGCTTCTTCTCGATGTCGTGCTCAACCTGGAGGTTGGGCAGTTCTTCGTGGCGGCTGTCGGCGTCCACGCTCGTGATCATGTAGGCAGCGAAGTAGATGACCTTTTCGAGGTCCTTCGGTGCCAGGTCAAGGAGGTAGCCCAGACGGGAGGGAACGCCCTTGAAGTACCAGATGTGCGTGACCGGGGCGGCCAGCTCGATGTGGCCCATGCGCTCACGGCGGACCTTGGCGCGGGTGACTTCAACGCCACACCGCTCGCAGATGATGCCCTTGAAGCGCACGCGCTTGTACTTGCCGCAGTAGCATTCCCAGTCGCGGGACGGGCCGAAGATCTTCTCGCAGAAGAGGCCGTCCTTCTCGGGCTTGAGCGTGCGGTAGTTGATGGTTTCCGGCTTCTTAACCTCGCCGTACGACCAGCCACGGATGTCTTCCGCGGTGGCGAGGCCGATCTGCATGAGGCCGAAGGAGGATTCGCTGGACATATGGTCCCTGTTCTCTCTTGTTCTCTAAATTCTGAAGTCTTGGGTTACGGGAAGAGGGAGGACTCCGACGGCGGACGGGAACCGCCCGCCGTCGGAAGCCTGCTAAACCTCTTCTACGGAACTGGGCTCTGCACGAGACAGATCGATGCCCAGTTCTTCCGCAGCCGTGAAGACTGCGTCATCAGAGTCACGCATTTCAATTGTGGTTCCGTCCGTGGAAAGCACTTCCACGTTCAGGCACAGCGACTGCATTTCCTTGATCAAGACCTTGAAGGACTCAGGAACGCCCGGCTCGGGGATGTTCTCGCCCTTGACGATGGCTTCGTAGACCTTCACGCGACCGTGGATATCATCCGACTTGATCGTGAGGAGTTCCTGGAGCGTGTAGGCGGCGCCGTAAGCTTCGAGCGCCCACACTTCCATTTCACCGAAGCGCTGGCCACCGAACTGTGCCTTACCACCCAGCGGCTGCTGCGTGATCATGGAGTACGGGCCGGTGGAGCGTGCGTGGATCTTGTCGTCCACCAGGTGGTGGAGCTTCAGGATGTACATGTAGCCGACCGAGATCGGATCCGGGAACGGCTCGCCGGAGCGGCCGTCGAACAGACGGGTCTTGCCTGAGGAGTTGATCAGACGGTCGCCGTCGCGGGTGACGTTGGTGGAATCGAGCAGGCCCGTGATTTCCTCTTCACGAGCACCGTCGAAGACCGGCGTTGCAACAGTGGTCTGGCCACTCTCGCGCGGCAGGTTCGGCAGCTGCTTGACCCACTCGGGCTCGCCTTCGATCTTCCAGCCGGTCTTGGCAACCCAGCCGAGGTGCGTTTCGAGCACCTGGCCGACGTTCATACGGCCCGGAACACCCAGCGGGTTCAGGACGATATCAACGGGGGTACCGTCGGCAAGGAAGGGCATGTCCTCGATCGGAAGGATCTTGGAGATAACACCCTTGTTGCCGTGACGGCCGGCGAGCTTGTCGCCGTCGGTGATCTTGCGCTTGGCGGCCACGTACACGCGGACCAGCTGGTTGACGCCCGGGGGCAGCTCGTCGTCGTTGTCGCGGTCGAAGACGCGGACACCGATCACGGTGCCGGACTCGCCGTGCGGGACCTTCAAGGAGGTGTCACGCACTTCGCGGGACTTCTCACCGAAGATGGCGCGCAGCAGGCGCTCTTCCGGGGTCAGCTCGGTCTCGCCCTTGGGGGTGACCTTACCGACCAGGATGTCGCCGGCCTCAACTTCGGCACCGATGTGGATGATGCCGCGCTCGTCCAGGCCTGCCAGGACTTCCTCAGACACGTTGGGGATGTCACGGGTGATTTCCTCGGCACCAAGCTTGGTGTCGCGGGCATCGATCTCGTGCTCCTCGATGTGGATCGAGGACAGGACGTCCTCGGCCACGATGCGCTGGGACAGGATGATGGCATCCTCGAAGTTGTGGCCTTCCCATGACATGAATGCCACGAGCAGGTTCTTACCGAGGGCGAGCTCACCCTGGTCCGTTGCCGGGCCGTCAGCGATGATGCCGCCGACCTCCAGGCGCTGGCCTTCGTTCACCAGGACACGGTTGTTGTAGCAGTTGCCCTGATTGGAGCGGGCGAACTTGTTGATGCGGTAGTTGGTTTCCGTGCCGTCGTCGTTGAGCATAATGACGAGCTCGGCGGAAACCTCGGTGACCACACCGGCCTTCTTCGCGATGGTGACGTCACCGGCGTCGACGGCGGCGGCGCGCTCCATGCCGGTGCCGACGAACGGCGCCTCGGAGCGGACCAGCGGCACGGCCTGGCGCTGCATGTTGGCACCCATGAGTGCACGGTTAGCATCGTCATGCTCGAGGAACGGGATCAGGGCGGTTGCCACGGACACCATCTGGCGCGGGGAAACGTCCATGAATTCGACGTCGGCGGCGGGGACCAGTACGGGCTCGCCTCCACCACCGCGGGCACGGACCAGGACGGTCTCTTCGGCGAAACGCTTGTTCTCGTCGAGCGGGGCGTTGGCCTGAGCGATCAGGACCTCGGCTTCGTCGTCGGCGGTGAGGTACTTGACCTCATCGGAAACGACGCCCTCGGAGACAAGGCGGTACGGGGTTTCGATGAAACCGAACGGGTTGATGCGTCCGTAGGAAGCCAGCGAACCGATCAGACCAATGTTCGGGCCTTCAGGAGTTTCGATGGGGCACATACGTCCGTAGTGGGACGGGTGCACGTCACGGACTTCCATGCCGGCACGGTCACGGGACAGACCACCCGGGCCAAGCGCGGACAGGCGGCGCTTGTGGGTCAGACCCGAGAGCGGGTTGTTCTGGTCCATGAACTGGGACAGCTGGGAAGTTCCGAAGAACTCCTTGATGGCTGCCACAACGGGACGGATGTTGATCAGGGTCTGCGGCGTGATGGCCTCGACGTCCTGGGTCGTCATGCGTTCGCGGACAACGCGCTCCATACGGGACAGGCCGGTGCGGACCTGGTTCTCGATGAGCTCGCCGACGGCGCGGATGCGGCGGTTGCCGAAGTGGTCGATGTCATCGATCTCGACGCGGAGCTCGTGGTCCTGGCCGTCGCGCTTGCCCATGAGGGTCTTCTCGCCGGCGTGCAGGGCAACCAGGAACTTGATCATGGCCACGATGTCTTCAACGTGCAGGACCGAAGCTTCCTTGTCGCCAAGGGAGCGGTCGATGCCAAGCTTGCGGTTGATCTTGTAACGGCCGACCTTGGCCAGATCGTAGCGCTTGGAGTTGAAGTACAGGTTGTCCAGCAGGGACTGGGCAGCCTCAACCGTGGGCGGCTCGCCCGGGCGCAGCTTCCGATAGATGTCCAGCAACGCGTCTTCGCGGGTCTCGGTCGCGTCCTTCTCCAGCGTCGCGCGCATGGAGTCGTACTGGCCGAATTCCTCGAGGATCTGACCTTCGGTCCAGCCGAGGGCCTTCAGCAGCACGGTGACGGACTGCTTGCGCTTGCGGTCAAGACGGACGCCGACCTGGTCGCGCTTGTCGATTTCAAGTTCGAACCAGGCGCCGCGGGAGGGGATGATCTTCGCAGTGAAGATGTCCTTGTCACTGGTCTTGTCGGCGGTGCGCTCGAAGTAGGCGCCCGGGGAGCGGACCAGCTGGGAGACAACGACACGCTCGGTGCCGTTGACGACGAAGGTGCCCTTCTCGGTCATCAGCGGGAAGTCACCCATGAACACGGTCTGCTGCTTGATTTCGCCCGTGTTGTTGTTCATGAATTCGGCCTTGACGTACAGCGGGGCCGAGTACGTTGCGTCCCGGTCCTTGCACTCGGCCATGGTGTATTTGGGGTCAGCGAACTCCGGCTCGGAGAAGCTCAGGGACATGGTGCCCTGGAAGTCCTCGATCGGGGAGATCTCTTCGAAGATGTCAGACAGACCCGAGGTGGTGGCGACGCTGAGGTCGCCTTCTTCGACGGCCTTCGCCACGCGCGCCTGCCAGCGTTCGTTTCCGACCAGCCAGTCAAAGCTGTCCGTTTGCAGGGCGAGCAGATTCGGAACATCAAGAGGTTCGTGAATCTTTGCGAATGAGAGCCGGCGAGTGGCACCATCGGTGCTGTCGGCATTGATAGCGGTAGCGTTGTTTACATTAGAGGTGCTCGAGGCGACCAAGAGGGATCCTTCCACAGACCTTCAGGCGTTGTCAGATCTCCCCCGTTATGCACCCTGCAGAATGACTCCACAGTGCTACCAGTCCGGTTCCGCTATATGACCCGGGACCCGCGCTGCCCACGCTGGTGCACGTTGTAGACGGCACATTGATGGAGCAGCTGTCAGGCTAAGCCCACCGCTATATGAAGGCTGAAGGTAAACAGGGAAGACGCAAATATCTACGATACGGCAAAGCAACCTACTTGTCTACCCCACTTCCGGCGGGATTGCAAGCACGAAGTTTGGCGGATGTTGCTCCGACGCTGCACAGAGGACGCTGTGCAGCGTCTGTGCAGCCGCTCCCCGGGCGTCCGGCCGGTGTCATGCCGCAGCGCGGCCCGGGGCCGAATGGATACGTGATGGGGCTCACGATAACGTAGACAGTAAGCCGTCATAGAGCCGTCGTAGATCGGAAGAGAAGACCATGAGCAATCCTGCAGACAACAACGACGTTGTCATCCTTGCCGCCGCCCGCACCCCCCAGGGGCGCCTGAACGGGCAGCTGGCCAGCTTCACCGCCGTCGAACTCGGCTCCCATGCCATCAAGGCCGCCCTGGCCGCCAGCGGCGTCAAGGCGGACCAGGTGGACAGCGTGATCATGGGCCAGGTCCTGCAGGCCGGGGCGGGCCAGAACCCGGCCCGCCAGAGCGCCATCGGCGCCGGCATCGGCTGGAACGTCCCCACGGTGACCATCAACAAGGTCTGCCTCTCAGGCCTCACCGCCGTGATCGACGCAGCCCGGATGATCCGCAGCGGCGACGCCACCGTGGTGGTGGCCGGCGGCCAGGAATCCATGACCCGCGCCCCGCACGTACTGCCCGGCTCACGGCAGGGCTGGGCGTACGGCACGGTCCAGGCCCTGGACGTGGCGGCGCACGACGGCCTCACCGACGCCTTCGACGGGCAGTCCATGGGGCTCTCGACAGAAAGCAAGAACCTGACCCTCGGCATCGACCGCGCTTCCCAGGACGAGGTCGCGGCGCAGTCGCACCAGCGCGCCGCCCGGGCCGCCAAGGACGGCGTCTTCGACGGCGAGATCGCCGCGATGAGCGTCAAGCAGCGCAAGGGCGACCCCATCGCCGTCACCTCCGACGAAGGCGTCCGGCCGGACACCACGGTTGAGTCGCTGGCCGGCCTGCGCGCGGCGTTCGTCACGGACGGCACCATCACCGCGGGCAACTCCTCTCCCCTGTCCGACGGCGCTGCCGCCCTGGTGCTGTGCAGCCGGAAGTTCGCCGAGGACAACGGCCTTGAGTACCTGGCCGTGGTCGGCAAGCCCGGCCAGGTCGCCGGGCCGGACAACTCGCTGCACTCCCAGCCGTCCAACGCCATCAAGAGCGCCCTGGACAAGGCCGGGTGGACGGTCGCCGACCTCGACTTCATCGAAATCAATGAGGCGTTCGGCTCCGTGGCGGTGCAGTCCCTGAAGGACCTGGGCTACCCGCTGGAGCGGTGCAACATCCACGGTGGGGCGATCGCCCTCGGCCACCCGATCGGGGCCTCCGGCGCGCGGTTGGCCCTGCACGCGGCGCACGAACTCAAACGCCGGGGCACCGGCAAGGCCGCCGTGTCGCTGTGCGGCGGGGGCGGCCAGGGCGAGGCGCTGCTGCTGTACCGCGACTAGGGCCGGACTGGGACTAGGGCAGGACTGCGACCAGGGCTGAACTGCGAGTAGGGCTCAACTGCGGCTGACCCGGCAACCGCCGGGTTCAGGAGTTCCAGGGAGGGATTTTGGCGGGCATGGCAGAGCAGACAACAACCGGCGGCGGCCGCGAGCGGTTCCTGGCCGATGCCGCGGCCCGCGGCTTGGACGTCGAGATCGTGGAACGCCTCGCCGCCCGCAGCCTCGAGGAAGCGGCCGATATCCTCGGGATCCGGCCCGCGGATATCGTGAAATCCCTCGTGGTCAAGCACAAGGACGGCAGCTTCCTGTTCGCGCTCGTGCCCGGCGACCGGCAGATCTCCTGGCCCAAGCTGCGGGCGCTGCTGGGAGTCAACAAGCTCTCGCTCCCGGCGGCGGAAACGGCGTTCGAGGCCACCGGCTACGAGCGCGGGACCATTACGCCGCTCGGCAGCACCCGGCCGTGGCCGGTCTACGCCGACCAGACCATTACGGGCCGGCGGATCTCCATGGGAGCCGGGGAACACGGCTACAGCGCGTTCGTCGACGCGGACGCCCTGACGGCGGCCCTGGGGGCCGTCGTCGCCGACATCACCGAACCCGGTTAGCCGAACCAACCCAACTAGCCCAGCCGGGTTAAAAGCAACGCCGGGCCCGGCGGTGCCAGATACGTCGACTGCTCCGTAACTGCCCTTATGGGTGCTGAAAACGGCAGTTACGGAGCAGTCGACGCTGCTGGGCCGCGTCAGGCCGTGACCGTGAGCGGTGCCCCGTTGACGGTGAGCCGCCAGTTGGCCTGGCTGAAGACGGCGACGTCGAGGGTGCCGTGGTCCACCACGTAGTCGATGATGCGCTGCCGGATCTCCTGCTGGCTGTTCGAGAGCACCGGAGCGGTCTTGACGGCCGGGAAGTTCCCGCCACCGCTTTGCCGGTAGTTGTTGATGGCCAGGGCAAATTCCTGCTCGGGCCGCAGCGCCTGTCCGCCGTAACTCAGATTGGCGATCCTGTCCCCTGCCGGCCGGGCGAGGTCGATCTCATAGTTCAGCGGAGCGTCGAGTCCGTAGACGACGTCGTAGTTATAGTCCGGTGTGCCGTTCGGGGCCACGGCGGTCACGGCGTTGGTGACGTCCGCGGACCTGGCCGTGGTGCCGGTCACCGGTTTGAAGTACTGCGCGGACCACTCCAGGTAGTCCTTGACCTGGGCACCGGTGACCTTGATGGAGAGCAGGGTGTTGTCGAAGATGTACAGCCCTGCGACGTCGCGGATGGTCAGCGGTCCGGCCTTGACGTCGACGGCGCGGGAGAATGCCGCCGCAATGGACAGCACGGGCAGCCCCGCCGCGGGTCCGTTGGCCAGCTCGGCCTTGATGGTGCTGGCCTGGACGTAGTTGATGGCGTCGATCGCGGCGGAGTCCTCCCAGCAGGCGGTGGCGGTGCTGAGCGGGGCCGTGGAAGTGCCGATCACCTCGTTGACGTAACTCACCGTGGCCTCGTGCCCGGCCTGAACGGCCCGGACGACGGCGGGATCGGCGTCGACCGTCTTGGCGTCCAGCAGGAGCGAATGTGCCGACGTGACGGTCCACCGGTCCTTCTCCCTGGCGAGTTCGAGGTCCATGACGGACACCCGCATGCCCCATTTGAGCGGCTCGGTCAGGAGGACCTGCTTGCCGGTGGCTTTGTTGGTGACAAAGCGTTCCGGGATTTCCAGATGGGCGTGCCCGACCAGGATGGCATCAATGCCGGGGACTTCCTCGGCGAGCTGGGTGGAAGCATTCTCCGGGAAGGGCAGGGCGTCGCCGTAGGACGATCCGGGGGTCGCGCCGGAGTGGCTCGTGACGATCACGATGTCGGCGCCGGCGGCTTTGACCTGCGGGATGACCGTTTTGGCCTCTTCGACGATGCCGTTGAAGTCGAGCTTCCCCTGGACGTTGTCGCGGTCCCAGAGCGCGCACCCCGGCGTCACGAAGCCGACCAGGCCGACCGTCAGCCAGCCGTTGTCCGTCTTGACCCGTTTGAGGACGTAGGGGGTGAAGGCGCGGCCGCCTGTGACGGCGTCGTGGACGTTGGCACCCAGGAGCGGGAAGTTCAGTTGCTTCTCCCAAGTGCGCAGAATCGGAATGCCGTAGTTGAACTCGTGGTTGCCCAGCCCCACGGCGTCGTAGCCGATCGTGTTCATGGCCAGCGCCATGGGGTGTTTCACGGTTGCGGAGATCGGGCTGATCTTGGCGAAGTAGTAGGCCAGTGGCGTGCCCTGGATGGTGTCCCCGGCGTCGATGGTCAGCGTGTTCGCGGCGCCGCGCTCGGCCCGCATGGCGTGGATCAGGGTGGCTGCCTGGGCGATCCCGATCTTGTTCCCGGCGGTGTCGGCGTAGGCGGTGTTCTTGAAGTAATCCCAGTTGAAGACGTTGTTGTGCAGATCGGTGGTACCGAGCACGGTCAGCGTGAACTGTTTCTTGCCGCCGGGCTGGCCCCCTTCTGGTTGTTTGCCGGCGGCCTGTGCTGCCGGGGCCCCGGCCAGCGCGGCAGCGGCGGCGCCCCCGCCCACGAGGGCTGCTGTGAGCATGGCGCGGCGGGAGAACGAATCGTGAGGGTCCGTCATTGTGGGTGAACTCCTGAGCGTTGGGGGCCGGTGGGCACAAATCCAGAGTCTAGGGGCGTGCCAGCAAGTGCGACAGGGGTATCAGAAAATCCTTGCCTAATCCTTGCACTCCGTTCACCCGGCGCCCGGAGGTACAGGTTCTGTCCATCGATCCCGTCAAGCCGTGACGGAGTTCGGCCCGGGAACGCAGGAAACCCCGCCCACCGGAGTGGACGGGGTTCCCGTGAAGCAGTGCGGACCGCGAAGGATCCGGACGGCGAAAGTTACTTGAGGGTAACGGTGGCGCCGGCAGCCTCGAGCTGCTCCTTTGCCTTCTCGGCAGCTTCCTTGGTGGCACCTTCGAGAACAGCCTTGGGAGCGCTGTCAACCAGGTCCTTGGCTTCCTTGAGGCCCAGGGAAGTGATGGCGCGAACTTCCTTGATCACTGCGATCTTCTTGTCGCCAGCAGCTTCGAGGACGACGTCGAAGTCGGTCTTCTCTTCGGCTTCCTCAGCAGCAGCGCCACCGGCGGGGCCGGCAACGGCAACAGCAGCAGCGGTAACTTCGAAGGTCTCTTCGAAGAGCTTGACGAACTCGGAGAGCTCGATGATGGTCAGTTCCTTGAAAGCTTCAATGAGCTCTTCGTTGGTGAGCTTCGCCATGGTGTGGCGTCCTTCCTATAGTGGTGCCCGGCGGGCCTGAGGCCCGCTGTCGCACCGGAGTCTTATGGAGAAGAGAGTTAGTTCTCTTCGGGGGCTGCGGCTTCGGCCGGTGCGGCCTCGGCTGCTGCATCTGCTGCGGGAGCTTCTTCAGCGGCGGGTGCTTCGGCTGCTGCCG
The DNA here is from genome assembly GCF_003097355.1 of Arthrobacter sp. H-02-3. Classification (GTDB taxonomy): domain Bacteria; phylum Actinomycetota; class Actinomycetes; order Actinomycetales; family Micrococcaceae; genus Arthrobacter; species Arthrobacter humicola. The sequence continues at coordinate 231,849 of NZ_PYUI01000001.1, forward strand.
GTGCACCGTTCTCTTCTTCAAGCTTGAGGCGCAGTGCGTCGATGATGCGTGCAGCAGCGGCAGCAGGAGCCTTGAGGACACCTGCAACCTTGGCGAGCTGCAGCTCACGGGACTCGAGTGCTGCCAGGGCAGCAACTTCGCTGGCGTTCAGTGCCTTGCCTTCGAAGTAACCGGTCTTGATGACCAGCTGCTTGTTGGCCTTGGCAAAATCCGTCAGGCTCTTGGCAGCGGCAACTGCGTCACCCTTGATGAACGCGATTGCAGTGGGGCCGGCGAGCTGACCGTCGAATGCTTCGACACCAGCTTCCTTGGCTGCAATAGCGGTCAGGGTGTTCTTGACGACCGAGAACTTGGTTTCCTGGCCGAGAGAAACACGCAGCTGCTTGAGCTGTGCAACGGTGAGCCCACGGTATTCGGTCAGGACAGCGGCGGTCGATTCCTTGAAATCGTTAGTGATCTCAGCTACTGCTGAAACCTTGCTAGGCGTTGCCATAACCCTCCTTCCGGGGATAGTGCCGGTGTGTCCGGGTCCCCGCTCAAAAGAGCTAAAAACTAAAAACGCCCCGCGCAGATGCACGGGGCTTGTCTCGACGCAGTCCATGACCGCGGAGCTTTGCTTCGTTCACCTGCGCCGGCCGCCCTATGTTCAGGGTCCTTCGTCCGGAAACCTACTGTGTTCTCCCGGCGCGACTGCAGAAGTGAGTCTTGCTTGGGAGAGTGGATTTCCAACAACCGACGGTCTTTGGTCCTCCCAGCTTACGGGACACCGTGCGCGTGCTCCAAATCGGGCCCGCTCGGGAGCCCGTGCCCGGGAATCAGCGCGCACGAGCCGGCCACCGGCCCTCAGCTGACAGACGGGCCGAAGTTGGGAAGTTCCTTCTGCCAGAGACCGGTCACGCCCGCTGTCGTGAACCCCAGCTGCTGGTTGACCTTCAGCAGGTAGCGGTTCTCCGGGGCGTTCCAGGTGTAGAGGACCCGCGCGTCCGGGAACTGTTCGCTGAGCCGCTCCATGTTAGCGACCTTGATCAGCAGGCCGAGCTTGTTGCCGCGGTGCTCCTGCAGGACCACAGTGTCATCCTGGAACACGACGTCAGGGCGCAGCGCGAGGACACTGATGGTGGTCAGTCCCACGAGAGTCCCGCTGGCGATGTGCTCGACGGCGGTCACCACCGTCCGGCGGCCCTGGGCAATGGTCACCTCCTCCGCTTCGCGGAGGATGCCGCCGTCGAACACCATCTCCTCGGCATCCGGCCCCGGCACTTCGTCTTCGCCTGCCTGGTTCTCCAGGGCGGCGACTGCCTCGAGCCACTGGTCCGGGCAGCGGTCCGTCCAGTGGTGCAGGCGGTACCGGCCAGCGTTGGCTTCCTCGGCCTCCGCTTCCAGTTCGGCGACGAGCTTGCTGTCCAGGGGCAGGGCGCAGGAACTGAACTGTTCAATGTGCTGCAGCGTGTACCCGGTGTGGCGGGCGAACTCGACGTCGCGGCTTCCCAGCGGGACGAACCCGACACCGCTGCCGGGCACCAGCTGCTCGGCCTCCGGGTCCGTCAGCGTCGATCCCGGGTGGTTGGTGTCGATCAGGATGGTGTGGCGGCCCTCGTCCCGGGCGAAATGCTCTGCGGCTTCGAGCAGTTGCCGCCCCACACCCCGGCGCCGGTATTCCGGAAGGATGTCGAGGGTAAATTCGGCAAGGTCCAGGTTGTCTACAAGCGGCAGGGCGATGTCCGCTGTCCCGACGATCACGCCGTCGACCTTGGCCACGAGGATCACCTGGCGTTCGTAGGGGTCCGCCATCTCCAGCAGCTTCTCCTGCGGCGCGTAGGCGAGGTCATCGGTACCCCAGGTCTGCATCCTGACCCTTCGCCCCACTTCGATAGCGGCGAGAAAGTCAGCGGCATCGGGCGCGTCGAGGGAATCGGGGATCCACAGCTGCTCAATCCGTACATCGTCTGCCATAGAGGGCATCATCCCAGCCGTTCTGCCACCCGCCATCGGTACGGCCCGGTTCAGACCGGGCTTTCAACCGCCAGCATATGCTGGTTTGGGCTGCTGTTCCATTGGTGACGCGGGCCAGTTTCCGGCCCCTTGGGCGCCCGGCCGCTGCGGAGCTCAGTTCGGGGTGCCCGCACCGGCCCCTACAACAGAGCGCTGCCATTCGCCGTCGTACCCCGCCGGCTTGAAGCCCAGTGCGATGTTGATACCAAGCATGTGGTCGTTCTCGGCGGCATTGAAGGTGATGACCCGCTGCACCTCGGGATAGCCGTCATGCAGCCGGCGCAGGTTGAGGATCTTGACGAGCATGCCGAGCCGGTGGCCCCGGTGGCCGGCCGCGACCAGGGTGTCGTCCTGGCTGGCCAGCCAGGGTTTGTCGGCGGCGACCTGAAGGACGGTGTAGGCGGCGAGCTCACCGGTGTCCCGGTGCCGCGCCGCCGCGACGAGGGAGGACAGGCCGGCCCGCCGCCAGGTGTCCTCGACGTGGCGCACGCGCGCGACGTCCCACCTTTCCGGCTCGTAGCTGAGCGCGCCGGTGGGAGCGTCGGTGCTCATGCGCGACATCAGCACGGCCAACTGGGCGGCATCTTGCTCCGGGCACGAATCGCTCCAGTGCAGGAGTTCGTAGTCCCCCGCGCGGGTCAGGGCGTCCCGCGCCAGAGCATCGAGGTCCACGGCCGCCGGAACCTCCAGCGCGCTGAAGCGCTCCACCTGCTCCAGGCGGTAGCCGGCCCGTCCGGCAAACCGGACGCCGGACGCACCGGCCGGAAGCGCCCCGGTCCCGGTGGCCGGCTTGATGAGGTTCGGACCGTCGACGTCGAAATCGGCCGGGTGTTCCGTGAACGTCTGCAGGATGGTCCGGCCGTCGCCGGCGGCCAGCGCTTCGGCGTGCTGCAGCAGTGCCCGGCCGATCCCGCGGCCGGCGAAGGAATCGAGAACGTTCACGTGCAGGAGCGCACTGCTGAGGTTTTCCTGCAGTTCGTAGCGGATCCACGAGCGGGCCACCATGCGCCCGTCGACCCGGACGAAGAAGAGCCGCAGCCGGCTGTAGGGGTTGTCCCGCCAGTACTGGAGCCGGGCCGCCGCGGATGCTGAACGGTCCAGGTTTCCCCAGGTCTGCAGGGCGAGCTCGTCACAGAGATCTACGAATTCACGGAACTCCGCCGCGTCAGCGGCATTAAGGTCCGGGGTGCCAGGGCCGGCGGCGTCAAGGTCCGCGGGCAGGGAAAGCTGCTCGATGAGGTACGGCGGCGTAGTCACTGGGAAATCCTAACCGGCGGCCCGGGCGCCTCCAAGCGTTTCCGGGCGGCACCTGGTTTCCGGAGTGGCACCTGGTTTCCGCAGTGGCACCTAGTTTCCGAGGGCAGGAGGGGATTCCCGCGCCGGATACGGCAAAAGGCCGCCCCGCAGTTGCGGGACGGCCTTTTGCTGGAAACTGGTGACGCCCTGAAGCTGGCGACGCCGTGGATCCGGTGAGGATTAGACCTCGGTCAGGACCTTGGTGACGTTGGGGTCAACCGAGATGCCCGGGCCGAACGTGGTGGCCACGGTGGCCTTCTGGATGTAGCGGCCCTTGGAAGCGGACGGCTTAAGGCGCAGGACCTCTTCCAGAGCGGCTGCGTAGTTCTCGGCCAGCTTGACGGCGTCGAAGGACACCTTGCCGATGATGAAGTGCAGGTTCGAGTGCTTGTCGACGCGGAAGTCGATCTTGCCGCCCTTGATGTCGTTGACGGCCTTGGCGACGTCAGCGGTCACGGTGCCGGTCTTCGGGTTCGGCATCAGGTTACGCGGACCCAGGACCTTACCGAGGCGGCCAACCTTGCCCATGAGGTCAGGGGTGGCAACGGCGGCGTCGAAGTCGGTCCAGCCGGCTGCGATCTTTTCGATCAGGTCATCGGAACCAACGAAGTCGGCGCCGGCAGCGATTGCTGCCTCAGCCTTGTCGCCCGTTGCGAAGACGAGGACGCGGGCAACCTTACCGGTGCCGTGCGGCAGGTTAACGGTGCCGCGGACCATCTGGTCGGCCTTACGCGGGTCAACGCCCAGGCGGAAAGCGACCTCAACGGTGGCGTCGAACTTGGACGGGTTGGTGTCCTTGGCGAGCGTCACTGCCTCGAACGGCGCGTAGAACTTCTCCGCGTCGATCTTGGCCGCGGCTGCCTCATATGCTTTGCTGCGCTTTGCCATGCTGCTTATTTCTCCTTGTGCAGTTGTGGTCTGCGGACCGCGCTGGGCCCTGCCACAGGCGGCATCCCGGCTGGTTTATCCATCCCGGAATCCCGCTTTTCAATGTTTAGGTGTTGCCGGCGGACCGGCGGTGCTGACCGGCGTCGTGATCGGTTTTCCGAACCCGGCGCATCAGCGGTGGGGAATTAACCCTCGACGGTGATACCCATGGAGCGGGCGGTGCCGGCGATGATCTTCGCTGCGCCTTCGAGGCTCGTGGCGTTGAGGTCTTCCATCTTGGTGGTGGCGATCTCGTTGACCTGGGCCTGGGTCAGCTTGGCGACCTTGACGGTGTGCGGGGTCGGTGAACCCTTGGCAACGCCTGCAGCCTTCTTGATGAGCTCTGCAGCCGGCGGGGTCTTGGTGATGAACGTGAAGGAACGGTCTTCGTAGACAGTGATTTCCACGGGGATCACGTTGCCGCGCTGGGCTTCCGTCGCAGCGTTGTACGCCTTGCAGAATTCCATGATGTTGACACCGTGCTGGCCAAGCGCAGGACCGATCGGCGGGGCCGGGTTAGCGGCACCTGCCTGGATCTGCAGCTTGATGAGGCCGGTGACCTTCTTCTTGGGAGCCAATGTAGGTCCTTCTCTCAAATACGTCCTGGGACACAGGAGCGTGCCTCAGGTTGGTGGCCGCCATGGCAAGGCGGCCGGCCGCTCCGTGGTTGCTAAGCGGGCAGTCACGGAGCGAATTCTTGTAGTCCAGCTAGATCTTGCTGACCTGGTTGAACGCCAGCGTGACCGGAGTCTCGCGTTCGAAGATGGACACCAGCACCACGAGGGTCTGGGAATCGATCTTGATCTCGGAGATCGTGGCCGGAAGGGTCTCGAACGGGCCCTCCTTGACGATGACGGACTCGCCAACCTCGAAGTCCACGTCCACCTGGGCGGCAGCGTGCTTGACGGGCTTGCCCTTCTCGGCCTGCTCTTCTTCGAAGACCGGGGCGAGCATGGAGAAGACCTCATCGAGGCGCAGCGGGACCGGATTGTGGGCGTTGCCCACGAAGCCGGTGACGCCGGGGGTGTGGCGGACGGCGCCCCAGGAAGCGTCCGTCAGGTCCATGCGGACCAGGACGTAGCCGGGGATGCGGACGCGGTTGATGACCTTGCGCTGAGCGTTCTTGATCTCAACGACTTCCTCCATCGGAACCTGGATTTCGAAGATGTAATCTTCCATGTCCAGGGTCTGGATGCGGGTCTCAAGGTTGGCCTTGACGCGGTTCTCGTAGCCTGCGTAGGAGTGGATGACGTACCAGTCACCCTCCTGGCGGCGCAGCTTGGCCTTGAACTCTTCGGCGGGGTCGACGTCGGCCTTGGCGGCCGCTGCTGCCAGCGCGTCGGTATCTTCTTCAGCTTCGCCCGTTTCGGCGTCAGCATCGGTGTCTTCTTCAGCGTCGACGTCGGCGGCAACTGCTGCCTCTGCGTCTTCTTCCGCGGCTACGGCCTCGTCAGTGACGTCGGATTCGGGTGCAGCAGACACAGCCTCGGACTCTTCCGCGGCTTCCACCGCGGCGTCCTGGCTCTTATCCAGCCCAGTCTCAGTTACCTCGAGCTCCTGCTCAGACACTTGGTCTCCTGCTTCCTCATTGCCTAACATGCCTATTTAAATGACTCAATTCCGCACACCCCGCGGAATCTCCGGTTTCCCGGGGCATCCACGCAGTCTGCGGACCGGTCGCCTTAGCGGTCCGTGGGGGCGCTGCCGCCGAAGACCCAGCTGACTGCGGTCCCAAAGGCCAGGTCCAGCAAGGTGACTATCACCATCATGATGATCACGAACACCAGCACCACGAGCGTGTAGTTGATCAGTTCTTTACGGGTTGGTGCGACGACCTTCTTCAGTTCGCCAATGACCTGGCGGATGAAGATCGCGATGCGAGCGAAGAAGCCGGGCTTGGCGGCATTCTTGGCGGGGCGGCCTTTGGAGCTGCTGGCAGCCGTTTCGGTCACCTGGTCCTCACTCATCCTCGCAATGATCGGATACCCGGCTCTGAACTGAACCATGGTTGCTGCGCTGGTTCCGGATGATCCGGAACAGCATGCGCAGGGCAGACAGGACTCGAACCTGCAACCTGCGGTTTTGGAGACCGCTGCGCTACCAATTGCGCCACTACCCTTCGGGGCTAAAATCCGCTCCGGCCGATGCAATCCACAGGCTTCCCTGAGGCGCAGGCCATCATCGTGTTTTCAACACCGGAGAACCAGTCTACGCAAGAACTGCGCCTACGTCGAACCGGCCCTCTTCCGGACCCCTGCGTGACCGTGAAAACCAGCTGACAGCCGTCAGTCACATTTCCGTTCCGGCACCGCGGGGGATCCGGTGAACAGCATAGAGTAGATTCCGTCGAATCCCACATCCAGCCTTCCAGCTGCAAGCGAAGAACGGACCCGCCCATGTCTGCTGCCCGCATTTCCCAGCGCATTTCCGCCATAGCCGAATCCGCCACTCTGGCCGTCGATGCCAAGGCGAAGGCGCTGAAGGCAGCCGGCCGGCCGGTCATCGGCTTCGGTGCCGGGGAACCCGACTTCCCGACCCCCGGCTACATCGTGCAGGCCGCCATCGAGGCCGCGAGCCAGCCGAAGTACCACCGCTACTCCCCCGCGGGCGGGCTGCCGGAGTTGAAGCAGGCCATTGCGGAGAAGACCTTCCGGGACTCCGGCTACAAGGCCGAAGCATCACAGGTGCTGGTGACCAACGGCGGCAAGCAGGCCGTGTACAACACGTTCGCCACCCTCCTGGATCCGGGCGACGAAGTCATTGTTCCCACCCCGTTCTGGACCACGTACCCGGAGGCGATCCGGCTGGCCGGCGGCGTGCCGGTGGAGGTCTTCGCCGGCCCGGAGCAGGAATACCTGGTCACGGTGGACCAGTTGGAAGCCGCCCTCACGGACCGCACGAAGATCCTCCTCTTCGTCTCCCCCTCCAACCCCACCGGCGCCGTGTACTCCGAGGAGCAGGTCAAGGCGATCGGTCAGTGGGCGGCGTCCAAGGGCCTGTGGGTTGTCACCGACGAGATCTACGAACACCTGACCTACGACGGCGTGCCGTTCACCTCGATCGCCACGGCCGTCCCCGAACTGGGCGACAAGGTGGTCATCCTCAACGGCGTCGCCAAGACCTACGCCATGACGGGCTGGCGCGTGGGCTGGATGATCGGCCCCGCCGACGTCATCAAGGCCGCCACCAACCTGCAGTCCCACGCGACGTCGAACGTCTCCAACATCATGCAGATTGCTGCCCTCGCCGCCGTGTCAGGGCCGCTGACCGCCGTCGATGAGATGAAGGTGGCCTTTGACCGCCGCCGCAAGGCGATCGTCGCGGGCCTGAACGCGATTGACGGTGTTGAATGCCCGACGCCGAAGGGCGCCTTCTACGTGTACGCGGACGTCCGCGCGCTGCTGGGCAAGGAGTTCCCGTCGGCGAACGGTCCGGTGCGGCCGGCCACCTCTGCTGAACTCGCGGCGCTGATCCTGGACGAGGTCGAGGTGGCGGTAGTTCCCGGCGAAGCCTTCGGCCCGTCCGGCTACCTGCGCCTGTCCTATGCGCTGGGCGACGAAGACCTGGCCACGGGCGTCGGCCGCCTGCAGGACTTCCTCGGTAAGGCGAAATAGCAGCCCCAATCCCCGATGCGCTATCACTTGTGGTTGCTTTGCCCCCGGCGAGGCAACCACAAGTGATAGCGCATCCTTGGGTTAAAGAAGGCGGCGCTCGGCGGCCCAGCGGGTCAGCTCGTGACGGCTGGAGAGCTGGAGTTTGCGCAGCACGGCCGAGACGTGGGTTTCGACTGTCTTGATCGAGATGAACAGCTCCTTGGCCACCTCCTTGTAGCTGTAGCCGCGGGCGATGAGGCGCATCACCTCGAGCTCCCGCGCCGAAAGCCTGTCCAGTTCGTCGTCGGCAATGTCCGCCGGGGCCGTGCCGAACGCGTCCAGTACGAAGCCTGCCAGCCTTGGCGAGAAGACGGCGTCGCCGCCCGCCACACGGCGGACGGCGCCGCTGATCTCCGGCCCGGAAATCGTCTTGGTGACATAGCCGCGCGCGCCCGCCCGGATCACGGACACCACATCTTCAGCGGCATCCGAAACACTCAGCGCCAGGAACCGCGTGGTGGCCAGCAGCGGCGCCGAGCCGGCCAGAACCTCGCGGCCGCCGCCACCGCGGCCGCCTGGGAGGTGGACGTCCAGCAGCACGACGTCGGGACGCCGGGCTGCGATGACGGCAATTGCCTCTTCCACGGTGCCGGCCTCGCCCGCGACGACGATGTCCGGGTCCAGGTCCGCCTTCAACCCGGAGCGGAAGATGGCGTGGTCGTCCACGATCACCACGCGGATCGGGGATGGGTTCCCGGCTGCGGGGTTCACTGGTGCCGGGTTACCGGTTACGGGGTCTCCCGGGGCTGGGATGGTCACGGTTTGGCCTCTCCATTGCTGTTGTTGGCGGCAGCCGCGGCAGTTCCGGCAGATGCGGCGGCGGTGACGGGCAGTCGCAGCCGCACTTCGGTGCCGTCCGGGCTGCTGATGATGGCGGCGGTGCCGCCGTGGCGGTTCATCCGCCCGATGATCGATTCGCGCACGCCGAGCCGGTCCGGGGGAACCGACTCCGGGTCGAAGCCCGGCCCCCGGTCCTTGACGAAGACTTCCGCGGCGTCGTCGGTGACTTCAAGGTAGACGGAGACGGTGCCGCCGCCGTGACGGGCGGCATTGAGCATGGCTTCACGGGCCGCCTGGACGAGGGCCTCGTGGCGTTGGGTCATGACGCAGTCGCCCACGCTGACCACTTCGACAGCGTGTCCGAGGGTGTCTTCGACCTCCGCGGCGGCGGCCTCGATGCCCTCGGACAGCTGGCCGGATTCCTTGTCGGCATCCCGGTACAGCCAGCCCCGCAGCTCCCGCTCCTGGGCACGGGCGAGCCGGATGACGTCGTGCTCATTGCCGGCACGGCGCTGGATCAGGGCGAGGGTCTGGAGTACGGAGTCATGGAGGTGGGCGGCGATCTCGGCGCGCTCGGTGGCGCGGACACGCCCCGCACGCTCGGTTTCCAGGTCGCGCCAGAACTTCAACCCCCAGGGCAGCAGCACCAGGGCCACGCCGCCGAGCACCGCCACCGAGGCCAGGAGCGCCAGCCAGGTCGCTTCCCACGACCCCGAGCCGGACACCATCACCAGTACGCCGGCCACCACGAGGGCGAGCCCGGCTGCGAGCCGTGCCCAGCCGCCGGCCTGATCCGCCTTGGTCTTGTCTACGAGCCCCGCCCGGCGGGTCTCATCCAGTTGCATCCAGGCGATTGCAGCGCCGCCCAGGATCGCCGCGACCGGAATCAGGGTGCCCAAAGGTACATCAACACCGAGGAGCCGGGCGATCAGGATTCCGGCGGCCAGCAGCAGGCCGGCGCCGAGCAGGATCTCCTTGCCGAAGGGCATGCCGGGCACCTTGGACCGCCAGGACCCCTGCCGCGCGCGGCCGGCGGCTTCTGCACTCCCGGCGCTTTCCGGGGAGCCGGGAACCCCGGGGGTGCCGGGGATCTCGGGGGTGCCGGGCATATCCGGGGCACTTACTGCCGGAGCGATGGGCGACGCCGGACGGCGGGCACTGCGTCTGGCGCTTTCATCCGCTGTGGGAACCATGATCCAGAGCCAGCCGTAGAAGGCCACCCCGGCGCCGCCTGCGAGCGCGGCCACCAGCATCCCGATTCTGACCATGCGGACCGGCCAGCCCAGGTGGTTGGCGAGGCCCGCGCAAACGCCGGCGATCACGCGGTCGCTGCTGCGGACCAGCGGCGGGCGGACGGGCGGGGTTGTCATGCTTCAATCCAAGCACGGATCGGGGGTCCCCGGACGTGTTTGCGGGCCTAGCCGGGGGCAGCTCAGGGACCATTCAGGGTGTTCCCCAGTAGAGCGCGGCGCCGGAAGCGGGAAGGATCGAAGTATGAACCCGCACACTCCGCACCCTGATGAAGGCCGGTCCTCCGCAGACCGGCAGCCTACGGATCAACCAGGCCCGGACCTTCCCGTCCCGGCCGAGCCCGCCACGGGCCTCCCCGCCGCAGCCGAGCCCGCCACGGGCTTTCCCGCCGACGGCCAACCCGTTCCCGGGCAGCCCTCCGCTGAGCCCGCAGGTTCTGAGCCCGCAGGTTCCGAGCCCGCCGGTTCCGAGCCCCTGCCGGAGCCGCCACGGCTCTACCGGGCCGGCGACCCGGACGGGCCCTACGGCCCGCCGCCCTACTCTGGGCCGCCCCCGTACACCGGCGCGACTCCCCCGCAGGGTGGCCCGTCGCAGTCCGGGCCGGGCTTGGACGGGCAGCTGCCGGGGCGCCAGCCGCAGAACTTCTTCGACTGGATCCGCAGCCAGGGTATTTACCGCGGACGCGACCGGTGGATCGGCGGCGTGGCCAGCGGCATAGCCCAACGGCTCGGCGTCGACCCCCTGATTATTCGCGGCGTCCTGATCGTCCTGACCGTGTTCGCCGGAGTTGGCGTGCTCGCCTACGGCCTGGCGTGGGCATTGCTGCCAGAACCCGACGGCCGCATTCACGTCCAGGAGGCCGGCGCAGGCCGGTGGACTGCCGGGATGACCGGCGCCCTTATCACCGCAGTTATCGGCTTCCCCAGCCTGGGCGCCGGCGTCTGGGGCTGGAACCGCTACGGCTTTGGCGCCTTCGCCTGGACCGTCTTCTGGGTGGGCGGCGCGATCTACCTCGTCTACTACCTGACCCAGCGCAACAAGACCCGCAACGGAGCCATTCCCACGCCCTCCCGGTACGAATCCAGCAGCCCGGCCGGCGCCGCAACGTTGGCGGGCACCGCTAGCGCAGGCGCCGGGCAGCGATCAGCCGGGGGCTTCGGGGCGGGTCCCGCACCGGCCTATGGCCAGCACGACGGCGACCCCGGAGTCTCCGCGGCCGGCCCGGCCTGGGGTCCGCCGCCGTCGGGCACCACCCTGCCCGGCTCCGCCGTGCCCGGCCTTGTTCCGCCCAATTCCGTTCCGCCCGGCGGCTACGGCCCGGGGGCAGGAGTGCCGCCGATGCCTCCCGCCCGGCGACGCAACCCGGGCCCGGGCACCCCGGCTGTCGCCATCACCGTCGGCGCCGCCCTCCTGGTGGGAGGCGGCATCAAGGCCCTCGACGCCGCCCACGTGATCAATCTTGGCGATTCCGGCAACGCTCTGGTCTGGGCCATCGGGGCGGCCATCCTGGGACTCGGGATCCTGATTACAGGTTTGCGGGGCCGGACCTCGGGGATCCTGAGCTTCTTCGCCGTCGTGGCCCTGCTGATCGGCGGAATCTTCAGCGTGGTCCCTCACGGCGACCGGTTCCGGTTCCAGAACGCCGACTGGACGCCGTCCAGCATTCAACAGGCCCGCGGCGGCTTCGAAATCACCGGCGGCGCCGGAACCGTGGACCTGACCAAGCTGGCGCTCAATCCCCCGCTGGGCTCAGACGTCGTTGTTCCGATCGACGCGACGGCAAGCAACGTGACCGTCGTCATCCCGGACACAGTCCCCGTGCAGATCCAGGCGGACATGACCATGGGAAACCTGCACGAAGGCAACCAGGACCACGGCGGCATGATGAACCAACAGAGCGACTACAACACCTCCAAGCCGGGCGCCCGGCTGGTCGTCCAGATCTCCGGCACCGTCAGCAATGTGACCATCAAGGAAGGCAACTGACATGAGCAGCTATGACGACTCCCCGGACGGCACCGGACCGGCGCCGGAAGAGACGAACTCCCCGGCCCGGGTGGGCACAGTGGTGTGGGGGCTCACAGTGGTGGCCCTTGCCGCGCTGCTCATCATCTCCCGGCTGGGCATCGTGGCCCTGAACGGCACCTATGTCCTGATCGGCCTGATGATTGGCGCCGGTGCCGCGCTGATATTCGGCGGCCTTCTCTCGGCCCGCAAGCGTGACAATAAACCAACAACAGGGAAGTCTTGAACCATGGACAAATTCTTCAGCACCATCCGGGGCTTCGGCCTGAAACGTGGTCCGCAGCGCTGGCTTGGCGGCGTCTGCGGCGGAATTGCCGCCAAACTCAATGTGGACGTCGCCTTTGTCCGGATCGCCTACCTGCTGGTATCCCTGCTCCCCGGCCCGGCCTTCGTGGTCTACCTCGCGGCGTGGCTGCTCCTTCCGGACCAGCGCAACGCCATCATCCTGGAAACTTTCCTGGCGAAGCGTTCCTCGCGCCGCTAGCGGCGTCGGCATCAGCGCGAACGGGTGCCCCTGCCTTCACGGCAGGGGCACCCGTTTGTAACCGTTTGTGTCCTGCCCCACACGCGCTACTAGACTCTAGGTGAGCTCAGCGTGGCGCTCTGCCTGTACCCCTTCAAACCAGGATTTGAGCCAAGACATGAAAATTGGAATCCTCACCAGCGGCGGAGACTGCCCCGGACTGAACGCCGTCATCCGTGGCGCCGTCCTCAAGGGCATCGCCGTCCACGGCCAGCAGTTCGTGGGATTCCGGGATGGCTGGCGCGGCGTTGTCGAGGGGGACATCGTCGAGATTCCCCGCACCATGGTCCGCGGCATCGCCAAGCAGGGCGGCACCATCCTCGGCACGTCCCGCACCAACCCGTTCGAGAACGGCGGCGGTCCCGAGGTCATCAAGGCCAACATGGACCGGCTCGGGATCGACGCGATCATTGCCATCGGCGGCGAGGGCACCCTGGCCGCGGCGAAGCGGCTCACCGACGCCGGTCTCAAGATCGTGGGCGTGCCCAAGACGGTCGACAACGACCTCGATGCCACGGACTACACCTTCGGCTTCGACACCGCCGTGGAGATCGCCACCGAGGCAATCGACCGGCTGCGCACCACCGGGGAATCCCATCACCGCTGCATGATTGCCGAGGTCATGGGCCGGCATGTGGGCTGGATCGCCCTGCACGCCGGGATGGCCTCGGGCGCCCACGCCATCCTGATCCCGGAGCAGAAGGCCTCCATGGAACAGATCGCCGAATGGGTTGTCTCCGCCCGCGACCGCGGCCGCGCACCGCTGGTGGTCGTCGCCGAGGGATTCGTGCCCGAAGGCCAGGAGTCCCCGCATTCGGAGCGCGGCCTGGACACCTTTGGCCGCCCGCGCCTCGGCGGCATCGCCGAGATGCTGGCCCCGGAACTCGAAGCCCGCACCGGAATCGAAACCCGCGCCACGGTCCTGGGCCACATCCAGCGCGGTGGCGTCCCGACCGCGTTCGACCGCGTCCTGGCCACCCGCCTGGGCATGGCGGCCATCGACTCCGTGGTCGAAAAGCGCTGGGGCACGATGGTTTCGCTGCACGGCACCGACATTGTGCACGTCGGCTTCGACGCCGCGCTCGGCAACCTCAAGTCCGTCCCGCAGAGCCGCTACGACGAGGCCGCCGTCCTCTTCGGATAAACCACTTCGGATAAGCGGCCCGGAGGCGCGCACGGCACGATGCGGCCGGGGCGCCCGCCTGTGGTGGGTAGGGTGGATTCATGACTCTTGAGCCCGGTTCCGCCGAAATCGTCCAGCTGGCATGGGCGCGCCGTTTGGGGTTCGACGACGGCGCCTTCGCGGCCGCCGCGGGTGAGCGCCTCACCCGGGCCGATGAGTCGGCCCGGTCCGTGCAGTTCGTCCGCCTGTTCGGCAACTCGGCTTTGGTGGGCCCGCAATGGGCCCTGGACGCCGCGGCCGGTCTCGCCGACGAGGAGCTGGCCCAGCACGTGACGCTTCTGACCATCACCCGGGGCCACGGCGGCCACGGGCTTGGCGCCGCGGCACTCTTCTTCGCCGACGACCTCCCCTTGCAGCAGCCGTCCGAGGAACTGACGGTCTCGCACGGGAACCCCGAGGCGATCGAGCTGGAGACGTTCTGCCCGCCCGACGACGTCAACGAGGTGGGCTTGGCGGGCCTCGAACACCGCTTCACGGTGATGCATGTCGAAGACGGGCGCCGGACACCCGTGGCCTGCGGCGCATACGGCGAGTGGGAGGGGCTCCTGGCGCACATGGGCGTGCTGGTGGCACCGGAGTGGCGGCGCCGCGGGCTGGGCAAACTGGCGGCTTCGATCGCCGCCCACGAGGCCCTCGCCGCCGGACTGACGTTGCAGTGGCGCTCGGAGGTCAGCAACAAGGGCTCGCTGGCGCTGGCCCGGAGCCTGGGCTTCTCCGCGGGCGGCATCCAGACCAGCGTGCTGCTGGGCTGATCCGGATGCCGGCCGGGTCAGCGGCGCTCTGCGGCCGCCTGGTCCGTGGCCCCGGCAGCCGGTGCCGTGTCTGACTCCGCAGCTGTGCGTGCTGCGTCCGGCACAGCAGGAGCAGTGCCTGCGGCCGCGGGAGCCTCCTCGCCCCAGCCCTGGACCGGCTTGGGTTTGGCGAAGAAGAGGACCACGGCTGCGCCGAGCAGGATTACGGCCGCCGGGAGCAGGATGGACTGGCCCATCGCCGTCGAGAACCCCTCCTGGAGCGGCTCGGGCAAGGCGCCCCCGAAGCCCATGGGACTGGCGTCCGGGCTTGCTCCGGGACGGGCGGGAAGCTCGGCGGCCAGCCGGGCCTGGATGAGGACGGCGATGGCGGCGCTGCCAAGCACGGCGCCGATCTGGCGGGTGGTGTTGTAGACGCCCGAGCCGGCCCCGGCCTGCCGCGGTGGCAGGTTGCGGGTGGCGGTGGAGCTCAACGGGGCCCAGATGCCTGCATTGGCGAAGCCCAGCACGGCGCTCGGGAGCAGGAAGAGCCAGATGGGCGTGTCCGGGTGCATGAGGAGGGCGTTCCAGAACAGCGCCACGGACATCAGGACCAGGCCGCTCGCGGTGATGAATTTCGGGTTGACCTTGTCGATGATCCGGCCTACAACCGGTGCGAGGCCGCCGGAGATCAACGCCATCGGCACCATCATGAGCGCCGACTCGGTGGGGGTCAGGCCGCGGACAATCTGGTAGTAGAAAATCAGGGGCAGGGTGAACGCCGTGACGGTGAAGCCCACCGTGGTGATCGCAATATTGGCGAGCGAGAAGTTGCGGTCCTTGAAGAGGGACAGGGGCAGCAGCGGTTCACCGGTGTTGAATTTCTGCCACAGGACGAAGACGACCAGCACGGCGATGCCGCTGATGATCAGGCCCCAGACGGTGATGGGTCCGGCTATGGTGCCCCAATCGTACTTCTCGCCCTCCTGGATGCCGAAGACGACGAGAAAGAGTCCGAGGGCACTGAGCAGGACGCCGGGAATGTCGAACTTGTGCGGGTGGGTGCTCAGCGTGGGGACGAAGCGCATGGCAAGGATGAAGCCGGCAATCCCGACCGGGACGTTGATGAAGAAGATCCACTCCCAGCCGAGGCCGTCCACCAGGACGCCTCCGAGGATCGGGCCGACCAGGGTGGCGACGCCTGCGGTGGCACCCCAGATGCCCATGGCCGCTCCGCGACGGTCTGGCGGGAAGATCCGGGTGATGACGGCCATGGTCTGCGGCGTCATCATGGCCGCGCCGAGGCCCTGGACCACTCGGGCTGCAATGAGTGTCTGGACATCCCCGGAGAGGCCGCACCACAGCGATGCCAGGGTGAAGACGACCAGTCCGGAGAGGTAGAGCTTTTTCGGTCCGAAGCGGTCGCCAAGCCGGCCCGTGATGAGCAGGGGCACGGCGTAGGCGAGCAGATAGCCGCTGGTGACCCAAATGACCGAGTTGATGTCAGTGTTCAGGCCCGCCATGATGCTCGGGTTGGCCACCGAGACGATGGTGGTGTCGATCAGGATCATGAAGAAGCCGATCACCAGGGACCAGAGTGCCGGCCATGGCCGGGCTACGTTTTCCATGGGGTTCCTTAGGGGCTGGTGTGAATGCTGGATGGGCAAAGATGGGGGTGGCCGGGGTCCGGCGTGATGTACTGCACGGGCCTCACCACGGCAGTTCGCCGGAGCGGAGCTGGTCCTGAAAGCCGTGGATCCAGGCGATTTCGGCCTGCAGCATGCTCTGCTGGTACTGGATGTCGACCCAGTACTTGCGCTCTACGCCCTTGGTCCGGAGCAACTCTTCGCCGGACTCCAGGTACTCAAGCTGCTCCTGCAGTGCCGTGAGCCGCTGGTCCAGGAGTCCGGCGACGACGTCGGCCGGCAGGTTGTAGGCCTCGGAAATGGCCAGCGGGAAGGACGGGTATTCGTTGACCGGGGCGGCGAGCATGTCCCGAATGCGCGTCGTGAACGCTTCACGGCCGGCATTCGAGATGGTGTACGTGGTGCGTTCCGGGCGGTTGCCTTCCCGGTCCGTCCCCGTGGCAGCGACGAGGCCCTGCTCCTCCAGCCGCCCGACCGCGTGATAGAGCGTTCCGGGCCGGACCTTGACCAGCCGGTCCTCGTGCCGGGCGATCAGAAGCTGGTACATCTCGTAGGGATGCATCGGCTCTTCCACGAGCAGGGAGAGCGCGGCGAGACCCAACGGTGTCAATGCGGTTCCCCGGGCCATGATGCGGTGTCCTCTTCGTTCTGCAGTGCTTGTACTCCGCAACGATTATTCCACGTGGAATAATCGGGTGCAATCGTCCCTTGCCCCACTGCCCCGGCACCAGCCCCGCCCCGAACCCCGCGCGGTCCCCGGCAGGCCGGCCAGGAGGCCGGCCCGGCGGGCCTTCGTCAGCCGAGGAGGGCCAGGATGTCAGTCCGGGCAAACATCTGCGCGGCGGCCCGCGCGGAGGGGGTGCCGGCGTCGGGGTCGGCCCCGGCCTCCAGCAGCTCGCGGGCGACGTCGGTGTAGCCCTTGAAGACGGCGCCGGCCAGCGGTGTCTGGCCGCGGTCATTGGGCGTGTTGGCGTCGCCGCCGTGCTCCAGGATCAGCCGGACCGTGGCGGCGTGGCCGTGGTAGGCCGCCAGCATGACCAGCGAGTCACCGGAGGCATTGGTCAGCGTGGCCGGGGCGCCGGCCGCCAGGTAGGCGCCCAGCACTTCGGAGTTGCCTTCGCGGGCCGCATCGAACAGCGTGTGGGCGAGCGCCAGCGTCTCGTCGTCGGGCTTGGACTCGTTGGGTGCCGACCCGTTCTGTGCTGACCCGTTCAACGGAGACCCGGCGCTCATCGGGTGCCCCGCAGGAAGCCGGTCTGACGGCCCACGACCTGGCCGGCGTCGGGCGCCACAATGAGTTCCTGGGCCGCGGCGTAGGGCTCGTCGCCGTCGACGACGGTCAGGACCTCGTCCGCGGCGACGGAGCGTTTGATGACAGCAAGGGCCACCGGGCCCATTTCGTAGTGCTGCGCCACCGACGTCACGGAGCCCACCTTGCGGTCGCCGGCGCGGACTTCGCTGCCGACGGCGGGCAGGGTGTGCTGGGAGCCGTCGAGCTGGAGGAACACGAGCCGCCGCGGCGGGTGGCCCAGGTTGTGGACGCGGGCGACTGTCTCCTGGCCCTTGTAGCAGCCCTTGGACAGGTGCACGGCCGTGCGGAGGAGGTCAAGCTCATGCGGAATGGTTTTATCGTCGGTTTCCGCACCCCAGCGGGGACGCCACGCGGCGATCCGGAGCGCCTCGGCCGCAAGGGTGCCGGCGAGGGGCCGGTCTCCGACCGTGGCGGCAAGGTCAGCCGCGGGGACAAGGTACTCGAACCACGGCCGTTCCAGGCCGGGATGGGCGTCCTCACCCACCACCGCGTAGGAGTAGCCGCCGACGCCCACGTGCGGCCACGGGTCCTCCCAGACCAGGAGCTGCGCCCACTCTTCAATCCGGCGGGTGGACCCGAGTACGGCCCAGTCCGCCGAGACGTCGGCGACCTCGACGCGGAGCATGAACTTCATCTTGGTGAGCCATTCGGCGAGCGATGCCGCCTCGGCTCCTTCGACGATCAGCCACGTGGTGGCGCCGTCGTCCACCACCCGGGCGTCAAATTCGATCCGGCCCTGGACGCTGAGCAGCAGCAGTTCGGTGGACTGGCCCGGGGCCAGGCCGGTGAGCTGCTGCGAGGACAGGGTGTTGAGCCAGCTGAGCCGGTCCGGACCCGTGACGGTCACCACGCCGCGGTGTGAGAGATCGACGACGGCGCTGCCGGAAGCCAGCGCCCGCTGCTCCCGCAGCGGCTCACCGTAGTGGGCGGCGACGCCGGCGTCGGCACCGCTGGCCTCGACAGCGGCCGGGCGCGACAACAGAGGGCTTGTGATAGTCATATTGAAAGGAACGTCCTTTGGTGTGTGCGTATTCCGTCACCGGCAGGCCGGCACTGCCGGCCCAGCTTCCGGCGCCAGGTCCGCCGTGCGGAGTTAAGTGCGGGGTTAGCGGTATTCCGGATTTTCGAAGTCGAACCGGGTGCCGGCCTTCCAGGCGTCGGGGAGGTTGCCGTAAGCGGGGATACCGCCGGCGTCCTTGAGCATCCGGGCCAGGTGCAGCATGTTCCAGGTCATGAAGGTGGTGTTGCGGTTGGTGAAATCGCTCTCCGGGCCCCCGGACCCCTCGTCAAGATAGCTCGGCCCCGGCCCGACGGGACCGATCCAGCCGGCGTCGGCCTGCGGGGGGATGGTGAACCCGATGTGCTGAAGGCTGTACAGGACGTTCATGGCGCAGTGCTTGATGCCGTCCTCATTGCCGGTGATGAGGCAGCCGCCCACTTTCGGATAGTAGGCCCACTGGCCCTTGGCGTTCAGCTGCCCGGAGTGGGCGTAGAGGCGCTCGATGAGCTTCTTGGTCTGCGAGGAGTTGTCCCCGAGCCAGATGGGCCCGGCAACGACGACGATATCCGCCTCCAGGACGGCCGGGTAGAGGTCCGGCCATTCGTCGGTGGCCCAGCCGTGCTCGCGCATATCCGGATAGACGCCGCTGGCGATGTCGTGGTCCACGGTGCGGATCACGCGGGTGGTGACGCCCTGCTTCTCCATGATCCGTCGGCTCACCTCGATCAGGCCCTGGGTGTTGGACACGTCCGGGGATTTCTTGAGGGTGCCGTTGAAGTACACGGCCCTGAGGTCGGCGTAGCTGGTGCTACCGGCGTCGCTGCTGGTGCTGGTGACATTGTCGGTCACGGTGTTTCTCCCTGGTCGATACGGACAACGGAAAAATCAGTGAGACCGTGTATTCAGGTTACTTTCGCGAGGATGGCCGATGCATGGGCTTCCAGGCCGCCGCTGCCGGACGAGGAATCCTTGCCGGTGGCCACGTCCCAGCGCCACAGCAGGTTCCCGTCCACAAGGCCGAAGATCCGGGTGGCTGCCGTGTACTCCTTGGAGTGGCTGCCGCGCATCACCAGATCGGTGCTGAGCTGGATCTGGGGCCCCTTGATCTGGCCGTAGTAGAGCTCCGAGATCCCGCCGGGGTGGGCGATGGACACCGAGATGTCGAAGCCGCCGTCGCTGTTGCGCAGGGCCTCGACCTCGTCGGCGCTCTTGAGCACGGGGACGATATCCGCCGGGATCAGGCCGGGGCCGCCGTCTTCCTCGCGCTGCTTGCGCTCCAGCGCCCAGAAGCCGGTCTCGACCGTCAGGGGACGCAACGTGGTGCCCTCGTCGTCGGTCAGCCAGCTCTCGGCGCGGTACTGCAGGTACGGCAGGCCGTTGTGCGTGAACGAGACATGCTGCAGGAAGTGCTCTGAGTCCTCGTCCCCGGCCCCCAGCCGGCCACGGCCCTCCCACTCACCAATGAGCCAGGACAGCGGAACGATTTCGGGCGTCAGATCTGTAGGAATTTCAATCGGCACAGCAACTACCTCTGGAAACTACGGTGACTGGAAAGTATCGGGTTACTTCTGGCCCTTGAAGAGGCGGTAGACGACAAAGCCGGCAAACCACGCCATGGACAGGCTGGCCACGCCGAGCAGGACAAGGAAGAAGATCTCATATGCAAGTACGGACATGATGCCATCCTAACGCTTAGAAGATGAGTAGTTTGTCTATGAAGTAGGCCAAGGAACCGACCGCCGACACCGGGCCAAGCCCCATGCCCACGGCCGCCAGGATCGTCAAGCCCTCACCGCTGAGGATGACGAGGCGGCGGAAACTCACCAGCACCGCCCCCACGACGACGCCGGCCAGGGCGGCCGGCAGCACTGCGATATCGGAGAACACGAGGCCGGCCAGCGGCCCGGCGAGCCCGGCGCTGATGATGCCCAGCGGTGCCACGATCCGGTCAGGCCAGCGGATCAGCCCTGCCAGCAAGGCGACCGCAGCGCTAATGGCAGCCACGAGGAGCATCTCCCGGACCCCGTTGAAGCGCGAATCCGCAATCCAGCCGGCGCCCAGGCAGGACAGCAGGACACCCGCGCACGAGCCCAGCGTGGATTCGAGTCGCTGGGCCTGGCCGGTACCCCGGAGCAGCTGCATGACGAAGATGGCCATGACCCCCACCGCAATGAACGACGGCGTCCAGTCCAGGAAGCCGGGGGCCGGAAGGTATGTCGCGGCCACCGCCGCCCCGACACCGGGCAGGCCGATCAGGGCTGCGAGGGTTTTCTTGGCGGGGATGCCGAGAAAATAGGGCCAGCCGATGCCGATGCCGGCGGCGGTGACGGCAGCGACGGCGAGGAGGACCTCGGGCGAGGAGTAGGCGCCGGCAACTATGGCCGCGAGACCGGCCAGGCCGATGATCCCGACGCTCCACAGCTTCACTGGTCTACTCGCCCTCGGCAGACCCGCCATGGCTGTACCTTCGCTCACTGCGGACCCCAATTCGACTCGGCTCAATTTCCACGGGCCGCGGGCCCTAACGGTTCAATCCTGCCCTATATGAACGCTATGTGTCGCAAACGGACCGGCCGGAGGTGACGGGACCATGGCCGGAAAGGGGCCTTTAGGTATACTCATGATCAGCAACACAGACGCCCAATGATGCGCGGACACCCCTTGGAGGAACAATGTCGCACATCCTGCTATTGACGAACAGCACCGGAACATCCGTGGACGTCCTGCCTGCTCTGGAACTATTGAATCACCGGGTGCATATCCTTCCTGCCGAGCCCACCGCCCTGCTCGAGACCGACCCCTGTGACATCGTCCTGCTGGACGCCCGCAAAGACCTGGTCGGCGCACGTTCCCTCACCCAGCTGCTCAAAGCAACCGGCCTCAGCGCCCCCCTGATGCTGATCCTCACCGAGGGCGGCATGGCCGCCGTCTCCTCGGCCTGGGCCGTGGATGACATCCTCCTCGAATCCGCCGGCCCGGCCGAGGTCGAAGCCCGGATCCGCCTCGGCGTCGCCCGCGCCGTCCCCGAGCAGGACGACGCCCCGACCGAAATCCGGGCCGCCGGCGTCGTAATTGACGAGGCCAGCTACACCGCGCGGGTCAACGGCGCCGCGCTCAACCTGACCTTCAAGGAATTCGAACTCCTGAAATACCTGGCCCAGCACCCCGGCCGGGTTTTCACCCGCCAGCAGCTGCTGACCGAAGTCTGGGGCTATGACTACTACGGCGGCACCCGCACCGTGGACGTCCACGTCCGTCGGCTCCGGGCCAAACTGGGCGCCGACCACGAGAACCTGATCAGCACCGTCCGCAACGTCGGGTACCGCCTGACCCTGGTCCGGCAGCCCGAGGACGAGCTCACCGAGGCCTGAGCAGGCTTGACCGGGCCGGCACCCCGCAACTACAGGCGCACAATATACGGGCGCTCAAACGCCGCCACAAAGACCGAAGGCCCCGGACGAATGAGTCCAGGGCCTTCGGTCTGTCAGTGGAGGACATACGGGTCGAACGTATCGAGGCCACCCCAGTGGTGGATCCCCCTCGCATCCGGCTCAACGCCGGACGAGATATCGACTATACGTTGCCGTGCGGAGTTCGACAAAATCGGCCGCCGGCGGCCCTGCGCCCGATAGCCTTGCACCATGAGCCCTGCGCACCCGGAAAACTGGCCTGTACTTACTGTCAAAGGAACCGTCGACGGCGGCCTGCTGCGGGACGTCGCGGCCCTTGTCGCCGCCGCGGAAGAGTCCGACGGCAATCCGCCACTCTCCGAACAGACCCTCGTCACGCTGCGCGCCGCCGACCCCGGCGAGCATTCGGTGCTGGCCCTGGCGCTGTACGCCGCGGACGACGAGTCCGACCCCGCGACGGCGCAGGACCTTGCCGGCGTCGCCGTCGTCATCGAAGAACCCGACGGAACCGGTGTCCTCGAGGTCGCGGTCCATCCCAGCTACCGCAACCAGGGCGTCGGCGACCGCCTGGTGGGGGAACTGAAGAACGTCCGCGGCTTCGCGGGCCTCAACGCCTGGTCGCACGGAAACCACGAGGCCGCCGCGGACCTGGCGGCCCGCTACGGCTACGGCGCCGTCCGCGAACTGTGGAAAATGCGGCTCATGACGGCGGCGGCGGAGCTGCCGGAGGCCGGGCTCCCGGACGGCGTCCGGCTCCGGGCCTTCGTGCCCGGCCGGGACGAGGACGCATGGCTGGCCGCCAACAAGGCCGCTTTCGCCCATCACCCGGAGCAGGGCAACATGACGCGCGCCGATCTGGACGCCCGCATGGCCGAGCCGTGGTTTGATCCGGCAGGCTTCCTCTTGGCCGTGGACCCGGCGGACCGGATCCTCGGGTTCCACTGGACCAAGGTGCACCCCGGGCACGGGGACCACCCGGCGATCGGGGAGGTCTATGTGGTGGGTGTGACCCCGGAGGCCCAGGGTTCCGGACTGGGCAAGGCCCTCACTGTTACCGGCATCAAGCACCTGCAGGGCCTCGGGCTCCGCGCCGTCATGCTCTACGTCGACGCTGACAACGCCCCCGCCGTCGCGCTCTACCGCCGGCTCGGCTTCACCCGCTGGGATGTGGACGTCATGTACGCGCCGCTCCCGCAGCAGTAATCCCGCAGCCCTCATCGGCCCCGCGGACCGGCGTTAGTCACGTCGGCGGACTACCGCGCCGGCCGGGCCGAAATCTGGGGCCATCGGGCCGTTATTGCTTGTAAGGTTGAACCTACATCGCGCCAGCATTGAGGAGACACCATGCCACGGGAAACTGCCCGGACATCCACGTCTGAACCCGCTACGCCGGAAAAGGGGGCGCGCCCGGTACGTGCCCGCTTTGGCTCCTCCGAAGTGCCGGCCTCGCGCGCCACCCAGGACCGGATCGACATTCCGGAGTTCGCGCCGAACCTGGAACCGGAAGGCGAAATCAGCCCGGACCGGTTCCTGGACCGGGAGCTGAGCTGGCTTGCGTTCAACGCCCGGGTTCTGGAACTGGCCGAGGACCCCAATCTGTACCTTCTGGAGCGGGTCAGCTTCCTGTCCATCTTCGCCTCCAACCTCGACGAGTTCTTCATGGTCCGGGTGGCCGGGCTGAAGCGGCGGATCGCCACGGGACTCGCCGTCCCCTCCCCCGCCGGGCTGAGCCCCATGCAGGTCCTGGAGCAGATCGGCGACGCGGCCCACCGGCTGCAACAGCGCCACGCCCGGGTCTACGCCGAACAGATCAGGCCCGCTCTGGCCTACGAGCACATCCACCTCATGCACTGGGAGGAACTCGACTCCCAGGCCAAGGACCAGCTCAGCGCCATGTTCGCGGAAAAGGTATTCCCGATCCTGACCCCGCTGGCCGTGGATCCGGCCCACCCCTTCCCCTACATTTCCGGGCTGTCCCTGAACCTGGCCGTGGTGGTCCGCAACCCGGTCAGCGACAAGGAGCTCTTCGCACGTGTCAAGGTGCCCGACCAGCTGCCGCGCCTGATCTCCATCGACGGTCCCCGTGCCGGCTCCGTCCCGGGACGCGTGGCACGGTTCATCGCCCTCGAAGAGGTCATTGCCGTGCACCTGGACCAGCTGTTCGCCGGCATGGAGGTCCTGGAGCACCACACCTTCCGCGTGACCCGCAACGAGGACGTCGAGGTTGAAGAGGACGACGCCGAAAACCTCCTGCAGGCACTGGAGAAGGAACTCCTGCGCCGCCGGTTCGGCCCTCCCGTCCGGCTCGAGGTCACCAACGACATCAACCCGAACATCCGCGCCCTGCTGATCCGGGAGCTCGGCGTCGAGGAATCCGAGGTCTACTCCGTCCCGGCACCGCTGGACCTGCGCGGCCTCTCGGTCATTGCCGGGATCGACCGGGCGGACCTGCATTACCCGAAGCACGTCCCGCACACCTCGCGGCACCTCAACGAATCGGAGACGTCCAAGGCGGCCAACGTCTTTGCGGCCATGCGGCGCCGGGACATCCTCCTGCACCACCCGTATGACTCTTTCTCCACGTCCGTCCAGGCGTTCCTGGAACAGGCGGCCGCGGATCCGAAGGTCCAGGCCATCAAGCAGACCCTCTACCGCACGTCCGGGGACTCGCCGATTGTCGACGCCCTGATCGACGCCGCCGAATCCGGCAAGCAGGTCCTTGCCCTCGTGGAGATCAAGGCCCGCTTCGACGAACAGGCCAACATCTCCTGGGCCCGGAAACTCGAGCAGGCCGGCGTCCACGTGGTGTACGGCATCGTGGGCCTGAAGACCCACTGCAAGCTCTCGCTTGTGGTCCGCCAGGAAGTGGACGGCCTGCGCCGCTACTGCCACATCGGCACGGGCAACTACCACCCGCGCACAGCCCGGTACTACGAGGACCTGGGCCTGCTGACGTCCAACGAGCAGGTGGGCGAAGACCTCTCAAAGCTGTTCAACCAGCTTTCCGGCTACGCGCCGAAGTCCACATTCAAACGGCTGCTCGTGGCGCCGCGCTCAGTCCGGTCCGGTCTGATCGACAGGATCGAAACCGAGATCAGGAACGCCAAGGCCGGCATCGCCGCCCGGGTCCAGATCAAGGTCAATTCGATGGTGGACGAGGCCATCATCGATTCGCTCTACCGCGCGTCCCAGGCCGGGGTGCCGGTGGACGTCATCGTCCGCGGCATCTGCTCCCTGCGTCCCGGCGTTCCGGGCCTGAGCGAGAACATCACGGTCCGCTCCGTGCTCGGCCGTTTCCTGGAGCACTCGCGCGTCTTCGCCTTCGCCAACGCCGGCGACCCGGTGGTGTACATCGGCTCGGCCGACATGATGCACCGCAACCTGGACCGCCGGGTGGAGGCCCTCGTGCAGCTCACGAGCGGCGACGACACGAGCTATGTCCTGGACCTGCTCAAGCGCTACATGGATCCGGAAACCGCCAGCTGGCACTTGGACAAGCAGGGCGACTGGACCCGCCACCACCTCGCGGAAGACGGCCGGAACCTCGAGGACGTCCAGTCCTGGCTGCTTGCTTCCCGCTCGCGCCAACGTTCGACCAGCCTGCGGTAGAGGCCGTGAGTGTGAGCAGCGATGCACTGGTTGCGGACCAGACGGACCAGCCCGGCGAGGCGGTGGCCGTCACGGCGGCCGGCGCCATTCCGTGGCGCCTCAATTCGGTCAACAAGGACCAGCTTGAGGTCCTGCTGATTCACCGCCCGCGGTATGACGACTGGTCCTGGCCAAAGGGAAAGATCGACCCCGGCGAGACCATCCCGGAATGCGCCGTCCGCGAGGTCTGGGAAGAAATCGGGCTCATTGCGCCTCTCGGGATCCCGCTTCCGCCCATCCACTACCACGTGCCCGCCGGGCTGAAGGTGGTGCACTACTGGGCGGTCGACGTCAACGGCGCTGCGCTGGTGCCGGACGGCAAGGAAGTGGACAGCATCATGTGGTGTTCACCCGAAAAGGCGGCCCGGCTGCTGAGCAACCCCAGCGATGTCGAGCCGCTCGAGCATCTGGCTTCGGCCCATGCCCGCGGCGAACTCAAGACCTGGCCCCTGCTGGTGGTCCGCCACGCGAAGGCCAAGCCCCGTTCCTCCTGGAGCAAGGCCGAAGGCGATCGCCCGCTGGCCGCGACCGGCATGCGGCAGGCGCAGGCGGTGGGCCGGCTCCTGCAAGCCTGGAAGCCGGCCCGGATCGTCTCCAGCCCGTGGCTCCGGTGCGTGGCCACCATCGCGCCCTACGCGAAGGCGGCCGACGCCAAGGTGAAGCTCAACGAGGCTCTCACCGAGCACCGGCACGGCCGCAGCCCGCACAAGACGGCCGCCGCCGTCGAGGCGCTGTTCGACAAGCAGCGGGCAGTGGCCCTGTGCACGCACCGCCCGGCGCTGCCGACCGTCCTGAAACAACTCGAAAAACACATGAACTCCCGCCTCCGGGACGAACTGCCGTCCTCGGACCCGTACCTGGCCCCGGGCGAGATGATCGTCTGCCACGTGGCCCACGGCAGCAAGAACAAGGTGGTTGCCGTGGAGCGGTTCAGGCCCTTCGACGACTGACGTCCCGCAACACGTGGCGCCCTGCTGCCCGGTACCTTCACACTGCGAAGCCTTGGACCGGACCTCTAGACTGGAACCGTGAGCATTCCTACGCCCTATGAAGACCTGCTGCGTGACGTCCTCGAGCACGGCACGCACAAATCGGACCGTACCGGAACCGGCACCCTCAGCGTGTTTGGTCGCCAACTCCGCTTTGACCTGAGCAAAAGCTTCCCGCTCATCACCACCAAACGGGTGCACTTCAAGTCCGTGGCCGTGGAGCTGCTGTGGTTCCTGCGCGGCGACACCAACGTCAAATGGATGCAGGACCAGGGCGTGACCATCTGGGACGAATGGGCCGACGCCGACGGCGAGCTCGGCCCCGTTTACGGGGTCCAGTGGCGCTCCTGGCCCACGCCCGACGGCGGCCACATCGACCAGATTGCCGAACTCGTCGAGAACCTCAAGTCCAACCCGGACTCGCGCCGGCACATCGTCTCGGCGTGGAACGTCGCCGAGCTCAAGGACATGGCTCTGCCGCCCTGCCATGCGTTCTTCCAGTTCTACGTGGCCGACGGCAAACTCTCCTGCCAGCTGTACCAGCGCTCGGCGGACACCTTCCTGGGCGTACCTTTCAACATCGCGTCCTACGCGCTGCTGACCTGCATGCTGGCCCAGCAGACCGGCCTGGAACCGGGCGAATTCGTCTGGACCGGCGGAGACGTGCACATCTACGACAACCACATGGACCAGGTCCTCAAGCAGCTCGCCCGCGAGCCCTACGACTACCCGCAGCTGAAGATCACCCGCAAGCCTGACTCCATCTTCGACTACACCCTCGAGGACTTCGAGGTGATCGGATACCAGCACCACCCGACGATTAAGGCCCCGATAGCCGTATGAGCACAGAAAAGACCCCGGGCGTGCAGCCCGGCGATTTCACCGAGCAACTCCGAGCCTCCACCACCGGCCTGGGGCTGGTCTGGGCCCAGACCAGCACCGGCGTCATCGGCAAAAGCGGCACCATGCCGTGGCACCTGCCCGAGGACCTCAAGCACTTCAGCAGCCTCACCGCCGGCCACCCGGTCATCATGGGCCGCAAGACCTGGGAGTCGTTCCCGGAGAAGTTCCGCCCGCTGCCCGGCCGGACGAACATCGTCATCACCCGCCAGGAAGCCTGGGGCGGAACGCCCGCGGCGGCCGGTGCCGTCGCCGTCAGGTCCCTCGACGATGCTCTCCTGGAATCGCAGTTCGCCCCCGGCAACGAGATGGTCTGGATCATCGGCGGCGGAAGCATCTACGCGCAGGCGCTGGACCTTGCCGACGTCGCGGTTGTGACCACGATCGACACCACAGCGGAAGGGGACACCTTCGCGCCCGAACTCGGCTACGAATGGGCCGCCTCGGCCAGCCTTCCCGCCAACGGCTGGCTGACGTCCGCCAGCGGCACCCGCTACAGGGTCACGCTATGGCGCCGGACGGAGGCCAAGTAGTGCTGAGGAAGCCCGAGACACTCTTTGTCCTGGGGTACATGCTCCTGCCCCTGCTGGCGCTGCTCTCGGCGATCGTGGGACTGACCATGATCCTGGGCGGCAACAAGATCCCCGGTGCCATCGTGCTGGTGGTGGTGACCCAGGTCTTCGCGTTCGGGGCGGTCTTTGCGCTGCGCCGACGCAAAGCGGCACTGCTGGAAGAGCCGCACGGCGACTAGCGCCGGCCGCCTCCCGGCCCGGCGTCGTCCGCGCCCGCGTGACGTAACCGACTGCGTCCTGCGGCCGGTGAAGTCTAAACTGGGCCCATGACTACAGCAGCTACCCCGTCCGTCGGCCTGGTCGGTTGGCGTGGCATGGTCGGTTCCGTCCTGATGCAGCGCATGCAGGACGAGGGCGACTTCGCCAATATCAACCCGGTCTTCTTCTCCACCTCGAACGCGGGCGGTGCCGCCCCGGCCATTGCCGGTGCTGCCGCGGGCGCGGCCGGCAAGCTTGAGGACGCGTTCGACGTCGAGACGCTGGCGAAGCTGCCCATTATTGTCACCACCCAGGGCGGCGACTACACCAAGCAGGTCCACGGCGAGCTGCGCAGCCGCGGCTGGGACGGCCTCTGGATCGACGCCGCGTCCACCCTGCGCATGAATGATGACTCCATCATCGTGCTGGACCCCATCAACCGGGATGTCATCGACGCCGGCCTGTCCGGCGGTGTGAAGGACTACATCGGCGGCAACTGCACCGTGTCCTGCATGCTCATGGGCCTCGGCGGGCTGTTCAAGAACGGCCTCGTCGAGTGGGGCACCTCCATGACGTACCAGGCCGCCTCCGGCGGCGGGGCACGCCACATGCGTGAACTGCTGAACCAGTTCGGCACCCTCAACGCGGAGGTCAGCAGCGAACTGAGCGATCCGGCGTCGGCCATCCTGGAAATCGACCGGAAGGTCCTGGCGCACCAGCGCACCGACATCGACGCCACGCAGTTCGGCGTCCCGCTGGCTGGCTCCCTCATCCCCTGGATCGACGCGGATCTCGGCAACGGCCAGTCCAAGGAGGAGTGGAAGGCCGGGGTGGAGACCAACAAAATCCTCGGCACCTCGGCCGAAGACCACGTCATCATGGACGGTCTGTGCATCCGGATCGGCGCCATGCGCTCGCACTCCCAGGCCCTGACCCTGAAGCTGCGCGAAGACCTCTCGGTCGCCGAGATCGAGAAGCTCCTGGACGCGGACAACGAGTGGGCCCACGTGGTGCCGAACACCAAGGAAGCCTCGATGGCCGACCTCACCCCCGTGGCGGCGTCCGGCACCCTGAACATTCCGGTGGGACGCATCCGCAAGATGGAGATGGGCCCGCAGTACATCAGCGCGTTCACGGTCGGTGACCAGCTGCTGTGGGGCGCCGCCGAGCCGCTGCGCCGCATGCTCCGCATAGCCACCGGAACCCTCTAGGGCTCGTCAGGAATCCGTTCCGGCACCAAGATATCTGCGGTACTTCGCGGCCTGCAGCTCAAAGGATTTTTGGGCGGCAGGCCGCAGCCCGTTAACGGCGTCGAAGGGTTCGGGCACGACGCCACCGCCCCGGCGGCCCGCCGGTCCCGCCCAGGTGCCGATCACCCCGCCGCCCGCCACAATGGTCTTCTTGAACACGCCGTTGCCGCCCGGGACGATTCTGTCCGCATGCTGGGCCGGCAGCACGAGGGACCGGTCCGCGTAGCCGAGCAGGAATTCGTCGAACCCCGGCAGGGCCAGCACGGTGCGCTGCCCGGGGACGCCGTCGTCGAGCAGCGATGCCGTTTCGGGCGAGAGCCAGTAGCTGGTCCCGTCGAGCCGCAGCTCCACGAGCTGGTCCTTCACCTGTGCCAAGGCGGCCCGGGTTTCCGTCAGCGGAAGACCGGACCACCAGGCAAAATCACGTTCCGTGGCGGGGCCGTGGCTGCGGAAGTAACGCAGCAGCCATTCGGCGATACCTTCTGACCGGTCCAGGGTCCGCGACCCGGTGATCCAGTCGTCGAAAGCCACGATGAGCTGCTGGTTGCCGGCCAGCGGACCCTGCACCAGCAATCCCCGCTGGCACAGGGCGCCGAGCAGGTGAATGCCGCGCTGGCCGGCCGTGGACTGTCCCGCGCGTTCCAGGGCCTGGAACAGCTCCGTCCGGCTGGCGGCTGCTCCTCCGGAGACCAGCTGCAGCGCGGTGTCCGCGGCGGCGTCGAGGTCCGCGGCGCTGATCTCCAGCTCCCGGTGGCGCCCGGCCAGGCCGCGGATCAGCCGGCCGGAGGTAATGGCCAGCATCCACTTCAGGTCCTCGGGAGCCAGCACGTGCAAAGTGCCGCGCATCGGCCAGGAGCGGACTATCTCCCCCCGGTCCAGGGCGGCGCGGACATCGTCAACGCGCGACCCCGGCACCCGCTGGCCGACAGCCCAGAGAACGGACGGCAGGTCCTGCGCCTGCATGGCCGTCATTCGGCGGACGGCGTCCGGGACGTTCTGAAACCCTGGCCCCAGCAGACCCTGCGCGGCCAGCCGCAGCCTGCCGATGATGCCGGGGCTAAGCCGGGTGCCTGTCGCTGCTGTCACGTGTCAATGGTAGGCCGGGCAATGCCTGGACGGCTTCGTTCGCTGCCGGGTTTGCCCAGCATTCTGCCGGGTTGCTTGCCCGGCTTGTTGCCCGGTTGCTCCCAGCCGCCGTACAGCGGACCTCATTACCCTTGATGCATGACCATGAGTGACGTGTGGCCGCAACTGCGGCCCCTGTGCCGGAAGCTGGCCCTGCTGGGCTGGGCCTCCAGCGCCGCCGGCATGGCTGCCGGACTCGCCGTCGCAATTGCCAGCGGGACGCGGCTTTCGCCCATGATGAGCACCCTGCAACTGGTGGCCGGGTTGTGCATGGCTGTTTCCGTGGCCAGCTTCGTCACGGCCGCTGCCCTGCAGCCGCGAGCCCGGGTCCGGGAAGGCGCGAAGCCCGGAAGCGTGGCCCCGCGCGGCCGGGACCTTCAGCTCGACTACGCCGGGGAGTTTCCGGCCACCGTCCAGGCCTTCCTGCTCGGCTCGCTGGCCCTCCTCGCCGGCGCCGTGGCATTTGCGTGCGCCGGACTCGTGCTGCAAAGCGGTCCCAGCGTCCAGTCCGTGGCCTTCTGCCAGGTCTTCCTGCTCGGGGCCGCTGCCTCCGGCTTCACCTTCATGCTCTTCAGCAAGGTGACCCCCCGCCATATGGACCGCTAGCCCGGCTTTTCCTGAAGGGCCATTCCTACTGGGGCGACGCCGATCAGCAGCGGTTCCGGGTGAAGGCAGGCTTCAAGGAGCACGCCAACCGCCCGTTCCATGGATTCGGCTTCGAATGTCATGGCCGGGTCGTGAAGTCCTGGCTGGACGTTCGCTCCGACGGCGAGCATGGCTGCCTGAATTTCGGGGTTTCGCAGTGTGTAGAAATGGAAGTCGTCCGATCCCGATGTAACAATACGTGGCCGCAAGTGGTCGTCGCCCAGTTCCGTGGCCACTGCCGCTGCGAGGGCGGCTTCGGCGCGGGGTCCGATCATGGCCGCGGGTACGGCATCCCGGAAGTCGAGGTCGATCACTGTCCCTGTTGACGCAGCCACCCGTGCACAGACCGATTCGAGTCCTGCGCGGAGGGCGGACATGACTTCATTGGTTTGGGCGCGCAGGTCCACTCCGAAGCGTCCGCTGCCCGGTATGACGTTGAGGTTGTCCCCACCGGCGTGGAGCATGGTCATCTTGGCCGAACTGGGAACTTGCGGGTCAACCCGTATGCGACCCAACCCCTCGGAGATTTCGAGCGCAACCTCAACGGCGTTCGCCCCGAGGTGTGGACGCGCCCCGTGATGGTCAGACCCCGTGATGGTTCCCGCCGCAAAGAGGCATGATCCGTGCGAAATGGATGGCGCGAAATATGGAGCCGGGAGTTCTTCTTCCGGACGTAAGTGCACGCCGAAGAGATAACTAAGCCCATCGCTGACACCCAAAGCAGCCACGTGTTCGGCACCGTTGCCCAATTCCTCGGCCGGCTGGAAGATCGCCCGCACGGAGCCTTCCAGCAGGTCCCCGAGTTCTCCCAGTTCCAGCATCACGGTGGCGACTATTGCCATGTTGGCGTCGTGACCGCAGGAGTGGACCGCCGTCGGTCCCCCTGCCGTGTTTTGTACAAGGGCGTCCATTTCTGCCCGCAGTCCAATCACTGGAGGACCCGTCCCCACGTCGGCCGTGAAACCCGGGAGGGAGTCGAACCTGCGAACCTCAAGGCCCGCCTGCTCCAGAAGTCCCGCGAGATACTCTGCAGTGGCGAATTCCTGCATGCTGGGTTCAGGATGGCTATGCAGGTGAGTCCAAATCTCCGCCAGCCGGCGGCGCCTTATGGCGCCGCCACTCACGCGCTGACTTCGCATTCACTCACCGTGAGTTCGGCAAGAATGTCCGTGTCCATATCGACTCCGAGCCCTGGCCGCTCAGTGATCTGGACGTTGGGGAGAATGTACTGGAGGTCGCCAGGTTCCGTGGCGAACTTGATGGGACCGGAGAGTTCGGTGGACACGATGTTCGGGTGGCTGAGGGCCAGGTGGAAACCGGCAGCGGAGGCAACGCTTGTTTCCAGCATGGAACCGATCTGTACTTTGAGTCCGCCGAGTTCAGCCTGAGTGGCCAGACGATGACACGGCGTGATGCCGCCGCTCTTCATCAATTTAAGGTTGACCATGTCCACCGAGCGGTCGCGGACGAACCGCGCGAGGTCGCTGGCGTCAACCACGGACTCGTCGGCCATGAGGCGGGCGCTCGTGTCCTGGCGGAGGAGCCGGAATCCATCGATATCGTCCGCGGGGATTGGCTGCTCTACCCAGTCAATCCCGAATGGTTCAAGGGCTCGGATCATGGTGCGTGCGGTGGCGGTATCGCCCCAGCCCTGGTTGGCGTCCACCCGAATGGCCATGTCGCTGCCGATCGCTGCCCGGACCGCCCGCACGCGCTCGATGTCCTGCCCGTCACCGCTGCCGAGCTTCATTTTGAGGTGGCGGTAGCCTTCCCCGCGCGCTTGGACTGCCTGCGCCACCAGGACTTCCGGTTCCAGGATGCTCAATACCTTGGCGATGGTTGGCTGTTCAGGCCGCCGGCCGCCGAGCAGTGCGTAGATGGGTCGCCCGGCCGCCTTTCCCGCCAGGTCCCAGCAGGCAATGTCGACGGCTGCTTTCGCCGCTCCACAGCCCTTGAGCGCCTGGTTGAGCCGCTGATGGATGGCAGTGATGTCGCGGGGATCCAAACCCATCACGGCGGGAAGCAACTCGGTTTTGAGGGCTTCGACGGTCCCGGTGGGGGTTTCTCCGGTGATGTGGCCGTCCGGAACGCTCTCGCCGTACCCGGTTAAACCGTCGTCGGTCTCGAGGGTAAGGATAACGCTCGGCATTGAGGCGTAAGTGGCATAGGAAACTACAAAGGGTTCCAGCAACGGAACATCGATGAGGGTGACGGTGGCGCGGGAGATCTTCATGTAGGGCTCACTGTTCATAGGGCGGGAAGAAACGAGGAACGAGGGAAGGCGCAGTCAGGGCGTTCAGGGCCCGGCCGCCAAACATGACATCTGGTTTGGCAGTGCATCCGGGCTTCTTACATAACGCTGTTGAGGAATGCGATGGTCCGGGGGTTTTGCGGGTTGTCCAGCACGGATGTCGGAGCCCCTGATTCCACCACCACGCCGCCGTCCATAAAGACGACGTTGTCCGCAGCGCTACGGGCGAAGCCGATTTCATGAGTGACAACGATCATGGTCATGCCATCGGAGGCCAGCGTGCGCATAACGTCGAGGACGTCGCCAACCAGTTCCGGGTCCAGGGCGCTCGTCGGCTCATCAAAGAGCAGGAGTTGGGGGTCCATGGCCAGTGCCCTGGCAATTGCAACCCGCTGCTGCTGCCCCCCGGATAGCTGCGCCGGGTAGGCCTTCGCCAGGTGTGCCAGGCCCACCCGCTCCAGCAAGTCCATTCCGCGCTTGGACGCTTGCTGCTTGGGCACTTTTTTGACTCCCACCGGCGCAACCGAGATGTTCTCCAGGGCAGTCATATGCGGGAAGAGATTGAAGCGCTGAAAAACCATGCCGATGCCGCGCCGCTGCCTGGCCACTTGACGGGGATTCATTTCAAAAATCCGGTCCTGACGCTGGGTATAGCCGATCAGGTCCCCGCCGACGGATATCCGTCCGCCGTCGATCCGTTCCAAATGATTGATGCAACGCAGGAAGGTGGACTTGCCGGAACCGGATGGGCCTAGAAGGCACATAACCTCCCCGGGGTTGACGGTCAGCGAGATGCCCTTCAACACCTCCACGCTGCCGTAATGTTTGCGGACGTTGCTGGCAACGAGGAGCGGCGACGCGGCGGCGCCGACCGCGTGCTCATGGGTGGCGAGGGCGTCGGTCATGGCTGGAGTCCTTTCGATTCTGCGTGGTGCTTGCCGCCTTTGCGGAGTGTGGAGAGCATCCTGCCCACGGGCGTGGGGGTCTGCTGGCGTGCGTTTCCACGGCCGTAGTGCCGTTCCAGGTAGTACTGCGGAACGGATAGCACCGTGGTCAGGAACAGGTACCAGCAGCTGACCACTACGAGCAGTTCCACTTGTCGGAGGTTCTGCGAAGAGATTTGCGTTGCCACCGTATAGAGCTCGAGTACTGCGATGACTGACAACAGTGAGGTGTTTTTCAACATCGAGATCGTCTCGTTGCCCATCGGCGGGATGATCACGCGCATCGCTTGTGGCAGCACCACCCGAAACAGGGCGAAGGCCGGCGACATCCCGAGCGAATACGCGGCTTCGTGCTGGCCGGTATCGACTGAGAGCATCCCTCCCCGGATTATTTCGGCTGAATAAGCGGCCTGGTTCAACGTCATGGCCAGCAGTCCGGCCGTGAACGCCGGAACCAGGGCGTTGGTGTCGATTGAGAAGAACGTGAAGTCAGTGAACGGCAGGCCCAGGGAAATCTGTGAATAGAGCAGCCCCAGGTAGCCCCAGAAAACAACTTGGATCAGCAGCGGGGTGCCGCGGAAGACCCACACATAGAGCCAGGCGAAGGCGTTCATCACCGGATTTCTCGAAAGGCGCATCACCGCGAGCAGCACGCCAAGCACCGTGGAGACCAGCATGGAAATGGCCGTCAGCGCCAGGGTGAGCCCTATTCCGCTGAGGATCCGGGGGTGGAACGCGTAGTTCTTGATGGTCGAGTGGTCAATGTTCGGGTTGGACCACAGCGATGAAAGAAGGGCCACAAATCCGAGAGCCAACGCTGCCGCGACTACCCAGCGCCACGGGTGGCGCAACGGAACAGCCACAACATCGTCCTCGGCAGTGCCGACGATTGCGGTCCCGGCCGCGGTCTCAGCTGCTACTTCTCGGGATGGGAGCGTGTTTGCCTGTTTCATGGTTTGGCCGTACCCAAGTTGAGGCCGGTTTCCTTGACCCTGTAGTCGGCGAGGTCGTACTTCTCAAGGATCGTGCCGTAACTGCCGTCGGCGACGATCGCCTGAAGGGCTGCCAGCAAGGCCTTGCTGAGCTCCGCATCCTTCTTAAGGACGCCGATCCCGGTGTAGACGGGCTTGTAACCGGAGGGGTTTGCCGGGTCTTTGACGATGTCGAAGACCTTGCCGTTCCCGGCGGTCTTGGCGGCGTAGGCAGCCGCGGCGGAATCGACGACGTCGGCTGCTGCTTTTCCTGAACGGACGGCCGTCTGGACATCCGTTTCCAGCGGCAGTTCGGAGACGCCCACCGGTTCTGAGCCCTTGTCCTTGCACTGCTGGTCATAGCTGCGAAGAATCTCCGCCTGCACGGTCGCCTTCTGCACGGCAACGTTCCTGCCGCACAGGTCCAGCACGGTTGTGATGCGGTCCGGGTTGCCCTTGGGCACGAGGATGGAGAATCCGGCATGGAAGTAGTCGACGAAGTTCAGCGTCGCCTGGCGCTCAGCGGTGTCGTTCATCCCTGACATGATGATGTCGTTCTTGCCCGACTGCAGCGACGGAATGATGCTGTCGAAAGCCTGGGTCTGCAGTTCCAGCCGCACCCCGAGCTTCGCGCCCAGGGCCTGGGCAAGGTCGTAGTCCAGACCCGTGAGTTTTTGGTTCTCATCGAACATCTCCATCGGCGGGTACGGAATGTCCGAGGCGACCTTGATGACTCCGGCTGACTTGTAGCGCTCTGGCAGGGCCGCTGCTGCGGCGGGGTCGACGTCGGCGGCGGACAAAGTCTTCGAATCCGCCGCGGGCACTGCTCCTCCCGAACAGGCCGCTAGTCCGAGGGTGAGGGTCAGGCTGGCAGCGCCAAGGGCCTGGCGCGCGATTCGCGCGGAAACCGTACGATTCGTGGGTCGCATTCTGTACTCCTGGTGTTGGGTAGGGGTTATGCCTGGTTGGTTTTGGTCAGCCGGTACCAGCCGGTTCGGGTGACTCCGGACGCGTTGTAGCCGGAGGCGAAGGCCGATTCGAAGATTCCGCGGATCCGCAACCGCCACAGTCCTGCTTCATCGGAGTCCGCGGCCCTCAGCGCCACGATGTCTTGCGGTGCACGGCACCATAGGGTGTCCGGCGTTTCGAGGAGGACCGGCCTGGAGTCCGGGCCGTACTCCAGAATGTTGTTCAGGGCCGTTTCGGGCAGTTCCAGTTCTTCGACGGACCCTTCGCTGCAACTGATGCTCCGCCTGGAGGACAAAGGCCAAACGGCGACGAGCCGGTCGCTTTCATCGTTGGCGTTGATGTCGTCCTGCA
The DNA here is from genome assembly GCF_003097355.1 of Arthrobacter sp. H-02-3. GTDB lineage: Bacteria > Actinomycetota > Actinomycetes > Actinomycetales > Micrococcaceae > Arthrobacter > Arthrobacter humicola. Next base: position 268,388 of record NZ_PYUI01000001.1, read on the forward strand.
TTTCGCCGTAAAAATCGCGTGCGTACTCGAATGCATGGGCTCCGAGTTTCGTGAGGTTGAAACGGGCGTTCCGGCTGACCAGCGGGTCAAAGGTCCACGTCATGGTTTCGATTCCGCGGGCAAGCGACCACGCCCGCTGATGCTGTTTGAGCGCGAAACCGACGCCTTTGTCCGCCGCGCCGGGCAGGACACCGGCGATCAGGGAATAGGTAGCCGCTCCGCCGGGGGACACGATGCCGACGGCGGCTCCGCGCAAGGCCCCGTCCGCGTTGTATGCAGCGGAAACATTGCAGCCCGCGTGCGAAATGCTCCGCAGCAAATCGAAGGGAACAGGCGCTCCGTGGGGAGACATACCCCAGATCGCGATGAGCAGCCCTTCAACATCCCTGAGCTTGTCGCGGTCATGTTCGTCGATGACCCGGACGCCGGCCCTGGATGCTGCGGCTGCTGCCGCTTCCCCGGCCTGGCGTGCTGTTGGACTGGCTTCAACAATAAGTGACATGCATCAACTATTGGCTTTGCCGGTGCCGGCTGGCTTCGGTGCCAGACACCAACGTCAGTCCTCCAACTTGTGGGCCAGCACTAGGGGCCGTAGATTTACGCCTTGTGGAAACCATCCCGAAAACCCCGGGCAGCATCGATTTGCCTGACCTCCTGCAACTGCTTGCGAACTCCGGACTGGTTCTCCGCTCACACGGAACTACACCCGGGCTCTCCCTGACGAGCCCGTCCCTCTACGATCCCCTCGCGCCTTTGGAAGGGCTCCGGGGAGGGATCTTGCTGGGGATCGGACTCCACCCCGCGGAACCGGAAACAACCGTCGTCGTCCGGGAAGCAGCGCAAGCAGGCTTCGGCGCGATCGTGCTCAAGCAGCTGTCTCAGGATATCGAAGAGCTCGCGAACACAGCTGACCAGGCCGGCATAGCGCTTTTGGTCGTCGACGACGCCGTGGGGTGGCGGCAACTCGATGCGCTCCTGGAATCTGCCCTCAGCGCCTCCGCGGAAGCCAACCGGTCGGCCTCGCCGCTGGGAGTGGGCGACCTGTTTGCCCTAGCCAACGCCATTGCCGCACTGGTAGGTGGGGCCACGGCCATCGAAAACCTCCAGGAACAGGTTCTCGCATACTCCACCCTCCCCCACCAACCGATCGACGACGACCGGCGGAACGGAATCCTGGGGCGCCAGGTTCCCTACCTGCCGGAGAATGCCGGTCAATATGCCAGAGTGTTCCGGGCCCACGGCGCCGTGCGCATTGAAGGTGTCCGTCCGGCAATGGACCGTCTGGCCATCGCTGTCCGGGCCGGTAACCAGCCGCTGGGGTCTATCTGGGTAGTGGACGCCAACGGGGACCTGGATTCCGACGCGGAGCAGGCTCTGGAGCGCGCCGCGGATATCGCAGTCCTCCACATCCTGAGGGCGCGAAGCACCATCGACCTTGCGCGGCAACAACGGGCCGAGCTCCTCCGCCGGCTCCTCGAAGGCGGAGACGACGTCCAGCTTGTAGCCGAACAGCTCGGACTGACGCATTCAGGTCCCTTCGTCGTCGCGGCTTTCCAACTGGAGCTTGGCCAGTCCGACGAGCTGTCCCTGATCCGCCTCGTCGACCTTGTCACGACCCAATGCGAAACGCACCGGCAAGGTGCGCAGTGCGTACTCATCGGCACCACGATTTATGCGTTGTTCACCGAGGCCCCCGCCTCGGGCCCCGGATCCATTGAGGCGCTGGCCCGCCGCCTGATCGAGCGTTCAGCTGCGTCGCTGCGGGTCAAGCTGCGGGTGTCAACGGGCTCGACCGTCACCACCGCCGCAGACATCAGCCGTTCCCGGCACGACGCGGACCTCGTCCTGCTGATGCTCGCCTCCGGGCGGAGCGCCGGCGACTATGCGAACGCTCAGGAAGTGCGCAGCCGTCTGACCTTGCTGGAACTCAGTGCGCTTTTCCGGAACACGCCTCATCTTGTGTCTCCGGCCGCTGCCAGAATGAGGAAGTACGACGCCGAATCAGGAACCGAATACGCGAGAACTTTGCGCACCTACCTCGATTTCTCCCGCGATTCCGCCAAAACCTCGGCGGCACTTTCAGTGCACCAGAACACGCTCCGCTACCGCTTGCGGCGTCTCCGGGAACTTTTTGGAATTGATGTGGACAACCCCGAAGACACAGTGATCTTGTGGCTCAGTCTGCACGTTCAGGAGTTGCTGTAGGGAAATCGCCCCTACCTCGATGCGTGCCTTACGTGGCGACGGGCGGCCCGGGCCGGGGCAGGAACTATAGGGTGACGCCGATCAGCAGCGGTTCCGGGTGCAGTTCGATCCCGAAGCGTTCGACGACGCCGTGGCGCACCTCGCGCGCAACGGCCAGCATGTCCGCCGTGCTCGCCCCGCCCCGGTTCGTGATGGCGAGAGTGTGCTTGGTGGAAAGCGATGCCCTGCCGCCCGAGACGCTGTCCGGGGCCAGCCCAAAGCCCTTGGCGAAGCCGGACTGGTCGATCAGCCACGCCGCCGAGAGCTTGGTCAGCCCGTCGGCACCGCCGGGGTAGCGCGGGGCGTCCTGCGGCAGCCGTGCCGCGACGTCCTCGGACACGATCGGGTTGGTGAAAAAGGACCCCGTCGAGTAAGTGTCCCGGTCGGCCGCATTCCACACCATGCCCTTGGAGGCCCGCAGCCGCAGCACTTCGCGGCGGACGTCGTTGGAGTAGGCCCGCTGGCCCTGCTCGACGCCGAGCGCCCGGGCGAGTTCGGCGTAGCGGATCGGGGCGCTCATCCGGCCGAGCGGGAGCTGGAATTCCACGGTGAGGACCACATAGCGCGGCGAACCGTTGACGGTGGCCTGCTTCAGGACGGAGTCACGGTAGCCGAACTTGAGTTCGGAATTCGTGAAAGTCTTGACCGCGTTCCGTTCCCGGTCCCACGTACGGACCGCGGCGATCGTCTGCGAGACGTCGGCCCCGTAGGCGCCGACGTTCTGCACGGGAGTGGCTCCCGTGGCTCCGGGAATTCCGGAGAGCGCTTCGACGCCGGACCAGGCATGCCTCACGGCGTGGTCAACGAAGGCATCCCAGTTGTGGCCGGCCTGCACCACCACCGCCACGCCGCCGCAGGAGTCCTCGGCGTTGACGGTAAAGCCCGCCGAGGCGATCTTAAGTACCGTTCCGGGGAACCCGGCGTCGGACACCAGCAAGTTGGAACCGCCGCCGATGATCAGCAGGGGCTGGCCGGCGGCGTCCGCCGACCGCACCGCATCGATGATCTCGGCCTCGCTGCGGGCTTCAATGTAGCTGCCGGCGGGGCCCCCGACAGCGGAGGTGGTCAGGGCGGAGAGCAGAATCGGGGTCACCTGAACAGCCTAGCCGGGATCGTGCGCCGGCCTAAGCCGGTGGTGGCTTGTACTTAGCTAGGCGGCGGGAACGGCTGCGGGGAGTTTGCGTGCCACCGGGGAGAGCAGGAAGCTGCCGATCAGCATCACCATGACGGCCAGCAGCGAGTGCAGGATGCCCACGTGTTCGGCCAGGAGCCCCAGCAGCGGCGGACCGCACAGGAACGCGCCGTAGCCGATCGTCGAGACGACGGAGACGCGTGCGGCAGCCTTGCCGGGATCGTCGGCGGCGGCGGACATGCCCACCGGGAAACCAAGGGAGGCGCCAAGCCCCCAAATGGCCAGGGCCACGTAGGCCAGCCACGGCACGGGGGCGAAGACGAACAGTCCGAGGCCTGCTACGGCCAGTGCGGCGCACCACCGCATCACCGGGACGCGGCCGAACCGGTCCAGGACGAGCGTTCCGGCGAAGCGGCCCACCGTCATGAAGGTGACGAACAGTCCATATCCGGCGGCCCCGGCGGCGTCAGACTGGCCGTGGCCGTCCGCGAGCGCCAGTGCCACCCAGTCCCCCGCCGCCCCTTCGGCGAGGGCAAGGCCCAGGACCAGCACGCCCAGCAGCAGGGTGCGCCTGTCCCGCCAGGCCTGGGCGATCTGGCGTTTGTTGTCCAGCGGCTGTTCGGGGACCGCGTCCGCCTGCCGGACGATGGGGATGGGCCCGGTGGAGGGATCTTCGAAGGTATCTGTCCCGGAGGCCGCGAACGGTTGTTCCCCCTGCAGCGGCGTGATGTCGGCGCGGAACCACGCCGCAGCGGTCGTCACGGAACCGGCCACCAACAGGCCGGCCGCGGCGAGGTGCCAGAAGACCGGGATCCCGGCGCCGGCAGCCCACGCACCCAGCCCGGCTCCGGCCACTGTCCCCAGGCTAAAGGAGCCGTGCAGCCGGGGCATGATGTGGCGGCGGACGGCGCGTTCCACCGCGGCGCCTTCGACGTTGGACGCCGTGTTCCAGCTGGCGGTACCCAGCCCGATGATTGACAGTCCCGCGGCGACCGCCACCGGGTTGGCGAGCACGGAGGTGCCGAAGCCTGCCAGCATCAGCCCGAACCCGACCATGATGCTGCCGATCCGGATGGTGCGCTTCGAGCCCAGCCGAAGGACAATCAGGCCAGAGGCGGACACGGACAGGAAGGACCCCGCCGTCATGCAGAGCAGGAGCAGCCCGATGGTGCCGGGAGTCAGGTCCAGACCGTCGCGGATGGCCGGCAGCCGGGATACCCACGTGGAAAACGCGATTCCGCTGGCCGCATAGGCCACCACCACGGCATTCCGCCAGTGCGTGATCTCGGCAGCCGGGACGAAGACGTCTTTAGTCTCCTTAGTCACAGCAGCGCCACAGGCTACGCCAGCCTGACGACGGCCTGGGCCTTGACCAAGACTTTCTGACCGGCCGAGACGACCGTGAGGTCGACGCGGGCGGTGCCGGCGTCGGCGTCGAGCGCTCCGATGGCGCCGCTGACCTCGATCACGGCGCCGGCTTCCGGCGTCCCCGTGGTGTCGGCCACCGGCACCGGCTTGGTGAAGCGGGTCTGGAAGTCCACGACGGCGGCGGGGTCGCCGGCCCAGTCGGTGACGAGCTGGACGGCCGCGCCCATCGTGAACATGCCGTGGGCGATCACGCCCGGCAGGCCCACGCCCGTGGCGAAGGCTTCGTTCCAGTGGATCGGGTTGAAGTCACCGGATGCGCCGGCGTACTTGACGAGGTCGGTGCGGGTGACGGCGATGCTGCGGCTGCCGATGTCCTGGCCGACCGTAAGTCCTGCGATGTTGATGCTCATGGCTACTGTCCCTCTCCGCGGACCAGGATGGACGAGGTGGTGGTGGCAACCGGCTCGCGGACATCGGCGGAATCGCTGTTGCCCAGGGCGAAGATCTCTGAGCGGGTGGTGATCATGGCCCCGCCGCCCATGGCACGGACGCCGTCGACGTGCAGTTCGGCGACCAGCCGGTCCCCGGCAATGATCGGGCGGTGGTGGGTGAACCGCTGGTCGGCGTGGACCACGCGGGAGAAGTCGATGCCGGATTCCGGATCCTCGATCAGCTGCGCGTCGGCGCGCTGGGCGACGATAATGGCGAAGGTCGGCGGCGCGACGAGGTCGAGGTGGCCCAGTGCCTTGGCCGCGGCGACGTCGAAGTGGGCGGGATGAGTGGCCTTGACCGCGCGCGCGAACTCGCGGATCTTCTCGCGGCCGACGTCGTACACCTCTGCGGCAGGGTAGCTGCGCCCCTGCAGATCCGGATTGATAGTCATGGTTCCAGCCTATCGCCACGCCCGCGGCGCCCCGGCTTCATGACAGGGTGCGCGCCGGGCAGCAGAGTGCTTGACCCGGGCGTGCACCGGGGCCAAGCGGGCAGTGGCGCCCGACTCGGGCCGGGCGGGGCTTGACCGATGCGATATGATGAAAACATCAATCCATCAATCCACTGGCGATCGAAGCCCGCCGGGCACCGATGCCGCTGGATCCGAGAAAGCGTTCTCCTGTCATGATCCCCTTCCGCCCATGATCACCCCCGCGCAGACCCCGCTGTACGAAATCAAGGCCAACCTGTTCAAGGCCCTCGCCCACCCGGCCAGGATCCGGATCCTGGAGCTTCTGGCCGCGGCGCCGGACACGGCAGCCCCTGTGAGCTACTTGCTCGCCGAGACGGGCCTGGAGGCCTCGCATTTGTCCCAGCACCTGGCGACGCTGCGCCGGCACGGGGTGGTGACGTCGGTCCGGACGGCGAATGCCGTGACCTACCGGCTGGCTCATCCCAAGATCTCGGAGCTGCTGGCGATCGCCCGGGTCTTCCTGCTGGACAGCCTGGCCGGATCCAGCGAACAGCTTCGGCTGGCGCAGGAACTGCCCGCCGGCCACCTCGGCAGCACAGGCCCCGTAGGCATCCCCGACCGCCTCGGGAGCACCGACGGACTCGAGAGCACAGCGCCATGAGCGCGGCCCAGACCTCACGCCCGGACCGGGCAACCGGCACTGCCCGGGCACGCATGGCGCGGTTCCTGCCGTCGCGCCGCGACTATGGGCTTCTGCGGTCCGCCTGGAAGACGGACCTGTTCGCCGGCATCACGGTAGGCATTGTGGCGCTCCCCCTGGCCCTGGCCTTCGGGGTGAGTTCCGGCGTCGGCGCAGAGGCCGGACTCATCACGGCGGTGGTGGCCGGGCTGGTGGCGGCCGTCATGGGCGGATCCAACGTCCAGGTCTCCGGCCCCACCGGCGCCATGGTGGTGGTTTTGGCCCCGGTGGTCGCCGCCCACGGTGTCGGCAGCATCGCCTTGGTTTCGGTACTGGCTGGACTGATCGTCATGATCCTGGGGGTGAGCGGACTGGGCCGCGCCGTCGCCTTCATCCCGTGGCCCGTCGTGGAGGGCTTCACGCTCGGCATCGCCGCCATCATCTTCCTGCAGCAGGTCCCCCTGGCCACGGGCACCGAGGCAACGCCGGGCCACAACACCTTCCTGGCCGCCGTCGAGAGCGCGTCGCAGGCTACCGTCCCGGCAGTGCTGCAAACGCTCGCTGTGGTGGCAGGTGTCGCCGCTGTGATGTATCTGCTCCCCAAGCTCAGCAAGGCACTGCCCGCAAGCCTAATTGCGGTGTTGCTCGCCACCGTGGCGGCCGAGGTGCTGGCGCTGGACATCCCCCGGATCGGCGCGCTACCGCACTCCCTGCCGGCACCGTCCATGCCGTCCCTGGATCCGGGCGCACTGGGCGGTCTCCTGATGCCTGCCGTGTCGATCGCCACGCTGGCCGCCATCGAATCCCTGCTCTCGGCCCGGGTAGCCTCCGGCATGGCGGGACCGGACGGCCGTCCGTCCGGCGCGTACAGCCCCGACCGCGAGCTCACGGGCCAGGGCCTGGCCTCGATCGCCGCGGGCTTCTTCGGCGGCATGCCGGCGACGGGCGCGATCGCCCGGACCGCCGTGAATGTCCGCTCCGGTGCGAAGACCCGGCTCGCCGCGATGGTGCACGCGCTCGTGCTGCTCGCCATCATCTACCTGGCGGCCGGGCTGGTCGGACGGATCCCGCTGGCGGCTCTGGCAGGCATCCTCATGGTCACGGCCACCCGCATGGTCTCGCGGCACACGGTCACGGCGATCCTGCGGTCCACCCGGGCCGACGCCGCGGTGTTCGTGATCACGGCCTTCATTACGGTCGCCTTCGACCTCATTGTGGCCATCCAGATCGGCTTCGCCGCGGCTGCCGTGTTCACGCTGCGGACGTTCGCTTCCCTGAGCGGGGTCCGGCGCGAGGCGGTTCCCGGGCCGACGCTTCCCGGGGATGAGCACATCGCGATTTTCCGGTTGGACGGGGCGATGTTCTTCGGCGCCGCGGAACGGGTCCTGCAGGAGATCGGCCAGGTCAAAGACATCCAGGTGGCCATCATCCGGCTGTCCCAGCTGCGGATGCTGGATGCCACCGGCGCCCACGCGCTCGTGGAGGTGATTTCCGCACTGGAGTTGCGCGGCGTCACGGTCCTGCTGAAGGGGGTCCAGCCACAGCATCTGGAGCTCGTCACCAACGTGGGCGTCATCCGCTCACTGCGGCATCACAAGCACCTGTTCACGTCCCTCCCGGACGCCGTGCAGCATGCCCGGAGCCATGTGCTGCGGAACGCGGCCGCTAGCGCTTGAGGTTCTTCCGGATCGCCTGGCCGCGGACCACAAGCCCGGCAAGGTGCAGGATCAGCCCCAGCCCGATCACCGGCAGTGAGGCGAGGGCCAGGGCCTGGTTGCCGGTGCTGTTGCCCACCACGTTGAGGACGATGCCGAGGGCAATCAGTCCCATGGCGCTGAAGACGAGCACCTTGTAGGCGGTTGACGCGGTGGCCCAGAATTCATTCAGCACCGTGCCAGTCTACCGGGGCCGGCGACGCACGCCGCGATCCGCACAATTTCCGGCGACGCTCAAAATGCCCGGCGACGCCGGAATACGGGCGCGTCCGGCATTTTGCGCGTCGCGGGGCAAATCCAGCCTCAGAACAGGGATTCCTGCACGGCCGGGACGTCGGCCTTGTACTCCCCCAGCAGAACCGTCTTCGCCTTCAGCAGGCCCAGGTTCACGATGAATTCCAGGTCCGTTCCGGCCAGACCCGCGACGGCGCAGCTGCCGCTCAGGGAGGCGATCCGGAACCCGTGGTCCCCCGAATCGAACCCCTGCGGGTACGGGTGCCGTGCGGTCCGCACGCCAGCGCCGTTTGGCAGGCAGGCGCTGTCCGCCAGGCCGGGTCGCAACCACGGCTCGTCCACGATCCCGAAGCCGTCGGCGGGAACCCGGGACAGCAGGTCCCGGACTTCCGCGGCCAGCCGCCGGTTGAGGGTGTCGAGTTCGACGGCGGCCACCGGCCCGGCCAGCGCTGCGGCCTTTGCGGCGGAGCGGACCTGCTGCGGCAGTCCGGCGTCGCGCGTGATCATGTCCTCAAGGATCCGTACCACGCGGCCGTCCTCGGCGCGGGCGACGTAACGGGCGACGACGGCGCCCTGCTCGGCGAGGCGGTTCCATTTGCGCAGGTGGGAGGCGGTTCCGACCTTGCTGGCACCGCCGGCGAAGGTGGCGATGTAGAGCCAGTGAGGCTGCATGAGGTAGGCGCGCAGGCCCGGCGGGACCCGACCGCCGCGGTGGAAGTCGTGAATCAGCCGCGAGTCGTCCAGAACGAAGCACCGTTGGCACTGGCTGCCCCGAGCGGCCTCTGCCCGGGCAGGGCAGGGAATGTGGTCCCGGTCCGCGGGGCCGTGCACCTTGTGGTGGCCCAGGCAGCGCTTGCCTGGGGCGGCGAGCCGGAACCCGAGCCGCGTCCCGGCGTCGAGCGCCAGTTCGGTGAAGGCGCCGGCAGGGTCCTGCAGCCGCAGGACGGCACTCCCGGCGGCTGCCTGTTCGGGTCCGGGCTGGCTCCGTCCGGCCGCTGCCGGCTCCGGTCCATCCCAAAAGACCCCGTGGACCAGATAACGGGTACCGGTCACGGGGTCTCCTTTAGTGGTGGGGCGGCTACAGGGCCGGCTTCACGCCAAAGGCTACAGCGAGCTTCATGATCTTCTCGGCGCGGCCCAGGCGCGGCAGGTCGGAGCCGTCACGGATGACGCGGCCGTTGGCTTCGAAGTCGTTCATGAAGTCCGTGGCCCAGGCGACGTCGGACGGGGTGGGGCTGATGACTTCGTTGATCACCGGAGTCTGGTCGATCGCCAGGCAGAGTTTCCCGGTCATGCCCATCATCACGGTGATGCCGGTCTGCTCGCGCAGGATCGGGTGGTTGGTGCCGACCGTGGGGCCGTCGATGGGGCCCGGCAGGTTGCCGACGCGGCTGGCCACCACCAGCTTGGCCCGCGGGTAGGCCATGGCCTCCGGGGTGGCCGCCATGCCGGTGTCGCGGCGGAAGTCGCCGGAGCCGAAGGCCAGGCGGAACGCACCCTGGGCCTTAGCGATGTTGTTGGCTTCCTCGATGCCGACGGCGGACTCGACGAGCGGGATGACCGGGGTCTTGCCGTCCATCCGGTGGAAGCTCTCCGTGACTTGGTCAGCCGATTCGGTCTTGGCCAGCATGACGCCCAGCAGGCCGGGGGTGCCGCGCAGTCCGGCGAGGTCGTCGGCCCAGAACCGGCTGGTGGCGTCGTTGATCCTGACCCACGCGCTGCCGCCGGCGGTCAGCCAGTTCACGACGTTGTCGCGGGCGGCGTCCTTCTGGGAGGGGTCCACCGCGTCTTCGATGTCGAGGATGATTGCATCGGCCCGGGAGACGGCGGACTGGTCGAAGAGTTCGGGCTTCATCGCGTTGACCAGCAGCCAGGAGCGGGCAATGTCGGCCGGGATGTTGCGCTGGGGCCGAAGGGATTCGGCGGTGGTGGTAGAAGTCATGCATCTACGCTATCCGCCCGGAGGCGTTTGCGGCTAAGCGATCCGGCCCTCCGGGGTGACCATTACGACCAAAATCACATCCGCACCCAAGTAGCTGGAAGCTGAAGCCGTTTTCAGCGCGAATAGCGGCCTTAACTGCCAGCCAGTTGGGTGGGCGTGGTGGGCGTACTAGGGGATGTTGCTGCCCCGAGCCGCAACCCAGAGCCCGTACCACTCGGCGCGGGTCATGGACGCGGCGGCCTCTGCGGCGCCGGCACAGGCGAGGATCCGGTCCGGGTTGGCGGTGCCGATCACGGGCGCGATCCCGGCCGGGTGTTTCATGAGCCAGCCCAGCACGATTGCCTCCCCCGTGGTCCCCTTCGCGGCGGCCAGGGCGGCGACGAGGGCGGTGGCGGCTTCTTCGGCCGGCGTAGGCACGGCGGCCGGCGCCCCGGTGTACAGGCCGCGGGCCAGCGAGCCGTACGCCTGCAGCCGGATGCCGTGCCGGACGCAATGCTCAACGGTGCCGTGCGGGAAGCTGTAGTCCGTGCCCTCGGCATGGTTGACCAGCACCGTGCTTTCGAGCCAGGCCCGCTTGAGCAGGCTCATCTCCAGCTGGTTGGCCATCACCGGCGTCTCGAGCCGGTCCTGCAGCATCTCGATCTGCGCACCCGACATGTTGGACACGCCCACGGCGCGCACCTTGCCTTCGGCCATGAGCTGTCCGACGGCGGATGCCACTTCCGCCGGATCCATCAGGGGATCCGGGCGGTGCAGCATGAGCACGTCGACGTAGTCCGTGCGGAGCCGGGCCAGGCTTTCGTTGACCCGTTCCAGGATGCCGTCCCGGCTGAGGTCGTAGTACGTCTCCAGGCCCTGCTCGTTGAGCCGGATGCCGCATTTGGTCTGGAGCCGGATCTTCTCGCGCAGTCCCGCAGTCCCGGCCAGGATCTCGCCGAAAACGGCCTCGGCCTTGCCGTTGGTATAGATGTCCGCGTGGTCAAAGAGCGTGATGCCGGCCTTCAGGGCTGACTCGACGGCGGCCGCCGCCTCGTCCACCTCCGCGGACGAGTACGGCTCCGCCGACCAGTTGCCGCCCAGGCCCATGCAGCCATAGATGAGCTCCTGGCCGGGATTCCCGTCGCGGGCGGGCGCGCCGGTCGAGTCCTTCGCCGGAATGCTCACCGCAGCCAGACGGTGGTGTTGGCCGGCAGCAGTCCGCCGTCCAGCGGGCCGCTGCTGACCAGCACCTCACCGGCGGGCAGTTCCACGGGCGTGTCACCGAAGTTGGTCACCGTCTGCCAGCCGCCCGGGCGGCTGAAGTGCAGGACGTCGGCGCTGCCGGATTCATGCCATTCCATTTCCTCCGAGGTCTGCAGTTCGCGGCGGAACTTCAGGGCCGTGCGGTAGAGCTCCAGCGTGGAGCCTTCCACGCCGTCCTGGGCTGCCACGGCGTAGCGGGCGAACCAGGCCGGTTGCGGCAGGTGCGCGCCGCCGTCGCCGAACCCGAACGAGGTGCCTTCGGGGGCCCAGGGCAGCGGCACGCGGCAGCCGTCACGGCCGATCTCGACGCCCTTGTTCCGGAAGAAGGTGGGGTCCTGGCGCTCGGCGTCGGGGATCTCCGCGACTTCCTGCAGGCCCAGTTCCTCGCCCTGGTACAGGTAGGCGGATCCGGGAAGGGCCAGCATCAGGAGCGTGGCGGCGCGGGCCCGGCGCAGGCCGAGTTCGACGTCGAGTTCTTCGGCGGGGGCTCCGGCCAGAAGCCAGCCCTTGCCGTCCTGGCCCTGGGCGTGCTTGCCGCCGCCCTTGGGAAGGCCGTAGCGGGTGGCGTGGCGGACGACGTCGTGGTTGGAGAAGACCCACGTCGAGGAGGCGCCGGATTCGGTGGCCTCGGCGAGGTTCCGGGTGATGATTTCGCGGAACTCATCGGCGTCGAAGTCGGCCTGCAGGAGGTCGAAGTTGAACGCCTGGCCCAGGCCCTGCGGGCTCGCGTAGCGGGCGCGGCGGCTGGCGTGCACCCAGGCCTCCGCGACGGCTGTGCGCGGCGGGTTGTACTCGTTGAAGACCTCGCGCCACTCGGCGTAGACCTCATGGACTTCGTCGCGGTCCCAGAAGGGGTGCGATCCGTCGTCGAATCCGTCGGTTCCGGTGTTGGCGGCGCTGAGCTCGACCCTGGAGATCAGGGGCTCGGTGAGGTCCTTGGTCAGGGCGTGGGCGACGTCGACGCGGAAGCCGTCCACGCCACGGTCCGACCAGAAGCGGAGCGTCTTGAGGAAGTCGTCGCGGATTTCCCGGTTGGACCAGTTCAGGTCCGGCTGTTCCTTGGCGAAGATGTGCATGTACCACTGGCCGGGAGTGCCGTCGGGCTCGGTGATGCGCTCCCAGGCGGGGCCGCCGAACACGGACTCCCAGTCCGAGGGCGCGATCTCGCCGTTTTCGCCCTGGCCGTCCCGGAAGATGTAGCGCTCGCGGGCGGCGGAACCCCGCGGGGAGGCAAGGGCTTCCTGGAACCAGACGTGCCGGTTGGAGGAGTGGTTGGGGACGATGTCCGCGATCAGCTTGATGCCGGCCGCGTGCAGCGCGGCGGACATTTCGTCGAAGTCCGCCAGGGTGCCCAGCTTGGGGTCCACGTCGCGGTAGTCGTCGACGTCGTAGCCGCCATCGGCCAGCGCTGAGGGGTAGAACGGGGAGAGCCAGACGGCGTCAATTCCGAGTTGCTTCAAGTACGGGACCTTGGCGGTGATGCCCTTGATGTCGCCGAGGCCGTCACCGTTGGAATCGGAGAAGCTCCGCGGGTAGATCTGGTACACCGAGGCCTGGCGCCACCAGTTGGGGTCGGCGGCGAGGTCGGAACCGGACAGGGTTGCCAGCGTGGCGGTGTTGGACAAGGGATGATCCTTCGGGGCTGGGAGACGGCTTCTGGTATTTTAGATACAAGCTAAATATATTGCCTGAACAATTATGGGTCCGGGAACAGAAGAGGTCAAGAAGTGATGCCGCACGCAGCCGCCGCCACGCCGCAGCTGCTGCGCCGCGTCAACGCCCAGGCCGTGCTCCGCCACATCCGCGGCGCGGAGGTTGCCACCGGGACAGAGCTGATGGCCCTCACCGGGCTGACCCGGGCCTCCGTCATCGCCGTCTGCGAGGACCTGATCGGCCGGGGCTGGATCGTGGAGCTGGAGCCGCCCGGAACGAACTCTGAAGGTCCCCGGAAGGGCCGCCCGGCCCGGCGGTTTGCCTTCAACCGGGAGGCCGGCTTCGTCCTGGGCCTCGACATCGGCGCGGCCACCACCACCGCCGCCGTGGCCGACCTCCGCGGCACCGTCGTCGGCCGGTCCAGTGAGAGCTTCCGTGCGGCGGACATCCCCGCGCAGGAGCGGATCGGCGTCATCGACCGCGCCTGCCGCCGGGCCCTGGAGGCCGCGGGAACAGACCCGAGCATGGTTCTCGCCGTGGGCGCCGGGATCGCCGCGCCGGTGGACCGGGACGGCAACGTCCTGGTGACCCAGCGGTTCTGGAGCCTGTTCGACGTCGGGCTCCGATCCGCGCTGAAGGAACTGCACGGCTGGACAGTGCTCCTGGAAAACGACGCCAACCTGGCCGCCCTCGGTGAGCGCTGGCGCGGTTCCGGTGCGGGGGTGGACGATCTGGTGGTGCTTCTCGCCGGCGAACGCCTGGGCGCCGGGGTCATGGAATCCGGGCGCCTGCTCCACGGCCGCGGCGGGGCAGCCGGCGAGATGGGCTATCTGGACATGGTGGAGGGCGTTGGCTCCAGCGACGGCATCGCGGCCCTGGCACGGCAGTGGTCCGCAGCAGGCGGCGGCCCGTCCGACGGCGGTGCTGCAAGCGCACCGCGGGTGTTCGAGGACGCGGCGGCGGGAGACCCTGCGGCATTGGCGATCCTGAGCCGGATTTCGGAGCGCATGGCCCGCGTGATCGCCTCGATCGCGAGCCTGATCAACCCCGAGCAGGTGGTGATCAGCGGCGCCGTCGCCGATTCCGCCGGCACCCTGCTTCCGGAGATCACGGCGCTGCTCCCCCGCTTCACCGCGACTCCCCCGCGCGTAACGGCCTCACCGCTGGGCGACGCAGTCGTTACGGTCGGCGCTGTCCGGCACGCTTTGGACTACGTCGAGGCGAATGCGATGGAGCTGACGCTGCCCGCGCGGGGCTGACCCTGATCCGTTGCCCTAGTCCGGCATGATCATGGTGCGGAGGTCCAGCTGACGCAGCACCCGGTCCGCCACTTCCGGATCCATGCCCGGCTCGTTCCGGGCCGCCACAACTTCCTGGCGGGCCGCGTCGAGGGCGATCGTCTGCACTGCAATCGCCAGTTCGCGGCCGCGCTTGCGCTTCTCTCCCGCGCTTTCATTCTTCAGGCTCCCGTCGAGCAGCTCGGCGTGCAGCCTGGTCATCTTCTCTTTCACCAGCGCCACCTTCTCCGCCGGCAGCTCCTTCATGAGCTCGTTGTCCTTGAGCGCCGCGATGGCTGCCTGTTGGGCCCGGTAGGCCAGCACGCGGGCGGCGTCCCGTTCTTCCGAGCCGTCCTCGGATGCCTTCAGGACGCGCATGAGCCACGGCAGCGTCAGCCCGGGCAACACCAGGGTGGCCAGCAGCACCGCGCAGGCGATCACCAGCAGCTCGCTCCGGGCCGGAAACGGCGTGCCGTCCGCAACGGTCAACGGAAGGGCCAATGCCAGCGCCAGCGTAGCCAGGCCGCGCATGCCGCACCAGGTAAGGATCAGCACGTCCTTCGCCGAGGTGGGGCGCAGGACGTCCTTCCTGGCCCGCGACAACCCGGACATCATGGCCAGCCAGGCGAACCGCACGGCGAACACGAGCACGCAGACCACCGCGGCGCTCCCGACCATGCCAAGCACGGACGTGCCTTCGTCGTGGATGACCTGCCGTACTTCCAGCCCCACCAGCCCGAAAGCCAGGCCCGTGATCAGCAGCTCCACCACATCCCAGAACGCGGTGCGGGTGACCCGCTCGGCGGCGTCCTGCGGGCGGGAGTGACGCTGTATTTCCAGCGCGGTAACGACCACGGCGATCACCCCGGAGGCGTGCACTTCCTCGGCCAGGATGTACGCGGCGAACGGCACCACGAGGGTCACGGCGCTGCGGGCCACCATGGAGGCCACGAGGCGGGTAATCAGGCTCGTGAGCCAGCCCATGCCGATCCCGACCAGCACTGCGATCGCGGCGCCGAGGATGAACTGAAGGACGACGTCGGAGGCGATCTTGGTGCCGGCCACCGCGGCGGCCACGGCCGCCTGGAAGATGACGATGGCGGCGGCGTCGTTGAAGAGTCCCTCGCTCTGGAGCACGTTGATAAGCCGCCGCGGCATGTGGACCCGGCTTGCGATGGAGTCCACGGCCACGGGATCCGGCGGCGCCACCATGGCCCCCAAGGCGATGGCGGCCGGGATGCCGATGCCCGGGATCATGAGCCACGCCGCGCCGGCCACCACCGCGGTGGAGGCCACCACGAGCGCGACGGCGAGCATGAGCAGCGTGCGCCAGCGGACCCGGAAGACGGCCCAGGAGCTGCGCTGGGCTGTGGCGAAGAGCAGCGGCGGAAGGAAGATCGGCAGGATTAGATCCGGCGCGATCTGGACTTCCGGAAAGCCCGGGATGAACGTCAGGGCCACGGCCAGGAGCAGCATCAGCACGGGGTAGGGCAGCCTGAGCCGGTCCCCCAGCCCAACGGCCACCACGGTGGCCAGCAGGAGTCCAACGATGAGTGCCAACTGGTCCATGCGCCTGCTCTCCCCGAAATCCGGCCGCGCGCATCCCGGGTGGATGCACGGACCGACCCCACTACCCTATCGGCCGGACGCGGCCTCCCACGGCCCGGGTCTCTGCGGGGCTGGGCCCTGCTGCTAGACCTGCGGGCCCAGGGCTGCGGCGAGCGGCAGGGTGCCGTCCCGGAATTCGATGGTGCGTCCGATCGTGGCGGGCAGCCCGAGCACCGCGGCCGCCACGAGGGCGACGTTGGCGCGGGCGGTTCCGGTGCCGTCCGACGTGTCGGCGGGGTCGACGTCGATCATCCCGTTGCCTGGTCCGTTCGTCAGGGTCCCGGGGCCCAGGACGGTCCATTCAAGGCCCGAGCCGCGCAGGTAGGCATCCGCGGCGGCCTTGGCCTCGGCGTAGGCGAAGAACCCGTTGTCGGCGGGGACCCCGTGGTCCGGCCCGGCACCGAAATAGGAGACCATGACGTACCGCCCGACGCCGGCGTCTGCGGCGGCGTCCATGGAGCGGATCGCGGCGTCCCGGTCCACGGCGTAGGTCCGTTCGGGGCTGCCGCCCCCGGCCCCGGCGGACCACACGACGGCATCGTGGTTGCGCAGGGCATCGGCGATCTGCGCCGTCGTCGCGTTCTCCACATCCAGAACGGTGGGCGTAGCGCCGGTGGCGGCGACGTCGGCCGCGTGGTCCGGGTTGCGGATGAAGGAAGTGACCTCCTGCCCGTCCGCTGCGAGGATCCTGGACAGTTCCAAAGCCACTTTGCCGTGGCCGCCGATGATTGCGATTCGCGTCATGGACCCATTCTGTCCCATGCGACGAAAAACTGCTGTCCCATGGTCCAGAGGTTGGTGGTGGTCCAGTAGATCAGGACTCCAATGGGGAAAACGATGCCGCCCACACCGAAGACGACCGGCAGGATGTAGAGCATCATCTTCTGCTGGCGCATGAACGGGCTGGCCAGGGCCTCTTCGGACATGTTCCTGGCCATGATCTGCTTCTGCGTGATGAACTGCGCGGCCGTCATGGCCAGGATCATCACGATGGAGAGGATCCACACGGCGGTCTGGTTGCCGCCGCCGCCATGGAGCAGGGATGCGGACAGCGGTGCGCCGAAAATGGTGGACTCATCGAACTGCTTGACCTGCTCGGCGCTCATGGCACCGATGCCCTGGCCGCTGGCTTTGGCGCTGCTGATGCCCGAGAGCACCTGGAAGAGCGCGAAGAAGAACGGCATCTGGATCAGCATGGGCAGGCAGGCCGAGAACGGGTTGGTGCCGTGCTTCCTGTAAAGCGCCATCTGTTCCTGCGCCATGGCCTGGCGGGAGAGCTGGTCGGTCTTGCCCTGGTACTTGTCCTGCAGCTTCTTCACGTCCGGCTGCAGCAGCTGCATGCCGCGCTGGGCCTTGATCTGCTTGACGAAGACGGGAATCAGGGCCGCACGAATGACCAGCACGAGCCCGATGATGGACAGGGTCCACGTCCAGCCGTTGGCCGGCGACATGCCGATGGCGCTGAGGCCGTCATGGAAGCCCACCATCATGGCTGAGACCAGCCATTTGAACGGGGCCATGATGGTGCCCAGGAAATCCACTGATATCCCCCATCCGTCAGGTGAGGCAAAGCTACGGCGAAACGAGGCGCTTGTCACGAACTTGGCGGGGACTGCAGGTGTCGGGAAGACAGAAAGACCCCCGGGATCTCAAGGATTCCGGGGGTCTTGTCTGTAGCGGTGGGGAGGCTCGATCTCCCGACCTCACGATTATGAGTCGTGCGCTCTAACCAACTGAGCTACACCGCCATAAATGAGGAAAACCTGCGCTAAGCCGGTCAAAAACCGCCTTGACACAGGCCCTCATTCAGAGCCCCCCACCGGAATCGATCCGGTGACCTCGTTCTTACCAAGAACGCGCTCTACCACTGAGCTAGGGGGGCAACGAGTAAATACTCTACCGGAAGATTCGCCCACCAACAAATCGGCGCCCGAACGACGGCGGTACTGCCGAAAGTCGCGGAAATCAGGGCTTCCAAGGAAGTCCGGGGCGCCAAGATCGGCCTCCCGGGCCGACCGTCCGCCTGCGGTGTGACGAAGCGAACACAGGCGCGGAAGCTTAAAGAAAAAAGGGCCGGCTCAGGAGCCGGCCCTCTCTCAGATAGTGCTAGTGGTTACCACTTGTTGCGGGGCTTGAAGCCGCCTTCGTGGCGGGGCTTGCGGGTGTCGGTGCCGACGCTCCGCTCGGAACGCTCGCTGAAGGAGCGGCCGCCACGGTCAGCGGAGGACCGCTCGCCGTCGCTCTTGCGGAATTCGCGCTTGAAGCCGCCGTTGCCTTTGAAGTTGCCGCTGCCACCGGAGTAGCCGCCGCGGTCTCCCCCACGGTCGCCGCCGCGGTTGCCCTGGTAGGAGCCACGCTCGCCGGAGGGCTTGCGGCCGTTGTCGAGCTCGAGGTGGATCAGCTCGCCGCCGATCCGGGTGCGGGACAGGGCCTTCAGCTGATCGGGGCTCAGGTCTGCCGGGAGCTCCACGAGGGAGTGGTCCGAGCGGATGTCGATGCCGCCGATCTGGGCCGAGGAGATGCCGCCTTCGTTGGCAATGGCGCCCACGATGGAACCCGGCATGACGCGCTGGCGGCGTCCGACGGCGATCCGGTAGGTGGCGTTGCCCTCGGTCAGCGTACGGGTCGGCCCGCGGGAGCCGAAGCCGTCCTTGGAGCGTTCGCGCTTCTGGAATTCCGGCGCGGCCGGGAGTTCCTTGACCAGCAGCGGCTGTCCGCCCTGGGCCATGACGGCCAGCGCGGCTGCAATCTCGGCGGCCGGCACGTTGTGCTCTTCCTCGTACGAGGAGATGAGGTCGCGGAATGCCGCAACGTCCTCGGACTCGAGCGTCTCCGTGATCTTGTCGGCAAACTTGCCCAAGCGCAGGGTGTTGACGGTTTCGGCGGTGGGCAGGTGCATCTGCTCCACCGGCTGGCGTGTGGCCTTCTCGATGGAACGCAGCAGATACTTCTCGCGCGGGGTCATGAACAAGATCGCGTCGCCGGAACGGCCCGCGCGGCCGGTGCGGCCGATGCGGTGGACGTAGGACTCGGTGTCGTGCGGGATGTCGTAGTTGACCACGTGGCTGACGCGCTCGACGTCAAGGCCGCGGGCCGCGACGTCGGTGGCGACCAGGATGTCGATCTTGCCGTCGCGCAGGGCCTCGACCGTACGCTCACGCTGCTGCTGCGGGATGTCGCCGTTGATGGCGGCAGCCTGGAAGCCGCGGGAGCGCAGCTTGTCGGCGAGATCCTCGGTGGCCATCTTGGTCCGCACGAAGGCGATGACGCCCTCGAACTCTTCGACCTCGAGGATGCGGGTCAGCGCGTCGAGCTTGTGCGGGCCCATGACCTGCAGGTAGCGCTGGCGGGTGTTGGCGCCCGTGGTGGTCTTGGACTTGACCTGGACCTCGGCCGGGTTGTTCAGGTACTGCTTGGAGAGCCGGCGGATCTGGCTCGGCATCGTGGCGGAGAACAGCGCAACCTGGCGGCCCGCGGGGGTCTGCTGGAAGATCTGTTCAACGTCCTCGGCGAAGCCCATGCGCAGCATCTCATCGGCCTCGTCCAGCACGAGGTACTGGAGTTCGGACAGGTCCAGGGAACCCTTGGAGATGTGGTCGATGACGCGGCCGGGGGTTCCGACAACAACCTGGGCGCCGCGGCGCAGTCCGGCCAGCTGGGGGCCGTAGGCGGAGCCGCCGTACACCGGCAGGACGGTGAAGTCGTCGATGTGCTTGGCGTAGGAGGTGAAGGCCTCGGCAACCTGGAGCGCAAGCTCGCGGGTCGGTGCCAGGACCAGGGCTTGGGTCTTGCGGGACGGGCCGTTGAGGTCGTGGAGCTCGGCCAAGCGGGACAGCGCCGGTACTGCGAATGCTGCAGTCTTACCGGTACCGGTCTGGGCCAGGCCCACGACGTCGCGGCCTTCGAGCAGCAGCGGGATGGTTGCTGCCTGGATCGGGGACGGCTTCTCGTAGCCGACGTCCTGCAGGGCAGCGAGGACGCGGCCGTCGATGCCGAGGTCAACGAACTTGACGCCCTCATCTTCGGTGTCCTCGTCCTTGGACGGGGCGGACTTGGCCTCGGTCGTGGTGTCAGCCTGCGGGGCGGCCTCGGCTACCGGAGCCTCAACGTTCGCAGGAGCCTCGGTGAATTCCGGGGCGGAGCCGGCTGCGGGGGCAGCCGTTTCAGAAGTCTCGACGTCGGCCTGGCTGTTCTCGGTGGCGAGTTCGGTGTCGACGGAGTTGTTCTGATTTTCGGGCATAGGTGAAATTTCCTCATCCATAGGGGCCAAGCGGCACAACCCGAGGTGAGCGGAGCCGCAGTACGCGTGACACGAGTTGCCGGGCGTACGTTGACCGGCGGGTCACAGAAGTCCGGCGCTTTCGCAATCCCGTGGCAGGACTTCCCGCTGCATCTCTTGGCTGCTATCCCAGCAGTCTGTACAGCGTTTTCTTTTGCCGGCTCTCCCTATGAAAATGCCCGCATCACATTTTGCGGGCCCCAACACTTACCAGTCCTGCCTCAAGAATTGGGCAGGAATAAGGGATTTCCGGAGTGGGGGATAGTTCCAGTGTAGGGCATGAACCAGAACAGTGGTAATTGAGGGGCCGACGGCGGCGGGTGAGCTTGCGCACACCGGCGCGGCACGGCTACACGCCAAGCTGTCGCTGCAGCCTCTCGAATCGCTCGTGATATTCGGGCTGGAGGCGGATCTCGCCGTCAGCGTCGGCGTCGCGCAGGGCTTCCATATCCTCCAAGGTGGGATCGGTGAACCACTTGGCAACGGTCACGCCGTGGACCGGGACAAAGATCCGGTGGATGTGGTCTCCGGCCTCGATGCTGCCGGTCCGTACCACCCGCAGGTACGTGCCGACCTTGCCCGCCTCGGTGAACCGCTTGACCCAGTGCGGCTCGCCCATCCGCCGCTGAAACGTGGCGCAGGGGACGCGCGGGGAGGTGACTTCCACCTCGACGTCCAGTCCAATCTTCCAGCGTTCGCCGATCACGGCATTGGAGGCGCTGAGTCCTGAGATCCGCAGGTTTTCGCCGAAAATGCCCGGCGGCATCTCCCGCCCGAGCTCCCCTGCCCAGTAATCGGCGTCGTCCTGCGAGTACGCGTAGAGAGCCTGGTCCTCGCCGCCGTGGTCCATCCTGCTCGCCTGGACATCACCGCGCAGGCCGAGTTTGTGGACCCGTACCGGACCGTCCACGGGGCGCTTGTCGATCGCGGTGACCCCGACGCTGCCGGGATCTTCGAGCAGCTGGTGAACCCGGCAGACAGCAAGCACAGATGCGGTTTCCATGGCACCAGTGTAGGCCCGCCCGGGCACCGGATTCAGCGCCCGCACCGGCCCCGTGCACCGGGCGGGCACCACCGGGCTGAGCACCACCGCTACGAGCGGTGCCGCCGTAGGATGCTGGCATGAGCAACGAGGCCAACCTTTCCGATGTTTCCGATGTCCTGGCGATCGATTCCCTCCTGAGCGCCGGGGAGCTGGCCGTGCGGGAGCGCGTCCGTGACTTCACCAACCAGCGCATCCGGCCCGGGATCGCCGGCTGGTACGACGACGCCGTGTTCCCCCTGGACCTCGCCCCGGAGCTTGGCGAACTCGGCGTGCTCGGCATGCACCTGGAGGGCTACGGCTGCCCCGGCCGCTCCGCCGTCGAATACGGCCTCGCGGCAATGGAGCTCGAGGCCGGCGATTCCGGCATCCGCACCTTTGTCTCCGTGCAGGGCTCCCTCGCCATGACGGCCATCCACAAGTGGGGCTCCGAGGACCAGAAACAGGAGTGGCTCCCCCGGATGGCCGCCGGCGAACTGATCGGCGCCTTTGCCCTGACCGAGCCCACGGCCGGCTCGGACCCCGCCTCGATGAAGACCTTCGCCCGCCGCGACGGCTCCGGCGGGACCGCCGGCTGGGTCCTGGACGGCGCCAAACGCTGGATCGGGCTCGCGTCGGTGGCGGACGTGCTGGTGGTGTGGGCCATGACGGAGGACGGCGTGCGCGGCTTCCTCGTCCCCGCCGGCACCCCGGGGGTCACCGCAACGCCGATCGGGCAGAAGCTCTCGATGCGCGCCTCGATCCAGTGCGACATCACATTCGACGCCGTCCGGCTGGGTCCGGAGGCGCTGCTGCCGGCGGCGCGGGGGCTCCGGGGCCCGTTCTCCTGCCTCAACGAGGCCCGGTACGGGATCGCCTGGGGCGCGATGGGCGCCGCCCGGGATTCCTACGAGGCGGCCCTGGCCTATGCCCAGGAGCGGCTGCAGTTCGGCAAGCCGCTGGCCGGGTACCAGCTGACGCAGGAGAAGCTCGTGAACATGCTCCTGGAAATCCAAAAAGGCACCCTCCTGGCCCTGCATCTGGGCCGGCTCAAGGACGCCGGCAGGCTGCGGCCGGAGCAGATCTCGCTCGGCAAGCTGAACAACGTGCGGGAGGCGCTCAGCATTGCCCGGGAAGCCCGCACCATCCTGGGCGGCAACGGCATCACACTGGACTATTCGCCCCTGCGGCACGCCGCCAACCTGGAATCCGTCCGCACCTACGAGGGCACCGACGAAGTCCACACCCTGGTCCTGGGCCAGCACATCACGGGGATCCCGGCCTTCCGCTAAGCCCCCGAGCCCGCGAACGCGATCCCGGTCGTGAGATACGTATGAGGCCAGTGATACAAGTGGTGACTGCTGAGTTTTAGGGTAGCCAGCACTCGTGTTCTCCCTGGGGCTCATTCGTAGAGTGGTGCCACAGGACCGGAGGGCGGCACTCTGCCTGTCCGACGGATCGGAACAGGATGCCGGGTTAGGGGGACATCATGGGTCTCAATGCCAAGTCAGCCGCGTGGACGCTCCGGTTCTTTCCGGCACGTCACGCCACGACCAGCGCGGGCGTGAACGACCAGGATATTTCGGGGGCTGACCAGGGACCCCGCAGGTACCGTGCCCGCATCGCCACGGCACCTGTTCTGGACCGCAACCGACTTCAGGAGAGCACAGGCACACTCCAGTCCTGGCGGTTCCACGACTTCGTCACTACATTCCAGCTCATGCTTCCCCACCGGGTCGAAAAGGTTCACCGGGCCTTGTCCGTCGGGGACTGGGAAGACGCGCGCCTCGCCGCCCAAAGCCTGTCCTGGTCCGCATCCATGGGCGGTGCGTGCCAGCTCCAACTCATGGCCGACCTCATTGATGCCGACCTCCAGTCCGGACGCAACGCCCGGGCACGCGAGACGGCCTGCCTCCTCCAAGGCGCCGCCACGGAACTGGCAACAGCCCTCGCCCTGCTGACCGCCGACTGACCGGATCCGGCCACCACCGGATCAACGACGTCGGCGTACAGGGAAGCGGAGTCCGGGGACCTCAGGCGGAGAAGCCGCCGTCGGCCTTGACCAGCTGCCCGGACATCCAGCGGCCCTCGGGCGAGAGCAGAAACGCGACCGTGCCGGCCACGTCCGCCGGAGTGCCCAGCCGGCCGCCGGGCTGCCGGACGGCCAGTTCGCCGCGGAGCACGTCATCCATCCAGCCGGTGTCCACCGGTCCCGGGTTGAGGACGTTGGCGCTGATCCCCAGCGGGCCGAGCTCCCGGGCCGCCGCGATCACGATCCGGTCCAGCGCACCCTTTGACGCTCCGTAGGGCAGGTTGAAGGCGGTGTGATCGCTGGTCAGCGCCACGATGGCCCCGCCGTCGGGACCCGCCTGCCGGGCGAAAGCGGCAATCAACTGCCAGCTGGCACGGGTGTTGACCGCGAAGTGCCGTTCGAAGCTCGCCAGGGACGTATCCAGGATGCTGGAGTCCACGGATTCGGCGTGGCTGAGCACCAGGCCCTGCAGGGTTCCGGCCTCGGCCGCCACCGCGGCCATCAGCCCGTCCACGGCCTGCGGGTCTTCCAAATCCGCCGGCAGGACCACGACGGCGGCGCCGGTCGCCTGCAGCTCGACGGTGAGGCGTTCGACGTCGTCGGGCTGGACTCCCCACGGCATCCGGGCGTCGTAGTCCTGCCAGTAGCTCAGGACGAGGTCCCAGCCGTCCGCGGCGAGGCGGCGCGCGATGCCGGCGCCGATTCCGGCGAGCCGGCCGACGCCGGTGACGAGGGCAGTCTTACGGGGTGACGGGGAGCTCATGCCGAACAGCCTAGCGCCGGCCGGCGGGGCGGCAGCTACGAGGAGACCGCGGAGGTCCGGACGTCCACTTCGGCGGCAGGCATGGAAGCAAGGTCAAGCTCCGGCGCCACCGAGTCCCGGCGCAGGGCGACGAGCCAGCAGACCAGGAGGGCCACGGCGCAGAACACCCCGGCGCTGGAGGCCATGATCCACAGGCCCGGTGTCTGGAGGTCGAGGTTCTGCGCGCCCAGCGCCGTGCCGATGGTCTTCGGTGAGAACAGGAACACCAGCATCGAAACGCCCAGCACCCCACCCATGGTCCAGCGCATCCGGGCGTAGCGGCGCGGGGTTTCGCGCAGGGTCCAGGCGAAGGCCGGGAAGACCGCCCCGACCCACACCCAGTGATGGGACCAGGAGACCGGGCTGATCAGCAGCATGGTCAGCGCCGTCGCCGCAACAGCGACGACCCGGGCGCCCTGGTCGCTGGCGGCCTTGATGACTCCTGCGCCCAGGGCCACGACCGCCAGGCTCAGCACGAGCCACGGCACGGTGACGAGCGGTTCCGGAACGCCGAAGTGCAGCAGCGCGCCCTTGAGGGACAGGTTGTCCACATAGCCAGCTCCGCCCATCCGGGAGGTGTCCGGCAGCATCTGGAGCCAGAACTGCAAGGACTCGACGGGACGCAGCAGCCAGCCGATCACAACCGTGACAGTGAAGCCGGCGGCCATGTTGCACAGTCCGCGCCAGTCCTTGCGGACCACGTAGTACAGGCCGAACACCAAGGGCGTCAGCTTGATGCCGGCGGCGACCCCCACCAGGAAGCCGCTACCGGGGATGCCGCGGGTCCAGCGCGAGTTCCGGGCCAGCAGGTCCGCGGCCATCAGGCCCATCAGCAGGATATTGATCTGGCCGAACACCAGGGTCTCGCGCCACGGACCGAGATTCAGCAACGCCAGGACCACGACGGCGGCGGCCCAGCAGTTGCGCGGGGACCGGAAGGTGGCGCGCCAATTGGTTTTGGCGTTCCAGTAGCGGACCGTGCGGACGGCGGCCAGGATGCCGACGACGGCGCCGGCGGTATTGAACAGTGTCAGCGCGGTCACCTGCGGCAGCCGGGCCAAGAAGCTGAAGAGCAAGGCGGCGAACGGCGGATACGTGAACTTCAGCCCCGGGCCCCCGGCCCAGTCCACGTTTCCCGCGTACAGGTCCGACGGCGCGGCGCCGGCGTCGTTGAGGATTTTCCCGCCGTACCAGTAGACGCTGAAGTCCAGTCCGTGCTTGGCCCAGACCCCGAGCGACACCCAGATGAAGTAGCCGACGGCAGCGATGGCCACTATGACGGAGAGCCACAGCAGTATCCGGACCGGTTGTGTCGCGTTCAGCGGTTTCGGGACGGGCCGTATCGGGAGGGGCGGTTTCGGCTCCGGCTGCGCCGGGCGGTCTTCGGAATCGAGCACTGACATGAATTCCCCAATCGGGCTGCTGGTGTAGACGCTTGCCGAATGGTCGGTTCCGTCCGGGCGGCCGAAACGCGCCCTCGCTGTCGGGTCAGTCTACAGAACAGCTACGCCGCAGCCGGGACCGTGTCCGTCTTTCTGGCGTCCTTGCGGATGGTGGCGCTGATGACGGCGGCGATCGTGCACATCGCCGCGGCGGCGAACCAGGCGTAGGTGTACTGGCCGGTGGCGTCCCGGACGGCTCCGGCCGCCAAGGCGGCTGCGGCCGCGCCAAGCTGGTGGGCGGCGAACACCCAGCCGAACACGACGCTGCCGTCGGCGCCGAACACCTGGCGGCAGATCGCGGCGGTGGGCGGCACCGTGGCCACCCAGTCCAGGCCGTAGATGACGACGAACACGATCATGCTGGGCTGCACCGTGGCGCTGAGCAGCAAGGGCAGGACCAGCAGCCCGATACCGCGGAACTGGTAGTACACCGCCAGCAGGATCCGGGGGTTGAAGCGGTCCGTGAGCCAGCCGGAGGCGATGGTTCCGACGATGTCGAAGAGCCCGACGACGGCGAGCAGGCCCGCCGCGGTGGTTTCCGGCATGCCGTGATCGTGGGCCGAGGGGATGAAGTGGGTGCCGATCAGCCCGTTGGTGGTTGCGCCGCAGATCGCGAAGCCGGCCACGAGGGCCCAGAAGGTACGGACCTTGCTGGCCCGCTTGAGGACCTGCAAGGCCCGGACGGCCGCGTTGCGGCTGGGTTCGGCGGCTTCCGGCGCGGCGGTCTCGGGCCCGGCAGTCTCATCGGAGGTTCCGTCGGCGGCCGGCGGCGTGGCCCCGTAAGGCAGCACGCCGACGTCGGCCGGTGAGTTCTTCAGGAACTTCAGCACGAGCGGCACCACCGCGAGCGCGCCGGCACCGATGAGGAGCGAGGCCTGGCGCCAGCCCGGGTCCTGGGCCAGGAGCGCAATGAAGGGCAGGAATACGAGCTGCCCGGCGGCGCTGCCGGCGGTGAGGATGCCGATCACCAGGCCCCGGCTCTTGGCGAACCACGTGTTGGCGACGGTGGTGGCGAAGACCAGTGCCATGGACCCGGTGCCGAGTCCGATCAGCAGCCCCCACGTCAGCAGGATCTGCCAGGACTGGTTCACGAGGACCGTCAGCGCGCTGCCGGCGCCGATCAGCATCAGGGCCACGGCGGTGACGGCGCGGATGCCGAAGCGTTCCATGAGGGCCGCAGCGAACGGTGCCGTGAGCCCGAACAGTACGAGGTTGATGCTGACCGCGGCAGAGAGCACGGTCGTGGACCAGCCGAACTCGTTCTGCAGCGGCACCATGAGCACGCCCGGGGCGGCACGGAACCCGGCAGCGCCGACGAGCGCGAGGAAGGCCACGGCGGCCACGCCCCACGCCGGGTGGATCCGGCGGCGGACGGGCGCGGGGGTCAGAGTGTCTTGGGGGGCGCTCATGCGGCGGTTCCGTTCTGGGGCTGGGACTTGGGCCGGCCGGGGACCGGGGCCTGCGCGCGGGCCGAGGCCAGCGGCACGGGGTCGGCGGTGCGGGTCAGGCTGTGCCAGCTCGTGTTCCCGGCCGTCAGCCGCTCCCCGCAGGCCGTACAGGTGTCCGCAGAGGAGGTCCTCGCCCCGCAGCCGTTGTGAATGACGAACATGTGCGCCTGCTCGGAAGGGGCCGGGAGGTGCTTTTCGGCCCAGATGACGACGGCGTTGAGCACCGGCAGGGCGTCCTCGCCCTTGGCGGTGAGGACGTACTCCTGGCGGGTGCGGCCGCCGTCGTCGTAGGGCCGCCGGGTGAGCAGCCCGGCGTCGACGAGCCCGGCGAGCCGCTTGGTGAGCACGGAATCGGCTGCTCCGAGCCGCTGCTTCATGGCCTCGAAGCGGCCGTTGCCGAAGAAGACTTCGCGCAGGACGAGCATGCTCCAGGGATCGCCGAGGATGTCGAGGCCGCGGGCCATGCTGCAGGTCCGCTGGGACCAATCGGATCGGAGTGCCATGCAGCCAACCGTAGCTGACTCTCTTAGAGAAAGCTAGGGTTGGCTGTATCGCGAGGGCGTGCGGCTAGCTGCCGCCGTCCAGGCCGGAGAGTGCGGCGTCGAGGTCGGCGATGAGGTCCTCGACGTCCTCGATGCCGCACGAGAGCCGGATCAGGTTGACCGGGACCGCCAGTTCGGTGCCCTTGACCGAGGCGTGCGTCATTTCCGAGGGGTAGTTCATGAGCGATTCGATCCCGCCCAGGGACTCGGCCAGGGTGAACACGGACGTAGATTCGGCCACCTTGCGCGCCGCGGCTTCGCCGCCCTTGAACTGCACGGAGATCATGCCGCCGAATTTCTTCATCTGCTTCCTGGCGAGCTCGTGGCCCGGGTGCGAGGGCAGTCCCGGGTACAGCACGGCCTCCACTTCGGGGCGCTCGAGCAGCCATTCCGCGACGGCCTGGGCGTTGTCGCTGTGCCGGTCCATGCGCACGCCGAGGGTTTTCAGGCCGCGGGTGGTGAGGAAGGCGTCCATCGGACCTGACACGGCGCCGACGGCGAACTGGACGAAGCCGATCTTCTCGGCCAGCTCCGGGTCGTTCACCACGATCGCGCCGCCGACGACGTCGGAGTGTCCGCCGATGTATTTGGTGGTGGAGTGCACCACGACGTCGGCGCCGAGGGCCAGCGGGTTCTGCAGGTACGGCGAGGCGAAGGTGTTGTCCACGACGAGGAGGGCACCGGCGTCGTGCGCCACTGCGGCGAGGGCCTCGATGTCGGTGATCTTCATCATCGGGTTCGACGGCGTCTCCACCCACACCAGGCGGGTCTTGCCGCCGCCGGAGGCCGAACCGCCGGCGGCCACGGCCTTGGCGACGGCGTCGAGGTCGGACATGTCCACCGGGGTGTTGCCGATGCCCCACTCCCCCAGGACCCGGCTGATGAGCCGGTAGGTGCCGCCGTAGGCGTCGTTGCCGAGCACGATGTGGTCACCGGGCCGGGTCAGGGCACGGATCATGGAGTCCTCGGCCGCCAGGCCGGAGCTGAAGGAGAAGGCGGCGGTCCCGCCCTCCAGCGCGGCCAGCTGCTCCTGCAGGGCATCGCGGGTGGGGTTGGTGCCGCGGCCGTATTCGTAGCCGGCGCGCAGTCCGCCGATCCCGTCCTGAGCGTAGGTGGAGGAGAAGTGCACGGGAGGCACCACGGCGCCGGTGCGCGGCTCGAAGGCCTGGCCGGCGTGCACGGCGCGGGTGTTGAAGCCGGTCTTCTTCGCGGAAGAGCTTTCTGGCAGAGACATGGGACTCCTTGAACTGGTCAGTTGCTGAGGTAGGCGAGGAGGTCGTGGCGGGTCAGGATTCCCACCGGAGCGCCGACGAACGTCACCATGAGGGTGTCGGCGTCGGAGAGGAGTTCGCGGGCGGTCGAGATCGATTCGAGCGAGCCGATCACGGGCAGCCGGGCCTCCATGTGTTCGGAGATCTTGTCCGAGAGCTTGGCCTCGCCCCGGAAGAGCTTGGCCGTGAGCGTGCGTTCGTCCACGGCGCCAAGGACCTCGCCCATCACGACGGGCGGTTCCTGGGACAGGACGGGGATGTGCGAGACGCCGAACTCGTTCATGATGTTGATGACATCGCGGACGCTCTCGTTCGGGTGGATGTGGACGAGGTCCGGAAGTTCCCCGGTCTTGGCCTTGAGGATCTCGCCCACCGAGGCCTCGTCCCCGCCGGCCAGGAAGCCGTAGGAGCGCATCCACTGGTCGTTGAAGATCTTCGCGAGGTAGCCGCGTCCGGAGTCCGGCAGGATGACCACTACGACGGCGTCCGCCGGGAGGTCCCTGGCGACCTCCAGCGCGGCCACGACGGCCATGCCCGAGGACCCGCCCACCAGCAGGCCTTCTTCGCGGGCCAGCCGGCGCGTCATCGCGAAGGAGTCGGCGTCGCTGACGGCAATGACGTCGTCCGGGATGGACTTGTCGTAGTTGGCCGGCCACATGTCCTCGCCGACGCCCTCGACAAAGTAGGGGCGGCCCGTGCCGCCGGAGTAGACCGAGCCGGCGGGATCGGCGCCGATGATCTTGACGACGCCGCCCTCGGCCTCGGGCCGTCCGGCGGAGACTTCCTTCAGGTACCTGCCGGTGCCGGTGATGGTGCCGCCGGTGCCGGCGCCGATCACGCAGTGCGTGATCCGGCCGTCGGTGTCGTTCCAGATCTCGGGTCCGGTGGTTTCGTAGTGGCTTGCCGGGGCGGCCGGGTTGGAGAACTGGTCCGGCTTGTAGGCTCCGGGGATTTCGGTGACGAGCCGGTCGGAGACGCCGTAGTAGCTTTGCGGGCTGTCCGGCGGGACGGCGGTGGGGGTGACCACCACTTCGGCGCCGTACGCCTGGAGCACGGCCCGCTTGTCTTCGCCGACCTTGTCCGGCACGACGAAGATGCAGCGGTAGCCCTTCTGCTGCGCCACGAGCGCCAGGCCGACGCCGGTGTTGCCCGAGGTGGGTTCCACGATCGTGCCGCCGGGCAGGAGTTTGCCCGTCCGTTCGGCCTCCTCGATCATCTTGACCGCGATGCGGTCCTTGATCGAACCGCCGGGGTTCAGGTATTCCAGTTTCACCAGGACGGTGGCTGCAATGCCGTCGGTCACGTGGTTGAGCTTGACGAGCGGTGTATGGCCGATGAGGTCCAGAACGGACGGGGCGTACTTCATAGGTACCAAGTTACCGTCTCCGGCGGACGGGCACGTCGGCGCAGTCCCGTCCCCTTGAGGTGCGACGATTGGGCGGTGACGTGGATCGCCCGGATGAAGAGGTTCAAGAGCTATGCGCTGCCGGCGGGCATGCTGCTGGCAGGGTGCGCGGCGCTGGCGTCGGGGCTGCTGCCGGTCCAGGCGTTCGATGAGCTGGCGGCGCGGACCGTGCCGGTTCTGGCGTTTGTCGTGGCAATGTCCCTGGTCACGGAGCTGGTGGATGACGCCGGGCTCTTCCGCGTGGTGACGGAGCGGCTGGCCGCCCTGGGCCGTGGCCGGGTGTTTCTGTTGTGGCTGCTCGTGATCGCCCTCGCCACCGTGTCCACGGTGTTCTTGTCGCTGGATACGACGGCGGTACTGGTGACGCCCGTCGTCGTGCTGCTGGCCGTTCACGCCCGGATTCCGGCGCTGCCGTTTGCCATGACCACGGTCTGGCTGGCGAACACGGCGTCGCTGCTGCTGCCGGTCTCCAACCTGACCAACCTGCTGGCGCAGGACCGGCTCAAACTGAGCCCCGCCGCGTTCGCCTCGCTGGTGTGGGCGCCGGCCATGGTGGGCATCCTCGTGCCGCTGGTGCTCCTGTGGCTGGCGTTCCGGAAGGATCTGCGCGGCCGCTACGGGCCGCAGCCGATCCACAAAGTGCGGGACCGGGTGCTGCTGTACGCGGCGTCCGGGGTGATGGTGGTCCTGCTGCCGGCGCTGGTTTCCGGGATTCCGGTGCAGATCCCGGCGATCGCGGCGGCGGCCGTCCTGCTCCTGCTGTTCCTTTGGCGGCGCCGCTCCGCCCTGCGCTGGTCCATGATTCCGTGGCGGCCGCTCATGCTCACCTCGGGCCTGTTCATGGTGGTGGAGACCCTGCACGCGAACGGGCTCACCCGCTTCCTGACCGGGATTGCCGGCACCGGGGACAGCCTGCCGGCGCTCCTGCAGCTCGCCGGGCTGGGCACCGGGGCCGCCAACGCCGTCAACAACCTGCCTGCCTACCTGGCCCTGGAACCGGTGGGCGGCTCCCCGGCCCGGCTGGCGGCGCTGCTGATCGGAGTGAACCTGGGTCCGCTGGTCACCCCTTGGGCTTCGCTGGCCACGCTGCTGTGGCACGAGCGGCTCCGCGCACTCAACGTGGACATCCGCTGGGGCGGCTTCGCCGTGGCAGGCGTCGTCGCCGTCGTCCTGGTAATCCCGCTGGCAGTCCTGGCGCTCTGGCTCAGCACAGGGATGCACTGACCTGCTGCGGCCGCCTGCCGGAATCGGTCTACCCGGCACGCGAGTACGCCACTCAGGCGCCGATGTCATTCCCCGGGTCCGCGCCGCCCGCCGGCACCGCGTTCTGCCACAACCCCACCACGTTGCCTTCACTGTCCTTGAAATAGGCATTCCATCCCATCCCCGGGACCTCCAGCTTTTCACGGACCACGGACCCGCCGCGGGCGGCGATGCTCGCCAGTGCGGCATCGATGTCGTCGACGTCGATCGTGACAACCGGCGCCGTAAGGTCCCCGCGCCGGAACAACCCGCCGTTGATGGACCCGGTGACGGCGGGCCGGCCGTGCTCGTCCATCGGCGTCGTCATGGCCAGGCTGTACTCCATTTCGGGCATTACCTGGAAACCCCAGCCGAAGATTGAACTGTAGAACTCCCGCGCCCGATCCTCGTCGTCTGCGGGAATCTCGAAATGCACCACTCCACCGGCCATGATCTGCTCCTGGCGGCCCCAGGGCCCGGGCCAACGGCAGGACCGCCGCATGGGTGTCCCAGCCGGATTCTAGCCCCGGAAACCGCGCAGACTTAGGGCCGTTTGGCTCACCTGCCGGAACCTCCGGTGCGGGGGCTGTCCGTCCGGCGTGGGAACATATTCGGATGACCCTCGCAGACGTTCCCGCCGGCCATGCCGCCGCGGCGGACGCCTCTTTGCGGTGGCGGCCCGGCGGCCCCTTCGACCTGATGCAGACGGTCGGGCCGCTGCTGAGGGGTCAGGGGGACCCTTCCATCCGCACATCACCGGGCGCCGTGTGGTTCGCGTTCACGACGCCGGCCGGCCCGGCGTCGCTTCGGCTCGTGTCCTCCGGGCCCCGGGCCGATCCCGCCGTCGATGTCCAGTCCTGGGGACCCGGCGCCGCCGACGCCGCGGCCTCCGTTCCGCGCATGCTGGGCCGTGACGACGACTGGACGGCTTTTGATGAGCCGGCCTTCCACGCCACGCTCCCCCGCATGGTCGTCGAAGCCCGGCGCCGCAACCTCACCGTCCGGCTGCCCGCCACCGGACGGATGGTCGACGCGCTCGTGCCGACCATCCTGGAGCAGAAGGTCACGGTCATTGAGGCCCGCCGGGGATACCGGTACCTGACGTACCGCTTCGGGACAGCTGCCCCGGGCGCCGGGACGGTGGCCCCGGCCAACCTCATGCTCCAGCCCACGCCCGGCCAATGGCTGCGCATTCCGTCCTGGGAATGGCATAAGGCCGGGGTGGGTCCGCAACGCTCGGCGACCGTCATGCGTGCGCTGCGCTCCGCCGCCGCGCTGGAGCGGCTCGCCGACCTCCCCGCCGGGGAAGCAGCGGCGAAACTGCAAACCATCCCGGGGATTGGAGTGTGGACGGCCGCCGAGGTGGTGCAACGCACGCACGGCTGCCCGGACTCGATCGCGGTGGGTGACTACCACCTCGCGGCCTACGTCGGCGCTGCCCTGACCGGTCGCCGGACGGACGACGCCGGCATGCTCAGGCTTCTGGCGCCCTGGGCAGGGCACCGGCAGCGGGTGGTCCGGATGATCGGCCTCAGCGGCTTCCGCAAACCGACCTTTGGCCCGCGGATGACCATCCAGGACCACCGCGGGCACTAGTCCCGTCCTCCCACCAGCGGGGCTGGCCGCGTTCCGGGGGCACTTTGACGCGGACACACCGCCAATCAGGGTGCCGGCGTCGAACATTGCGAGCAAAGTGCCCCCGGACGGAACCGCCCCGCCACAAAACAGCACGCCCGACCCGGCCACCACCACCAGCAACGCGGTTAGAGACCGAGGCGGGCCGCGGCCTCCTGCCGCATGTCCACCTTGCGGATCTTGCCGGAGACGGTCATGGGGAAGCTTTCCCGGACGTCGACGTAGCGCGGAATCTTGAAGTGCGCCAGCTTGCCGCGGCAGAACTCGGCCAGGCCGGCGGCGTCCAGCGGCGCGGCCCCGGGCTTCATGATGACGCAGGCCATCAGTTCCTCGCCGTACTTGGCGTCCGGGATGCCGATCACCTGCACGTCCTGAATGTCCGGATGGGTGTAGAGGAATTCCTCGATTTCGCGCGGGTAGACGTTCTCACCGCCGCGGATCACCATGTCCTTGATCCGGCCTTCGATCACCACGTATCCGTCCTGGTCCATCCGGGCGAGGTCCCCGGTGTGCATCCACCCCTCGGCGTCGATCGCTTCGGCGGTCTTGTCTGGCTGGTTCCAGTACCCCAGCATCACGGCGTAGCCGCGCGTGCAGAGTTCGCCGATCCCGCCGCGCTCCAGCACCTCCCCCGTGACCGGGTCCACGATCCTGCTCTCCAGGTTCGGCATGGTCCGGCCCACGGTCTCGGTCCGCTGGGCCATCGTGTCCACGCTCCGGGTCATTGTGGACACCGGCGAGGTCTCCGTCATCCCGTAGCAAATGGCGACGTCTTTCATGTTCATTTCGGAGATGACCCGGTTCATCACCTCGATCGGGCACAGTGATCCGGCCATGACGCCCGTGCGCAGGGTCGAGAGGTCGTAGGAGGCGAAGTCCGGCAGGGCGAGCTCGGCGATGAACATGGTGGGCACCCCGTAGAGGGACGTTCCGCCGAAGTCCTGCACGGCTTCCAGTGCCGCGGCCGGTGAGAACGACCGGCCGGGGATGATCGTGGCGGCGCCATGGCTGAGCGCCGCCAGGTTCCCGATCACCATTCCGAAGCAGTGATAGAACGGCACCGGGATCACGACGCGGTCGTGTTCGGTGTAGCCGAGTTGTTCGCCGATGGAATAGCCGTTGTTGAGGATGTTGTGGTGCGCCAGCGTGGCGCCCTTGGGGAAGCCCGTGGTGCCGGAGGTGTACTGCAGGTTGATGGGGTCGTGCGGGTCCAGCGACGCCATGCGCGCCTGCAGCGCGGAGTGCCCGACGTCGTCAGCCCGCTTGAGCAGTTCGGCGTATGTCCGCTCGGCCTCGTGCTCGGGTTCGCCGGCGGTGAGAGCTTCCGCGCCGGCGTCAGGGAGGAAGACGAGCTCGCGCAGCTCCGGGCAGGCTGCCAACGCCTTGCGTGCCATGCCGGTGTAGTCGCTGTTCCTATCTGACGGCGCCGTGACCAGCATCCGCATGCCGCTCTGTTTGACCACAAAATCGAGCTCATGGCTGCGGTAGGCGGGGTTGACGTTGACCAGGATCGCCCCGGTCTTCGCTGTCGCGTACTGCAGGATGGTCCACTCGGCACAATTGGGACTCCAGATGCCGATCCGCTCGCCCTTCGCGACGCCCAGGGCCAGGAGCGCTCGCGCCAGGCGGTCGACGTCGTCGTTCAGCTTGGTATAGCTCCACCGCCGGGCCTCTTCGCCGGGCACTGCGGCCGCCTCGATCAGGGCATCGTGATACGGGAACCGCGCCGCGATCCGTTCGAAGTTCGCGCCAATGGTTTCCTCGAGCAGCGGGACGTCAGTGTCCCCGCCTGTGTAAGCAAGCATGGTGTGACGCTACCTTGTGCGCGGAGGCAAGAGAAGAGCAAAGCTTGGAAGTCCTATGAAATTTTCCGGTCATCTTCCGGCACCGACGCGGACGCCCGGTAGGGTAATTGCCATGAGCGCACCCATTGACCTCCTGGCCACCTTCATCCCCAACAACGGCGAATTCTTCCGCGTGAAGCTCGCGCTGGAGATCGCGATTGACGAGGTGGTCAACGAGCCCGGTTGTATCCGCTACGAGCTCACCGAGGCCAACGAGGACAAACTTGTGCTGACCGAACGGTGGGCAAGCCAGGAGGACCTGGACAAGCACTCCAAGGGCACGGCCGTGCAGGACCTGAATGAGTCCCTCAGCGCGCTGCTGGCCGAGCCGGTCATCCTCGAAAAGCTCTGACCCACCACTCCAACGACAACGCGGGGTCACTCCGCGCCCATCCTTGAAGGATTTATGGGCGCCGAGTGACCCCGCGTTGCTTGCGTTTGTGGAGGTTTAGGCGTCCGGGATCTGGGTGCCGTCCTGCTTGGCCGCCGAGGCAGCGGCCTCGGCCTGGGAGCGGGCAACATGCGCGTGGACTTCTTCCATGTCCAGGGCCTTGACGGCGTCCACCACCTGCTCCAGCTGCTGGGCGTTCAGGGCGCCGGGCTGCGAGAACACCAGGACCTTTTCGCGGAAGGCCATCAGCGTGGGGATCGAGGTGATGCCGGCCTCGGCAGCGAGCTGCTGCTCGGCCTCGGTGTCCACCTTGGAGAAGACCACGTCCGGGTGCTTCTCCGAGACTGCTGAGTACGTGGGGCCAAACTGCTTGCACGGGCCGCACCATTCGGCCCAGAAATCGACGAGGACGATGTCGTTATCCTCGACGGTCGATGCGAACTGTTCACCTGTGATGTCTACGGTAGCCATGAGTCAACGGTACGGGAGCAGTCCGGGATTGTCCCCGGCATTTCGCTGTTGGCACATCCGGGCCAAAGCGGGTGCGCCTGCCTGGCCGGCGGGCGCACCCGTCAGGCCCAGGCATGCGGGGCAGGACGCCTGGCGCCGGGCAGGGCGTTGGTTTCGCGCCATTCGTGGATCCACTCAGGCAGCTCCAGATCCGCCGGCGGGGCGCCGAATTCGCGGACGATCTCCTCCTGGCTGACAGGCTTGCCCTTGCTGACCAGCCGGGTCGCGATGTAGGCGCGGGCATAGACTTCGCCGTCCACCACCATCCGCTGCTCGAAGTAGATGGCTTTTGAGTCAAGGCCGATGATCTTGGATTCGATGGTGTACTGCTGCCAGAGCTGCAGCGAACGGCGGAAGGCGATGGTTTCCCCCGCGGCCACGGGCGTCCAGCCCCGGCGGCGCATCTTCTTCCAGGTTCCACTGCGGGCCATGAGGTCGAAGCGCCCGAGGTCCATGAGCGAGAAATACATGCCGTTGTTGACGTGCATGGCGATGTCGATATCCGTGGGCAACACGCGCAGCGGCAGGGACGAGCTGTCCCAGATGCTCAGCGGTGGGCGGCGCGAGGACGTGAACAGCAGCAGGAGGGTGCGGAGCAGAAGGTGCATGGGGCAATGTTACCCGCGAGTAACAACGGTGCCAAGGGGTAGGACCCAAGGTGCCCGGCGTCCGCAGGCTAGCTGTGCGCGGACAGCACCGAGACGGTGGCCTTGGGTCCGGCGCCGCGGATCGTCCAGCAGTTCCCGGTGCCGATCACGTCGAGTTGCTGCAGGTCCGCGTGGTGCAGCACCAGGGCGGTGTTTTCATCGACGGCGGCCGCGTGGTCCACGAGTCCCTTCGCCACGGCACCGACGGCCCGGCTGAGTGTTCCGGCCTGCGCGGCATGGACGTCGACGGCGAAGGGCACCAGGCCCAGCCCGTCGCGGATCTCCACTTCATCGAGCCCCTCGGAACAGTCCATCGCGCAGACTTCGGTGCCACTGATCCGGTATCCGCCCACGATCGCCCGCGCCGGGGCCACCATCGCCCCGGCGGAGAACCCCATGTACGGCACACCCTCCGAGACCGCACGGCGGATGGCCCCCGCGGACGGCAGGAGGCCTTCCAGGTAGGCCGGCGTCGGGCCGCCCCCGACCACGATGCCGTCGACGTCGTCGAACGCGGCCGGATTCGCCTCTTTGTTGAAGCGGAGCAGGACCGGGAGCACCGTGCAGTCGATCCGGGATTCCAGCGGCCCAACATAGGCGGGCAGGAAATACTCAGAGCTGCCCTCGTGGTCAAAGAGAACGACGGCGACGCGCGGAACCCTGCCGGGGGCCCGGTGCCGGAGTTCCCGGACGAACCGGTCGAAGACGGCAGGAATGGTCACGGTGTCCGGGCCTCCGCCGACAAGGATGATGGTCATGGCTTCAAAGTACCCGGATCCGAAGCAATCGCAATGGGCCCGGCGCGCCTGCACCAGCTTTGGCCGACGCCGAACTTGCTCGCGGCCCACGCTGCGCGGCGGGGCGAGGCGGGTGGGGTCGCCGGAGTCCGTCGGTGCGCGGACAGAACCGGGCCGACCGCCGCGGCGGCTCCAAAGTTTCTGTAGTGATTGACCGGCACGGACGGTGAGGAACATAATCGGAATCGGTACTAGTTTCACGACACGACTGCGCCGACCATGAGGCCGACGGCAGAGCATTCAACGGAAAGCGGTCGGCATTATGACTACTGCCCATCATCCTGTTGCTTCGACTGGCTGGACCGGTTGGGTCCGTTTCGCCGGAGTCATTCTGATCATCAACGGCGTTTTCAGCGGCCTTCAAGGCCTCGTCGCTCTCACCGGTCCTGACACCTACTATTTGGCGACCCCGGGCACGCTGTTCATCTTCGACGCGAAGGGGTGGGGCTGGTGGAATCTAGCTCTCGGGGTGCTCTTGATCCTCACCGCCGTCGCGCTCTTCTCCGGTGCAACGTGGGCTCGAGTCGTTGGTGTTGTCGTTGCGGGCTTCAGCGCGGTCGTTCAACTGATGCTCATTCCGGCGCAGCCGTGGTGGTCCGTCATCGTCATCGCCATGGACGTGCTGATCATCTACGCGATCATCGCCCACGGCGAGGAACTTAAGGCTGAGCAGGCGCCTCCGCCAACCAACCCGTAGGGCACCGCCGCGATCAGTCGGCCGCAATCAACTCCACTTCGTAGCCGTCCGTGTTCACGAGGTAGGCGGCGAAGTGGCCGGGGCCGCCTGCGTGCGGGTATTTGTCCGGAAACAGTTCGGCCCAGCCCAGGTTCAGGCCCTCGGCCGCCATGGCGTCCACCTGCTCCCGGGTCCCCGCGCTGAAGGCCAGATGGTTCAGCCCCGGCGCGGTGCGGTCGTGTACGTCCCCGTTCAGGGCCGGAGATTGCTCGACGACGATATACGTGGACCCCCGCCGCCAGCTGCGCCCGTGAGCCCAGTCCTGGTAGGCCTC
Source organism: Arthrobacter sp. H-02-3 (assembly GCF_003097355.1). Classification (GTDB taxonomy): domain Bacteria; phylum Actinomycetota; class Actinomycetes; order Actinomycetales; family Micrococcaceae; genus Arthrobacter; species Arthrobacter humicola. The sequence goes on from NZ_PYUI01000001.1 coordinate 306,704, forward strand.
GTAGCCCAACCGGCCCAGGAGCCAGCCCCACTGGTCCCTGGCCCGTTCAAGGTCCGGCACCCAGAGCTCAACATGGTGCAGGGCACCAAAAGACGCGGGTGCACCCGGGACGGCGGCCATCAGAACAGGATCCGCTGAAAGAGGACGTGGTCCTGCCAGGCCCCGGCAATCCGGAGGTACCTGGGGGCCAGGCCGATTTCTTCGAAGCCGGCCCGTTTCAGGATTCGCTGGGATGCGGCGTTGTGCGGGAGGGTGGCGGCCTGTAGCCGGTGCAGTCCGAGCTCGGTAAGGGCGGCCCCGACGGCGAATTCCACGGCGGCCGAGCCAATCCCCTGACCGGTCATGTCCTTGTCCACCCAGTAGCCGAGGTGGGCGCTGAGGAACGGCCCGCGGACAATCCCGCTGAGGTTCATCACCCCGACGATGCGGGAACCGTCCACGAGAACCCACGGGACGTCCGATCCGGCGATGAACAACCCGAGTTTGGACTCGATGCTGGCGGCCTGCCCGTCGGCGGTGAAAAATTCCTCGGCCCGCACGGGTTCCCAGGGCGCCAAGTGCTCCCGGTTCCGGAGGTAGGCCTCGGCCATCCGACCGGCGTCGGACCTGTGCAGCACCCGCACTCGCACTGTGCCCGTCAAAGCGATGCTGTTCTCGGTCATCCGGCGACTCTAACCGTCATGCCGAACGGCTTCAATCTACGGCGCGGCAGTGCGGGAATGGTCTTCATGCTCCGGCCCCGGTTGGCTTGGCCGGACCCGACGGTCAGCTTCACCCGCCGGGTTTGAGTTTCCGCCAGCCACCGGCCCGGTTGTCCGCGATGATCTGCCGGAACATCGCGGTGAGGGCCTGCCCGGGGATGGATTCACCCTGGCGGAAAGCGATAGTGCGTGCGGTCTTGTTGTCATGCCCGCCCGTGATGATCCCCTCCGGGTCCGGGACGATTCCGCCGTCGTAGAGGAAGACGTTGACGTGGTCCTTGGCCGCCAGGAGGGCGCAAATGTTGCCCTCGAGGACGAAGTAGGGCTGAGTGGTGCGCTTGATGGTCTCGGCGACGGCCGGGTCGGCGGCATGGACAAGTTCGCGCACCTGGCGGCAGATCTCTTGCTGCCAGTCCGGCAGTGCCACGATGAACGCGTCAACCCGGGGGTCTCGAAGCGGGAAATTGTCAGCCACCGTCGTCGTCCTCGTTGGGGTCCGCGCCGTGGACCGTGACGCTCTTCACCCCGGGCACGTCCAAGAGGTATGGGACGAGCTCCCGCAGCGGAAGATGCCCGTGGAAGCGGATGTCCATGAGGACGATCGGTTTTTCTTGGGTTCCCGATTTGTTGGTGCTCAGGATCGATGAGCTGAAGCCCATGTTGGTGGCGATCTCCAGTACCTGCCTGAGCACGCCCTGGTTGTCGGCGTAGCCGAGATGCAGGACCCGGTTGCTGTCTTGGGTGGGGATCCTGCGGACCACGGGAGAGACCACATACAAGGTGATGAGGTGGAATGCGGTCAGTGAGAGGGCCAGGGAAAGCATCCCGGCCCCGCACGCCATGCCGACCGCCGCCGATACCCAGATGCTCGCGGCCGTGGTGAGGCCCCGGACAACGTTCCGTCCCTTGAAGATCACGCCGGCGCCGAGGAAGCCGATGCCGCTGACGATTTGGGCGGCAATGCGGGACGGGTCCATGGTGGCCCCGGGGGCCAGAGCGGCGGAGAATCCGTAGGCAGAGATGAGGGTGAAAGTGCACGATCCGAGGCCGACCAGGACGTGGGTGCGGTAGCCCGCGACCTTTTGCCGGACCTGCCGCTCGACGCCGATCAGGGAGCAGAGGACAAAGGTCGCCAGCAGGAGCCCGATTTCCACCAGTGTGGTCGGGGTATATAGCCCGTATGCGTCCTGCATCCGCCCTCCGACTCGGCCCGAGAGCGGCGCCCGGTCGTTTCTGAGGTGCGCCAACGGCTCTCGAAGTTGATACTACCGCCGCCCCCGTATGGGGAACAGGGCGGGGAACAGGGGCGGTTCGGTTCCGCTCATGGGGCCAGGTCCCGGCGGCGCCAGCCGGTGTAGCCGAGCGCGGCGAGCGCCGCGGCGGTCACGGTAAGTCCCAGCATGGGCCAGACGGCGTCGGAATCCAAGGGGAGCAGTGGTGAATGCCGGAACGGGGAGAGCTCCATCACCCACTCCGGGGCGTTCCACAGGACGCCAAACTCACCCAGGGCGACGAAGACCAGCAGCAGTCCCCAGACCGTCCCGGTGAGCCGGGGCGCCCAGCCGAACGCGGCCAGGACTACTGAGGTCATGACCCAGGCCGCGGGGATCTGCGCGGCGGAGGCCACCGTAATGCGCCCCAGCTGATTTCCGTCGGACAGGACCATGGCGGCGCCGGCCCCGACCGACAATCCGGACAGCAGCATGAGCACGGCGACGCCGGCGAGCGCGAAGGCGAAATGGCTTGTCGCCCACCGCGGCCGGGTGGTGGCCGTGCCCAGCAGCGCCTCCACGTGGCCGTCCGTTTCCTCGTCGCGGAGCCGGTTGGCCGCGGACAGCCCGTAGGCAGCGGCAAGCAGTCCCATGATGCTGATCTCTGCGGCGATGAAGGCGTCCGTCATGGCCTGGGTTCCGCCCAGCATCCTGATCAGGTCCTGGGCGTTGGGGGAACTCAGCAGGTCCGTGACGTTGCCGGCCAGCGACCCGATCACGACACCGAACGCCACGAATGCCACCGCCCACGCCGCAAGGAGACGGAGCTGGAGGCGCACGGCGAGGTCCCAGACGCCGTTGAGTGAGCCGCGCGCCGGGCCGGGGCGTTCCTCCCGCAGCCCCGAGCCGAGGTCCCGGCGGGCACGAAGGGCCAGCGCGACCGGCACGAGGGCTGCGCAGAGTGCCAACGGCAGGGCTAGCACCCACCACCGGTCTCCGGCAAAGGCCCGGATCTGCTGGTTCCAGCCGATCGGCGAAAGCCAGGACAAGGCCGACGGCCCCGGCTCTGCGAGATCCCCCACCGCGCGCAGCGCGTAGGTCACCGCGACGACGCCGAGGCTCAGTCCCGTGGCGGCCCGCGCACTGGCAGTCACCTGGGCGGTCACCCCGGCCACGGCGCTGAAGGCCATGCCGGTGGCGGCCCAGCCGAGTCCGAACGCGAGCGAGCCGGCGGCGGGAAGGCCGCCGGCGGCCAACGTCACGGCCGTGACCAGCCCGAGGACAAGGCTCGCGCCGAAGCTGATGGCGAGGGCGGCAGCGAGCGGTGCGTCGCGTCCCAGACGCCCGCCGCCGAGAAGCTCGAGCCGCCCGGACTCTTCGTCGCTGCGCGTATGCCGGATGGTGATGAAGACCATGAGGACGGCGAGGATGGCGGCCATGAACGCCGTGTACTTGATCAGGGACAGCGCGCCCAGGGACGTGGGTTCGTAAACCCTGCCGAATAGTGCCACTAGCGATGCCGTGGCGTTCAGGGCTGTCGCGGCTTCGACCCGGCTCCCGACATCGGGGTACAGCTCGGCACCGGCCGCGGCGGTTGAATAGGTCGTGACGGCGAATCCGGCGATCCATGCCGGCAGCAGCCAGCGGTCGCGCCGGAGTCCGAGCCGGATCAGGACGCCCGTGCCCGCCAACGTTTCACGCATCACCGGGCCGCCCGCTGCTCGCCCCGGCCGCAACCGCGGGCACCGCCGCGCCATAGTGGCGCAAGAAAAGGTCTTCGAGGGTTGGCGGCTGGCTGGTCAGCGCAAGGAGACCGGCGTCGGTCAGGGCCCGCATCAGCGGGGCCAGGCCGGACGGTTCCACCTGGGCGCTGACCCGATGGTTCGTGACGACGACGTCGTGGACCCCCGGCAGGGCATCCAAACCTGCCGGTACGACCGCGACGTCGGCGGTGACGGAGGTCCGGGTGAGGTGCCGGAGCTCCTCAAGCCGCCCGGTCTCCACCACCCGGCCCTCACGGATGATGCTGACACGGTCCGAAAGCGCCTCGGCCTCACTCAGGATGTGGCTGCTGAGCAGGACTGTGCGGCCCTGGTTGCGCAATTCCCGGACACATTGGCGGAAGGCGTCCTCCATGAGCGGGTCCAGGCCGCTGGTGGGCTCGTCCAGCAGGAAAAGCTCGGCGTCGGTGGCCAGCGCGGCGATCAGGGCCACTTTCTGCCGGTTGCCTTTGGAATAGGCCCGGGACTTCTTCGTCGGGTCGAGGTCGAATACCTCCAGGAGCCGGTCCCGCCGGGCCGCGTCCTGACCGCCCTGGAGCCGCCCGAGCAGATCGATCACTTCACCGCCGGTCAGGTTGGGCCACAACGCCACATCCCCGGGGACGTAGGCCAGCCGCCGGTGCAGGCGCGCGACGTCGCTCCACGGGTCAAAGCCCATGACCCGGATGGAGCCCGCGTTGGCGCGGAGCATGCCCAGCAGCAGACGGATGGTTGTCGACTTCCCTGAGCCGTTGGGGCCCAGGAAACCGTGGACCTCGCCCTCTTCGACTGAAAAGTCCAGCCCGTTGAGGGCAACCACCGGCCCAAACCGCTTCACAACCCCGGCCATCTCAAAGACGCTCGTCATAGCGGACACGATACGCCGGGGCCGGACCATATCGCCCCGGCCGAAGGACCCCTTCACGAGCGGCCGGACTGTCGCGTTGCACCCCGGCGACGTAGCCTAGCGAGCATGGAAGACCCCTACGATCTTGAACGGTTCGTAACTGCCCAGGACTCCGGTGGAACGTACGGGCATGCCCTGGCGGAGCTGAGGTCCGGCACGAAGGGGAGCCACTGGATGTGGTTTGTGTTCCCCCAGCTCGCCGGGCTGGGCCACAGCGAGACCGCCCGCAGGTATGCGATCTCATCGCTGGACGAGGCGCGGGCTTATTACCGGCACGCGGTCCTGGGCCCGCGTCTCGTGGACGTCGCCGCCGCTGTGGCTGCCGTACAGGGACGGTCCGCGGTGCAGATCTTTGGAGGCATCGATGCCCGGAAGCTGCACTCGTCCATGACTTTGTTCCTGCGGGCCGCCCCCGGTGAGACCGTGTTCCGCGACGTCCTGGACCGCTACTACGACGGCGCCCCGGACCCCGCCACGAACCAGCTGCTGGACGGATAGGGAGCCGGCGGGCACAGCGGGGCTACCGGCGCATCCTGCCCCGGGCACGGTTAGGTGTCAGCCGCGGCGAGGGCCGTGATCATCCGTTCCATGCGGGCGACGCCGGCAAATCGTCCTGCGTTGTCCGTGACGAGCAGGGGGTCAAAGCGGCTGTCCCGGGTCCGCGTCATGGACCGCGCCAGTGCCTCGCTGAGCGGTGTGTCCAGGTTGACCCGCATGCCCGGGCTCACCATCCCCAGCGCCGCCGCCGAGGGGTCGAGCACCGCGACGGGCCGCAGGTACTCCCCCATCAGCACAACCGACTCCAGGGCAGGGTTACCGTCAAAGGCGGCGGCCGCCGTCGCCGCGCTCGTGGCCGTCGTCGCCGGTTCCACGATGTCGCGGATAATGCTTTGGTGCGTCACGGGCGGTTTTGACGCCAGGCGGTGGGCGATGTCAAGGTCCAGCGCTTCCCACGCCGGCCCCGGTCGGGCCAGGCAATACCCCTGCACCAGGGGAACGCCGAGGGCGGCAAGGGCGTCCAGTTCTTCCACCCGTTCCACGCCCTCGGCCAGGATCCAGGCATCGACGCGGCTGGCAAAAGTTCCGAGCATGGAGATCAGGGCGCGCTTGGCTTCGTCGCGGTCGACGTCTTGGATGAGCTCGCGGTCAATCTTGATCAGCGAGGGCCTCAGGGCAAGGAGGTGACGGAGCCCCGCATAGCCGGCTCCGGCGTCGTCGACGGCGATCAGGGCGCCCGCGGCGCGCAGCTGGTTGAGGTCAGGTTCCAGCTCCAGATAGGAGTCGATCGGTGTTTGCTCCGTGAGCTCAACCACGAGGCCGCCAAGGTTTCCCTGATCGCGCCAGATCTCGCGGATGCTCTCCGTCAGGAGCAGTTCAGGTGAGACGTTGAGCGTCAGGAAGCAGTTTGGCGGCAACGTGGGACGCGCCGCGAGCGCTGCCCGCAAGGCTGCGGCCTCGAGCTCGGCCGCGTGCCCGTGGGTGCGTGCGGCGGCAAACCACGCTTCAGGGTTCTTTTCCGCGAAACCCGGAAATCGCGCCAGGGCTTCGTAACCCACCACTGTGCCGCGGGCGGTGTCAACAATGGGCTGGTAAGCCGCGGAAAGGCCTTCGCCGCGGCAGGCGGCCGCCAGATGCTCTTTCCAGCCCGGGGCGGCCCCGGCGCCGGGCGGGAGGCCGCCTGCCGCGTGAATCAACTAACGGGGACGATGGCTCTGTGGACGGACTGCACGACGTCGGCCGGCAGCTCCTCCAGGCCGTGGGCGGTCGCAGCGTGGGCTGCCACATTGACCAGAATTTCATCATCCGTGCTGCACACCCAGCGGGCTTCACAGCCGGGAACCACATCACCACAGGCAAACGACTTCACGTCAGCTCCTTCTTCTTCGACAGCGAACCCGACAACCCTACGATGCCCCCGCCCGGAAAACTGAGATTTGGCTTGCAGAAAAGCCGGGTGTTTCCGGTAATCAATCGCTGGCCGCCAGGGCTTCGGCGGCCACGGCGGCCGCTTCGATCCGGGCCCGGTGAACAGCCCACCCTTCGGGGGTGCGCGCCGAGAGGTTCGGGTCATCCGGGCGTTGGCCGGCGCTCCCGTCGATGAGCTCACGCAGGATGTCCGCGTGGCCAAGGTGGTGGGCGGTCTCGACGCACATGTGGACGAGGATCTGGTGCAGGGTCACGTGCTTGCGCTCGTCCGGCCACCAGGGCACAACGCCGGGCGCGTCCAGGGCAAGGTCATCGATCGTGGCGTCGCTGTGCGCGGCAGCGAACCGGTGCAACTCCACGATCTGCTCCCGTGTCTCGCCGGGGGCAGCCCACATGTCGGCATCCGGCTCTGCATCGTCGGCAAGCCACGGCAGCTCCAGGCTGCCGGGCCGGCCGAAGACCTCGCCAAAGTAGCCGAATTCGACGCTGGCCACGTGCTTGACCAGGCCCAGCAGGTTGGTGCCGGTCGGAGTGAGCGGCCGGCGCACGTCGTACTCGCTCAGGCCCTCAAGCTTGCCGAGGAGGTCGGCGCGGCGAGTGCTCAGGTAACGGTGCAAGATCGCCTTATCGTCCATGACGGGCACTATACCTAACCCGGTCAACGGGCTCCCCGGAAAACAGGTTTCATCAAACGTATGGAATAATCGGCGGCAGCGGGCCTCGGGGGGAGGCCCCGAATGACAGGACACCAACGTGAGTCACGGTCCCGGCGCCAGTCGCCTCGTGCCCGCCGCTGCGATTCTTGCCGCGTTCTTGGCCGGTTTGCTGACCGCGTGCGGTTCCGGTGCGGACGCGTCCGGCGGACCCGCGGCGGGGCGGCCGGCGGCCGCGGTGCCTGCATCTCCGGCAGCCTCCCCGTCTCCGGCGGTCCTGCCGGGGACAACGGAGATGAACGGCTACTTCCTGCCCATGCGCTATACGGCCGCCGACGGCGACACCTGGGAGGGCATCGCCGCCCACTTCCGGATGACTCCCGAGATCCTCAGGAGCTTCAATGAACCGGTGCCGCTTGCCGCTGGGCAGGTGGTCGATCTCCGAGGCGTGGACGTCCCGCAGCTGGGGGCCGGCGGCCACGTCACCGGGCAGGACGGCCAGGGACGCCTGCTGTACAGGACGGTCCCCGGGGACACGCCCTCGGGCATCGCGAGCCGCTACGGCGTCCCGCTCCATGCACTGCGGATGGCCAATCTGGACTTGCTCACCGGCGGCGAATGGATTCCGCCCGCCGGTACAACAGTGACGATCCCGAATGCGCCGACCGACTGAGCCACGGGTTTCGGAGCTCCGCGGATCCGCAGGCCAAGAAAGCGTGGACGCTAGCGTTTCAGCGTGGCCTCCGGGCTGGATACCCTGCCGGCTGCATAGGTGCTGGCAGCCTGCATGGTGTCGCCCGCTACGAAATGTCGACGAACACCGTCCGTGATCGGCGCGACGTAGAGCTTCTTCAGGGTTGCACTGCGATCCTCGTAGTACGCGTAGGCTGTCCCCCAGGCGAACGAGCGGAAGCCCTCGAGCCCCGAGTCGCACAGAGCAACATAGTTCCCGGCCGCGTTCCAGGCGTAGCACAACTGGTACGGGAGCTTGCCGAGTTGGCCGGCAGGCGCCTTGCCGATGTTCTGGTCTGCGGTCCAGGTCTGGTTGGCCCCCACCCAGGACACGCGTTGGAGCGTGGTCGGCCACATCACCATGTACGGGTTGTAGTACCAGCCGTCGGTGGCCCATGTGATCTTTCGGTCCACGTGCAATCCTCCCGCTGCGCTCATGCTGTAGACGACGCGCGCGGTTCCGACCTTGCTCGCGCTGCCAGGGTGGTACAAATCCGACAGCCGCTCGATCGTGAACCCGTTCGAGGTGTAAATAGAGCCAACGGGCGGCGTGAGAGTCTTGGCATCGGCGTAGACCGTCCATGACGTTGGGCGGTCGTAACCGTGTTGGTTGCCGATGTAGGAGTCCGTCCCGCCAATGTCAACGCCCAAGGCGTATTCCCAAGCTGACGGGTCACGAGTTCCAGAGCCGCCCAGCTGCTCATCAAGGACCCACGTCGTCTGACTGTTCGGGGTCGGGTGGTCACGGCCGATGGCAGCTACCGTCATGTGGGGCCTCGGCGCCCCTTCAGGGCAGGAGCGCAATGTGTCCGACTGGTCGAGCATCACACCGCAAAAGTACATGGTGCTGCCGACGGCAGTAGCGTTCGTATTGCCGATACGGAGAAGCATGCTGACTGTCCCGGCCGGGGGTTTTGCAGTTACCGATGTGCGGACAAAGGTGGATCCGGTGATCGTGGGCGAGTAGGAGCTGTTGCCGACTACCGCGCCGCCGGAGTCGAAAAAAACCATCTGCAGGGATACCCCAACAATTCCAGCCGCCCGAAGATAGGCAGACATCGTGTACGCCACACCGGGGATGACTGTTATGCGAGGGGTAATATCCACGCGCTGGTTGTGGATGCCGGCGGCACTGTCCGTAACAGTCAGTCGGAAGTATGCATTGCCCTGGGCCGGGGTACCGCCTGCCCCCTTCGACACTGCTGCCCGGGTTGCTGCGCACCCCGAAAATTCCACCTCGGCCGCCGAACTGCCAACCAGATTAATGGGGATGGAACCGGCCCTCTGCACGCCAGTCCCCAGAACGGTTACGGTGTAGGTCCGCTGAGCGTCGAGGTTTGTGGACAGGACCACGTCCGTGACGGAGCTTGCGCCGTATGTGTGCTGGTTTACGTAATAGGCGCTGGATCTGATGTTCTCCGCGTCGATATCGCCCTGCGTGACCAGCCCGGCCTCCAGCATCGCCCTTCCCGACAGCAGATCAAACGGTGTATGGGTGGCGCCCAGATCATCCACCATTCGGACTTCGGCAATCCCGTTCGACGAGTGCGCGGTGAAGCGCAGAAGGGCGGCACGGCTGCCCAACGGCAAGGTGAATCGGGCGTACTCGCTGCGGGTCGCGGCCCGGCGCCCGGCCAACGGGGCGGAGTCTTCCCAGCTCGCACCGTTCCACGTCCAGCCCGCCTCGTCCCAGTTCGTATACAGGCTCGCACGGTAGGCGGCGAAATTGTTCAACTGCACGAGTTGCCGTGCCTCGGCGCCGCCGTCAGCGTTTGGGGAGTTACTGAACGTGTGGACCATCCACCGCAGCGGATCCAGCTGGTAGCCCATCCAGTACTTGTACTTAGATGTGCGGCGGAGGAAGCACTTACCGGAGGGCATGGGTCGGGTGCGTGACAGCAGGTTGTGTCGCAGCGGGTCCAAGAGTTGGACGAGATAGTTGTCCTGCTGGGCTTTTTGGGCGTTAGCGGAGATGACGCCACTGCCGTGGCGGAGTACTTCGTTGTCGTCAGGCCTTTTGGAGCCTGGCAGTGTTGTCTCTGTCCCCAATGGAAGTCCTCTGCGTGATTCGTGGTGAGCCAGTCTTCGTGTTGCCTATTCTGCCTGTCCTTGGGACTGACCCGGGCCACGCCGGCCCGCGCCACTCAATGGCACGCGAATCTCGGTGGAGAGAACCGGGAAGGTCGCAGATGAGGGAATGATTCCTCTTTGCGTCGCAGGTCAGAGGCCGCCCCTGGAAATTCAGGGGGTTTTGTGGTGAAGGGCGGGCGCCGTCGCCTGGGCGCAAATTCCGACAACGGGCCCCTCGCCTGCCATCGTGGAGTAACGTGTGACTCAACTCACTAGGAGGGGTTCACATCAGCTACAAGTATCGAACCGTCAGAGTTCGCGGCACCGACATGGTTGGAACCATTGCGCGAAAACACGGGAGCGCGCCCGAGATATACGAAACTTCCAAAGACCCGAGCACTTCTGTAGTTCCGGTGTTTTTCCAGGCAACGGGCGAGGTCCGTTTCTTTGACCGATCCGTGCTGGAGGACGTACCCAAGGCCACCGACCAGCAGCCGTAGCGCATCCTCACGAAGCAAGCCTCATGTGGTGGCTTGTGGCCTGTTTCACGAGCAGTCGCGCTCACAAGGCGCCCACACACCATGCCCGGGAAATGACAAAGGGCCCTACTTCCTGGCTATTGCTAGGAAGTAGAGCCCTTTGCTTGGGTGGCAGATGAGGGATTCGAACCCCCGTAGGCGTTGCCAGCTGATTTACAGTCAGCCCCCTTTGGCCGCTCGGGTAATCTGCCGAACTTCAAAAGAAGATCACTCGCGGTTCCTCGTCCCGAAACGTCTGTTTCCAGTCCGTTCCGCTTCCAGAACCCGCGGGCAAGACAACTTTACAGAACTTCCGCCGAAGAATCGAATCGGCGACTTGGCGAGCCAAAAAGCCCGGAAATTCAGGCGTCTCCGAGAATGCGTCCGGCCAGCCGGGCCTCGAAACGCGCCGCCTGCTCCGCAGTGACCTGGTTCAGCTGAACGGCGCGGGCCAGATCGGCGTGGACGCCGTCCAGGCGGGCCGAGGCATCCGCGGCCGGGCTCAGGATAATGGAGGCCGCCAGCGCGGCTGCGGCAACGGACGTCGCCGTCGTGGCCAGGGTGCTGGCAGCGGCGGCGGTGGTGCGGGTGACGTAGCGGACGGCTTTGTGGTGCATGCTCTTTGCCTTTCAGCGTCGGTTCCAACCCTTGCAACTCTGCTCAGCCCGGCTTCGTTCCCGCAATGCGTTAGCTATGAGCGGACTGTGAAACGTAGCCCCGGCCGGCAGGCCTCCGGATCGGGGGTATCCGTATTAGGCTGGAATGCAGACATCCCGGCCTTTCACCAGGCACCCGGCAACCATCAGGAGGACAGTCATGGCAGGCGAATCCACGTTCGACGTCGTCAGCAAGGTAGACAAGCAGGAAGTCGCCAACGCGCTGAACCAGGCGCAGAAGGAAATCGCCCAGCGCTACGACTTCAAGGGCGTCGGCGCCGAAGTCGATTTCAGCGGCGAGAAGATCCTCATGAAGGCGAACTCCGAGGAGCGGGTGCTGGCAGTGCTCGACGTGCTGCAGTCAAAGCTCATCCGCCGCGGCATCTCGCTGAAGTCCCTCGACACCGGCGAGCCCTACGCCTCCGGCAAGGAATTCCGGCTCGAGGCCTCCATCAAGGAGGGCATTGCCCAGGACCTCGCCAAGAAGATCAACAAGCTGATCCGCGACGAGGCCCCCAAGTCCGTCAAGTCGCAGATCCAGGGCGACGAGCTCCGGGTGACGTCCAAGTCCCGCGACGATCTCCAGGAAACCATGAACTTGCTGAAAGGCTTCGACGAGGCTGACCTGCAGTTTGTGAACTTCCGCAGCTAGGCCCGTCCCCCGGCGCAATTTTCCTCAGGACGCGCAAAAGAGCTGGCGATACCGGAACTCCGGTATCGCCAGCTCTTTTGCGTGTCGCGAACGTATCCGCGCGTCGCCAGACCGCACCTAGCGTCAGCTGAGCGGGCGGCCGGCCATCCGTTCGAGCCGGTCGATCCGCTCCGCCATCGGCGGGTGGGTGGAGAACATCTTGGCCACGCCTGCGCCGCGGAACGGGTTGGCGATCATCATGTGCGAGGCGTTCACCAGCTTCTGGTCCTGCGGCAACGGCGCAAGTTGCACGCCCTGTTCGATCTTGCGCAGGGCGGAGGCGAGCGCCAGCGGATCGCCGGTCAGCGACGATCCGTCCTCGTCGGCGTCGTACTCACGCGTTCGGGAGATGGCCATCTGGATCAGGGAGGCAGCGAACGGGGCCAGCAATGCCATGGCGATCGCGGCAAACGGGTTCGCGTTGCGACGGTCCCCGCCGCCGAACAGCAGCATCATCTGCGCCACCGACGTGATGACGCCGGCGACGGCGGCGGCCACCGACGCCGTCAGGATGTCCCGGTTGTAGACATGCATCAGTTCATGGCCCAGGACGCCGCGCAGTTCGCGGGCGTCCAGCAGCCGCATGATGCCCTCGGTACAGCAGACGGCGGCGTTCTGCGGGTTCCGGCCGGTGGCGAAGGCATTCGGCGCCATGGTGGGCGAGACATAGATGCGCGGCATCGGCTGGTTGGCCCGGCCGGACAGCTCCCGGACGATCTGGTAGAGCTGGGGCGCCTCGGCCTCCGTGACGGGATACGCCTGCATGGCACGAATGGCCAGCTTGTCGCTGTTCCAGTACCCATAGGCCGTGGTCCCGATGCCGACCAGCGCCATGATCCAGATCGGCGCGGCACTGCGCGTCCCGGCCGCGATGAAGGCGCCCAGACCCAACAGCACCGCCCACAGGACCCCGAAAAGGGCCGCGGTCTTCAGTCCGTTGTGATGCTGATGCACTGGTCCTCCTGATGACCCGTATTTCACTGACCTGCAGTTCACAGACCTACCAAGGAAAACGAACCGCTACGGCACCGGGTTCCGCGCGTCGTAGCGCAGGAATCCCGACTGCAGGTGGGCCACCGTCCAGGCCACGGCAATGCATAGCGCGCCGCCGAACAGCAGGACCCATCCCTCGTTCCAAAGTTTAGTCGCGCCGCCGGCCAGCATGTCCCCGATCCGGGGTCCACCGGCCACCACCACCACGAACACACCCTGCAGCCGTCCGCGCAGGTGGTCCGGTGTGGAGGCCTGCAGGATGGTGGTGCGGAAGACGGCGCTGACGGAATCCGCGATGCCGGCGAGCGCGCAGCACAAGGCGGCGGGCAGCAGCCACACCGTCACGCCGCCGCTGCCGGTATGCCCCGCGAGGACAACCACCAGGCCGAACGCCGCGATGGAAGCACCCCAGCCCATCACGGACCACACGACGGCGGCACCCTGCCGGCGAACCCGGCCCAGCGGCCCCGAGAACAGGCCGGCCAGGAACGCCCCCACGGCCATGGCGGCCAGCAGGATCCCTACCGTTGCCTCACCGCCGCCGATCATCAGGGCGCCGATGGCAGGCAACAGCGCTCGCGGCTGGGCAAAGATCATGGCCACGAGGTCGATCACGAACGTCATGCGAAGGTTGGGCCGGGTGCCAAGGAAGCGGAAGCCCTCCACCACGGAACGCAGCCCGGCCGGCCTGGCATGCTTCCCGGGCGGCATGGGCGGCAGATTCAGGAGCGCCCAGAACGCAAAGGCGAAGCTGACGACGTCGATTGTGTATGTCCAGCCGAAACCGATCCAGGCCACGAGCACGCCGGCCAGGAGCGGCCCGGCGGTCATGGTCAGGCCGAAGCTCATCATGCTCAGGGCGTTGGCGGCCGGCAGCAGCTCCTTGCGGACCAGGGCCGGGATGATGGCGCTGCGGGCCGGCTGGTTGATGGCCTGGGCACCGCTTTGCACCGCCACGAGCGCGTACAGCAGCCACACGTTGCCCAGCTGCAGCCACGCCTGCAGGGCCAGGGCGACGGTGGTCAGCCAGAGCACGGACGAGGCCAGGAGTGCGACCGTGCGGCGGTCATGCGCGTCGGCGATCGAGCCGCCCAGCAGTCCCCCGAACACCAGCGGAACGAGGGCGAAGATGCTCAGCAGGCCCACATAGAGGCTGTCCTGGGTCAGCCGGTACACCTCCAGACTGACGGCCACCACGGTCAGCTGGCTGCCCAGGGCCGAGACGGAGGACCCAAGCCACAGGCGGCGGAAGGCCGGACTTTCGCGCAACGGCGTCATGTCCGCCAGGAATTTCCCCACCGGGCAACTCTAGCGGCGGCCCGGGGCTGCTTGTGACGAGGACGGACGTAGTTAGTACTGCCTTATTGTGAGGCAGTCATAATAAGTGCTTGAATGGGACCATGACGGATTCCACGGGCAGCCACGACGCATGGGCGGCCGCCCTGCGTGCCCACGGCCGTCGGGTGACCAAGCAGCGCCTGGCCGTGCTGGCCGCCGTCGAACATCACCCGCATTCGCCGGCGGAGGCGATCCTTGCCGCCGCCCGGCAGGAACTGCCGGACCTGACCGCCCAGTCCGTCTACGTGGTCCTGGGCGACCTCACCGATCTGCACATGCTGCGCCGGTTCGAACCCCCGCACTCCCCCGCGCTGTACGAGACCAGGGTGGGCGACAACCACCACCACGCCGTCTGCGTCAGTTGCGGCCGCGTGGAGGACGTCGAATGCGCCGTGGGCCACGCGCCCTGCCTCACCCCGCATTGGGACGCGAACGCCAAGCCGATGACCATCCAGATCGCGGACGTGCTGTACCAGGGCATCTGCCAGGACTGCCAGCGCACCCAACAACTTCCCTCCGAACGAAACTAACAAACCCAACCAAAGGAGAATGATGACTGAGAACATCTCTGTGCCCGCCGTGTCCACGACACAGTCCGGCGCTCCCGTCACTTCCGACGCCCACTCCAAGTCCGTCGGCGCCGACGGTGCGATCATCCTGACCGATCACTACCTGATCGAGAAGCTCGCGCAGTTCAACCGCGAGCGCGTCCCGGAGCGTGTTGTCCACGCCAAGGGCGGCGGCGCCTTCGGTACCTTCAAGACCTCCGAGGACGTCTCGAAGTACACCAAGGCCGCCCTGTTCCAGCCCGGCACCGAGACGGACATGCTCATCCGTTTCTCCTCCGTTGCCGGCGAGGCAGGCTCCCCCGACACCTGGCGCGACCCCCGCGGGTTCGCCGTGAAGTTCTACACCACCGAGGGCAACTACGACCTCGTCGGCAACAACACTCCGGTGTTCTTCATCCGCGACGGCATCAAGTTCCCGGACTTCATCCACTCGCAGAAGCGCCTCCCGGGCACCCACCTGCGCGACGCCGACATGCAGTGGGACTTCTGGACGCTCTCCCCCGAGTCCGCCCACCAGGTCACGTGGCTCATGGGCGACCGCGGCCTGCCGGCTTCCTGGCGTGAAATGCAGGGCTACGGCTCGCACACCTACCAGTGGATCAACGCCGAGGGCGAGCGCTTCTGGGTCAAGTACCACTTCAAGTCCAACCAGGGCGTCAAGTCCATCACCGGCGACGAAGCCGAGGCCTTGGCCGGTGCTGATGGCGACTTCTACATCCGCGACCTCCAGGAGAACATTGCCGCCGGCAACTTCCCCTCCTGGGACCTGCACGTCCAGGTCATGCCGTACGAGGACGCCAAGACGTACCGCTTCAACCCGTTCGACCTCACCAAGGTGTGGCCGCACTCGGACTACCCGCTGATCAAGGTCGGCACCATGGAGCTGAACAAGAACCCGGAGAACTACTTCGCGCAGATCGAGCAGGCCACCTTTGCGCCGTCGAACTTCGTCCCGGGCATCGCCGCTTCCCCGGACAAGATGCTGCAGGCCCGCATCTTCTCCTACGCGGACGCACACCGCTACCGCGTCGGCACCAACCACGCCCAGATCCCGGTGAACCAGCCCAAGAACCAGGTCAACAACTACAGCCAGGACGGCGCGGGACGTTACCACTTCAACGCCCCGTCTGTTCCGGTCTACGCACCGAACTCCGTCGGTGGCCCCGCTGCCGTGGAGCCTGCGGTTGCAGGTGGCGGCTGGGAGAACGACGGCGAGCTGACCCTCTCCGCGCACGCCCTGCATGCGGAGGACAGCGACTTCGGCCAGGCCGGCACGCTGTACCGCGAGGTGTTCAACGACGGCGAGAAGGCCCGCCTGCTGGACACCGTCACGGGTGCCGTCGGCGGCGTCAAGAACGCCGACATCAAGGAACGCGCCATCCAGTACTGGACCAACGTCGACGCCGAGTTCGGCGCCAAGCTGCGCGCCAACCTGGGTGCCGGCCAGGTTGAGTCCGACGCCGAGGCCGCCAACAAGGTCTAATCAGCAAGGCCCGTTTGAGACCGGCTGAGCCCATGAACGCCCCGCCACGGAAATCCTCCGGAGATCCGCGGCGGGGCGTTTTGCCGTTTTCCACATAGGTGCTCGCGGCCCTCGCCACGAGACGCGGCAGATCCCTAGGATTTAGCCATGACCGCATTTGCAGGCATTCCGGATGACGCCTTCCGGTTCTATTCCGAGCTTGAACAGAACAACAACCGGGACTGGTGGCTGGAGCACAAGCCGGTCTACGATGCCGCGGTGAAGGGGCCGTTGACCGAGCTGCTCGCCGAGCTGGAACCCCGGTTCGGCCCGGCGAAACTCTTCCGACCCAACCGGGATGTCCGCTTCTCGCCGGACAAGTCGCCCTACAAGACGGCGCAGGGAGCGTTCGCAGCGCTGGCGGAGGGAGTGGGTTTCTACGTCCAGCTCAGTGCCGACGGCCTCCTCATCGGCGGCGGCTGTCACACCCACACCCCGGCCCAGCTGGCACGCTTTCGCGGTGCCGTGGACGACCCCGCCAGCGGAGAGGCCTTGCAGGAAATCGTGCGCCACGTCGAGGCCGCAGGGTTCGCCGTGGAAGGCGAAAGCCTGAAGACCGTGCCGCGGGGCTTCGACAAGGACCACCCCAGGGCGGAGCTGCTCAAACACAAGTCCCTCACGGCCGGCGAGAACGTGGGGCAGCCCGCTTGGCTTGCCGGGCCCGGGGCCGTGGCGGAAGTGGCCCGACGCTGGGAGGAGCTCCGTCCCCTGGTGGAGTGGGTCGGCCGTTACGCGGCTCCCTGACCTGGACCCCGGTCTTCAGCGTCAGATGTGCTGGCCGTCGGTGGCGAGCCGCCGGTCGAGGTTGTTGAAGAAGACCAGCATCATCAGCTCGAAGGCCTCGGTGGCTTCCTCGGGCTGGTTGTTGACGACAAAGTCGAACTGCAGCCCATAGAACGCGGCGGTGAAGAGACGGGCGTCGGTGTCGGCGAACTCTGGCCGGATCCCCTGGATGACGAGCCAGTCCCGGGACTTCTCGTGCAGCATGCGGAAGTGCTCCTGGGCGGTGCCGCGCGGCACCGCCGCCACCACGTCCTGCGCCGTCGCCTCAAATTCCAGCCGGGCCAGGTGCCGGTTGCGCTGTGCCATGGTCCACTGCCAGGACTCCAGGAGGAAGGCCCGCCAGGCGTCCCTGTCGATGTCCCGGACGTCGGTGGCACGGATGCTGTCCAGCCGGGATTCGATGCCGCGGATGATCTCGTTGATCAGCTGTTCACGGTGGCCGAAGTGGTACACCAGAACGTAGCTGCTGACACCCAGCCCGTCGGCGAGGCTTCGAAACGTCAGCTCCGCCAGCGTCTTGTCCATGAGGTAGTCGAGAATCGCCGACAACAGTTCTGATTTGCGTTCCGGTCTTGCTGGGCGGGCCATGTCTCCATCTTAGGGAGCCGGGGTCCTCCGCGCCCGCCGGCTGTACCCTCCCGAACCGGACGGTCCAACGCCGAAGTCGCCGGAGCCTTGCCAATTCGCCGGAAGTTGTCGGCGAATTCGCAGGTCTCCGGCGACTTCGATTTGTCGGGACCGGCATTTCCCGATCAGGAGCGGGTGAGCGCGTCTTCCTCGTTTGCCGGGGCGGCGGTGACGGCGTCGTCCTTGGCAGGGCCATTCACGGAGGCCCGGGCCGCCGCGAACTTTTCGTTCAGGCGGGAGTGGCGCTGGCCGTAGGCGAAGTAGATCGCGATGCCAATCACGAGCCAGATCGCGAAGAAGATCCAGGTTTCCACGGCGAGGTTCGTCATGAGGTAGAGGCACAGCACGGCCGAGACAACCGGGAGCACCTTACCGAACGGGACGCGGAAGCTCGGCTTCAGGTCCGGGCGCTTCTTGCGCAGGACCAGGATGCCCAGGCTCACCATCACGAAGGCGGAGAGCGTGCCGATGTTGATCATTTCCTCGAGCAGGTCCACGTTGGTCAAGCCGGCGACGATAGCCACGGCGGCGCCGCAGATGATCTGGAGGCGGGCGGGCGTCGCCCGGATGGTGCTGGTTTTGGACAGGGAGCGCGGCAGCAGGCCGTCGCGGCTCATGGCCAGGACCACGCGGGACAGGCCCATGAGGAGCACCATGATGACGGTGGTGAGGCCCACGAGGGAGCCGAAGGCGATGACCTTGGCGGCGTCGGTGTTGCCGACGGCCTCGAAAGCGGTGGTAAGGGTCGGGTTCTTGGCCTCGGCGAGCTTGGTGTAGGACACCATGCCGGTCAGGGCCAGGGACACCAGGATGTAGAGCACCGTGACGATCGCAAGGCCGCCGAAGATGCCGCGCGGCAGCGTTTTCTGCGGGTTCTTGACCTCTTCGGCGGAGGTGGCGACGACGTCGAAGCCGATGAAGGCGAAGAAGACCAGGGCGGCGCCGGCGAAGATGCCGAGTGTGCCGTACTGGGCAGGGGCCGCACCGGTGAGGAAGCCGAAGAAGGACTGTTTGAGGACGTCGGCGGTTCCGGTGCCGCCGGTCGGCTCGGAGGCCGGCACGAACGGAGCGTAGTTCTCGAACTTCACGTAGGTGAAGCCGACCACGATCACGAAGAGCACCACGGCGATCTTGATGAGCGTGAAGATGTTGCCGACGCGGGCGGAGAGCTTGGTCCCGAGGACCAGCAGCACAGTGAAGATGGCAACGATCAGGAAGGCACCCCAGTAGAGGTCAACGCCGCCCACGGAGATCGACGGCGGAACGTCGACTCCCATGAGCGCAAAGACCTTGCTGAGGTAGATTCCCCAGTACTTCGCGATCACGGCGCCGGCCGTGAAGAGTTCCAGGATCAGGTTCCAGCCAATAATCCACGCGAGGATCTCCCCCATGGTCGCGTAGGTGAAGACGTAGGCGGAGCCGGCCACCGGGATGGCCGTGGCAAACTCGGCGTAGCACATGATGGCGAGCGCGCAGGTGACGGCAGCAATCGCGAAGGAAATGGTCACAGCGGGGCCGGCAAAATTCGCGGCAGCCTTGGCGCCGACCGAGAAGATCCCGGCGCCGACGGCAACCGCGACCCCCATGATCATCAGGTCCCACGTGCTGAGCGAGCGCTTCAACTTGCGTCCGGGTTCATCGGCGTCGGACATGGACTGCTCGATGGATTTGGTCCGGAAAAGGTTCATAGGAAAGTCCGCAATCTCGATAACTGGTTTGGAAACAGACCTATTAATAGTAGTGTCCATCCACTGGACGACCAGATTTGTCCCACATACTGAGACGAAAATGTGGGCCGTGCCGGTGTTGCCGGCACGGCCCACATCTCTCGCGGTGAGCTCTACTCTCCGCCGTTCCGGCTCAGACGGGCCAGTTTTCCATCAGCGCCGAGCGGATCAGGAACCGTTTGCCTTCCGGGGCCTCCACCGAGAAACCGCTCCCCCGGCCGGGGACGACGTCGACCGTCAGGTGCGTGTGGCTCCAGTAGTTGAACTGCTCCCGCGACATCCAGAATTCCACCGGCTGGGGCTGGATTCCGTCCGAAATGTCGAACAGGCCAAGCAGCACGTCCGAGTCCCCTGTGATGAACTCCCCGGCCGGGTAGCACATGGGTGAGGAACCGTCGCAGCAGCCGCCGGACTGATGGAACATCAGCGGGCCGTGCTGCACCCACAGCTTGCGCAACAGGCCCACAGCCTCCGGGGTGAGCGCCACGCGGGAGAAGTCCTCCCCCGGGCGGGTCACGGCGGCGTCGAGCTTGGTCTCCGGCATCAGCGTCCTTCTTTCATCAGAACCTCAGCACCACACGGCCGTCGATCTTGGCGTGCTTCATCTCATCAAGAACGGCGTTCACTTCGGAAAGCGCCCTCGTGGACACCGTTGGGTGGATCTTGCCCTGGGCGTAGAAGTCGAGGGCCTCCTCAAGGTCCTGCCTCGTGCCCACAATGGAGCCCCGGACCGTCAGCCCCTTGAGCACAATCTCAAAGATCGGCGCCGGGAAGTCGCCCGGCGGCAGCCCGTTGAACACGATCGTTCCGCCGCGCCGGGCCATCCCAATGGCCTGCCCGAAGGCTGAGGGGTGCACTGCCGTGACCAGGACTCCATGGCATCCTCCGGTTTCGCGCTGGATAACTTCGGCGGGATCCTCGTGCAGGGCATTGACCGTCAGCTCTGCACCGTGCTTCTTGGCCAGGGCGAGCTTGTCGTCGGCGATGTCCACCGCCGCGACCCGCAGCCCCATGGCCACAGCGTATTGGACAGCGATGTGGCCGAGTCCGCCGATCCCGGAGATGGTGACCCACTGGCCGGGCTTGGCCTCGGTCATCTTCAGGCCCTTGTAGACGGTGACGCCCGCGCAGAGCACCGGAGCCACTTCCACCGGATCTGAGCCGGCGGGGATTCGGGCAGCGAAGCGGCTGTCCACCAGCATGTACTCGCCGAATGAGCCGTCCACGCTGTAGCCGGCGTTCTTCTGGGCCTCGCAGAGCGTTTCCCAGCCCGTCCGGCAGAACTGGCAGTCGCCACAGGCGGACCAGAGCCATGCGTTGCCCACCAGGTCTCCGACGGCCAGGTCAGTGACGCCTTCGCCCAGGGCCACGACTTCGCCCACGCCTTCGTGGCCGGGAATGAACGGCGGGGTCGGCTTCACCGGCCAGTCGCCTTCGGCCGCATGAAGGTCCGTGTGGCAGACGCCGGTGGTGATGACCTTGACCAGCGCCTCACCGCGGCCCGGGGAGGGAATGGGGAGGTCCTGGATCTGGAGGTCTTTGCCGAATTCAGTTACTACCGCTGCTTGCATTGTCGTCGTCATTGGCGAAATCCTTGCGTAGTTTTGGGGCCTAGATATGGGGCGTAGCTTTAGGGCGTATTCAGGGTTTGGTGTACTCCGTGGGGTGGTGGGTGATATGTCCCGTCCGGGGGTGGCCAGACATGGTGCGGGCGGGGCGGATCACGTCCGCTCCGCCCCGCCCGGGTCAGTGCGGCTTAGAAGAAGCCGAGCTTGTTCTCGTTGTAGCTGACCAGGAGGTTCTTGGTCTGCTGGTAGTGGTCCAGCATCATGGAGTGGTTCTCGCGTCCGATGCCGGAGGACTTGTACCCGCCGAACGCGGCACCGGCCGGGTAGGCGTGGTAGTTGTTGACCCACACGCGGCCGGCCTGGATCTCGCGGCCTGCACGGTAGGCAACGTTGCCGTTGCGGGACCAGACGCCGGCACCGAGGCCGTAGAGGGTGTCGTTGGCGATCCCCATAGCGTCGTTGTAATCGCTGAAGCGCGTCACGGACACCACCGGGCCGAAGATCTCCTCCTGGAAGATCCGCATCTTGTTGTGGCCCTCGAAGATGGTCGGCTGGACGTAGTAGCCGCCGGCCAGGTCCCCGGTGAGCTCGGCGCGGGCGCCGCCGGTGAGGGCCTTGGCGCCTTCCTGCTTTCCGATGTCGATGTAGGACAAGATCTTCTCGAGCTGGTCATTGGAGGCCTGGGCGCCGAGCTGCGTCTCGGTATCCAGCGGGTTGCCCTGGATGATCTTCTGCGTGCGGGCCAGTGCGTCGGCCATGAAGGAATCGTAGATGCCTTCCTGGACAAGTGCGCGGGAGGGGCAGGTGCAGACCTCGCCCTGGTTGAAGGCGAAGAGCGTGAAGCCTTCAAGGGCCTTGTCGTAGAAGGCGTCGTTGGTGTCGGCGACGTCGTTGAAGAAGATGTTGGGGCTCTTGCCGCCGAGTTCCAGCGTGACCGGGATCAGGTTCTGGGAGGCGTACTGGCTGATCAGCCGGCCGGTGGTCGTTTCGCCGGTGAAGGCGATCTTGCGGATCCGCGGGCTGGAGGCCAGGGGCTTGCCGGCTTCGACGCCGAAGCCGTTGACCACGTTGATGACGCCGGCCGGCAGGAGGTCGCTGATCAGTTCCATCAGCACCAGGATGGAGGACGGGGTCTGCTCGGCCGGCTTCAGGACGACGGCGTTGCCGGCGGCGAGGGCCGGGGCGAGCTTCCAGACGGCCATGAGGATCGGGAAGTTCCAGGGAATGATCTGGCCGACGACGCCGAGGGGCTCGTGGTAGTGGTAGGCGGTGGTGTCGTCGTCGAGCTGGGACAGCCGGCCCTCCTGGGCGCGGACGGCCGAGGCGAAGTAGCGGAAGTGGTCGGCGGCGAGTGGAATGTCCGCGTTGAGGGTTTCGCGGATCGGCTTGCCGTTGTCCCAGGATTCGGCGACGGCGAGCATCTCGGTGTTCGCGTCGATCCGGTCCGCGATCTTGTTCAGGATCGCGGCGCGCTCGGCCACGGAGGTCTTGCCCCAGGACGGCGCAACCTTGTGCGCGGCGTCCAGCGCCAGCTCAATGTCCTCGGCGGTGCCGCGGGCCACCTCACAGAAAGCCTTGCCTGTCACGGGGGTAATGTTCTCGAAGTACTGGCCCTTGACCGGGGCAACCCACTCGCCGCCGATCCAGTTCTCGTAGCGGTCCTTGAAGGTGACCTTCGAGCCCTCGGTACCGGGCTGGGCGTAAACAGTCATTGCTAGCTCCTTTGCTGTGCAAGAGAGGGGGCAGCAAGGCGCTGCCGGCCCCCGTTGACCTCAGCCTAGGGGCGCGAAGGTTGCAGTCAGGTTGCAACGATGTGAGCCCGGTCACGGTCCGGATGCCCCGGGCCGTGGCGGTTCAGGCGCTCAGTTCCCGGTCCAGCCGTTCCAGATCGGCGACGACGGCGGCACGCTTGGGCGAGCGCGGTGCCAGCAGCTTCAGCGCGGCGGTCCGGACGTCGACGTCGTCCTTTGCCTCGGGCAGTTCGGCGTACTTCAGCAATGACTCGGCACTGCCGTCCGTCAGCAGGGCCTCGCGCATCAGCGCGGAAACCCTGGCCCGCAACTCCACGATGCCGGGCGCCTCCGAGCGCGGCAGTACGGCGCCGCGGTAGATTTCCAGCGCTATCCGGTGAGCGCCGCGTTGCAGGCAGCTCAACACCTGCCCGGAGTCCGGCACGAGGTCGACCGGCAAGCGGTACGGGCGTGACGCCGGGACGGCCTCGGGATTGAGCTGCTGCAGGACTTTGCGCAGCCGTACCATCTCCGCGCGCAGCGTCATGGTGGAGGCCTCCCCGGGGTACAGGAGGGCGCACAGCTCCTCGGCGTTCAGCCCTTCGGGGTGGGTGCTGAGCAGGGCCAGGATCTCACTGTGCCGGGCGGACAGGGACACGGTGCGGCCGTCAATGCTGAGCAGGGCCTGATCCCGGCCAAGCAACTGGAGGCTGTTCCGGTACAGGCTGCCGGCGGCCGATGCCCCGGCCGTTTTCGGCGCGGCCGGGCTTCTCCGCCGGGAGGGCGAGGACTGGCGTGCGGCGGCCAGCTGGAGCCGTTCCACCCGCAGATGCGCCTGGGCAGCGGCGACCGTCGCCTCGACGAGGGACAGGGTGTGCGGGGCCACGGCCGACTCCGTGCCGGTGATGTCCACAACCCCCAGCAGTGCGCCGGAATCCGGGTCGTGGAACGGCACGGCCGTGCAGCTCCAGGGATGGACCGAACGCTTATAGTGCTCCGCGCCGGAGATCTGGATGCCCCGGCCCAGGGCCAGCGCGGTGCCCGGGGCGCTGGTGCCCACCGTCGCCTCGGACCAGTCGGCCCCGGGGACGAACATCATGCCTTCGGCCCGGCGCTGCAGGGCGGCGTCGCCTTCGACCCACAGCAGCCGGCCGACCTCGTCCCCCACGGCCACCAGCATCCCGCTGTCATGGCTTGGCAGGACCAAAAGCTTATGGATCACAGGCATGATGGCGGCCAGGGGGTGCTGGCGGCGGTATTCCTCAAGTTCTTCGCGGTCCATGGCCAGAGGGGCCTCGGGGTTGTCCGGGTTGGCGTGCAGTTCCGCCGAACGCCGCCACGACTCCTGGATCAGGCTGCTGAGCCCGGGCAGGTGCAGGTCCTCCGGAAAGACGAGACCCCGGGAATCCAGTTCCTCGTGCCCGGCGCTGGCATGCTTCTGCCGCAGCGCTGCGGTGACCCCGCCTGCTGGCGGTAGCAGCGCTGCCGGATGGACCAGATTCCTCATTGAACTCCCACCGGACGGGCTCGACGGCGTGCCGGAGGCCGCCTCGTCCGGCCCAGTCTAGTTCCGTGCGGGGAGTTTGGAAATGCACCGCATTGCTCCACCTGTGGGCCCGGGCGGGCTCAGGCGCCGGCTCCCGGCGGCAGGACGTAGCTCTTGATCTCGCCCACGTGCTGGATCTCGGGGCGTGGCAGCCCGGCGGCCGCTATCAGCTCCTGGAATTCCCTGCCGCCGCTGAAACGGTCAAAGACCTCCCGGCTCGGGCACGTGTCCAGAACGGCGATGCCGTCCTCCGTCTGCACGCACAGATGCAGCTCCAACTGGCCGGCGGGCAGGAGGGCCAGCAAGCGGTCGTGGCCTGCGAGAAGCTCCGCCGGGTCGCCGCGGAAGCTGTACATTCCCAGATACATGGTGCCCAGATACATGGCGGGTCTCCTTCACGTGGATTGCTTGAGTGCAGGCCGTCGCCCGGCCCAGGGGCTGGCCTGCTCCAGCTGGGCGGCCAGCCGGAAGAGGGTCGCTTCGGCGCCGAAGCCGGCGAGGAAGGACATCCCGACGGGAAGCCCGGCAGAATCGGTGCCCAGCGGCACGGACATGGCCGGGTTACCTGTGATGTTGGCGTATTCGCCGTCGAACATCAGGAAGCGGCCGGCCTCCCGTTCCCCGCGGACGGGGTCCTCCGCCGTCGCCGTCAGCGTGCCGAGGGGCAGCGGCGGCCAGCCGACCGTCGGCGTCAGCCACAGATCGTAGGTTTGGAAGAAGCCTGCAACCCGGCGGCTGAAGCGTTGCAACTCCTCCACGCCCTGCAGGTAATCCCCGGCGCTGACCTTCCGGCCGCGCCCGAACAGGACCTCGGTATACGGTTCCACCTCCCCCGGTTCGGGCCCCCGGCCCAGCCGCCGAGTCCAGTAGCCCTCGATCCAGGCGGCTGCGGCGGCGTATACGGCCCGGATGGCGTGGTGCCCCGCCCGGTCCAGGGGTTCGGGGTGCGCTTCCTGGACGTCGTGGCCCAGGTCGCTCAGCAAGCGCACGGCGGCGTCGAAGGCCCGCAGGTAGTCAGGATGGACTGTCTGGCCGCGATTGGGAGTGGCCGTGGCCGCGATCCTGAGCTGTCCCGGCGGTGTCACGGCCTCGGCCGCATAAGGGCGTGGCCGTGGGGGCGCCAGGTAGGGGTCCCCGGACGCCGGACCGGCCACGGCGTCCAGCAGCGCTGCGGCGTCGCGGACTGTGCGGGTCAGGGCGAATTCGGCGGCGAGGCCGCCGACGACATCACCGTATTCCGGGCCCAGCGGCACCCGTCCCCGGGTCGGTTTCAGGCCGAGCAGCCCGCACCACGCCGCGGGATACCGGAGCGACCCGCCGAGGTCGTTGCCATGGGCCATCGGGACGATCCCGGCTGCAACGGCGGCCGCCGACCCGCCGCTGGATCCGCTCGTGGAGCGGGACAGGTCCCAGGGGTTGCGGGTTGCCCCGTGCAGGACCGGTTCGCAGTGCGGGCTCAGTCCGAACTCGCACGTATTGGTCTTGCCGATGATGGCCACTCCCGCCTGGCGGAAGCGCCGCGCGAGTTCCTGGCTGTGGCCGGAGACGTTTCCGGCGAGCCAGCGTGAGCCTTCGGAGAACGGCGTCCCGGCTATTTCCAGCGCGAGGTCCTTGACCAGGAACGGCACCCCGGCAAAGGGAACGTCGTCGGTGGGGGTGCTGCCGTTTGCCGGGGTGGCGTCGGTGTCCAGCCCGGCGATCACGGCATTCACCACCGGGTTGAGTTCCCTGATGCGGTCCCGGGCCTCGGCGAGGAGTTCGGCGGCACTGATCTGGCCGGAGCGGACCAGGTCGGCCTGCTCCGTGGCATCCATCCACCGGAGTTGTTCGTCCACGGCACCTCCCGAAGGGGAATCGCAGCAGGGAAACACAGCACGGGGGTCACGTCACACGTCACCCCACGTCGGTTACAGCACGGGGTTGGCAGCACGGCGGTACAGCGTCCGCCGCGCAGTCCTTGTGCGTGAAATTCTACGTCCGGGCGCCGCTGACGGGACAGGCTAGTCGCGGGAAATCTCAATCATCTCCTCGCGCGGAACTACCTTGATGCGCTCCCGCTCAATCCCGTTGGCGTTCTCCGCAGCCGACCACTCCGCACCGAGGGCGAGTTCGTGGGCATCGAGCTTGATCCACCCTTCCCAGGTCGTGTACTGGATGCCGCGTTCCTGCAGCAGATCGATGATGGCCTGCGGGTCCGGGTTCTGCGCCGGCGGCAAGGTGAGCCGGTCCTCCAGCAGGTAGCCGATGGTCTCCAACGCGTCACCCTTGGTGTGGCCGATCAGCCCGACGGGTCCGCGCTTGATCCAGCCGGTGGCGTAGATCCCGGGGACCGGCTTCCCCTCGGCGTCGAGGACACGGCCGCCCTCATTGGGGACAACGCCGCGGCGGGCATCGTACTCCAGCTCATCCAGCGGCGAACCGTGGTAGCCGATTGCCCGGTAGACCGCCTGGACCGGGTAGTCGAGGAATTCTCCGGTGCCCTTGACGTTCCCGGTGCCGTCGAGCTGCATGCGTTCGAACTTGATGCCGGCTACTTTGCCGGGATTCGCGGCGTCGTCATGGATCTCGACCGGGCTGTGCAGGAAGTGCAGGTGCAGCCGTCGCGAGGACGGTTCCTCGGCTTCGGCGTGGTCCTCGACGAGCCAGTTGGTCAGGGTGTTGACCATGGTCCGGATCTGGTTGTTGCTGCGGATGGCCTCATCCGAGGCTTCGTCGAACTCGAAGTCCTCCGGATACAGCACAATGTCCACGTCCTTGGCGTGGCTGAGTTCGCGCAGCTCCAGCGGGGTGAACTTCACCTGGGCCGGCCCGCGGCGGCCGAAGACATGGACGTCGGTGACCGGCGAGTCCTTGAGGGCCCGGTAGACGTTGTCCGGGATTTCGGTGACCAGGAGTTCATCGGCGTGCTTGACCAGCATGCGGGCCACGTCCAGGGCCACGTTGCCGTTGCCGATCACGGCGATCTCCTTCGCCTCCAGCGGCCAGTCCCGAGGAACGTCCGGGTGGCCGTCGTACCAGGAGACGAAGTCGGCCCCGCCGAAGGAACCCTCGAGCCCGATCCCGGGAATGTCCAGCTCGGCGTCTTTGATGGCTCCCGTGGAGAAGATGACGGCGTCGTAGAAGGCGCGGAAGTCATGCAGCGTCAGGTCCCGGCCGTAGGTGACGTTGCCAAGGAACCGGATGTCGCCGCGGTCCAGGACTTTGTGCAGGGCGTTGACGATGCCTTTGATCCGGGGATGGTCAGGAGCCACCCCGTAGCGGATCAGGCCGTATGGCGCCGGGTATGCCTCGAAGAGATCGATGCTGACCTCGACGTCGCCGTCTTTGACCTCATTGGACTTCGTCAGGATGTCCGCGGCGTAGACGCCGGCCGGACCCGCGCCGACAATGGCGACGCGGAGGGGACGAGTGGATGTGGATTCGGCCGAGTTGGACACCGGGAGCCCTTCTGAGTCTTAGAGACAGCGCCAGTACATACAGCGCACAGGCCCCTATTCTAAATGTCGCCGGGCGGCCTGTGGCCCGGTTGGTAGGAATAGGCGCCGTGCAGGTGGTGTTATTGGTCTTGTGCCTAAGCCCGAACGATCCTTCTCCCCCGCCCCGCCGACCGACCCGCGCGTCCCAGCCCCTGCAGGGCGTCCGGCGCCGCAGCCGCCGGCCGGACTCGCGCCGGTAGATAAGGAAACGACGCCGGGGATCCTGTTCGGGATCGGCGCGTACGGGCTGTGGGGACTGCTGCCCCTGTACTTCTATGCGCTCCAGCCTGCCGGCGCGATCGAAATCGTCGCCAACCGGGTGGTCTGGTCCCTCGTGTTCTGCGTCCTGCTGATCACCGTCACGCGCTCCTGGCGGGTGCTGGCTGCTGCGTTCCGGAACCGCACGGTGATCGGCCCGCTGTCCATCGCCGCGGCTCTGATCGCGGTGAACTGGCTGACCTACACCTACGGCGTGACCACCGGCCAGGCCGTCGAGGCCTCCCTGGGCTACTTCATCAACCCGCTGGTCTCGGTGCTGCTGGGGGTCTTTGTCCTGAAGGAAAAGCTGCGGCCGCTGCAGTGGGCCGCCGTCGGCATCGGTTTTATCGCGGTGGGCGTGCTGACAGTCTCCTACGGCAAGCTCCCCTGGATCGCCCTGACGCTCGCGCTGAGCTTTGGCCTGTACGGCTTCGTCAAGAAGCGTGTCGGCCCGCGGGCGGACGCGATCACCAGTCTCACCGTGGAGACGATCGTGCTGGCCCCGCCGGCTGCGGCCACCATGGTTGTGCTCGCGGTCAGCGGTGCGGCCACGCTGGCGTCCAACGGCGCCGGGCACTTCTGGCTGCTGGTCGCATCGGGTGTCATCACCGCCGTGCCGCTGCTGTTCTTCGGGGCCTCTGCCCGCCGGCTGCCCATGACCACCATCGGCTTGTTGCAGTACTTCGCACCCGTGCTGCAGTTCATTGTGGCGCTTGTGGTGTTCAAGGAACCCATGACTTTGGACCGCTGGATTGGCTTCGGCGTCGTGTGGCTGGCACTGCTCGTGCTGACGGTGGACATGCTGCTGGCGGCCGGGAAGAACTCCATGATCCGGAAACGGGCCCGCGCCGCCGCCTAGCAGGACTGCCCCGGCGGGTTAGCCGTCTGCGCACCAGGGCCGCCGTGCGTTAGTGTCATCATGAAGGACACGTTGGGGCGGAATTAAGGATTGCTGGTGCCAGAAAACGATCTTGAGACTCCGGGCGGCCGGGATATCTCGTCCCTGGGCTTCGACAGCAGCGGTATCCTGCGCCTCGAGTGGGCCCGGGGCATCGTCATTGACGCCCCGAATGCCCAACTCGCCATGGATCGGGTCAATGCCATGTGCGACGGCCGGCCCACGCCGCTGCTGATCGACATGGCCACCACGGAATCCGTCAGCCGGGCCGCGCGGGCCGTGTTCGCCAAACGCTGTGACGCGTCGGCCATCGCGCTGCTGGGCGCGTCCGCCGTTGACCGGGTTCTCGCCAACTTCTTCCTGGGCGTCAATTCGGCCCCGGTCCCCACGCGCTTTTTCACCGACCGCGATGAGGCGGTCCGCTGGCTGATGTCGCAGGGCCATGACGGGGCGTGATGACGACCGCCGCCTCGAGGAACTCGTAGACGGCATCGTCGTGCTGTCCTCGGGCGATCTCTCAAACCGTCTGGAGGTCTCACCGGCAAGGGACGGCATCGACGCCGTCACGACCGGCATCAACCTGCTCGCTGAAGAGCTTCAAAGCATGTACGAAGACATGGAAGTCCGGGTCGCCGAGCGGACCGCGCTCCTGGAAGCGGCCAAAGCCGAACTCCGGCGCGTCATCAACACTGACGAGTTGACGGGGCTGGCCAGCCGCTCGCTGCTGCAGGAAAAAGTGGCCGAGGCCGTCACCGGAGCCGGCAGGGGCCCCCAGCCCGCGCTCATCCTGCTGGACCTCGACTCCTTCCGGCTCATCAATGACAGCCTTGGCCACGCGGCCGGGGACGCCGTCCTGCGGGAGGCAGCCCTGCGGCTGGGCGCCGCGGCCGGGGCCCGTCACTTGATCGCACGCCTCAGCGGCGATGAGTTCGCCGTGCTCGTGGTGGACCAGGAACCGGACGCCGTGCTGGAGATCGCGTCCCGCCTTAGCGAATCGCTGAAGGACAGAATCGTTGCCGGCGGCGTCGCGGTCGCCCTGACGGCCGGAACCGGGGTGCGGCTGGGCGAACCCGGGCTGCGCAGCGAGGAGCTCATCCGCGATGCCAACATCGCCATGCATGAGGCCAAGAAGCGCGGCCGGGACACCCTCCTGGTGTTTTCCGCGGCCATGCACGAGGCCGCCAAGCAGCAGGTTCATCTGGTGGCCGAGCTCCGGACGGCGCTGGCAACGGACGAGCTCGAGCTGGAATACCAGCCCATCATGGATCTGCGCACGGGGACGATTGCCGGGACGGAGGCCCTGATCCGGTGGCGCCACCCGGACCTGGGTCTGCTGGCGCCGGATACGTTCCTCGACGCCGCTGACGAGGCCGGGCTCACGGTGGAAATCGGCCACTGGGTGCTCCGGAACGCCATCGCGCAAACCGGGCGCTGGAAGTCCGATCCGGGGCTTCCGGCGGACTTCAGCACCCATATCAATCTCTCACCGGCGGACCTGCACCATGTCGATCTGGCACCGTATGTCGAAGACCTGCTGGTCCGGCACGGCGTCGAACCGCGCCACATCTCGATTGAAATCACCGAGACCGCGATCATGCGCGGCGGTCCGGAAGTGGCAGCCACCATGCAGTCGCTCAATGACCTTGGCGTCCGGATCGAGATCGACGACTTCGGTACGGGCTATTCCTCCATCAGCTACCTGCGCACCCTCCCTGCCTCGCAGGCGAAGATCGACAAGTCCCTCCTGGACGGGCTGACCACGGACCGGCAGCAGGAGACATTCGTCGCGGCCATCTTGCAGCTGATCCATTCCGCCGGCCTGGGTGCCGTGGCCGAGGGTATCGAGGACCGGGAGCAAGCGGACCGGCTGCGGCACCTGGACTGTGAATTCGGCCAGGGATATTTCTTCAGCCGGCCCCTGCCCGTTGCGGACATGACGGACCTGCTGGCGCACAGGGACGGTGCAGCCGCATGAGCGGAGCTGATGCCGGGGCCACGAAAAACACAAGTACGCCGAAGACAGCCACGAAAAACACAGGCACGCACAAGGCGGCGGATACGCTCCGGATGGTGGCCCGGGTGGTGGCCCTGTCCCTGCACCGGCCCCGGCGCCCGGACCGGCGCTGGGATGAGTTCTGGCGCGGAGTGTCGCAGGGAGTGCTTACGGAACCGATCATCTGGGATACTTCGACCGCCGGCGACGACGACGAAGTGAGGCAGCATCTGCAGGCCATGGCCGCCCTGATGGACACCAGCCTTCCGGTGGTCGATCTCGGCTGCGGGAACGGAGCCCTCTCATGCCGGCTCGTCGAGGTCTTCCCCTCCGCGCTGGGCGTCGATGTCTCGCCTGCGGCCGTGGCCGCGGCGCAGTCCGCCCATGCGCACGTCCTGGGCCTCAGCTTCCGGAGCCTCGATGCCACCCGGCCGGCCGCCGCGGCCGCGCTCGCGCACGAACTCGGCGACGTCAATGTCTTTGTCCGCGGCGTCTTCCACGTCCTTAGCCGGCGACGCAAGGCACGCCTTGCGGACTCCATCCAAGCGCTCCTCGGCACCCAGGGACGGATCTACCTGGTGGAGACAAATGTCCCGGGCGGGGCGCTGAGCTATCTCCGGGGCCTGGGCGCCACGGGCGAGCGGATCCCGGGACCGCTGCGCCAGGCAATTTCTGCCCTGCCGAAACCGGGCCATTTCGGCCCCAGGCAACGCTCGCGGGCGTTCCCCGAACGGCACTGGACCCTCATCGCGGAAGGTCCCGGTGTCCTGGCAACGGTGCCGATGGAGACCGGCGGACCGCCCGGCAGGATTCCGGCGTACTGGGCGGTCCTGGCCCCGCGGCCCCAAACCTCCGGGAATTAGGCCTCCGGGACTTAGACCTCCGGGAAGGTATCCACCCGCTGGTAGTCGCGCGGCACAACCACCATCGGCACCGGGAGGGCGCGCAGCACCTTGTTGGCGGTACTGCCGATGAAGAGTTTGTATTTCTCCGCCAGACGGGAGGATCCCACGATCATGACCTCGCCGTCGTCCCATTCCAGGTCGTCGATCGCTTCCTCGATCGTGCGGCCGTGAGCGACCTCCACACTGACGTGGTGGCCCTCCGGCAGGCGGTGCGCGGCGGCGGCGAGCACGGTATTGGCATGGATGTGGGCGGCGTTGACGTTTTCCCCGCCCTCCTCGTCGACGTCCAGTTCCACCAGGGAGACCAGCCGGAGCGGGACGCCGCGGCGCTCGGCGGATTCGATTGCGACGTCGATCGCCGCTTCTGCCCCGGGGCGCTGGCCCACGGCGAGGGTCAGGCGCGTGATGGGTTCGGTCCGGCGGTAACCGCGCGGCGCCAGTGCCACCGGAACCGGGGCGGCGTGCAGGAGCGCGTTGGCCACGCTGCCTATGGTGTGCCGCTTGAAGAGGCCGTTGCTGGCGGCGCCGACGACGATCAGGCCGGCCCGGTACTCGAGGGCCGCGTCGATGAGTCCCGCGGCGAACGAGTCCGCCTGGCGGACGTGAAAATGCGCCTCCAGCCCTTCCGGGACCAGAGCCATACCCTCGCGTTCCGCCGAATGCATCTGCTGCTCCGCGGTGCTGGCGCGGCTTCCTTCCGGTTTCACGGCCGCATAGGGCGTGTGCCGGTCCACCACATAGACAAGGTCAAGATGCGCTCCCTGGGCCCGGGCCATGGCCGCAGCCAGCGCAACGGCGTCCGCGCCGCGTTCAGTGGGTGTATAACCGACTACGTATCGCATGTATGAACCCCTTATGGGTCTGTGGCAGACGCCAGCTGCGCCCCGGGGGTTCCGGGCGTCGTCGGCCGGTCTGCGTTCCTGCAGTGGTAGGAACGACTCTAGTCCAGGGACCTAAGAAACGGTGGTGACTTATGGCCCTGAGCTGCACAATCTTCTGTGCCTACGCTGGGATGGTCGAGGGGAGACCATCATGAACGTCATCAGCAACCGCAGGTGCCGGCCGCGGACTGCCGGGCTGGGAGCTTTGACGCTCCTACTGGTCCTCACCGCCTGCACCCCGCCCGCGCCGCAGCCGTCGGCCAGCAGCCAGCCTCCGTCGCCTTCGCCCACCGCGACGGCGAGCCCGTCGGCGACCGGTGATGCTGATGAAACGGCACCCCCGCAACCCGGCGACAAGGTGATCTCGTCCACGATCACCCACGACTGGTCGGTGCCAAAGTCCGGCACCCCGTTCCACACGGACCACGAGAACCCCGTGCCAATCGCGCCTCCGCCGGCGGCCCCGCTACCCACGCTGTACGCCATTGGCGCGGGCCAGCACCCCTCCGACACCCCGCCCTATGACCAGCTGAGCTTCCGGTTCAACGGCGGCTTCCCCAGCTACGACGTCGAGGTGGTCCCCGAGCTCGTCGCCGACGGCAGCGGTCAGCCGATCGACATGCCGGGAACGGGAACCATCCTTGAGGTGACGTTCCACGGCGCCCAGGCGCACACCGCGGACGGCAAGGCCAGCACGGTGACGAGCGCCCCGGCGCCGTCGATCGGTTACAAGGCACTCACGAGCTACGCGCCGGCCGGGGACTTCGAGGGCGTGCTGACGTACGGGATCGGCGTAGGCCGGCCCATGTCCACAGTCCCGGAGACGAAGGTACGCGTTTACGAGGTGGAGAAGATCGAGCAGGGCCAGCACCTGTATGTCGTGGCGATCCAGCTGGACGCGACCGCCTGGAAGTAGTGAACGGGAAGTCGGAGCTTAAACAGCGGAAGAGCCGCGGATGATGTGTCCGCGGCTCTTCCGTTTTTCCGGCTAGACCGGTCTCCGGGAAAGGATTGCCTTCCCGGCAGCTTGTTCGCTAGCGGCTCAGGCGTTGGCCTTGATGGCCGCGGCCAGGACCTCGAGGCCGTCCAGCAGCAACTCGTCGCTGATCACCAGCGGAGGCAGCAGCCGGATGACGTTGCCGTAGGTGCCGCAGGTGAGGATGATGACACCCTCCTTGAGGCAGGCCGCGGCGACGGCCTTGGTCAGCTCCGGGTTCGGTTCCTTGGAACCGGCCTGGACGAGCTCGATCGCCAGCATGGCGCCGCGGCCGCGGACATCGCCGATCACGGGCTGCTCGCTCGCCAGTTCACGCAGCTTGCCGAGGGCGATCTCCTCGATGTGCTTGGCGCGGGCGTTGAGGTTGTACTGCTCCATCGAGCCGATGGATGCCAGAGCGGCGGCGCACGCGACCGGGTTGCCGCCGTAGGTGCCGCCGAGGCCGCCAGGGTGGACGGCGTCGAGGAGGTCCGCGCGGCCGGTGATGGCGGAGAGCGGCATGCCGCCGGCGATGCCCTTGGCCATGGTCAGGATGTCCGGGACAACACCTTCGTGGTTCACGGCGAACCATTCGCCGGTGCGGCAGAAGCCGGACTGGACCTCGTCGGCGACGAAGACGATGCCCTTGTCCTTGGCCCACGCGGCCAGCGCCGGCAGGAAACCCTCGGCCGGGACAATGAAGCCGCCCTCGCCCTGGATGGGTTCGATGATGATGGCGGCCACCTGGTCGCCGCCGATCTGCTTCTCGATCATGGTGATGGCGCGCTTGGCGGCCTCGGCACCGGTGATCTCCGGGTTTTCCTCGCGGAACGGGTAGCTCATCGGCATGCGGTAGACCTCGGGCGCAAACGGGCCGAAGTTGGTCTTGTACGGCATGGCCTTGGCGGTCAGCGCCATGGTCAGGTTGGTGCGGCCGTGGTAGGCGTGGTCAAAGGCGACGACGGCGTCCCGGCCGGTCGCCAGACGGGCCACCTTGATGGCGTTCTCGACAGCCTCGGCACCGGAATTGAAGAGCACGGTGCGCTTCTCGTGGTCGCCCGGGGTGAGGCGGTTCAGCTGCTCGGCAACGGCCACGTAGCCTTCGTAGGGCGTGACCATGAAGCACGTGTGGGTGAAGTGCTCCACGGCTTCCTTCACGGCGCCGACGACGGCGGGGTCCGAGGCGCCGACGCTCGTCACAGCAATGCCGGAGCCGAGGTCGATGAAGGAGTTGCCGTCGACGTCATGGATGATGCCGCCGTCGGCGTCGGCCACGAACACCGGAACGCTGGACGCGACGCCGGCGGCGACGACCGCCTTGCGGCGCTCGGTCAGGGCAACGGACTTGGGGCCCGGGAAGTCGGCCTGGACGCGGCGCTTCTGCTCAAGCCGGTAGGTGATGTCATGTGCGGTGGTGGTCATGGGAAAGCCTTTCTAAGCGTGCGGTGAAGCGCGCGAGTTATGCGTCAGGTTGAGTTATGCCACTGCGTTATGAGACAGCGTTATGCATCTGCGTTATGCGTCGAGCGCACTCATGACGTGCTTGATGCGGGTGTAGTCCTCGACGCCGTACATGGACAGGTCCTTGCCGTAGCCGGACTGCTTGAAGCCGCCGTGCGGCA
The DNA here is from genome assembly GCF_003097355.1 of Arthrobacter sp. H-02-3. GTDB lineage: Bacteria > Actinomycetota > Actinomycetes > Actinomycetales > Micrococcaceae > Arthrobacter > Arthrobacter humicola. The sequence goes on from NZ_PYUI01000001.1 coordinate 341,941, forward strand.
TTTCGGCGGTAAGGAGGATGTGGGTGTTGATCCAGACGGCGCCGAAATCGAGGTCGCGGCTCAGGCGCATGGCCGTGCCGTGGTTCGAGGTCCAGACGCTGGATGCCAGGGCGTAGTCGACGTCGTTCGCCAGTTCCACGGCCTCGTCCTCGGTGCTGAACTTCTGCACCGTGATGACGGGACCAAAGGCTTCCTTCTGCACGATGTCGTCGCTCTGCTTGGCGCCGGTGACGATGGTGGGCTCGAAGAAGAAGCCCTTGTCCCCCGCCTGATGGCCGCCGGTCTCGATTTTGCAGTTTTCCGGCAGGGACTCCACCAGGGCCTTGACCGTGTTGAAGTGGTTGACGTTGTTCAGCGGGCCGAAGTAGTTGTCTTCGTCGTTCTGCGAGCCGGTGCGCAGGGTCTTCGTGTGTTCCACGAGGGCTGCCACGAGGTCGTCGTAGGCGGAGTCCTGGACCAGGACGCGGGCGATGGCGGTGCAGTCCTGGCCGGCGTTGAAGAAGGCGAACTCGGCGATGGCGGCGGCGCTCTTCTTGATGTCGGCGTCGGCGAAAACGACCGCAGGGGCCTTCCCGCCGAGTTCCAGGTGGGCCCGCTTAAGTCCCTTGGCGGCGCCCGACGCGACGGCGATGCCGGCGCGGACGGAGCCGGTGATGGAGACCAGGCCGGGGACCTTGTGCTCCACCATCAGGGCGCCGGTCTCGCCGGTGCCCAAGACCACGTTCAGCACGCCGGCCGGGAAGATCTCGCCGGCAAGCCGGGCCAGGACCAGGGTGGATTCCGGGGTGGTGTCCGAGGGCTTGAGAACCACGGTGTTGCCGGCGGCCAGGGCGGGGCCGATCTTCCAGATGCCCATGAGGAACGGGTAGTTCCACGGGGCGACCTGGGCCACGACGCCGATCGGTTCCCGCCGTACGTAGGAGGTGTGGCCTTCGAAGTACTCGCCGGCGGACTTGCCTTCCATGATGCGGGCCGCACCGGCGAAGAAGCGCAGCTGGTCGGCGCCGGCGGCGACTTCCTCCGAGGCGATCAGGGAGCGGACCTGGCCGGTGTTGCGGTGCTGGGCCTCAACGATTTCGTCGCTGTTGGCCTCGACGGCATCCGCGAGCTTGAGCAGCATAAGCTGGCGCTGCCCGGGCGTGGTGTGCTTCCAGGTCTTGAAGGCGTTCTTGGCAGCCGCCATGGCGGCGTCGACGTCGGCCTGCACCGAGATCGGCGACTGTGCCACGACGTCTCCGTTGGTGGGGTTCACGATGGGCATCATCCCTGTGCCGGCGGGGGTGACAAACTCGCCGTTGATGAAGTTCTGCAAGGTTTGAACCACGGTGTACAACCTCTTTCTTACTGCCAATGACGGATGTGGGGCTGGTCACGAGCCTATGCCAGCGGGGCAAGCCAGGGAATAGGCACCTGCACACCATCCCCGCAATGCTTTAGTGCGCTTGACCAGCACCCGGCTATCCTGAATCCATGGCCATTTCACTCGCCGCACTACTGGGTGTGCCGTCCCTCAAACTCACCAAGGCCGGCCTCGCCGAAACCACCTGGCACCAGGACATTCTCTGGGTGGCCGTCACCGAACAGGAGGACCCGCAGCGGTTCCTCAACGGCGGCGAACTGATCCTGACCACGGGCATGCGGCTCAAGAGCGCCGCGGAGCAGCGCCGCTTCGTGCGCCAGGTCCAGCGGGCCGGGGCCGTCGGGATCGGCTTCGGGGTCGGCCTGACGCACGACGCCGTGCCGCCGGCCCTGATCGCCGAGGCCAACCGCTGGGGGCTGCCGGTGGTGGAAGTACCGTACGAGACACCCTTCATTGCCATCGGCAAGATCGTGGCCGACGCCCAGTCGGCGGACCACCTGGTCAAGCTCGAGCGGCTCATTGCCGGGCACCAGATCCTGGCCCGGGCCTTGCTGACCGGCGGCGGGCTCGCCGAACTCCTGAAACATCTGGGGTCGATGCTGCGCACCGAGATCGTCCTGACCCAGTTCACGGCGCAGCTGTACAACAGCGTGCCCGGCCACCCCGCCCCCACGGCCGAGGGCTGGGCGTCGTACCCCATCCCGACCGGCCGCCGCGATGCCTGCACACTGTGGGTGAAGCAGCCGTTCGAGGACTCGGGCATTGTGGGCTACGCCCAGAACCTGATCAGCGTCGAACTCAATAACATGGTCAAGCAGCGCCAGGCCCAGCGGGCGCTGGCCGGCCAGGTCCTCGAAGACGTCATCCACGGGACGTTGGAGACCTCCGAAGCCACCCGGCGCCTCGCCGGCGTCGGCATCAACAGCACCCGCAAGAACGTGGTCCTACTCGCCGAATCGGCGGCCCACAACAAGCAGCTCGGAAGTTCATCCCTGCCCCAGCCGCTCGAAGCGGCGGTCAGCGCCGTTGTCGGGAAGGACCTCGTGGTGGTGATGCCCGATGACGGCAGCGGCGCCAGCGCGCTGGCCCGCCGCCTCAGCGACCACCTCGCGGAGGCCGGGATCCATGCCACGATCGGCATCGGCGGTGCCTACACCAAGCCGAACGGCCTGCGGTGGAGCTATTTTGAAGCCCGCGATGCGGCCACCCACGGCCTGCCGGTCAACGAGCCCGAGCGGCTGAGCCTGACCTCGCTGCTGCTGGCCAGTGAGGACGTTCCACTGGCGGACATGGCCAACGAGTCACTGAACCCCCTGCGGGCCTTTGACGCAGCACACGGCGCCGAGCTCATGACCACCCTGGAAAGCTACCTCAACAACAACGGCTCGGTGGCCGCCGTCGCCGAGGAACTCACCCTGCACCGCAACACGGTCCGCTACCGGCTGGCGCAGATCACCGAGCTCACCGGCTACGACCCCGCCCAGACACCGGACCGCGTGCAGCTCTGGCTCGCCCTGGCGGTCCAGCGGCTCAGCGCCCGGCACCCGCGCTGACCCTCGCCCTCCGTTGCTTCTTAGGGGTTGTCTCTTTCGGAGATATTCGCCACTAAACGGTGAGACTCAAACATCAAACGTCTAACCTTTAGTTATGGCTAGCAGCACGGCGGTCTCCGCTCTCCCCCAAACAGCTCCACCCGGCACCCGGCGCCCCCGTGGCGTGATCGTGGCCGGCGTCGTGGCGCTCGTACTGATCGGCCTGAACCTCCGCGCCGGCATCACCGGCTCCGCCGCACTGTTCCACGACCTGCAGGCCGTCCTCGGGTACGGCCCGCTGATCGCGGCCCTGCTCCCCTCGATCCCCACCCTGTGTTTCGCGGTAGCCGGGGCGGCCACGTCCTGGCTCACCCGGCAGCTGGGGCTGGAAAAGGCCATCCTGCTCTCCCTCGTGATGCTGGCCGCGGGACTGTTGCTCCGGGGCATCCCATCCACCGGAATGCTGCTCGCCGGGACCGTGGCGGGAATGTCCGGGCTGGCCGTCTGCAATGTGGCGATGCCCGCCTTCATCAGAGTGCACTTCGCGGACCGCACGTCGCTCATGACCGCCCTGTATACCTTGACCATGACCACCGGCGCCACTGTCACCGCCGTGCTGATCGTGCCGGTGGCGCAGGCCCTTGGCTCGCCATCCGCGGGCGTCGGGTCCATCGGCATCCTGGCCCTGTGCGCCTGCCTCGGCTTCCTCCCGATCGCGGTGCACGCCCACCGCAACGCGTCCCCTGTCAAGGCAGCCCGGGTTTCCCCGTGGCCCCTGCTGCGGACCCGCACCGGCGCGCTGATCACCCTCGGCTTCACGGTGCAGGCGCTCCTGGCCTATGCCGTCCTCAGCTGGTTCCCGTACATGCTGGCCACGACCGGGCTCTCCGCGTCCGACAGCGGGCTGATGTTCGGGCTCATGCAGCTCGTCTCCGTCCCTGCCGGCATGGTGCTGGTCGCCATCGGCTCGCGCCCCCGGATGCTGCGGACCTCGTTCTACCTGGCCACGGTGACAATGGCGTTCGGCGTCCTGGCCATGCTGGTCCTCCCCGCTTCCTGGGCTCCCCTAACCGCGGTGCTGCTGGGCTTCGGGCTCGGGATCTTCCCGCTGGTCATGGTGATGATCAGCCGCAGCGGCCGCACCACGGCCGAGACCACCGCGCTCTCCACCGTGGCCCAGTCCGCCGGGTACCTGCTGGCGACCCTCGGACCGTTCGGCATGGGCCTGCTGCACAGTGCCACCAACTCCTGGACTCTGCCGTTGGCGCTCCTGCTGGCAGTGGCCCTGGGCCAGATCGCCGTGGGCCACCTGCTGACGGGCCGGCCCACAGAGCAACGGCCGGCGAAACTCCCGCCTGCTGCCCCGCACACGGCTTCGCACCCATTGGAAGGAATCCGGCGATGACACTCACTTCTTCGCACCGGCCTCCGTTGGCGGAGGAAATCACTGCCAAGCTGCGGGCGCTGATCCACTCGGGCGAGTGGCCGCTGCAGCAGCGCATTCCGGCCGAACCGGAACTGATGGCCGCGTTCGGCGTCTCCCGCGGCACCCTGCGCGAGGCCATCAAGGCGCTCGCCCACAGCGGCATGCTTGAAGTCCGCCGCGGGGACGGCACTTACGTGCGCGCCACCAGTGAGATCGCGGGGGCCACCCAGCGGATGTACGCGGACCACTCCCAGGGACACATCCTGGAGGTCCGCGTCGGGCTGGACACCCAAGCCGCCCGGCTTGCCGCACGCCACGCCACGGCCGACGACGTCGCCGCCCTGCGCGCATTTCTCGACAAACGCCGGGCCGCCTGGCTGGCCGAAGATTATCCGGCGTGGGCCCGCGCCGATTGGGACTTCCATGTGCGGGTGGCCCAGGCCTCCGCCAACCCGCTCCTGCACGAGCTATATGTCAGTTTCGGTGTCGTCTTCCACAATGATCTGCTCCGGCAGCAGCGGCGGGCCGGTTTCAATGGACTGCCGCATGAGGGCCACGACGAACTGGTGGACGCTATTGCCGCACGTGATGAGGCGGCCGCCGTCGAGAGCGTCACCCGGAACCTGAACTCCTGCGCGGAGTGGCTGCAGGAATAGTTCCCGAGGGTTTTCCGAAGGTGCCGGGACAATGCTCTGTCTCAGCCTGTGCCCCCGCGCCCAGCAGCGGGGGCCCGGCAGGCCAAGGGCCTCCGGGGAGGGACTTCCGTTCCCCCGGGGGCCTTTGTGCTGCTCCGAGTGCATCGCTGCCCACGCCGGGCCGTCCCGTCGTGTTCAGGTCCAGCTCAATAGGGTCTTAGTGCCGTAGACCCTGCCCTGGCCAGGGTCAACACTGAAAGTTGCAGGACGCTGCGCGAGCGTTCACGCGATTGGTGCACGTGCTCTTCCGCACACTACCCGGACTACTGTGCCGGACTCACCGGATCTCGCAGTGCGGCACCTTGATTCGCCCCAGCAAGGACTCGGCGAGGAGGTCGATGGTGGGCAAGAAGAAGAAAAAGAAGAGCGCCGGCGAAAAATCGGGGCAGGACGAGCAAACCACAACAAAAATGCGCCGCAAGGAATATGAGGCGGAGATGGCCGTCCTGCAAGGCGAGTTGGTGGCCCTGCAGGAGTGGGTGAAGTCCACCGGCGCCAAGATCTGCATCGTGTTTGAGGGCCGCGATACGGCCGGCAAGGGCGGCACCATCAAACGAATCGTCGAGCGGGTGAGCCCCCGGGTGTTCCGGGTGGTGGCGCTCCCCACCCCGACAGAGCGGGAAAAGTCCCAGATGTACCTGCAGCGGTATATGTCGCACTTTCCCGCGGCCGGCGAGGTGGTCATCTTCGACCGCAGCTGGTACAACCGGGCGGGCGTGGAGCGTGTGATGGGCTTTTGCACCCCGGAGCAGACCGAGAGGTTCCTGAACATGACCCCGCTGGTGGAAAAGGCGATGGTCGACTCCGGAATGATCCTGCTCAAGTACTGGCTCGAGGTCAGTGCGGACGAGCAGACCCGGCGGCTTGAGAGCCGCATGGACGATCCCCGCAAGACATGGAAGCTGTCCCCCATGGATATGTTGTCCTACAGCCGCTGGTACGACTACTCCCGGGCCAGGGACGCCATGTTCGAGGCAACAGACACCGCCTGGGCACCGTGGTACGTCGTGAATAACGAGGTCAAGAAGCGCGGGCGGCTCAACATCATCAGCCACCTGCTCAGCCAGGTGCCCTATGAGCCGTTCCCCGGGCTCGACGTCGAGCTCCCGAAGCGTCAGAAGGCCGGCGACTACCGGGAGCCGACCCTGGCGGTGCGGCACATCCCGACCCCGTTCTGAGCAGCGCCCCGGCGATGAGGAGAAAGTCATGAATGACAATTCCGGAGCCGCAGCCGGCTTGGCCCCCGCCGAGGCGGAGGCGACGTGGTACGCGCTGGCGCCCGCGGACGTTGCAACCGAGCTGCGGGTGGACCCGGCCCGCGGCCTGAGCACAGCCGAGGCGCAGGAGAGGCTGGAGGAGTACGGACCGAACGCCCTGGCCGCCGCGAAGCCGGAGCCGGTGTGGAAACGGTTCTTCAAGCACTACCGGGACTACATGCAAATTGTGCTGGTGGTCGCCGCGCTGGTCAGCCTGCTGATCGCGGAATACGGAACAGCAATCGGGCTCGCCCTGCTGACGTTGTTCAACGCCTGGCTGGGATACCACCAGGAAGGCAAAGCCGAGGAAGCGGCCGCCTCCCTTGGCCAGATGATGAAGGCGATGGCCAAGGTGCGCCGCGACGGTGATGTTGTGGAGCTCCCCGCCGAGGAGATCGTGCCCGGGGACATCGTGGTGGTCGATGCCGGGGACCGCGTCCCCGCCGACGGCCGAATCATCCTGGCGGCGACCTTGCAGATCGAGGAAGGCGCCCTGACCGGCGAGAGCGTCGCAGTCGAGAAGGACACGGGGGCCATCACCCGGCACGATGTCGGCATCGGTGACCGCCTCAACATGGCGTTCATGAACACGAACGTGACCCGGGGCCACGGCGAGATCCTCGTTACCACCACGGGGATGGGCTCAGAGGTTGGCCACATCGCCAACATGCTGTCCGGGCAGAAAGTGGAAAAGACCCCCCTCACCAAGCAGGTGGACCGGCTCACCATCTTCATCATCATCGCGGCCCTCTTCGCCTTCGTCGCAATCGTCATCATGGGCCTGGCCGCGGGCGAATCCTTTGCGGTGCTCTTCGGGATCGGCGTGGCGCTGGCCGTCGGCTCGATCCCGGATGCGCTGCCCGCAGTCGTCACGACGATCCTGTCTGTCGGTTCGGTCAACATGGCCAAGAAGAACGCCATCATGAAGGTCCTGCCCGCGGTTGAGACGCTGGGCTCGACGTCGGCGATCAATTCGGACAAGACGGGCACCCTGACCCTGAACCAGATGACGGTGCGGGAGATCACCACAGTGCAGCACCACTACACCGTGAGTGGCGAGGGCTACAGCTTCGACGGTCAGGTCCAGCGGACCACCGGCGACGCCGAGCGGAGCCTGGACTACGTCATGTACTCCTGCGCCCTGTGCAACGACTCCGACATCAACGACGGCGAAGTGGTCGGGGACCCCACCGAGGCGGCGCTGTACGTGCTCGCGCAAAAGGGCGGTGTCGACGTCCGGGAATTCCGCCGCAACAACCCGCGCGTCGCGTCGGTCCCCTTCGACTCCGACTACAAGTTCATGGCCACCTTCCACCGGATGCCCGGCGCCGACGGCAGGCCCGTGATCCGGGCCTACGTGAAGGGGGCACCCGATGTCCTGCTCAACAGGTCATCGTTCGCGCGGATGCCCGGCGACCGGTCCGAGTCCCTTACCGAAGAGATGCGCGGGAAAGTGCTCGCCGAGAACGAGCGCATCGCCAGCCAGGGCCGTCGGGTGCTCGCCCTGGCGCAGCGCGAGTTCGATCCGGCGACGTTCGACCCCTCGGGCGACCTCATGGCGCTCATGCAGGACTTGGAGATTACGGCGCTGATCGGCGAGGTCGACCCGCCGCGCGCCGAGGCGGTGGCCGCCATCGCGAAGGCAAAGCACGCCGGCATCCGGGTCCGGATGATCACCGGCGACCACGCCATAACGGCGGCGGCGATCGCCGATGAACTCGGCATCAGGGGCCGTGCGGTGACAGGTGCCGAGTTCGCCGCTATGAGTGATGCGGAGGCCGACAACCAGGTGGACGGGATCGGCGTGATCGCCCGGGTAGCTCCCGAACACAAAGTCCGGCTGGTCGAGGTGCTCAAGCGCAAGGGCCACGTCGTTGCCATGACCGGCGACGGCGTCAACGATGCCCCGGCGATCGCGGCGGCCGACATCGGGATCGCAATGGGCATCACGGGCACCGACGTCGCCAAGGGCGCGGCCAAGATGATCCTGGCCGACGACAATTTTGCCACCATCGTGGCGGCGGTCGAAGAGGGCCGGCTGGTGTACGACAACCTGCAGAAATTCATCCGGATCCAGGTCGCCAACCTGTTTATGTTTATTCTGGCGTTCATCGGATCCTCCGCCTTCGCGATTGCCGGTACAGCGCTGCTCAGCCCGGCCCAGGTGCTGTGGATCCACATGGCAATCGTCGCCCCGATTGGCGCGGTGATGGGACTGGACCTCGCGACGCCGGGCATCATGAACCGCAAGCCGCGGCCCTTCAATCAGCCGATCATCGTCCGGTCGATGATGGTGCGGCTGTTCGTCGTCGGGCTGTTCATGGCGGCCGCGACGCTGATCCTCGTGCAGATCGGCAAGATCTCCTACGGCTCGCTCGAGATCGGCCAGAGCATGGCCATTGTGGGTCTCGGGTTGATGAATATCGCCGTCGCCCTCAACCTGCGCTACCCCACGGAGAGTGCCTTCGGGCCGTCCACCATATCCAACCCGAAACTGCTTTGGGCCTTCGCATGGGCCTTCATCGGATCCATGCTGATTACCCAGATGCGGGTGCTGCAGGACCTGTTCGGCACCGTCCCGCTCACCGGCCAGCAGTGGGTGGCCTGCCTGGTTCCGGCGGCAGTGCTGCTGCTTCTCGGCGAACTCTTCAAACTGGTCCTGCGGGTCAGGCATGCAGGCGCTCACGCCAAGGGCGCGGCCCCGGCCGTTCCTGCGTAGACGGCCGATTCCTGGGTAGGCGTGCGACTGCTGAGGGCGACTGATACGGCAACTGCTGAGGGCCGGAACGCGACGTTCCGGCCCTCAGCGCGTGCGGTGGTCTTGGACGTGCCGCTAGCGGGCGAGGCCCTTGAACACGTTCTTCGGGCGCTGCATTTCGCCGTGCTTGGCGCCGAGGATAATCACCCAGCCGGCGAACACCGGGATGGCCCACTGCAGGATCTTCAACTGCTGCTGCGCGGAACGGAGTTCCTCCGAGGCTTCCGGCTTCGGCTCGGTGGCACCCTTGGCGCCTTCGGCGGCCAGCTTCTCCACCTTGGCGCCCTGCAGCCCGGCGTACAGCGTCACGGCGGCGCCTGCGAGGGTGACGATGGACTTGTAGACCGTCAGCCGCGTGACGCCGTCCTGCTTGGCCATCCGGCCCTTGTTCTCCCACAGGATGGCGAGGCCGGAAAGGAAGTGCGCGCCAAATGCGGCCGCCTGGAACGGGGCCCACTTCTTCCAGCCCAGACTCGACAGCCGGGTACGTTCCGCGGGGTCCTTGGCTTCCGCCGTGGCACCATTTAGCCCAATGGCGCCCATCAGCGAACCACCGAACCAGGCGCCTGCCGTGAGGTCGTGAATGGATCGGGCAACAAGATTACCTGCCATGGTGAGCTTCCTATCGTCTGTATTTCGAACCCGGAATCGCGGCGGCCAACCGAAGGCCACATCCCGGTTATGGTAAGCACACTTAGCAAAAACTTGATAGTCCCCCGCCCCAACCCCGGGGCTGATGCCATGTCCCGTCCTTGTTGCCGGACGAGCATTGGGGATATCGTGTGAGCTATCCCCGGAACCTTTCGTCATGCTCGTCCGGGGGCGGGTTCTCCGAGGTGAGCCATGAGCTATGTCCCAGTCAGCAGACGCACCATCAGAAGGCGCCGCGAATCCGAGCGGTCCACGAGGCGCCTCGTCGTCGTCCTGTGCGCAGCGGCGGCCGTCGCGTGGTTACTGTCCGTCACGCTGTCCACGGCAGTCCACGTGGACACCTTTGCCCACAACGTCGCCGTCGTTCTGCACGTACTGTCCCTCGTGGTGGCCTTTGGCGCCATCATCCTGGTGGACTGGCACGGCTTCCTGTGGCTCATCGGCCGACGCAAGCTGGCCGAGATCATCCGGCTCGACGGTGCGGCCACACCGCTGATCTGGGGTGGCCTCGCCGGCATGCTGGCCACCGGGGTGTTCCTGAACCCACACTTGACCAACCCGATGACAGACGTCAAGCTCGCAGCCGTCCTTGTGCTCAGCCTGAACGGGATCATGCTCATCCCGCTCATGCGGCGGCTGGCGCGGATGCCTTCCGATGCGTCGTTCGCGGACCTGACCGTCGGGCAGCGGATCCACATGATGTTGTGCCTGGTCATCTCGCAGGCCTGCTGGTGGACGGCGATCATCATCGGGTTCATCAACGGGATGTTCTGACAACTATCAGGCATCCCGGCCGGACAAGGCGACCACGTCACCTTCCTGGTACAGCAGTGCCCGGAGCTCGGATTCGGCGGATTCCAGCCGTCTGGGGTCGATGGTCTCCCCGGAGGAGAAATGGTCCAGCAGCCGGGGGTCCACGTAGCTTTTGCGGGCGATCGACGGCGTGTTGCCCAGGACCTCGGAGGCATCGACCATGGCCCGGCTCACCGCACGTTTGCGGGCGGAGGCCTGTGCCTGAGGACCGCTCCGCGCGAGGCTGACGGCCGCCGCCACAGTTCCCCGCAGGGTACGGAAGTCCTTGGCCGTGAAATCCTCCCCCGTGCGCTCCTTGACGTACTCGTTGATGTCCGGGCTGGACACCGGGTGCCAGCGGCTGCCGACCTTGTAGGCCAGCAGCCGGGCGTTGCCGCCGCGCCGCTTGAGCTGGCGCACCACGGCGGCGAGGTCGACGTCGTCGATCCGCGATTCCCACGTCTTGCCGCTCTTGGCGGGGAAACTGAGCCTCAGCTCGTCCTTGTGCACGCGGACGTGGGCGCACAGCAGGGTGGCCAGGCCGTGGCTGCCGTTCTCGTTGGTGTACCGCTCCGAGCCCACCCGGAGCGAGCCGCTGTCCAGCATCCGGAACGCGGCCGCCAGCACCCGTTCCCGGGTGAGCCCCTCCGAGCGCAGGTCCATCGTGACCCGGCGGCGTGCTGTCGGGAGCGTTTCGGCGAGCTGGAGGGCGCGGTCAAATTTGAGCCGGTCCTTTTTCTCCCGCCAGCTTGGATGGTAGATATACTGCCGGCGTCCGACGGCGTCGAGTCCCGTCGCCTGGATGTGCCCGTTGTCGTACGGGGCAATCCAGACGTCGGTCCAGGCCGGCGGAATGCCGATATGTTCCAGCCGGTCCCGCACCGGGCCGGCCGGAAGCGTGGAGCCGTCCAGGTCCTTGTAGCTGAAACCTGTCCCGGCGGGGACCCGGCGGTATCCGCGGCCGGACGCGTTGCTGTGGCGGAGCCTCATTGGCCGACCCTGGGCGAAACGTGTTCATCCATGACGGTAAGCCTACTGACTACCCGCCGGGATCTCCCACACATCAGACAACGCGGGGTCACGTCGCGCCCATAATTCCCTACGGGATGGGCGAGACGTGACCCCGCGTTGCTCTGCGGGTGGAGGCTAGACCTCGACGGCGGCGCCGCGGGAAATTTCCACCATGTCCTCGCGAGGGACCACCTTGATGCGTTCACGGGCAACCTCAACGCCGTGCGATGCGCCGGCCGCCGTCGCCGCGTCGCCCAGGCCACGCTCGTGGGCGTCGAGCGCCAGCCAGCCTTCCCAGCTGGTGTACTCCACGCCGCGGCGCTCCAGGAGTTCGACGACGGCTTCCGGGGCCGGTGCTGCGGCCAGCGGCAGGTTGTCGCGGTCTTCGAGCAGGTAGGTCACGGTTTCCAGCGCGTCGCCCTTGGTGTGGCCGATCAGGCCCACCGGCCCGCGCTTGATCCAGCCGGTCGCGTAAATCCCCGGCACGTGGGTGCCGGCGGCATCCAGGACGCGGCCGCCGTCGTTCGGCACGACGCCCTTGCTGTGGTCGAACTCGACCTCGGGCAGCGCGGAACCGAAGTAGCCGATGGCGCGGTACACGGCCTGGACCGGGTAGTCGACAAACTCGCCGGTGCCGCGGGCGTTGCCCGTGCCGTCCAGTTCGGTACGCTCAAACTTGATGCCGGCGACGCGGCCGGGAGCCTCGGCGTCGTCGTAAACCTCCACCGGGCTGTGCAGGAAGTGCAGGTGCAGGCGGCGGGACGCCTTGAGCTCGGAGAGGTCCTCCGGCTGTTCGGCGATCCAGTTGGTGAGCGTGCCCACCATGGTCTTGGTCTGGTTGTTGCTCTGGATCTGCCGGTCGGACTCGGCGTCGAACTCAAAGTCCTCGGCGTAGAGGACGATGTCCACGTCCTTGGAGTGCGAGAGCTCGCGCAGCTCCAGCGGGGTGAACTTCACCTGTGCCGGGCCGCGGCGGCCGAAGACGTGCACGTCGGTGACGGGCGAGGCCTTCAGCCCGGCGTAGACGTTATCCGGGATTTCGGAGACCAGGAGGTCGTCGGCGTGCTTGGAGAGCATGCGGGCCACGTCCAGGGCCACGTTGCCGTTGCCGATCACGGCGACTTCCTTGGCCTCGAGCGGCCATTCGCGGGACACGTCCGGGTGGCCGTCGTACCAGGAGACGAAGTCGGCGCCGCCGTACGAGCCCTCCAGCTCGATGCCGGGGATGTTCAGGTCCGCGTCCTTGATGGCGCCGGTGGCGAAGATGACGGCGTCGTAGTGGGTGCGGAGGTCATCGATGGACAGGTCCGTGCCGTAGTCCACGTTGCCGAAGAACCGGATGTCGCCGCGGTCCAGGACCTTGTGCAGGGCGTTGACGATTCCCTTGATGCGGGGATGATCGGGGGCCACGCCGTAGCGGATCAGGCCGTAGGGTGCCGGGTAGCGGTCGAAGAGGTCGATGCTGACGGTGAGTTCGCCGCTCTTGACGGCCTCGCTCTTGGTCAGGATGTCCGCGGCGTAGACGCCAGCGGGGCCGGAGCCGACGACGGCGACGCGCAGCGGGCGGGCGGCGGTTCCTACGGTGGTGCTAGTTGACACGGCTGTGTTCCTTTTTCTTCTGCATCCGTTGCTCCATAGCTGCCCTTTTGAGGCTTGATAACGGCGGTTATGGAGCAATCGACGGGGTTTAGGGGGTCAGTACTCGGGTCTTGACGGTGCGGGCGGTGCGCGGGGTGTTCGGGGTGGTGGTGCTGTAGTCCGCGGTCTTGAAGTGCGACGGCGCGAACGGGCTGACGCGGACGACGTCGCCGATCACGATCACGGCGGGGCTCGCGACGCCGGCCGCCTCGGCCTGGTCCGCGATGGTCCCGAGCGTCCCGATGGTCACCCGCTGGTCGGGCAGGTAGCCATTCTCTACGATGCCAACCGGCGTGCCTGCTGGCAAACCGGCACGGGCAAGGGAATCCGCGGAATCGCGGAGCTGGCCCACGCCCATGAGCAGGATCACGGTGTGGTCGGCGCGGGCCGGGACCTCGGAGAGCTCCTCGTGGCCGGTGACCACGCTGAAGCCCTTGGCCAGCCCGCGGTGCGTGACGGGGATGCCGGCGGCGGCCGGGACGGATATGGCGGAGGTGACGCCCGGGACCACTTCAACGTCCACGCCGTGCCGCCGGCAGAACTCGGCTTCCTCGCCGCCGCGGCCCAGGACGTACGGGTCGCCGCCTTTGAGCCGGACCACGCGGTGGCCCTGCCGGGCCTCGTCAACCAGGATTCGATTGATTTCGGCCTGCGGGACCGGGTGGTGGCCCGGAGTCTTGCCAACCTCGATCACGCGGACGTCGGGGGCGAGTTCGGCCAGGAGCTCGCGGGGGCCGAGGCGGTCCGCGACCACGACATCGGCCTGGCCCAGGAGCCGGCGGCCGCGGACGGTGATGAGTCCGGTGTCGCCGGGCCCGCCGCCCACGAGGGCCACGGCGCCGTCTGTTGAACCGGCCCGCGCCCGCTGGCGGCGCAGCGGGAGGTCTCCGGTTTCCAGGGCGGTGGCGACGGCGTCGCGCAGGGCCATGGCGCGGCGCGGGTCTCCCCCGGCATTGACGGCGATCTTGACGTCGTCCACGACGGCGACGGCGGGCGTCCAGGCTGCGGAGGATTCGTGGTCGGAGGCATTGACGCACCAGATGCGCTGCGCCTCGGCGTCGGCGGAGACCTGCGCGTCCACGGCGGCGTCACCGGTGGCGGTCTGGACGAACCAGACGCCGTCGACGTCGGCCGAGCGGTACGCCCGGGGCTCCCAGCTCAGGAGGCCGGCGCCGACAAGATCCTGGAGCGGCGCGGAGGCAACGGGGGCCACCACCGTGACGCGGGCTCCGGCGTCGAGCAGTCCCTTGGCGCGCCGCGCGGCTACGGGTCCGCCGCCAACCACCAGTACGGGACGGCCAAGAAGGCGCAGCGCCGTGGGGTAAATGTCCTGAATTGCCATGCATCGACGATAGGGCGGCGTCACATTGCGGAACAACGGTACGGAAACACCAGTTCACGCAAGGTAACGCCGCGTCACATAGTGGCACGCCCCGACGAAGGACGGCGGAGCCCGGTGGAGCCCTATTTCACGGCGATGAGTTCGATCAGCTTGATGTCCGGGTCCTTGGCGAGCAGCGACGGGCCGTGTTCACCGAGGGCGGCCGGAATGGCTCCGTTGAGGTGGGCCTGGCGGTCCTCCTCGGAATCGAAGGTGTCGAAGATGCCGAAGGTGTTCTCGTTGACCCGGAAGGCGTACCAAGTCCGGGTTCCGGGTTCGTTGAGCACGATCTCGCGGCCCCCGTTGAGGAAGTCCCAGACATCCTGTTCCTTCCCCGGCTTGGCTTCGACCAGGGCCAGCACGCCAAATTTTGCTGCCACAGCGACCTCCTAGGATTCAGACTTGGAATCAGTCTTGGAATCAGTCTTGGAATGGGCCGGAACCCGGCCTCTAGGCGTGAGTGTAGGCCTGTGCCCGTGCCCCTGCAAGGAGTCATGGCAAAAGCAACGCGGGGTCACTCGCGGCCCATAATTCCTGGAATATGGGCCGCAAGTGACCCCGCGTTGCTGTGCAAGGGGTGACGTCGAGGCAGGCATGCTGCCGGGTGCTGCGCCTAGCGGGTGCTGCCGGCGAGGAGGCCCCGGCGGCGGAGCAGCCGCTTTTCGATCGGGGCGAAGACAAGCAGTTCGATCAGGATGCCGACGGCGAGGATCAGCAGGATGGCGGACATCACGATGGTCATGTCGGACAGGACGCGGCCCTGATCCAGCATGGAGCCCAACCCGAAGCCGATGGTGCCGCCGACGGCGATGATTTCCGCCGCCATGAGCGAGCGCCAGGAGAACGCCCAGCCCTGTTTGAGGCCGCTGAGGTATCCGGGCAGGGCGGCCGGCAGGATGATCTGCAGGGCAAGTTGGAGCCGCGACGCACCCAGGACCTTTCCGACGCTGCGGTACTGCGGCGGAATCTGGTCCACGCCGGAGATCAGGCCATTGATGATCGAAGGGATGGCACCCATGAACACCACGAAATACACCGTGGCGTCGGTGAGGCCGAACCAGAGGATGGCCGCGGGCACCCAAGCCACGGACGGCAGCACCTGCAACCCGGAGATCAGCGGGCCGAATGCGCGCCGCAACGGTGCCACCTGCGCCAGCAGGAGCCCCACCGGCGTCGCGATGACCACGCTGATCAGGAAGCCCACGACGCCGCGCTGCAGCGACGTCCAGACGGCCTCCTGCAGCTTGCCCTCGCTCCACAGGGTTCCAATCTGGCTGATGACGTCCATCGGGCCGGGCACGATGTCCCGACGCTTGAAGCCCAGCGACACGTACAGCTGCCAGAGGATGACGAGCACCGCGAGGGCAGCGACCGGCAGCAGAATCCTGCTCCAGTCGATGCGGGCCTTACGGATGGAGTCGGACTGGAGGGAATCCAGGCCCGCTTCGAGCTCGCGCAGGTCTTCCTTGCCGCTGGAGGAGCGGGTCAGGGCCGCTGTGACCGACGCGGCGCCGGGCTTCGCGCCCGGTGCCGCCCCGGGAGTGGCATCCAAGGCATCGGCCGAGGGACCCGACGCGAGCTTGCGAGCGTTGGGAAGGCCGTTGCCGCTGTCGGAGCCGGCCGCTTCGTCCGCAGGACGAAAGCGGTCCGGCGAAGGGGCGGGGGCGGCATCGGGCGTGGAGCTCCAAAGGAACTTACTTGGCATGGCGGCGGATCTCCTCGCGTAGCCGGGCGGTGATGACGCCGGTGAGCTGGCCGGCCAGACCGGCGTCGGTTCGGTGTTCTTCGGTGACGTGCCATTCCTCCACCACGCGGCCGGGCCGGGAGGAGAGCAGCAGCACGCGCTGGCCCAGCCGGACGGCCTCGCGGACGTTGTGCGTGACGAAGACGATGGTGCGGCCGGTTTCCTTCCAGATGCGTTCCAGCTCGTCGTGGAGCAGGTCGCGCGTAATCGCATCCAGCGCCGCGAACGGCTCGTCCATGAGCAGCAGCTGCCGGTCCTGGGCCAGGGAACGGGCCAGGGCCACACGCTGGCGCATCCCGCCGGAGAGTTCGTGCGGACGTTTGTCCCCCGCGCCGCCCAGGTGCACCAGGTCCAGCAGCTCCCCGGCGCGGACGCGGCGCTCGGCCTTCCCGACGCCGCGCAGTTTCAGGGCCAGCTCGATGTTTTCCCGGGCCGTCAGCCAGGGAAAAAGCGCCGCGTCCTGGAACATGAAGGCGGCGCCGTCGCTGGGCACCTCCAAGGCGCCCGACGTCGGGGCCTCCAGTCCCGCCATGATGTTGAGCAGGGTGGACTTGCCGCAGCCGGAGGCACCGAGCAGGGCGACGAACTCGCCCTGCGCGATGGTGGCGTTGACGTCGTCCAGCACCGGGGCGCCGTCGCCGAAGCGCTTGCCCAGGTTTTCCAGTACGACTGGCATGGTCAGGTCCTTACTGTTGTGGCGGATTGCTGGAGGCCAAGGAGCTAGTCCTTGCCGAGTCCTTGGGCGGAGATCTTCTTGCCGGCGACGGCGTTGAGGGCAGTGAGGTCGAAGATGCCGCTGATGTCGGCCTGCTTGGTGGTGCCGGCGTCGACACCATCCTGGAGCAGCTTCTTGTACGTCCCGGCCAGCGGGTCGATCGTGAAGACAATGTTCTTCAGGGACCGGTCGATCACGTCCGCCGGCAGCGCCGAGCCGGCCGCGGCCTTGAGCGCGGCATTGAGGACCGTGGCCTTCTCGCCCGCCGGGGCCGCGTTGAGCCAGTCCACGGATTCCACATGGCCCTTCAGCAGCGCCTGCACCGTGGCCGGGTGCTCCGCGGCGAACTTCTTGTTCACAATCAGCACCGTGGTGACGAACTCGCCTTTGTCCCACAGATCCTTCTCATCGACCAGGACCTTCGCACCGGCCTGCAGCACCAGGCGGGAGGCCCAGGGCTCCGGGAGCCACGCACCGTCGAGCTTGCCGTCCTGGAACAGCTTCAGGGTCTGGGCGTTCTCGGTCGGGTTGATCGCGACGTCCCCGCCGCCGTCGGTGGAGGTCTTGAACCCCTGCTTGCCCAGCCACGCCCGCAGCGCCACGTCCTGGGTGCCGCCCAGCTGCGGGGACGCGAGCGTCTTGCCCCTCAGGTCCGCCGCCGAGTTGATCCCGGGCTTCACCACCAGCTGCGCCCCGCCGGACGCGGCACCGGCGATGATGCTGACCGATGCACCGCCGCTCTTGACGTAGGAGTTGATCGCCGGGTTCGGGCCGATGTAGGTCGCGTCGATCGCGCCGGCGTTCAGGGCCTCGATCGCGGCCGGGCCGGCATTGAAGACCTGCGTGGTCAGCTTGGTCTGGCCGAGTTCCTTGGCGATGAACCCCTTGTTCACCCCGACCAGGGCCGGGGCGTGGGTGATGTTGCCGAAATAGCCCAACCGCAGCTCCGCAGCCGGGCTCGTGCCCGCCACGGCCGCCGAGGCGGTTTCCGGACCGCGGGACAGCGTGGAGGCCACGGCCGCACCGGCGCCGATCAGCAGCACAAGCCCTGCGGCCAGCGCGATCTCAAGAGTCCGCTTGCGTTTGGGTTTACCGGTCTCGCCGGCGACGATCCGGGTGGTGCCGGGCTGCGTGCCGGGCGCGGGTTTTTCGGGGGTGCGTGACATGGGTGAAGTCCTGTTCTGGGGTGCGTGCGGAATTGCCGGGCGTGGTGGTCAGCGCCGGCGACATCGCCCCTGGAGGTTCCTGCGGGGGGAGCCGTGGATCCGTTCCGTTGTCTTCATTCATTCACCATAGGGAGTGTCATAAACGCGGTTCAACGGTCCGGAAACCGGGGGTCACGCGGGTTCATGCGGCGTCATATTCGGCCTCAAAAGACGGCAGCCTGTTTCCAGGCCCGCGGCATATGGCGGCGGGCCGGGAAACAGGCTGCGCCCGTGTAACAGAAGACCTAGATCGAGTAGCGCTCGTCTTCGTGGTCGCCGGGGTGGTCGTTGACCAGGCCGGCGGCAAGGGTGTTGCCGTCGAGCGGGTCGATCACGAGGAACGCCCCGGTGCGGCGGTGGTGCAGGTAGTTCTCCAGGGGGAGCGGAGCGGCGAGCCGAAGCTGCGCGTGCCCGATGTCGTTCAGCTCCAGCGTGGTGGTCGGTTCCAGCTGGAAACTGGCGAGGTCCAGCTTGCCCGTCACGTTCCGGACCAGGGCCTGGACCGTGCGGGTGCCGTGCTTGACCAGCACCTTGGCGCCTTCCCGGAGCGGCTTGGGCGAGAGCCAGCACAGCGCGGCATACACGTCTGCCGAGGCCTCGCGCACGGTCCCGGCCGCCGCAATCGTGTCACCGCGGGCGACGTCGAACTCATCCGCCAGGCGCAGTGCCACGGACTGCGGGGCAGCCGCCTCGGCGAGCTCACGGCCGGCGAAGTCGATCCCGGTGACCGTGGTGGTGCGCGGTGCCTGGCCCGGCGTCAGGACGCTGACCTGGTCCCCAAGCTTCACGGAACCTTCGGTGATCTGGCCGGCGTAGGCACGGTAGTCGCGGTACGCCTCCGGATCCAGGCCGCCGGCGACGGCGTCGGGGGCCAGCGCACCCTGTGGCCGGACCACCAGCTGGACCGGGAAGCGGAAGCTCTCGAGGTGGCTTTCGAGTTCGTCGGCGGCCGGCAGGGTCTCCAGGACTTCCAGCAGGGCCGGCCCGTCGTACCAGGGGGTGCGGTCCGAGCGGTCGACGACGTTGTCGCCGTCGAGCGCGGACACGGGGATGACCAGGAGGTCGGCAACCCCGTCGGAACCAAGCCCGAGCTCGCGGCCGACCTGCTGGACGTCCGCCTCGATCGCGCGGAACACGTCCTCGCTGAACTCCACGAGGTCGATTTTGTTCACGGCCACAATGACATGTGCAACGCGCAGCAGCTGCAGCACGGACAGGTGCCGGCGGGTCTGCTCCAGGACCCCCTTGCGGGCGTCGATGAGCACGACGACGGCGTCCGCCGTGGACGCGCCGGTCACCGTGTTCTTGGTGTACTGCACGTGCCCGGGGCAGTCCGCGAGGATGAAGCTGCGGCGGTCAGTGGCGAAGTAGCGGTAGGCGACGTCGATGGTGATGCCCTGCTCGCGCTCGGCGCGCAGGCCGTCGGTCAGCAGGGCGAGGTCGATCCCGCCAGCCGAACCCCCAAAGCCGCGGTCCGCGGAGGTGCGGGCGACCGCGTCGAGCTGGTCGGCGAGGATCGCCTTGGAGTCGTGCAGGAGCCGGCCCACGAGGGTGGACTTGCCGTCATCGACGGAGCCTGCGGTGGCGAAACGGAACAGCGTGGTGGGCAGCGCCGCGGACGCCAGGTCCGGGCCCGCGAGGAAAGTTTCCGTGCTCATTAGAAATAGCCGTCCTTCTTGCGGTCTTCCATGGCGGCCTCGGAGATGCGGTCATCGGCCCGGGTGGCGCCACGTTCGGTGATGGTGGAGGCGGCAACTTCAATGACGACGTCGCGCACGGTGGCGGCGGCCGATTCCACGGCGCCGGTGCAGGACATGTCACCGACGGTCCTGTACCGGACTGTCTTGGTGATGACTTCCTCGTGGTCGCGCGGCTGGGAGACCTCGCCGACCGCGCGCCACATGCCGTCGCGGGCGAAGACCTCGCGCTCGTGGGCGTAGTAGAGGCCCGGCAGCTCGATGTTTTCGCGCTCGATGTAGCGCCACACGTCCAGTTCGGTCCAGTTGCTGATCGGGAAGGCCCGGACGTGCTGGCCCACGGTGTGCCGGCCGTTGTACAGGTTCCACAATTCGGGGCGCTGGTTGCGGGGGTCCCACTGGCCGAACTCGTCGCGCAGGCTCAGGATCCGCTCCTTGGCGCGGGCCTTGTCCTCGTCGCGGCGGCCGCCGCCGAAGACGGCGTCGAACTTGTTGCGCTGGATCGCATCCAGCAGCGGGACGGTCTGCAGCGGGTTGCGGGTGCCGTCGGCGCGTTCGGCCAGCTCGCCGGAGTCGATGAACTCCTGGACGGAGCCGACGACGAGCTTGAGGCCCAGACGCTCCACCGTGCGGTCGCGGAACTCGATGACCTCGGGGAAGTTGTGCCCGGTGTCCACATGCAGGACCGGGAAGGGCACCTTGCCGGGCCAGAACGCCTTGGTGGCCAGGTGGAGCATGACCACGGAGTCCTTGCCGCCGGAAAACAGCAGCGCCGGCTTCTCGAACTCGGCGACGACCTCGCGGATGATGTGGATGGCCTCGGACTCGAGGGTGTCGAGGCTGGAGAGGCGTGTGGAAACGGGAGCGTCGGTCACCTGTGTGGGCTCCTCAGTCAGGAAAGTGCTCATACGTGTAGTCCGCATTCTGTCTTGTCGGTTCCTGCCCAGCGGCCGGCGCGGGGGTCGTCGCCGGGCGCTACCTTGCGGGTGCAGGGCTGGCAGCCAATGGACGGGTAGCCCTGTGAAAGCAGCGGGTTGACGGGAAGGAGGTTGTCGTCGGAGTACTGCACCAGCTGGTCGAACGTCCAGGCCGCCACCGGGTTGACCTTGACCAGGCCGTTGGCCTCGTCCCAGGTGATCAGCGGCGTGTTGGTGCGGGTGGGGGCCTCGTCGCGGCGGACTCCGGTGAACCAGAGCTCGTATCCGGCGAGGGTGCGGCGCAGGGGCGCCACCTTGCGCAGGGCACAGCACTGGGCGGCGTCGCGGGCGAAGAGGTCCTTGCCCAAGAGCCGGTCCTGCTGCTCCACGGTGTTCTCCGGCAGGACGTCCACGACGTTGACGCGGAGGTTGGCTGCCACCTCGTCGCGGGTCGCGTACGTCTCCGGGAAGTGGTAGCCGGTTTCGAGGAAGAGGACGTCGACGCCGGGGAGCTGGTCCGCGACGAGCGCCGGCAGGACGGCGTCGGCCATGGAGCAGGCGACGGCGACCGCGGGCAGCTCGAAATTGCGGGCCACCCAAGCAATGACGTCGCGGGCCGGGGCGTCCCAGCCGAGCTCGGCGGCGCCGGCTTCGGCGAGGGCCTTGAGCTCCTCGTGAGTGCGGAGTGCAACGGGGCCGTTGGCAGGCGATGCCGCCCCCGTCCCTTCGCCGCGCTGCTGATCTTCGATCAGCTCAGCGCGCGGCTCCGACAGGCCCGATGCCACTCCCTGGGCGGCACCGCCTGCCAGCGGCTGAGCCTTCGTCACTGGAGATCACCCTCTTCGGCGGCGTGGGCCCATTCGGCGAAGGTCTGGCCCTCGGCACGGTCGGCGACGAACTTCCGGACCACGCGCTCCACATAATCGGGGAGATCCTCAACGTAGACCTTGAGGCCACGGACGGTGCGGCCGAGGCCGGCCTCCTCGCGGCTGTTGGACGCTAGCCCGCCGCCGAGGTGGACCTGGAAGCCGGGCGTGGGGTCGCCGTCGGGCGTTGGCAGCATCATGCCCTTGAGGCCGATGTCCGCCGTCTGGATCCGGGCGCAGGAGTTGGGGCAGCCGTTGATGTGAAGGGACAGCGCCTGGGGCAGCTGCTTGCTCTCGGCGAGGTCGGCCAGGCGGCGTTCCAGCTCGGCGACGGCGGTGGCGGCCGTGACCTTGGTTTCCACGATGGCGAGCTTGCAGAACTCGATGCCCGTGCAGGCGATGGTGCCGCGACGGAACACGGACGGCCGGGCGGACAGGCCCAGGGCGTCGAGCTCGGCCACGAGGGGCTCGACCTCGTCCTTGGGCACGTCGAGGACCACGAGCTTCTGGTGCGGGGTGGTGCGCAAACGCTGCGAGCCGCGGGCTTCCAGGGTGTCCGCGAGCTTGACGAGCTGGCTGCCGGAGAGCCGGCCGGCCAGCGGGGTGGCACCGATGAAGAACTTGCCGTCCTTCTGTTCGTGCACGCCGATGTGGTCGCCGGGTGTGGACGGCTTGGGCGCTGCGGGGCCGTCGGAGAGCTTGAAGCCAAGGTATTCATCTTCGAGGATCTGCCGGAACTTCTCCGGGCCCCAGTCGGCCATCAGGAACTTCAGGCGCGCCTTGGTGCGCATGCGGCGGTAGCCGTAATCGCGGAAGATGCTGGTGACGCCGAGCCAGACCTCTGCGGCCTCCTCGGGCTTGACGAACGCGCCGAGCCGCTTGGCCAGCATGGGGTTGGTGGAGAGGGCCCCGCCGACCCAGAGGTCGTAGCCGGCGCCGAGCTCGGGGTGGACCATGCCCACCAGGCCGAAGTCGTTGATTTCGTGGACCACGTCCTGGCTGGGGTGGCCGGTGATGGCGGTCTTGTATTTCCGCGGCAGGTTAGCGAGCTCGGGGTCGCCGATGAAGCGTTCCGCGAGCTCCTGGATCAGCGGCGTGGGGTCGATGATCTCGTCCTTGGCGATCCCCGCAACCGGGGAACCGAGGATGACGCGGGGGACGTCGCCGCAGGCTTCCGTGGTGGACAGCCCCACGGCCTCGAGCCGGCGCCAGATCTCGGGCACGTCTTCAACCCGGATCCAGTGCAGCTGGATGTTCTGGCGGTCCGTGAGGTCGGCCGAATCGCGGGCGAAGTCCACGGAGATCTGGCCTATGACGCGCAGCTGCTCGGTGGTGAGCGCACCGCCGTCGATCCGTACGCGGAGCATGAAGTACTTGTCTTCGAGCTCGTGCGGCTCAAGCGTGGCGGTCTTGCCGCCGTCGATCCCGGGTTTGCGCTGGGTGTAGAGGCCCCACCAGCGGAAGCGGCCGTGCAGGTCGGTGCCGTCGATGGAATCGAAGCCGTGCTTGGAGTAGACGGACTCGATACGCTCGCGGACGTTGAGGCCGCTGTCTTCCTGTTTCCAGGTCTCGTTGGCGTTCAGCGGCGTGGTGCCGTCCACTTTCCACTGCCCGTGCGGCTTTGCGGCGGGGCGGGAGGGTCGCTTGGTGCGGCCGGCGGCAGCCTCGTCCGTGGACGCTCCGGCTAGAGCTGTATCAGTCATGCATCGACTGTAGGGGTGGCCGTAATGCCGTCACAAAGGGTCAGAAACGGGAGGTCACCTAGGGAAACATTTCGTCACGAACCGCCGAAAAGCCTTGATCCAGCCGCCCGCCTGTGCATCTGGCGGAACAGTCAGGCCAAGGGTTGGCCGGCCGCGGCCAGCACGGCGTCGTAGCGTTCCAAGGCGATGCTGGCGAGGACCGGCGAGGGCAGGAGCGGCGCTGTCACAAGGTCCGCGCCCGCCCTGGCCAGCTGGTCATGGAAGAAGCCGGGCGCCAGGAGATAGGAGGCGATGACAACCCGGCCACCCAGGTCCACTCCCCCGGCCGAGTCCCCCGCGCCAGCACCCCCGGCGGCCTCCTCGCGGAGCATGGCCACGGCTTCGGGCACCGAGGGCTTGGCGGACGCGCCGTACGCGGACACGATCCGGTTGGACCGCAGGGAGCGCAGCTGTCCGGCAAGTTCCTCGACGTTGCCGGAGGCACTTGGGTCGGAGGACCCGGCAGCGGCGAGGATCACGGCGTCGTTGTCCGTTACGCCTGCCTCGCGCAGTCGCTGGTCCAACAGCGCCGCCAGCCGCGGGTCCGGCCCCAGCGGCGCGGCGGCAAGAGTGCCCGGCCGGCTCTTCACAGCCCGGGCGATGTCCACCTTGACGTGGTAACCGACGCTCAGCAGCAGCGGAACCACGACGGCGGTCTCCCCCGCCGGGAGCCCCGCCACGACGGCCGGCAGGTCCGGGTCCTGCACGTCGACGTAGGCCTCGCGGACGTCCAGTCCGGGCCGGAGCGCGGCGATGCCGTCCCGGAGCGCGTTGACCTCCGCGGCTCCGAGCTTGCTGGACGTGCCGTGGGCGCAGGCGATCAGGATGGGGCTATTCATAGCCGTTAGCGTAACCTTGGAGCCGCCCCATCCGCCGCCTAATTATCGACCGGGACGCTTCATGACCTTCTCCTTCAGCCTTGTCCTGGTCTGGCTTGACCTCGCCGGCGTCTTCTTCTTTGCGGTCTCCGGATCGCTGCTTGCGGCCCGGAAGCAGTTCGACATCATCGGCTCGCTGCTCCTGGCCTCGGTGGTGAGCCTGGGCGGGGGCGTCATCCGCGACATCATCATCAACGCCGGGCCGCCGGTCGCGTTCACCAACCCGGCCTACCTCGCACCTCCCCTGCTCGCCACGGTCCTGGTGTACTTCCTGTTCTCCAGCGTCCAGCGCTTCACCTCGCTGCTGATCCTGTTCGATGCCGGCGGGCTGGCACTGTTTTGCATCACCGGCACCCTCAAGGCCCTGGCCGCCGGGATGAATCCCGTGGCTGCCGTCCTGCTGGGAGTCACGACGGCGGTGGGCGGCGGCCTGCTGCGCGACATCACTGCCAACGAGGTTCCGCAGCTTTTTGACCCCAAGGACATCTATGCCTTGCCGGCGTTTGCCGGGGCGGCCTCCACCGCGATCCTGTCCCTCACCGGAACCTTCACCGCGGCCTCCGCCACCGCCGTCACCGCCGTCGTCTTCGCCTTCCGGGTCACGGCATGGCGCCGCCACTGGCACGCCCCGCTGGCCGTGCGCGGCTGGCACCGGCTGGGCCTGGGCACGGCGGAAAACGGCCGCTAGGGATTAGCTAGGATAAGACCATGACTGACATGTTCCTCGAGAAATTCCGCGCGCTTGTACCGAAGTATCTCGAAGACGAATGGCAGGAAGAGGATGGCCTCGCGGCCGACGAACTCGACGCCGCCCTGGCCGAACACCAGTTCCAGATCCCGCTGGTCCTGCGCGAGTTCTACCTGGCCGTCGGGGGCTGCGAGGACCTCATGGAGGCCTACCACTATTTCTGGGACCCGGAAGAGCTCGAAGTCGATGACGAGGGCTTCCTCATGTTCCTCGAAGACGAGGAAGAGCAGTTCACGTGGGGTTTCCGCGTCGGGGACCTCAGCGTCCCGGATCCGATCGTGTACCGCCGCAACAACGCCCGCGGCCAGTGGAAGAGCGAGGAAGGGACCTTCTCCGAATTCGTCTTCGACATGTTCGAGTGGGCCTTCAACGACGAGGACGAAGACTAGGCGGAGCCCTGCGGAAGATCGACCGCCGGTTCTCCCCACGTTTGGCCTCCTTCACCGGAGTATCGGGGCGAACCGCCGGCGTTCTGCGGCGTCGGAAGTTCATACATGGGGGAGTTCAGCGGATGACGCGGCCGCGCAGCACCTGCCACACCTCATCGACGATCCTCTGCGGGTTGTAGACCACGTCCTGATACCCGTACCGGAGCACGGCGTAGCCCGCCAGGGTGCTGGCGTTGTTCCGCCCCCGATCCTTCTTGACCTGAGCGCGCTCAAGGTGGGTGCTTCCGTCGATCTCCACGATCAGGAACCCCTCCAGGAGAAAGTCCACAATGCCGATTCCCGGCAGATGCACCTGCGTCTGGGTATAGATTCCTTGGCTCCTGAACAGCAGCCTGGCGACGACCTCTATTGCAGAGTCCGCCGTACCGTCGACCAGGTCCAGGATTCCGCGGGCGGCCCCGTTACGGCTTCCCGGCAGCCGCTGCCGGAGGTAATCGAGTGTCGTGCGGCCTTGCAGCAGGGCACTTTCCACCATGACGGCGGCCTCAACCGGGGGTAGGCATCGCAGCGCATGCAGCAGGGTGTCTGTCAGTCCGGCCACGGGGCGGGGGAACTCCGGCGGCACCACGCTACCGCGGTGGATGACTGCACCGGCTGCCGAGCCGTGCTGGCACAGGAGATGCAGCCGCTCGGGCGCGTGGAGCCGCCAAAGCCCGTGGTGCGTTGTCGCCGAGACGCAGCTCAGCAGGCCGTTGGCCAGAACCGCGGCCACGAGGTCAGGCGCCGCGCCCGCCTGTGCCACAATTCCGTGGCGCAGGCGGGCGACTTCCCCTGCCGCAATCGCATTTCTGATGCTCCGCGCCGAGAAGCCTGCCTGCAACAGCGTCCCGGTCCGGGCCACCGAGCCGGCGTACCTGAGGTAACTGGTGAGGTCCATGAACCCAGCACAGTCCGGAACTGGGCCCACCGACAGCTGCTTGGACGCGTATGTGGAAACTCCCGACGCCGATTCTCCCCAACTTTGGGGCCAGCTGACGGCGTGCCCCAAGGCTTCCGGGCGTTGTCTGCCCGAGAAGTGGGAGATTCCGAACTGGCATCGGCATCCCGGCGTCCTGACAACGGAATCCCAACAGGGAAAAACTGTGACAACTTATTTACAGATACCCCTAGACAGCATTACAAACTTGTCATAGTCTCTTTCTTGGGTTCACCAAATGCCTCCGGTGGATCTGATGCGAACGGAGAAATGGCCCCGGTTCGGCACAACGGAAGACTCGAACGTTGTGAGGAACCGGGGCCATTCCGTTTATGAAGCGGCAAGCCGGAAGCGCCCAGGCGGAATTGCCGGCAGCGCCCAGGCGGCAGTGCAAGTCGACCCCGGCCAGCCGACGTCGCGGGGCGGCTAGCTGCTGCGGTCCACGACCGCGTGGGCGAAGCTCGTCAGCGAGGCCTTGACGACGCCTTCAGGCAGCGGCGCAAGGGCGGCAATGGCCTCCTCCGCCCAGGCGCGCGCGACCACCCATGATTCTGCGGTGACAGGGTGCTCCCGGAGTCCGGCCACGGCGGCCGCCAGGGCTTCGTCCGAGGTGAGGTCGCCGTCGATCAGCTTCAAGAGTTCGACGGCGGACTGGTCCCCGTCACGGGCGGCGTTGCGCAGCAGCAGCACGGGCAGCGTGGGGACGCCTTCGCGCAGGTCGGTGCCCGGCGACTTGCCGGACTTGACCTTGATCCCGGTGACGTCGATGACGTCGTCGGCGAGCTGGAAGGCGACGCCCACCTTCTCGCCGTATTCGACCAGCAGGGCCTCGTAGGCCTCGTCTGCACCGGAGAAGATTGCGCCGAGCTGGCCGGAGGCTGCCACCAGCGAGCCCGTCTTGTCCGCGATGACGGAGAGGTAGTGCGCCACGGGGTCCTCGTCCGGACGCGGCCCCACGGTCTCGTGCAACTGGCCCAGGCAGAGCCGCTCGAAGGTCCGCGCCTGGATGCCCAGCGCACGCGAGCCGAGCTCAGAGACCAGGATGGAGGCGCGCGCGAAGATGAGGTCGCCGGTCAGGACGGCGACGGAGTTGCCCCAGACCTCGTGGGCCGTGGGTGCGCCGCGGCGGAACGGCGCGGAGTCCATGACGTCGTCGTGGTACAGGGTGGCGAGGTGCGTCAGTTCAACGACGACGGCGGCCTGCACCACGGCGGGCCGGGAGGCGTCGCCCAGGTGGGCGCACAGCAGGGTCAGGAGCGGGCGAATGCGCTTGCCGCCGGCTTCCACGAGGTGACGCGACGTTGCGTCAGCCAGCGGATCGGAGTTGGCAATGGCTTCGCGCAGCTTCTTCTCGACCCGCGCCAGGTTGGTGGTGATCGCGGGGCCGAGTTCGGGGTCGCCAGCGATGGCCGCGAAGCCTGCCGGCAGTTGGAGGCCGGTGGCGATCGCCGTGGTGTTGAGGCTGGGTTCAGAGCTCGGCAGGCCGTGTCCGGCGTGCGTCCAGCTTTGGTCTGCAGAGTTGGTCACGGGTTAACCCTAACTTCAGTTGCGGAAACCGCGGAGTTGGTGCCGGAGTGCGGATCGCTGTCCGTGGTGGGCATGGCCTGGTTGGACGTGGCGGGGACCAGGGATTCCAGGACCCGGATGACCCTGTCCTCGAAGCCCTTGGCGGCCGGATCGGTCAGATTCGCCAGCATCCGGACCACGAACCGCATGAGCACAGGAATGGGCATGCCCGTGCGGAGAGCCAGTTTCATGACCGCCGGCTTGCCGATCAGGGCGGCGAAGGCCCGGCCCAGCGTGAAGTGCGAGCCCCACTGCTGCTGCACGTAGTCGGCGTACCGCGCCAGGTGCGCATCGGCGGCTCTGGAAGCCTCCGCCCCGGACCCCCAGCCGGCTGACGCGGAGCGGGCGGCGGCGTCGATGATGAACTCCGCGGCGAAGCGGGCGGACTCCATGGCGTAGGAGATGCCCTCTCCATTGAACGGGGACACCATGCCGCCGGCGTCGCCGAGCAGGAGCAGGCCCGGCGAATAGTGCGGGGTGCGGTTGAATCCCATCGGCAGGGCTGCGCCGCGAATCTCCCCCACCTGGTTCTCGGGGGTGAAGCCCCAGTCCGCGGGCATGCCAGCGGTCCACTCGCGCAGGACCTGCTTGTAGTCCAGCTTGCCGAATTCCTTGGACGAGTTCAGGATGCCGAGGCCCACGTTGGAAGTGCCGTCGCCGACGCCGAACACCCAACCGTAACCGGGCAGCAGCTTCCCGTCGCGGCCGGGAAGCTCAAGCCAGCCTTCCATCCAGTCGTCCTCGTGCCGGGGCGAGGTGAAGTAGGTCCGCACGGCCACGCCAAGCGGCCGGTCGTCGCGCTTCCGGATGCCCAGCGAGACGGCGGTGCGCGTCGAGTTGCCGTCCGCGGCAAGGACGACGTCGGCCGTGAAGTCGCGCGTTTCGCCCGTCTTGCGCCCGGCGTCGTCCAGCAGTGCGGCCCGGACGCCCGTGACACGGCCGTCCTCGGAGCGCAGGGCCTCGGTGACGCTGTGGCGCTCCAGCACGACGGCGCCCGCGGACCGGGCGTGCCGGGCCAGCTGCTCATCGAAGCCGAGGCGGGTCCGGATCAGCCCGTACTGCGGGAAGTCGGAGACCTCCGGCCAGGGAAGCTCGATCGTGCGGCCGCCGGCGATCAGCCGCAGGCCCTTGTTCCGGCGCCAGCCCTCGGTTTCCGGATGCGGGAGTCCCAGCTTCTGGATCTCGCGGACGGCACGCGGAGTCAGGCCGTCACCGCAGACCTTTTCGCGGGGAAAGCTGGTTTTCTCCAGCACCGTGACGTCAATGCCGGCTTTGGCAAGGTAGTAGGCGGCGGTGGACCCGGCCGGTCCGGCTCCGACAATCAGTACATTCACAGCAGGTATCGGCTAACGTCCGGGCCGGGTGATGTTGCGGCGCAGTTTGGCCACCGGTCCGGTGTGGGCGGCAAGCGCCGTTGCACCCGCGGCGTGGCCGGCTTCGGGGCCGGCCGGCTTCTGGGCGCGGTGCACGGCGACAATGCCGCCGCTGAGGTTGCGGTAGGTGACGGACTCCCAGCCGGCCTCCTGCAGCCACGCGGCCAGGTGGTCCTGGTCCGGCCAGGCACGGATGGACTCGGCGAGGTAGACGTAGGCGTCCGGGTTGGACGAGACCTTGACGGCGATGGCCGGCAGAGCCCGCATGAGGTATTCGGTGTACATGGTGCGCCAGAGCGGCACCACGGGCTGGGAGAACTCCGCGATGACCAGCCGCCCGCCGGGCTTGGTGACCCGCAGCATCTCGGCCAGGGCCTTCTTGGGCTCATTGACGTTGCGCAGACCGAAGGAGATCGTGCTGGCGTCAAAGGTGTTGTCCGCGAACGGCAGGCGGGTGGCGTCCCCGGCGATGAAGTCGATGTCCGGGCGGCGGCGCTTGCCGACCTTGAGCATGCCAAGGGAGAAATCGCAGGCGATGACGTTGATGCCGGCGTCGGCGTAGGGCTCGCTGGACGTGCCGGTGCCGGCGGCGAGGTCCAGCACGCGCTGGCCGCCCGAGACACCCATGGCCTCCACCACTACCTTGCGCCAGCGGCGCGTCTGCCCCATCGACAGGACATCGTTGACGACGTCGTATTTGGGGGCGACGTCGTCAAACATCGTGGCTACTTCGTCCGGACGCTTATCCAAGGATGCTCGGTTCACCATGACATTGTCTCAAATGATCGGCTCCCCCACGAACGGGCCGCCAACCATCGCCGCTTTCACCTGCGGCAACTGCCGCGGCCGCCGCGTCGAGGGCCCGCCAAACCCCGTATATCCACGGTCGGGACGATCACGGGCTAGTGTTATGCCATCATGACGAGCACGTTCCGCACCTTGACAGTCCCCCTCGATGCCGAAACTTTCCCCGGGGGCCTGCCGTCGTTTCTGGTCCGGGACGACGTCCTCTGCTGGACCCGCCGCGAGGCCGGGCTCGTGGGCTTCGGCGAGATCGCCCGGTTCACCGCCACCGGCCCCGAGCGGTTCCTGGAAGCGGACATCTGGTGGCGGCACCTGGTCCTGGAGGCGGACATCGAGGACGCCGTCGACTGCCCCGGCACCGGACCGGTCGCCTTCGGTTCGTTCGCCTTCTCAAAGGCTTCCGCCCATGAGTCCCGCCTGCTGGTCCCCGAAATCGTCGTGGGACTCCGCGACGGCCAGGCCTGGCTCACCCAGCTCACGTTCGACGACGGCGAACTCACCGAAGCCGGCGCCCGCGCCTCCCTGGACCGCTGGCTTCGCAGCGGCCGGGCGGCGGAGGACAATGGCAGCGCCAACGGCGCTGTGGTGGACGGTGCAGGGACGGACGGCGCTGTGATGGACGGCGCTGTGGACGACCCGGCGCCCGGAGCCGCGCAGGCCGGCGCCGCCGTCGTACGCAGTTTGCCCCTGGCCGCCGGCGCAACGCTGCACACCGGCTCGCTCAGCGAGGAAGACTGGATGGCCGCCGTCGCCGCCGGGGTCAAAGAGATCCGGACCGGCGCCCTGGAGAAGCTGGTACTGGCCCGGGACATCGTGGCCACCGTCCCCACCGGAGTCAACGCCGCGCAGGTCCTCCGCGAACTCTCCGCGCGGTACCGCGAATGCTGGACGTACGGGGTGGACGGTCTTGTCGGGGCCACACCGGAGATGCTGATCCAGGTGGAGGGCCGCACCGCACAGGCCCGCGTCCTGGCCGGCACCCTGGACCGCCGCGACGCCGACGGCATGGCAGGCTCCCCGCTGGAGTTCGCCGAGCGCGTGCTGGCCGGGTCCGAGAAGCAGCGGCACGAACACGACATCGCGATCCAGTCCCTGACCACGCAACTGGCCCCGTTTTCCGAGGCCATGAACGCGCACAGCGAACCGTTCATCCTGGAACTCCCCAACGTGTGGCATCTGGCCTCGGACGTGAAGGCGGAGCTCGCCGAGGTGGAAGGCCACGTCCCCACGTGCCTGGCCCTGATCAACGCACTGCATCCCACGGCGGCGGTCTGCGGCACTCCCACCACCGTGGCCGGCGCTCTGATCCGCAAGCTGGAGCATCTGGACCGCGGACCGTACGCCGGGCCGGTCGGCTGGCTTGACGCGGCCGGCAACGGCGAATGGGGCATCGCGCTGCGGGGCGCGGTCATCGAATCCCCGCAGACGGTCCGGCTTTACGCGGGTTGCGGCGTGGTGGACGGCTCGGTGCCGGAGACCGAGCTCGCCGAGACCTGGGCGAAGTTCCGCCCGATGCTCGAGTCGCTCGGCATCAGCAGCTAGCCTGCGGCGGCCGGCAGCACAGGCCCGTCGGCACCGGCCCGTCACATTCGGCAGGAATCCGGTATTCCAGACAGATCGAGCAGCCAAGACATTGCTTTTGGGTCTGGTTTTGTTATCCAATAGTGAAACTTAGTTTTCTGTGACGCACATCTCATGTTCGGCGCTACACTATAACCGGCCTCGTTACCATCCCTCCGGCAACAAAAGGTAAGAAAATGCAGATCTCCCGTTCGCTCCTGAGCAACCCCGCGCTGAAGGCCGCCACGGTCCTTGCTGTGAGCGCCTTGGCCTTGACGGCTTGCACGAACGCTTCCGAGACCGGCACCTCCGGAGCGGCCACCGCTTCCGGCAGTGCCAAAGCCAGCTTCGACCCCAGCACGGTCCAGAAGGACGACGCCCTCGCGGCCATGGTCCCTGCTGCGATCAAGTCGAAAGGCACCCTGACCGTAGGCTCGGACACCTCCTATGCACCGGCGGAATTCCTCGGCACCGACGGCCAGACCCCTGTGGGGTACGACGTCGACATCGCCAAGGCGATCGGCGCCGCGCTGGGCCTGAAGGTCCAGGTCCAGACGTCCGAATTCACCGGCATCCTTCCGGCTCTGGGCCCGAAGTACGACCTCGGCATCTCCTCCTTCACGATCAACCCGGAGCGGCTTGCTGCGGTGAACATGGTCAGCTACTTCAACGCGGGCACCGCCTGGGCCGTGCAGAAGGGCAACCCGAAGAAGGTTTCCCTGGATGACCTGTGCGGCAGGTCCATCGGCGTCCAGACCGGTACCGTCCAGGAAGATCCGGACCTCTCGGGCCGCAACAAGAAGTGCGTCGACGCGGGCAAGCAGCCCATCAACATCGTGACGCTCAAGACCCAGACGGATATCACCACCCGCCTGGTCAACGGCAGCATCGATGCGATGGCAGCCGACTCCCCCATCATCGGCTACGCACTGACCCAGACCAACGGCCAGCTCGAGAAGCTCGGTGATGTCTACGATTCCGCCCCCCAGGGCATCGCCGTCGCCAAGTCCGATACTGCCCTGGCCGACGTCATCCAGAAGACTCTCACCAAGCTGATGCAAGACGGCTCGTACAAGAAGATCCTTGAAGGCTGGGGCAACGCCGACGGCGCCATCACCAAGTCCGAGGTTAACCCGGCGGTCGGCTAATGAGTATCCCAACAACCAATCACAAATCAGGTGTACAGATGGACAGCCATCAGGACAGCCAGGCAGCACCGGTACTGAACAAAGCGGTGCCGGTGCGGCACCCCGGCCGCTGGATCAGCGCCGTCATCATTATCGGCGCCTTGGCTCTCTTCCTGCAGAGCCTGTTCACGAACCCCAATTTCCGCTGGGACGTCGTGGGCGCCTACATCCTGGACGTCAAGGTGGTCCAGGGTGTCGTCTGGACCTTGGTCCTGACGGTTGCCTCCATGATCCTGGCCATCATTCTGGCCATCCTCCTGGCCTTCATGCGGCAGTCGGAGAACCCTGTATTCCGTTGGTCCAGCTGGACCTGGGTCTGGTTCTTCCGCGGCACCCCGGTCTACACCCAGCTGATCTTCTGGGGCCTGATCGCCGTTCTCTACCCCAAGATCAGTGCCGGCGTTCCGTTTGGGCCGGAGATGTTCAGCGTGGACACCAGCACGGTCGTCACCGCCACGGTGGCAGCGATCCTGGGCCTTGGCCTCAATGAATCCGCCTACCTTGCCGAAATCTTCCGGGCCGGCCTCAAGTCCGTGGACCAGGGCCAGATGGAAGCCGCCGAGGCCCTGGGCATGGGCAAGACCAAGATCATGTGGCGGATCATCCTGCCGCAGGCGATGCGGGTAATCGTGCCGCCCACCGGGAACGAAACCATCGGCATGCTCAAGACCACCTCGCTGGTCCTGGCTGTGCCCTTCACCCTGGACCTGACCTTTGCCACCAACGCCCTGGCGAACCGGACATACCTGCCGGTTCCCCTGCTGATCGTGGCGGCCATCTGGTACCTCATCATCACCAGCCTCCTGATGGTGGGCCAGCACTTCATCGAGGCCTACTACGGCAAGGGCGTGGACAACCGGGCCCCCGCCACCGTGAACCCCGCAGCGGCCAAGGCTGCCGCGGCCGTGGCCCCCAGCGCCGACGCCGAGCCGGCACTCAAGATGGACTTCCCCGAGGAGGAGGCGAAATGACGGTCACCACTGAGAAACCGCTGGTTCAGATCGAGGGCCTTCACAAGTACTACGGCCAGCACCACGTGCTGCGCGGGATCGACCTGAACGTCAACCAGGGCGAGGTGTCGGTGGTGATCGGCCCGTCCGGTTCGGGCAAGTCGACCATGCTCCGGTGCGTGAACCTGCTGGAGACCATCAGCGCCGGACGCATTTCCGTAGGCGGGGAGCTGATCGGCTACCGCGAGGTCAAGGGCAGGCTCCATGACCTGAAGGCCAAGGAGATCGCCGCCCAGCGCCGCGAGATCGGCATGGTGTTCCAGCGCTTCAACCTGTTCCCGCACAAGACGGCGCTGCAGAACATCATGGAAGCTCCCGTCCAGGTCAAAGGCCAGTCCAAGACAGTGGCCCGGAAGCGTGCCCTGGAGCTGCTGGACCGGGTGGGTCTCGCGGACCGCTCCGGCCACTACCCGAACCAGCTCTCCGGCGGGCAGCAGCAGCGTGTTGCTATTGCCCGGGCCTTGGCCATGGACCCCGAGCTCATGCTCTTCGACGAGCCGACGTCCGCGCTCGACCCCGAGCTCGTGGGCGATGTCCTGAACGTGATGAAGGACCTCGCCAAGTCCGGCATGACCATGATCGTGGTGACCCACGAGATCGGCTTCGCCCGCGAAGTCGGCGACCGCCTGACGTTCATGGACGGCGGCGTGGTCGTGGAGTCGGGCGACCCGCGCGAGGTCCTGGCCAACCCCCAGCACCCCCGCACCAAGGAATTCTTGAGCCGGGTGCTGTAGCCCGACGCGCAAGGCGCCTATCGATGCGCAGATGCCCTGTCGCTACCGTTATTCGGGTAGCGACAGGGCATTTGCGCGTCGTGGGACAGATTGCGCGTCATGGCCACGCGGCCGACCGGGCTCGACGGCGGGGCACACCGAACGCGGCCAGCTTCTGTTCCAGCCGGCCGGGCTCCATGAGGTCCGCCCAGACCCACCGCACTACCCGGAGCCCCGTCGCCCGGATCCGGTTTTCGCGCTCTTTCTCGTCCACGACGGCCTGCGATGCAGTCCTGCCCCGAAGGTATTCGGGTTTCAGATATTTCTCGACGCCGTCGAACTCACCCGCCAGCCGTGCAGTTTCCCAGTAGTAGTCGGTGTAGCCCGCGAGACCGGCGCTGTCCCGGACTTCGTGCTGAAGTTCCGGCGGTTGGAAGCCGGCCACCCACATGAGCCCGCGGCTGTACGACTCCCCAGGGGACCCGGACCGCGGATCCGCGAACTCCACGGCAGTCCTGATCCGCAGCGCAGCCGCCGCTGTGTAATTGCCGTCGACACCCGCCAGCAGCATTTCCTTAGAGAGCGCGGGCAACCCTTGGGCTGTGTCCGGCCGGAGTACATGGTCCAAGGGAACAATAGCTTGGGCAAACGGTGTAAAGGCAGCGAGATCCAACACTGTGCGGACCCGCCCCGTGACCAGAAGGCCTTCGCGCCGGAACACCTTGAGACCGTCCGGGGCCGCGTAGTGCCGCTGGACTCCTGCACGCGAGCGTCCGCCAGCGTTCTGAAGCGTCAGGGCATGGACCGGATAGCGCTGTCCAATGGTTGGAACTCCCCACACGGACGCGGCTGAGTGCCTGGCAAAGACCGTCGGTGCCGTGAATGCCTCCGCCGCCGCGCTAACCCGGAGCCGGTATTGTTCCCAAGGCTGCAGCGCCCGCCACGCCTCCCCATCGACGTAGACGCCTTGACGCACGCGAACAAGCACCCCTGACCGGCAGCGTTTGGCGAGCTCTTTCGGTGTGAGGCCCTGCTGGACATACTCGCGGGCCAGGATCAGTCTTGGTAGTTCCTTCATGGGACGAAGATCGCAGCACGGGGGCGGCGGCGCCATGACCTACCGCCCGGGTGTGGACAACCCGACGCGCATTCCGTTCTGCGACGCGCAACTTACCCGTCGCGGCGGGTATTCCGGCGTCGGTGGGTATTTTGCGCGTCGCAGGGCACGAAACGCGTCGGTGGGTATTTTGCGCGTCGAAAACCGGGTTATGCCTGCGGGACGCCTTCCACGGCGGCCTCGACGGCGGCCCGGATGGCGCGGTGCAGTTTCCCGAGGCTGTGCCGGTCCGTGCGCACTTCGATGATGCTGCGGCCTTCCACCGGGCGGGACAGCGCGTCGGCGAGTTCCGCCGTCGTGCCCACCAGACGGTGCGCGACGCCGTAGGCGGCCGCCAGCGCGGCGAGATCCACCCGCTGCGGGGTCGCGAAGAGGCGTTCGACGGCGTTGCCGTAGCGCCCGGCCGCGGCGACTGCGCCGTGCTCCAGGAGACCAAAGATGGCACCGCCTGCGTCGTTGAGCACCACGATGCGCAGCAGGGGTTCGGCCTCCCCGGCACCGAGGAGGAGCCCGCCGGCGTCGTGCAGGAACGTGACGTCACCCATGAGCGCTGTGGTTTCCTGGCGCCCGCCGAGCGCGATGCCCGTGGCGGTGGACGTGGTGCCGTCGATTCCGGCGAGGCCGCGGTTGGCGAACATGGTGGCCTGCGGTTCAGCGGGCGGTACCCCCGCGAGGTCGACGTCGCGGATCCCGTTCGACGAGCCCAGCACCAGCTGCCCGCGGCTGTGTTTCCAGACCTCGGCGCCGACGGACGGCCCGGTCGCAGCCGGGGACGCGGCAAGGACCAGGTCCACGGCGTGCTGCGCGGCGGCACCTGCCATCAGCCAGGCATCGAGCCACGCGGCAGACCCGCGCCCGGCGAACTCCGCCAGGTCCGCGAGGCTTTCCAGTGGCAGTTCGGTCCGCCGGCCAGGTTCGTACCAGGCCACGGGGACGGGCTGGTACAGGGCCGACGGCACGTCCGCCCTGGCCAGGAGCGCACTGACCGGCCGGGAGAGCGTCGGCCGGCCGAAGAGGACCACGCGTTCGATCGGCTGGGCGGAGTCCGCGCCGAAGTGGTCAATCAGCAGCCGGTAGGGCCCGACGGCGTTGGGGCCGAACCGGGCATTGGAGGAGGGTTCGGCCAGCAGCGGCAGGCCGTGCGCGCGGGCGAAGGCCTCGGCGACCGGGCCGGCGTCGTGCCCGGCCAGCACGACGGTGCGCCGCTCCGGCAAAGCCGGTGGCGCGGCCGGGAAGTCCAGCGCCAGGGGATTCCGGGCGGCCCGGTAGACACCGTGCCCGGCCGCTGCGGGCAGGGCGTCGGCCTCCGCCGGGACCAGCGGGTCGCGGAAGGCCAGGTTGAGCTGGACCGGCCCGGGAGGCGTGTCCTCGAAGGCTCCGGTGGCTGCGCTGAGGGCGGTTTCCACGGCGCGCTGCGGATCGCTGCCCGCAGGGACGTCGACGGCGAAGCGAACGTGCTCGCCGAACAGGTCCAGCTGCACGGTGGTCTGGTTGGCCCCGGTCCCGCGCAGTTCCTCGGGCCGGTCGGCGGACAGGACCACGAGCGGCACAGCGGCGTGGTTTGCCTCCATCACTGCCGGCAGGAGATTGCCGACGGCGGTCCCGGACGTGGTGAGGACGGCGACCGGGGCCCCCGTGGAGAGGGCGAGGCCGAGGGCCGTGAAGCCGGCCGAGCGCTCGTCGATCCGGACCAGCAGCTCCACCCGGCCGGCGCTTTCGGCTTCGGCCAAGGCATAGGCCATGGGCGCCGAGCGGGAACCCGGGGACACCACGACCTGGCGCACCCCGGCGTCGAGCAGGGTGCTGACGGCGATGCGCGCCGCCTCCACCGCGGACAGGCCGGACGCCGGGGACGCGCCGGCGGAGGTCACATGTTCTCCGGCGTCTCGATGCCCAGCAGATCCAGCCCGCCGGACAGGCGGCGCAGCACCAGGGCGCACAGGGCCAGCCGCGACTCCCGGACGGACTCATCGGCCTTGAGTACCGGGCACTGGTCGTAGAAGGACGTGAACAGCTGGGCGAGCTCGAAGAGATAGCCGCAGAGCCGGTGCGGCTCCAGCGCGTCCCGGACCTTGTTCAGCGTCGTGTCGAACTCCAGCAGGTGCAGGGCCAGCGCGCGTTCCGCGGGCTCGACGACGGCGATCGCCGTGGCGGGACCGCCGGCCCGGGCGCCGGCTGGAGCGCCGGCTGCGGAAGTGCCGTCGGCGACAGTGCCGCCCGCGCCGCCGTCGGTGAACTGCTCCAGCACCCCGGCCTTGCGCAGGATGGACCGGATCCGTGCAGCCGCGTACTGCACGTAGGGTCCGGTGTTGCCGCTGAGGGCGAGCATGCGGTCGAAGTCGAAGACGTACTCGGTGTCGTGGCCGGTGGAGAGGTCGGCGTATTTGACGGCGCCGATGCCCACCTGGCGGGCGGTCACGGCGCGTTCCTCGTCGCTGAGCTCGGGCCGGCTGGCGTCGATGACGGCGCGGGCGCGGTCCACGGCTTCCTCGAGCAGGGCCATGAGTTTCACCGGGGCGCCGGAGCGGGACTTGAGGATCTTGCCGTCCTCGCCGAGCACGTTGCCGATCTGCACGTGGACGGCCTCGACCGTGTCCGGAAGCCAGCCGGCGTCCCGGGCGGTGGCCATGACCATCCGCAGGTGGACGTTCTGCGGGGCACCCACGACGTAGAGGACGCGGTCTGCCTCCAGCTCGCGGACCCGATAGCGGATGGTGGCGAGGTCTGTGGTGCCGTAGCCGTAGCCGCCGTCGGACTTGCGGATGATCAGCGGCAGCGGCTGCCCGTCGCGGCCCGAAAAGCCGTCGGGGAAGGTGCACAGGGCGCCGTCGCTGATCCGGGCAAGGCCGCGC
Source organism: Arthrobacter sp. H-02-3 (assembly GCF_003097355.1). Classification (GTDB taxonomy): domain Bacteria; phylum Actinomycetota; class Actinomycetes; order Actinomycetales; family Micrococcaceae; genus Arthrobacter; species Arthrobacter humicola. The sequence goes on from NZ_PYUI01000001.1 coordinate 380,500, forward strand.
TCCTCAAGCTCCTGGCACAGTTGTGCCAGATGCTCGTCGTAGGAGCTTTCGCCGGCGATGTGGTCATCGGTGAGGCTGATGCCGAGCATGGAGTAAATGGCGTTGAAGTATCGCTTGGACTGGGCAACGAGCCGCTGCCAGACCGCGAAGGTCTCCTCGTCGCCGCCCTGGAGGGCAACGACGCGGAGCCGGGCCCGGGTGGCGAAGCCGTCCGCGTCGGCGGCGGAAGAATCGAACTTGGCCCGGGCAGCCTGGTAGAACGCGCTGGGGTCATCCACCAGCAGCGCCGCTTCCGGGGAGTCCTCGCCGATCTCCAGCCAGTGCTCGATCAGCATGCCGAAGGGGGTGCCCCAGTCGCCGATGTGGTTCTGCCGGATCACGGTGTCGCCGAGGGCCTCGAGCACCTTGACCAGGCTGTCCCCCACGACGGTGGTGCGCAGGTGGCCCACGTGCATTTCCTTGGCGACGTTCGGGGAGGAATAGTCGACGACGACGCGCTGCGGTGTTGCGGCGGGCGTGACGGCGGTGGCCTTGGACGCGGCTTCGGCCGCCTCAGCGTTGAGTAGTTCCTCGATCCACGTGCCGTCAAAGCTCAGGTTGATGAAGCCGGGCCCGGAAATTTCGACGCCGGTGCAGATGCCGTCCAGGTTCAGGGCATCCACGATCTTTGCCGCGGCATCCCGCGGCGGCAGGCCGGCCTTCTTGGCCAGGGCCATGGCGGCGTTGATCTGGATGTCGGCGAATTGGGAGGGCCTGACCACCGGGTCCGTCTGCCGGAACTCTTCGCCGAACGCGGTGGCAATTGCAGCCTGGACTCTGGGGACAACCAATTCAGCCGGATTATTCACAGTCCCAAATTATCAGTAGGAGCCCTCCCCCGATGCTCGCCCGCCCTCAGGAGCAACGCACTCAGAAGCAACGCGGGGTCAGATATCGCCCATGCAGGGCGGGCAAAGTCACATGGGCGTGAAGTGACCCCGCGTTGCTGTGACCGGAAGGAAGCTAGGCGTCGGCGCGGAGCACCTGGACCACAGACGGGCGCGGGGCGCGCGCCTGGCCTGGCTTCGGCGTCGCTCCGGCAGCGACGTAGTCCGGGAAGTAGGAGTGCTGGTCGGCGAAGGTGCCTTCCTCCCCAGGGTGCTGAACGGCAACGAAGACCGTCCGTTCGTCGTCGTGGATCACCGGGCCGCAGGTCTCGGCGTCGCGCGGGACGGCGAGGAACTGCTCCACCTTGCCTCGGTCGGCACCGTCCAGGGTGACCTTGAAGAGCCCGTCGGCATAGCCGATGCTGGACGGCGCACCGTCGGTGGAGATCCACAGGTTGCCCACGGAGTCGAAGGCCACGTTGTCCGGGCAGGAGATCGGCGAGACCTGGCTGGGCGGGAATCCGGCGAAGTAGGCGGCGGAGTTCTTTGCCGGATCCCCGCAGACCATGAGCAGGTTCCAGCCGAACGTGGTGGACGCCTGGTCCCCGGTCTCGGTGATTTCGACGATGTGGCCGTCGCGGTTCAGGGTGCGGGGGTTAACCTCGGTGGCGCCCTCCTTGCCGGTCTTGCCGCGGTCCGTGTTGTTGGTGCAGACCACATAGACCTTGCCGGTGTGCGGGCTGGGCTGGACGTCTTCGCAGCGGTCCATCTTCGTGGGGCCAACCTTGTCTGCGGCGAGGCGCGTGTAGACCAGCACTTCCTCCAAGGACATCCCCGCCACCTTTGACTGCCCGCCCACAACGAGCGGCAGCCATTCGCCGGAGCCGTCGAATGCGCCGTCGGCGGGGAGTTTCCCGGAGCCGTCGAACTCTGCCGGCGCGGAGTTGCCGGTGAATTTGGCAACGTAGAGGTCGCCCTCCGAGAGCAGCGTCAGGTTGTTCTTGCGGTCCTCCGCCGTCGTGCCGGGGCGGTAGGTTCCGGCCGAGACGAACTTGTAGAGGTAGTCGAAGCGTTCGTCGTCGCCCATGTAGGCCACCACGTGACCGGACTTGGCGACGATCACGTTGGCGCCCTCGTGTTTGAAGCGGCCCATCGCGGAGTGCTTGCGGGGCGTGGACGCGGGGTCGAACGGGTCAACTTCCACAATCCAGCCGAAGCGGTTGGCCTCGTTCTCGTAGCCGGGGTTGCGGGTGTCGAAGCGCGGGTCATCCAGTTCCCACTGGCGCGCGGTGGGCTTGCTGGTCAGTCCGTAACGCTTGTCCGAGTCGGACGTTCCGGGCGCGGCGAAGTAGCCGTTGAAGTTTTCCTCGCCGGAGAGGATGGTGCCCCATGGTGTGGTTCCGCCGGAGCAGTTGCCCAGGGTGCCCTTGATGGTCCGGCCGGAGGGATCGGCGGTGGTCTTCAGGAGGGCGGATCCGGCAGCCGGGCCGTCGAGTTCGTAGGTGGTGTCGGTCAGGAAGCGGCGGTTCAGTCCGGCGCCTTTGACGTAGCTCCAGGGCTTGTTCTTGTTCTTCCGCTCCAGTTCCACGACGGTGAGCCCGTGGGCGGCCCGGCCGATCGCGCGGGTCTGGGCGGCGTCGAACCCGGCCGGCAGCATGATGTTTTCGTTGGTGTATTCGTGGTTCGTGAAGAGCACTGCCCGGCGGTCCTTGGAGCCGTCGATCGGCAGGATGTCCGTGTAGTCGTTGTTGTAGCCGAATTGGCGGGCCTGTGCGGCCGCGCTCTGGTGGTCGACGTCGAACGCCGGGGAGTCGTTGAACAGCGGGTCGCCCCAGCGGATGACCGGTTGCCAGGTGAAGCCGGCGGGGACGGTGAGCTTGTCCACGGCGGCGTCCACCGGCGCGATGGCCGTGAACTGCAGCTTGGATGCACCGAAGCCGTCTTTGGCGGCGGCCGCGAGGCCCGGGCCGCCGTCGGCCACTGCCGTGCCGGCGGACGTCACTGTGTTGCCGAGGACGACGGCGAGCGCGCCTGCGGCGCCGAAGCCGAGTGCGGCGCGGCGGGTCATCGTGGCGGAGGCGATGTCCCGGAAGTAGCTGTTGCTGCTGGTGTTGCAGACCTCGCCTGAACAGGCGTTGTCGCATTTGAGCGCGCACGTGACAGGGCTGCGTTTGCCCTTCGTGTGGCCAAGCATGGGGAGCAGGGAAAAGGTGCGTCCGGAGGATGCGGGCATGGAGAGACCTTCCAAGGGGTGCGTGCGGTGCGGTGGCACCCACCCTGCCAGCCATGGGCGACGCGAAGCCGTCCCCCGGGTGAAAAACCGGTGAACGGCGCTGTCCCTTAGCGGAAGACGCTGTGCCCTACCGGCCCCGTGGCCCTACCCGCTGCGCCCTACCGGCCGGGCGGGGCGGCCAGCACCGCGTGCACGCGCCGCAGCCGCTCCAGCCACCAGTCCCGGCGTTCCGGAGAGGCGGCATGAGCGGCCAGGAGCTCCGGCGCCGGGCGGACGTCGCGGAGGGTGATCGCGCCGTCGTCGGCAACGAGGGAGTCGTGCGTGACGTCCGCGGCGAGCAGGGACACCGTCCCCAGGCCGCAGGCATAGGGCAGCTCCGGCAAGGCGGCGGCGAGGGCCAGCCCGGCCCGGATTCCCACGGACGTGTCCAGCGCGGAACTCACGACGGCGGGGAGCCCCGCCTGCGCCACAATCTCAAGGGCGCGCCGCACTCCCCCGAGCGGTGCGACTTTGACCACGATCAGGTCCGCGGCGCCGGCGCGTGCCACCTTGAGGGGGTCGTCCTCCTTGCGCACGCTCTCGTCAGCGGCGATCAGGACGGGGACGCCGGCGGCCCGGAGCCGGCGGCGGACTTCGGCGAGGCCCGCGATATCAGGCACGGGCTGTTCGGCGTATTCGAGTCCGACGGCGGCGAGCCGCGTCAGTGCGGTGACGGCCTCGGGCACGTCCCAGCCGCCGTTCGCGTCCACCCGGATCGCGGCATCCGGCAACGCCTCCCGGACGGCCGCCACCCGGGCGGCGTCGTCGTCGAGGCTCTGGCCGCGCTCGGCAACCTTGACTTTGACCGCGTCCACCCGGCCGAAGCGGGCCAGGACTTCGGGCACCCGGTGTGCCGGCACGGCAGGCACTGTGGCGTTGACCGGGATGCTGTCCCGCAACGGCGCAGGGAACCCTGACCAGCCGGCCTCGATCGCGGCCGCGAGCCAGCGGGAGGCCTCGGCATCCTCATACTCCGGGAAGGGACAGAATTCGCCCCAGCCCAGGGGGCCGCGGAGCAGGAGGGCCTCGCGCTGCAGGATGCCCCGGAACTTCACACGCATCGGCAGGCTCACCACATGGGAACCGGCAAGGAGCTCATCAAGGCCGGGCAGGGATGCGGCGGAATGTGGCGGTGTGCCGGCGGCAAGGGGGTCCAGGGAATGTGGATCCAAAGGCTGTGGATCCAAAGGCTGTGGGTCCAGAGAATGGGCGGGCATGATGCCACTGTACTGGGACACTCTGTACTGGGATGCTCTGGGCTGGAACGTTCCGGGCTGGGACGCCGTGGACCCGTATGCCGGGCTGAGACGCTGTCACGGGACGCGGGCTCGTGATTGGGGCGGGGCCCTTGATTGGGCCGGCGTCGACTGGGGGTGAGTTCCTGGACCAGGAAACTCGTCTCCGCCGGCCCCGCTCAAGGAGCGTACTGCCGGGGACAAGCCGCGCCGGCACTGTCAACTCTACGAATCGCGTTCCGGCGTGGCACGAGTAGTGTGTACTCGTTTTTTGTCCGGACACTACCGTCGCGCCGCGCGCCCGGTCCATCAGGTGGCGTGCAGGGTTCTGTGGGAGCCTTGATGGCATGACTTTTCGGCAGGAACCCACCCCACGGGACCCGTCTGCCCCAGTCTCTGGAACACCAATCCCTGAGACGCAGATCCCGGAGACGCAGGTCCTTCAGGCCCAGGCGCCCAGGACCTCCGCGCCAGCGGGCCGGGCGCCAAGGACCCGGGCAACGAAGACTCAGGTCCCCAAGACCCGGGCCGGCGTGACTCCGGATCCGCAGGCGCGGTGGTCCCCGGGCAGGGGCACGGCCGCCCTGTTCGTTCTGGCCACTGTCGCCTGCATCGCCGGGCTGGCCGCAACGTATTTCTTCTTTGTCCGCACCACCACGGGCCAGTTCATTGACGAGTCCGCCCTTGTGGAAGCGGTGGCGCTCAGCGGAACCGCGGGCAAAGCCGCCACCAAGTTGCTGGACTGGCTGCCAGCGCTCTGTGTCGTGATCGCGTCGATCGTGGTCATCTTCGTCACCATTCTGAGGCGACGCTGGGCTGCAGCCGGGATCGCGATCGCGGCCTGCGTGGGCGCCAACCTGGCCACGCAGATCCTCAAGGACCTGCTCCCGGTCCGGCCGTACCGCGGCGTCGAGACACTAGAGCTGAACTCGCTGCCCTCCGGCCACACCACCATGGCGGCCTCGGCCGCCGCCGCCGTCTTCCTCATGGTCTCGCCGCGCTGGCGGCCTCTTGCCGGCTATTTGGGCGGCAGTTTCGCCGTCGCCACCGGAGTGTCCACCCTGATCAATCAATGGCACCGCCCTGCCGACGTCATCGCGGCGTTCCTCGTGGTGGGTGCGTTCATGCTCCCGGCCGGCTGGCTGATCATCCGCACCGGACCGCGCTGGAACGTCTGGGACGGTTATGGGGAGCACTGGGCCTCAGCCAGGATATGGGTGGCGCTCCCCGTACTCACCGGACTTGCCGCGGCCGGGGTGGCAGCCTACGCCTTGCTGAGCATCGGTCCGGGTGGGCAGGAGATCAGCACCACCAGCTACTTCTGGGCAGGGACGTCCCTGATTGTCATCGCGGGCTACCTCGCCACTGTCGCGGCCGTGTGGCTGTTCGGCCTTGCCGCACGACGGCGGGACGCGTAGCAGCGAGGGTGCATAGGCCGCCTGGCTAACCCGGTGGCGCCGTCCGGGGGTGCTTTGACACGGACACGCCGGGGATACTCGGCGTCGCCACCGAAAAGCCCTTCAGAGTGCCCCCGCACGGAACGCACCCCTGGTGGAGTCGCACCCAAGGGCCGGCCGCCCGGAAACCTGCAGCCAGCGGGAGCAGGTCAGTAGTTTCGCCGGTATTTGAGCCGGGGAATGGTGACGGCGAAGACCACCGCAGCAGCGAAGCCCAGCACTCCGGTGGCGGCCACCCCGGCCCCGAGCGAGACTGCGGCCGTCACGCCGGAGAGCAGCACGGGTCCGCCGGTAGAGCCGGCATCGGCCATGAAGCGCCAGATGCCGAGGAACTGGCCGCGGCCGGTGTCCGGCGAGAAATCGGCCCCAAGCGTCATGTTCAGGCCGGAGCTGATGCCGTTGCCGAAGCCGATCAGGAGCGCCGCCAGCATCAGGGAAACGAAGCCGGTGCTGAGCGGGATCAGCACCATGGCGGTCCCCATGATGAGGGTGGACGGCACGGCCACCCATTGCCGGCCCTTGCGGTCCATGAGCCGTCCCGCCGGGTAGAACACCAGCATGTCGATTGCCCCGGAGATCCCGTAGATGAGAGAGGCCTGGGTGGGGTCCAGGCCCAGGTGGTCGGCCCATAGCGGGATGACCGCCTGGCGGGAGGCCCGTATCGCGCTGAGCAGAAGGACCCCGCCTCCAACGGTCAGGAAGACGCCGGCGTGGGACACGGCGATGCTGCGCAGTGTGGGCTGTTGCCGGGGAACGCCGTCCTCGGGCGCCGGGGCTGCCTCGAGGTCGGGGATGGTGACGGACACGGCTGCCGCGGCGGCCATGGCCACGACGCCGACCCAGTAGGCGCCGGTGATGCCGGCAAACTGCATGACGGCGGCGCCGATGAACGGGCCGATGAAGATGCCGATCCTGTTGACGCCGCCGAGCGTGGACAGAGCCCGGGCCCGGAGCATGACCGGCACGGCCTCTGTCAGATACTTCTGACGTGCCAGGCTGAAGACGCTGGCGGCCATGCCGACCACCACCATCGCCGCAGCCAGCACCCAGAGTCCGCCGGGAAACAGCGGAGCGACTGCGGCGGCGGCGAGGGCCGCCGCGCTGGCGGCCGCGGCCCCCACGATCGCCCAGCGTTCGCCGAACTTAAGGGTGATCAGGGACGCCGGCAGGTTGAAGAACCAGGATCCGAGCCCGATCAGCGTGACGATCAGCGCCGCACCGGCCACGGAGGCGCCCAGATCGCGGGCGGACAGGGCGACCACAGGCAGGATCGCGCCCTCGCCGAGGCTGAACATGAGAGCCGGTCCGAAGGCGGGGACGGCAATGCTGCGGAGACTGAAGGGGGCGAGTTGTGTTGTGGTCATCCCCTTCATCCTAGGCACCCCGCGCCCGTCTCCGGTTTAGGCGTCGAAGTGGGTGCGGACTTCCTCGCTGGTGAGGTTCCGGAGCACGTCCGCGGCGACTTCTCTCAGCTTCTGGTTCCGGTTGCTGGACACCCGGGTGAGAATGGCCATGGCCTGCTCCTGGGAGCAGCGGTTCTGGGCCATGATCACGCCGCACGCGAGGTTGATAGACGTACGGTTTTCCAGGGCGGCCTGCAGGTCCTCGGCCCGGGACTGGAAGGTCCCAAGCCGCACGGCCAGCCGGAGGGCGCGGCCGGCGAGATCGGCGAATCCGGCCGCTTCGGCGATGATGTCCTCGGTGAAGAGCCCGGTGTCCGGCGCGAAGAAGTTCAGGGCCGCGGCGGCGTCATCGCCGATTTCCAGCGGGACACCCAGCGTGCTGCGGCAGCCGTGGGCTGCGAGCTGGCGCTGGTAGTCGGGCCAGCGGGGATCGGTGTCAACATCCGCGAGCAGGACCAGGGCCTTGGTCCGCAGCGCCTCGATGCAGGGGCCGTCACCGAGGCTCTGCTCGATGCGGTCCAAGGTGACCGCCCGCGGGCTGCTGCCGGCGACCGTCATGGTCCGCTTCCGGCGCTGCAACGTGACGCCGCAGTCAATCTCGGCGTCGGCGGTGCGGCTCAACGCAGCAGCCGAGAACGCGGCGAGCCGGCCCAGGAAGTCCTCGACATTTTCGGTTCCCAGAAGAAGGTCCTGGAGGTGCAGGGCGGCGTCTTCCCCGATTGAATTGTTGGCCATGCCTAAATGTACCGCGGCAGCCCGGACGGCCGGACCTAGACGTAACCGTCCACAATCGCCGCGGCAATCTCCCGGTAGGCGCGCCGCGTTTCGGGGCGGAGCACGTCCAGGGTGACGAGGTCGCCGTCGGCCACGCCGCGGTCGTGCGGGACCGCGATCAGCTGCCGGCAAATGCCGGACAGGTGTTCCTCGATCGCGTCCTTGTCCACCCGCGTGGACACCTCGTCCTTGTCCGTGATGACAACGACGGCGTTGCGCGCCAGGTCCTCGTAGCCGTGGCTGGCCAGCCAGTGGAGGGTGCTGCGGGCGCGCTTGGCGCCGCTGACGGCGTACCCGGCCGCGATGATCAGGTTGTCCGCAGATTGCAGGATGCCGCTCATGGCATTGTGCGTGACGCCGGTGCCGCAGTCGATCAGCGCCACCGAGTAGTAGGCGGAGATGAGCTTGCGGATCCGCAGGTATTCCTCTGCCGTCAGCGAGTCCGACACCTCGGGGTCCTGTTCACCGGCGATGAGGTGGAGCCTGCCGGCATGGTGCATGTAACGGGCCAGGGCAGTGAGCGAATCGACGGAATCGATGTTCTTGAGCAGGTCCGTGATGGTGCGCGGGCTCTGCTGCTGGTAGATCCCCTCGCCGAGGGCGCGCTCCACAAGGTCGCCGGAATCAGGGTTGGCGTCAATCGCGCACGGCGGATCGCCGCGGAACTCGGCCAGGGTCAGTCCGACGCCCACCGTCGTGGAGGTCTTGCCGATACCGCCCTTGAGGCTCAGGACAGCCGTGTTGTAGCTCCCCTGGAGCTGGCGGGAGATGCGCCGGGCGAGCTCGTCCTCTTCACGCTGCCGGGCGCTCGGCCCCAGGTTCAGCCCGCCACCGGTCAGCTTGTAAAGGGCGCCGCGGAACCCGCCGATGGGCCGGGGCTTCTGCTCCCGGACAAAAAGGCCCGGGGAACTGATGAAGTCAGGCACGGGGGCGTCTGCCAGGGCGGCGGCCCGGCTGGCCGAACGGGTGGCGCGGGTCGGCTGGGCAGGCACGGCAGGAGCAGCCTCGGGGGCAGGCGGTTTCAGGACGGGGTCCTTGGACGGTTTTGCAGGCTGCGGGCGCGCGGGCGCGTCGGCTGCAGCGGCAGCCTCCGCCCAGGAACTGCTCGGCGCCGTGGGGCGCTGTTCGGCCTGGTTGCTGGAGATGATGGGCATGGTTCCTGTCCAGGCGTCGGAGTCGTCACCGCGGCGGCGGTCTCTCCGGCGCGGGAGTTGGGCCTGCTCTGCAGCCGCGTCAGCTTCAGGGCGGCCGGTGGCGGTCTTGTTTTCGACCGGTTCTGGCATGTTCGTTCCCCCCAGGGATCACAGCGCAGACCGCTGCAGTGCTCGATTGACATCGTTCAAGGAACAAGTCTAGGGGCAGTGGTGAGCACCCTTACCATCGGATGCCGCAACCGGGCCCTAGCGGTGGGCGCGCGTGTCCTGCAGGCGCTTGATGAACCAGCGCGACTGCTCAGGACCGTACGGCAGGATCGGGATCGCCTTGGTGGCGTCATCCGGTGTTTCCCGCGTGGCCTGGATTGCCTGCCGTACTGCGGTGGTCATGGTGTTGGCCATGGTCTTGACGAACTGGTCGCTGCACGGCTCGCCGTGACCCGGGACCAGGAACTCGTAGCGGTGCCGCAGCGCGGACAGGTGCCGGAGGGCATCGGCCCAGTCTTCCGGGAACGAATCCTCGAAGGAGGGGTGGGATCCCTGTTCCACGAGGTCGCCGGCGAAGACCGTGCTCGACGTGCCGACCAGGAGGTCGCCGTCGGTGTGTCCGCGGCCCAGGTAGAACAAGGTGGCGACCTGTCCGCCAAGGTCCACGAGGACCGGCTGGTCCTTGACGATCGCGTTCGGGACTACGAGCTCGACGTCGGTGCCCTCCCCCGCCGCCATTTCCGGCTCGGCCAAGGTCACGAACCGGCGCTGCTCGTCGCCGTTCTCCTCGATTTCCGCGGCGCAGTTCTCGTGCGCCCAGAATTCCGTGACGCCGTCGGCGGCGAAAACGGCGTTCCCGAAGAAGTGATCGTAGTGGGCGTGGGTGTTGACGACGACGAGCGGCAACCCGGTCTTTTCCCGCACGGCGGCCAGGATTTCGCGGCCCTGCCGGGGCCCGCCGCCGGTGTCGATCACCATGGCGCGCTCAGTGCCGACCACCAGCCCCGTGTTGAGCCAAGAATCTTGTGTTGTCAGTACGTAGTTGTCCGGACCGACTTCGAGCCATCGTGACATTAAATCTCCGTAATTCAGACGCTATTCCGGCGTTGTTGGTGCGCTGTCCAGGCCTCAATTCTACCTGTGAAGGCTGGCAAATCCCGGAGGGCATGCCCGTCCCGCGCCACATTGGGCGGGTGGACCCGACTGCCCTCCCGCCCCAACGCCCGGCGTCCCCGGGCAATGCTCACATGTCCGCGAGCGCCGACCCCGGGTTCTCGATCGCGTCGGCGACATAGCGCAGGAAGCCCCCTGCCGTGCCGCCGTCGCACACGCGGTGGTCGAAAGTGAGCGTCAGTTCGGTGACCTTGCGGACTGCGAGTTCCCCGTTGACCACCCAGGGCTTGTCGATGATCCGCCCGACGCCGAGGATCCCCACCTCCGGGTGGTTGATGATCGCGGCGGAGCCGTCCACACCGAACACGCCGTAGTTGTTCAGCGTGAATGTGCCGCTGCCCAGTTCCGCCGGGGTCGCCTTGCCGTCGCGGACGACGGCGGTGAGGCGGCGGATCTCGGCGTCCAGCTGGCGGGCGCTGAGCTTGTCCGCGTTGCGCACTGACGGCACCATCAGCCCGCGGTCGGTCTGCGCCGCGAAACCGAGATTGACGCCGTCGAACTCCACGATTTCCTGGCTGGCGCCGCCGGTGGTGTCCTCGGTGGTGACGATCCTGGTGTTGAGCGCGGGGTACTTCTTCAGCCCGGCGACGACGAACCGGGCGATGAACGCCAGCAAACCCGGAGTGTTCTCCGGATCGGACTTCTTCAGCGCGGCACGCAGTTCCACGAGCGCCGTGGCGTCCACGTCCACCCACACCGTGGCTTCCGGGATTTCGGAGCGGCTGCGGGTCATGTTCGCCGCGACGGCCTTCCGCACGCCGCGGACGGCGGTGCGTCCGGCGATGCCCAGCCCGGTGCGGGCATCCGTATCCGCAGTGGCGGTGGTTGAGGACGCCGAAAACGCCAGGACTGGCGCCTCGGCAGGCTCAACCCCCGGGCGCTCAACGGCCGGGGCTGGCTTGATGACCGCCTCGACGTCCCGGCGCATGATGAGCCCGCTGGCACCCGACCCCTGGAGTCCCCCCAAATCAACCCCATGATCGCGCGCCATCCGGCGGACCAGCGGAGAAATAACGGCTCCCAGTTTCCCGGGAACCCGGGTGCGCAGGAGCAACAGGTCATCGGCAGCCGTCTCGGCCTCCGGCACCCGGGGCGCCGCCGGAGCAGTCCCAACAGTCCCCTTAGGAGCCCGGGTCCGCCGGGCAACCCCATGCCCGCCAGGAGTCCCGTACCCAATCAGGACATTCCCCGACCCGGCCTTCTCCTCCTCGCGGTATGCCTCAGCGGCAGCTGCAGCAGGCGAGTCGGCAGCAGCGTCAGGAGAAGAACCTGCAGCGGCGCCGGACTGGGCGACAGCAGGTGAGCCAGCAGCGAAACCCGCCGACGCAGGCGATGCCGCCCCGGGAGTGGCATCGGGCCTTCCGGAGCCGGCAGCATCGTCCGCAGGACGAATGCTGTCCGGCGAAGGGGCGGGGGCGGCATCGCCTGTGGCGGCGCCACCAGCGGAGACAACGGCGCCGACCGGCATCACCGAGATCAGCGGCTTGCCGACGTCGAGCGTCTGGCCGGGCTCTCCGTGCAAGACGGCGACGGTGCCGGCGTACGGCGAGGGCACCTCCACCATGGACTTGGCGGTCTCGACCTCGGCGATCGGCTGGTCCACGCGGATCTCGTCACCCACGGCCACGAGCCAATTGACGAGTTCGGCCTCGGTGAGGCCTTCGCCGAGGTCCGGCAGGAGGAATACTTTGGGTTCGCTCATGGTCAGTCTTCCCACTGGAGGTCGTCAACGGCGTCGAGGATGCGGTCCACGCCGGGCAGATAGTAGTGCTCGAGCTTCGGCGCCGGGTAGGGCACGTCGAAGCCGGTGACGCGGCGGATCGGCGCGGCCAGGTGGTGGAAGCAACGTTCCTGGACCCGGGCCACGATTTCCGAGGCCACGGACGCGAAGCCATGGGCCTCGGCGATCACCACGGCGCGGCCGGTCGTGCGGACCGAGGCGCAGACGGTCTCGTCGTCGAACGGCACGATCGAGCGGACGTCAATCACCTCGAGGGAGCGGCCTTCCTCGGCGGCGGCGGCCGCGGCGGCGAGTGCCGTCGGGACGGAGGGCCCGTAGGCGATCAGCGTGGCGTCGGTGCCCGGGCGGGCGACGGCGGCGCGGCCCTCGGAGGAGGTGCCGCGTTCGGTGTTCGCGGCGTGCTCGGCGCGCAGCGCGTCCAGGTCCACCTGGTCCTTGGACCAGTACAGCTTCTTGGGCTCCATGAACATGACGGGGTCGTCGGAGTCGATGGCTTCGCGGAGCATCCGGTAGCCGTCCGCGACCGTGGCCGGGGTGAACACCTTCAGGCCTGCGGTGTGGGCGTAGTAGGCCTCGGAGGAGTCGCAGTGGTGCTCCACTCCCCCGATGCCGCCCGCGTAGGGAACCCGGATGACGATGGGCAGCTTTACGGCGCCCTTGGTGCGGTTGTGCATCTTGGCGACGTGGCTGACGATCTGTTCGAAGGCCGGGTACGCGAAGGCGTCGAACTGCATCTCGATGACCGGGCGCATCCCGTTCATGGCCATGCCCACAGCCATGCCGACGATGCCGGATTCGGCCAGCGGGGTGTCGAAGCAGCGGCTGGTCCCGAACGTCTTGGTCAGGCCGTCGGTGATGCGGAAGACGCCGCCGAGCATGCCGACGTCCTCGCCGAAGACCAGGACCGACTCATCGGCGTGCATGGCGTCGGCCATCGCGGTGTTCAGGGCCTTGGCCAGGGTGATGGTCTGCGGGCCGGTCTTCTCGGCCTCAACCGCAGCCCGGGCGGCCGCACGGGCCGTGGCAGCGCTGACGTTGCCGTTTGCCTCGGAGGACGTGGTGACGGTGGGGCTCATTTTGCTGCCCCCTTTGAAGTGGATGCGGTTGCGGTGGATGCGGCGTCGCGGGCCAGTTCGTCGGCGAGCATGGCGGACTGCTCCTTCAGTTGCGGCGTGGTGGTGGAGAAGACGTATTTGAAGAGGTCCAGCGGCTCCACCGGAACCTCTTCGCTGAGGCCTTCGCGCAGCTGGGTGGCGACGGCTTCGGCCTTGTCGGCGATCCGGGCGGCACCGTCGTCGTCGAGGAGGCCGCGGTGGGTCAGGTAGGTCTTCATCCGGCTCAGCGGGTCCTTGGCCACCCATTCGGCGACTTCGCTGTCCTGCCGGTAACGGGTGGCGTCGTCGGCGTTGGTGTGTGCCTGCATCCGGTAGGTGTGGGCCTCCACGAGCAGCGGGCCCGAGCCTTCCCGGGCGAGCTTGACCGCCCGGCCCAGGACCGCGAGCAGTGCGACGACGTCGTTGCCGTCCACGCGTTCGCCGGCCATGCCATAGCCGACGGCTTTGTGCGCGAGCGACGGCGCGACTGACTGGTGCGCGAGCGGCACGGAGATCGCGTACTGGTTGTTCTGGACGAAGAAGACCACCGGCAGATGGAAGACGGCGGCGAAGTTCAAGGCCTCATGGAAGTCGCCTTCACTTGTGGCGCCGTCGCCGCACATGGCCAGGACCACGGTGTCCTCGCCGCGCAGCTTGGCCGCGTGCGCGACGCCGACGCCGTGCAGCAGTTGGGTGGTCAGCGGTGTGCACTGGATGCCGACCTTGTGCCGGGAGGGGTCGTAGCCGCCGTGCCAGTCGCCGCGGAAGAGCGTCATGGTCTGGACGGGGTCCACGCCGCGGGCCATCACGGCCACGGAGTCGCGGTACGTGGGGAACATCCAGTCGCCCTCGGACAGGCACAGCGCCGCGGCGACCTGGCAGGCCTCCTGGCCGTGGCTCGAGGGGTACACGGCCATCCGGCCCTGCCGGACCAGGGCGGAGTTCTGGTCATTGACGCGCCGGCCGACGACGAGCTGTTCGTAGGCGGCGAGCAGTTCGGCGTCGCCGGGCAGGCTGTATTCGTGCCCCGGCTGGGTGCCCTGCTCGGTGTGGGGGTTCAGTGTCCCGTCCGGGCCGACCATCTGGATTTGGTGGCGGGCCGGGAGCATGTAGTCCTCAACCGTGATGCCGAACTTGCGCACAGCCTCGCTGGCAGCATCTTGCTGCGCGGGCTGCTGCGCAGTCTGGTCTGCGGAGATCGTCATTGGTCCGTCCTTCTGTAGCCACTAATCTTTCCCAGTATGCTGCCAGCCGATGTTTCGTATCCACCTCCGCAGCAAATCGTGGAGAAGTCCACAAATTTGCCCTAATCTGGAAGACAAATCGTAAGTGTGAGCTGGATTACCGGCGGGGGTTGTAGACGAATGGCAGAGCTCGAGCCGGACCAGGTGGCGGTGCCGCTTGACGATGTGGACCGGAACATCATTGCGGAGCTGACCCGGGACGGCCGGATGTCCGTGACACAGGTGGCGGAGAACGTCCACATATCCCGCGCCCACGCCTACACCCGGATTGCCCGGCTCACCGGCGAAGGCGTGTTGACCAAGTTCACGGCGCTGGTGGATCCGATCAAGGCCGGCCTGAAGTCGTCCGCCTACGTCACGCTGAAGGTGCGCCAGCATTCCTGGCGCGAGCTGCGCGAACTCCTGCGCGCCATCCCCGAGGTGCACCACATTGCGCTGGTGGGCGGGGACTTCGACGTGATCCTGCTGGTGCGCGCGGTGGACAACATCGACCTGCGCCGGGTGATCTTCGACCAGCTGCAGTCCATGCCCGGGGTCCTGGACACCCAGACGTTCCTGGTTTTTGAAGACTTGGATACGCGCTAGCTGACGAACTCTTTCATCCAGGCCCGGAGCTCTTCGCCGAACTCCACCCGGTCGGCGGCGATCGAGATGACCGCCTTGAGGTAGCTCAGTTTGTCTCCGGTGTCGTACCGGCGGCCCCTGAACACCACGCCGTAAACGCCGCCGCCCTCGCAGTCGGACACGGCGAGGGTCTGGAGCGCATCGGTGAGCTGGATTTCGCCGCCGCGGCCCGGAGAGGTTTCCTCGAGGACGTCGAATATCTCCGGATGCAGGACGTACCGGCCGATCACGGCCAGATTGGACGGGGCATCGGCGACGTCGGGCTTCTCCACGAGGCGGTTGACCCGGACATGCTCCTCGCCCGGTATCGCCGAGATGTCGGCACAGCCATAGGCGCTTATTTCGGCCGGATCCACCTCGATCAAGGCGACGACGGAACCTCCGGTCCTGGCCTGGACCCCGATCATGGCGGTCAGCAGCTCGTCCCGCTCGTCGATCAGATCGTCGCCGAGCAGCACGGCGAACGGTTCATCGCCCACGTGCTGGCGGGCGCACAGGACCGCGTGGCCGAGCCCTTTGGGGTCCCCTTGGCGCACGTAGTGCAGCGGGCCCAGTCGCGAGGCGTGGCGGACGGCCTCCAGCCGGTCAAGGTCGCCCTTGAGCTCGAGGGCGCGTTCGAGCGAGGGCTCGCGATCGAAGTGGTCCTCCAGCGCGCGCTTTTGGCGCCCGGTAACCATGAGCAGATCCGTCAGCCCGGCCCGGACGGCCTCCTCCACAACGTATTGGATCGCCGGCTGGTCGACCACCGGAAGCATTTCCTTGGGCATTGCCTTCGTGGCAGGCAGGAAGCGCGTTCCCAATCCCGCGGCGGGTATGACAGCTTTAGTTACAGATTTCCCCAGAGTCATAACCGAACATTACAAGCGGGTTCCGGAAATGAGAATGCTTCGGGGCAAAGACAAGTAGTGGACATTCCCGGTCCCGGGTCCCGCGCCGGGGCGCCTGTCAGCCTTTGAAAACCGGGGAGCGCTTCTCCTGAAAGGCGCGGAAACCCTCTGCGTAGTCCTCGCTCTTGCACAGCCGCGCCTGCTCGGCGTTCTCCTCTTCCATGGCCTCCCACAGCCCAAGGCGCTGGTCCCTGATGTGCGCCACGAGCTCCTTGCTGGCGTTGAATGCCCCGGTCGCGCCGGTCGCCACAGAGGCCACGATGGCGCGGGTGTTCTCCAGCAGTTCCGCGGCGGGCATCGCCCGGCTGAACAGGCCCTGCGCCACGGCGTCGGCGCCGCTCATGAGCTCGGCGGTATAGATCAGGTCCAGGGTCCGGTGCATGCCGAGGCGCTCGGTGAAGTACCAGTGCCCGCCGGAATCCAGTGTCGCGCCGAGCTTTGCGAACGGTGAACCGAATTTGGCGTTCTCCGCCACGTAGACCACGTCAGTGGCCAGCAGCAGGCCGAGTCCCACGCCGAGGCACGCGCCCTGGGCCGCGGCGAACGTGGGCGCGGGGAAGGCGCTCATCTTCTTGAGGAGCGGCTGGACGAGGCCGCCCAGGTAGGCCTGGGCGTCGTCGCTCTCCGGGGTCACGCCGGCAATGTCGCGGCCGGCGCAGAAGGCGCGTCCCTCGCCGCGGAGCAGCAGTGCCCGGACCTCGCCGCGTGCGGCGGCGTCAGCGGCGTCGTCGTAGGCCCGGGACAAGTCCGCCAGTGCCTGTTCGTCGAGGGAGTTCAGCTTGTACGGCGCGTCGAGCACTACTTCGGCGACGCCGTCGGCGATGGACAGGGAAATCATGGGACTCCTTGGATTGGGAAAGGCCTAGACGTCGAAGTCGACCGTGACTTCCGGGGTGGTGGGGTGGGACTGGCAGGTCAGGACGTAGCCCTTGTCGAGCTCGTCCTGCTCCAGGGCGTAGTTCTCGTCCATGGTGACCTTGCCGGTCACCACCTTGGCGCGGCAGGTGCCGCAGACGCCGCCGGCGCACGCGAACGGCACATCGGGGCGGACCCGGAGGGCTGCGTTGAGGATCGATTCCCGGGCGTGAGTGGGGCTTGCGACCTCGCCCTGCAGGCCGTCCAGCTTGAACGTGATCTTGTAGGTGTCCTGCGACTCGTCGGCGATGACGGGCCGGCCGATGTTGCCTTCGGGACGGTCCGGCTTGCCGGAGGTGAACAGTTCGAACCGGACATGTTCCGGGGCGACGCCGCGGGCGGCGAGGGTGTCCCTGCAGAGCTGGACGAGTTCGAACGGGCCGCAGAGGAACCATTCGTCGACGTCGTCGGCATGGATGGCGGTGCCCAGCAGCGCCTGGAGCTTCTCGGCGTCGATCCTGCCGCTGAGCAGCGGCGCGATCCGCTGTTCACGCGAGAGCACGTGGTGCAGCGCCAGCCGGGCCGGGTACTTGTCCTTCAGGTCCGCGAGTTCCTCAAGGAACATCACGTCCATGGCGGCCTTGTTGGCGTAGATGAGGTCGAAGCGGGTCTCCGGGTGGGCCGCCAGCAAGGTGCGCGCGATGGCGATCACGGGAGTGATGCCGGAGCCGGCGGCGATGGCCACGAACGAGCCCGGCTCCCCCGCCAGCTCTTCCGGGTGGTTCATGGAATTCATGACGTTCTGCTCGACGGGCTTGCCGTCACGGCCGTGTTTGGAGACAAACGCGCCCATGGGGCTCATGACGTCCAGGACGTCGCCTGCCTTGAGCTCGGCGTTGGCCCACGTGGAGAACAGGCCGCCGAGGTCCTTCTTGATGGCCACCCGGATTTCGCTGCTGCCGTCCTCGAAGCTGCGCGGTTCGGCGCAGATCGAGTAGCTGCGGCGGATCTCATGCGGCTGGCCGTCGGCGTCGGGCAGGGTGGTGCGCAGCGCGACGTACTGGCCCGGCAGGTAGTCGAACTGCCCCGCGAGCTCGGCCGGAACGCCGAACGTCACCTCGATGGCGTCATCGGTGAGCCGGCGGACTTCGTCCACCGTCAGGGCGTGGAAGGACGCACGACGGCGGCCGGTGGCTGCGGCCGACTCGGCGGCGGTCTGGCGGACAACAGTCATGGAGGCACCTGTTCCTTACAAAACTTTGAAGTAGTCGAACGGTTCCTTGCAGTCCTGGCACACATAAAGGGCCTTGCAGGACGTGGAACCGAAGCGGGTGAGTTCTTTGGTGTTCAGCGATGAGCACTGGGGGCATTTGACGGCGAGGGACAGCCGCACCGGTCCGGCGTGGCGCACCGCGTTGGAGTGGCCGGAGGGCGGCGCGATGCCGTACTCCTCCAGCTTGGCCTTGCCGTCCTCGCTCATCCAGTCCGTGGTCCAGGCCGGGGACAGGACGAGTTCGACCTGGACGCTGGGGTACCCTGCGCGGTGGAACGCCGCGGTGAGGTCATCCCGGATGGTGTCCATGGCGGGGCAGCCGGAGTAGGTCGGGGTGATGGTGACGTGGACGGCGGGAACCATGCCGCCGTCGTCAGCGCTTGGTTCCTTCGTCACCTGGACGTTGCGCAGGATACCCAGGTCCTCGATGGTGAGGACCGGGATTTCAGGGTCGCAGACGGTGGCGGCCACCGCCCAGGCTTTCGCCTGGGCGGTGTTGCCCTGGGCGGCATCGCGGCGCCCCGGGGTGTCCGGATGGGAGACAAACATGTCCATCGTGGTTACCAGCTGGCTCCGGGGTACTCGCGGGCGAGCACCTGCATTTCGGCGAGGAGGTAGCCGAGGTGTTCGGAGTGCAGGCCGCGGCGGCCTCCGCCGGGGGCGGGCTGCACGTGGGGGACCTCAAGCTCTGCTTCGGCCAGGACCTCGCCGGTGAGCCGGTCGAAGTCCTCGCGCAGGCTCGACGGCTGCGGCGCGGCGCCGGCTTCGCTGAGCCGTCCGGTGAGCTCGTCGTCGCGGAACAGCTCATCCACGTAGGGCCAGATGACCTTGAAGCCGTGGATCATCTTCTCGCGGGATTCGTCCGTACCCTGGGCCAGGCGCAGGACCCACTGGGCACTGTGGTCCCGGTGGTAGTCCACTTCCTTGACCGCCTTGGCGGCGATGCCGGCCAGGGTGGCGTCGGTGGAGGACGTCAGCCGGCGGTAAAGCTCGAACTGGTAGTAGCTGACCACGAACTGCCGGGCGATCGTGACGGCGAAGTCGCCGTTGGGCTGCTCGAAGAGCTCCGCGGAGCGGAACTCGTGCTCGCGGCGGAAGTAGGCGAGATCGTCTTCGCTGCGGCCGTCCAGGCCGCCGGCGTAGCTCAGGAAGGACCGGGCGTGGCCGAGCTGGTCCAGGGCGATGTTGCCCAGCGCGATGTCCTCTTCGAGCTCTGGCGCACGGGAGATCCAGTGGCCCAGGCGCTGGGCCAGGATCAGGGCGTCGTCGCCCACGCGCAGGGCGAACTCGGCGACGTCGTCGCTCGGCTTCGCGGCGCCGCGGCTCACGGCAAGGGCGATGTCCTCCGGGCGGAGGGCGTTGCCGGGGGTGATGCGCGTTGCGCTGGCGGCGCCGTCGCCGCTGGCGCCGGCACCGGAGACGCCGACGGAGATGTCGCCGTGGCCGACGGTATCTGTCTCTGCGGGTGCCGCAGCTGCGGCAGTTTCGGCGGTGCTCACAGGTGCTTCACTCCCTCGCTCTTGGTGTAGTACGTGGCGTGGCGGTAGTCCTTGCCCTGCGGGGACTCAAAGAAGGACCCCTTGGAATCGGGATCGCTGGACGCGATGGCCTCGGCGGGAACCACCCAGATGGACACCCCTTCGTTCCGCCGGGTGTAGAGGTCACGGGCGTTCCGCAGGGCCATGGCCGCGTCGGGTGCGTGCAGGGATCCTGCGTGGACGTGGGACAGGCCGCGGCTGGAGCGGACGAACACTTCCCAGATCGGCCAGACGTTACCTGCGTGAGGTTCGGGGGTGGTCATGCTGCGGATTCCTTCTCTGCTTGCTTGCGGCTCTGTTTTTCGGCATACGCCGCTGCGGCTTCGCGCACCCAGGCGCCGTTCTGGTGGGCTTCGCGGCGCCGTTCGAGGCGCTGGGCGTTGCAGGGGCCACGGCCGGCGAGGACTTCGTGGAATTCATCCCAGTCCAGCGGCCCGTGCTCCCATTTCTTGGTTTCCTCGTTGAAACGGATGTCCTTGTCCGGGAGCGTGAGCCCGAGGACCTTGACCTGCTCCATCATCATGCCGACAAAGCGGTTGCGGAGCTCGTCATTGCTGAAACGCTTGATGTTCCAGGCCATGGACTGCTTGGAGTTGGGCGAATCGTCATCCGGCGGGCCGAACATCATCAGGGCCGGGGCGTACCAGCGGTTCACCGCGTCCTGGGCCATCTGCTTCTGTTCGGGGGTGCCGTTAGAGAGTTCCAGCAGGATCTCGAAGCCCTGGCGCTGGTGGAAGGATTCTTCCTTGCACACGCGCACCATGGCCCGGCCGTAGGGGCCGAAGGACGCGCGGCACAGCGGCACCTGGTTGGCGATCGCGGCGCCGTCGACCATCCAGCCGATGGCGCCCATGTCGGCCCAGGTGCGGGCCGGGTAGTTGAAGATGGAGGAGTACTTGGCCTTGCCGTCCATCAGGTCCTGCATCATCGCATCACGCGGCTGGCCGAGGGTTTCGGCCGCGGAGTAGAGATAGAGGCCGTGGCCTGCCTCGTCCTGGACCTTGGCCATGAGGATGGCCTTGCGCTTGAGGCTCGGGGCGCGTGAAATCCAGTTGGCCTCGGGCTGCATGCCGATAATCTCCGAGTGCGCGTGCTGCGAGATCTGGCGCAGGAGCGTCTTGCGGTAGGCCGGCGGCATCCAGTCGCGCGGCTCGATCCGGGAATCCTCCGCCAT
Organism: Arthrobacter sp. H-02-3; assembly: GCF_003097355.1. GTDB lineage: Bacteria > Actinomycetota > Actinomycetes > Actinomycetales > Micrococcaceae > Arthrobacter > Arthrobacter humicola. Next base: position 401,252 of record NZ_PYUI01000001.1, read on the forward strand.
GACTTTGTCGAAGTATGCCTGGCCCTCGGCGTCGCGCCGGGCCGCGTCCTCGAGGCTCTGTTCATGCCGTGCCGGCGATGGCTCGGCGGGCACTGACTGCAGGGTCTGCGATGCCATGGTTGCTCCTATGAATTTCCGATAAATAATTACCGACCGTTCGTTCAGGATATGCGGAAGGCCGGAGATGCGTCAAGCACCGCAGACCCGGCTGCGGCTCCCCTCGGGCGCGGAAAATAAGCGCACGTCCGGAGAGGGCCCCGCCCGCGGGTTCGTGCGCAGGCGCGATGTCCGCGGATACAGGGATCGCGCGCAGAGGCCCAGCGCACAGAAGGCCTGCATGCCTCGCCAGGGCGCGCGGGATCCACGAGGGTTCCACGGGTGACGCATGACGGCGGCAACCGCCTCTCGGCGCGCACCGCGCGTACGGCGCCCAACGCGCGTACGGCATGCCGCGCGTACGGCCCGTCCGGGCCGCTGCCCGCGCGTACGGCCGCTGCCCGCGCGGGATCCGGCTATCGCACTGCCGCGCGACGTCCGGCATTCATGGGCGCCGCCACAGAGAACGACGCCGCCAATCCCCGCCGGCGCGGCGAGGAAGCCGGCGCAAGCTTAGGCCGCGAGCCTCCGGGGCCGGGGCGCCGGGGCATTTTCCGCCGGCGCCAGGATGCTGAGCTGGCATTCGGACTGGAGCGGATCAATGGCGGGCGGGAGGTGATGGGAGGCCGAGCACTCCCGGAGCTGCTCGAGGGCCGCCGGTTCCACGCGGGCGTGGCTGATATCCAGCACCAGGTGGAGTCCTTCTTTGAGGTGGTTTGCCCTTTTAACCACTACGTACAGGGCTTGGAGGCTCCTCGCCGTCACATGTCCCTGCGCTGCTACTTCTGCCTGACCGCAATCGAGGTCAAGCCTGACAAGAACCCGGAGTTTGTGGTTCAAACGATTCCCCTGTTCGTGCATTTACTGCCTGGCCGCGACGCTGCGACCGCTTTGGCCGCGACGCTGCGACCGCCCCCCAGCCTAGGCAGGGAGTGTGACGTAGGCAACAGTCCGCTTCATATCGGGGAAACCGCGCGTTATCTGCGGCTTTGTTGGGCCGAAAGTGTTGATCACCGGCCCCGGTGTACTGTAGTGGGGCCGCCACGGCGCCCGTCCGGCACCCGGCAATGGTCCAGATGGCTACCGGGTACGAAGCCCGGCCGACATAGAGGAACACATGACAGACCCCTTCGAAACCGCAGACCACATCCCCGGGCCCGGGTCCCGCGAGCGGCGCCCCGCACGGAAACGCCGGGGCCGCACGGTGCTGATCGCCGTCGCCGTGGTGGTGGCGCTCGTCGCGGTCGTGGCCGGCGGCTACCTCTTCAACCTCGCCCGCACCTTCGACTCGGGCACCAGCAAGATTGACCAGGCCTTCCCGGACGAGTCCACGCGCCCGCAGAAGACGGGCACGGCGATGAACATCCTGGTGATGGGCAGCGACAGCCGCGGCGCCACCGAGTCAGATGCCGGCGGCGGCACGCCCACGAACCAGCGCGCGGACACGCTGATGCTCATGCACATCCCGGCGGACCGCAAGAACATCTACACGATGTCCATCATGCGCGACCTCTGGGTCAACATCCCCGGGCACGGCGAGGCGAAGATCAACTCCGCGCTGGCCCTGGGCGGCACGCCCCTGATGGTGCAGACCGTCGAGTCGATTTTCCAGCAGCGCATCGATCACGTCGCGATGATCGACTTTGAGGGCTTCAAGGGCCTCACCGACGCGCTGGGCGGGGTGACCGTGAACATCAAGGTGCCGTTCAGCTCCACCGCGCTTCCGGGCCAGTCTTTCGCCCCGGGCCAGCACACCTTCAACGGAACCGAAGCTTTGGCGTTCGTGCGCGAACGCCACGCCTACGCTGACGGCGACTACCAGCGCGTCCGCAACCAGCAGGAGTTCCTGCGGGCCATCATCAAGAAGTCGATTGCCGGCCAGACGCTGAGCAACCCGATCACGATCAACAACATGGTGGGCGCCGTCTCGCCGTTCGTCACCGTGGACAAGTCCCTGGATTCAGGAGCCGTGGCGGGTCTGGCCCTTGAACTCAAGGACATTCGGGCGCAGAATGCCGTCATGTTCACGCTCCCGACCGGCGGCATCGGAACATCCTCCGACGGCCAGTCGATCGTCGTGACCGACCCGAACGCGATCCAGGCCATCTCCGGCGCGATGGCCTCGGACACCTTGGGCGATTACGTCGCGGCGAACAAGTTCGAGAACGGCAACTGATTCCCGCCACCTGATCCGGGGCGGCGGGCCCTTGGGCCCATGGTCGGCGGCGGGCGGCAATGGTAGCGTCCGCTCATGGGGAGCGCTCAGGAGCCGGCAGCCGAGGCTTCCGCGGCGTCCCCGCCGCCTCCGCCGTCTCCCAAGGCCGGAACCGGCCGACGTCGGCTAGTGCTGCTTCTGGGCGTGCTGCTCGTGCTCGCCGTCGCTGCCTCGGCCGCGGTGTTCGTTCTCACCCGTTCCCGGCCGGGGCCGTCGGGAGCCACGGCGCCGGCCGCCAGCCCGGCTGCCGTGCCATCGGCGCCGCCCAGTCCTACGCCCACGCCGGAACCACCCGCCGCCGCCCTTAACATCCTGCTGATCGGAAGCGACAGCCGGGTCAATGCGCGGGCGGCGGCGGCCGCCGGCAGCACCTCCGACCAGCGCGGGGATGCCCTCATTTTCATCCACCTTCCGGCGGACCGGCAGAGCATCTACGGCTTCTCGATCATGCGCGATCTCTGGGTCGACATCCCCGGCCACGGCGAGGCGAAGGTGAACGCCGCACTTGAACTGGGCGGGCTGCCCCTGATGACCCGGACGGTAGAGGCGCTCCTTGGTGCGCACATCGACCACACGGTCATGCTTGATTTCCAGGGGTTCGCGGCCCTGACAGACGCGCTCGGCGGTGTCGACGTCGACATCAAGCAGCCGTTCACCGGCACCGTGGATGACAAAGTGCGTTTTCCGGCGGGCGTGAACCGGCTCAACGGACTGCAGGCCCTGGCTTTTGTCCGCGAGCGCCATGCCTTCCCTGACGGCGACTACCAGCGGGTGCGGAACCAGCAGACGTTCCTGAAGGCCGTGATGGCCAAGATGGCCTCCGACGGCGGCCTGGCGGACCGCGATACCGTCCGGAAACTCGTCACGACGGTGCTGCCGCATGTGACCCTGGATGCGAGCTTCACCCCGGCGTCGCTGGAGGAGCTCGCCTTCAGCCTCCGCAAAACGGCGCCCGGGCGTGGCGTGTTCTTCACGCTCCCGACCTCCGGCACCGGGACCAGCCGGGACGGCCAGTCGATTGTCCTGCAGGACCGTGCCGCGACCGCCGCGCTCTCCGCCGCGCTGGACTCGGGAACGCTCGCCCGCTACGTGGCGGCCAACAATCTGCAGAACGGCAACTGAAGCGCCGCTCTTCGGTACATTGGGTCCATGACCCAGACACCCGTCCAGCCGTCCCCGCAGCCTCCTGTCGCCCGGAAAGTCCCCTCGGTGCGCACCCACCACGGCGACTCCTTCGAGGACAACTACGAGTGGCTCCGGGACAAGGAATCCGCAGAGGTCGTGGACCTGCTCAAGGCGGAGAACGCCTACCAGGAGGCGGTGACCGCGCACCAGGAGCCGCTCCGCGAGGCCATCTTCCAGGAAATCAAGGGCCGCACCCAGGAAACAGACCTCTCCGTCCCCAACCGCAAGGATGGCTGGTGGTACTACACCCGATCGGTCGAAGGCAAGGAGTACGGCATCCACTGCCGCGTGCGCGGCCAGGACACCGGGGACCGCGTCGCGGACTGGACTCCGCCGGCGGTCGAGGCAGGCGTCGTGATTCCCGGCGAGGAGGTCCTCCTCGACGGCAACATCGAGGCGGAGGGCAAGCCGTTCTTCGCCGTGGGCGGGGCCGCAACGACCATCGACGGCACCCTCTACGCCTATGCCGTGGACAACGCCGGCGACGAGCGTTTCACGCTGCGCATCAAGGACCTCCGCACCGGCGAGCTGCTGCCGGACGTGATCGAGAACGTCTTTTACGGCATCTCCTTCTCCCCCGACGGCAGCCGGATCTTCTACACCGTGGTGGACGACTCCTGGCGGCCGTACCAGGTCAAGTCCCACGTGCTCGGCACCCCCGTCAGCGAGGACGAGGTCATCTATCAGGAGGACGACGTCGCCATGTGGCTCGGCTTCGAGCTCTCCGCCGACCGGCGCCACTTGGTGCTGAGCATCGGTTGCTCCGAGTTCAGCGAAACCCGCCTGCTGCGCTTTGATGACCCCGACGCCGGACTCCGCACCGTGATCTCCCGCGACGAGCGCATCCTGTACGAGGCCGAGCCGTTCCTGCTGGCCGACACCTCCGGCCGCGGCCAGGAAAGGATCCTGCTCACCCACAACAAGGACGCCATCAATTCCATGGTGTCGCTCGTGGACCCGGCCGAGCTCGCGAAGCCGCTCGCCGAGCAGCACTGGAGCACCGTCGTCGCGCATTCCGAGCAGGTCCGGGTCAACGGCGCCGGCGTGACGTCGACCCACGTGGTGGTCTCGATCCGTAAGGACACGATTGAACGGGTCCAGGTCCTGCCCTTGGCCGGACTGGGCACCCCGGAGCAGGGCGCCGCGGTGGAGCCGGCCTTCGACGAGGAGCTGTATACGGCCGGCGTCGCGGGCTCCGACTACGAGGCCCCCGTGATCCGGATGGGCTATACCTCGTACTTCACCCCGTCCCGGGTCTACGACTTCGTGCTGCCGACCCCGGAGCGCCCGGGCGGTGAACTCCTGCTGCGCAAGGAGAGCCCGGTACTGGGCGGCTACTCGCCGTCCGACTACGTCGCCACCCGGGAATGGGCCACGGCCGACGACGGGACCCGCGTCCCGCTCTCGGTCCTCCGGCACGCCTCGGTCCGGCAGGATTCGACGGCGCCCGGCCTCGTGTACGGCTACGGCTCCTACGAGATGAGCATGGATCCGGGCTTCGGGATCCCCCGGCTGTCCCTGCTGGACCGGGGCATCGTGTTCGTGATCGCGCACATCCGCGGCGGCGGCGAGCTGGGCCGGCACTGGTACGACGACGGCAAGAAGCTGCGCAAGAAGAACACGTTCACCGATTTCATCGCCGCGACGGACTGGCTCGCCGGATCCGGCTGGGTGGACCCGGCCCGGATCGCCGCGATGGGGGGCTCCGCGGGCGGCCTGCTGATGGGCGCCGTCGCCAACCTGGCACCGGAAAAGTACGCCGCCATCGTGGCGGCCGTTCCGTTCGTGGACGCGCTGACCACCATCCTGGACCCCGAACTGCCGCTCTCGGCGCTGGAGTGGGAGGAATGGGGCAACCCGATCACCGACCCGGAGGTGTACGCGTACATGAAGTCGTACACGCCGTACGAGAACGTCAGGGCCGTGGCCTACCCGAAGATCGCCGCGGTCACTTCGTTTAATGACACGCGGGTACTTTACGTGGAGCCCGCCAAATGGGTGCAGCGGCTGCGCGAAGTGAACACCGGCAGCGAGCCGATTGTCATGAAGATCGAGATGGAAGGCGGCCACGGGGGCGCCTCGGGCCGGTACGTGCAGTGGCGCGAGCGGGCCTGGGACTACGCGTTCGTGGCCGATTCCCTCGGCGCCACCGAGCTGCTGCCGGGGGCCGGGCTGAAGTAGATCCCCCACCCCCATCGGTTGCTCCGCAGGCGCCCTTTTGGGGGCCCATTAGGGCAGTTGCGGAGCAACCGATCGGGTTGCCTGTTGCCTAATTGGTAATCATGCTTACTATTTACTGGCATGATGGGCACTTCGACGTGGAACCCGGCCGCTGGGGGCGGGGCGTCGCAGAGCTTTGACCGGGCACAGGGTGCCGGAGATGGAGTTTATTGTGAGCGTTGAGCAGGGAATGACCCCGTTGACTGATGATGAGCTGATGGCGCAGGGCGGCACGGCCCTTCCGGACAAGGAAGTTGCGTCCGTCCTGGACCTGAACGCCGACCTCAACTTGGGCATCAGCGCCGCGGCGCCGATCGACCTCGGCGTCGCAGCCAACGCCAACGTTGCCGCCCCGATCGACGCCGGCGCCTCGGCCAACGTTCTCTCCGTCGGGTCCGAATCGCAGGCGCTGGCCGATCAGGGCACCCTCATCAACCAGGGCATCACGGGCGATGCCACGGCGCATTCCGTGCAGGACAGCGGCATCGACCAGGGCACGGGCACCGCCACCGAGCCTGCCTCCACCGACTCGGCCCCGGCCCCGACCCCAGTCACGGATCCGACCACGGACCTGGGCGGCACAGACTTGGGCGGCACGGCCCCGGACCTGGGCGGCGCGCTGCCGACGGATGTCGCCGGTGCCGCCGGTGCTGCTGGGGCCGCTGGTGCCCTGAACGGCAACCTGCTCAATGTCGACGTGAACCTGGACGCCAATGCCGGCATCGCAGCGCCCATCAACGGGGCCGTGGCCGCCAACGCCAACGTGGCAGCGCCGATCGACGCGGCCGTCGGCGCCAACATCGGCTCGATCGACAGCAACGCGTACGCAGTTGCCCACCAGGACGCCATCATCAACCAGGACATCCACGGCGATGCCACGTCCTCGGCCGATCAGCAGTCCACTCTGAAGCAGTAGCACCTCGATGAGCACTGTGCACGGAGGGCCGTCCGAACAGGGCGGCCCTCCGGTCCTGCCTCCCAGCGGCGGCGCTGGAACTGCCGGCGGCACGGCCGCTGAAACTCCTGCTGCAGCTGCCGCCGGGACTGGCCGCCCGGCGTCGTCCGTGGCGGTCAGCCAGCAGCCGGTTCCGGCGCGGGCCGCCGGCATCCAGCTGATCGGCGAGGCGAAGGGCTCCGGCTACAAGGAAGCCCCGTCCCTCGTGCGCCGTTCCGACGGCCAGACCATCCAGCTCACCCGCCTGCTGTACCTCGTGCTCGAGGCGATCGACGGCCGCCGGGACACGGAAGAAATCGCCGAGCACGCCAGCAACAGTTTCGGACGGCTGGTCAGTGCCGATAACGTCCGTACGCTGATTACCTCCCAGCTCCTACCCCTCGGACTCCTCCGGCTGGCTGACGGTTCCGAGCCGGCGGTAAAGAAATCGAACCAGCTGCTGGGTATGCGCTTCCGGTACTCGGTGACCGATCCGGACCGCACCCGGAAGATCACCGCGCCGTTCGCCACGCTGTTCAACCCCTTGATCGTGGTGGCCGTGACCGCGGCCTTCCTGGCCACATGCTGGTGGGTGCTGATGGTCAAGGGGCTGGCGTCGGCCACGCACGAAGCATTCGCCAACCCCGGCCTGGTGCTCCTGATTCTGGTGGTCACCGTGTTCTCTGCCGGTTTCCATGAATTCGGCCATGCCGCCGCTGCCCGCCGCGGCGGGGCAACCCCCGGCGCCATGGGCACAGGACTGTACCTGATGTGGCCGGCCTTCTACACCGATGTCACCGACTCCTACCGGCTCGGGCGGGGCGGCCGCCTCCGCACCGACCTCGGCGGACTGTACTTCAACGCGATCGTAGCCGTCGCGATCATGGGCATCTGGTGGGCCACCGGCTTCGATGCGCTCTTGCTGGTGGTGGTCACCCAGATCCTGCAAATGGTCCGGCAGCTGATGCCGATGGTCCGTTTTGACGGCTATCACATTCTGGCCGACGCCACCGGCGTCCCGGACCTGTTCCAGCGGATCAAACCCACCCTGCTCGCCTTGATACCGTGGCGCCGCACCGACCCCGAAGCCCGGCTCCTGAAGCCCTGGGCGCGGGCGGTAGTCACCATTTGGGTGCTGGTCACGGTTCCCCTGCTGGTCTTCAGCATGGTCACCATGGTGCTGACCCTGCCGCGCGTCCTCGGGACCGCCTGGGACAACGGACTGAAGCAGCAGGCCATGCTCTCCCACAGCATCTCCGCCGGCGACTTCGCCGACGCCGCGGTCCGGGTGATCGCGATCGCCTGCCTGGCACTGCCGGTGCTGGGCATCTTGTACATCCTGCTGCGCCTTCTCCGCCAGCTCGTCACTGGGCTGTGGCAGAAAACCCGCGGCAAGTCGCTGCAGCGGGCTACCGCCATGGTTGCCATCGCGGCCGTTGCCGCCGGCCTCGCGTGGGCCTGGTGGCCCGGCGGCGACACCTACCGCCCCGTCCAGCCCTACGAGCGCGGCACCCTGGCCGACGCCACTGTGGCAGTCTTCCCCGTTGCGGCCACGGGCCGGATGGCGGAGGGCCAGTCAGGAAGGACCGTTGCCCTGTGGCCCGAGGGCGCCCGGAGACCCACGCGCGACGAGCCCCAGCTCAGCATGGTCCTGGTGCCGCGGCAGGCCGGCGCGGCCGGCACCGCAGGTCCTGCGGGCGCCGCAGCGGCGCCGGCTGCCCCTTCCTGGGTTTTCCCGTTCGACAAGCCGGCCGCTCCCCAGGACGACGGCAACCAGTCCCTCGCGGTCAATACCACTGACGGTTCCGTGGTGTACGACGTCGCCTTCGCCCTGGTCTGGGCCGATGACGGCGACACGGTGGACACCAAGAATGAGGCCTACGCCTTCGCGAACTGCGCAGACTGCGCCGCCGTGGCGGTGGGCTTCCAGGTGGTCCTGATTGTGGGCCAGACCGATGTGATCGTCCCGGAGAACCTCTCGGCGTCCGCCAACTACAACTGCGTACGGTGCCTGACCTATGCCCTGGCGAGCCAACTGGTCCTCACCCTCGACGGTCCCCTGAGCAGCGACGGCACGGCCAGGCTCAACGCGCTGTGGCAGGAGATCGCCGCTTACGGTCAGGACCTGCGCAACCGGCCCCTCTCGGAGATCCAGGACCGGCTCAGCGCGTACAAGGAACAGATCATGGCGGTCATCAAAGCCGATCCCAGTGCCAGCCCGGCCGGGTCCTCCGGCAGGGCTCCTGCCACGAGAGGGACCGGCGCGACGCAGGGTGCCGCACCGGGAGCCAGTCCCTCCGCGACACCTGGAGCGACGCCCGGCGCCACGGGAGCCACCCCGGGCAGCACGCAGGCCGCGTCACCGGGTGCCAGCGTGACCACGGCGCCAACCGGCGGTGCTGCGCCGACTGGCGGTGCGGCGTCGTCCGGTCCTGCCCCGGGCTCCGGTGCCACGGTGCCTGCAGAGCAGCAACCGACTGCGCCGGCTCCGGCATCGGGCACGCTCTCACCAGCGCCCGCATCCACCGCGCCGCCCGCACCCTAGGCTGGGACCCTAACGGCACCCATCTGACGCAGATGGCCGCAATGAGGACTTCATTCCGGCCATCTGCGTCAGATTGGCGTTCCGCAAGGTCGGCGCGTCCCGGAGCCCTCAACCGCCGTATACCTCCTGCGGGTCTTTCATTCATCCGCGACGATGGTGTACACCATTTCCGTGGCCGGTTCGTCTTCGTAGTGCCACTCTTCCACCTGCTGTGATTCCAGGCCCACGCCGAGCCGTTGGAGCCCGGCACCCAACACGGAGAGGTAAGACGATGAGATTAACGCTGACACAGTTCCTCACATTGGACGGCGTGGCGCAAGGTCCTGGATCGCCCGAGGAGGACACCAGCGACGGCTTCTCACAAGGAGGTTGGTTCGTCCCCTATCTGGACGAGGATTTCGTCCAGCGGGCGGCGGACTGGCTCGGTGAGGCGGATGCGTTACTGTTCGGCCGTCGGACCTACGACAACTTTGCGAGGGACTGGCCGAGAATCACGGACCCTGATGATCCGTTCTCTGAAAAAATGAACGGATTGCCGAAGTACGTGGCCTCGCGCAGCCTGGCGCAGGCTGGTTGGGCACCGACGACGATCCTGTCCGGGGACGTCCCCGCACAGGTGGCTGAGTTGAAGAGGCAGCCCGGCAGGGAGTTGCAGATCCACGGGAGTGCCCGGCTGGCCCAGTCGCTTCTGGGCGCGGGGATGATCGACGAACTGAGGCTGGTGATTGCCCCGGTGGTGGTGGGGAACGGCAGGCGGCTGTTTCCGGCGGGGGGAGCCCCGGCGGGCCTGCGTCTGGTCCGCAATGAGTCGACGCCCGGCGGACTCGCGATTCTTGTCTATGAGTCGGCAGGGCTTCCGACGTACGGGACCTATGGGCCTGGTTCGTCCGATGGTTGAACCCGGTTAGCGGGCCTTCCATTCCTCCTCGAGGAGGGCGTACACGACTTCCGTGGCCCACTGTCCTTTGTAGTGCCACTTGTCCACCTGGGTGGATTCCAGGCGCATGCCGAGCCGTTCGCAGAGCGCCGCCGAGGCAGTGTTCAGGGCATCGAGCTTGGCGTCTATCCGGTGAAAGCCGAACTCCTCGAAGCCCAGCTTGAGCAGCGCCCGGGCGGCCTCGCTCGCGATGCCCCGTCCCCGGGCCTCCGGCGCCAGGCTCCAGCCGATCTCGGCCTGGCCCGGCCCCTCCAGCCACTTCAGGACCACCTCACCGAGCAGCCCGGGCGAATCCTGGGCCTCTATGGCCAGGGCAACCCAGTCGCCCTCCTTCTCGAACTCGAAGTTGGCGTACTTGCCCACGGTCTCCATCGACTGGGTATAGCTCTTGGCCTCGCGGGGCAGGAACCGGGCGGTCTCGGGCAGGCAGTGGTACGCGTGGAAGGCGTCGAGGTCGGCGGCTTCGAAGCGCCGCAGCACCAGCCGTTCGGTGCGGAGTGGCAGCGGAGGGAGGGGCGTGGGTTCCTTCATGTCCCCAACGCTACCCTCCGCCCAAGTGACTCGCAGTTGAGGCCGTTTTGGGGGCTCAAAACGACCCCTGCTGCGAGCTACTTGGGGCGGCTACGGAGCAACGGACGCCTGGGCGACGACGGCGGCCGTCGCCTCGGCGATCGCGCGCTCCTCGTCGGTCGGCACGACGAGAACGGGCACGGCCGACGTCGGGGTGGAAATGACGCGGGGTTCTTTGGACCGCTCCCGGTTCAGCCCGGCGTCGAGCTCCACGCCCAAGGCACCGAGCCGCTGTGCCACAAGGGTCCGGAACTGGTGCGAGTTCTCGCCGATCCCCGCCGTGAACACGAGGGCCTTCGCGCCGCCGACAGCCACGTGGTACCCGCCGATGTACTTCGCGAGCCGGTAGGACGCGACCTCAAGGGCCATGGCGGCCTTGGCGTCGCCGGCCTCCGCGGCCTCCACGACCGAGCGCATGTCGTTGTTTCCGGCAAGGCCCTTGAGCCCGGACTGCCGGTTCAGCATCGAATCCAGGTCCTCGGGGGACCAGCCGGCCCGGCCCAGGAAGACGAGGATGGACGGATCGAGGTCACCGGAGCGGGTGCCCATGACGAGTCCCTCGAGGGGCGTGAAGCCCATGGACGTGTCGATGGACTGGCCGCCGCGGATGGCCGTGACCGAGGCGCCGTTCCCCAGGTGGGCGATGACGGCGTCGAACTCTTCGACCGGAACGTCCAGCAGCGCCGCCGCCCGGTGCGCAACGTACTCGTGCGAGGTGCCGTGGAACCCGTAGCGGCGGATCCCGTGGTTCGTGTAGAGCTCGTCCGGCACCGCGTAGCGCCAGGCGTGCTCCGGCAGGGTGCGGTGGAAGGCGGTGTCGAACACGGCGACCTGCGGCAGCTGCGGCCACTTCTTCGAGATGGCGCGGATGCCCAGGACGTTCGCCGGGTTGTGCAGCGGCGCGAGCGGGTTCAGCCGTTCGATGGCCCGGGTGATCTCGTTGTTGACCAGCACCGGCTCGGCGAAGCGTTCGCCGCCGTGCACCACGCGGTGGCCCACGGCGTCCAGGGCCCGGTCCCCCAGGGCTGCGTGGATGGCCGCGTCCACTTGTTCCAGGGCTTCGGCGTGGTCGCGCGGGCCCTCGATCTGGCCGTCCCCCTCACCGCCGGTGCCCATCCCGATCTTCTCGACCAGGCCTTCGGTGAGCACGCTGCCAGCCTCGACGTCACGTACCTGGTACTTGAGCGACGATGAGCCGGAGTTGATGACGAGCACGAGCACGGGGCCTCCTAAGCCTTGGCTTCGACGGGAAGTTTGGTTGCTGGCTGGATCTCCGCGGACTGCGCCTGGACGGCGGTGATGGCCACTGTGTTCACGATGTCCTCCACTGTGCAACCGCGGGAGAGGTCGTTCACCGGCTTACGGAGCCCCTGCAGGACGGGCCCGACGGCGACAGCACCCGAGGACTGTTGCACCGCCTTGTAGGTGTTGTTGCCGGTGTTGAGGTCCGGGAAGATGAACACGGTGGCCTGCCCGGCGACGGTTGAGCCGGGCATCTTGGACTGCGCGATCGCGGCATCCACGGCGGCGTCGTACTGGATGGGGCCCTCGACGGCGAGATCCGGGCGGCGCGCCTTCACCGCTTCGGTGGCCTGCCGGACTTTGTCCACCGCCTCGCCGCTGCCGGATCCGCCCGTGGAGTAGGACAACATGGCCACGCGGGGCTCCACGCCGAACTGGGCGGCGGTCTCGGCCGAGGCCAGCGCGATGTCCGCCAGCTGCTCCGCGTTCGGGTCCGGATTGACCGCGCAGTCCCCGTAGACCAGCACGCGGTCCGGCATCAGCATCAGGAACACGGAGGAGACGATCTTCACGCCGTCGCGGGTCTTGACGAACTCCAGTGCGGGACGGATGGTGTGGGCGGTGGTGTGCGCGGCGCCGGACACCATGCCGTCCACCACGCCCAGCTGCACCATCATGGTGCCGAAATAGCTGCCGTCCAGCATGACTTCCAGCGCCCGGGCGAGGTCCACGCCCTTGTGTGCCCGCAGCTCCGCGTACTTCTCCGCAAACTGCTGGCGCAGCTCCGACGTCGCGGGGTCCACGATGCTCATGCCGGAGAGGTCGATGCCCTGGGTGGACGCGAGCTCCCGGACCGCCGACTCGTTGCCCAGGATCGTGAGGTCGCAGACGTCGCGCCGGTGCAGAATCTCGGCCGCACGCAGGATCCGCGCGTCGTTCCCCTCCGGCAGGACGATGTGCCGGCGCTGCAGCCTGGCCCGCTCAATGAGATCGTGCAGGAACCGCAGCGGCGTCATGCGTTCCGGCCGGGGCAGGTGCAGCCGCTCCAGCAGCTCGGCCTCGTCCACCCGCCTGGCCCAGAGGCCCAGGGCGGAGGCCACCTTGCGGCGGTGTCCGGACCAGATCTCGCTGCGCACCTCGGAGACCCGCTTGGCGGTCACGTAGGTGTCGTCAGGGGCAGCGAAGATCGGGAACGGGGCCTGCGCCAGCAGCGAGTAGATGGTGGGATCGGGTGCCAGCCCGCCGGTCAGGATCAGCGCGGACGGGACGGGGAACTCGGGCGAGAACGACGACGCCAGGCAGGCGACCAGCACGTCGGCCCGGTCGCCGGGAACGATCACCAGGGCGCCGTCGTCGAGCACGTGCAGGAAGTTGGCGACGTTCATGGCCGCTACTTTGACCGAATGCACGTCACGTTCCAGGTCCGGCAGCCCGGCGACCTGTCCCAGACCCAGGGCGGAGGCGACCTCGCCGGTGGTCGGCCTGGCGATCGACTCCAGCTCCGGCAGGACGTACACGGGCCGGCCCGAGGCGCCCGGGCGGACGGCCGCGGCAATGCCGTCCAGGTCCTCCGGGTCGGCCCGGTTCACCATGATCGCCAGGAGCGTGCAGCGTTCGGCGAGGAGTTCCTTGCGGGCAACCTCGACGGCGTCGGCCGCTTCCGCGACAGTCCGCCCCTTCGCGCCCACCACAGCCACGATGGAGGCGCCCAGATTGTTCGCGAGGCGTGCGTTGAGGTCGAATTCGACGGCGGCGTCCTGGCCGGTGAGGTCCGTTCCCTCCACGATCACCACGTCGCAGTGGCGTGACATTTCGGCGAAGATCTCCACGCACCGGGCGTCGATCTCCGCCCGGTTTCCCTCGGCCAGCAGCCCGCGGACCTCGGTAAACGTCAGGCCGCCGCGGCAGCGCTGGTCGTCAAGGTCGAACCGGGCCTTCATCAGGGCCACCATAGGGTCCGCCGCGGCGTCGTTGCCGTGAACCACAGGCTTGAAAAAGCCGATGCGGTCAGCATGGCGGTGCAGCGTGTCCGCCAGCCCCAGCGCTATGAGCGACTTCCCGGATCCCGGTGTGGTCGCGCTGACGTATATCCCCTTGGCCATGATCCGCCCTTAGGTCGTGTCGTGGTGGTGCTCCGTCCCTCCATACTTTCACCAGTTGCCGCAGTTTCTCCATGCGGCGCCCGGAGCCCACGGAGCAGGTCCCGAAATATGCCCGATGTTCGGGCGGATGGGCCGCCAGCTCTTGACAGCGGGCACCCAAATGGGATTACCTAATGAACATTCGGTAAATAAAGCTGGAGGCAACGACGCATGGCTGAACTGACGATTTCCGGTGACACCCACCCCATCCTCAAAGACGACTACGCATCGGAGTGGATGGGCATCGAAGTTGTGGCACTGGACGACGGACATGCCACGATCCGCATGACGCTCCGGCAGGAAATGCTCAATGGATTCGGCATGGCCCATGGCGGGATGATCTTCGCCTTCGGCGACACAGCTTTCGCGCTGGCCTGCAACCCGGCCAACCCGAAACCGGGCGAAGCCAGGATCGACTCGGGCACAATCACCGTGGCTTCCGGCGTAGACATCAACTTCCTCAAGCCGGCTTTCCGCGGCCAGGTCCTGACCGCCGTCGCCAACCGCCGCGCCAGCACAGGGCGCAGTGGCCTCTACGACATCCAGATCTACGCCGCCGATCCAGGCGAGGGCACTCCGACGGCGGCACCCGCCGGCCCGGCTCCCGCCGCCACGGTTCCGGGCGAACTCCCCACCGACATCGCCCCGGGCGAACTCGTCGCTGAGTTCCGCGGCCGCAGCCGCACCATCTCCAAGAAATAGAAACAGGGAACCACAGATGACCCAAGAAACTGCCGCCGCCACTACCGATGCTGTCCTGGACCGCGAGGAAACCATTTCCCGCGACGAACTCGAGGCGCTCCAGCTCAGCCGCCTGCAGCACACCGTGGCCTACGCCTACGACCGCGTTCCCCTGTACAAGCGCAAGTTCGACGCCGCCGGCGTCCACCCGACCGACCTGCGCGAGCTCTCCGACCTCGGCAAGTTCCCCTTCACCACCAAGGAAGACCTCCGCCTCGAGTACCCGTTCGGCATGTTCGCCGTGCCGCAGCACGAGGTCGCCCGGATCCACGCCAGCTCCGGAACCACGGGCCGCGCCACCGTGGTGGGCTACACGAAGAAGGATCTCGCCGACTGGGCCAAGCTCGTGGCACGCTCGCTGCGCGCCTCCGGCGTCCGGCCGGGCATGAAGGTGCACAACGCCTACGGCTACGGCCTGTTCACCGGCGGCATGGGCGCCCACGCCGGCGCCGAGGCCCTCGGCTGCACCGTCATCCCGATCTCCGGCGGCCAGACCGAACGCCAGATCACACTCATCCAGGACTTCAAGCCCGACGCTATCCTGGCCACCCCCACCTACCTGCTGACCATCGCGGACGCCATGATCAAGCAGGGCATCGACCCGGCCTCCACTTCGCTGAAGTACGCCGTGCTGGGTGCCGAGCCGTGGACCGAGGAAATGCGGCACGAGCTCGAGGTGACAATGAACCTCAAGGCATGCGACATCTACGGCCTCTCCGAGGTCATGGGCCCGGGCGTGGCCGGCGAAGCCGTGGAAACGCAAGACGGCAGCCACATCTGGGAGGACCACTTCCGTCCCGAGATCATCGACGCCTTCGACCCCTCCGCGGTGCTGGGCGACGGCGAACCCGGCGAGCTGGTCTTCACCTCGCTCACCAAGGAAGCCCTGCCGATCATCCGGTACCGCACCAAGGACCTCACCCGGCTTCTGCCGGGCACCGCGCGGCCGGCACACCGCCGCATGGGCCGCATCACCGGCCGCAGCGATGACATGATCATCCTGCGCGGCGTGAATCTGTTCCCGTCGCAGATCGAGGAAATCGCCCTGCGCATCCCCGAGCTCAGCCCGCACTTCCAGCTGGAGCTCACCCGCCCCGAGGGCCATCGGATGGACCAGATGACCGTCAAGATTGAACGCCGCGACACCGTCACGATCGAGAGCGGCGCGGCCGCCGCCAAGGTTCTGCAGCAGCAGATCAAGATTCACGTCGGCTCCTCCTGCACCGTCGACGTCGTCGACCCCGGCTCGCTGGAGCGGTCCAACGGCAAGCTGCGCCGGATCTACGACATGCGCCCCAAGGGCTGACCCTGGCCCGCCGGTCCAGCCACCAGGTCAGCCCGGCCCGCCCGTCCTTCAGGGCGGGGCTGGCCGGGCTGACCGACCGTTCATGAGAAACTAGCGAGTATGCCCAGTACAGTAACCACCAAGCGCGGCCGCCCCGGCTATGACCAGCAGTCGGTTCTGGTGATCGCCGTCGACGTCTTCAACCGCCACGGCTACGACGCCACCTCCATGGGCATCCTCGCCGAAAACCTGGGCATCTCGAAGTCCGCGATCTATCACCACGTGCCGTCCAAGGGCGATCTGCTCAAGCTCGCGCTGGATCACGCCCTCGGCGGCCTCGAAGCCATCCTGGACCGGCCCGAGGCGCAGACCGGCTCGGCCGAGGCCCGGCTGGAATTCGTGGTCCGCCAGACCATCTCGGTCCTGGTGGAACGGCTGCCGTTCGTCACGCTGCTGCTGCGCCTGCGCGGCAACACCGAGATTGAGCGGAATGCGCTGGAACGCCGTCGCACCTTCGACCACAAAGTGGCGGCCCTCATATCCGCCGCCCGCGACGAAGGCTCGCTGCGCCAGGACATCGATCCCCGCACCGTCACCCGCCTGCTGTTCGGCACCATCAACTCGATCGTCGAGTGGTACAAGCCCGGCGGCTCGCTGTCCCCGGAGAAGCTGGCCGACGACGTCATCACCATGGCCTTCCACGGCCTCCACGTCCCCAGCCAGGCCTGACGCTCCCGGGCGCGATCCGTCCCTCCGCCCTGGTTCGGGCGCGGAATCCCATCCCCCCACAAGGCCGGGAAACCCGTTGACGGCAGCAAAAAAGAACAGAAGAGCACCCCGGATGGCCGGGGTGCTGTTCCGTGGTTCTTTTCGGCAATGCTCTACTGCAGGCTGGACGCCGGGAGCCGCAGCCTAGAGCTGATAATCAGCTACCGTGGTGATGTTCTCGTGCACGCAGAGAATATTGTGTTCCGAGTCCATGAACCAGGCGCACTTCTCGGAGTCCGTTGTGCAAATGTGGTTCTCGGTCTTGAGATCCGGGAGATCGTAGTCCTGGAACGTTACGCCCTTGGCTTCCATCTCCCTGACGGTGCGTTCGATCTCGCTGACTTCGAAACTCAGGGTGGTGTGCTCTGAATGCATCCCATCCTTGACTGGCATCAGCTGCAGCATGGGGCCGCCTTCTGAGCCGAACATTTCGCTTCCGTCCTCAGCCACGCCGCGGTGCGGGAGTCCCAAGGTGTCCGCGTAGAAATGCCGGGCACGCTCTGCATCATCGACTGGCAGGACTGTTGTGGCTTTACTGAGTACTAGGGACATTTCGCCACCTCCTACGAGCACGATTTTACGCCGGAGCCCGGTGGAAAGAGCCCGCCAATTGCCCCCTCCACCACTGTTGCCCTATCACTTATGGCTGCTATTCCGGGGTTTAGGCAGCCACAAGTGATAGGGCAACGGGAAGGGGTTACTTTTCGACGAGGGTCAGGACGTCGTAGGTGGCCACGATTTCGTCGTTCTGGTTAGTCAGGACGGCGTCCCAGGCCACCTCGCCATATTCGTCGGTCTCGCGCGGGGTGATCTTCTTGGCAGTCAGGGTGACCCGGATAGAGTCCCCGGCCGCCACGGGCGTGATGAAGCGCAGGTTCTCCAGCCCGTAGTTGGCCAGAACCGGGCCCGGCGCGGGCTCTACGAACAGGCCGGCGCCCCATGCCAGGAGCAGGTAGCCGTGCGCCACGATGCCCGGGAAGAACGGGTTGGCCGCCGCGGCTTCCGGGTTGGTGTGGGCATAGAAGGTGTCGCCCGTGGAGTTCGCGAACTTCGTGATCTCCTCGAGGGACACTTCGCGCAGCCCCGAGCGGATGGCGTCGCCGATGTGCAGCGTGGCGAGGGACTTCCGGAACGGGTGCTGACCCTCGGTCTCGAGCGTGAAGTTGCGGTCCGCGCCCGTGTGCCAGACGCCCGTGACCGCGGTGAGCATGTTGGGCGAGCCTTGGATCGCGGTGCGCTGCATGTGATGCATCACGGAGCGGATGCCGCCGAGCTCTTCGCCGCCACCGGCGCGACCCGGTCCGCCGTGGACCAGGTGCGGGACCGGGGAGCCGTGGCCGGTGGAGCTCCGGGCGTCCTCGCGGTTGAGCATGAGCACACGGCCGTGGTGGGCCGCGATCCCGGTGACCAGCTGCTGCGCCACGGCGGGATCGTTGGTGCAGACCGAGGCGACGAGCGAGCCGCCGCCGCGGGCGGCGAGCCGGACGGCGTCGGCCAGATCCGTGTAACCGATCACCGAGGACACCGGGCCGAAGGCCTCGAGCGAGTGGACTTCCTCGGCTTCCGGGTCGGCCCAGCTCAGCAGGACCGGGGACATGAAGGCGCCGCCGTCGACGACGCCGATGCTCCCGTCCGCGCTGGTGACCTTCGGCGAATCGAGCGTGCCGTAGGCAAGCTCGCCGCCGGCGTCGAGCATGGACTGGACGGCCGCGCGCACATCGGCGAGCTGCTCCCGGGAGGCCAGGGCGCCCATCGTGACGCCGTCCGCGCGGGGGTCACCGAGCACAACGCGTTCGCGGATGCGCTCCCCGACTGCGGCGATGACGTCCTGAACCTGCTCCTGCGGAACGATCGCGCGGCGGATCGAGGTGCATTTCTGGCCTGCTTTGGCCGTCATCTCAGTGACGAGGGATTTGATGAAGGCGTCGAATTCCGGCGTGCCCTTGACGGCGTCCGGGCCCAGGATCGCGGCGTTGAGGGAGTCGGTTTCGGAAGTGAAGCGGACGCCGCCCTTGACCACGTTGGGGTGGGACTTCAGCGTGTTGGCGGTCGAGGCCGAGCCCGTGAACGCCACGAGGTCGCGGTAGTCCAGGTGGTCCAGCAGGGTGCGGACGGAGCCGGAAATAAGCTGCAGCGAGCCCTTGGGGAGGATGCCGGATTCATCGATTGCCTTGACGACGGCCGCGGCCACGTACCCGGTGGGGGTGGCGGGCTTGACAATGGTCGGCACCCCGGCAATGAAGGCCGGGGCGAGCTTCTCCAGCATGCCCCAGACCGGGAAGTTGAAGGCGTTGATCTGCACGGCGACGCCCGGGATGCGGGTGTAGATGTGTTCTCCGGCGAAGGAGCCGTCCTTGGACAGCACCTCCATGGGGCCGTCTACCACCACCTGGGAGTTGGGGAGCTCGCGGCGGCCCTTGGAACCGAACGTGAAGAGCACGCCGATGCCGCCGTCGATGTCGATCATGGAGTCGATCTTGGTGGCGCCGGTCTGCGCCGAAAGGGCGTAGAACTCCTCGCGCCGGCCGTTGAGGTACTGCGCCAGTTCCTTGAGCTTGAGGGCGCGCTGGTGGAAGGTCAGCTTGCCGAGTTCCGCCTGCCCGGTGGTGCGGCCGTAGTCCACGACGGCGGCGAGGTCGAGTCCTTCGGTGCTCACCTTGGCCAGGAGTTCGCCGGTGCTGGCGTCCAGGACCGGCGCGGCGCCGGCGGCGGAGACTGCGTCGGGAGTCCACCAGGAACCCCGGATGAAGCTGGGAACGATCTCTACGGTGTCTACTGTGGGTACGACTGTGGTGGTCATCGTTGACGGGTCCTTCCAACGCGGGGCAAGATCAACACGGCCAGCATTACTGACCGTCCGTTCGGTAATATGTCTACAGTACATGAATGAGGCTTGCCGCACACTAGCTACGGCAGCACAGACCGGCCAGGCCAATGGCCGGCCGGCAACGAAGGAGACGCTATGACGCCCGAGACCGGCAGCACCGAGTTGTGGAAGATCACCCTCGGGGAACTCGACGAGAAGATGGGCGTGAAGATCGTCGAGGAGTCCGTGGACCGCGTGGTGGCGACCATGCCGGTGGAGGGCAACCGGCAGTCGTTCGGGCTCCTGCACGGCGGCGCCTCGCTGGCCGTGGGCGAGGCCGTGGGATCCTGGGCCGCCGTGATCCACGCCAGCACGCTGGGCAAGACGGCCGTGGGCGTCGACGTCTCGGCCACGCACCACAAGTCGGCCCGGGAGGGGACCATCACGATCACGGCAACCCCCATCCACCTCGGCGGCACCCTGACCACCCACGAGGTCCTGATCACCAACGAGGCCGGCCAGCGGCTCTGCACGCTGCGGATCACCAACCTGTTGCTGGACCGCAAGTCCTGACGGCCGAGTTCGCGGCCCGGGGTTCCGTCCCGCACCCCCGAGGTCGCCCCAGACTTGCGGGCTCGCCGTAGCCGTACGGCGAGCCCGCAGCTTTCCGGCGAACTGGGTCCTGGGCCAAGGCCCGCCTACACCGCTCTCCCCGCGTGATGTAGGGCCGATCGACCCGGAAGGCCCGACGACGGGACTGTTAGCTTGGAAGTGCTGAGTCGCCCGGCAACGCTGGGTGCAACCGGTCACACCGGAAGGGACCCATCATGCTCTCAGACACCTCGCTTCCCGTCATCAAGGCAACGCTTCCCGTAGTCGGCGAGCACATCGAGGAGATCGCCAAGCGCTTCTACAAACATATGTTCGAGGCGCGGCCGGACCTCCTGGACGGCCTCTTCAACCGGGGGAACCAGGCGGACGGCCGCCAGCAGCAGGCGCTCGCCGGATCTATCGCGGCCTTCGCCGGCATGCTCGTGGACAAACCGGATCAGGTCCCGGACCATCTGCTCTCCCGGGTGGCCCACAAACACGTCTCGCTGGGACTAAGCCCGGACCAATACCAGGTTGTCCACGACCACCTCATGTGGGCGATCGTGGATGTCCTCGGGGACGCTGTGACCCCCGAGGTCGCCGCCGCCTGGGACGAGGTCTACTGGCTGATGGGGAACCTGCTCATCAACAAGGAACGCGGACTGTACAACGCCGTGCATCTCTCCCCCGAGACCATATGGCGGACGTGGCGGGTGGTGCGGCGGATCCAGGAGACGGAGGACGTTGTCTCCTTCGTCGTCGAACGGACCGACGAGCGAGACGTCAAGCCGTCCCTGCCGGGGCAGTACGTGACCCTCAAGATGGCCATGCCCGACGGCGTGCAGCAGCCCCGGCAATACAGCCTCACCAAGGCCGACGACGGGCAGCACCGGCAGTTCGCGGTGAAGCGCGTCCATGGCCTCGCGACTCCCGACGGCGAGATGTCCACGCTGCTCCACAACGATGTCCAGGTGGGCGATGAGGTGGTGCTCTCGGCACCGTTCGGCGACGTGGTGCTGGAGTACACGGACCGTCCGCTGGTTATGGCCAGCGCGGGGATTGGGATCACCCCGATGGCCGGGATGCTGTCGCACCTGGTGAAGTCCGGCTCCCAGCGCCAGGTGATGCTCCTCCATGCCGATGACAGCGAGGCGTCCTTTCCGCTCCGGGCGCAGGTCCGGGAGGATCTCGCGACGCTGGCGGACGGGACCTTGAAGACGTGGTTCCTGACTCCCCCGGAGGCCGGAGAGTCGTCCGGATCCGTGTTCTCCGGGTTCATGGACGTCAGCGCGGTGGAGCTCCCCGACGACGCCGAGTACTACCTCTGCGGTCCCCTGCCGTTCCTGAAGTCGGTGCGCAGCGCCCTGATTGCCGGCGGCGTCCCTGCCAAGGACATTCAATACGAGGTTTTCGGCCCGGATCTCTGGCTGGCTGACTTCCAGTAGCCGCGGTAGCTAACGCACCGCCCGACGCCGGGCGAAGATCACGAAGGCCGCGCCCAGCAGCAGGGCACCGGCGCCGAGACCGGCGGCGTACAACAGCCCTCCGGCGCCCGTGCTGGCCAGCTGGTTTGCGTTGCCCGGGGGCGTGCCGCCCACCGTGACGGAGGCGTCCGACGGCGGGACGGTAGAGGGCGGGGCGGTGGACGGCGCAACGGGAACCTGCGCCGGAACTGTCGACTGCGCAGGAATTCCGGGCTGCCGGGGAGCGGGCTGCTGGACGGCCGGCTGCTGGGGAGCCGCCGGCGTCTCATCGGGGGTGCCCGCGGAAGCAGGCGCGGCGTCGATGGTGAACGCGACGGCGGCCGGAAGTGAAGCGACCCCGTCAATTGCCTGCGTGACCGTCAGCCTATGCGCCCCGGCGGCCAGGCCTGCAGGGAAGGGGACACTCCACCGGGCGCCGCCGGCCAGGTCCTGCGGAACCCGCGGCTGCAGCGCGGCCCTCGCCCCCGCACCGGCGGAACTTGCCTGTGCCGATCCGATGGCCGCACCGTCCATGGACACGCTGACCTCGGCGCCATCGACGGCGGTCCCGGAGATGCTCGCGGGCAGGGCATCCTGGCGGAGATGCTTGCCATCGCGGATGCCCGAGACCGCCGGGACTGGCGGGGTGACGGTGAAACTGCTGGTCGCGGAGGGGCTGTCCGTTTGGCCCGGAGCCGTCAGCACCGCGGTCACCGAGACTTTTCCGAAGACCGACTGATCGGCCACGTTGATGCTCCAGCGGCCGTCTGGGGCGACCAGTCCGGTCCCGGTGAAGTCACCGGAGAGCCGCACCGTGCGGCCGGGCTCCCCCGTTCCCTCAATCGTTTCGACGGCGGTAAGCCCAGGGCCGTCCGCATGGCCGTCCGTCCGGGCGTCTGCCGGAGCCGTGATGACCGGGGCCGCGAGGCCGGAGACCTTCACGGACAGGGAGACCGCCCCGGAGCGGCTGAAGCCGTTCACGGTTTCCGCGGAAAACGTGAAGGAACCGGCCCACTCGGGTGCGGGGAACTGCCAGTTTCCCGACGCGTCCACCGGCACTTCCAACGGCTGGCCCGGCTTCTGGCCCGGGTTTGAGCTTTGGACGGTGATGCGGACCTTGGAATTCGGCGCCACCACGGAAGCCGGGCCGGCATCCACGTGGCCCGTGATGGGCTCGCCGGCCGTGAGGGTTCCGTTGGCGGCCGCGGCGAGCGTCGGCTTGTTCAGGAACAGCTGCAGCTGGACTCCTCCGGGGATCCGGCCGGTGGCGTCCTCGAGCGTCGTCGCGATGGCGCGGGTCTGGACGCCGCCGTCGCTTTCCGCCCCGGTGTGCGTGCCCACCGCGAAGTTCCCGCTGATCCACGGGCCGCCCGAGTCGCCGGGGCGGGACTTGACCGTGGTGGAGTCAAAGCCGTTCAGCGCCCGGAGATCGTTGTCGTAGTCCGGCGGCAGGGAGTCCGGACCGGCGATGACCCACGTTCCCACGGAGTCCACGGTTCCGCACGACCAGCCGAGGCTCCGGCCGGATCGGCACACGGGCTGGCCCTGGAAGGGAGCCACGGTTCCCACGATCTTCACGGAGGTCGGCCCAGGATCGGCGGGGTTGTCCCACCGGGTGACGGCGGGCTGGAGGTCCAGGCCGCTTCTGATGCCTTGGAGGACGGCGATGTCCGTGCCCACATTGGTCCCGTCCGAGGCAACCTTGGTGTTGCCCGGACCGCCGAACTGGCTGAATCCGAAGGACCCCAGGGTTCCGGCGGCTGTGCCGGAACCGGCCCCGCCGGCCGCCGGCGCACCCGCCGGGTTTTCAATCTCGGCCTGCTTCGCGGCGCCGTCAGCGGCGCAGTGCCCGGCCGTCAGGACCAGGGGCTCGCCCGCGGGGCCGAAGGCTCCGAACCCGGCCGAGCACACGGTCCGGCCGTCAATGATGTAGCCCTCGCCGCCAAAGTAGTCCTCTTCCGTGGCGATCCGGGATCCTTGCTCCAGCGCTACGTTGGCGTAGCGGGCCACAAAGTCCGCCGCGGACATCTTCGGCTTGGTGTCCGGCGCCGTCGCTGGCGTTGTGTCCGGGCCGGTGAGCAGGCTGGCGCTGGAGGCCGGCCCGGTTTGCGCCGTCGTTGTGCCGCCGGTTCGGATGACGAAGTGGCCGTTGGTGTAGGTGACTGCCTGGAGCCCGGCGGCGCCGACGTCGCGGACATAGGCCTCGAACAGTTGCTGCGTGCTGGAGGCTAGGAGCTCGGCGGCCGAGGGGACCACGGCTGCGGATGCGGGGGCGGCCAGCACGAAATCGGCAGGGCCGGCCTGATTTAGCTGGTCCACGCCATTCAGCTGGTCCACGCGGTTGAGTTCTGCCACGCGCGCTTGGAGCTCGGGGCCGTCGCCTTCGACGACGATCGTGCCGGCGTGGAGGCTGATCCCCACATAGCCGGGGAGCGCACGGAGGGAGGGCGCAGCGTCGGCGGCCCGCCGGGCCAGGGCCCCGGCGGCGTTGAATTCCGAGAGGGTCATGCCAAGGTCCCGCTGCACGGCTTCGGCGAGACCGGTACCGCTGATGGGCGCCGTGGCAGGCGCCGGAGCAGAGTCAGCCGCAGAAGACGCAGCCGAAGAACCAGCCGAAGTCTTAGCCGGGGAAGACGCGGCAGGCGCCGCCGCCGTCGCCGTTGGGACCGACGAGGGAGAGGTTGAGGGTGACGGCTCAGCCGAGACCGGCGTCGGCGTGCCCGTACTGGCTTCGGCCACGGCCGGCATGGCGGACACGGTTCCGGCGGACACGGTGCCGGCGAGCGCGATCGCGAGGGCAGCGGCGGCACGCGCCATCAGCTGGAACTTCGGAGTCTTCACCCGGTTACTCTAACGTCCCAATTTGGACAGGATGGCCGTCAACTCCCGGTCCGTTATGCCATTGTGGCGTAAGAAATTTTCAGTCTTCACGTGGCGAACGAACCGCAGCAGGCTTTCGCCGCGGGATTCCAGCAGGGGCACCAGGGCGTCCTCGGGCAGGAAGCGCTCGTGCGGATGCGGGACGGCGGAGCGCCGGTGATGCTCGTTGATGCCCCGCATGGAGCGCTGGTAGGCACGCACAATGGCGTCGTCGCTGTGCCCGGCGAGGTCCTGGAGCATGGCGGCGATCATGCCGCTCCGGTCCCGCCCGGCGGAGCAATGGATGATCACCCCGCCCTCCGCGGCGGCCACCGCTTTGAAGACGCCGGCCAGCAGGTCCGGGAAGAGCCTGGCGTTGTCGGCATAGGAGGCGGGGTCGTTCAGGTACGGCACGCAGAGTTCACGGAATTCGCTGTTGGCCGGGTCTTCGGTGGGGGCCAGCACGACCTCGAAGGCCGCCAGGGCTGCCTCGTCCACCGGCGGGTCGGTCTCCCGGCGCCGGATTTCGGCCTCGTTGCGGAGGTCGACGATGGTCCGGATGCCGTGGTCGTACGCCTGCCGCCAGCCGGCCTCGGTCAGCCATTCGCGGCGTCCCATGCGGTAGACGTCCCCGGCCACGTGCCAGGCGTTGACCGCACCCTCCCAGCGCATCGCTCTGTGCACCGCCATCCCATTGGCATAGCCACCCGAGGCGGCAGGAATCGTCATCCTGAAAGCTAATCACACGCCCCGGCGCCGATCCACGACCCGGATTCACGAAAGATACCCACAACGGGACCATTGGCATGGTGCCGGGTTAAGACTGCGCCGTAGGGTGGCGGTGATCCCGGTAGCCGCCGGGCTCTTTTTCAGCCCGTCTGTCGCCGGGGCTGACACCCCATCGCGGCACGGCGCTGAACCAGCGTGCTACTGAGGGGAACACCATGGGAACTCTGAATCTTCGACGCCGGCGAACGGCTCTGGCTGCCGGTCTCGCCACCCTGGCAATGGCGGTCGGGGTGGCGGCGGTCCCGGCGCAAGCCGTTGACAAGACAACGTACATCGCGCTCGGAGACTCCTACGCCGCCGGACAGGGTGCGGGTCCATACCTGGATGCTTGCTACCGCAGCGACAACGCCTATTCGGAACTCGCGGCCGACTCAAAGGCCGTCAAGCTGGTCACGAATGCGGCCTGCAGCGGCAAAACGACCCAGGAAGTCGTGAACACCCAACTTCGCCAGCTGAACAAGAGCACGGAGCTCGTGACCATCACTGCCGGCGGCAACAACCTCGGATTTGGGGCCATCGTCACGAAGTGCGTCACCGCCATATACGATCCGACCGCGGCGCCGGGCTGTTACAAGGCCGGCAGTGACGCCACTGCCCAGATCGCCAGCGGACAACTCGCCGGCGACGTCGGCGCGATGATTCAGAGAGTGAAGGCCGCCGCGCCCCGCGCCAGGATTGTGGTGACCGGCTACCCCTACCTCTACGACCCGGTCGCCCCCGGCCGGTCCGATCCGACGTCGCTGTTCATCTACCAGGCCACTCAACTGGCTGACGGACTGAACGGCTCCATCGCCGCCGCCGCCCGGGCCACCGGTACGGAGTATGTCGATGTCAGTGCGGCATTCGCCGGTCACGGCATAAACTCCGCGGCCCCGTGGATCAACCTCGATCTGTCGGCCCCGACAAGTCCCGGCAACTTCCACCCCAACGCCAAGGGCTACCAGGCATACTTCGCGTCGCTGAGCGCGGCCGGAGCCTATTCGGCCCGCTAGCGCCGCTTGGCCAGCCGGGCCTCGAGGCCGTTGCGGACCATGGGCCACTCGTGCTCGAGGATGGAAAAGACCACCGTGTCCCGCAGGACGCCGTCGGCGGTGCGGGAGTGGCTGCGCAGGACGCCGTCCTGCTTGGCTCCCAGCCGGGCGATCGCCTCGCGGGACTGGTGGTTGAGCCAGTGTGTCCGGAATTCGACCGCCGGGCACCCGAGCGTTTCGAACGCGTGCCGCAGCATCAGGAGCTTGGAGTCCGGGTTGGTGCCGCTGCCTTGCGCGGAGGCGGCGTTCCAGGTGGATCCGATCTCGACGCGCGGCGTGACCGGGTCGATGTTCATGTAGGTGGTCATGCCGATGACCGCGCCGGGTGTACCGGTGGCCGGATCGATCAGCCGCGTGGCGAACGGCAGCATGGATCCCTGCTCCTGGAGCGCGAGACGGCGGTCAATCTCCGCTGCCATCCCCTCCGGCTCGGGGACGCCGGTGTACCAGAGCTTCCACAGTTCGCCGTCGCGCACCGCGTCCACGAGGCCGTCGTGGTGGTCCTGGCTCAGCGGTTCCAGCACGACATATTTTCCGGTGAGCGTTGTGGGATGGATGCGGTTCACGCGACCATCCTAGGTGCGGGAGACGGCTGTTTGCCGGATCTCGGGCGGCCCGGAGGCAGGTTCGGTCCCCATGCCGGGCCTTCTGGGTAGGCTGGGGCCCATGATCACAGTCACCGGTACGGTCCGCTCCGCCCTGGATGCCAGTAGCGCCTTCGCATACCTCGCCGCTTTCGAACACACGCCGGAATGGGATCCCGGGACGCCGGTGGTCAGGAAGCTCTCCGACGGCCCGGTGGCTGTGGGCCACCGCTATCACGCCGAAGCGGAGTTTCGCGGCAAGCGGCAGACGCTGATCTACGAGGTCGTGGAGCTGGCCGGGACCGTCATCAAACTGCGTGGTGAAAACAAGTCAGTCATCTCCGTGGACACCATCGACGTCACGCCTTCAGGCTCCGGATCCGAAGTCCGGTACACCGCAGAATTCCAGCTCAAAGGTTGGCTCAAGCTTGCCGAACCGTTCGTCAAGCCGGCCTTCCAGTCACTTGCGGCTCCGGCCATGGACGGCATGAAGAAGACCCTGGACGCGCGGGCAGCAAGGTAGTCCCCGCCCTGCGGTCACTCGGTCCAGTCGAAGAAGCCCTTGCCGGTCTTGCGGCCCAGTTCGCCGCGGGCCACCTTGTCGCGGAGGATCTGCGGCGGGGCGAAGCGCTCCCCCAGGGTGGACTGCAGGTATTCCGCGATGCCGAGGCGCACGTCGAGGCCGACGATGTCTGTGGTCCGCAAGGGTCCGGTGGGGTGCTTGTATCCCAGGACCATGGCGTTGTCGATGTCCTCGGCGGACGCCACGCCCTCTTCCACCATGCGCATCGCTTCGAGGGCGATCGCGACGCCAAGCCTCGAGGAGGCGAAGCCGGGGGCGTCGTTGACGACGACGGCGGTCTTGCCGAGAGCTTCCACCCAGCCGCGGGCGGCCTGGGCCAGGGCATGGGAGGTCTGTTCGCCGAGGACCACTTCGATCAGGGTCGACGCCGGAACCGGGTTGAAGAAGTGCAGGCCCAGGAAGTTCTGCGGCCGCTTCAGCTCGCGGGCCAGCCCGTTGACGGACAGTGATGACGTGTTGGAGGCGAGGTAGGCGTCGTCGTCGAGCCGTTCCTCGATGCCGCGCAGGGCGGTGACCTTCAGGTTCCAGTCTTCCGGCACCGCCTCGACCACCAGGTGCCGGCCGGCGAAGTCGTCATAGTCCACAGTGACGGCGAGGCGGGAGACCATCTCGTCCAGATTGCCGTCCACGGCGCCACGTTCGATGCTCTTGGCCGCGGCAGACTCGACCCGCTCGCGGGCGGCCTCGGCCGAAGCCTCGTCGCGCTCCACGATCAGGACATCGGCGCCCTTGATCAGGAAGGCGTGGGCGATGCCGGCGCCCATGCGGCCGCCGCCGAGGACTCCCACGGCTGCGGGAAGGTTGGCGGGGAGTACGGAGTTGCCCATGGCTAGTTCTTCTTCTCGGATTCGTTGGCTGCCGTCTTGGCGGCAGATTTCTTGTCGGATTTCTTGTCGGATTTTTTGTCCAGGAACGCCTGCATGCGGTCGAATTTTGCCTGCGATTCGAAGAGGATCCCCTGCGCCAGCTGGTCGATGAGGGGGTGCGCCTCGGCCGGGGCATGGAACACGGACTTGGTGATCCGCACGGCGAGCGGGTCCTGCGTGGCGATCCGGTCGGCGAGCTTGTGCGCCGCGGCCATGAGCTCGGATGGTTCATGGATTTCGGTGATGAGGTTGACGGCCAGGGCGCGTTCTGCGCGCAGCACGGCGCCGGCGAGCAGCATCTCCTTGGCCACAGGCTCCCCGACAAGCTCTTTGAGGCGCCAGCTGGCACCTGCCGCGGCGAGGATCCCGAGACCGGTTTCCGGGTTGCCGATCCGGACCGACGGGGTGCCGATTCGGAAGTCGGCGGCGTAGGCCAACTCGGCGCCGCCGCCGAGGCAGAAGCCGTCCAGGGCCGCGATGACGGGCATAGGCAGCTTGGCGATGCGGACGAAGATGGTGGAGTTGATGCCCTGCAGGGCGTCGTCCCGGCGGCGTTCGCGCAGCTGTGCGATGTCGGCGCCGGACGCGAAGACTCCGTCGGCGCCGGCGATGATGAGGATCTTGGGGTGCTGCTCGAGGTAGGCGCACACGGCGTGGAGTTCGTCGACCATCTGCTGGTCGATCGCGTTGCGGACCTCGGGGCGGTTGAGGACCACAACGACGCGGTCCTCACGCTGTTCGACCAGGAGCGTGCTGAAGCCGGCCGGGTCGAGCGTCTCGGCCGCCACTACACGCGCTCCAGCAGCATGGCCGTGCCCTGGCCGACGCCGATGCACATGGTGGCGAGGCCGATCCTGGCGTCTTCGCGTTCCATCCGGCCCAGCAGCGTGATGGCGATCCGCGACCCGGACGAACCCAGCGGGTGGCCGAGGGAGATCGCGCCGCCGTCGCGGTTGACGATTTCCGGGTCCAGGCCGAGCCGGCGCATGCTGGCCAGGGACTGGGTCGCGAATGCTTCGTTGAGTTCGACGGCGCCGAGGTCGCCGACGCTGAGCCCGCTGCGCTTGAGGACCTTCTGGGTGGCCGGGACGGGGCCGATGCCCATGATTTCGGGCTCACAGCCGGCCGAGGCGCCGTCGATGATGCGGGCGCGCGGCGTGAGGCCAAGCTTCTGGATGGCGGCTTCAGAGGCCACGATGATGGCGGAGGCGCCGTCGTTGAGGGTGGAGGAGTTGCCGGCGGTGACAATCGAGCCGCCCTTGACGACGGGCCGGAGGCCGGCGAGGACGTCCATGGTGGTGCCTGCCCGGGGGCCCTCATCGGTGTCCACGATCGTCTCGCCCTTGCGGGACGCGACGGTCACCGGAACGATCTCGTCGGCGAAGCGGCCTGCGGCGATCGCGGCGAGGGCGCGTTCGTGGGAACGGACGGCGAAGGCGTCGGCGTCCTCACGGGAGATGCCGTCAACCCGTCCCACTTCCTCGGCCGTCTCCGGCATGGAGTAGGTCATCTTCCCGTCCCGGGCGAGCTCGCCCTTGGCGAACCGCGGGTTGACGAAACGCCACCCAATGGAGGTATCGAAGATTTCGCCGGGTTTGGCGAAGGCCGTCCGGGGCTTTTCCTGGACCCACGGGGCCCGGCTCATGGATTCGACGCCGCCTGCGATCACGATGTCGGCGGCGCCGGATTTGATCATCTGGCTGGCCATGATGATGGCGCTGAGGCCGGAGGCACACAGCCGGTTCACGGTGATGCCGGGGATGTGCAGGGGAAGCCCGGCCAGGAGCGTGGCCATCCGGGCCACGTTGCGGTTCTCTTCGCCGGCGCCGTTGGCGTTGCCGAGGATCACCTCGTCAATGCTGTCCGGGTCGACGCCGGCGCGGACCACGGCTTCGCGGACCACCAGTGCGGCCAGGTCATCGGGGCGGACCGCGGAGAGGGCGCCGCCGTAGCGGCCAACCGGGGTGCGGGCACCGCCTACAAGAAAAGCCTCGACCATGAGAACATCCTTCACCAAGAAAGCGGGGCCGGCAGCAGACTAATTTACCGACCGTTCGTTCTATAAAGATTACACGGCAGGGCAAGCGGGTCAACCGGATGCCGCCGGATTACGCGACGACCACACCCAGATGCGTTGCGAGCAGCGGGGCCAGCAGGGTGAGCTGGTAGTCGTTGATCACGAGGCCGGCCAGGCTGCCCAGGCCGCTGATCGTGCGGAAGTCGGTGCCGCGGAGGTCGAAGTCCTTGAGCCGGGCTCCGGTGAAATCGAGGGTGCCGATCGTGCAGTTCTTCAAGGCGACCCGGGTGGCGGTGCAGGAGCCCAGATCCAACTCGTTGATGATGCAGTCGCTGATCTGCACGTCGGTGAGCTTGGATCCGCGCAGGTTCACGTAGTCGAGTTTGCCGCCGTCGATCCGCACCGACTGCCAGCCGCTTTCGTAGAGCTCCGCCGATCCCCAGCGGGGATTGCCGATCTCCACGTCGCGCAGGCTGGTCCGGGCGGCCGTCAGCACCGGGGCGTAGACCTCGGTGAGGATGCAGTCGCGGAAGGTGGCGCCGCGCAACTGGGTCTCATTGAACGACACCCCTGCGAACTCGCACTCGGCAAAGTCCGTGCCGCCAAGGTCCAGGCCGTCGGCCGACGCGCGGCTGTACCGGCCACCGTCGTACCGAATACCGCGCCGGAAGTCCGGGGCGGGCTCATCCCGCAACTCCCCCGGCCGAACCGGCGCGAGGCGGGGGGCGGTGACTTTGGGCGCCTTGGCCGCCCCGGTGTGCCGGACCATCAGAGCGACTCGGCTTTGGCTGCGATTTCCGCCAGGTCCTTCGCGAGCGCCTTGCGGGTGATGCGCATGCCGAGCGGACCGAACACGGTGAGCATGATCTTGCTGAAACGGGTGGGGCTGGCGAGCTCGGCACCGAATGTCAGCGTGAGGTCAGTGCCGCCGTCGCGCTCCGCCAGGGAGAAGCGCGAGGTGTAGTCCGCGCCGCCCTGGAGAGCCTTTACGGTGGTGCCGCCGCCCCGGCCGTTCGACGGCGCCTCGCACTGGGAGACCCACATCTCCACCGTTTCCGAGCGCCCCATCATGGTGCGGGTTTCCTTCCAGCGGGTCCCCACGGCATAGGGTCCATCGGTGAGCATCTGGATCGCGTCAACGCCGGACAGGGTTGCGGCAGATGCGGGAATGTCCGACACCACCGCCCAGACCGAGTCCGCCGGAGCCTTGATGTGCTGCGTGAGAGTGGTCTTGTGGTCCATGACTCCGAGCCTAGCCCGGGGAGCGCCCGCCGGGAAAAGCCCCCAGGGTTCGCGCCGCTCTGCCGCGGCCGGCGGCGACATCCACCGATC
The DNA here is from genome assembly GCF_003097355.1 of Arthrobacter sp. H-02-3. Classification (GTDB taxonomy): domain Bacteria; phylum Actinomycetota; class Actinomycetes; order Actinomycetales; family Micrococcaceae; genus Arthrobacter; species Arthrobacter humicola. The sequence goes on from NZ_PYUI01000001.1 coordinate 433,052, forward strand.
AGCTCGCGGCACCTTTTTGGACGGGGCCCCTTGAAGTAGTAAGCATGCTTTGTGTTATGGTGTTCGGACAGTGAATTTCTACCGGAAACGAAAGGTGGCCTGCACCATGGGTATCGGAGACAAGATTCAGAACGAAGCGGAGCACCTTGGCGGCAAGGCCAAGGAAGCCGCAGGAAACGCGACTGACAACGACCAGCTGCGGGCCGAGGGGCAGCGCGACCAGGTTGTAGCCGACGCGAAGAAGGTCGGCGAAAACGTCAAAGACGCTTTCAAAAAGGACTAGTCCTTTTCAAGAATTGCGGCGCCGGACTTTCCTTTGGGGGATGTCCGGCGCCGCTTTTTTGTGCCCTCCGGGCGAACATCCTGCAACAATGGCCCAAACAGCCACAGAGGGGACAGCATGGCACGCACCGAGGCAGACCACGGCAAGCCCGCAAGCCGGGATCTCAGCAACGTCGACCTGAGCCAGGCCAGCGCCGCGGCCGGCGGTTCGCGGGTGCTGCGAGGTTACCTGGCGACGCCGGAGGGCGAGGGGCCTTTCCCGGCGGTCCTGATGATCCACGAAGCGTTCGGCCTCAACGACATCACGGTCCGCCACGCTGACAGGTTGGCGGCGGCGGGATACCTGACGCTGGCCGTTGATCTGTTCAGCGACGGCGGCGCCCGCCGCTGCCTCGTGGCCACCATGCGGGCGCTGGCGGCGGGCGAGGGACGGGCCTTCACCGACCTGGCGACAGCCCGGGACTGGCTGCTGGAATCCGGCCGGACCACCGGCAAAATCGGCGTGATCGGGTTCTGCATGGGCGGCGGATTCGCCCTGCTCCTGGCCAATGACCGCTTCGACGCCGCGGCCGTCAACTACGGCCGGCTCCCCAAGAACCCCGAGAAGGCCCTGGCCGGCGCCTGCCCGGTGGTGGGCAACTTTGGCGGCAAGGACCGCAGCATTCCCGGCGGGGCGGCGAAGCTTGAGTCCGTCCTGGACCGGCTCGGAGTGGAAAACGATGTCAAGGAGTTCCCCTCCGCCGGGCACGCGTTCCTCAATGACGCGGAGGCCGGACCGAGGGCGCTGCGGCCGCTCTTCCGGGTCATGGGCGTCGGCCCCGATCCGCAGTCGGCTCCGGAAGCCTGGCAGCGGATCGAGGACCACTTCGCTGAGCATCTGAAGGCGTGAGCATTTGAAAGCCTGAGCGACCGCGTGTTCCGCATCGGCTGCTCCGAAACCGCCCTCATGGGGTTCCAGAAGGGCGGTTACGGAGCAATCGATGGGCACCAGCGGCGGCTCCTAGCTGTAGAGCTCGCTCTTGGGTGCGTTGTGCTTGACCTTCTGCCAGCCCATCCACAGCATGAGGGCGAAGAACGGAACGGTGGCGAGGGTCCACAGGCCGAGGTGGAAGACCTCGCCGGTCTTGCTGGTCATGGTATCGAAGCCGATCAGCACGGTGATCGCCAGGAGCGCGAGCAGTCCGGCCCAGCTGGTCCACGGCGAGCCCGGCATCGGGAGGCTGGAGACGCGGCCCTTCTGGTGGCGCAGCGCGATCTGGCTGGCGAAGATGGCGCCCCACGTGAAGATCACGCCGATCGAGGCGGTGTTCAGCGCGAGGTCGAAGGCGTGCGAGCCGCCCAGCCAGATGTTCAGCAGGATGCCCACCAGGTAGAAGGCGGCGATGGCGAGGATGGCCGCGTACGGCACGTGCCGCTTGGACATCCTGGTGAGCCACTGCGGGGCATGTCCGTTGTTGGCCATGGTGCGGAAGACTCGGCCGATCGAGTACAGGCCCGAGTTGCAGGAGGACAGAGCGGCGGTGATGACGATCATGTTCATGACGTCGCCCACCCAGCCAAGGCCCATCTGGCCGAAGACGGTGACGAACGGGGACACGCCGGCCTTGTACTGGTCCGACGGCAGCAGCATGGCCAGCAGCAGTACGGAACCGACGTAGAAGACCACAATGCGCAGTACGACGGCGCGGATCGCCTTGGGCACTTCGCGCTTGGCGTTTTCCATCTCGCCGGCGGTGATGCCGACGAGTTCGATGCCGTTGTACGCGAAGATCACGGCGTTCAGCACCAGGACCATGACAAGGGCGCCCTTGGGGAACATCCCGCCGTCGTCGGCAAAGAGGTTGGCCACCGAGGCGTGGCCCGCGCCCACCTTGGCGTTGGTGACCACCATGAAGGTGCCCACAGCCAGGAAGATCAGGATGGCGCCGACCTTGAGGCAGGACGCCCAGAATTCGAACTCGCCGAACGCCTTGACGCTGAACAGGTTCACGGCCACCAGCAGCGCGAGCGCCGCAATCGCGGAGGCTTCCACCGGCACGTTGGGGAAGAAGAACTGGAAGTACAGGCCGATCGCGATCAGTTCCGCGATCCCGGTCATGCCCCAGTTGATGAAGTACATCCAGCCGGAGATGAAGGCGCCCTTCTTGCCGAACATTTCGCCGGCGTAGCTGACGAAGGAGCCCGAGGTCTGCCGGTACATGATGAGCTCGCCGAGGGCCCGCATCAGCAGGTAGGCGATCACGCCGGCAATGGCGTAGGAGAAGATCAGCGCGGGGCCGGTGGAGGCCAGGCGTCCGCCGGCTCCCATGAACAGGCCGACGCCGATTGCGCCGCCCATCGAGATCATCGTCACGTGGCGGCCGCTCAGGGTCTTCTTGTAGCCCTCGGCGCTGAGAGTCGAGTCGACGACGGCGGGTTGCGCCGGCGCGCTCTGAAGTTCGGTGGAAGTACTTTGTGGCACAACAGTTCCTTGCAGGTCGGATTAGGGCCGGGACGGGACCGGGATTCGGTTACACAACATGCGGGTTTGCCCCGGCGGGGCGGCAGCGTGTACCGAACCTCACAAAGTCAAAGCTTCGCGCGGCTCATCCATCGTACTAGAATTCCCGGCCGCACCGTGACGCGGGCAACACCAGACGGGCACTATGCCTAATTAATGATGCCCGATCTTCTCAAAGGCCGAATAATGTTCTATTTGGAGTCCGTAAATCCCGGCGCATCATTGCCTTGCGTCACGGCGCCGTCCCGCATGGCGTACCGGCGCCAGTTCCCGGCCTCAACGCCGTGCCCGGTGCGGTTCCCGCTGCTGTTTGCACGGGCGCACTCGCTGAACCACTCCCCCAGCGCGCGGTCATGGCTGACTATGACCAGCGTCCCTGCGAAGTCGGAGAGGGCCGCTTCAAGCTGTTCCACGAGGACGGGCGCCAGATGGTTGGTGGGCTCATCCACGAGCATCGTCCCGAACCCGCCGAGCAGGAGCCGGGCCAGCGCCAGCCTGCGTTGTTGCCCTGCGGAAAGGCTGCCCACCGGTACGTGGAATTCGCTGGTCCGGAAGAGCCCCAGGCGCAGCAGTGCCTCGGCGTGCTCATCGATGTTGCCGCCCAGGCCCGCGGCAAAAGCAGGCAAGAGGCGCAAGGCCGGACGCCGCGGGAGCTCCAACTCCTGCTGCAGGTACCCGATCCGGCCGTGCCTCACCACGGTGCCCTTGGCCGGTTCCAGCGTGCCCGCGAGGACAGAGAGCAGTGTGGACTTGCCTGCACCATTGGGGCCCGTGATGAGGATTTTCTGGCCCGCCTCCACCCGGAAGTCCGTGGGCTCCAGGCGGCCGGGCACGGCCACCCCGCTTGCTTCAAGAGCGGGACCCGCCGCAACGTCCGCCTGCAGATCCGTTGCCAGCTTCAGGGGCACCGGGGGACGGTCGATGGGGTTGGCCTCCAGCCGGCGGAGACGCTCCTGGGCATTGCGGACCTTGCTGGTGACCGCCTTTTGCCACGTGCCGGCCTTGAAGTCGAACCCCATTTTGTCGCCGTCGCGTTGGCGGGCATAGCCCATCCTTCCCGCGACCGTGTCCGCCTGGAGCCGTTCGGCAGCCATCGCGTCCAGCCACCCCTGGTATTGCTGCGCCCAGCGCTGGCGTTCGGCAGCCTTCTCCCGCAAGTAACCTTCATATCCGTTGCCATAGCGGCTGACCGTCCGGCGTTCGGCATCAACCTCAATCACGGTTGAGGCCACTTTGCGCAAGAGCACGCGGTCGTGGGAAACCACCACCACGGTTCCGCGGTGCGCCGCCAGCCGCGCCTCCAGCCAGGCCGTGCCGCTGGCGTCAAGGTGGTTGGTGGGTTCGTCCAGGAGGAGGATGTCCGCGGGATCGGCCAGTACGCAGGCGAGTGCCACGCGTTCCTGTTCCCCGCCGGAGAGCGAGCCCAGCGTCCGCATCCGATCCAGTCCGCCCAGGCCCAGCCTGTCCAGCGCCGCCTCCACCCGGGATTCCGCGGCGTAGCCTTCCCTGAGCTGGTACCGCGTCTGCAGGTTTCCGTAGCGCTCCAGTTCGTCCGCTTCCGCGCCGGCAAGCCCGTCCTCCAGCCGGTCCAGCTCGGCCTCCAGTGCGCGCAGCGATGCCAGTGCGGCGTCGATCGCGTCGCTGACGGTGAACTGATCGGGCAGGCCATGAGCCTGGGCAAGGTAGCCGACACGGCCTTGGCTGACGGCGGTGCCCTCGTCCGGGGCCTCAAGGCCGGCCAGAACCCGGAGCAGCGTTGATTTGCCCGCGCCGTTTTCGCCGACTACCGCCACATGTTCACCGGCTGTGATGGCCAGTTCGACGCCGGCAAATAGCTGGCGGTCCCCATAACCATGGGATACGCCCGAAAGGCGGAGATGTTCGCTCAAGGAGTCCTCGCAAGTATGTGCCCAGCCTGCCGGCGGCGGCTTGCGTCCTCAAGTATCGCACCGTCAACTCTTGCTGAGGTACCGCGGCGACTGCCGCATGGTGTACTTGACCGCGTCAGTGCGCCCCGGCGCTAGGCTGGGGGCATGGGTACAGCTCTCCGCACACCGCCGGCGCCGCAGCCGGAGCTTTACCGGTTCTCACGGCTAGATTTCATCACTGCCGGACTCTATGTGGCCGTGGCCGCATTCTTCGCCGTGGCGGGCGAACTGCTGGCGCCGCTGCTGCTGAGGCTGTCCCCCAATCCGGCCGTGGCGTCCTATACGGTGAACCTGATCTTCTACGCAACCATCGGCATCCTGGCGCTGGCCGCCGCCCGACGCGTTGCCGCGCGGGACCTCCGCGTCCTGGCCACGAGACCCTGGTTCACCGCGCTCATGGTGCCGCTGACCGTGGTGGCGATGCTCATCCTCACCGCCGTGTTCGTGGCCGTCAGCGGGCCGGTGCAGACCTCCGCCAACCAGGCCGGTCTTCAAGCGCTCATGCAGCAGGTCCCGGTGTGGCTCATGGTGCCCCTGCTGGTGATCGTGGGCCCGTTCGTCGAGGAGTACATCTTCCGCCACCTGCTGATCGGCAAGCTGAGCCGCCGGGTCAACCTCTGGCTGTGCTGCGGCCTGTCCGTGGTCCTGTTCGCGGCCCTGCACATCGTGGGCCAGGAGCAGATGACCCTGCAGGTGCTGATGCCGTACCTCGCCATGGGCGCCGTCCTGGTGTTCGTGTACGTCTGGACCGGCAAGAACGTGATGTTCTCCTACTTCGTCCACGCCTCCAAGAATCTTCTGGCGGTGGTCTTCATCTACGCGATTCCGCCGGAGGTCCTCGAACAGCTGCAGCGGATCCAGGGCTAGGCGAAACAACGCGGGGAGACCGGGCACCTACCGCGCGGCCCGGGCACCTTCCGTCGCGGCCCCCGGCGTCGTAGGTTCTTCCCATGACACTGAACATTCAGATCGTGGTGGACTGCATCGACCCGCACGGGCTCGCCGACTGGTGGGCCGAAACCCTGGACTGGGCCGTGGAGCCGCAGGATGAGGGCTTCATCCGCTCCATGATCGAGCAGGGTTTCGCGACGGATGCGGAAACCCGGACTCATCACGGCAAACTCGTGTGGGGTGCCGGCGCCGCCATCCGGCCGCCCGAAGAACTCGACGCCACAGCGCCCGCCCGCCGCATCCTGTTCCAGACGGTCCCGGAACCAAAGTCCGTCAAGAACCGGGTCCATTGGGACGTGCGGCTCGCCGGCGCGGACAAGGATGAGGTGCGCGCTGCCCTGGAGGCACGCGGCGCCACATTCCTCTGGACGGCCCGCCAGGGACCGCACGAATGGCACACCATGGCGGACCCGGAGGGCAACGAGTTCTGCATCAGCTGAGCCGATTACTAGACTCGGACTGTGAGCAACGAAATCCCCGCCAAGGTATCCGACGTCTTTGACCCCCAGCGGTGGCGCACCGTGTCCGGTTTCGACGACTTCCAGGACATGACCTACCACCGGCAGGTGGAGCGCTCCGCCGACGGAGAGGCGGTCCGGGACCTGCCCACCGTGCGCATCGCCTTCAACCGCCCCGAGGTCCGCAACGCCTTCCGGCCCGGCACCGTGGACGAGCTCTACCGGGCCATGGACCACGCCCGGATGACCCCGGACGTGGCCACCGTGCTGCTCACCGGGAACGGCCCCTCCTCCAAAGACGGCGGCCACTCGTTCTGTTCGGGCGGCGACCAGCGGATCCGCGGCCGCGACGGGTACCGCTACGCCGATGGGGAGACGAAGGAGTCCATCGACCCCGCCCGCGCCGGCCGGCTCCACATCCTGGAGGTCCAGCGGCTCATGCGCACCATGCCCAAGGTGGTGATCGCCGTCGTCAACGGCTGGGCAGCCGGCGGCGGGCATTCCCTCCACGTGGTCTCGGACCTCACCATCGCCTCCCGCCAGCACGGCAAGTTCAAGCAGACCGACGCCACTGTGGGAAGCTTCGACGCCGGTTACGGCTCGGCCCTCCTGGCCCGTCAGATCGGCCAGAAGGCCGCCCGGGAAATCTTCTTCCTGGCCCGCGAATATTCCGCCGAAGACATGGTCCGGATGGGCGCGGTCAACGAGGCCGTGGACCACGAACGCCTCGAGGACGTCGCGCTGGAGTACGCCGCCGACATCGCCCGGCAGTCCCCGCAGGCCATCCGCATGCTCAAGTTCGCATTCAACCTGGCCGACGACGGCCTGGCCGGCCAGCAGGTCTTCGCCGGCGAAGCGACCCGTCTGGCCTACATGACCGACGAGGCCGTGGAAGGCAAGGAAGCCTTCCTCGAAAAGCGCGACCCCGACTGGTCCAAATTCCCGTACTACTTCTAAGGCGCAGTGTGACTTCCGGAGCTATCAACATCGAACCTGCGCTCAAGGCGCTGGCTGCTGCCCTCCATGGCGAGGGACCCGCCGTCGAACTCTCCGCCGGGCCCGACGGCGCTCCGGTGCTGGCGTTCCCCGCAACGCCCGGCATCGAGGACGCAGCCGTCGTGGTGCGGACGTCCGGGTCCACGGGCACGCCGAAGGCAACCGTCCTCACCGTCGACGCCCTGGCGGCGTCGTCGGTGGCGACCGCCTTTGCGCTGAAGGGCGAAGGCCAGTGGCTGCTGGCCCTCCCCGTGCAGTATGTGGCCGGCCTGCAGGTGCTGGTCCGCTCCCTCTTTGCGGGCACCCGCCCGTGGGTCATGGACATGTCCGGGGGCTTCACCCCGGAGGCCTTCACGGCCGCGGCTTTGGAGCTCACGGACAAGATCCGTTTCACCTCGCTGGTGCCAACCCAGCTGCAGCGGCTGCTGGACTCGCCCTCGGCCGAGACGCTGGCCGTGCTGCGGCGCTTTAACGCCGTCCTGCTCGGCGGTGGCCCCGCGGCCCCGGAGCTGCTCGCGGCGGCCCGTGACGCCGGAGTCAAGGTGGTTACCACCTACGGGTCGGCCGAGACCTGCGGCGGGTGCGTGTACGACGGCTTCCCGCTCGAAGACGTCCTGGTCCGCGTGGCGGAAGACGGCCGCATCCTGCTGGGCGGGGCAACCGTCGCCGCCGGGTATCTGGATGCCCCCGAGCTCTCGGCCGGCGCCTTCATCGACGAGGACGGCGTCCGCTGGTACCGCACCAACGACCTCGGCGAACTGGACGCCGACGGCCGGCTCACGGTGCTCGGGCGGGCCGACGACGTCGTGATCACCGGCGGCCTGAAGGTTTCGGCCGCGCGCGTCCAGGCCGAGCTGGAAAAGCTCGACGGCGTGCGCGCCGCCTTCGTGGCCGGCGTGCCCTCCGCGGAGTGGGGCCACGCCCTGGCCGCATACGTCGCGGTGGCCGACAGTTCCCCGGAAGGCCTGGCCGCGTTCGCCGACGGCCGGAACGAAACTTGGCGGACGGCGCTGGGTGCGCTGGCGCCTAAAACGGTCCTGCCCGCCGCGGAATTGCTCATGCTGCCCAACGGCAAGCCGGACCGCCTCCGCATGACGGTCCTGCTCGATGCCCTGCATCAGGGAAAATAGACAAGCGGCTTCCGGCTTCCGGCCGGGTATCGAACCAACCAACGAGCATTCAACGAACCAATGAGGTACTGACCGTGGCCACAGCCGCACAATGGATCCAAGGCGCCCGACTGCGCACCCTGCCCGCCGCGATTGCGCCGGTGCTGATCGGCAGCGCGGCGGCCTACGAGATGGATTCGTTCATCCTGCTGAACGCCGTGCTGGCCGCACTGGTCGCCCTGCTCCTGCAGATCGGTGTCAACTACGCGAACGACTACTCGGACGGCATCCGCGGTACGGACGAAGACCGGGTGGGCCCGCTCCGGCTGGTGGGCTCCGGCGCGGCCAAGCCCGAACACGTCAAACGGGCCGCGTTCGCGGCGTTCGGGCTGGCGATGCTGTTTGGCCTGATCCTGGTGATCATCACGCAGGCTTGGTGGCTCATCCTGGTTGGTATCGGCTGCGTGCTGGCCGCCTGGGGCTACACGGGCGGCAAGAACCCGTACGGCTACCTCGGCCTGGGCGACGTCTTTGTGTTTGTGTTCTTCGGCCTCGTGGCAACGCTGGGCACCACCTACACCCAGGCCGGCCAGCTCAGCCTCGCCGCCATCATCGGGGCGATCGGCACGGGGCTGATCGCGTGCGCCCTGCTGATGGCGAACAACGTCCGCGACATCCCGACCGACAGGAAGGCCGGAAAGAAAACCCTGGCCGTGCGGCTCGGCGACAAGCATGCCCGCGAAAGCTACGTGCTGATGCTCGCCGTCGCGATCCTGCTGGTGATCGTCCTGGCCCCGGCCCGGCCGTGGATGCTGATTGTGCTGCTGCTGATCCCTGCCAGCCTCATGCCGTCCTGGCTCATGATCTCCGGGCGGCGCCGGAAGAGCCTCATCCCGGTCCTGAAGCAGACCGGACTGATCAACCTCGGCTTCGCGGCACTGTTTTCACTGGGACTCGTCCTGAGTCACGGCTTCTAGCACGCTGGTTCTAAGAACGGATTCGAGTCCGTGGCCCGGCGCTGCTTCCGAGTCATGGCCGGCGCTCCGGCCCGGCGGGTTCCGGCCCGGCGCTGTTAGGAGTTTTTGGGGCGGGCGTCCGTGTGGACGGCAATGTCGGGGTTCGCATCCACCATTCGGTCTTCGGCCTCGGCATCAGCCACCTCGCCGGCACTGCGCAGCGGCTTGGCCTTGCCCGAGAACCGGTGGTGGAGCGTCGCGGTGGCCGCGTCGCGCTGCCTCTGGAAGAACAGGAAGCTGATGGCGAAAGACATCATCCCGGCGCACAGCGCGGCCAGGAGCACCCCCAGCTGCAGGTAGAGGAAAAGTGCGAAGAGAGGCGCAAACAGCGCCAACCGAATCAGGGAGTATTTGAGGAAAGCCACACCCCAAGTTTAGCCGCCAGGACGGCAGCCCGGCTTCGGCCGCCGACCTCCCCGCGGCTGCGGCGCCCCTGACGTGTCCCGGCAGCAGTACCGGTGCCCGGACCCGGGGACGGACCGGGGGCGGTGATCGGCGCCGTCGGGCCGCTTGACGGCTAGACTGAAGATATGCTCCGAGTAGTGGTCCCGATCGTCATACTGGTCGTATTCGTCTATGGACTTGTCGACCTCATCCGGACTGACAAGCGGTTGACCAGGGGGATCTCCAAAACGGCTTGGATCTTCGTGCAGATCCTCCTCCCCGTGGTCGGCGCCATCCTGTGGTTCCTGATCGGACGCCCCCGTGCCACGGACACCGCGCCCGTCGCCTACAGCCACCCCGTAGCGCCCGACGACGACCCCGATTTTCTGCGCAACCTTGAAATCCGCCGCCGCAACCAGGCCGAGGCCGACCGGCTCAAGAGGCTCAAGGACCAACTCGATGCCAAGGAGCGCAAGCTTGACGCCGGCAACGGGGATGCGAGCCGCCCGGAGAGCGCCGGCGATGCCCGCGAACCAGGCGACGCCGGCACGCAAGGCACCGACGAGGTCAAGTAGCAGTACTCCGGCCCTCATTCCCCCGGTCCAACGACTCCGCGCCATACTAACTGCCGCCATTCGCCCCAGATGGCCGGAATCCCGGCCTCAAAGCGGCCATCTCCGGCAAATGGCCGCCACTCATCCACTCGGGGGCTGCTGCTCACACGGCCCACTGCTCCCCCACACCCGGCCCGCTCTGTGGACAACGCCCGAGCCTCCTCGACGCGGGCGCAGAATGCTCATATGCGCGAGCCCAGTGAGCTACCCCCGCACCTTCGACATCGACCCTTCACCGTGGCCGAGGCCCGCGCTGCCGGGCTGAGCCGACGACGGACCCGGGCCCAGGATCTCGCCAGCCCCTGTTACGGAGTGCGCGCCACCGCCGCCGCCCCGAATAGTTTGCTGGCACGTGTGCACGCCCTGACGGCGGTGACGGGCGCAGTCGTGAGCCATCTGTCTGCGGCCGTGCTGTGGGGCTTCCCCCTGCCGCGCGCCTTGGAGAACCTGACCGTCGTCCACCTGACGAGTCAACCGGGCCGGCGCGCTGTGCGGCATAAGAATGTGGTGGGCCATCAGCAGTCACTCGAACCGGAAGAGATCGTGTCCGGTGTCAGGGTGAGCTGCACATCCCCGCTGCGAACGTGGTTCGATCTCGCCGGCATACTGAGTCTCGATGAATTGGTGATTGCCGGGGACTTCCTATTACGGCGGAGAAATCCATTGACCACGATCGACAGGCTGGACGCATACCTCGCCGGGAAGCAAGGCAGGGCGGGCTACCGGCGCGCTATGCGTGCCCGCTCCCTGATACGCGCCGACACGGACTCCCCCAAAGAGACGGAACTCCGGCTACTTCTGATTCGGCACGGCCTGCCCGAACCCGGAATCAACGTCCCCATGTTCGACGAGACCGGCGGTTGGATCCAGGACCCGGACCTCTCGTACGAGCAAGAAAAGGTAGCGATTCAGTTCGACGGCGGGCATCATGCCACTCCGGCCCAGCGCCGCAGCGACATCTTCCGGGATGAGAACGCCAGGGATGCCGGGTGGCGCGTCGTCGTATTGACCCAATGGCACTTGACCCCGTTCGCCCCGGGGATGGAGCCGGCGGCGGTTACCCGAGTGCGTGCCGCGTTGACGGAGCGCGGCTGGACTCCCGCCCCGGTTACACAGCAGGGGCGACGTCAGCGTGCTCACCCCACACCGAACTCACTTGACACGAATGGCCGCTGAGCCTGGTGGCGTAGCGGCCTTCTGTGGCGAATCGAGGAAGTGCGGGGCCGACGCAGCCCAGTGCCGCCGAGCCATGCCGCGCTGCCCCAGCCGACCCACACCGCACTCACTTGACACGAATGGCCGCCAAACGCGGTAGCTTGGCGGCCATTCGTGGCGGATCGCGGAAGCCTTGTGGCTCTGGGGTGCGGTCTACAGCCCCGAGTAGGAGTGCAGGCCGTTGAAGAACTGGTTCACGATCGTGAAGTTGAAGACCACGCACAGGTAGCCGACGATCGAGAGCCAGGCGGCGCGGGTTCCGGTCCAGCCACGGGTCGCGCGGGCGTGCAGGTAGCCGGCGTAAACCACCCAGATCACGAAGGTCCAGACTTCCTTCGTGTCCCAGCCCCAGAACCGGCCCCAGGCCTTCTCCGCCCAGATGGCGCCGAACATGAGCGTGAACGTCCAGCCGACGAACGCGATGGCGTTGATGCGGTAGGACAGGTTCTCCAGGCTCAGGGCGTTCGGCACGAGGCGCATGAATCCCAGCTTGTCGGCACCTCCCGCGGCGATGGTCTTCTGCCGGTGCGACTGCACGAGCTGCAGCGCGGACATGGCGAAGGTCAGGGTGAACAGGGCAGAGGACATCACCGCGATCGAGACGTGGATGATCAGCCAGTAGCTCTGCAGAGCGGGCACGAGGTGCCCCACGGGCGTCCAGAAGGCGATGGAGGCCGCAACGAGCATGATGATCGCCAGGCCGATCACGAACGTGCCCAGGAAGCGCAGGTCGCGGCGGATCAGGACCAGCAGGAAGACGGCGACGGCCACGAAGGCACCGGTGGTGAGGAATTCGTACATGTTGCCCCACGGCACCCGGCCCGCGCCGAGCGCACGGGTGATCACGCCGGCAGCATGGATTGCGGCGCCCAGGACGGTCAGCGCGACAGCCACCCGCGCGGGGACCCGCCGCTCGCCGCCGTAGCGCATGCTGCCGTCGGCGGTGTAGCCGGCCCCTGCCGCGCCGCTACGGCCGGAGGAGGACGACGTCGGACGTTCGGCGCGGCCCACGGGTCCGCTGACATCCGAATCGGCGCGGTCGGCGTCGCCTCCGGCGGCCCCCGCACCGACGCCGACGGGGACGCGCGCGGCCTCGGTCGACTGGCCGGAGAGTTCCGCCGCCTTGAGGTCCACCGCGCGCAGCGTCTTGCTGCTCTTGGCCAGGTCCCAGGCGAAGGCGATGAAGGCCACTGTGTATGTGCCGGCGGCCAGCAGCATGAAGAGCTCGCTGTACTGGCCCATGGTTTCGTTGATCGAGAACAGCATTACTGATCCTTCTTCGACTCAGAGGAGCCGGCTGTTGACTGAATGAAGTCTTCTGCGGGGTGTTCAGGGGAGGCGTCCGTGCCGCCGGCACCGCTCTCGGCGGTATCTGCCCGGTCATTATCCGCCGTCCTGCTGGGAGCGGGCTGGGAACCGGGCGCGGCGTCCTCGCCCAGCAGCCATTCGCTGGACAGGAGTTTGCGGATGGCCGCGGCTTCCCCGGCCAGGCGGTGGTCCTCGCCGCGGGCCAGGAGACCGTATTCCACCATGGTGCGGCCGTCCTCGTGGGTGCCGGTCCGGACCCAGACGCGGCGGCGGTTCACGTAGAGCGAGGTGACCAGCCCGGCGACGGCCAGGAGCGCGAAGATCAGGGCGTAGAGCTGGCCGGGGTTGTGGTGGATGTCCACGCCGACGTAGCGCTTCACGCCGTCGAAGCTGATGGAGCCCTTGCCGTCGGGCAACGTGTAGCTGCTCCCGGGCGCCAGGACGATGCCCTTGGTGGGCAGGTTCCGCGCATTGAGCGGCGTCAGCTTCTTGACGTCGAGTTCGAACACGTTCTGCGGGGCCCCCGCGTTCAGGCCGAGGTCGCCGAAGTACGAGTTCAGGGTCAGCTGCGGGTTGATGAGCTCCGGATCACCGCTGAAGGATACGCCCTTGTCGGTGATGAAGGCCGTCGGCAGGAAGAACCCGGCGAACGCGAGCTGCTCGGGCTTGGCGTCCGGGACTTTGATGACCACGGAAGAGTAGTAGTTCTCGCCCTGGAGTTTGGCGACCACGGGCCCCTGCATGGCGATGTTCCCGGCGGCGTCGCGGACGGTGACCACGGGGGCGTAGCCGTTGCCCGTGAGGTACACGCTGGTGCCGCCGAGGCTCAGGGGGTCGTTGACTTTGAGCAATTCCTTCTTGGCCGGCGCGTCCGGGTTTTCCTTCGTGGTCACTTCGGCGGTGAAATCGATGGGCTGTCCGAACTTGCCCTTGGATTCGCGGTCGAAGGTGATGTCGAACTTATCCAGCTGGACGGAATACGGCTGAAGCTGGCTGCTCTGGAAGTTCGTGCCGGGCGTGAACTGGTCATAGCCGACCAGGGTGTTGACGAAGGTGTCGCCCTCCACCAGGATCCGCTGACCGCTGTAGCCGAAGAGGCCGCCGGCCGCCACCGAGACCAGCACCCCGATCAGCGCGGTGTGGAAGACGAGGTTGCCGACTTCCTTCAGGAAGCCGCGCTCGGCCCCGAGGGAGGGCCGCTCGCCATCGCGGTCCCGGACATCCACCCGGTATCCGCGCTTTTTCAGCAGCTCCGCGGCGTCGGAGATAGCCGCCGACGCCGGGATCCCGGCGTCGGCCGGAATCACCAGGGTGCCGTATTCGGGGAGGCGGGACAGCCGTGCCGGGGTGCGCGGAGGCTGGGAGCGCATCGCTTTGTAGTGCGCGATGGCACGCGGGATCACGCAGCCGATCAGCGAGATGAACAGCAGGAGGTAGATCGCGGAAAACCACGCCGAAGAGTAGACGTCGTAGAGCTGGACCGAGTCCAGGATCTTGCCGTAGTCCGGGTGGTCCTGGATGTACTGCGTGACAATCGACGGGTTGGCGGGCCGCTGAGGGAACAGCGAGCCGGGCACGGCGGCGACGGCCAGCAGCAGGAGCAGGAACAGGGCCGTGCGCATGCTGGTCAGCTGCGTCCACGCCCAGCGGAGCATGCCCAACGGACCCAGCGAGGGCATGACGGCCTCGGACTTGGGGGACTTCTTCTTCTTTACGTTCACGCGCTCGCTCATCAGATCGGCAATTTCACATCGGTTTGGAACCAGTACTGCAACCCGGAGACCCAGGTACCCCACACGCCGCTGGCCATCAGGACGCCGAGCAGGATCAGGATGCCGCCGCCGGTGCGCTGGATGGCGAGCCGGTGCTTGCGGAAGAAGGACATCACGCCAATGCCGCGGCGCACAGCCAGCGCGATCAGCAGGAACGGGATACCCAGCCCAAGGCTATACACGAAGGCCAGGAACGCCCCCTTCGCCGCGGACGAGCCGCCGGAGAGGCTGAGCAGTTGGACGGCGGAATAGGTGGGACCGATGCACGGGGCCCAGCCCAGCCCAAAGGTGATGCCGAGCAAGGGCGCACCCCATAGGCCGGCCGGGGGTTTGGCATGGATCTTGGCATCGCGTTGCAGCCAGCCGAAGCCGCCCATGAACACCACGCCCATGATGATCACCAGGATACCCAGCAACTGGGTGATCCACTTGTTCTGCGAGCCGGTGATGAGGCTGCCCAGCTGCCCGAACGCCCCGCCAAGCAGCACGAAGATCACGGAGAAGCCCAGGACGAAGAGCCCGATCCCGGCCAGCATGCGGCCGCGCCTTTGCTTCTGCAGGTCGACGCCGGTCAGCCCGGTGACGTAGCCGAGGTATCCGGGGACGAGCGGAAGGACGCAGGGAGAGAGGAAGGAGACAAATCCGGCCAGGAGGGCAACGGGAATGGCCAGCAGGAGCGATCCGTTCAGGATGGCTTCGGCGAAGGGGCTGTTCACGGTGTGGACCGAGCTACTCGGCCACGGCGGCGGCGATGAGGGATTTAAGGGTGCCCTGCTGGATTTCGCCGAGCACCCGGGACGCGACGCGGCCCTGCTTGTCCAGCACGAGGGTGGTGGGCACAGCGCCGGGCGGCACGAGACCGGAGACGGCCAGCAGTACGGCGCCGTCTTTGTCGTTGAAGCTTGGGTAAGTCAGTTTGAAGGTCTGGTCGAACGCGTCGGCCGTGGGTTTCTCGTCGCGCAGGTTGACGCCGAAGAACTGCACGCCCTGGTTCTTGAATTCCTGGTGCAGCGACTCAAGGGTGGGCGCTTCGACCCGGCAGGGGGCGCACGCGGCGAACCAGAAGTTCAGCACGGTGACTTTGCCGGTGAAGTCCGCCGAGGTGACGGCGGTGCCGTCGAACAGCGTCCCCTTGAGCTCCACGGGACTCTTGCGGTCCGCGACGGCGAATTCGGTCACGGATCCGTCGCCGGCCACATAGTTCTTGTTGTCCCCGGCCTTGGCCTGCTTGGCGAGGGCATCGTCCTGGGCGCAGCCGGACAGCCCGAATACTGCGGCGAGGGCGGCCCCGCCGGCCGTCAGGACGTTGCGGCGGGACAGCGGAGCCCCGGCACGTCGGTTCTCTGCCATGGTCAGGCTCCCGGGGTGCTGGCGGCACCGGGCAAGAGGGCGGCAGCGGGCTCGCTGTAGTCAACCCGTACAAGCACGCCGGCGTCGTCGAACACCAGGGACGTCAGCGAGGTCAGCGTGCACTCGCGCTTCCGCGGATCATGCCACAGCGGGCGGCCCTCGGCGCTGAGCCGCGTGGCCCAGATGGGCAGCTGGTGGCTGACCAGGATGGCTTCGGCCCCGTCGCCGCCAAGCTCGATCGCCCGGACGCGTGCGTCGTGGACCGCCGCGATGACCCGCGCAGCCTGCTCCTTGTAGGGCTCGCCCCACGACGGCCGGAGCGGGTTGTACAGCTTGGTCCAGTGCTTGGGCCGGAGCAGCTCCGCCTTGGAGACGTGGAGCCCCTCAAAGTAATTGGCCGCTTCGATAATGCGGGCGTCGGTGGCGATCTCAAGGCCCAAGGCTGCGGCAATCGGCTGGGCAGTCTCCTGCGCCCGGGCCAGCGGCGACGCCGCCAGGTGGACGATCCGGGCCCCTTGTTCGGACCGCTCGCTGAAGTGTTCGGCCAGCGTGCGGGCCATCTCCCGGCCGAGTTCGGAGAGGTGGAATTCCGGCAGCCTGCCGTACAGGACACCATCGGGATTGTGGACCTCGCCGTGGCGGAGCAAATGAACAGTGGCTTGGGGCATGTCTACCAGTTTCTCAAAGATGACGGTCGATCTGAAATCTTCTACGGAAGGTAGAACTGACGAGTTTTGAAAAATGTTCCCTGGAGTTGGAATAAAAGATGCAAATGCATGTTTATACTGAGTGAAGCAGTTAGTTGAGATTTCAACCAATGAGGTTTCAAGTAACGATCAGACGAACCGCAGCAGGACCCACCCGACTCAAGGAGCATCACCATGGCACTTCCCGCAAACGTCACCACCGGCACCTGGACCCTCGACCCGTCGCACAGCGAGATCGGGTTCACCGTCCGCCACGCAGGCATCAGCAAGGTCCGCGGCCAGTTCACCGACGCCGCAGCCACGCTGGACCTCTCCGAGAACGTCACCGACTCCAAGGTGAGCGCCTCGATCAAGACCGCGAGCTTCGACTCCGGCGATGCCAACCGCGACGGCCACGTCCGCGGCGAGGACTTCTTCGACGTCGAGAAGTTCCCGGAGATCTCCTTCGTCTCCAACACCATCGTCCCCAAGGGCGACGCCTACGAACTCCAGGGCGACCTCACCATCAAGGGCATCACCCACCCGGTGGCCCTCGAGACCGAGTTCAACGGCGTGGCCGTCGATCCGTTCGGCAACACCCGCGCCGGACTCACCGCCGAAACCACCATCAGCCGGAAGGACTTCGGCCTGACGTGGAACGCAGTCCTCGAAGCCGGCGGCGTGCTGGTCAGCGACAAGGTTGCCATCAACCTGGAACTGGCCTTCATCGCTCCCGCGGCATAGCCACTACTCTCCCCGCTGGCCGCCCGACGCCGGGTGGCCGGTTCCGGCGCCCTGCTTCATCTTCGCGATGTAGCAGGGCGCCGTTGTTTCCGCCATTTTTCTGCAGTTGCTTCGCGGGCCGCGGCGGGCCTCGGATTCCCTAGATAACAGGGAATCGCCGGTCTACAGTGAGAGCCATGAGCAACCCGAGTGATGTACCGCCGCAGCAGCCAGGTGCCCATCCCCCGCCGCCGCCGGGCAGTGTCCCGCCGGCCGGCCCGGAGCAGCCGCCGGGCTACCAGGCGCCGCCGCCGGGTTATCAGCCGCCCCCGCCGGGCTACCAGGCACCGCCGCCGGGCTATGAGGCACCTCCACCCGGGTACCAGGCACCGCCGCCGGGCTACCAGGGGCAGCCGGCGCCTACGGGCGGATTCCGCTTCGAGATGCCTGCGGACCGCCCGAGAAGCTTTAGCGATGCATTGCCCGCGGGCGGCCTGTCCGGCATGTTTAAGGTCACCGCAATGCCCACAGAGCTGAAGGTCTCGTACTGGATCTGGCTCATCGGCGGGCTTCTGGGCATCCTCGGCGGAATCATTGGTTTGTTCGGGTCCTTTGTCATCATCGCCTTTGCGCCGCCCCTCGGGCTCCTGGTGTTCGTCCTGGTGTTGGTGGCCCTCGTGCTGGCGACTGCCCAGATCATCCTGGCCATGAAGATGAAGGAGGGCCGGGAGTGGGCCCGCTTCGCCCTCACGGTCCTTGTTGGCATCTCCTTGGTGCTGGCCATCGTTAGTGCCGGTGTCGCTGCCGGTCGGGGCGGAGGAGGCCTGCCGGGCTTCTTCATCAGCCTGGCGGCAACCGTGCTCATGTGGCTGCCAAATTCACAGGCTTGGTTTGTCGCCCATCGGGGCCGAATCTAGGCCTGCCGCGCCCCGGGATTCCGTCTGATGGCAGTGGCGTGCGCGCGGCCCGACCGCCCGTCCCGCTTGCCGTCCAGCCGCGGCACAGCCGGGGGTCGAACGAGGGTTGAGAATACCTCTTCGGAATGATCCGCACGGCGGCCGGCCCGCGGTACGGTGGAGCTAAACCATGCTGGGGGCAGGGCAGGATCGCTGGTCCCGGTGGCCGATTCCGTGATCGACTCGCAAAGGACCGCTTCATGAGCAACCCTCCAGTCCAGCCTTCACCTCCCAACGGCTCCGAGCCGGGAGGGGAGTCCACCCCTGCCAACGGTCAGAACGCGCCGCAGACCCCGCAGTACGACCAGCAGACGCCCCCGGCCTACGGCCAGAACGCACCGCAGGCTCCGCAGTACGGCCAGAACGCACCGCAGTATGGCCAGCAGACCCCGCCGGCCTACGGCCAAAACGCCCCGCAGACTCCGCAGTACGGCCAGCAGACGCCCCCGGCCTACGGCCAAAACGCCCCGCAGACTCCGCAGTATGGCCAGCAGACGCCCCCGGCCTACGGCCAAAACGCCCCGCAGACTCCGCAGTATGGCCAGCAGACCCCGCCGGCCTACGGCCAAAACGCCCCGCAAACCCCGCAGTATGGCCAGCAGACGCCCCCGGCCTACGGCCAAAACGCACCGCAGTATGGCCAGAATGCCCCGCAGTACGGCCAGTCCCCCTACGCCCAGTACCCGTCCGAGCAGCCTCAGGCTGCTGGCCCCGTTCCCCAGCTCGTCAACACCTCGTTCTGGCTGATCATCGCGGCAGGCGCGGTGTGGGTGATTTCCATGCTGCTGTCCTTGGGCACCCTGGACAGCCCCGCCGTTCGGGACCTGTTCGAGCAGCAGATGGCAACAAGCGGCACGAAGGTCGATTTCGAGTCCCTCAAAGGTGTCCTGATCGGCACCATCGTGGTGATCGCCGTGATCACCGCCGGGCTGTACGCCCTCGTCGCGTTCAATGTCCGCAAGGGCAATAACTGGGCCCGTATTTTGGGCACGGTGTTTGCTGCGCTGTCGATCCTCAACCTCTTCCCGTTCAGCCTCGCCACCTTGGCCGCGCTGCTCGGCATTGCGGCCATCGTGCTGCTGTACCTGCCCGCGGCGTCGCCCTATTTCCAGAAGCGGCAACCCTTTGCCAACCCCTACGGGCGTCCCGGCGCCCCCTTCGGGAAGTAGCTGAACCAAGGATTCCCCAACAGGGAACTGCCCAACGGGCGCGGGAGCCGGAGGACCTGGCCGAACCTAGTCGGCGTCCTCCGGGTCCTGCGCCCGTTGTGCGTGATAGGCCAGGATCTGCAGTTCAGTTGCCATGTCGACCTTGCGGAGGTTGACCCCCGGCGGGACCTGCAGCATCACCGGGGCGAAGCTGAGGATGCTCCGCACACCGGCGGCAATCACGCGGTCGCAGACATCCTGGGCCACCGCGGCGGGCAGGGCTAGGACCACCATGTTGGCGCCCGTCCGTTGCAATACCGGCTCAAGGTCCGCGGCGTCGCTGACGCGCAGCCAGCCGACTTCGCTACCCACCACCATCTGATCGGCGTCGAAAATTGCCACGATGTCAAAGCCCCGCGACTCGAATCCGCCGTACCGGGCCAAGGCCTTGCCCAGGTTGCCCGCACCGACGATTGCGACCTTCCAGTCATGCGTCAGCCCGAGGGCGGCCGCGATGTGCCGGTTGAGGTACTGGACCTCGTACCCCACGCCCCGCGTTCCGTAGGAGCCAACATAGGAGAGGTCCTTGCGCAGCGTCGAGGAACTAACCCCGGAGGCCTCGGCCAGGGACTCGGACGAGACCCGGTCCACCCCTTCAGCCAGCAGTGTGGTCAGGGCGCGCAGATAAATGGTCAGCCGCGCCACGGCCGCGGGCGGAATCTGTTTGGCGGCAGTCCCGGCTCCCCCGGGAACAGCCTCGGGAGATGAATCCAGCGAAGTCACTATCTGCTCCATTGCGTCGCGTTGTGCTTCCCACTCTAGAGCCCCCGCGCATCACGCAACAAAGCACCAGGCGTCAGGGCTGTTGTCCGAGGGCCCGCTGAAGCGTCCGTGTCAGGCGGGCCTCGTCGATCTTCCAGAAATCCCGCTGCACGCCGTCCACCAGCACCACCGGGATCTCCTCCGCGAAGCGGTCGCGCAGCCCGGCGTCGTCGTCCACGGATTGCTCCGTCCAACCGATCCCGAGGGCAGCAGTGACGCGGGCGACGGCGGCGCGCGCCTCCGTGCACAGGTGACAGTTAGCTTTGGTGATCAGAACTACATCGGGGAAAGACGCGGGTGTGGCCATGGATCCACCGTAGCCCGGCGGGCGCGTCGGCGTCGACGCGCTGCACTCCCCTCATGGGGACAACACCGGCGGCGGCGCTTGGGGGCCGTCATGCAGTCCTGCCGCCGCGTCGCGCGCCCCGCGGGCGGTCCGGGGCCGGTCATTGACTAGACTCGTGGCATGCCCGAGGAGAAAAACGTCGCTGTGGCCAGCGAGCCCGCTGCAACGCCGCAGCACGGCGAGGCCGCGTTCTTCGACGTCGACAACACCCTCATGAAGGGCGCAAGCCTTTTCCACGTGGCACGCAAACTGCACCAGCGCGGCGCTTTCACCCTGTGGCAGGCTGCCGGCTTCGCCTGGAAGCAGTTCATGTTCATCCTGCGCGGCGAAAACATGGACGATGTCCATGCCGTCCGGGATTCCGCCCTGTCCCTCGCCGCCGGCATCACGGCGAAGGATATCGAGGCCCTGGGCGAAGAGGTCTATGACGAGATGATCGAGTCACGGATCTGGCCAGGGGCCAAAGCCCTGGCCGAGCAGCACCTCCGGGTCGGGCGCAAGGTTTGGCTCGTCACGGCGACACCGGTCGAGGTGGCGAACGTTATTGCCAGCCGGCTGGGCCTGACCGGGGCGCTGGGCACTGTGGGCGAGATCCTGGACGGCTCCTACACCGGACAGCTCGTGGGCGAAATCCTCCATGGCCCGGCCAAGGCGGTGGCGGTCCGCGAAATCGCCGAGGACCAGGGCCTGGACCTTGGCCGCTGCTGGGCCTACAGCGATTCCCACAACGACATCCCGCTCCTGAGCATGGTGGGACACCCCGTCGCCATCAATCCCGACTCCAAGCTGCGCCGTTACGCCCGCGAGCACAACTGGCCGGTCTACGATTTCCGCTCCGGCCGGCGCGCTGCCACTCTGGGGTTCAAGGCCGCCACGGTGGGCGGGGCCATCTACGGCCTGTGGCGGGGGTTCTCCCGCTTCCGCGGCCCCGGCCGCTAAGCTCCAGACCTTTCCGCCGCGGTTCCGGTCGCGCGCGGCGCGGATCCGGCCCGCCGTCGTCCGGTCCCGTAGCCTGCGCCCGGTTCCGCAGCCCGTGCCCGTTTCCGGCGCAAAATCCCTGCCCGCCCGCACAAAGGCAAGAAAATGCCCGCCACCTGGAAGGCAACGGGCATTTCATGCAGTGCGAAGTATTGCTACTTCTTATTGCGACGCTGGTGGCGCGTCTTGCGAAGCAGCTTGCGGTGCTTCTTCTTGGCCATACGCTTGCGACGCTTCTTAATAACTGAACCCACGAAAGTTCCTTACCGGCTAGATGCAGTACCTGCCTGTTGGGAAGGGTCCGCGGGCTAAGCAGCAGACTGAAACAACTGACAGGTTCTTACAATGACGTAAAACGTTCCTTAACAGGGTACCGCCTCTCCGGGGCACCCCACGACCGCGGGTCGTATGCGGGCCCCAAAGCAGTCAATTCACGCTGAGAAAGATGTTGCGGACTGTTTAACCAGTCCCGGCGTGGCCGTCGCTCGAGTCGACGACAGCACCCTTGAGGTACTGCTCGACGGCGTTCTCCGGTACACGGTAGGAGCGGCCGAAGCGAACGGCCGGCATCTCCCCCGAATGCACCAGACGGTACACAGTCATCTTTGATACCCGCATGAGTTCCGCGACCTCAGCCACGGTCAAAAAACGGGCTTTGGAGAAGTTGGCCTCCGTAGACATTTCCCTTATTCCTTTGCTCAAGCGAACGGCAGCCCCACCTGATGCCATGGCGGTGTGCCGATGCTGAGCCATCAAACAACCATGTGAAAGCAACTGTAGTTGCTCATGGTGCCAATGTGAAAGGCTTCCGCAGGAATACCCACGCACTTTCCGCAGGAATCTCGAAATGCTGGCCGCGCCGGCACCCCGTTCCCTGGTCCGGGTTGCGGCCTCAGGCGCGGGTCCGGCGCGTGCGGGCCGAGGCCGCCAGTTGGCCGAGCACCGACGCCGTTACGTCCCAGTCCATGCAGGCGTCCGTGACGCTCTGGCCGTAGACCAATTCGTCCCGCCCCGAGCCTGGTTCTTCGGCTGTGCCGGCGGCGTTGGCCGAGGCGTTGACGTCCAGGTTCTGTGCCCCGCCCACCAGGAAGCTCTCCAGCATGACGCCGGCGATGGCCCCGGCAGCGGCTCCGGCGCTTTCCAGCTGGGATCCGATTTCGAGGGCGACCTCGGCCTGGCGGTGGTGGTTCTTGCCGCTGTTGGCGTGGCTGGCGTCGACGATCAGCCGGGGGTTCAATTGCTTCGCGGCCAGCTTGGCCGACGTGGCCTCAACGTCGGCGGCGGAGTAGTTGGGTCCCTTGCGTCCGCCGCGGAGGATGATGTGGGTGTCCGGATTGCCGGCGGTGGCCACGAGCGCGGCCCTGCCGTCGTCGTCGATCCCGAGGAACGCCTGGGCGGCCGCGGCGGCGCTGCAGGCGTCCAGCGCCACCTGGAGGTCGCCGTCGGTCCCGTTCTTGAACCCGATCGGCATGGACAGCCCGGAGGCCAGCTGGCGGTGGATCTGGCTCTCCGTGGTGCGGGCGCCGATTGCGCCCCAGGAGACGAGGTCCGCGACGTACTGCGGGCTGATGGGCTCGAGGAACTCGGTGGCCGTGGGCAGGCCGAGCGCGGTGACCTGCCGCAGGAATGACCGGGCCGCGCGCAGGCCTGCGGCGATGTCGTGGCTGCCGTCCAGCCGGGGGTCGTTGATCAGGCCTTTCCAGCCGACCGTGGTGCGCGGCTTTTCGAAGTACGTGCGCATGACGATCAGCAGGTCTTCACGGTGCTTTTCTGCCTGGCTCACCAGCCGGCGGGCGTATTCGAGGCCGGCCTTGGGGTCGTGAATGGAGCACGGACCCACGATCACCAGCAGCCGGTCATCGACGCCGTCCATGATGGCTCGGACCTCGTCGCGGCTTCGTCCCACCACCTCGGCCATGCGGGCCTCCAGCGGCAGTTCCGCCATGAGGTCCTGCGGGGTGGGCAGCGGGGTGAACTCGCTGACGCGCAGGTTCGAGGTGGATTGCTGGGTGTCGGCGGCTGCTTCGATGCTCATGTTCGGGTCCTGTTCCGGGTGCGGAGCGGGCCCTGATCAGAACCCGCCGGAGAAATGGCGAAGGGCAGAGAATGATCTCTGCCCTGTTGGCTCTGAAGGAAAGTTGGATGCGTGTCAGTTAGACGCGGGCCCCTCCAGAGCCAACGAAAAATACGCATACCAACGGTTAGTCATAGCGTCGACCATAGCCCCGGAGCCGAGGCAGGGGCAAACGCCGGGCGTAACATTTCGCCGGCACCGCCGCCACCCAGCCGGCGGGCCACCCCAGCTCCCCGGCCGCCCCACGTCGTCGAGACGGCAGATCACGGCGCTATCTTGCGGGTCGATGCTGCCGCGAAGTGTCATCTCGGGGCAGGCTCGGGATCAGGCCGCCGGCGGGGCCAGCAGGACGTCGACAAGCTGGGTCAAGCCGTCCGCCATGTCCACGTCCTTGTCGTAGAGCCACTGCAGCTGCAGGCCGTCAAACGCTGCGATCACCAACCTGGCCAGGATGTCCGGCGCAACGTCCGTCCGCACCGAACCCGCACCCTGGCGGTGCGCGATGTCCTGCCGCAATTCCTCGACCAGCTGCGCGTACCTGTCCTGGAAATAGCCGTGGGAATCATGTCCGGGGTCGTTGGCGGTCGCCGACGCCACGGCGTACAGAGTAGTGAGGCCCGGTTCGCGGCGGTTTCGCTCGGCAACGACGGCGAGGGAAGACAGCCCCGCGTCCCCCATCCCCCCGGCTTCCCGGCTGCGCCGGTCCCGTTCGGCCAGCACGGCCGTCAGGAGTTCCTGTTTGCCAGTGAAGTAGTGGAAAAGTGTTGCCTCTTTCACGCCGACGAGTTCGGCGACGCGCTTCAGGGCAGTGCCCTCAAAGCCTTCTGTGGCGAACACATCGGTCGCTGTCCGAACGATCTGCTCGCGGCGTTCCGCTCCTTTGGCGTAGGGCCCGCGCGGCTTCGAGATTGACATTGACACAGTTTATTTCACCTTTTTGTCTTAAAACCTAGTCGTACTCGGTTTTTATGGTTACGATCATTCCCGGGCCCAACGGAGGGCCACTTTTCGTCAGGAGGCAATGTGGCCGTCAGGACCATCAACCAGGATTCAGCGGCTCAGGCCGCCCATCAGGCTCCCAGCAGCCTGGAACCGTCAATCAGCAAGGCTTCCCGCGCCTACGTGATCGGGATGCCGATCGCGAGCGCCGGTCTGTGGATGGCGGTGCTTGCGCCGGCCATCGTTGTTCTGGCCATCAAGGTTTCCGAAATCACCACGCCGGACACGCGCGCCGGTGCACTGAGCCTTGTCGCCGGCGTCGGCGCCATCGTCGCCCTTCTCGCCAATCCGTTCTTCGGCCGGCTGAGTGACCGCACGACGTCCCGCTTCGGAATGCGCAAGCCGTGGATCATCGGCGGGGCGCTGACCGGGCTTGTTGCGCTCTTCTTTTTGGGTTCGGCCACCACTGTCACGGGGGTCCTGGTCGCGTGGATCTTTGCCCAGCTAGGCTTCAACGCGGCACTCGCGGCGCTGGTGGCCACCCTTCCGGACCAGGCCGCCCCGTCGGAACGCGGCCGCCTGTCCGGGCTCATCGGCATGACCCTGTCCGTCGGGCTTGTGGCCGCGGCGTTCTTCGCGCAGCTCTTCGACAATGCCCTGCAGATGGCCGTTGTTCCCGGCGTCGTGGGGACCGCCCTGGCCATCGGCTTCGCCTTCACTTTCAAGGACCGTGTCCTCACCGAGAAGCCCGCTCCGCTGAACCTCAAGGAGATCTTGGGTTCGTTCTACTTCAACCCCCGCACCTACCCTGGCCTGGGCTGGGCCTGGCTGACCAAGTTCATGGTCTATGTGGGCTACTGCGCGGCCCTGCTCTATCTGCCGTACTTCTTCACCGACCAGCTCCACGTGGCCCCGACCCAGGTCACCACCCTGGTCTTCCAGGCAACGCTGATCAGTTCCGCCGGCACGGTGCTCACCAGCGTGGCCGGCGGTTGGCTCAGCGACAGGATCGGCAAGCGAAAGGGCATGGTGATCGCCTCGGCCCTCATCATCATGGTGGGCCTTATCGTCATCGCCACGTCCAGCACCACCGACCAGGTCCTGGTGGGCCAGGCCATCGCCGGACTGGGCCTGGGCTGCTTCGGCGCCGTGGACGTCGCCCTCATCGCCGACCTCCTGCCGGGTACCCAGTCTGAAAACGCCAAGACCTTCGGCGTGTTCAACATTGCCCAGGCGCTTCCCCAGTCCCTGGTGCCCGCCGTCGCCTTCCCCGTGATCGCCTTGGGCGGATACCCCGCACTGTTCCTCGGCGGCGCCGTCGTCGGCATCATCGGGGCGATCCTTGTCACCCGTATCAAAGGAGTCAAGTAAATGAACCCCTCGCTATCCCCTGCCGTCCTGGCCCTCTCCCCGGATTCGCCGGATGCGGAGGCCCGGATCCGCGAGCTCGCTGCCGGTCTGAGCCTGGAGCAGCAGATCCAGCTGCTGACCGGAGCGGATGTGTGGTCCACGCACGCCATCCCCGAAATCGGGCTCAGCCGCGTCGTCATGTCCGACGGCCCCGCCGGCGTCCGCGGCGAGGACTTCGATGAGCGCCACGACTCCGTCTCGCTGCCCTCGTCCTCCGCCCTGTCCGCGACGTGGAGCGTTGAAACCGCCCGCCGCTACGGTCAGGTACTCGGGCAGGAGGCCCGGCGCAAGGGCGTCCACGCCGTCCTCGGCCCCACTATCAACCTCCAGCGCTCGCCGCTGGGCGGTCGGCACTTCGAGTGCATGAGCGAAGATCCCCGGCTCACCGCGACGCTGGCCGCCGGGTACGTCTCCGGCGTGCAGTCCATGGGCGTGGGCGCCACCCCGAAGCACTACCTCGCCAACGAGGCCGAGACGGAGCGTTTCACATCGGATTCCGTCGTGGCCGAGCGCCCGCTCCGCGAGCTCTACCTCGCCGCCTTCGAAGACGCCATCACCGAAGCCCGCGCCTGGCTCGTGATGAGCTCGTACAACTCCATCAACGGCACCACGGCCAGCGAAAACAAACTCCTCGAGACGCCGCTCGCCACGGAATGGGGCTTCGACGGCGTCGTCGTGTCTGACTGGACCGGGGTCCGGTCCGTGGAGGCTGCCAATGCGCACCAGGACCTGGAAATGCCGGGACCTGTGGGTCACTGGGGCCCGAAGCTGCTGGCGGCCGTGAACGACGGCCGGGTCAGCCGGGACGCCATCCTGGAAAAAGTGACCCGCATCTTGCGGCTTGCCGCCCGCGTGGGTTCCATCGAGGGATTCACGCCGGCCGTGACGGACCTGCCTGCACAGTTGAACGGCGCCGCCGTCGCCCGTGAAGTGGCTGTCCGTGGCGCGGTACTGGTCCGTAACGAGGGCGGAATCCTGCCGCTGGACGCCGCGAAGCTGGGCAGCGTGGCAGTGATCGGCCACAACGCCGAGGAGGCGCGCACGCAGGGCGGGGGCAGCGCCACCGTCATGCCCAAATACACCGTCTCGCCGCTGGAGGGACTGCGAAAGGCGCTGCCCGACGGCGTCGACGTCACCTATGCCCGCGGCGCCAAGGTGGCGGAAGGCCTTCAGGCGTTCCCGCGCACCTCGCTTCACAACCCGGTATCAGGTGTGCCCGGAATCCGGGTCACTTTCCTCACAGCGGACGGAACGGAGATCTCGGGCGAAGACCGCCTTGCCTCACATCTGATCTGGTTCGGCGTGGGCATTCCCGACGGCACCGCAGCCATCCGGATGCAGGCCGACTGGACCGCGGAAACGGCCGGTATCCACCACCTCGGCGTAGGGACCGTCGGTCAGATCCGGCTCGCCCTCGACGGGGATGAAGTGTTCAACGGTGAGCTCGAGGACGACACCGACGTCCTTGGCGCCGCATTGTTCGACCCGCCCAAGACCGTCCACGCCCTTGAGGCCGCGGCCGACCGGAGGGTCCGGATCGACGCCGAATACCAGCTGCCGAAGCAGCAGGTCATCCCGTTCACGGCCATCCTGCTGGGCGAGGAAACCGTGGTCACGGATCCCCAGGCGGAGATCGACGCTGCCGTGGACGCCGCACGGGACGCCGACGTCGCGGTGGTGGTGGTTGGCACCAACGCGGCGATCGAATCCGAGGGTTTCGACCGCAAGGACCTTGACCTGCCCGGCCGGCAGAACCAGCTCGTGGAAGCCGTAGCCGCGGCCAATCCGCGCACGGTAGTTGTGGTCAACTCCGGTTCGCCGGTACTCATGCCGTGGCTGGACAAGGTTGACGCGGTCCTGCTGGGCTGGTTCGGCGGCCAGGAGTTCGGCACCGCAGTCGCCGATATCCTGCTCGGCGCCGAGGAGCCCGGCGGCCGGCTGCCCACCACCTGGCCTGCGGCTTTGGCGGACGTTCCGGTGCTCGCCACCAGCCCCGTCGACGGCAAGGTGGTGTATTCCGAGGGGATCCACATCGGCTACCGCGCGTGGCTCCGGCAGCAGGCCAACGGCGGAGCTGCGCCGGCCCTGCCGTTCGGATTCGGCCTCGGGTACACCACGTTCGACGTCGGCAGCCCGCACGCTCCGGCATCCGTTCCCGCCAACCAGGACGTGGTGGTGCACGTGCCGGTCCGGAACACGGGCACGCGCACCGGCCGGGAAATCGTCCAGGTCTATCTGGACCGCGCCGACTCCGCCGTGGAGCGGCCGGTCCGCTGGCTGGCCGGCTACGCCGGAACACACCTCGCGCCCGGCGGAACGGAGAGCGTTGAAGTCCGGATCCCGGCCAAGGCGTTCGGCCACTACGACGGCGGCTGGCAGTTTGAGCCCGGAACCTTCCGGCTGCTGGTAGGCCGCCACTCGGCCGATGATTTCCAGACCCTGGACATCGAACTGCGCTAAGGCCTTTCGGCCCGCCCGACGCTTGGCGAAGGAGCAGTTGGCGGCAGTGCCCATTACCGGCGCTGCCGCCAACCGCGTCCCTCGTCACCACCGGCCACCCCCTAGAGTGTGAAAGGACCCCAACACGAGCATCCGACCGCTTTGGAGGAAGCCATGACGCAGACCTTCCCGCCCGAGAACCCAGAGGCCCCCACAACGCCGAGCGCGACGGCGCCGGACATCCGGGCGCCCGGCGCCCGTGCATTCGGGCAGGCCGGCCCCGGGGCCGTTCCGGCGGCGCTGAGGCGCCGCGTGCCCAGGTACGCCGACCTCGCGCCCCTGATGCAGTTCAAGAAGCCGGAGTTCAGCCGGGCCGCCCGGCTGCGCCGCGCGAGCACCATCTGGGACCTGCGCGACATCGCCAAGCGCCGCACACCCCAGGCGCCGTTCGACTACACCGACGGCGCCGCCGAGGCTGAAATCACCCTCCGCCGCGCCCGCCAGGCCTTCCTGGACATCGAATTCCGTCCCGGCATCCTGCGCGACGTCTCCAGCATCGACCTCAGCACCGAGATCCTGGGCGGGCCGTCCCGGCTGCCGGTGGGCATCGCGCCCACGGGATTCACCCGGATGATGCAGTCCGAAGGCGAATACGCCGGCTCCCGGGCCGCCGAAGCCGCCGGCATCCCGTACACCCTCTCCACCATGGGCACGGCGTCCATCGAGGACGTCGCCACCGCCGCACCGGCCGGCCGCAACTGGTTCCAGCTCTACCTCTGGACGGACCGGGACCGGTCCCTGGAACTGATCCAGCGCGCCGCCACGGCCGGCAACGACACCCTCATGGTCACGGTGGACACCGCCGTCGCCGGCGCCCGCCTCCGGGACGTCCGCAACGGCATGACCATCCCGCCCGCACTGACGCTCAAGACCGTCCTGGACGCCTCCTACCGGCCCGCATGGTGGTTCAATTTCCTCACCCACGAGCCTCTGACCTTCGCCTCGCTCTCCCGCTACACGGGCACGGTCGCGGACCTGATCAACTCCATGTTCGACCCCACCCTGACCTTCGCCGACCTCGACTGGCTCCGCGAGACCTGGAAGGGCAAGCTCGTGGTCAAGGGCATCCAGACGGTAGAGGACGCCCGCAAGGTGGTGGGCCACGGCGCGGACGGGATCGTGCTCTCCAACCACGGCGGCCGCCAGCTGGACCGGGCACCGATCCCCTTCCACCTGCTCCCCGAAGTCTCCGCCGCCCTGAAAGCGGACCGAAGCGACGCCGCGATCATCCTGGACACCGGCATCATGAGCGGCGCGGACATCATCGCCGCCCTCGCCCTGGGCGCCGACTTCACGCTGATCGGCCGCGCCTACCTCTACGGACTCATGGCCGGCGGCCGCGCCGGCGTCGACCGCGCCCTCCAGATCCTGGAGAAGGACATGCAACGCACCATGGCCCTGCTGGGCGTGAGCCGCATCGCGGACCTCACCCCGGACCACGTACGGATCCTCAAGGGGTAAGCCCGCTCCGAGACGGCATTTCGCGGCAGAGTTGGCGCCGGGCACTGGCGCGAACCGCCAACACAAGACGGGAGGCCGGAGGGCTACTTCTTGCGGCCGAACTTGGGCAGGTTGGCGAGGAGGTCCGCGGCCTTGGTGGCGGCGCGGCCCACGGTCCGCCCGATCTGCTGGGGCATCTTATCCTCGCCGGCGGTTCCCACCGGGATAACGACGGCGGGGCTCAGCGGGCTGCCGGCAGGGCGGCCGGCCAGTGCCGCCGCCGGCTGCGGGGCGGCCGGTGACGGCTGCGGGGCGGCCGCGGCCGCCAGGCTGTCCGGCACCGCTGTGGGGCTGGATTCGGGGTGGCGGGCCGGTGCCGTGTCCGGGGCCGCTGCTGGGACGACGTCGAAGGTCTGCAGCCAGTTGGCAACGCCGGCAAGGGGCTTCGGGTTGAGCGCATAGTAGCGCTTCTGGCCCTGGGCGCGCATGCTCACCAGGTCCGCTTCCCGGAGGACCTTGAGATGTTTTGAAATGGTGGGCTGGCTTGCATCAAGCTCCTGGACCAATTCCCCCACTGCCTTATCCCCCTTGCGGAGGGCCACCAGAATGTCACGCCTGGTTGCCTCAGCAATGACGGCAAATACGTCGTCTGTCACCATGTCCTCCACACTAGCGACATATACGCCAGATGGCATCCACAAATTGGCGGGCTGCCGCTTAGCCTGATCCGCGGCGCGGAGCTAGTCGAACCAGGGGTCCAATCCATGCAGGGGAAACACTTCTTTGCGGGTGGCCATGATGGTGCGGTCCACCGCGTCGTTGGGGTCGAACCCCACTTCCCAGGACCGCCACCAGACGTCGACGTCGTCGCCCATCAGTTCAGGGGGCTCCACGCCGAACTTGGCCCCGTACTTGTCCCTGACGTAGCGCCGCCAGTCCTCCGGAACCGGGGTGCGCAGGGGGACAGGCCGGCCGGCGGCGATGGCGATGAGATGGCTCCAGGAGCGCGGCACCACGCTGACGACGTTGTAGCCGCCGCCGCCCGTGGAAATCCAGCGGTTGTCGCAGTAGCGCGCGGCGAGATTGCCGATCGCGGTGGCGGCCTCACGCTGGCCGTCCACGCTGATGTTCAGATGGGTGAGCGGGTCAAGCCGGTGCGAGTCGCACCCGTGCTGGCTCACGATGACTTCCGGTTCGAACGCGCCGATGAGTTGCGGCACGACGGCGTGGAAGGCCCGCAGCCAGCCGGCGTCGCCGGTGGCCGCCGGGAGGGCCACGTTCGCGGCGCTGCCCTGCGCCCCCGGGCCGCCGATCTCATTGGCAAACCCGGTGCCCGGGAAGAGAGTCAGCCCGGACTCGTGCAGCGAAATCGTCAGGACGCGCGGATCGTCCCAGAAAATGCTCTGCGTACCGTCGCCGTGATGGGCGTCGACGTCGACGTAGGCGACGCGCCGGATGCCGCCGTCAAGCAGTCGCTGGATCGCGAGGGCGGCGTCGTTGTAGATGCAAAAACCGCTTGCGCGGTCCCGGGAGGCGTGGTGCATTCCGCCGCCGAAGTTCACGGCCCGCACCGCGCTGCCGTCCAGGACGGCGGCGGCCGCCAGCAGGGAGCCGCCGGCCAGCCGGGCGCTGGCCTCGTGCATGCCGGCAAAGGCGGGGTCGTCCTCGGTTCCGAGGCCCCTGGCTTCATCGGGGGTGTCCGGATCTTCGCTCACGCGCCGCACGGCGGCTACGAACTCGGGGCTGTGGACCGCGCACAGTTCCTCGTCGGCGGCGACTTCCGGGGCAGCTACCGTTACGTGCTCCAGATCCAGCAGTCCCAGGCTGCCGGCCAGCTTCGCCGTGAGCTCCATGCGCTCGGGCGCCATCGGGTGGCTGTGGCCAAAGTTGTAGGCGGTCATGGCAGGAGCCCACACCACCGTCGTTGGCAGCGCGGCCTGAGAGAGTCCGGGCAGGAATGTCATCACTCACAGGCTACCCGAGCGTCCCCCTGCTTCCCGCGTGCGCAGGCGCGCTCCCCCGGTCATGACGCGGACTTTAGTGGTTTACTACTGAGGGAAGCAGTTTCAACCAAGGAAAAACATGACGCAAAGCCAGTCGAGGTCCACGCGCCCGGCCAGCTGGCAGCCAGGCATGCCGGAGCGGGACGGCCTGTGGATCTTCACACGCCTGCGCGACTTCATTGACAGCATCGCGAACAGCTCGCCGGCCCGCCTGGCCCTCACAGTGTTCGGCATCGTCATCGTGGTTTTCACCACGCTGCTTTCGCTGCCTATCGCTTCCGCCACCGGACAGGTCACACCCCTGCACGAGGCCCTCTTCACGGCGGTGTCCGCCGTCTGCGTCACAGGCCTGACCGTGGTCTCCACAGCCGCGTATTGGTCCTTCTTCGGTCAGCTCGTGATTCTGGTCGGCATTTTCGTGGGCGGCCTGGGCACCCTGACTCTCGCGTCGCTGCTGGCGCTCATGGTCAGCAAGAAACTCGGTGTCCGCGGTAAGCTGATTGCCCAGGAGGCCATGAACAACGCCGGCCGGCTCGGCGAGGTCGGTACCCTGCTCCGGATCGTGATCGTGACGTCAGTCGTGATCGAGGGCGCACTGGCGCTGGCCCTGGTCCCCCGCTTCCTGATCCTCGGGGAGAGTTTCCCGCAGGCCCTCTGGCACGGCGTCTTCTACGCAATTTCGTCGTTCAACAACGCCGGCTTCACTCCGCATTCGGACGGAATCGTCCCCTACGAAACCGATCTCTGGATCCTCATCCCGCTCATGCTCGGTGTGTTCCTGGGCAGCCTGGGCTTCCCCGTGGTCATGGTGCTGCAGCAGAACGGGCTGCGGTGGAAGAAATGGAACCTGCACACCAAGCTGACCATCCAGGTGTCCTTCATCCTCTTCGCCGCCGGGGCGCTCCTCTGGGGGCTCCTGGAATGGGACAACCTGCGCACCATCGGGGGCATGGACCTCGGCGACAAGATCACGCATTCGCTGTTTGCCTCCGTCATGCTGCGTTCAGGCGGCTTCAACCTTGTGGACCAGAACAACATGGAATCCACCACCATGCTGGTCTCCGATGCCCTCATGTTCGCCGGCGGCGGCTCGGCATCCACGGCCGGCGGCATCAAGGTCACCACCATTGCGGTGATGTTCCTGGCGATCGCCGCCGAGGCCCGCGGCGATGCCGATGTCAAGATCTACGGCCGGACCATCCCGGAGGGCACCATGCGCGTGGCCATCTCGGTGATCGTCGCCGGCGCCACCCTCGTCTCGGTCTCGGCCCTGCTGCTCCTGCACATCAGCGGCGCCTCCCTGGACCGGGTCCTGTTTGAAACCATTTCCGCCTTCGCCACGGTGGGCTTGAGCACCAATCTCAGTGCCGAATTACCGCCGTCGGGGGTTTACGTCCTCACTGTGCTCATGTTTGCCGGGCGTGTCGGGACGGTCACCCTCGCCGCCGCCCTGGCCCTGCGCCAGCGCAGCCAGCTGTACCACTACCCGGAAGAGAGACCGATCATTGGCTAGTTCCTCAGGCGCCGTCAACCGCCCCGCCCACAATGCCCCCGTGCTGGTGATCGGGCTTGGCCGCTTTGGCGCATCCACCGCAGAGCAGCTGGTGAAGCAGGGCCGGGAGGTGCTTGCCATCGAGCGCGACCGCACCCTGGTCCAGAAGTGGGCTGGCGTCCTGACGCACGTGGTGGAAGCCGACGCCACCAACATCGACGCCCTCCGCCAGCTCGGCGCCCAGGAATTCAGTTCCGCCGTGGTGGGCGTGGGCACCTCGATCGAATCCTCGGTGCTGATCACGGTGAACCTCGTGGACCTCGGGATCGAACACCTCTGGGTCAAGGCGATCACGCCCTCGCACGGCAAGATCCTGACCCGGATCGGCGCCAACCACGTCATCTACCCGGAAGCCGACGCCGGCGTCCGCGCCGCGCACCTGGTCTCGGGCCGCATGCTGGACTTCATCGAATTCGACGACGACTTCGCCATCGTCAAGATGTACCCGCCGCGCGAAACCGTGGGCTTCACGCTCGACGAGTCCAAGGTCCGGTCCAAGTACGGCGTCACGATTGTGGGCGTGAAGTCTCCGGGCGAGGACTTCACCTATGCGCGGCCCGAGACGAAGGTTTCCTCACGGGACATGCTCATTGTTTCGGGCCACGTGGACTTGCTGGAACGGTTCGCCGCGCGCCCCTGAGTTCAGCCGAGCTGGCGGGTGATTTCGGCCGAGCGGGCGGCGGCCGCGCGGGCGCCCTCGGCGATGATGGCCGGCAGGCCGCGCTCATCAAACGTCGCGATGGCCCGTTCCGTGGTGCCGTTCGGGCTGGTGACCGCCTTGCGCAGCGATGCGGGGTCCGCCCCGGGCTCGGCCAGCATGAAGCCGGCCCCCGCGACGGTCCCGCGGGCGAGCAGCAGCGACAGTTCCGGGTCCAGGCCCAGTTCGACGCCGGCCGCCGCCATGGCTTCCGCCAGGTAGAAGGCGTAGGCCGGGCCCGAGCCGCTGATCGCCGAGACGGCGTCCACCTGCTCTTCGGGAACCTCCACCACCGTGCCGGCGGCTGCGAGGATGTCTTTCGCGTGCTGGAGCTGCGCGGCCGAGCAGCTGCTTCCGGGGGTGACGGAGACCATGCCGCGGCCGAGCTTCGCCGGAGTGTTCGGCATTGTGCGGATGACGGGCTGGCCGGCCGGCAGCACGGCTTCGAGCTGCGCCAGGGAGACGGCGGCTGCGACGCTGATGACGATCGTGTCCGGAGAGAGGGAACCGCTGATTTCCCGTGCCAGGTCCGCGATGCCCGCCGGCTTGACGCCCAGGATCACGACGCCGGAGCCGGTGGCCGCCTGTTTGTTGTTTTCGGGCTCTTCTTCGCCGGCGATGGCCGTGATCCCGTGATGGCGCTCTGCGAGCCCGGCCGCGCGGTCAGCCCGGCGCACCGTCGCGACGATGTCGGCGGGATCGACGCCGCCGTCGATCAGGCCGCCCATGATTGCCTCGTTCATTGATCCACAGCCCAGGAATGCGATTCGGTTGCTCATGCTCCCATCATTGCAGTCCGGCCCGATTCCCAGCCAGCTCACACCTTGGCCGCAGTCAGCGCACAACTTCGGAGCCTAGCGTTGTCATTACCTCATTGAGGGTGCGAGTGATGCAGCAGGCATGCGGATGCCTGCGTGGCACCGGTGGTCTGCGGCGGGTTTTCCCATTTTCCCGCAGTGGACCATCGGTGCCTTTTCCGTTTAAGCGGGCGCCCATTCCGACTGACCCCTGCGTCGGCACGCCACCGCAGCGGAACGACCGCGGATTGTCAGCGAACACACAGGTGACTCCCGCCGTGCGCCCATCTACGGCCACTACCGTGGAGCGTGCCTCAACAGGTGCGAGTGATGATAGCCGGTTCCACCGGAGCCGGCGGTGCGCCGGGTGTTTGCAGCAGATTTCCCCCAAGTCCTGCTCCAAGCGCCCGGCGCTACTCCGTTAAGCGGGCTGCGAGCTTCAAGGCACCTGCGGGTCCGGCCGCTCGCAGTCTCCGGCCCCGGCGAGCCAGCAGCTCCGGAGCTTCTCTTCCAGAAACCGGTGTTCCGCCGCGCTCCCGGCAAGCTCCAGCGCCCGCCGGTAGGCCCCGGCAGCCTCCGGAGCGCGGTCCAGGCGCACCAGGAAGTCGGCGCGGACGGCGTGGAAGAGGTAGTAATTGTCCAGTCCCAGGCTCTCAACCTCCGACAACCCGGCAGCGGGACCGTGCAGCTCCGCCACGGCGACGGCGCGGTTGAGGGCCACGACCGGTCCGGGTGCGACGGCCAGGAGCAGGTCATACAACTGCAGGATCTGCGCCCAGTCGGTGCCGCGGGCGGTCGCGGCGTCGCTGTGGACGGCGTTGATCGCGGCCTGAAGCTGATAGGGCCCCGGCCGGTTCCGGCGCAGGCACTGACGCACCAGCTCCTGGCCCTCGGCGGCCAGCGCCCTGTCCCACTGCTGCCGGTCCTGTTCAGGCAGCAGCACGAGTCCGCCGTCGGGAGTAAACCGCGCGGCGCGGCGGGACTCGATGAGCAGCATCAATGCCAGCAGTCCCCTCGCCTCCGGTTCGTCCGGCATGAGGGACGTCAACAGCCTGCCAAGCCGGATGGCCTCCCAACAGAGCTCCGTACGGCCGGGGCTGTCCGCGGGGCCGGCGCTGTAGCCTTCGTTGAAGATGAGGTAGACGACGGCGAGCACCGATTTCAGCCGCTCTGGCAGGTCGGCGCCCTGCGGGACGCGGTAGGGGATCTTGGCGTCACGGATTTTCGCCTTGGCCCGGACCAGCCGCTGGGCCATGGTGCTCTCCGGAACGAGGAAGGCCCGGGCGATCTCCGGCGTCGTCAGTCCGCCCAGAAGCCGCAGCGTGAGCGCCACCTGGGCGGGCCTGGCCAGGGCCGGATGGCAGCAGGTGAAAATCAGCCGCAAAGTGTCGTCGTCCACGTTGTCGATTCCTGCCTGGTCCGCCAGGAGCTGCTCGTCCGCGGCCGGTGCTGATCCGTTCCCCGCCGGTGCCGCAGACAGGAAAGCGGCCTGTGCGTATTTGTCCTCGCGCGAGGACTCCCGCCGGAGCCGGTCGATGGCCCGGCGCCGTGCCGTGGTGATGATCCAGCCGGCCGGGCTGGGCGGGACGCCTGCCGAGGGCCAGTGCCGGACCGCCGCCGTGAAGGCATCCTGGACGGCGTCCTCGGCTATATCGATGTTCCCGAACGTGCGCGTCAGGACGGCTACTGCCCGGCCGTATTCGTTCCGGAAGACCCGGGCAATGTCCGCCTCGGTGGCACCGGCGCGGTGGCCATGACCGTTCACGGCAGCGTTCCCGTCCGGAGGCTAGTGCTGGAAGGGACGGACTTCAACGGGAAGGGTCGTGACGCCGGCCAGCTTCCGGGCCCAGCCGAGGGCCGCGTCCAGGTCCTGGGCTTCGATGACGGTGAAACCGCCCAAGTGCTCTTTGCCTTCGGTGAACGGGCCGTCGGTGATAAGAATCTCGCCGTCACGGGGCCGGAGGACGGTGGCGGACTCCGCGGGGTGCAGTCCGGCGGCGAACACCCAGGCCCCGGCTGCCTGCATCTCACGGTTCAGGGCCGCCAGGTCCCGCATGATCGGTTCGAGGACCTCAGGTCCCGGGACCGGGCCGTCCGGCTGGTAAATGCTGAGCAGGTACTGCGACATTTCAGGTGCCTCCTTGTCGAATCCGCCGGCGGCGTGCCGGCCTCTCAGCATCTACACGAACGGAACCCCTGCAGATCGACACTTCCAAGCGGCACTTCCAATCGAACCCGCAGGATTCGCAGCGGACACTGACCAGGTCAGGAAACCTTCTCCGGGGACTGGAGCTGCGCCGGCGGCCGCTGCGCCACATGCGGTGCGGGGTCGAGCGGCCCCTCGAACACCAGTTGGTCCAGGCGGCGGAGGATGAGTCCCTCGCGCAGCGCCCACGGGCAGATCTCCATGCTGGCGAACTCGAACATTTCCAAGGCGGCCTCCGCGACGAGCGCGCCGGCGAGGACCTGCGGCGCCCGGGCCTCGGAGACGCCGGGCAGGTGGAACCTGTCCCCGATCTCCATGGCCGAGACACGCTGCGCCCAAAGCCCCAGGTCCAGCGCCTGCAGCTCGCGCTTGACGTACGGACCGGCGGCACTGGGGGCGGCCCCTGCGATCCTGGCGAGGGACCGGAAGGTCTTGGACGTGCCCGCCACATGGTTGGGCCTGCCCAGTTTCTCGAATTTGCGCACGGCGGGCTTTAGCGTGGAGCGGATGTAGCGGCGCAGCTCCTTGATGCTTTTGGCCGAGGGCGGGTCTCCGGGGAGCCAGTCGCGCGTCAGCCGGCTGGCCCCGAGCGGCACGGACATTGCCAGCTCGGGGAGTTCGTCCTGT
This sequence comes from Arthrobacter sp. H-02-3, assembly GCF_003097355.1. Classification (GTDB taxonomy): domain Bacteria; phylum Actinomycetota; class Actinomycetes; order Actinomycetales; family Micrococcaceae; genus Arthrobacter; species Arthrobacter humicola. The sequence continues at coordinate 470,838 of NZ_PYUI01000001.1, forward strand.
CCGAGGGCCATCTCGAAGGAGCCGCCGCCGATGTCCAGGTTCAGGATGGGCCCGGCGCCCCAGCCGTACCAGCGGCGGACGGCGAAGAACGTCATGGACGCCTCTTCGCTGCCGGTGAGTTCCCGGAGGGTGACCGTGGTTTCATGCTTGACGCGGGCCAGGACCTCCGCGCCGTTGGTGGCCTCGCGGATGGCCGAGGTGCAGAACGCGAGGAGGTCGTCGGCTTTGTGCTTGGCGGCGAATTCCCACGCTTCAAGGACGAACTCGACAAGCTCATGCTGGCCGGCGTCGTTGATGTTGCCGTCGCCGTCGAGGAACTGCACGAGGGACAACGGCCGCTTGTGTGAAGCGAAAGGGACCGGCCGGGCGCCGGGGTGTGCGTCGACCAGCAGGAGGTGGACGGTATTGGACCCGATATCGAGGACGCCTAGACGCATGTTGCCATTATTGCCCCCACTGAAGCGGCTGGTCTAACTGCGACGGCGGTATTCGCGAAGACTACCGCCGTCCGGGACGCTGGCTCAGGCGAGGTCCGTACCCTGCGCCGGGTGGTCCGCGGACCCGGCAGTACCGTCCGCGAACTCGTCGGAGGGCTTGAAGTCGCGGCGGATGTTGGCCACTCCCTCCGGATCGATTTCAAAGCCGTAGGCGGCCCCCGGGTTGATCACCATGCCGAGCTCGTCGCCGAGGTTGCCAATGATCGCGGCGCCCTGTGTGCCCAGCACGTTGGGAGCGGCCGCGAGATACTGCTCGGTGACGCGGCTCGGGTGCGAGAAGACGGCCAGAACCGGCTTGCCCGAGGAATTCGCGAGGACCAGCGGCTCCACCTGGGAGTCGGGGCCCTCGAGGGCGTCGGAGCTGACCACGTAGACCTCGTTGTTGAGGAAGGCCAGGATCACGTCCACCGGGTTGGCGTCCGGCTGCTCCCCCCGGGCAAGCTGCTCTTCGAGCTCGTTCAGCGGCTGGTTGTCCAGGTGTGCGGGCTGTTCAGTCATGGTCCTACTCGATCACGTCCGCGCCCGCTCCGCAAACGCAGAATCGCCGGAAAGCTGCGGAGTTGCCGGAAAATTCCGGCGACTCCGCAGCTTTCCGGCGAACCCGGTGTGGCTCGGCTACTTCTTGGCCGGCGTCTTCCGGGCCGGGGCCTTGCGGGCCGTCGTCGTGCGCTTGACCGGGCCCCTGGCGCGCTTCTCCGCGAGGAGTTCGACGGCCTGTTCCCGGGTGAGCTCCTCCAGCGAGGTGGAGCGCGGCACGGTGATGTTGGTGATGCCGTCGGTGATGTACGGGCCGAACCGGCCTTCCTTCACCACGATGTTCTTCTCCGAGACCGGGTCCGGGCCGAACTCGGCCAGCGGCGGCACGGCGGCACGGGCGCCGCGCTGCTTGGGCTGCGAGTAGATCTCCAGCGCCTGTTCCAGCGTGATCGTGAAGATTTCCTCCTCGGAGCCGATGGAGCGGGAGTCCGTGCCCTTCTTCAGGTACGGGCCGAACCTGCCGTTCTGCACCGTGATCGGGTTGCCCTCGGCGTCCTGGCCCAGCACGCGGGGCAGGCTCATGAGCTGCAGGGCCTCGTCCAGGCTGACCGTCTCCACGCTCATCGAGGCGAACAGGGAACCCGTACGCGGTTTGGCCTTGACGGGCTTCTTCGGCGGCTTCGGCTTGCCGTTCTTGTAGTACTCCACGGGCTGGCTGGCCAGCTGCTCCTCGGTCATTTCCGGGATGATCTCGGTGACGTAGGCGCCATAGCGGCCGTTCTTGGCCACGACCGTGTGCCCGGTGTGCGGGTCCGTGCCGAGGACGCGCTCTTCCGGGGCCGCGGTCTCCATGAGTTCAATGGCTTTGGCGGCGGTGAGCTCGTCCGGCGCCAGGTCCTCGGGGACGTTGGCGCGGGCGGCTTCAACCACTTCGCCGGTCTTGGGATCGACCGTCGGGACGGAGCTTTCCAGGTACGGGCCGAATTTCCCGACCCGCAGCGTGATGCCCTCGGCGATCGGAATCGAGTTGATTTCGCGGGCGTCGATCTCGCCGAGGTTGTTGACGATGCTCAGCAGGCCGGGCTCAGCGTCTTCACCGAAGTAGAAGTGCTTGAGCCAAGCGGGTCCGGCCGCCTGTCCGTTGGCGATCTTGTCCAGGTCAGCTTCCATGTCGGCCGTGAACTCGTAGTCCACGTAGTCGTGGAAGTGCTGTTCAAGCAGCCGGATCACGGAGAACGCGATCCAGCTCGGGACCAGCGCGGAACCCTGCTTCCGGACGTAGCCGCGGTCCTGGATGGTGGAGATGGTGGAGGCGTAGGTGGACGGACGACCGATGCCCTTCTTTTCCAGCTCAGCGGTCAGCGATGCTTCCGTGTAGCGCGGGGGCGGCGAGGTCTCGTGGCCGACGGCGACGATGTCCGAGGCGGTCAGGGAGTCGTCCTTGGCCACGTTCGGCAGGCGGCGGGCTTCCTCGGAGTCGTCATCGCCGCGGCTTTCGTCCTTGCCCTCTTCATAGGCGGCCAGGAAACCGGGGAAGGTGATGACAGTGCCGGAGGCGGAGAATTCCGCGTCGCGGCCGGCAGCAGCGCCGCCCACGGTCACGGCGCCCAGGCGGATGGTGGCGGTGGAGCCCTTGGCATCAGCCATCTGCGAGGCGACGGTGCGCTTCCAGATCAGCTCGTAGAGCCGGAATTCGTCGCCGGAGAGCTGCTTGGCGACCTGGGCCGGGGTGCGGAAGGAGTCGCCAGCGGGGCGGATGGCCTCGTGGGCCTCCTGGGCGTTGGCGGCCTTGCTGGTGTAGACCCTCGGGGACTGGGGCACGTATTCCGTGCCGTACAGCTCGGCTGCCTGTCGCCGGGCGGCGGTGACGGCTTCGTCGCTCAATGCGGACGAGTCCGTGCGCATATAGGTGATGTAGCCGTTTTCGTAGAGCCGCTGGGCCACCTGCATGGTGCTCTTGGAGGAGAAGCGCAGCTTGCGGCCGGCCTCCTGCTGCAGCGTCGAGGTGGTGAACGGCGCCGCCGGGCGGCGGGTGTACGGCTTGGTGTCGACAGAACGGACGCGGAAATCAGCGGTCTGCAGGCCGACCGCCAAGGCGGTGGCGAGTTCCTCGTTGAGGTGGACGACGTTGCGGGAGGTGAGTTCGCCGTTGTCATTGAAGTCGCGGCCGCTGGCCACCTTGGAGCCGTCCACGGCAGCGAGTTTCGCTTTGAAGGCTCCGGCGTCGGCACCGAACTGGCCGGTCAGGTCCCAGTAAGAGGCAGCCTTGAACGCCATGCGCTCACGCTCCCGGTCCACCACCATGCGGGTCACGACCGACTGCACCCGGCCGGCGGACAGACCGCGGGCCACCTTGCGCCACAGCACCGGTGAGATCTCGTAGCCGTAGAGGCGGTCCAGGACGCGCCGGGTTTCCTGTGCGTCCACCAGGTCCTGGTCCACGTCGCGCAGGTTGTCCATGGCGCGGTGGATGGCTTCCTTCGTGATTTCACCGAAGGTCATCCGGTAGACCGGCACCTTTGGCTTCAGGACTTCCAGCAGGTGCCACGCGATGGCCTCGCCCTCGCGGTCCCCATCGGTTGCGAGATAGAGCGCATCGGCGTCTTTGAGCTGGGCCTTGAGTTCGGCGACCTTTTTCTTCTTGTCCGCGGACACCACGTAGTACGGCTTAAAGTCGTTTTCAATGTCGACGGCGAACTTGCCCAGCGGGGTCTTCTTCAGTTCCGCGGGGAGCTCGGAAGGCTGCGGAAGGTCGCGGATGTGACCAATGGAGGCCTCAACGATGAAGCCCTCGCCCAAGTACTTGGCGATGGTCTTGCTCTTGGCGGGAGACTCCACGATCACGAGTTTCTTGCCGGTTTTGGCCTTGCTTGGCACGGTGCTCCTACAGAAAAAGGTTGCTCGGGCAGATGCGCCCATACCCGCCTAGTTCACCATATTTTGCAGAATCGCGCGCATCCGGCCGGAAATGACGGCCCCGCGGAGGCGGGTTCCGGCCGCAAAAGAGCAGGGCGCCCGGTGGTCCTGGAGGCCGCGCCGGGCGGAGGCTCAGGCGCTGCCGGCCTCGGGTTTCGCGGCGGCCGGGCCGCGGTCGTCCGGAATCATCGACCACATGGTGGCCATGCGTTCGGCGCCGTCGGGCACATGGTCCGGATCCTCGAGTTCATAATCGCGCAGGAGGTCGAAGACGCGCCGCGTCAACTCGGACCGCTGCTCCGGCGTCAGGTACAGCAGGTTACTCGCCAGCACCACCGACGACGGGCCGTCGCCGGTCTCGCCGCGCTCGCGCCGTTCGTTGCGGGTCTTGGCGTACGCAAGCACCCGGCGGCGGTAGGCTTCGAGCTCGAGATCAAGGACGGCGAGCTCAGGGCTGGCCACTCCGCCGAGCGAGTGAATAGTGAAATCGGTGCCGGCAGCCTTCCAGCGCCGCTCCCGGGCGTCCCCTGCCGTAGCTGCGGGGACCACAATGCCCCACTTCTGCAGCGCCCGCAGGTGGTAGCTCATGGCGCTGGGGGTCAGGCCGGTCTGCGCCGCGAGTTCGGTGGCCGTCCGGCTCACCTGGGTGGAATACAGTTCGGAAATAACCTCCAGCCGGGCGGCGTGAGCGAGGGCCCGGATCGCCTTCGGGTCGGTGATTTCCACTTGCTTTTCCGGACGATGCCGGCGCTTGGCGGCCGGCGGAGCCGTGGACTCCGCCGTCGGGGTTTCTGCATTCACCCCTCCAGTGTATCCAGCCACTCCAAAATATGAAAGAAATGCTTGACATCTATTGCCGGCCGGGACTAGCTTCCTATTTATGAAACAGATATTTCATAAATCGTCCGCCCCCTCAGCGGCGGTGCAGCCCCTGTGGCGCAACCGCGATTTCCTGATCGCCAGCACCGCCAGGTTCGTTGCGACAGCGGGGATGGGCGCCGTCGTCGTGAGCGTCATGCTGCACCTGCAGAACGCGGCCGCTGCCGGGGGAACCCCTGTCGCCGGGCCCTGGCTCGTGGCTGCCTACCTCTTTTGCTCAGCGCTGCCGCTGGTCCTGCTGGCCCCTTGGGCCGGCCGGCTCGCCGACACCAGGGACTCCCGCACGCTGGCGACGGCGGCCTCTGCTGTCAGTGCCGCCGCCGTCGCCGGCATGGGCCTGAGCATGCAGTATGTGGAGAACTACCTGCCCGTGCTTTTTGCCATGACGTTCCTGCTCGACGCGGCCCAGGCCGTGGCCGGCCCCACCTGGCAGGCCCTGCTGCCCCGGCTCGTCGGCGAGGACCGCACCCCGCGGGCGATGGGGACCATGCAGGCGACCGTCATGATTGCCGGCATGGCCGGCCCGGCCGCGGGCGGCATGCTCAGCGGCTGGGGCGGCGCCGGGCTCGTGTTCGCCGTGGCCAGCGGCTGCTATGTCGCCATGGGGCTGGGCGCCCTGCTAATCAGAACCCGCCGCGGCACGGCGGCCGAACGGGCCGGCCAGGCGAAGCCCGCACTGCTCGACGGGCTGCGCCTGATCCGCCGGGACAGCTTGGTCTGGGCCCTGGTCCTGGGGGCGATGTTCTTTATCGTCGTGGGCGAGGCCACGAATGTTCTTGAAGTGTTCCTGGCCCGCGGCGAACTTGGCGCCACCGAGACGCAGTATGGCCTCCTGGCCGCGGCGTTCGGCCTCGGCATGGCGGGCGGGGCCGCGATGGCCGGCAGGATCACCACGCCGGCGTTACGGCTGCGCGTGCTGCTGGCCTCCATGGCCCTGGTCTCGGCGTTCCTGGGCATCACGGGGATGGTCCCCACCGTGGAGATGCTCTTTGTGGCCTACACGGGGACGGGAATGGCCTGCGGCGTCCTGAATGCCTGCTTCGGGGCGATCGCGATCCTCCGGATACCCGAACGCGGCCGGGGCCAGGCCATGGCGATCGTCGGCGGGATGACACGCGCCGTCTCGATCGCCGCCCTGGCCCTGGGCGGGCTGCTGGGCGCACTGGTGCCGGTGCGTGTCAGCTTCCTGCTCACCGGGGCCATCGCGGTGCTGGTCACTCTTGCCCTCACCGCGTACGTCCTGCCGAGGTTCGGCCGGGAGGACGCACGCGGTATCGAGGCGGCGCCTGCCGTCACGGCCGCCGGGGCTGGAACGGCAGGCATGAGGGCGCCAGACACGGTTGCGGCGGCGCCTGCCGTCTCAGGCCGGCAGCAGGAAGCCGTCGCGAACCAGGTTACCGACTTCGGTCAGGAGGCCGGCGCGGAACTGCGCGCCGTCGAACCCCTCATAGCCGCCCAGCAGGGCCTCGAGGGCGCCGATGATCTGCCCGACAGAGAGGTCGCCGTCGCACGCTGAAACAAAGCCGGCCAGCTCGGTGCCCAGCAGGTTGGTGCGGCGCAGCCCGGCACCCTGCCGCAGCAGGATGACGCCGGGGTGTTCCGCCCCCGGGCGCTGGTGCCGCTCCTCGGTGACGTCCTCCGCGACCAGCAGGTGAGCGGCGGCCAGATCGTGGGCGGCCAGCCAGTCGGCACGCTCGACCGCCGCGCCCAGGTGCGGCCCCACGGGCTGTTCGATGGGGTACGTGATCTCCTCGAAGCGGGAAATCACCCGCCCGGCGCCGTCAGCCGGCCGGCGCAGCCAGATCATGCCGAAACCGATTCCCGCCACATTGCGCGAGGCAAAGTCGTCAAGGTACGCCGCATACGAGTCCTGGTAGAGCTGGCGGTCCCGGTTTTCGGAGGCGTCCTGCAGCCAGGTCTCGGCATACTGCTCCGGCCCCACCTGCTCCCGCTGGATGAACCAGACGTCGGCGGCCGGGTCGGCCCAGCTTTGGGGCCGTTCGGACCAGGCCGCCCCCGCCTCGATTTCCCAATTGCCCAGGAGCTGGGCCGTTCCACCCGGCGCGAGAACGGAGGGCAGGGCCCGGACCAGCGAAGAAACGATCTCGTCCCCCGGCAGGCCGCCGTCGCGATAGGTGAACTGGTCCACGGGGGTCTCGCCCAGGCTGCGCGGCGTAATGACGAACGGCGGGTTGGACACCACCAGCTCGAACTCCTCCCCCGCGACGGGTTCCAGCAGGGACCCGAGCCTCAGGCTCACGCGGGCCTCAGGATCCGCCGGGTCCAGGTGCAGCTCGGCGGCGTTGAGCAAGAGATTGAACCGGGTGAACGCGAGGGCGCGTTCGGAAATGTCCGTGGCGGTCACGTGCTCCGCGTGGTGGAGCAGATGGAACGTCTGGATGCCGCAGCCCGTGCCGAGGTCGAGGGCCCTGGCCACATGCCGGCGGGCCGTGACCTGGACCAGGGTGGTGGAGGCCTGCCCGATCCCCAGGACGTGGTCGTGACGGAGGACGCCTGCGCGCTGGTGGGCCGCGAGGTCGCTGGCCACCCAGAGGTCCGCCCCGCCGCTCGCCACGCCATCGTCCCCGACAGTGGGGTCCCAGCCGTACGGCCTCAGATCCACCTTCGCCCGGATCAGGTCCTCGTCGGACCGCTCCACGAGCCCGAGTTCCGTCAGCCCCTCCGTGCGGATGCCGGGCAGCGCGGCGTCGAGGGTCTCCGCACGCTGCGGCTCGGCCAGGAGACAGAGACGCACGACGGCGGCGAGCGCCGCCGTCGACGGCTCACCGGAGGCGCGCCCGGTGACGATCAGTGCGGGGATGAGCTGGTCCCGGCTGAGGGCAGAGTGCGCAGCCTCACCCAACAGCCCGGCGACGCCATCCACGGTGTAGCCAACGGCCCGCAGGTCCCCGGCCAGGGCCTCGAGGAGGCCGGGGAGGTCGCTCCGCGGCGCCTCCGGAGTGTTGCCGGCCGTGAACGGCGATGAACGAACCGCCATGGCGGGAGTTGGCGTGGCCGGACGCGGTGCTGCGGGAGCCTGCGGGGCGGGGTTTTGAGCTGAGGACGTCACCGCACAAGTTTAGTCCCGGGGACTGGGCGGGGCCGGCGAGAGCCGGGTCTCCGCATAAAGCCGCAGGGCATCCCGGACGAAGGCCGCGCCCTCGGCACCGCCGTAGTTCGCGGCGAACCGGGGATCCGCCACGTACATCTCGCCGAGTCCCGTCACGTACCCCTTGATGTCCGGCACGGCAACTGCGGTGCCGCCTGCTGCCCTAGCGCCGGCTCCCTTGCCACCGCCTCCTCCCTTGTTACCGCCGGCTCCCTTGCCACCGCCTGCGGCGGGCGGCGCCGCCGGGGTGCCGGGAATGCCCCTGAGCCATTCGACGTGGCGCCGGGCCAGGTCTTGGGCCTGAACGCTGTCCGCCGTGACGCCCGACTCTGCCGCGGCCCTCCAGTCGGCACCAAGCTGCCGGGACTGTTCCTGCCAGGCAGCCTTCTCCTCGGCCTGCATGCCGCGCCACCAAGCATCTGAGGTCGCATAGGCGTCCTGGCCCCACCGCTGCTGGACTTCGTCCCGGTACCGGGTGTGGTCGAAGCCGTCGAACATTTCCTCTGCCATGATCTTTCCTCCCGCTTGCAGTGCCTCAATGGTGTGCCGGACCGAAGCGATCTGCCGCCCCAGCCGGTCCTGTTCCTGCTGCAGCCACTCCAGATGCCGCCCCAGGGCGTACTCCGCGTCCGCCTGGCCGGCGAGTACGTCCGCGATCGCCGGCAGCCCGAGCCCCAGGTCACGCAGTAGTAGGATCCGCTGCAGACGGACCAGCGAGTCGGGGCCGTAGTACCGGTAGCCGTTGTTGCCGGTACGGCTGGGCTTGAGCAGGCCGATGTCGTCATAGTGACGCAGAGTCCGTCCGCTGGTGCCCGCCAATTTCGCGATTTGTTGGACGGACCAGTCCATATCTCCTCCTTTGCGTAGGGCCGGCTGCCCCGTCGGAAGTAGCTTGCCGACGGCGCCGGTCAGCTCGGTTCGCCGTCCCCCGGAGCACCGTCTCCCGGTGCCGCGCTTGTCGCCTGCCGGGCCGTCCCCACGACTCTAAACTTTGACGTTACGTCAACGTCAAGAGCCCGCGGGAGGCGCCGCTGGACGGCCGGCGCGGCCGGGGGTGAAGCCGCAAGGCGGTAAGTTGGAGGCATGGTTTTTCCCTCCTCTCACGCGCCGGCGACCCTGCTGGTAAGGCGGACGCTTACGGGCGCGGCCGCAGCCGCCGTCGTGCTGGCCGCAACGGCATGTACCCCGCCCGGTTCAATTCAGGGCGTCGATGTCCCGGCCTGGAAGGCGACCGCTCTGCCCTCGGCCCCCGGGACTGTGCTGGAGGACGCCGGCAAAATCCTGAACCGCGATCCGATCGTCCGGACCGCGTCCGGTGTGCCCGCCGGCACCTACACCCTGACCATGACCTGCGACGGCGGCGGTAAGGCGTTCTTCGCCGTCAGCCTGGCCGGCCGGCCGCTGACCGAGGCAGGAGCTGCCTGCAACGGCAGCCGCGAAACCGCCCGCATCACGGTGCCCGCCGCGGGCGAGGTGAAGCTCAGCACGTCCAGCGTGGACGCCCCAATCATCTACGCCTATCACCTGGCCGCGTCCGAGTAGGGTCCGCCCGCAACCCGGTCACGGCGGCCGGCTCGGCACCTTCCGGGAAAACCGCCCGCCGCGGACCTTCGACCTCTGGTGTTTGCATCGGGGCGACCTTAATCTCAGGGTATGCCAACTGTGCCGGCCCGCAGGCTGCCGCGACGGCGCACCCCGGCCGCCGCCGCGGTGCTGTCAATTGCGGTGTTCCTCGGGGCGGTCTTGTCCGGCTGCGAGTACGAATACAGCGCCGACCATTGGGACGATGGCTCGCCCACTGTTTCCACCGCGCCGACCACCGACGCCGCCCTGCCGCAGGATCCCCATCGCAACGAGCCGGTGTCCGGTGAAGAGCTGGAGCAGTGGGTCGACGACGCGCTTCCCGACGCCGCGGGGCAGGTTTTTCACACCAGCTACGGCTCCGTGGCGGCCGGCGCGGTGCACACAGAGACGACAACGCAACTGCCTGCCGGTACCTATTCCCTGACGCTGGCGTGCCGCAGCACGGCCCGGGTGTCTTTCACCGTCCGCAATGGGGAAGAGTCGCTGGTAGACCTGAGCCTGCGTTGCGGAACTTCACGAGTGAACGTCGTCTCGCTGCCCGTGGACGCGGTGCTCTCCGTCCAGGTGACCGGGCGGGCCGCAGCAAACTTCGCCTACCGCGTGAGCCGGATCTGAGACAACCCTCGCACTGGGGGCCGCGCCTCTTGCGTAGGCAACGCCTCTTGCGTAAGCAACGCCCAACGGGCGGGGCCGCGCGTGCAGGGGGCCTCGGGGCGCCAGGACCGGCTGGGATAGTCCAGCCTCAGCCGATCAGGCGGCGCAGCCCTCGGGGCATCGCAGGGTTTCAGGGCTCGCTGCGCACCTGGCACAGTAAAGCGTGAGGGTCCGGCAGCTCGGATTGGAGCAGTTCTCGAACTTGCTCGTGGGCGCCGAGCAGCGGACGCACTGGCCGATGGTCTTGGCGTCCTCGCTGAACTCCAGGTGCATGCGCTTGTCGAACACGTACAGGGATCCCTCCCACAGGCCGTGGTCCTTGAAGATCTCTCCGTACCGGACAATGCCGCCGTCGAGCTGGTAGACCTCCTTGAACCCGCGGTTCACCATGAGGCTCGACAGCACCTCGCAGCGAATGCCGCCCGTGCAGTAGGTGACAACCGGCTTGTCCTTGAGGGCATCGTATTTGCCCGAGTCGAGTTCTTTGATGAAGTCGTGGGTGGTAGCGACGTCGGGGACCACCGCATCCTTGAACTTTCCGATCTGGGCCTCGAAGCCGTTGCGTCCGTCGAAGAACACGACATCGTCGCCCTGTTCCTTCTTGGCTTCAATGAGTTCGTGGAGTTCCTCGGGTTTGAGGTGCGTCCCGCCGCCCACCACGCCGTCGGCGTCGACTTTCAGCTCGCCCGGGGCGCCGAAGGAGACGATTTCATCCCGCACCTTGACGCTGAGGCGCGGGAAGTCTGCCGCCCCGCCGTCGGACCACTTCACGTCGATCCCGTGGAATCCCTTGTACTCCCGCGTGGTCTTGACGTATTGCTTCACGGCGTTCAGCTCCCCGCCGACCGTGGCGTTGATGCCGTCCTTGGAGATGATGATGCGGCCGGTGAGGCCGAGTTTTTCGCATAGCGCGCGCTGCCACAGCCGGACGGCGTCCGGGTCAGCGAGGGGGGTAAATCCGTAAAAGAGCACAATCCTGTTCAAAGCCACACTTTTAAGGGTACTGGCTGGGACGGGAGGCCGGGAGACAGTCACAATTCCATAAGCGAGCACACTTCCCGGACCCGGCCCCTGTTGCTTGTGGCACGGCTGGAATACGCTCATCACATGAGTCTTGACGCCATGGTTGAAGACACCACTCATCTGCTGGAAATCTGGGTTGCCGGATGGGCAGGTTGTCGCGGATATGAGACGCGCAGGGAGGGACGGTTCCCTGCGGCCTTGCGCGCGGACACCACCGGTCAATGGGAATATTTTGCCTTCGACCCGTCCGATTCGGAGTTTGCGGAGCTGGCGGCGAGGACGGCTGAAGTGCCGGCCCGAGTCCTCACGATCCTCACCAATGACGTGGCCCGGTACACGTTCCTCGGCCAGGAAAACGGCCTCCATGTCACCTCGGCTTCCCAGACCATGATGATCGTGGACATGGAGACTCAGGACTCGGAGGACCCCTGGCTTTCCGACGACGACCTCAAGCTGGAGACGTCCCGGACGGACGGCGTGCACCACGCTGTGGTCCACGCAGGCGAAGAGACCGCCGCGAGCGGGCGCGTATTTGTGGTGGGACACACCGCCATCTTCGACAAGATCGTGACGGCGCCTGCGTACCAGCGGCGGGGACTGGGCAGCTTCATCATGAAGGCCCTGGCGGCCCAGGCCTTCGAACACGACGTCGACTCCGGGCTGCTGCTCGCCTCGCTGGACGGCCAAAAGCTCTATTCGCACCTCGGCTGGCGCATGGTCTGCCACGTTCTGATGCTGTCGACCTCGGACGAAGGCGCTGACCTCTCCGTCGGCTGAGGCTCTGCGCGTGCCGGGCGCTGCGGGACCCGGGCTGCCTTCTCCGGCGATTTGAGGCCGGATGAAAGAATGTGTGAGTGAACCCGCATGAGTCCCTGATTCCGCTGCTGGGCCGAGGTCCGGACCCGGAACAGCTGCGTCATGTGCGAACGATCCCCGCCCGCCAGGCCGTCAATGCGCCGTGGCCGGGCTGGGCCCACCCGGATCTCGTGACAGCCTACGGTTCCCTTGGCATCCACGAGCCCTACCGCCACCAGGTGCAGGCCGCCGAGTTGGCCCACGCCGGAGAACACGTGGTCATTGCCACCGGCACGGCGTCCGGCAAGTCCCTGGCGTACCAGCTACCAGCCTTGGACGCGATCCACCGTTCCGAACTCAGGGTCCTGGCCGATCCCGGAAAGATCCACGACGACGGCGCCGTGACCCTCTATCTGTCCCCCACCAAGGCCCTCGCAGCGGACCAGCTGGCCGCGATCCGCGCGCTGAAACTCCCCACCGTCCGGGCCGAAACCTACGACGGCGACACCGATCCCGCGTCCCGGCGCTGGATCCGGGACCATGCGAACTTCATCCTCGCCAATCCTGACATGCTGCACTTCGGCATCCTCCCGAACCATGCCTGGTGGGCCCGGTTCTTCCGGCGCCTCCGCTATGTGATCGTGGACGAGGCCCACAGCTATCGCGGAGTGTTCGGCTCCCATGTCGCCAACCTCATGCGCCGGCTGCGCCGGATCTGTGCCTACTACAGCCCGGGCGGCTCCCACCCGGGCCCCGTGTTCATCGCGGCGTCGGCCACGGCGTCAGAGCCCGGAACGTCCTTCGGCAGGCTCATCGGCGCACCGGTCCGTGCCGTTTCCGAAGACAGCTCGCCCCACGGATCCACGACCGTAGCTTTCTGGGAGCCTGCCCTGACCGAAGTGCGGGGCGAGAACGGCGCCAAGGAGCGGCGTACCGCCGTCGCCGAGACCGCCGATCTGCTGGCCAATCTCGTGTCCTCCCGGACCCGGACCATTGCCTTCATCAAATCCAGGCGCGGAGCCGAGACGATTTCCTCCATTGCCAAACGCCTGCTCGATGAAGTGGACCCCAGCCTGCCGCAGCGTGTGGCCGCCTACCGCTCGGGCTACCTGCCGGAGGAGCGGCGGGCGCTGGAAAAGTCGTTGCGCTCGGGTGAGCTGCTGGGCGTCTCGAGCACGTCTGCGCTGGAGCTGGGCATCGACATTTCCGGTCTCGACGCCGTCCTGGTGGCCGGATGGCCAGGCACCCGCGCGTCGTTGTTCCAGCAGATCGGCCGGGCGGGCAGGGCCGGGCAGGACGCGATCGCGGCCTTCGTAGCCAGCGACGACCCGCTGGATACCTATCTGGTGAACCACCCCGAGGCGATTTTCGACGTCTCGGTGGAAGCCACGGTCTTCGATCCCTCCAATCCCTATGTGCTGGGCCCGCATCTCTGCGCCGCCGCCGCGGAACTTCCGCTGGGGTTCGCCGAACTTGACCTTTTCGGGGCCACCTCGGAGAAGCTGCTGGAGCGCCTGGTGGCGCAGGGCTACCTGCGCAAACGGCCGGCCGGCTGGTTTTGGACCCACCCGCAGAGTGCTGCGGCCATGGTGAACCTGCGCGCCGACGGCGGGGGTCCGGTGAGCATCGTGGATGCCGACACCGGGTCCCTGCTCGGCACCATGGATTCGCCCCAGACCCACTACCAGGCCCACACCGGCGCCGTCTACGTCCACCAGGGCGACAGCTACGTCGTGGAGGACCTCAATGAGGGCGATCACTGCGTGATGGTGCGCCGGGCGAACCCCGACTACTACACCACCGCCCGCGACGTGACCCAGATCGAGATCCTCGAAACCGAACGCACCACCCGGTGGGGCGACGTGGCCGTACATTTCGGCGAGGTCAAGGTGACGACCCAGGTGGTCTCGTTCCAGCGCAAGGCACTGATTTCAAATGAAATCCTCGGGGAAGAACCACTGGAACTGGGGGCCAGAGACCTGTTTACCAAGGCGGTCTGGTTCGTTGTGGACAACCGCTCGCTGACCGGCGCGGGACTGATCGAGGCGCAGTTCCCCGGAGCCCTGCATGCCGCCGAGCACGCAGCCATCGGTCTCCTGCCGCTCGTGGCCTCCAGCGACCGCTGGGACATCGGCGGGGTGTCCACCGCCATCCACGCCGACACCGGGGTGCCTACCATCTTCGTCTACGACGGCCATCCCGGCGGGGCTGGCTTCGCCGAACGCGGATACGACAAGGCCCGGGTGTGGCTGACCGCCACGCGGGACGCCATCAAGGCCTGCGAATGCGAGTCCGGTTGCCCATCTTGTGTCCAGTCACCCAAGTGCGGCAACAAGAACAACCCTCTCGACAAGGACGCCGCCGTCACCTTGATTGACGTGCTGCTGAAAGACGCCAGCGAGCTGATGAACGCCGACAGCACTGGGACGGGGGCGGCTGGCACGGCTGCTGCTGGCACGGCCGTTGCGGGCGCCGGCGCGGCGGGTGCGGCCACGGCCGCTGCCGGTACGGCGGCCGGTACAGCGGTCGGTACGGAAAAAGATCCCGCCCAACCGCTCCGCGCCGGATAGCACGTTTTGGCGCGGCCCTAGCAGGGCCGCCATAGCGCGTTTGGCGCGGCCCTAGCAGGGCGTGCCAGCGGGTGAATCCCGGTTGTTTCGAAGCGCCGCGCGTCCTGCCGCGGGCAAAGCAGCCCTCACGGTGAGGGTCCGTTCCGGGGCGCCGGGGGTGGACCGGCCCTGGCCAGACCTCTGGCAGCGCCGAGGAACGGCCCGATGTTGATCTCGGTGCTGACCTGGACTGACGTGTCCGCGCCCTTCGAGCAGGCGAGCACAATGGCATTGTTCTTCCGTGCGACCTCCCGGGCGACGGCGCACGGCTCACCGGATGTGATTCCTCGGGCGGCGTCCGCTGCCGCCAGGGCTGCGAGGTCGGCAGCCGCCGCAGCCCTGGCCGCAGCGACGGCTGACTGAGCCAGAAGCAGCAACAAGACTGCCGCCATGATCACGACCAGCCCGAGTCCCAAGGCCAGGACCGTCCCTGATCCCCGCTCCCGCGGCCGGCAGCGGTACACGTCATGGCCTGGGGACGGAGTCCGGTGCCATGGCCCGCTGGCCCCGGCACTAACCGGCGACGTCATGTGCCCGTCCCGAGCGGGAAGCCCCATCCACCCGGGACAGGTTGTGCCGCGCCGGGGGTTTCCGGACGCGCCCAGGCACTGGCGCTCAGGGTCCACGGAATGAGGGAACCGACAGCCCCGGGGACACGGCCGGACACCGTGACCCTGAGCCATTCGCCGTCGAGGGCCACGGTCGACGCTGCGGTTTCGCCGGCAAGCTGGCGGACAATCCCTCCGACTTCGACGGCTGCGGCTCCTCTGGCCAGCGCACGGGCACCACCCCGGGCCGCTTCCTCGACGCGAAGTTGCATCACCCCGGCTGCCGAACCCGCGAGCAGCATGGCGAGCAGAAAGACGACCGACGGCAGCGCCACGGCGAACTCCGCTGTGACCGCCCCGAGGCAGTCCGGGGTTCGCGGCGACCCCCGCCGCCCACTCCCACCCGCGCGCCAGACCCACGTCATGGCAGCGTAAGCGCCGTGCGGATGAGGTTCAGGAGGAACCCCCGGACCTCATCACTGCGCATGATGAACACGAGAACTCCGGCAAACCCCACGGCGGCGAGTGTTGCGATGGCGTATTCGGCTGTTGTTTTTGCTTAAACAGTGTCTGAATACTTGACGCTCCACCGGGAAGTGAGTAGTAATTGCTTTTGCACGCGATTTGCTCGATTCCTGTCAAGCGTGTATGAATCTGCCAAAGTTGCCATCCAAATTTTCTTTGTGAAGTCATTGCAAATTTTCGCGTCTGAAAGTAACGTCGCGTCATGCACAGAATCCACTTTCACTTAGATGGCGCTGATGCCGCGCATCTGCAGGGAGATCTGAGAATACCTGAGGGCACGCCTCTAATCATCGATGACGATTTGTTGTTCCAAGACTCCGATAAGAATCGTCCTTCTTGGATAGTCAATGCATGGATAATAAATCGTTCCCACGAACCGAGGATATCCACTCGAACACTCAACATCTACCTAGGCGCCCTACTTGCCTGGCTAGTCTTCCTGCGCCGCAACGGCTTCGAACTCCTGGGAGATCGGGCCTCCCTTCAAGCAGCCCTAGGTCTATACGCCGACTTTCAACTGTCAGGTAAATGCAAAAGACGCTGGGCCAATTCCACATGGGACCTCAACATTACGTGCATATCAGAGTTTTATAAGTGGGCAATCTCAGAAAACTACGCGAAAGCGACACCTTTCACCTACGCAGAGATTACGGTGTGGCGAGATGAAATACCCGTTGTGGTTTTACAAAACAACGCTAAACTGCCCATTCCCAAAGGTCACAGCACTATCAAATATCTCGGAGAAGAGTATCAACGAATATTGCTCAACACACTGGAGGGCCTTTCCCCTGACGGGAGCCAACCCGCAAAGACCAAAGCAAGGAACTTGGCGCGGAACAGCCTTCTAACAAGGCTTCTGATTACGACCGGACTACGAAGTCAGGAACTGAATTTTCTAACCTCGTACGAGCTGCCTCATCTACCCCAAGAAAGGACGGATATGCCAATCGAATTTTTTATACCTGGAACCATAACGAAGCGGGGAAGGCCACGTACTACTTGGATCGACTTCGACACACTGATGCAGGCGAAAGAGTATCTCCAATGGGAGAGAAGAATCGCGGCCAGCCGATCCACATGGACTCCAAAGGCAAAAACGGGTGGGCCGTTGCACGTGGAGGGTGCTGACACTTTGGGCGCAATAATCGACGGCGAACGCCGAAGCTGGTCAGAGGTGACATTGGAGGAGCGAGCCCGGCTGGTAGCGCCCGAAGGCGGCTCTTGCCTCCTGGCTCTCCAGAGCAACGGCGCTCCGTTTCGAGCGCTCGGCACAGTCCTCCGGCGAACAGCGGCGCAAATCGCGCTCGAATTCGATGAAAAGTTTCCACATGTGCGTCCGCACATGCTTCGTCACACTTTCGCCATGAACACTCTGGAGCGTCTCGTGCGTGGGTACTACGAAGCTGTCGCGAGAGTCTCATCGCGAACAAATCGGAACGCCGCATTGGCGCTCTACATGACGCGCCAGGACCCACTAATGGTTCTTCGGGATCTGCTGGGACACAGCTCTGTCACAACCACTCAGTTGTATCTCGATCGTCTAGATACACGCCGGATCTTTGCTGACGCATTTGAGTCCGCTGAGTTGGATATGCACAGCGGCTCCGAAGCCATCCGCGACGAAGTTGAATCAGAGTTCCTAGAGGAGGATGGCTAGTGCCGGCCGTCTACTACGATGACCCGGTCTCCGTCCACTTCCTCTTTCCCGATGGGACAGAATGGATCGGGCGCTTCGAGGGAACCCCGAACCCCGAGTTGGCCCAGGACTTGGCAAGGGGGCTGGCGTTGTTGGCTCATCCCCACGGCACAATTGCGAGTAAGTCTTCAGCCGAGAATCACGCGGTGAGCCTTCGGCGAATGGTGGAAGATACTTTCAAACTTGGTTTCCGTGGCCCCGCCAGAGACCTAACGCGGGAGATCGTCATACAGCATTGGCTATCCCGGCCGCACGCTCATGAGAGAAACACCCGGGCCCTACTCAGAGGGTTCGATTCCATAGCGGGCCAACTTGCGCCTGCGCTCCGTCTGCACCTGGGCGCAAGACAGATTCACACGCGGCCGTCCACCGTCCCTTACAAGGCCTACAGCCAGCCCGAATGGGAACGACTTATGGACGCTTGTGAAGTCATAATCAACCGTTCCTGGCTGGCCCATAAGAGGCTGCTGCATGTCGCGCAGCGGGAAGACGACATAGACGGCCCCAGTGGAGAATACCTGGAGTGGCTTGCCGCAGTACACCTTCTCCGAACGGGTCCTTCGACTGTCTTCGAGGTGCAGGAAGCACTGCGCCGGAAGGGGAGATCTGTGTCCGGTGCCACAATCGCGGCCGTGAGGCGGGCTCTCTTCAATGACATAGAGATCCAGCTGGCCTATCGGCTGCGGCTGGGGATGCTCACGGGCGTCGTCCCGGATGGCATCGACAGACTGAAAGTACGTGACATTTCGTGGGTTAGCCCTCACGTTGCCAATATCAAGTACGTCAAAGGTCGTACGGGACCCGAGGGACTCACCCTTTCAAAGAACGCATCGAGACTGCTGGAGCAGTGGTTGGCGCACAGCGAGCCTCTTCGACGCCACGCTTCACCATCGCGTACCGAAGATCTTTGGATCGTCTGCGGTTCAAAGGCCCACGAAGACCGCATTTCAGGTCCCGCGTCTTTCGCAAACCACAGCGGGAAGATCACCGAGAAGTATGAGATTTTGGACGATCAAGGGATGCCTCTTCGACTTAATAGAGGACGCATTAGGGCCACCTACCTTACTCTCATGGCCAACAGGCACTGGAATGGTCGATCGACCATCGACCCCAACCACAGCGCAGCAGTCGAAGGGCGCCATTATTTGGCAAGCATCGACGACACATACGAACTGATGCTGACGGAGATAGTCGAAGAGGCTCAAACGGACATGCTGCGAAAGGGTGTGCCCGTGAATGTCTTGACTGATGAGGAGTTAGCACATTCAGGCTATGACTTTGCTGACGGCCTCAATGCCCACATGCCGTCTGACTCCACCGTTGAGCAGTTGCTGTCTGGAGAACAGGACGTCTTCTTAGCGTCATGTGCGAATCAACTTGCGAGTCCGTTCGGCGTAAAAGGTAAGGCGTGCGCAGCCAGAGTCTGGGTGTGCTTGTTATGTCCGCTCGCCGTCTTCTTACCGAGACACGCTGGAAATCTTCTTGAGTTGAAGGCGTTTTTTGCCCGTCAGTCGCGTCAACTTCCGATTCGGGAGTTCATGAGCATCTATGGTCCCTACGCCATCCGTTTGGATCAGGAGATTCTCCCCCGGTTCAGTCCAAAGGTACTGGAACTGGCATCTCTCGGCGTCACGGATCAGGACTATGCGCTGCCCTTGCGACCGGAGGAGGCAACCCGATGACAAACGCTGCCCGGTTCGAGGCTCTTCATCCTCAAATCTCGCTGTTCGCTGGCGCTGATCTCTTTCAGTTGACAGGCCACGAGCACGAGCCAGGAGCAGTTCGACCATTATATGAAGACGACGTCTGGGACTGGAGGGGACTGAGCTTGGCCCCAAAAACCATGACGGATAGGGAAAAGATCTGGGATTTTAGGCGGATTTCCAACCCGTCGTGGCGGTCGATGGCCAAAGATCTTCTACTTGCACTAATGGTTCCAAAGCACCCTGACATTGTGTTGATAGCTACCGCCCACCGGAGAATTTACGATCCTCGAACCATTTTCACGCGATTCTGTGGCCTCGTTCGGTGGTTTAACTGGCTCAGCTCCATAGGAGTTGCGTCACTGCAGGCGGTAGATCAAGACGTTTGCGACCGGTACCTGAGGGTTGTCAGGGAAGGCCGCAACGGTCTGCGTCGCAAGAAACGCCGATTGGTGTCAGGCAGTCTAGCCCAGTGGGTCGAGGCGGTTAGACTCCCCTACTGCTATGGCGATCTGTTCCCGGGAGACGCCTACAAGAAGGAGTTCTCACCTTGGGGAGGTCGCCGGACGGCTGCAATCGTGGGGAAGCGAAATATCCGGATTAACAGCACGCCTCCCGTCCCCCAGGAAATACTCCAACCCTTGATTGGCAACTGCGCATACCTGATAGAGACGATCGCGCCATTAGTGCTGGACCTTCATCGCGAACGTTTGGCACACTTTCCCGTAAAACGTGGGGCCAGGAGCATCGCAGCTAGTACCAGCGCAAAGCAAGACTTCGAGGCAGTAGTGGCTCTGTACGTGAAAGCGCACACGCCGCTGCCGCAACTCTCCGAATCCCTCGTTAGCCGGCGACTAGCAGGGAAGTGGGAATCGTCCGACCCGCTTCTTGCAGTCAACATCGATGCGCTATTTCGTGAGGCCGATATCGGAAGCTTTCACTGGGCGCATCTTCCCCACATCAGGCACTCCTTAGAGGATGCGGTGGCAGACGTCGGGGTTGAGTACGCATGGGCCCGCGACGCAGTACTAGTGCAGAAGGCATCAAACGACGGATTGGTGCCGTGGACCCTTCCTTTGTCGGAGAACGATCTGCACCGTTTGAACCACTATGTCTGTGGAGCGAGCATGGTGCTGACTGCCGCAATCACCGGTATGCGGCCCAGCGAAATCGCGGAGCTGAGCACGAGGTCGCCGAGACCGGTTGTTCACCTCCCAGGAGGCGGAAAGCGCTTCATTTTGGGGAGCAAGATCATCAAACGCCGCCGTTTCGGTGGGGATCCCGACGAATGGGTCGTCCTCGAATCGGTCCACAAGGCAGTAGAAACCGCAGCTGAGCTGGCTTCCTTGGGAAAGGACCACATATTCGGGGCAGCCAACATCGGCTCATTCGTTGATAACTTCCGGTCGTGGCTTGCAGAACCCTTCGCGGTGAGACTCGGCCTCGCGCACATTCCTCCCGGTCCGGTAAACGGCCGCATGCTGAGACGTGCGTTATCAATCGAGATTGGCAATCGGCCATGGGGGCTCTTCGCAGCAAAGTACCATCTTAAACACGCCAGCGTCATTACGACGGAGGGCTATGTTGCCCGCCCTGGTGGGGCTCAGGCCCAGTTCAACAGGGAAGTGTTAGCCAGTGAGTCCGAGCACAGGCTGCACCTTGCAAGACAGGCTGTCGACGACTACCGGGCAGGAAAAGTGCCAGCCGGTCCCGGCGCACGACAGCTCATTGAGCAGCTCAAACTCGCAGACGAGGCGCTCCGGCTGGAAGAGGTCGCCAGTCCAAAGGTAGTCAAGAGTGACCGAGCCGCGGAGAACATTATTCGCGAAATAGCGGCGGCACTCCATGTGAATGTGGCCAACTACTGCTTCTTCCGCGATCCGAAGCAAGCCCTCTGTCTCCGTCTGGCAGGCAAGACAGACGCGAAAGCGCCATTGACGGCAATGTGCGATTCTGCTCGATGTGGACAGGCCAGCTTCGGGCCCGAGCACCTCCAGATCTGGACCAACTACACAGCTAACACTGAAGCTCTCGCCCACAGCGTGGCGACGGCGCCAGGGGAACGGATTCGACTCCGTCTCGAAGTCAAACGCGGCAAGGAAGTCATACGTCAGATCAAAGATTCAACGCGCGATCCCCAGAAGTGACCGCAAGGGAGACAAAATGCGCAACAGTGCTGCTGATCGGGCAAGGAACGTGACCAGAATCCGGGAAGCAATGGAGTTGCTCCTAGACCAGGATGGCATCTCGGCTGACGCTCTCAATGTGAAGGCGTTAGCAGATGCTGCCGGCATCACACGAAGCGCCCTGTACAGCGATCACTATTCGCCCCTGAAAGATGAGTTTCTTCGCCGGGCGCAGGCCCTCTCTGCAAAGGGGCCTCAACAAAACTACGATTCAGACAAACTCCTAAGGCGGATCAAGCGCCTAGAATCCAGACTGCGCCAGCAGACCACCGCTGCAGAAGAATTGAAACTTTTCCGCACCCAGGCCATTTCACGAATTGCAGCGCAGCACGAGGCCCTACTCCGCTGCAGGGGGCAAGACAATTACAAAGGAGCCGACGAGAGACGGTCCCACAAGGCGTCCATACGGCCCGAGTCAGTCACTTCGCATCCGGACCGGCCGACCTTCTGACACCGGTACTGCTCTTCACCCTTCCCTTGCGCTGAGGTTCGGTAGCGGTGGCATAAGGAGGTGGCGTGAACAAGTCACGCAGGTCGACTCTCAATACGTCCGCGATATCCCAGAGGCGCTCGTAGGCGATACTCCGGCGACCCCATTCAATGCCGATGATCATGTTTCGACTCATGCCGGCCTCAAGACCTAGGGCTTCCTGGCTGAGCTCTTGCGAAATCCGAATCTCGCGGATTCGGGATCCTACCTGCTTCCGGCGATCCCGCCATCGTTGGAGCTGAGCGTCTGTCGTCTGCGTCGGTCTAGTGGGCACACCCAATGCCACTTGAAGTGAGCATGTTTGTCTGCTCCACTAGTGATACATAAGCGTGGTTGAGAGGCGAAACACAATGAACCCGAAAGGCGATGCCATGGCCATCTCAATAGTTCTCGATCTGGCAGAAGCAGTATCGGTACATGACCTCTGGCAGTTTCTTTCCTTTGTTCCTCAATGGCACGACCACGACAAAGACGTCAGGGTGATGGACGCCAGGGGCCTTGCCGTCCGTTATCTGGAAGTCGAGATAAACGCTTCTCCAGATTCAGGCAGCAAAAGTCCCACGGGAGGCGGCGCTTCCTTGCCGTGACCGAAGCAGCATGAACTTAGCAGAATGGGGCGAGGAGCTGACTGAGTCGCTTACCGATGGTCCGGGGGCGCCTGCACTGTTAACTCTGGCACAGTGCCCCGACACGACTACCAGCGAAGAGGTCATGGAGATGGCTCGTCGTGCCGTCAACGCCGCCGGCTGGACCTTATACGAACTCACGGCAAGTCAAATCGGAGGTACACCTCTGCCACCGCAGGAAGCCGGTTTCCTCATCCTCTGTGATGTCGTCGCGCCGCTTCCGCCAGGCGTGCCGATACTGGTCGCGGCCTTTCAGCATCTCGTGCGTCGAGGTCGGCCAGTCGGACTGCTTCTGGTGGGTCCCGCGGATGGCATTGACTCGCTGCGCAGGCACCCGGCAATGGGATTTCTAAGCCGCGCCGAGTTCGTCGTTTACGACGGATGACTGCCAGCGGCGCCACATACCAATCCTGCTACATTTTCTGCATCCGCCGCCCACCTGACGGTAACGCGACCGTTCACACCTGGACAACAGACAGGCCGAGCCAGCATGGTGTCGCGGGCGGCCAATCCTTCGAAGCCGTCACGACGTCCGCCAGATCAAGCGAAGACATACCCGCCTCCCCAGAGAGGGCCTCCGGATCCTAGCGACCGCGCTAGCGGACGCCGGAGAGATTGTCTGCTTGCCCGCGGTGGCCGCACGACTTGAGCTGAGACCGTGGCAGGATGGGGTCCATCATGGACAGGCGGTTGCGGCGCGCTCCTGACGCCGAATGGGTGCTGATGTACCGGCTCGGGCTGAGCCGGCGACGCATCGCTGCCCTCGTGCGCGCCGAGCCCAACACTGTCGGATACCACCTGGTCATCGCCCGCCGCCGGGACCCCGGCCTCGAGGCCGAGCACCAGGCCGCCGCCGGCGCCGCACCCGTTCCTTACCCCTCCCCCATGGATCTCGCCCGCATGGAAGAGGTCATCGCATGGGTCACGGCCGAAGGCCGAGTCCCCGAGGACCGCTCCGGGCAACGGGGCGAAAGGTCGATGGCCAGGTGGCTCGCCGGCCGCCGGCGCGACGCAGCAAAAGGCACCCTCGCCCCGGCCCACCGTGACGGGCTGTCCCGGATCCCCGGGTGGCAGGAAAACTGCAGGGAATCCGAGGACGAAGCCCGCTGGCACCGTCGCCTTGCCCAGCTCGCGGCCTACCGCGAGGAGGGCAACGACTGGCCCCGCCACCACGACTATGACTCAGAGCGTGAACACTCCCTGGGTGTGTGGATCCACACCCAACGGTACAAACACCGCCGCGGCGAACTCGACCCAGTGAAGGCCAAGCTCCTGGACGACACCGTTCCCGGATGGCAGACCGGAAGAACGCGGGGCCGCCCTCCCCGTTAGGTAGCCCGAAGGTCGCGCCTCCCAGCGGCCCGCGGGCCAGGGACATCACGCCAGCTAGTAGAGTTACACCGGTTCTCCAGTCCCCCAGCTTGGAGAACCGGGAGCCTCCGCGCTTGAGTCCATGGATTCGCGCGGAGGCTTTCCTCATAGGTCGCAGCAAGACTCTTCCCCGGTTGTGCCCATTGGGGGCAGGCGGAGCCCACCATACAGGTCAGGCTGGGCGGTTTCTCACCCAGCTTTCTGGGCAGCGATGTCGCCAGTCACGCCCGCAACCCATAGGTGATGGCGATCTTCGGTCGCTGGGACAGGAGCACTTCCAGTTTGCTGGCTGGCCACATCTCGATTTCCGGTTGCTTCCCGGTGACGTTGTGTTTATCCACGATAAGGACAGCATCAGCGCTGAATCTACTACTTGTCGCGATGATGAGGTACCGGATCACTGGTGGTTCCCACGTGGACAAACTCGCTAGAGACGACTGAATATCGATGGGGCTGACTGCCTTCGAGGTGTAATGCTTTGCTTGCACAATCACGCGTTCTGTTCGGACGGTGCCGGAGGCGTCGGGGAACACTCGCTGAAGGGAGATGTCTCGCCCTCGATCCGGTGCATTGGTGTTCATTAGCCATTCGACATTTTGATACCCGTTTAGGTCCCTCAGGATGTCGAAAAGGAGCCGCTCAAAGCCCTCTGAGTTCAGCGCGGCCCAGTTCAAAGCCGTAGTGGCCTGACCTGTGAGTTGGGTGTTCCCTATCTCACCCAGGTCCACATCTGGAACAGGAACAGGATCCACCTCACCTATCTTCGCCGCCTCGATGTCCGATTGAACCGATGGCCAGTCATCGATGGCTATGTCATGCCAGTCGTTGACTTCACCGAAGTGGAGGTGGCGGCGAAGTTCAGCCCACCTTCCTTTGCGTTCCACAGTCTGGCCGAGTAGACGCTCGACTTCAGCCAGGCAACTCTCTATTTCACTCACTTGGGGTGTTTCGATGCGAACCCTTGGCGCGGGCGGTGTCGCTATCCATTCATCCAGGGATGGGATACCGGCAACAACTTCTGCTACAAGCTGTGTCACCTGGTCGCTTAGCTCAGTCAGACGTGAAGCGATCACCTTACGTCGGGCGCGATCGAGGAGGTGGCGGTACTTCGCCAGGTCCTCGTTCGGTTGCTCGGAAAGGTCCCAGGCGTGACGGGGAAGTTCTCCGATATCGGCGTAGTCCAGGAAGAGTTGCCCGATCTCATTTGTGTCGGGCAATCCTGCTGTAATTTTCCAGCCATCAATGGGAGGCAAACCAGCGAGGAGGTCGTCCCAGTTGCGGGCGAGAGTGGTGTACTCCGGAGTTGTTCCAAAGGCAGGGCCAGTTGGTACGTGAGGTTGTGCTCTTTGCCAAACTCTCTCGAGTTTCTCAAGATTGACGGCCACCTTATCGAAGGTCGCTAGAGCGTCTGCTAAGTCCATGGTTAGAGTCTAGGCACAGAGATCAAAGAATGAGTTTGCAGCGGCAAAACGACCGATATCTTGAGTCCCCTCTTAGTCGGTGCCTTGATGGCGCGACACATCTGATGTGGAGAGTGTCCTCGACGCACCTTGCACAAGGTCTGCCAAGCCCAAAGGAAGAGGCACGGAACCACTGGTTCCGTGCCTCTTCTTACACACGAAGGTGTGTCACAGGAGACAGCTGCTCTACCAACTGAGCTACGCCCCCATGAATGTGGAGGCGAGGGGACTCGAACCCCCGACACACTGTTTTGTGAGCAATCCGGTCACGAGCCGGCGGGAAACTCTCTTCCCTTGCCCTATCTAAATCAGACAAACGCTCTACCAACTGAGCTACGCCCCCATGAATGTGGAGGCGAGGGGACTCGAACCCCCGACCTTTTGTTTAGTGAGCAACTGAGTCATGAACCCGGGAACTTTCTTCCTTGCCCTAATACACTCTATTCTACCACAATGTCAAGTCTTTTTCAAGTCGTTGTCACTAACATGTGAAAATCTTTTGCGTGTCCTACCTGCGACAATCAGAAACGACCATTGGTGATCCGATCCGCAGCCGCCGGTCTACGCCCAAGCGCCTCCGCAGTTGGCTGCGCAAAAGCGCAGGCCGCATCCGCGATGGTTGCCCTAATAGTTCTCTGATACGTAGGCGTAGGCGTGATCGAAAAGCTCACCGGAAGCAGGCAGCCCGTAGCGGACTAGGACTTTGCGGATAGCGATGCGCACCGCTCGGTCGCCTTCTTTAGAGTTATTCCAGCCGTCCCACCGGACTTCCTTCACAATTGCGTCGATGTCGGCGACAACCTTGCCGACGATGACAGGAACGCCCTCGGGCTTGTACTCCTCGAAGATCTGCGTCAGGGCCCCAACATTCGGATCGGGCAATAGGTCCAGGCCAGCGGTTCCTGAGGTGTCTTCCGCCTTTTCCGCTGCGGCCAGGTCTCGGGCCAAATCCAGAAGGTCGCGCAGGAAGTCCACCGAGTCTTGGGCCTTAGCCAGCTGGCGTTCCCGCAGGCGGTCCAGTCGCTCGGACAGGCTCTTGTAGGCCGGGTGGGTGCCGTTGCCGCCTTCGAGCCGTTTACGCAGCCTCGAGGCGATGTTGTCCACGACTTCGGCGGCGGTCGTCACCTGCGTGTCCCCACTGCCGGCGTCTGGGTTGATCACTCCCGCCTCGATGAGCCTCTTGATCGTCCCCTCGTCGGCGATGACGACGTCTACGCCAGTATCGCTGACGGTAACTTCGCCGATGTGGCCGTGGACGAGCTCCAGGGTTTTTGCGCCAAGCCGGCGCCAGAGCAGGTCCCGGGTGTCATCGGAGGGCGCCACCGAGGCGTAAACCTTTGACAACCACTTGTAGTCTGCCCGGTGCTGCTCCAGGCGCAGGTCCGGATAGGCAGCTTCCCAGATGCCCTGGAGCATGCCGTACTGAGCCGCGAAGCGTTCCAGCGCCTTGTCATCGGGCAGCCGGTCGTGGGCGGCCTGAAGTGCTTCGAAGCCATTGCTGTCGCGGTCGATGCCGGCGAAGCGATCCAGAACGTTGGCGATCTCGATCTCGAACTGTTCCAGGAGCGAATCCGTTTCGATTTCCTTGCGGGCGTGCTCCGGGTTGGCAGGAGACATCGCCCGGGCGAAGCCGTCGCCGAGCCCGACATAGTCCACGATGAGGCCATAGCGCTTTTCTTGCGCCGTCACCGGGTTCTTCCAGTTCCGATTGGTTCGAGTGATCGTCTGGTACAGCGTGTGTAGCTTCATCGGCTTATCCAGATACATGACGCCCTCTATGGGAGCGTCGAAGCCGGTGCCAAGCTTGGAGGTGACCACAAGGAACTTCAGCGGGTCCCCGAGCTGGCGGAACCGGTTGAGGATGGCCTCTTCCTTGTCATCGGTGAGCTTGTACTGCTGCCAGTCAGAGTCGTCTTTAGACTGGATGGACATTATGACAGCCGACTCATCAGGCGTGGCACCATCTCTGGTGCGAGCCTGCAGCTGCCTGGTGAGCTCATCCTGATACGCGACGCACAGACCCCGATCATAGGCAACGACCTGGGCTTTCATACCCAGCGGATCAACCGTCGAGTAGAAATGATCGATGATGTCTTTGCAGACCTTCCGAACCCGTTCCGGGTTGGCGAAAAAGGTGCGCGTGTCGGTGGCCTTGGCAGCCACGTACTCCTGTTCCTCCTCGGTCAGGCCTTCCTCGGCGGCGAGTTCGTTGAAGGCTTTATCCAGGTCTGCCTTGCGGATATGAAAGTCGACCAGCCGTGGTGAGACGTGCATCGGGACCGTCGTGCCATCCGCAATGGAACGGTCTGAGTCGTAAGTGTTCATCGCATGGTTGGGGTCATCCGGGTCGCCGAACAGCTCGTACGTGTTCCGGTCCTCGTCAGCGATCGGGGTGCCGGTGAAACCGAAGAACCGGGCATTCGGGAAGGCGGCCCGCAGGAACTTACCCAGCTGCCCTTCCTGAGTCCGGTGCGCCTCGTCAACTAGGACGATGATGTTTTCCCGGGTGTTCAAGACCCCTGCGTTCTTGAACTTATGCACCGTGGTGAAGATGATGCCGCGCCGGTCTTCGGACAGGATCCGGCGCAGGTCAGACGCAGTGTTTGGGGCTTCCAGGGCTGGCATTCCGGCGCGCAGGAACTGGCGATACATCTGGGTAACCAGCTGGATCCGGTCTGCGATCAGGATGATAGAGGGGTTTTTCAACCGCGGTTCGTTGACCAGTTTCACGGCGGCGAAGAGCATGGCCAGGGTCTTTCCGGATCCTTGGGTTTGGTGAATCAGGCCCTGCTTCTTGGAGCTGTGCAGTGCACGGGCATGGATGGCCCGGACGGCTTCAACCTGCGGGTAGCGGGGCACAATCTTGTGCAGCCGTGGAACGCCGGAGTGCTTACCCTTCAGCTCGAAGGCGGTGAAATCAGCGAGGACGGACAGCACGGTATCCGGGTTCAGCAGCAGCTCGACACTGCGCTTCACTCTCGGCCAGCCAGCCGGGAGGATGTCTTCCTCTGTGGAGCCCCAGACGCCCCACGATTCGATGTCCTGGCCGACGGCGCCGTAATGGAAGTCCTTGCCCTCGGTGGCTACCGAAAACGCGTTCGGCACGAAGAATTCGGGCCAACCCGGCTCGTAAATGGCATGGATGTCATGGGCACCTTTGAGCCAAGTGACGCGTTTCTCCAGCCTGGTCTTGGTTTCGATGACCACCAGCGGGATGCCGTTCACCCACAACACCAGATCGAACCGGCAGGAGTGCCCAGGGGTGCCAAACGTGACCTCGTCTGAGACGACCAGGATGTTATTGGACGGGTTCCCGAAGTCGACCAGCTGCACCGGGTCGAAACTGTCCCGGCCGTTGAAACGGTGGGTTTTCTGACCGCGAAGCCACTCCAGGAAGTGCTGGTTGGTCGGGACCAGTCCGTCCTCCCGGGCGGACAGCATCAGACCCCGGAGCGGCGACAGCAATTCTGCCGCGCGCTCCGGAGCCTCGGCAACAGCAGGATTCAAACGGGCTAGTGCCGTCTTGAGGTCAGCTTCGATCAGCACGTCCTCGGTGTGCCGGTCTAGCTGATACCCCGGAATGTGTTTCCAGCCGCCGGAGACCAGCAGATCCAGGATCGGTTGCTGCACTGTGTTCGACTCGTTGAACCCCGCCATGAAACTACGCCCCCATTAGTTCGTCATACGTCTCTGGAATTCTATGCGCGCCCGACAAGAGGGCAGAAAGCAGTTCGGAGCGGACCGTCCTGAGCGAACGGGACGTTTCATCTGCTGCCTTGATTGCATCGAGCATCGCCTCGCAGGTGCCCAAGAAGATTTCGCGTTCTTCGCCTGTCGGATACGGCAGACTTAGCTGGCGCAGCCAACCTATTGCAATGTTTCCGAGGCCGGTTGAGCCACTTGCTGATTCGGACATCATTCGCTGGATACTGGGCCTGCTCAGAGCCCAGTAAATGATTGCGGAGTCGGCCGGATCTGTTGGCTGGATGATGATTTGGAATGCCGAGACAGCGAAGCCCTCGATCTCGGGGGATGGACGGTAGACGTTACCGATTCTTGCTCGATTCCCATTTGTGCGAATCATGACAATCGATGTTGGAGTGACCCTCTTCGTGCTTTTCGGCAACCCAGAAACGTACTTTCGATTGGATAGATCAAGTTCCCGTCCCGGCGGTGTGTTGGTAATGCCGAGAACCGATTCGCCGCCAGGCGCTGGAACTGACGACTCGTTTGCTGCCTTCCAGGACGGCCCGGACCGCATGGAGGCAAGCTCGCCCAACGGCCTTCGTTGCGAAAAGTCGGCGCCTTCCAGATATTCGTTCAGCAGCTGATTGGAAGCGGTGAATCGCGTCTCACTAGCCTCGACGGCTTGGTCGACAGCCCCGATCAGATTGACGATGCGGAGCTGCTCGTCCAAAGCCGGTAGACGCACGGGGACCTGTGACAGTTCTCTTTGGGAGAGGGACACGTTTGCGGTCCCCTGCATCCGCGGAACTATCAGCTCATCCTTGTAGTGCTGGAGATAGATGTGGAGGAAGCGGGTGCTGGACTTCGCCGGATTCTTCACTTCACAAGCGGTCACAATGTTGGCGACGGCAAACTTCCCGTTCGCATAGTGCACGCGTTTCAGAGACGCATGTCCGTGCCCCGTGGATGAAACCATAGGAATGCATACGGCTTCTCCGTCAAACTGATAGTCGACAGAGGAGAGAGGCTCCGGGCCTGTCACGATGAGCGGATAGTCTCCAGGCACAGTCTTAAGGGTTGGGGACTTTCCTTTCGTCAAAGTGCAAAGCTCACCTAGAAGCGCTGTCGCCCACTCAGATGACAAAACCAGCCGCCTTCAGCTTGTCAGCCAGTACGGCCTCCGCCACGGAGAATTTTTCCCGGGCCTCCTGATAGGCGATGAGGGCTTCCTCAACGTTGACCTCGGCGATACTTTCCGCCTTGAGATACCGGCCAATTTTCAGGTCGAATCCGTTTGCTTCAATCTCATCCAGGTCGACGAGCCGCAGACTCAGCCTTCCCTCACCATCGATGTCTTCTCCGCGCTTGTAGGCGGCGTCGATGACCTTGATGTCATCGTCGGACAAGGTGTTCTGGTTCTTGCCGGACACCAGCCGTTTGGACGCGTCGATGAACAGGACCTTGTTCCGGCGTTCGGCTGGTTTCTTCTTCCGAAAGATGAGTAGACAGACGGGGATAGTCGTCGAATAGAAGAGGTTGTTTGGAAGCCCGATGACGGCTTCCAGCAGGTTCAGTCGGACCAGTTGCTCCCTTATGGTGCCTTCCCTTCCCACCTCACGGAACAGAACGCCGTGAGGCATCACCACGCCGACTCGCCCAGTGTCCTCCTTCATGCTGGCGATCATGTGCTGGATCCAAGCGAAGTCGGCGTTGCTTACCGGGGGCACACCGCCGATGACACGACCGTATGGGTCGTCGGACCAGCTCTCGGCGCCCCAATTCTGCAAGCTGAATGGCGGGTTGGCGATGACGACGTCGAACTTTTGCAGGCCGTCGCCCTCCAGGAGTTTCGGTTCGCGGAATGTGTCGCCCCGGACTACCTTGAACTCCTTGAGCCCGTGCAAGTAAAGATTCATTTTGGCGATGGCGCTGGTGGTCAGGTTGATTTCCTGGCCGTGCAGGCGCAAGGTGCGGGGGTCTCCGCCGGCTTCCTTTACTGCGGTGACGGTTTCGACGAGCATGCCTCCGGACCCGCAGGCGGGGTCAGCGATGGTGTCTCCCGGCTTCGGGTCCAGAATCTTTACAAGCAGGTGCACCACGTGGCGGGGGGTAAAGAATTC
Source organism: Arthrobacter sp. H-02-3 (assembly GCF_003097355.1). GTDB lineage: Bacteria > Actinomycetota > Actinomycetes > Actinomycetales > Micrococcaceae > Arthrobacter > Arthrobacter humicola. Next base: position 501,793 of record NZ_PYUI01000001.1, read on the forward strand.
GCCGGCTTTCTTGCCGGAAGCTTCCGCGAACTCGCGCAGCAGGTACTCGTACGCGGACCCGAGCATATCTCCGTTGACGCTGTCCGGGTCGAGCCGGACAGGATGGAACGAGTTGAGTAGGGCGGCCAGCGCCGACTGGGGCAGTCGTTCCTGGTTTGCCCACTGGACGTCGCCGAAGACTCCGGCCAGGGCGTCGGGGTTTGCCTGCTGGATGCGTTGCATGGCGTTGTCCAGCTTGGCCCCGGTCTGGCTGGCCGTCTCGATCACATCAGCCCAGTGGCAGCCCTCCGGGATCATGAACGTGTGATAATCCGCCTCGATCTCATCCGTTAGGGCATCCCCGAAATCTTCGATGGCGCGGAGGTGCTCGTGATCCCAGCTGTCGCTGATCCATTTGAAGAACATGACGGGGAAGACATAAGCCTTAAAGTCCCCCGGGTCCACTGGTCCTCTTAGAGCGTTGGCTGCGGCCCACAGCGTCGTTTCAAGCTGCTTCTGTGTCAGATGTGCGGGGTCAAGCGCGGAGATAGTCAACTTCGATCCATTTCATTAGTCTCTGAGTAGCGTATAGGCGCATACCTTGTGGAGAAGAGCTGCTGTCGAACGCAAGGGCTACGGCCGGCTACGGTCGCTCGGCCACGGTGAAAGAGCCGCTGGCGAGAGCGTTGCGCACGGTCGATATGTACTGCTCGGCCTGCTGGGCCGCTGCAGTGGCCCGTTCTGTGAAGAGCGTGAACTGTCGGATGATGCTGCCGGCGGCTTCTTGTTCTGCTAGCGGGAGTGTGGGAACCAGCAGTCGTCTGATGTCGACACGCTGGACCGTGGCGCCGGAGAGCATTGCTTGGTTGTGGTCGGCCATTAGCTGCTGCGCCAGAAAATCGGCGTCCCAGGCGTTTTTCGCGGGTCGGACGAGCCCGACGTTCCGGTCAATTTCCACACCTTCTTCCTTGCATACGAGAGTACTGATGGTCCGTCCAACGGTTGCGACCAAGATGTCGCCGGGTTGAGTGGTTACGGACTTAGTCCCTCGCACGGGGTGGCTTGGCAGGATTTCGGGTTTTCCCGAGCGGAGGGAGCGCAGCGTAAACACTTGGACCGGCTGAATGGAGTCTTCAGGAATGTCTTTTTTTGGCTTTGTATAGGTGCCGTGCGGGATGCACTGCGCAAGTTCCGATATGGGGCGTAGATGAACCGGTTCTCCGGTGTACGGCGCGAGCAGTCTTGCGCTGGGGGGAAAGTCCCAGTCGAGGATGGTCTCTTCCCATACCGAGGCGGTTTGTTTTACCGTTTCTGCAAGTTGTTCAATGCGGTCCTCGGAGAGCGGTGTCAGGGCGGCAAGCCATGTCTGCGGTGCTAGCACGGCATCAGGTGCGAGCAGTTTCTCCCGGGGCACCTCGACAGATACGCCAGTGGCCCCGCTTTCTCCCTGGCGCCAAGCGGCCAGGAGCTGTACGACGGATTCGTAAGCATCCCACTGGCGTCCGTCGGTTGCGGCTGTGCGTTTGTTGGAGAAGGCGTCGCTGTCGGGCAAGTGTGCCATGAGGACCCCGCGAGATGAGGCATCTGTGCGAAGGACGAGCACGGACACGGGAAGCGATGTGTTCAGTTGGGTGTTTCCGGGGAGGCTTATGACGGCCTCAATCGCGCCTTGGGAAATCATCCGTGCCCACACGTCTCGGGCCTTACCGCCCCGGGAGAGTGCCGCGGTCGGGAGGACCACCGAGGCGTACCCGCCCTTGCCTAGTTCCTGGTACGCAAGCTGAGGCCAGAGCAGGTCGCTCTGTCCTTTCAGTGGAAGCCCGAATGGCCAGGGTCTGGCAAGTTGAGTATCTGAAATCCGAAGTCCGAACGGCGGGTGCAGCACAACGCGGTCGTATCCCGGGCCGGGCGGGGACTCCAACAGGTCGGAGGACTGGAGGCTGGCAGGCCGGCTTATCAGGAATAGTCGGCAAGCGGAGACTGCCAGTGCTTCTTGATCGATGTCGTTGCCGACGAGCTCTATCTCTGGTCGTGCTTCGGCGGCGACCATCAGGGTTTGTCCGAACCCGCAGGCAAGGTCGGCGAATGTGTCTCCACCGGGAGGCAGGAGTGCGTTCAGGAACCGCGCAAAGGAGCGGGGAGCGGAGTACACGTTCAGCGGGGATTTGGCGTTTCTGGCCGTCGCCTCGACAAGGTCTTCAGCGACGCGGGAAAGATCATCGATCTCGGAAATGATCATGCAGACTTGTTCGAGCTTCGGCGTGCCTTTCCACTCCAGGTGAAGTTCCTGACGCGACCGGTTAATGGCTGAGGCAACGAGGGGGTGGCTTATGGCCATGTCCTTGGCGGCCGTGGCAAGCACCGACGAGGCGTCATAAGTCCCGCCTGACTCGCGAACTCCCACGGTTTCGACCGTCATGTCGGTGAGGCTTGCCCCTGAATCACGGGCCCACTGTTCAGCGCACAGCAATGGGAGAACCAAATCTATGAACCTGTCGGGAGCCACCGTGCCGCGAATCGTGTCAGCCAGTACGTAGGCCTGGGACCGTGGTGCAACTTCGATATTTTTGGACTTCAGCCAGGCTGTGATTTTTTCTACTGAAAACAAGGGCCGGGCAGCGTTGTCGTTTTCCGGGTCAGGAAAGCCTTCGTCTCGGGTCCGCCAGTTACTTACAGTCGACGGTGCAACGCCGGCGAGGCGGGCGATGCCGGAAGGGTTGATGAGCTGCTGGGCAGCATTGGTGGTCATTAGGCAGCATCCCGTTCGATAGCCTCGGTGTGAAGTTCAATTGTCTGATGAGCCGCCAGGCGCAGCCGGCTGGAAAGCGAGGCTGGCAGGGAGATGACGACCACATAGGCGCCACGTCCCGCCAACGCGGCGACAGAAGGTGAAAATCCACCATCCCCCGTTGCGACGTGAACGACCTCAAACCGACGCTCTAGTTGTTCATGGTCCAGAACTTCCTGCAGTGCAAGATCAGCGCCGTTCTTTCCCGGTTGGTAAAGCAATCGGCAGTTCCGCAAATGAGACGTGGCCACAGCTAGTAGGCCTTCGACGCTGGAGACGCCGACGATCACGAGATCGTCCTTCGTCACGGTCACCTGCTCCTTGTAGACAGCAAAAACGGTATTGATCGCATTCGACTCGATCTCTCCAGTGGAGAGCAAGTTCTCAATGTCGAGCAGGTGAACGGATCGATCATATCCAAGCATTGTATTTCCTCCAGCATCTTGTGAGTTTGTGTTTTCACAAAACTACCGGCCTGGGAGAAGTGTGTCAAGCATGAGTTTATGTTTTCAGAGAATTTTTCTAAGAACGCGTTCACAGTGCATCACCGGCAGGATTGAGTTTTCATGGGAGGGGCCCGGGGTCGATTACTGATGGACGTCCGTCAGTTATCTGTGCGTAGGCCACTGGGTGCCGTGTCATCTTGAAGTGCAGGGGGTCGGGACTCCGACCCCCTGGGGAATTTGGTGGCACTGGGACGCAGTCCTCGAGCTTGGGGGTCCAGGCCTGGACGACTGGGGGACCTCACATGTCGATTTGGATGGTCGGCGGGCATGGTCAAATACGACCGTTTCCGACCCGCTGTGCGGCGAGCCTTCGTGAGCCTAGAAAAAGTACTTCTACTCTTGGTCAAAACTGGTTGCCGAAATGAAAACCAGTCAAAACGATTTATGAAGGGTTTTGACGTGATTGGGAACGCCATTGGCTACGCGAGAGTCAGTACGCGCGGGCAATCCTTGGATTCCCAAGTTGACGCCCTTGTAGCTGCCGGCGCGGTTCGTGTCTTCCAGGAATACGCGTCCGGAGCCACCCAAGCGAGGGCCCGGTGGAAGGAATGCCTGGACTACCTGCAGCCCGGCAATGTGCTCGTGGTGGCCGATTTGACCAGGCTCGGACGGAGTACTGCCGACCTGGCTGACATCGTGACTGTCATAGGGCAGCGGGGAATAGGATTTCGTTCCCTGGCCGAGCCGTGGCTGGATACAACCAGCGCCCACGGAAAACTGATCTTCGATATGTTCGCCTCTCTCGCGGAGTATGAGCGCTCCAGGCTCTCGGAGAGAACAAAGGCGGGGCTGACTGCCGCTAAGGCCCGCGGCCGTCTCGGAGGCCGGCCCCGGGTCATCACAGATGGGAAGCTGGAGACGGCTTTGCAGCTGCGCAGCGAAGGGAAGACTCTGAAAGAGACGGCGGACCGCATCAGTGTCAGCGTGTCGTCACTGACGCGTGCACTGAGCGCGGCGGCGGCCGGCAGGGCCACGTCCGAATCACGGGCGGCGTGAAGTGAGCTCGGAACCGACAGAGGGATACTCTTACGGATCAGATCCAGACTTCATTGAAGTGCAGGGTCACCGGGCCTACGTCGGCACGACCCCCGAGGGGGAGGCAGCTATAGGCCGCGTCGCCATTTGGGCTGCGAGCGTTGAAGAAAACCTTGTGCACCTGTGTTCGCGGCTAATCAATATCGACGACCACGAAATTGGCTACGCCGTGACTGCAAACATGAGTGCTTCAGCAGTGATTGAGCTCGTACGGAAATTGGTCATCGACTCGAAGACAACCAGCGACCAGGACAGAGCCGACGTGATGGCAATGCTCACGGAAGCGAGAGCAGCCCTAGTGGAACGTAATAGGATCCTGCACGCCAGCCTCGGAGAACTCATGCTCGAAGGCAAGATGCTGTTCCGCAGCCGGCGCAAAAAGGGGCCCGTTCCGGATGGAGAGAACCCGCGCTGGGAGTCCACTTTGCGCGGACAAGAAGAGCTGGATGAAGTCGGTGCGCGGCTCTTCAATGTTTCAGAAGACCTGTGGGCTTACGTCCATTTGCCGTCTGATTAACCCGGATGGGACGGCGGCTGCAGCGGCTCGGCCGTCGCCCAGCATGGCCAGTTAGCCCCAGCCGCAAGATGGCTTAAGCGGCGGCGGGACACGAACTTAGGTCTGGTCCCTACGAATGACGAGGAGCTTTTGACCGTCGGCCAAGAGAGTGTCGAGCTTGGCGCGAGCCTCCTCATAGGTGGCACCTTCGGCGCTTAGGTAGTCGTACTGCTTATTGTCGGGGATGACTGTGCCGGTGAGGATCACAGGGCGATTTTAGTGTGCGGACGGTAATGCTGAGGGCCACCGCGGCGGGGGGGGCGGGGGGGGGGCGCCCGCCGGGGGGGGACGGCGCCGAGAGGGCGGGGGGCACGGG
>NZ_PYUI01000002.1 GCF_003097355.1 Arthrobacter sp. H-02-3
GGAGCCGAGAACATCACGAAGTTCCCCTTCGGCCCCGAATACAACATCATCGGCGCCTAACCGCACCACACCCCCTGAAAGGGACCGGCAGCAAAAGCGGCGCCACATCCACCGTGGCGCCGCTTCCCGGCACACCATGAACGAGGAGCACCACCAACATGGACAAGTCAGTATTTCTCGAAGACCTGGACGCCTTCGCATACCGGGGAGCGCTGGCCTCCGGGGACGCGGTCGTCCTCATCCCTGTCGGGTCCCTGGAGCAGCACGGGCCGCACCTGCCGCTGGGAACTGACACCCTTCTGTCGTCACACTTCGCGGAGGGGGTCGCCAGGCGGCTGGATGCACTCGTTGCCCAGCCCATCGCGTACGGGTACAAGTCGCAGCAGAAATCCGGGGGCGGCAACCACCTCTCCGGTACCACCAGCCTGGATGGTGCCACGCTCATCGGGGTGGCGCGCAACCTGGTCAAGTCCTTCCTCAACCAGGGCGTCAGGCACGTGGTCTTCGTCAACGGCCACTTCGAAAACTACCAGTTCCTGTATGAGGGGATCGACCTGGCCCTGGAAGATCTGGGGCTAGGGCCCGGAGCAGAGCAGAGCGTGCTGCTGCTCTCCTACTGGGACTTTGTCAGCCAGGACACGTTGACTGAGGTCTACCCGGACGGATTCCCGGGGTGGGACATCGAACACGGGGGGGTCCTGGAAACATCGCTCATGCTCCACCTCGAACCGGCCCGGGTTGCCATGGACCGCTTGGTGGACGGCCCGGCCGCCGTCCTGCCGCGCTTCGACAGGCTCCCTGTGGTGCCGGAGCGCACGCCGGCCACCGGCTGCCTTTCCTCAGCCGCCGGATCCAGCGCCGCCAAGGGCGAACTGCTGTACGGGCAGGTGGTCGAAGACCTGGCCGCCGACCTCGCCCCCGAGTTGGTCCGCGAACCCGTCGGGGCGGCCGTTTCAGGGTAGCGGGACATCGGCCGCCCGGCCGGGCGCGATCCGATGCAGAATCATGAATGCACCGCAGTGCGACACGTCGCCGCGGTGCTTTCGTGTGTCGGGACGGACTTGGGGAACTTTAGCCGTTCTTCTTCCAGCGCTTCGGCCACTTCAGGTTCAGCAGGAGCAATCCCAGTAGGAGCGAGTCGACTGTCATGATTGCCGCCATGAGGTAGGCCCATCCGGCCATCATGGCGTGGCCTCCGGCCGCCGCCCCGCAGTGTGCATGTGTAACCGGATGCCCATGACGATCTCCTGACGTGGATCCCCCCAGTCACTCGATAGTCCACCCAGTCTGCCACCGCGTCGCCCCGGAGGGAACGGCGTTGCCGCAGGGCTCAAGCTTTTCCCAAGCTGGCACCTGACTTGCGCTTTCAATGCAACTACGTCTCATTGAGCGCAACTGTGATTCGCACTCGGGCAGGGCGCTCAGAGGGGTGGTCAATAAGTCTGTCTTGAATTAATTCACGCGCTCGAAACAAAAACCCATTGACTGTGTCATAGGTCACGCCTAATCTGATGCAACAGCGTTGCACTGATTGCAACTCCAAAACCCTTTGGTGGACACATGAGTAACGAATCTTCCTCCCCCGCCACTCTTGCGGGAGCGACCAGCCCGGAGTCGAATAACGGGCATGGCAGTACTTCCTCCGGACACAACGCGTTGAGCGGCGGAACCGCCCCGGGCGGTCAAGCCGCATCCGGCAACGGTGACGGAGTCAGCCGGGACACCCGACGGCGCGTGGTCGCCGCCAGCTTCATCGGCAACTTCGTCGAATGGTTTGACTACGCCGTCTACGGCTACCTGGCCGCAACCATCGCGGCGGTCTTCTTCCCCGAATCCAGTCCCCAGACCGCGCTCTTGCTGACGTTCGCCCTGTTCGCGATCTCGTTCCTGGTCCGGCCGCTCGGCGGCTTCGTTTGGGGCCATATCGGCGACCGCGTGGGGCGCAAGACAGCGCTTTCGCTGTCAATCCTGATCATGTCCGGAGCGACGTTCTGCATCGCCCTCATCCCGGGGTTCAACTCCATCGGGATCTGGGCCCCGATCCTGCTCCTGGTGGTGCGCGTCGTCCAGGGCTTCTCCGCCTCGGGCGAATACGCCGGCGCATCCGCCTTCCTGGTGGAGTACGCCCCGGCCAACAAGCGCGGCCTGTACGCCGCGGTGGTCCCGGCCAGCACGGCCGCAGGCCTGCTGCTTGGCTCCCTGCTCGCGGGCCTGCTGACCGTCCTGCTCAGCGCCGAGGCCATGCAGAGCTGGGGGTGGCGCCTGCCGTTCCTGCTCGCAGCCCCGATGGGCCTGATCGGACGCTACATCCGCACCAAGCTCGAAGACACCCCGGTGTTCCGCGAACTGGCGGAAGAGGACCACGCCATCAAGGCGCCGGTCTCCAGCCTGTTCCGGAAGCACTGGCGGCTGCTACTCAAGGCGGTCGGAGCCGTGCTGCTCAACGCCGTCGGCTTCTACGTGATCCTCAGCTACATGCCCACATACCTGTCCTCGGAACTGGGCCTCGGCGCAGCCGAATCCTTCCTGGCCACCACCATCGCGCTGGTGACTTACATCGGGTTCATCTTCCTGACCGGAATGCTCTCGGACCGCTACGGCCGGAAGAAGGTCCTCATTTCAGCATCCCTGAGCTTCATGGTGCTGACCGTTCCGGCCTTCGCCCTGCTGGGCACGGGGAACTTCCTGGTGATCGTCCTGGTCCAGATCCTGCTGGGCGGCATGCTCACACTCAATGACGGCACACTCCCGAGCTTCCTGGCCGAAATGTTCCCCACCCGCGTCCGCTACAGCGGCTTCGCCGTCAGCTTCAATCTCTCCAACGCCCTCTTCGGCGGCACCGCACCCTTCATGGCGACCCTCCTGATCGCCGCGACGGCCAACGCCCTGGCTCCGGCCTGGTACCTGGCCGGCGCCGCGGCAGTCTCCCTGATTGCCGTCGTGCTCTCCCGTGAAACCAGCAAGGAACCGCTGCGCCACGAGTAGCCCCGGCCGGCCTCTAAATTTCCCCTCTAAAGAACAGCACTGCAGAAAGGCACCACCATAATGAGCATCACCACGTCCGACAACGCTTCGTCCATCGCCGAGCTGGAGCGTCTGAAAGTTCTGCACAACGGGCAGAAGGAAAAGCTGACCTTCTCCAACGCTGAATTTGAGCGCCGGCTCGGCGGATTGCGCCGGATCATGGCAGAGAAGGACCTGGACGCCGTCGTCCTGACCAGCTACCACTCCATCAAGTACTACTCCGATTTCCTCTTCACGTACTTCGGCCGCTCCTACGCCATGGTGGTCACCAAGGACGACACCGTGACCGTCACGGCCAACATCGACGCCGGCATGCCGTGGCGCCGCAGCTACGGTGACAACGTGGTCTACACGGACTGGCGCCGGGACAACTACATCTTCGCCATTCAGGAGGCCCTGCGCACCCGCGGCATCAACCCCCGCCGGCTCGGCGTCGAAGACGATTCGCTCCCGCTGGACAACCGCAACAAGATCCAGGCGGCCTTCGCCGGGGCCACCCTGGTGGACGTGGCGCAGGCCGCCATGCGCCAGCGGATGATCAAGTCGGCCGAGGAAATCGAGGTCATCAAGCACGGTGCCCGGATCGGCGACCTGGGCGGCGAAGCCATCCGCAACGCCATCACCGCCGGCATCACGGAGTACGAGGTCGCCCTGATCGGCACCGAGGCCATGGTCCACGAAATCGCCCGGACCTTCCCGGATTCGGAAATCCGTGACACCTGGGTATGGTTCCAGTCCGGCATCAACACCGACGGCGCCCACAACTGGGCCACCACCCGGAAGATCCAGGAACACGACATCCTGTCCCTGAACTGCTTCCCGATGACCTCCGGCTACTACACCGCACTGGAGCGCACCCTGTTCTACGGCGAACCCGACGCCCGCTCCCTCGAGCTCTGGAACATCAACGTGGAAGTCCACAAGCGCGGCCTTGAGCTCATCAAGCCGGGAGCTGTCTGCAAGGACATCGCCGCCGAGCTGAACGAGATCTACGTCGGCCACGGCCTGCTGGCCAACCGGACGTTCGGCTACGGCCACTCCTTCGGCGTCCTGAGCCACTACTACGGCCGGGAAGCCGGACTGGAACTCCGCGAGGACATCGACACCGTCCTGGAGCCCGGCATGGTGGTCTCCATGGAGCCCATGATCACCGTCCTGGACGGCCAGCCCGGCGCCGGCGGCTACCGCGAGCACGACATCCTGGTGGTCGGCCAGGACGGAGCCGAGAACATCACGAAGTTCCCCTTCGGCCCCGAATACAACATCATCGGCGCCTAACCGCACCACACCCCCTGAAAGGGACCGGCAGCAAAAGCGGCGCCACATCCACCGTGGCGCCGCTTCCGGGCCCTCATGCGGAATGATGGTAGACACCATGACCCCAGCAGAATCTCCCGAAACCACCGGCAACGGCGACACCAAGGGCACCTCCGTCATAGTCAACGCCATCGCCGTGCTGCGAACATTCACCGCCGACGAGCCACTGCTCGGCGTCACCGAGATCGCCAACCGGGTCGGCCTGCACAAGAGCACCGTTTCCCGGATTCTGGCCACCTTCGAACAGGAACACCTGGTGGAACGGGACCCGGAGAGCCGCCGCTTCCGGCTGGGGCTGGGACTGATCGCCGTCGCCGGACCGCTGCTGGCCGAGCTGGAAGAACGGCGCGTGGCCTACCCGGTCCTGCGCGAACTCACCGAACAGACCGGCGAAACCAGCGCCCTCATGGTGTGGAACGGCGCCGAATCGATGTGCGTGGAACAGATCGCCAGCCACCACCAGATCAAACACACCACCCCGCTGGGTGCCCGGTACACGGACGCCATGAGCGCCTCCGTTCAAGTCTTCCTGTCCGCCGAGCAGTCAGAACGTGTCCGGACGCTGCTGCGCAGCGGAGCGATCAGCTATCCGGGACTCGACGACGCCGGCCTGGACGGCTACCAGATCAAGCTCAACGATGTGACGGGCCGCGGGTGGGCCATCAACTACGGCGAATCATCGATCGACGAAGTGGGCGTCGCGGCCCCCGTCTACGACCACCGCGGTGACATCGTGGCGGCCGTCCTGATCTCGGCACCCCGGTTCCGCGTTTCACGGGAAAGGCTGCAGAGCCTGGGGGAAGCATGCGCCGCCGCGGCCCACAAGGTCACCACACGCCTGGGCGGACGCGCGCCCCAGAGCAAGAACTAACGCGACCGCACAACCGCACCCGCTTCCGCACCAGCCTCAACTGAGCCGGGCCAGCCTGGCCGCCAGATGCAGTGCAGCCAGCCGGCCCGTGGTGCGGGGGTCGCCGCCGCATAGATCGAAGATCCGCCGCAGCCGCTGGTGCATGGACTGCCGCTCCACGTGCAGCTCCCGGGCTGCGTGGGCCGTGTTGCACCCGGAATCCATCCACACCGCCAGTGTGTCGAGAAGTCGCGAATGGCGTTGCGCATCATGATCCAGGAGCGCGCCCAGTTGCTGGCGCACGAAGGTGCGCCGCTGATCGGGATCCAGAGACTGGACGGAGAGACGTTCCACTGCGAATGCCTCCGCGTCGACCACCGGATGGTGCCCGCCGCCGGGACCGGATTTTTCCCGCGAGGCGGCCAATTCCAGGGTGAGCTTGGCTTCGGACAGCGACCAGGGAGCGTCCGAGATTCCGGTCGCCAGTGGTCCCACTGCGGCCTGCATTCCATCTATGGCCGGAAGCTCCAGCAGGGCGGCCAGGAGCCTCTGCCGGCTCTCTTCCGGGGCATCCCCTGCCAGGCCGACTACTGCGAGAAGCTCGGCGTTGTCGACATAGCTCGCATGGAACCGTGCCGCCCGGGCCAGAAGCTGCTCCACCGACGAACGCAACTGTTGCGAGAGATCCGAGCGGACCACCACAGCCGCTAGCGGCGCGGAGGCCGGAATTCCTGCTGCCGAGGCCAGCTGTTGAAGCCTCCACGGCTGGCTGCCGGAATCCACCGCCCGGATCAAGGCAGCTCCTGCAACCTCCCGCAGCCCGGGCGACATCCGCTGCAGCATGGCCAGGGCCAGGATATCCACGGAACGTTTGCCGGCAGTCCGCGCGAGGTTCTCATCCTCGTCCGCCGGAACCCGGAGCACCAGCTGAGCCGCAAGGATTCCGCGCACGGGCACATCGATCCGGATCAGACGAGCATGTTCTTGCGGCGCGGGGATAGAGCCGCCGACTGTGTCGCCGACAACGGTGTTCTCTGGCGCTGCACTGGCCAGGGTCACACCTGTAAGGGAAGCGAGGGCCACCTCGGCGTGCGTGATTCCGGCGAGCACGGCCAGAATCCGGTCCAGGCTGCCGCCATGTGCCAGCTCAACGGCCATCGCGTGACTGGCTTCGTCTGCCCGCCGCAATTGGGACACCGACTCGCTGACCAGGGACGAGTTGATGGCCTGCATAACACTGACAAACGGCACCACCTTGCGGAGCTCGATCAGAGGAAGCCCGGCCGCCTCGGCGGCTGACACCATCAAGGACGGGAGCGAAGGAAGAGCGACGCCGGTTTCGATGGCCAAGGCCGCCACTCCCCGCTCTGCCAGCTGGTGGATGTAAGCGACCCGCCGGTCCTCAGAGGCGAGAGCGAGGGCCTCGCCTCCCGTCAGCAGAAGCTCACCGCCGTCGAGCAGGGGAGCGATGTCCAGAATCTCGCTCGAGTGCACCCATCGGAGCTGGGTCCGGGCAGCTCTGCTGCTGGCCGCCCGGACGACGGGATCGGCGGCCGCCAGCGTCGGGTGGTGCAGGACATCTTGAAGACGTATTGACATGACACTCCGTCGCGTAAAGCAACCATTAACTAGACACATCATATATAGGCGGATGTGGCATGTGCCACATAATGTTGAAGCACCCCAATCGCTCACGGAGGCTCCAATGCGTGAAAAATCCCCCTTGGTTTCGGCCGGCACCGCACCAGCGGCCAGCGAAGACCACGAAGCGTGGCTTCACCCCATCCCCGAATCAGAGCGCACCCGCAAGGTGTCCGGCCAGTTCTGGATCTGGGCCGGCGCCAACCTCGCCCCGATCAACTGGGTGCTCGGTGCGCTCGGCATCCAGCTCGGGCTGGGGTTCGCGGACACCGTCACCGTTCTTGTCCTTGGAAACCTGATCGGCATGCTGCTCTTCGGGTGCTTTGTCCTTCTGGGCCAAAAGACGGGAGCGACCGGCATGGTGCTGGCCCGCGCGGCCTTCGGGCGGCGCGGAAACTACCTGCCGGCGGCCATCCAGGCCCTTCTGGTGATCGGCTGGTGCGCAGTCAACACCTGGATCATCCTGGATCTGGTCATGGCGCTGTTCGGAACCTTGGGCTGGGTTGACCCGGAGGCCCACAACTATGCGTGGAAGATCGGCATCGCCACCTTCATCATGGCGGCCCAGGTGGCCATTGCCTGGTTCGGCTACAAGGCGATCGCCGCGTTCGAGAAATGGACCGTCCCGCCGACCATCATCATCCTGACCGTGATGTCGGCAGTGGCCTGGTTCGGCATGCAGATCAACTGGACCTACGCCGGCCCGGCAGGTCACATCCTGGAAGGCTCCGAACGCATCGCCGCGATGAGCGCCGTCATGACGGCCATCGGCATCGGCTGGGGCATCACCTGGTTCACCTACGCCGCAGATTACTCCCGCTTCGTCAGCACCTCGGTGCCCAAGCGCAAGGTCTACCTCGCCTCGGTGCTGGGCCAGTTCATCCCCGTCGTCTGGCTGGGCATCCTGGGGGCCAGCCTGGCCACCAACACCGGCGAAATCGACCCCGGAAAACTCATCGTGCTGAACTTCGGCGCGCTGGCCCTGCCTGTGCTGCTCATGGTGCTGCACGGCCCCATCGCGACCAACATCCTGAACATCTACACCTTCTCCGTGGCCACTCAGGCACTGGACATCTCCATCAGCAGGCGCAAGTTGAACCTGTTCGTCGGCGTCTTCTCACTTGCCGCCGTAATCTTCTTCATCTTCCAGGAAGATTTTGCCTCCGTACTGGATGCCTGGCTGATCGGGCTGGTCGCCTGGGTGGCCGCCTGGGGCGGAGTCATGCTGGTCCACTACTTCTGGATCGAAAAGCGCTGGCCCGGCAACCCTGACAGGCTCTTCGACGCCGTCGGCACCAAGCGCCTGCCGGGCGTGAATCCGGCCGGCATCGCCTCCCTGCTCATCGGCATCTACGCCACGTGGCTGTTCATGTACGGGCTGGTGCCGGCAATGCAGGGACCCATCGCCGTCGCCCTGGGCGGATGGGACCTGTCCTGGCTCGCCGGGGGACTGGCCAGCGCCGCGTCCTACGCCATCCTTGGCCCGCGGTTCCACCGCAAGTTCCTCGACGTTCCCGCCGTCAGCGAATTGACCATAGAGGTTGTCATGCCCCAGGCGACCGACCTTCCGGTCCCGAACACCACCCGCGCGGCCCTCTAGCGCGACAGGCAGGCGGAGGGAACGCCAGCGCGACCCGGAGCCGAAACCTAAGGAACTTATCGCAGCCAGGAAGCACAGGTCCCCGGCGCGGCCCCTCATCACGAGGTGGCCGTGCCGGGGACCTCTTTGCGCTTACGCGGGCTTGGCCATCGCGTAGGCCGCGGTGGCGTAGGCGAGGGCGCCGGACATGTCCTTGAGCAGGTCCGGGTTGGTGTTCGCGATGGTGTCGCAGGCCTCGTGGTAGCAGGGATCCAGATGCTTGCCGGCCTCGCCGCCGTAGGCCTGGACCTGGGCCTGGGTTTTCTTCTTCTCATCACCGGTGAACAGCCCGCCGCCCGGAATGCCGGCCGTCAGGAAGGCGTCGTAGTCGGAACCGCCATCGAAGGGCGTGGTTTCGGCGGGGAGCGAGTTCTCCTTGAAGAAGCGGAAGAAGATGTCCTCGATCCCCTTGGACCCGGCCGGCCCGGCGTGGCCGAAATCCGTACCGTCGCCGTCGTGCACGGACCGCACACCGTTGGGCGAGGCCACCATGTCCACATTCAGGTATGCCGGGGTCTGGCTGCGCTCCTCCGTGCTCAGCGAATCGACATAGTGCTGGGACCCGTAGAGGCCGTCCTCCTCCCCACCCCAGAACGCAAACCGGACCCTATTGGCCGGCGTAATCCCGGACTCCTTCATCCACCGGGCGGTCTCAAGGACCGCTGCCACCCCGCTGCCGTTATCGTCAATTCCCGGACCGTCCTTCACGGAATCCAGATGCGCGCCCACCACCACGGTGCGCTCGGCGCTGCCCTCCGTGTCGGCCAGGATGTTGAACGACTCCACCTTCGGCTTGCCCCGTCCCTCCCCTTTGAAGCTGAAGGTCTGCCGGACCGGTGAGTACCCGGCAGCCCGCAACTGCTCCTCGATGTAGCGGGCCGATTCCTCATACCCGGAGGTGCCCGAGGCACGGTTGCCGCCATTGGCATCAGCAACCTGCTGCAGGGCCTTCAGGTGGTCCACCATGCCCCGGGACTTGAACGCGGCCAGCACCGTACGCGCGTCCACAGGACTCACCGGATCCAGCGGCGGAACAGCGGGCCGGGAAGGCGCAGCACTGGCGGATTTGGCGGGCTTGCTGCTCGCGCTGCCGGTCGGGGTGCCGGCCGCGGTCTCGGAGGTGCAGGCCGACGTCGAGAGCAGAACCACCGCGAGGACCGAGGGGAGGACGTGTTTGCGCAAAGTGATCATGCCGAGGAGCCCCATCATTAGTCGGTACAAGTTCGCTTGCTTTCCGGCCGAAAAGGTCAAGACGCTCGCCACTGACGCTCCAGTAAGTCGCGGCCGCCATCGCCCGGCAGATACTCCTATCCGATCGAACCATTGTGGGCCTTTCTGGGGTAAGTGCAACAGCGCCCTAGTTTGAAAGGGCTGTGCTGTGCAGGCGCTTGTTGCTCGGCCAAGCGGCCCCGGCCCTGCTTGCGTGCTTAACCAGGGCCGGGCGCCGCAGACATGATCTGCGGCGCCCGGCCCGGTGGCGCTCCCAGCCAGCTGGGCGGCCGCTACGCCAGCATTGCCTCGACGTCCGCCACTTCCGGGTAGGCCGTTTGCGTCCCTTTCCTGGTCGCTGCCAGGGCGGCGGCAACCGAGGCGAAGGCGGCAGCGGCCGGGAGCGATTCCCCGGCAGCGAGGCGTGCCGCGACGGCCCCCGTGAAGGCGTCGCCGGCGCCGGTGGTGTCCGTGGCGTTGACCCTGATGGGTTCAATCCGGGTGACGTGGCCCCCGGCGCCGGCACCCGAGTCCAGGACCACGGAGCCGTCAGCGCCCAAGGTGACCACAACGCGCTGCAGTCCGCGATCGGCAAACCTGCTCCGGACCGGCGCCCACGCCGCCGTGTCCGCGCCGGCGTCGGGCACGGCGGTGCCGCCCAGAAACAGCGACGCCTCGTGCGCATTCACGAGCAGAACGTCGCAGAGGCCGGCGAGACTCGCAGGGATCTCGGCGTAAGGCGACAGGTTGAGCAGGACGGTTGCGCCGGCGTCGTGCCCCAACCGGGCCGCCGCTTCAACGGTGTCGAGGCCAACCTCGAGGCACAGGCACACCACCGATGCGCGTTCGAACACGTCGGCTGAGCCGGCAACATCCTCCGGCGCCAGCGTGCCGTTGGCACCGGCCGAGATGATGATGTTGTTCTCACCGCTCGCGTCCACGGAGATGACGGCGACGCCGGTGGCCGCCTCGGGGGAGCGGCGGACGCGGGAAACATCCACGCCCGCCCCGGCGGTGGAGGCCAGGAGCATGGTGCCGTTGGCGTCGTCGCCGACCGCGCCGATCAGCACGACCCGGCCGCCGAGCTTGCTCGCGGCGACGGCCTGGTTGGCGCTCTTGCCTCCCGGGTTCACCGCAAAACCGTTCCCGTGCACCGTTTCGCCGGGAAGCGGTAGCCGCTCGCAGTAGATGGTCAGGTCCGCGTTCAGCGAGCCGACGACGACGATCGGGGCAGGAGTCGCGATGGTCACTTCGCCTCAGCTTCCACGGGCTTGGGAATCAGCAGTGAAGCAGCAAATGCCGCCACGGTGATGATAAGGCCCACCGCGATCGCGGTCAGGTAGGAAGCCTGGGCGTCGCCCAACGCGGAGGAGGCCACGAGCGCCGCCGGGAGGACCAGGAAGCTCAGGCCCGCACCCAGGTTGAACGCGCCGGCGTTCATGCCGGGGAGGAAGCCGGGGTTGCCTTCGGGGGAGAGGACAACGCCCAGGCCGTTGAGCATGATGTTGACTGTGCCCGCGTACATGATGCCCAGCAACGCTGTTCCGGCAATCATCATCGGCAGGCTGCTGAGGCCGAAGAAGGCAATGATGGCCAGGGCCACGACGCTGCCGACCATGCCGATCCGCAGAACCTTGGTGTAGCCAAGAACCGGGGCCAGCCGGCCGGTGATCGGGCCGACGATCCAGCCCAGCAGGGCATAGGGGGTGAGGATGATCAGCGACATCTCGGTGGGGCCCACGCCGAAGCCGGGGGCCGTGGCCTGCACGTAGGCGGGAACGATCCCGTTGATGACCGCGAAGACGCCGGTCATCGTCAGGGTGGTGGTCAACAAGGGCGCCCAGGTGGAGCGCCGGCGCAGGTGCGCGGTTTCCACCATCGGCTGCGGGGTGCGCTTTTCCACGATCCAGAAACCGCAGAAGGCGATCGCGGCCACGGCGACCAAGGCGATGGCCAGGGTGAGTGTGCCGGCAGAAAATGCGCTGACCAGTTTCGAGGCTTCGTTGAGGGCGGTCAGCAGGGCGCCGACCGCGATCACGATGAAGAACACGCCGGGCCAGTCCATTTTGGTGCCGACTGCCGGCTTGCTTTCGCCGGCCAGGACGGCGACGAGAGCC
This sequence comes from Arthrobacter sp. H-02-3, assembly GCF_003097355.1. Classification (GTDB taxonomy): domain Bacteria; phylum Actinomycetota; class Actinomycetes; order Actinomycetales; family Micrococcaceae; genus Arthrobacter; species Arthrobacter humicola. Next base: position 11,798 of record NZ_PYUI01000002.1, read on the forward strand.
GCGGCCAGGACTGCCAGGGCGACCATGAGCCAGAATATGCTGCGGAACCCGAAGTGTTCGGCGAAGTAGCCGCCCACAAACGAGTCCACGCCGGCAACCCCGCCGTTGACGGCGGTGATGAGGCCCATCAGGGCGCCGTACTTGCGCGGGTCGCTGACGGCCGAGCGCAGCATGATCAGGCACAGCGGCACGGTGGGGCCGCTGACCCCCTGGACGATGCGGCCGACGAAGAGCCACGTGATGTCCGGGGCCATGGCCGCGATCAGGGAGCCGACGGCCATCATCACCATCATGCCCAGCAGAATTTTCTTGCGTCCCACAATGTCGCTCAGGCGTGGCAGGAAGAGGGAGAACAGTGCTGCGGCGGTGAAGAACCAGGTCTGGGACAGGCCGATCACGGCCTGGTCCGTGTGCAGTTCGGTGCCCATCGTGACCAGGGCGGGGCTGAGCATGGAGGCGTTGAGCTGGAAGGCAACGCAGGCCGTCAGCAGTGCGGCGGTGAGGGCGGTGACGCTTCCGCGCGTGGTCTTGGGTTCGTAGGTCAGGGTGCTCATGAGTTGGCCGCTCCTGCGTCGACGCTGACGGCGGCGGACGGGTCCACGTCGCCGATGCGCACCAGGGCGTCCGTGACGAGGTTCCAGAATTTCCCGTGGTCGAGGTCCACGGCCACGGAGGTGTGGCAGTCCGCCGGCGCCGGGGCCCGGAAATCGGCCACGGTCATGCCGAGCGTCAGCTGGCCCTGCAGTTCGATGTTCACCGGCACTTTGCGGGTGGTCATGACGGTGGGATCGACGACGTAGGCCACCGCGCAGGGGTCGTGGACGGGAGGGTAGTCAAAGCCCTGGGCGTCCTTGTACGTCTTGGTGAAGAACTCCATCAGTTCCAGCACGAACTGGGCGGGCCGGGTGCCCACGGCAGCGATCTTTTCCACGACCTCGGGGGTCGCCAGGGCCTGGTGCGTGAGGTCCAGGCCCACCATGACCACCGGCCAGGGCTCGTTGAAGACGATGTGTGCGGCCTCGGGGTCGATGATGATGTTGAATTCGGACACGGCACTCCAGTTGCCCACGTGGTAGCCGCCGCCCATGAGGACGACTTCCTTCACGCGTTCCACGATGCGCGGTTCCTTGCGGGCCGCCATGGCGATGTTGGTCAGTCCGGCCGTGGGCACCAGGGTCACGGTACCCGGCTCGTGCGCCATGACGGTGTCGATGATGAGGTCGACGGCGTGGCGGGGGTCCAGTTCGATGTTCGATTCTGGCTGGGCGGGGCCGTCCATACCGCTCTCACCGTGGATGTCCGGGGCGGTTTCGATGCTGCGGACCAGCGGCCGATCGCAGCCGGCGGCGAAGGGGACACCGGTGATGCCGGCAATCGTGCCGACCGAGAGGGCGTTGCGGGTGACCCGTTCGAGGGTCTGGTTGCCGACGACCGTTGTGACGGCCAGGAGCTCAATGTCCGGGTTGCCGTGAGCCAGCAGCATGGCCACGGCGTCGTCATGTCCCGGGTCGCAGTCCAGGATGATCTTCCGGCGTTCCGGTTTCAAGGTGATGGGATCCACGTATATCTCCACGTCGTTGGGGGTCCGCCGGGGCGGTGCACTAAAGCGTTCAGTGAGAGTTTGGCACTCTGCCGAGAGATACGTCAAGCGCTTAACGTTCATGACGTCAAGCGCTTGATGTATTGCGGCGCATACATCCGGCCGCTCCCGGATACGATCGAGGTATGGAATCCGGCGATCACGTGCAAGAACTTCGCGGGCGCACCCCGCGCGTCACTGCGGCCATGGTGGCCGCGCGGGCCGGGGTCTCCACCGCAACGGTCTCCCTTGTGGCCAACGGAAAAACCCGGGGGAGGGTGTCGGAGGACAACATTTCGCGGGTCCAGGAAGCCATTGCCGAACTCGGCTATGTGGTGGACAGCATCGGCAGTTCCCTGGCCAAAGGCATCAGTTCGATCGTCATTCTCGTGGCCCCGGACATCTCCAACCCTTTCTTCGCCAAGGTCATTGCCGGCGTCCGCGGCGCCCTGGGCGCCGACTACCAGCTGCTGCTCTCCGTCACGGACGCCGGGGAGTTTCCACGCGTCGACGACGTCCGCCGGCTGCTGGCCCTGCGGCCGGCCGGGCTGCTGGTGGACGCGCCCAGCGCGGCGTTCCTGGACGAGCTGTCCGTCGCGGGACCGCTGGTCCTGCTGGACGCCCCGGGCCTGGAGTCCTTCGCCCCCTCGGTGAACCTCGACGTCGGCCATGGAGCCCGCCTGCTGGCCCGGCACCTGGCGGACGCCGGCCACAAACGGGCGGCGTACGTGGACAGCGTGACCGGCACCGCGACCTTCGAGATCCGCCGGGCGGCGTTCCTGGCCGAGTCCGCCGCACTGGGCATCGCCGTGGCACCGGACCATGTCATCGGCACCACCATTGACGTGGGCGCGGCCGCGTCAGCGTTCGCCGCGGCGTGGCCGGCCTGGCAGCGGGACGGCGTGACCGCCGTCGTCTGCGCCACCGACACCCATGCCTACGGGGTGCTGCAGGAAGCCCGGGTGGCCGGTGTCCGCATTCCGCAGGAACTGGCCGTGGCAGGCTTCGACGACCTGCCGTATTCGGCCACGTCCAGCCCGGGTCTGACCAGCGTCCACCTGCCCGGCGACGCCCTGGGGGCCAAGGCCGGCGAACAGCTCCTCCGGCTCATGGAGGGCAAGGGCCTGGAAGAGCCCCAGCTGATCCTCCAAAGTTCACTGATCGTGCGCGGTTCCACGGAGCCGGCCGGCACCTAGGGCGCCGATCCGACGAGTTGCCGCAACCACCAACGTCCCTCCCGAGGAGTCGTCACCATGACCAACGCACCCTCTCTGACCATCCAGAATGCCCGGATCTTTGACGGACATTCGCCCGAGCTGGCGCGAGGATCCATCGTGTTCCGGGACGGGCTTATTCAGGAGATCGGCGACGTCATCCCCGAAGGTGAGGTGATCGACGCCGGCGGCAGGGTGGTGGTGCCCGGTCTCATCGATGCACATTTTCACGCGTACGCCGTGGGACTGGGCGGCCTTGAGGTTGAGCGCTCGCTCCTGAGCTACGCAGCCTTGGTGGGGGCGCGCCGGTTGGGCGCCGCAGTGCGGCGGGGATTCACTACCGTGCGCGATGTGGCCGGCGGGGACAGGGGGCTGGCCCGCGCCATCCATAGCGGCCTGGTCACGGCGCCGAGGTACTACTACACGGGCCCTGCACTCAGCCAGACCGGCGGCCATGGCGATCCTCGGTCCGCGGACCTGGACGTCTGCTTCGATCACGGTCACATGTGTGCCGTAGTGGACGGAGTGGACAATCTGCGCAAGGCAGTCCGTGAACGGTTCCGCACGGGAAGCCACGCCATCAAGATCATGGCCTCCGGAGGGGTCGTGTCCCTGACGGATCCCATCCGGCTGCCGCAGTATTCAGCGGAAGAAGTCCGGGCGGTGGTGGACGAGGCCACCCGGCGCAAGAGCTACGTGGCAGCCCATGCGTATTCGCCCGAGGCAATCAGGCATGCAGTGGAAAACGGGGTACGTTCCATAGAACACGGGAATCTCCTGGACCGGGACACCGCGCAGCTGATGGCCGAGCACGGTAGCTTCCTCGTGCCGACGCTTGCCGCCTACGATGCCATGAGCAGAAGGGGAGCAGATCTGGGTCTGAACCCCGTATCCCAGGCCAAGAACGCCGAGGTACTTGAGGCCGGGAAGGTCGCTGTGGAACTGGCCCTGCAGGCCGGAGTCAAAGTCGGCTTCGGATCCGACCTGATGGGGGACCTCGAGGACGATCAGCTCGTCGGCATTCGGCTTCAGATCGAGGCGGCAGGCGTCCTGGAGACGCTGAGATCACTGACCTCAGTAAACGCGGAACTCCTTCAGGATCCAAGCATCGGGGGCATCAGCTCCGGGATGGCAGGCGATGCCGTGATCCTGGATGGCGACCCCTTTGCGGACCCGGAAGTTCTCTGGGACCAGAACAGGCCGAGGACTGTCATCCACGATGGTCGCATCATCCGGTGACCCCCGTTTCCCGCTGCGGAACGGACGCGGGCGGGGCTACGCTGTGGTGTCCGGAATGACGAGGACCGGCCACTCCCGGCGGCTGACCAGGGCCGCGGCAACCGATCCTTCGAGGAGCCTGTCCATCCACGCCAAGGCTCCAGGTCGCTCGGCGCCCACGATCAGCAATGATGCGCCGACGTTGTCCGCCAGACGGCCAAGGGCCTTGGCGACGTCTCCGTTGAGGACGCGGAAGGACCACGACTCCCCGGGCTGTCCGAGGACCGCTTCAAGGTTCCGCAGCAGCTGCCCGGACGGAAAATCGGTCTCTTCTTTCACCACCGGGTCGAGTGAATGCGCCGTCCGGATGCCGTCCGGCTCCCATTCCGTCAGGAAACTGGAGGGGTCTACAAAGGCGCAGACAAGGTGCTGTCCCAGCGCGCTCGCGAGATCAGCGGCCGTGCGGACCAGATGCTCCGGAAACATCCACTCGACACAGAGCACGATTGGACCGTCCTGCCAGGCCTCATCCGGCACGGGAATGCACACCCTCAGCGCTTCGCGCGGCGAGGCAGCCGCACACTGCACCCTCCGGGGCCAGTGTGCGGGATAGCGCCGGGACGGGCATGGCCTAGTTCCCAGTGAGCTCCGCATGCAGCTTCCGGACCCGGGCCTTGATGTCGTCCCGGACCAGGCGCATGCGGTCCATGCCCTCGATACCGCGCTCGGCGGGTTCGTCCGTTTCCCAGACCTCGAAACGGGTGCCGTCGCGGGGTTCCAGTTTGGCTTCGGTGCCCAGGACGATCACGGCATCCACGGCCTCCAGGACCGCGTCGGTGACCGGTTTGGGGTGTTCACCCGCGATGTCGATACCAAGTTCGGCCAGGGACTCCGCGGCCTGGGCGTTCAATGACGCACCCGGCTTGGTGCCTGCGGAATGGACGGTGATCCCGTCGCCGGCGAGCTGCTTCATGAGCCCGGCAGCGAGCTGGGACTTGCCGCCGTTCTTGCTGCAGACGAACAGGATGCTGGGCTTTTTCGCGGTCTGGGTCATGTGTCTAATTCTTCCTTGTCTGAGCCGGGTTGTTGAGCAGTGTTGCTGTCAGTGCCTTGACCCGGTCATGGATCTCATCACGGATGATCCGCACGGCCGCGACGGGCAGGCCGGCCGGGTCTGCCAGCCGCGCACTGATCCGTTGCAGGACCTCGGTATTGTCCTGCAACTGAACGAGGTCAGTTCTCGCCGGAGCGGCCGTGGGCCAGCCCGGTGGGGAAACCGACGAGCACAGGCTCAGGGGCTCCGCAGCATCCGCCGGAGGTTTCAGCCACGAACCCCGCAGTGGCCGCCGGGACGTCGCAGCTGGTGCCGATGTCCGAGGAGCAGACGCCGGTCTCGGGGAGTTCGAGCTGGACGGTGTCGGCCGCTTCCCGGTCCCCGGCCAAGGCCGCGGCGACGGAGCGGACCTGCTCGTAGCCGGTGGCGAGCAGGAAGGTCGGGGCGCGGCCGTAGGACTTCATGCCGACGATGTAGAAGTCCTGCTCGGGGTGGGCGAGCATCTTGGCTCCGTGCGGTTCCACGGTGCCGCACGAGTGGAATTCGGGGTCGATCAGCGGGCCGAGGTCACGCGGGGCCTCGACGCCCGGGTCCAGTTCCAGCCGGAGTTCCCGGAGGATGCCCAGGTCGGGGCGGAACCCGGTGGCCGGAACGACGACGTCGGCCTCCAGGGTGCGGCCGTCCGTAGAGGTCAAGGTGACGGTGCCGTCGGACGCTGCAAGGGAGGCGATCCCGAAGCCGGTGTGAAGTTCCACGGCACCGGACTCGACGAGGCTGCGGAGCCGGCTGCCGAGTTGGCCGCGGGCGGCCAGCCCATCGGCGTCGCCACCGCCGTAGACCTTGGCCGCGGAGGCGCCGCGGATCGCCCAGACGATCTTCGTCCCGGGCACCTGGGCTGCGAGCTCGGCGAGGTTGAGGAGGGTGTTGGCTGCCGAGTGCCCAGCTCCGACGACGACGGCCCGGCGCCGGGCGAACGTCTCACGGTCGCGTCCCAAGACGTCCGGCAGGGGTGAGGAGACGTGGTTGGCCACGGCAGCTTCTCCCACGGCGGGCAGGCCCGAGGTTCCGAGCGGGTTCCGGGTGGACCACGTGCCGGAGGCGTCCATGACAGCTGCGGCCTGGTAGTCGCGGACTTCGCCGTCGGCGTGTTCGACCCGGACCACGAAGGGGGCGGTGTCGCGGTTCCGGCTGTGGGTCTTGTCCATGCCCTGCCGGGTCACTGCCACGACGCGGGCGCCGGTGTGGAGTCGGGACGCGATCGCCGGGAGCGCGGCGAGCGGGGTGAGGTACTGGTCGATGAGGTCCCCGCCGGTGGGCAGCGCCGTCGGCTCAGGTGCTTCCCAGCCGGTGCCGGCGAGCAGGCGGACGGCGGCGGCGTCGGTGTTGTACTGCCACGGAGAGAAGAGCCGGATGTGGCGCCACTGCTCGATGGCGGCGCCCGCCGTCGGGCCGGCCTCGAGGATGAGCGGCTGCAGGCCGCGCTCGAGCAGGTGCGCTGCCGCGGCGAGGCCGATGGGCCCGGCTCCGATGACAGCTACGGGAAGCGTAGTGGTTACAACCATGGTGTCCTCTGTTTCATCCGGTGGGGTTGCGGTCCGGCACCCAACTAGCTCTCACTTAAGGCCGTTTTGAGGGCTCAAAACGGCCCCTGCTGCGAGCTAGTTGGGCAGGCCGGGAGGCGGGGTGCTGCGTGCAGTTCAAGAGTGGGTGGGGTCCTCCACCAGGGCGGTGGCGATGCTGTCCGCGTCCTCGAGCGCGGCGAGGTAGCGTTCGGCGTCGAGGGCGGCGGCGCAACCGGTGCCGGCGGCGGTGATGGCCTGGCGGTAGCGGTGGTCGACGGCGTCCCCGCAGGCGAAGACTCCGGTCAGGTTGGTGACTGTGGTCGGGGAGTCGACCTTGATGTAGCCCTCGGCATCGAGGTCCACCTGGCCGGCCAGCAGTTCGGTGCGGGGCACGTGGCCGATCGCGACGAAGATCCCCGTGGCCGCCTGCTCACGTGTCTTCCCGGTGACGGTATCGGTCAGGGTGACGCCGGTGACCTTTCCGTTGCCGTGGATCCCGGTGACCGCGGAGTTCCAGGCGAAATGGATTTTGGGGTTGTCCTTGGCACGCTGGGCCATGATCCTGGAGGCCCGCAGCTCGTTTTTGCGCACGACGACGGTCACGGTCTTGCCGAAGCGGGTCAGGAACGTCGCTTCCTCCATCGCCGAGTCGCCGCCGCCGACCACGATGATGTCCTGGTCACGGAAGAAGAAGCCATCACAGGTAGCGCACCAGGAGACGCCGTGGCCGCTGAACTTCTTCTCCTCCGGCAGGCCGAGCTCCTTGTAGGCGGACCCGGTGGCGAGGATGACCGCGGGCGCTTCATGGGCCTGCCCCGCAGCGGTGACCACGCGCTTGAGGTGACCGGTGAGCCGGACCTCGGTCACGTCGTCGAACACGACCTGCGCGCCGAATTTCTCGGCCTGCTGCTGGAGCCCGTCCATGAGCTCCGGACCCTGGATGCCGGCCGGGAAGCCGGGGAAGTTCTCCACCTCGGTGGTGTTCATGAGGGCACCGCCGGCGGTGACGGCTCCGGCGATGACCAGCGGCTTGAGGCCGGCGCGGGCGGCGTAGATGGCAGCGGTGTAGCCGGCAGGGCCGGATCCGATGATGATCAGCTGTTCTGTACTAACGATGTCGGCGGTGACGACGTCGGCGCTCATGGCGGTCCTCCTTGGGGGCCGGTTACTTGGCGGGGGCGAGGGAGGCGATCAGGTCCTCGATGCGCCCCTTGATCTCGTCGCGGATCGGCCGGACGGCGGCGACGCCCTGGCCGGCCGGGTCTTCGAGCTCCCAGTCCTCGTAGCGCTTGCCGGGGAAGATCGGGCAGGTGTCGCCGCAGCCCATGGTGATCACGACGTCGGATTCCTTTACGGCCTCGGTGGTGAGGACTTTCGGGATTTCGGCGGACATGTCGATGCCAAGTTCCGCCATGGCCTCGACGGCTGCGGGGTTGACCTTGTCCGCCGGGGCGGAACCGGCGGAGCGGACCTCAATCTGGCCCTGGCCGAGGGCGGTGAGGAACGCTGCGGCCATTTGGGAGCGGCCGGCGTTGTGGACGCAGACGAACAGGACGGAGGGCTTCTTGGCGGTTTCGGTGCTCACGGGGTTTCTCCTGGAATCAGTTGGGTGACGGGTGCGTCGCGGTCTGGTTGAGGTCCTGTGCCCGACACGTGCAGCGCTCAGCAGAACATTGATGATGATCGATGCAGAAAGTATCGGACTATAGATTGATGATTGTCAATATTTGCAAAGTCGCCTTCACCGCCCCCGTCGGGCATCCCGGCCGGCGTTCGATGAACCGCCGGGACATGCCCCTTGTCCGCAGCGGGAAGGAGTGGGCGGTCAGGGGCGGGTAATCAGGCGGCGAGCACGCGCGGCGCGAGGTCATTGATCCGGTGGGCGATGTCATTGAAGGCGTTTTCGAAGGCTTCCTCGGTGCCCAGGCGCAGCGGATCCGGCACTGACCAGTGCACGCCGCCCAGTCCGGGCAGCTCCTCATGGGCATTGTCGCAGACGGTCACGACGAAGTCCCCGTCCCCTGCCACCTGCTCCAGGTTGCGCGGAGGAAGGTCGGCGAGGTCCACGCCGTGACGCCGGGCGACTTCGATGGCACCTGGGGCGATGCGGTCCGCGGGATGCGTTCCTGCCGACGCGGACGGGATTTCGCTGACCTGCTGCCACAGTGCGGCGGCCAACTGGGACCGTGCACTGTTTTTCGTGCAGACGAACAGGACGCGGCGGGCCCCGTGTTCCGCGCCGGGCACCAGGCCCTCCAAGGCGCCGGCGGCAAGCCGGGTGTAGCTGCGGCGCCTGTCGGCCTCGGAGCGGTGGCGGGTTGCCAGTCCTGCATCTTCCAGGGCGCGCAGGTGGTGGGACAGCAGATTCGACGGCATCCCCAGCTCTGCCTGCAGTTCCGTGGGGGAGAAGTCACCCAGGGTCAGCAGGTCAACGATGCGCAGCCGCGCGGGATCGGCGAGGGCCGCATGTTTGGCTGCCCTCGCCCGAAGATCCTGGATTTCCTCAATAGTCATTGATTCAATTTTGACTGAGTAAATTCTATCGGTCAAGCTGTTGCCATGACTTCCCACCAACCTCCGCTGTGGCGTCGTGCCGTCGCTGAACTGCTCGGCACCAGCTTGCTCGTGATGATCGTCGTCGGTTCCGGAATCGCCGCGCAGCAACTCTCCCCCGGGGACGTTGGCCTGCAGTTGCTCCAGAACAGCACGGCCACGGTGCTGGGCCTGACGGTGCTGATTCTGGTGCTCGGACCCGTGAGCGGCGCGCATTTCAATCCTGTGGTCTCCCTCGCCGACTGGATCCTGGGTCGACGCAGCGGCGCCGGGCTGACCCTTCCCGAGCTTGGCACTTACGTGGTTGCCCAGACCGTGGGTGCGGTCATGGGCAGCGTGGTCGCGAACGCCATGTTCGAGGTGGGCACGTCCATCTCTGACAAGGAGCGCGCAACCCCAGGGCATCTGTTGGGCGAGGCTATCGCCACCGCCGGTCTGATCCTGCTGATCTTCGCCCTCGCGGCCACCTCGCGCGGCGTACTCGCCGCGCCGGCGGTGGGCGCCTATATTGGGGCCGCGTACTGGTTCACGTCCTCGACGTCGTTCGCGAACCCGGCGGTCACAGTCGGCCGCATCTTCAGCGACACCGTCGCCGGCATCGCACCGGCCTCCGTCCCCGGCTTCGTCGTGGCGCAGCTGGTCGGCACAGCAGTCGGCCTTGGCCTCCTCCTGATCCTGTTCCCCTCCGCGGCCCGCACCGCGGACGACGCCGTTCTCCCGCGCAGTTCCGAAGCGGCCAGATCCTAGCCGTCGCCGCCCCTGGCGGGCCGACCCGTCTGCGTCTCCACCCCAACGCGGCATGCGCCCCAGCCCCTCCCGTCCGGGGGCTCCGCCTAACATTGATGATTGTCAATATCAAGGCATAATGGGTACATGAACTCCCTGCCTATACTCGAGCCGGCCACGGATGAATCCTGCTGCGCCCCGGCAGGAGTGCCTGCCTTGGGTGCCGAGGAGGCGAAGCAGAAAGCCCTGGTCTTCAAGGCGCTGGCCGATCCGAACCGGCTGCGGCTGCTCTCCATCGTCAAGGGTGCCGGAGCCGGGGAAGCCTGCGTCTGCGATCTCACCGAGCCACTGGACCTGGGGCAGCCTACCGTGTCCCACCACCTGAAGATCCTGGTCGACGCCGGCCTGCTGCACCGCGAAAAGCGCGGCACCTGGGCCTACTACTCCCTCGTTCCGGGCGCCATAGAGCAGACGGCCGGCCTCCTGGCCTCCCTGTGAGTCGCACTTCGGAGCCCGACCTCACGGTCCGTCCGATGCAGGAATCAGACTGGCCCGAGGTCCAACGGATCTACGGCGAGGGAATCGCGACCGGGCAGGCAACGTTCGAGTCCGCGGTGCCGGACTGGCCCAGTTTCGATGATTCGCGGCTCACCGACCACCGCCTCGTGGCGCAGGCGGTCGACGGCAGCGTCCTCGGCTGGGCGGCGGTCTCCGCCGTTTCCACCCGTCCCGTGTACTCCGGCGTCGTGGAACACTCCATTTACGTGTCCGAGGCCGCCCGCGGCCAACGGATAGGATCAGTCCTCCTCCGGTCCCTGATCGCCTCGACGGAAGAGCGCGGCATCTGGACCATCCAGGCGAGCATCTTTCCTGAGAACGAACCGAGCTTGAAACTGCACCTCGCGCATGGTTTCAGGGTTGTGGGGCGACGGGAAAAGATTGCCCGGATGGCCCGCGGCCCTGCCGCCGGCCAGTGGCGGGACACGGTCCTGATCGAACGGCGCACACAGGCCCTTTAGTTCTTGCGCTGGGGGCACGACGGGGGCAAAGGTAGTCCCAAGAGCTGACATTGCGGCCGCGACCCAGGAGGACACCATGAATGCCAGGACTCCCACCACCGAGGACCGGCTGCGTGCCATGTTGGAGAACATCAAGGCAGCAACCGCCAACACGCGCCAGGCGATGGACGCCCCCGGCGATGAGGACTGGGTGCAGGACGGCGAGTCGGATGCTGAGTACCTGCGGGCGATCCAGCGTGACACGATTGCCAGGCTGGACGCCACCGCCCAGGACATCGAAGCCCTGCTGGCCGAGCGCCTGGGCGGCTAACCGGGAAGGCAACGGCCCCGCCGCACACGGTGCGGCGGGCCCGATGAGGCGGGTCAGGCAGGCTGGGTGCTGAGAGCGGTCAGCGCCGACAATCTGTCTTCACCCACAGGCTCTCCGGACAGCATGGGAATGAGGGCGACCCGGTCTGTCAACGTGTGCACCTTCGCGATCTGTTCGATCTCGCTCGCGGCGCGGGCCCGCAGGAACGGCGACTGCGGGTGTGCGGCTGCGATCGAGTTGTTGATGACCCAGGCCCACGGATGGATGCCCGCCCTTTCCAGATCATCCTGCAGAACCTCGGCTTCGAGCACAGGTGTCGTCTCAGCCAGGGTGACGAGGACAACCTTGGTCTGTGCCGGATCCTGAAGCCGCATGAGCGGTGTCACGAACCCCATCGTGTCGCCGACCTGGCGGGAGATCTCGCGGTGGTACGACCCCGTGGCGTCCAGGAGCAGCAGTGTGTGGCCGGTCGGCGCCGTGTCGATCACCACGAAGTGGCGGCGGGATTCCTGGACCACCCTGGAGAACTGCCGGAACACGGCCACCTCGTCCGTGCACGGGGACATGAGGTCCTCGGCCAGCGCCGCGCGGCCTTCGTCGTCCAGGCTCCGGCCCTTGGTCTCCATCACGTGGCTTCGATATTCCTGGATGGCCGCATCCGGATCAATGCGGGAGACTTTCAGGCCCGGGGTGGATCCCTGCAACGTTTCGGTCAGATGGGCAGCCGGATCTGTCGTGGTCAGGTGGACCGGGTGTCCCCGTTTCGCGAGGGCGACGGCGATGGCGGCAGCGACAGTGGTCTTCCCGACCCCGCCCTTCCCCATGCACATCACGAGACCGTGGCCGTCGAGCTCCACTTCGTTCACCAGGGCAGCCAGCGGGGCATCTTCGACCTCGGCGTCCGCCGCCGCGCCGGGCGGCATGCCGGCCCCGGCGGCCGCGAACAAGGTCTCGAGGGCCGGAATGCCGACCATGTTGCCCGGCTTCAGATCCAGAACGTCGCGCGGAAGGGCGGCAACCGAGCCGGGCATGGCGGCGACGGCGGCAGCTTCCCGGGCGCGCAGGGCCTGCGCGAGTTCCTCCTCGCCGGCAGCGGGCGGCAGGACGCCGTTGAGGACGACGTAACCCCCGCCGATGCCGATCTCGCCCAGTTCCAGATAGGTTCGTTCGATCTCCGTCAGGGATGATGTCTGCGCGCGGCTGACCAGGACAAGGCGTGTCCGGGCCGGGTCGGTGAGAGCCTGCACGGCCTTGGCGTACACCTGCTTGTGCTTCTCGAGCCCTGAGAGGGGGCCCAGGCACGACGGATCTCCCTTTCCCGTCTCGAGGAAGTCGGTCCATGAACCGGGCAGTTGCAGCAGCCGGATCGTGTGGCCCGTCGGGGCGGTGTCGAAGACGATGTGGTCATACTCCGCGTAGGCCAGGTCGTCGGCGAGCAGGTTGGTGAACTCGTCGAACGAGGCGATCTCCGTGGTGCACGAGCCCGACAGGCCTTCAGCAATGCTGGCCAGTTCGGTCTCCGGCAGGAGGCCGCGCACGGGTGCGATGATCCGCTCACGGTAGGCTTCGGCGGCCTGCTCCGGGTCGATTTCCAGTGCGGAGAGGCCCGGCACCTCCTGGATGGGCGTGACGGTATTTCCGATGGTCACACCAAAGACCTGACCCACATTCGACGCGGGGTCGGTGCTGACCAGAAGCACGTGCCTTCCCGCTCTTGCCAGGGTCAGGGCGGTCGCGCAGGCCACTGAGGTCTTGCCGACGCCGCCCTTTCCCGTGAAAAACACAAACCGGGGCAGGTTCTCAAGGAACTTCACGCCGGAACTTAGCAGCAGCTCGTGGAGCCGCCGCAGCAGCCGCCGGACTTCTTTTCGGTGAGGCCCAACTCCGGGCGCGGGGTCGGCTCTTCTGCCGCTTCGCCGAGTCCGGCGAACGTCAGCAACTGCCCCCTGCTCGGGTAGGCGCCGGTGGCGACGGTGACGCCGTCTACGACAGTGAGCGGCAGGCCCTTGGATCCGACGGTGTGCATGTAGCCGCGGACCGTCTCATCCTTAGCGAAGGCCGGCGGGTCGCTGGCCAGATTGTGCCGCGCAATGTCGGCGCCGAGGCCCTGAAGGTGGCGCACGTTTGCGGTCACGTCCACCAGGGACTGGTCGACGTCGGGGCCGCAGACGCCGGTGTCGCAGCAGAGAGCGGATTCATAGATTCGGATGGCAGGCATGCAGTTCTCCTTGGCTCTTGCGGTGGTTCGATCCAGTGCCGAAACCCTGTGCCGTCCTCATTGAGGCAGCTGTCCCAGGGGATGCGGCTTGCGAACGAGTGCGTCACATTCATCAGTATATTGATATTCATCGATGCATGCTAGCCGGGCGGCGCGGACCGCCTAGCGAACTCCCCGTCATGCAGACTCCGTCTCTCCGTTCTAGACTCGGATCCACGCTCATCCCCGACGAGGAGGTCACGATGGCCGGCGGCAGCCGCGAACCCGGCAGGACGGTGACCTCGAAGGTCCTCTCCATCCTGGAAGCCTTCGAAAAGTCCCGGGGAGCCCTCAGCCTGACGGACATCGCCGAAAAATCCAAGCTCCCGCTGAGTACGGCGCACCGGCTGGTCAACGAGCTCACTGACTGGGGCCTTCTCTCGCGGGAGCCCAACGGCCGCTATCAGCTCGGCATCCGCCTCTGGGAGCTCGCCCAGAACACCGGCCGCCAGCTCCGCGACGCGGCCCGGCCGTACGTTCAGGACCTCTTCTCGCTCACCGGCGAAACCGCGCACCTGGCGGTCCGGGCCGGCCACGAGGTGCTCTACATCGACCGCGTCTACGGCTCCAAGCGGGTGCCGCGGGCCTCCCGCGTCGGCGGCCGCCTGCCCATGCACGCGACCGCCGTCGGCAAAGTCATCCTGGCCTTCGAGGAGGACTGGGTCCGCGACGCCTACCTGAACCGGCAGCTCGAGCGGCATACCGCGCACACCCACGTTGACCCGCAGAAGCTGGCGGCCGAACTCGCCCAGATCCGGGAGCAGGGCTACGCCACCACCCTCGAGGAGGTCCGGCTGGGATCCTGCTCCATCGCCGTCCCGGTCTTCCATACCGGCAGGATCGGCGCCGCGATCGGGCTGGTGCTGCCCACCAACCAGGCCGCCACGATGACCCGCCACCTGCCGGTCCTGAGGGGCATCGCGGCGCAGATCGAGCGCGCCACCGCCCGGATCCCGCTGGAAACGCTGCTGGGCAGCAATGTTGCGGGAACGGACTAGGCCGGGATCCCTGGCGGCAACAGGCCCTGCATCAACTGGCTTCCGCTCAGTGGAAGTGAGCCCTGCCATTCCGGCGTGATCGGGGCCACACTGGTGAATAAGAACCCGCGGCATGCAGTGGCGCTGCCGGCGGGACCGAACACCAAGGAGCCCAGATGTCATCGTCGACTGAAACGGCCGGCCGCTGTCCCTTCGGGCACGGCGCCGAAGCCCCCGCCGGGCACCACGGCTACGAGCCGTTCCAGATGAAGAATCCCTTCCCCGCCTACGCCGAACTCCGGGCCGAGCAGCCCGTCATGTTCGACGAGCGGATCGGCCTCTATGTCGTCTCCCGCTATGACGACATCAAAGCCGTCTTTGAGGACTGGGAGACCTTCTCCAGTGAAAACGCCCAGGCGCCCGTCCGTGAACGCGGCGCCGCGGCCAAGAAGATCATGGACGACGGCGGCTTCACCGCCTACTCGGGCCTCTCCGCCCGCCGCCCGCCGGAGCACACACGCATCCGCGCCGTGGTCCAGAAGGCCTTCACGCCCCGCCGCTACAAGGCCCTGGAGCCCTTCATCCGGCAGAACGTCGTCGAGCTGCTCGAAACGATGCTCGCGCGGCCGGAACACCGCGGCGACATGGTCAAGGACCTCGCCTACGACGTCCCCACCATCACCATCCTGACCCTGATCGGCGCCGACGTCTCCCAGGTGGACACCTTCAAGCGCTGGAGCGATTCCCGTGCCGCCATGACCTGGGGCGACCTCAGCGACGAGGAACAGATTCCGCACGCCCACAACCTCGTGGAGTACTGGCAGGAATGCCTTCGCCTGGTCCGGGTGGCCCACGAGTCCGGCGGCGATAACCTCACCGCGGACCTGGTCAAGGCGCAACAGGAAGGCGCCGAAATCTCCGACCACGAGATCGCCTCGGTCCTTTACAGCCTGCTCTTCGCCGGCCACGAGACCACCACCACCCTGATCTCCAACGCCCTCCGCGAACTCCTGGCCCGCCCCGAGCAGTGGCAGCAGCTTGTGGAGGACCCCAAGAAGATCCCCGCCGCCATCGACGAAGTCCTGCGCTACGCGGGCTCGATCGTCGGCTGGCGCCGCAAGGCCCTCAAGGACACCGAAGTCGGCGGCGTCGCGATCAAGGAAGGCGCCCAGCTGCTGCTCCTGATGGGCTCGGCCAACCGGGACGACACGAAGTTTGACGCCGGCGAGGACTTTGACATCACCCGGCCCAACGCCCGCGAGCACCTGTCCTTCGGGTTCGGCATCCACTACTGCCTGGGCAACATGCTCGCCAAGCTCCAGGCCAAAATCGCCCTTGAGGAAGTGGCCCGGCTCGCCCCGGAGCTGCAGCTGGAGAACCCGGAAGCCATCGCCTTCCGCGAGAACCTCTCCTTCCGCGTCCCCGAGACCGTCCCCGTCAGCTGGAAGGCCTGAGAAATATGCACAGCAACGAATACATCCAGTTCTTCGACGGCGGCATTGAACCGAAGCTCGAAAACCTCGGCGGCAAGGGCGCCTCGCTGGTCACCATGACCTCCGCCGGCATGCCCGTCCCGCCCGGCTTCGTGGTCACCACCGCCCAGTTCGACGCCTTCATGGAGGAAGCCGGCATCACCCGGGACATCCACGAGCTCCTCGCCGGCCTGGACCCCGAGGACATGGCCCAGGTGGACAAGGTCGCCGCCGCCATCCGCGAGGATATCCGCTCCCGCCAGGTGCCGCAGGCCCTGCGCGAACTCACCGTCACCGCGTACGAGTCCCTGATGGCCCGCTTCGAGGCGCCGGTCCCGGTGGCCGTCCGCTCCAGCGCCACCGCGGAGGACCTCCCGGACGCCTCCTTCGCCGGCCAGCAGGACACCTATCTCTGGCTCGACGGCGTCAAGGCGGTCACCGAGCACATCCGCCAGTGCTGGGCCTCGTTGTTCACCTCCCGCGCCATCATTTACCGGCTTAAGAACAACATTCCCAACGAGGGCCTCTCGATGGCCGTGGTGGTGCAGAAGATGGTCAACGCGCGCGTCTCCGGCGTCGCGATCACCATGGACCCCACCAACGGCGACCGCTCCAAGATCACCATCGACTCCTCCTACGGGGTCGGGGAGATGGTGGTTTCGGGCCAGGTCACGCCGGATAACATCATGCTGGACAAGGTCACCCTGGCCGTCGTCTCCGAACATCTCGGCGACAAACATGCCGAACTCGTCCCGGATGCCGCGGCCGGCCGTCTGGTGGAGCGTGAGGTCGATGCCGAACGCCGCGGCCGCCGCAGCCTCACCGATGCCGAGCTCACCGCCGTCGCGCAGATGGCCAAGCGTGCCGAGAAGCACTACAAGTGCCCGCAGGACATCGAATGGGCCCTCGACGCTGATCTGCCGGACGGCGAAAACCTGCTCCTGCTGCAGTCCCGCCCGGAAACTGTGCACTCTTCCAAGCCAGTTGTCCCGTCCTCGGCCGTTGCCGGCGGCTACTTCAGCGGACTCAGCCCCGCACCCGCCGCCTCACCCGCTGCCACGACGCCGCCGGCCGGCAACGCGCCGTCGTCCGCCACGCCGTCGTCGGCTCCAGGATTCAGCCTCGGCAGCATCACCGCTTCGCTGCTCAAGCCCTCCTTCTAGACGTTTTGACCCGCTAGTCCGCTCCGTCACCCAGGCTCAATGCTGAGCCCGTATTGAAAGGACCGCCATGTCCCTGAAGTCCTTCCCCAAGCCCTCCGAGCTTCCGGTTCCCGCCGGCGCCGAGGGCTGGGAAAAGATCTACCCGTACTATCTGGTCTTCCAGGACAAGCTCAAGGAGCAGGAGGACGCCAAGTTCTGGTTCTGCGACAGCCAGCACTGGCCTACCGTGTTCAAGCCCTTCGAGACGATCGGCGGCGAGTTCGCGGTTAAGTGCCTGGGCCAGTACAACGCCCGTCACCTGATGATCCCCAACGCCAACGGCATCGAGTTCCGCATCCACCTGGGCTACCTCTACATGTCGCCCATCCCGGTCCCGGCGGACCAGATCGCCGCCCGCGTGCCCCTGTTCGAGCAGCGCGTGGGCCACTACTTCCAGAACTGGGAGCAGCTCCTCAAGCAGTGGCACGTCAAGGTCAAGGGCACCATCGATGAGATGGAAACCATCTCCTTCCCCAGGCTCCCGGACATGGTCCCCATGGAGGACATCCTCTCCGGCAAGGGCAAAGACGGCTCCGAGAAGCTGCTGGAAAGCTACGACCGGCTGATCCAGTTGGCCTACCAGAACTGGCAGTACCACTTCGAGTTCCTCAACCTCGGCTACATCGCCTACCTGGACTTCTTCAACTTCTGCAAGCAGGTGTTCCCCAACATCCCGGACCAGTCCATCGCCACCATGGTGCAGGGCGTGGACATGGAGCTCTTCCGCCCGGATGACGAGCTCAAGCAGCTCGCCAAGCTCGCCGTCGAACTCGGGCTGCAGTCCCACTTTGGTAACACCGACGACGTCGACGCCACCCTGGGAGCCGTCGCAGCCGCCCCCGGCGGGGACCGCTGGATGGCCCAGTACGAGGGCGCGAAGGACCCGTGGTTCAACTTCACCGTGGGCAACGGCTTCTACGGCCACGACAAGTACTGGAACGAACACCAGGAAATCCCGCTCGGCTACATCGCGGACTACATCCGCCGGGTGGACGACGGCCAGGAAATCATGCGCCCGGTCGAGGCCCTGATCACCGAACGCGACCGCATCATCGAGGAATACCGGGACCTCCTGGAAGGCGAAAACCAGGCCCTCTTCGACGCCAAGCGCGGGCTCGCCGCCACCGCCTACCCGTATGTGGAGAACCACAACTTCTACATCGAGCACTGGACCATGGGCGTCTTCTGGCGCAAGATCCGTGAACTCAGCCGCATGATGCAGGCCGAGGGCTTCTGGACCGAACCGGACGACCTCCTCTATCTGGGCCGCAACGAGGTCCGTGACGCCCTGTTCGACCTCGTCACCGGCTGGGGCGTCGGCGCCAAGCCGATCGGTCCCGACTACTGGCCGGAGGAGATCGAGCGACGCCGCGGAATAGTGGACGCGCTCAAGACCGCCCGCCCGGCCCCGGCGCTGAACACCCCGCCGGAATCCATCACCGAACCCTTCACCCGGATGCTCTGGGGCATCACCACCGAGCAGGTCCAGCAGTGGCTGGGCGCCGGAGAAGCGGTCGAAGGCGGCGGCCTGCGCGGCATGGCGGCCTCGCCCGGCGTCGTGGAAGGCCTGGCCCGCGTTGTCACCGACGCGGACCAGCTCTCCGAGGTGCAGCAGGGAGAAATCCTCGTCGCCACCGTCACCGCGCCGTCCTGGGGCCCGATCTTCGGCAAGATCAAGGCCACCGTCACGGACATCGGCGGCATGATGAGCCACGCGGCCATCGTCTGCCGCGAATACGGCCTCCCGGCCGTGACCGGGACCGGATCGGCGTCCACCACCATCAAGACCGGCCAGCGGCTGCGGGTGGACGGGACCAAGGGCACAGTCCAGATCCTCGACGCGCTGATTCCCGATACCGGGGAACCGGAGCTCCAGGTCGCCGGGCCCGGGGCCCACAGCCATAGCCATGTCTGACCAGCGGATGAATGACTCGAACATGCCTGCTGCGGAATATGACGGTGCGGGCCGGCCTGCCCGCACCGTCCTGATCACCGGCGCCGCCGGCGGCTTGGGCCGGGCGTTCGCGCTCGGCTTCGGCCGCCGCGGCTACCGCGTGGCGGTGGCGGACGTGAACCTTGACGGCGCGGAGGAAACGGCCAAGCTGGTCCTGGACACCGGGGCCGAGGCGGCCGCCTTCCACGCCGACGTCACCAGCCTCGACTCCACGGAGGCCCTCGCGAAAAGCTGCGCGGACTTCGGCAACGGGAGCATCGACGTCGTGCTGAACAACGCCGCCGTGTATGCGGGGGTGACCCGCAGCCCGTTCGAGGACATCGATCCGGCCGAATGGGACCTGGTAATGAACGTGAACCTCAAGGGGCCCTGGCTCGTGACCCGGGCGGCCAGCCCGTACCTGCCCGAGGGCGGCCGCGTCATCAACCTCTCCAGCGCCACGATCTTCAGCGGCTCGGAACAGTGGCTCCACTACGTCGCCTCCAAGGGCGGCGTGGTGGCCCTGACCCGGGTGATGGCCAAGGAACTGGGCCGCCGGGGGATCACGGTCAACGCGATCGCCCCCGGCTTCACCCTCACCGAGGCCAGCTACGGGCTAATGGAGAACGCCGAGAACTACGGGGTGGACCGGGGCGCCATCAAGCGGGCCAGCCAGCCGGAGGACATCGTGGGCGCGGCGCTCTTCCTGGCCGGGCCGGACAGCTCCTACTACACGGGCCAGACCATGGTGGTCGACGGCGGCCGCCAGTTCATCTGACTCTGCCCTTTTTGCCAACTTCCCGACTTCAACCCCAAGTTCATCCCCAAGGAGGACCAATGCCAACGGTTCATTTCACCGACGCCGAGGGCGCCGTCCGCGACGTCCAGGGCAACGCCGGCGACTCCGTCATGGAGACCGCGGTGCGCAACGGCGTCCCCGGCATCGTCGCCGAATGCGGCGGCTCGCTGTCCTGCGCCACCTGCCACGTCTTCGTCCGCGAGGACTGCCTCTCACAGCTCCCGGCGATGGAGGACATGGAGGACGAGATGCTCTACGGCACCGCCGTGGACCGCGAGGACAACTCGCGGCTGTCCTGCCAGCTCCGCCTCACCGATGAGTTCGAACTGTTCGTCACCACCCCGGAAACCCAGGTATAGCCATGGGCACCAACGCGGTTGAGCAGGCCGCCCCCGCGGCGGCAGCTGAGGACGCAACGCCGTCGGGCACCCCGGCCCGCACCGGGTTGCTCATCATCGGTGCGAGCCAGTCCGGCGTCCAGCTCGCGGTATCGCTGCGGGCCCTCGGCTTCGACGAGCACATCACCCTGCTCGGCGACGAGGACCACCGCCCCTACCAGCGCCCGGCCCTGTCCAAGGAGTTCCTGCAGGGCACGGTGGAGAGCGAATCGCTGATCTTCCGGTCCAACGAATACTGGGCCGATCACAACGTGGACCTGATCAAGGGCGAATACATCGTCAAGATCGATAAGGAAGCGGACGGCTCCGGCGTTGCCCATTCCTCCTCGGGCGGGCAGTTCCCCTTCAAACGCCTGGCCCTTACCGTGGGCGCCCGGGCCCGGAAGCTGGAAATCGAGGGCGGGGACCTCGACGGCGTGCTGTACCTGCGCAACGCCGACGACGCCCTGGCCCTCAAGGCCCGGGTAGGGGACGCTCACGATGTCGTGGTGATCGGTGGCGGTTTCATCGGCCTCGAAGCCGCGTCCAGCCTGCAGAAGATGGGCAAGAACGTCACCGTGCTCGAATTCGGCCCGCGACTGGTGGGCCGCGCCGTCGGCGAGGAAACCGCCGAGTACTTCCTGCAGGCACACCGCGCCCGCGGCCTGGACATCCGGCTCGCCACGAGCGCCAAACGCTTCACCGCGAACGACACGCCAGCGGACGGTCACCGGACGGTGTCCGGCGTCGAACTCCAGGACGGCACCGTGCTGCCCGCACAGATCGTGCTGATCGGGATCGGCGTCATCCCCAACACCCAGCTGGCCGAACAGCTCGGCCTGGCCGTGGACAACGGGATCGTCGTGGACCGCTTCGCGCTGGCCTCGGACGGCACCACGGTGGCGATCGGCGACTGCGCCAACATGCCCAATCCGGTGCCCGGCTCGGCGCCGGGGGAGCGGATCCGGCTGGAAAGCGTCAACAACGCGATCGAACACGCCAAGGTGGCGGCCTACTCGCTCACCGGCCGGCGCGAGGAATACGCCGGCATCCCGTGGTTCTGGTCCAATCAGGCCGACCTCAAACTCCAGATCGCCGGCCTCTGCAATGGCTACGACCAGACCGTGCTGCGGCGCGACGCGGAGCGCGGGAAATTCAGCGTCCTCTACTACCGCCAAGGCCGGATCATCGCCGCGGACTGCGTCAATGCGCCGCTGGACTTCATGGCCGTCAAGAACGCCCTGGCCAAGGGCCAGAACATCCCCGCGGAAGCTGCCGCCGATCCGGCCACACCCCTCAAGACGATCACGACGGACAGCTAGCCCTGCGGCTGGCCGCCCCCGAAGGAGCATTATGACCACCCCCAAGACCCCGGTTGCCGACGCCGGCCGCGCAGCCGGGACTGCCGCCGCTGCCGCCGCCCACCGGGCCGACGCCAATCCCGCGGCTGTTGATTCCGCGACTGCGGATTTTGCCGCCGCCTACCCGGTCCGGCCCGTCCCTGCGCCGGGACCGGTGGACACCGCCCCGATCGCCACGACGCCGGCCGCGCTGGAGGAACTCGACCCGCTGTGGCGTGCCGTGGTGCACGAGACCCGCACCCGCGGCAACGACATCCACCTACCGATCTCCCTCGCCTTCGCCGAGCGGCTCTGCCGGGCCTACCCCGATGCCGATGCCGAGCTCGTACGCGTGGCCACGCTGCTGCACGACACCGGCTGGGCCCACGTGGACGAATCGCGGATCATCTCCGAAGGCTTCGCCGGCGACTGGCGCAAGGCCGCGATCCGCTATGAACACGAAAAACAGGGCTGCGACGTCGCCCGACGCGTGCTCCCGGGCCTGGGCTACTCCGCCGAGTTCGTGGAGCGGGTCTGCGACATCATCGACGGCCACGACACCCGCCCCGCGGCCCACTCGCTGGAGGACGCGCTGATGCGCGACGCGGACAGGCTGTGGCGCTTCGACCACGCCGGGATCGCCCTGGCATCCTCCTGGTTCGGGATGGACCCGGCCACCTACACGGACAGGCTGGCCACGGAAATCGTGCCCGAACTCATTACCCAGGCGGCGCACGACATGGCCGTCGCGGACCTGGCCCGCTCCACCGCCCTGCTCAAGACGGCGGTGATCCGATGACCTCCGCCACGCACCACGCCGGCACCCCCGCCGGGACGCCCGTTTCGATGCCCGCCGGGGCTCCGGCGCCGGGCGGGACGGCGCCGGGGGAGGCGACATCGCCGTCGTCCGCCCCCGCACTGGCCGCACGCGCTGCACTGACCCTGCCGCACACCCACGTGGACAGCATCTTCATCGACGGGGCCTGGACGCCGGCCCGGGGCACCGGCCGCAACCCGGTCACCGACCCGGCCACCGGCGAAGTATGGGGCTCCGTCCCGGACGGCACTCCGGAGGACGTGGACGCCGCCGTCGGCTCCGCCCAACGCGCCTTCCAGGGCGAGTGGCCGCGGCTCGCGCCCTCCGAGCGGGCCGCCTATCTGGTGCGCATCGCCGAGGAAGTGGAGAAACGCGCCGACGAGCTCTCGCTCACCAACACCCGGGAGAACGGCTCGCCCGTCTCCGAATCCTCCGGCGCGGCAGCGAACGCCGCGGGCATCTTCCGGTACTTCGCGACCCTCGCCGGCTATCTCGAGCGCGACGACGTGCGCGCATTCCCGCGCGGCGGCGGTGAATCCGTGGTCCGGCGCGATCCCATCGGCGTGTGCGCGCTGATCGCGCCCTGGAACTTCCCCATCAACCTCGTGGTCATCAAGCTGGCCCCCGCGCTGCTGGCAGGCTGCACGGTGGTGATCAAACCGGCGTCGCCCACCCCGTTGTCCCTCCGGGTGATCATCGACGCCGTGGCCGCCGCGGGAGTTCCGGCCGGCGTGGTCAACCTCGTCACCGGCTCCGGCCGGCTGGGCGACGCACTGGTCAAACACCCTGGCGTGGACAAGGTGGCCTTCACGGGCTCCACGCCGGTGGGCCGGAAGATCGCCGCCGCCTGCGGGGAGCTGCTGCGTCCCGTCACCCTGGAACTCGGGGGGAAGTCGAGCGCGATCGTGATGCCGGACGCGGATCTGGACGCCATGTCCAAGGTCCTGATCCGCTCCTCCATGCGCAACACCGGGCAGACCTGCTATATCTCCACCCGGATCCTTGCCCCGGCCAGCCGATACGAGGAAGTGGTGGACATGGTCACCGCCACGATCGCCGCCGGCAAGCAGGGGGATCCGCTGGATCCCGGGACCGTCTTCGGGCCGTGCGCCACGGAATCGCAGTACCGGACCGTGCTGGAGTACGTGGAGTCGGGGCTGGCCGAAGGCGCCCGGGCCACCACCGGAGGCCGGGCGGCGACCCTCGGCGGCGGCCTCGAAGGCGGGTATTTCGTGGAGCCCACCGTGTTTGCCGACGTCACGCCGGACATGCGGATCTCCCGCGAGGAGATCTTCGGCCCGGTGATCTGCATCCTGCAGTACGACGACGCCGACAGCAGTGTCGATGAGGCGGTTGAGCTGGCCAACAACACCGAGTTCGGCCTGGGCGGGCTGGTGTTCGGGACGGATCCGGAGGCTGCGCTGGCCGTCGCGGACCGGATGGACACAGGATCGGTGGGCATCAACTTCTTCGCCTCCAACCATGCCGCACCCTTCGGCGGACGGCACGACTCCGGCCTCGGCACCGAATACGGCATCGAGGGCTTGAACGCCTATCTGAGCTATAAGTCGATCCACCGGAAGGTCTGACGCCCGCGCCCACGGGAGGCTTCCCGGGCCAGCGGAGCCTCAATCCACGGGACATGCCCTCCCCTGACGCCCGGCGATGGACATAAACCCACTGTGTCCATTGCTCATGCCTAGCACGGGGCATGTCCCAAGTTGGCCGCGGGACATGTCCGTTCCGGGTGCGCGGCGAGGAACCTGTTCATTGCGTGGCAAAGCAGGAAGTCTGGGTAGCGCCGGAGGACATGTCCCCTTTAGGCAGGCGCCAGGGCGGCCCCGGCCACGCACCGTTGCGGTCCGCCACGCGCACCGGGCCGCATAGCCTTGGCGCACGAGGGCCGGGCCTAGAATGGTCACGATGATGTCAGGACATATAGCCGCTGCTAATGGGAAGAACGTGCTGAGCGTCAGCGCGGGCATCATCACATCGGTCTGGTTGCCCGGCTCCATTGTTGACGTCCACGACGCCAGGGACGCCATGCGGGCCGTCGAGCAGATCAGCGGGGGAATCCCGATGCCGATGCTCTCTGAAATGACCGACGTGGAGATCAGCGCGGCGGCCAGGTACGAGTTCGCGCAGACTGCGGGTGTTGTGGCGATTGCGGTGCTCGGATCCAGCACCGTGGACCGAGTAGTCGCGGCGGCAATGAGCCGGCACACCCGGTATCCCCACGAGTTCTTCACGTCCCGGGACGACGCCATGGCCTGGCTGAGCAACTTCGCCGCCAGCGTCAGCCGGCCCGACGGATACACGGACGGCATTTCGGCCCTGACGTGACAGCCGCGGCCGGGGCGCGGCTAGCGTTCGTCAGCAGTGTCCGGGCCGCTAAGCCTTGTCCGCACCTACACCTTGTCTACAGCGGCAGCGGCCTCGGCTTCCTTGACCCGCCGGTTGGTCGAGGCCCAGCTGGCCAGGAGCCGCAATGCATCCTCTGACGCCGAGCCTGGCTCGGCCGTGTAGATCAGCAGGGACAGCCCGGCGTCGGCCGAGACATCCATCGCCTCATACATCAGGTGAAGGTCCCCGACCACCGGGTGGTGCAGGTTCTTGACCCCGGTGTAGTGCTCGCGCACATTGTGCGCTGCCCACAGGGTGCGGAATTCCTCGCTCCTGGTCGAGAGCTCGCCGACGAGGTCGGTCAGCCCGCGGTCATAGGGGTCCCGGCCGGCCTCGGTTCGCAGGATAGCCACGGTGTCATTCGCCGCACGCTGCCAGTCCGGGTAGAAGCTGTGCGAGCGGGCGTCCAGGAAGATGAACCGGGCATGGTTGGCCGGGCGGGCGGCGCCCGCATACATCTCCGAATACAGGGCGTAGCCCAGCGGATTGGCCGCGAGGATGTCCATGCGCCCGTTCCGCACAAAGGCCGGCGCGCTGGTGATGGCGTTTAGCGACAGCTGAACGCTCCGCCGCACGGACTCCGCAGGCCGGGGACGACGTCGGGCCCGACTCCCCGGGGCCGCCGCCCGGGCCAGATCGAAGAGGTGGGACCGTTCGGCGTCGTCGAGTTGCAGGGCCCTGGCCACGGCTTCCAGCACACCCTCCGACACCCCGGACAGGTTTCCCCGCTCCAAACGCGTGTAATACTCGACGCTGACGCCGGCCAGCATGGCGACTTCCCCGCGGCGCAGCCCAGGCACCCGGCGTTTGGCCCCGTAGACCGGCAGCCCCGACTGCTCGGGGGAGATTTTCGCCCGGCGCGAGGCAAGGAACTCGCGGACCGCGTCTCGATTATCCATGGCATCAACGTTAGGCGCTACGGCCCCCTAAGGGAGACCCTGCCAGTACCCCTATCAGCAGGGACTCCCTTGGGGGCGCGATCCACGGTTTGATGGATGGTGTTCCGTTGAACAACCCCCAACGACGGAACCACCCCCCAAAGACCAACAAGCAGGAGATTCATTGCTCACCGTCAACGCTTACGCATCACCCTCCGCGACCGAGCCGCTCGTCCCCACCACGATTGAGCGCCGCGATGTGGGCCCGCATGATGTCCTGATCGAGATCAAGTTCGCCGGGATCTGCCATTCGGACATCCACACCGTCCGCGGCGACTGGGGGCCCCAGTCCTACCCGCTGGTCCCGGGCCACGAAATCGCCGGAATTGTCGCCGAGATCGGCTCCGCCGTCACCAAGCACGCTGTCGGAGACCGGGTCGGCGTCGGCTGCATGGTCAATTCCTGCGGCGAGTGCGTCAACTGCCAGGCCGGCGAGGAGCAGTACTGCCTCTCCGGCAACACCGGCACCTATGGCGCGGTCGACCGTGACGGCACCATCACCCAGGGCGGCTACTCCACCCACGTGGTGGTGACCGAGGACTTCGTGGTCACCATCCCCGAGGGCATCGAGCTCGACGTCGCCGCGCCGCTTCTGTGCGCCGGGATCACCACCTACTCGCCGCTGCACCACTGGGGCGCCGGCCCCGGCAAGAAGGTCGCGGTCGTCGGCCTGGGCGGGCTTGGCCACATGGCCGTCAAGATCGCCCACGCCATGGGCGCCGAGGTCACGGTCCTCTCCCAGTCGCTGAAGAAGCAGGAAGACGGGTTGCGCCTGGGCGCCGACCACTACTACGCCACGAGCGACGAGAACACCTTCACCGAGCTCGCCGGCAGCTTCGACCTGATCATCAACACGGTCAGCGCCTCGATCGACATCAGCTCCTACCTGCAGCTTTTGGCCCTCGACGGCGCCCTGGTCAACGTCGGCGCCCCCGCCGAGCCGCTCCCGGTGAACGCATTCGCCCTCATCGGCGGCCGCCGTTCCTTCGCCGGCTCGATGATCGGCGGCATCCGTGAAACCCAGGAGATGCTCAACTTCTGCGCCGAGCACGGCCTGGGTGCCGAGATCGAGGTGATCCCGGCCGGCAAGATCAACGACGCCTACGAGCGCGTCCTCGCCTCGGACGTCCGGTACCGCTTCGTGATCGATACCGCCACCCTGAACTAGAGGAAGTGCCAGTGGAAATCCAAGCCAAGAAGCCGAGCGTCAAGGGTCCGGGGCACATGTTCACCGGCGACGTCTGGTTTGACGTCATCGCGGCCCCGCAGCCCGAGCCGTCCCGCATGCGTGTCAACGCGGTGCACTTTGCCCCGTGCGCCCGCACGGCCTGGCACTCGCACGCCGTCGGGCAGACCCTGCACGTCACCGAAGGCGTCGGCCTGGTCCAGGCCCGCGGCGGCGAAGTGACCGTGATACGGCCCGGCGACACCATCTACACCCCGCCAGGCGAATGGCACTGGCACGGCGCCGCACCGGATCATTTCATGACGCACCTTGCCATGTGGGAAGGCGTCGGTCCCGACAGCGACCAGCCGGAGTCCGAATGGGGCGACCTCGTCACCGACGAGGAATACAACAGCGCCACGTAGCACCCAGTTCCAAACACCGGCACTGCCGTTGCGGGGTCCCTCCACCCACCCGAAGGGCCCCGCAACTGGACGCCCAATCATCGGTGGTTTTGAGCCGGTGGTTTTGAGTAAATGGTTTTGTCGCGGAGGACGTGACGCGGATGGTCCCGGCCGGGATCGGGCTACGATCCCGGGGTGGCCGGGACCATCCAGAAACCTGCCACTTCGCCGGCGCCGGGCCCGGTCGTGCGCCGATAGGCCTGGGCGTAGACCGGCCCCGCGGCTAGGTCCACCTGTGCCTGCGTCGCCTTTCCGCAGTCGAGAGCCAGCTCGAGTTTCCCGCCGTCCCGGAGGCCGTCCTGGGTAATCGAAATGTCGCCGGTGGGCGCGCCGACGCAGGCGGCCGTCACCGTGTACGTCCCCTTCGGTAAAGCCTTGACCGCCTTGCGCACCCCGGCGCCGCCGAGCCCGCCGGCGCCTTCCAGGACGATCCCGTCCGGCCGGGCGCCGAGGACGGCCCCGAGGTCGTGAAGGTTGCGGGTCTCCGCCATGGCGAGTTCCGGACCCACAGGGGACGGCGGCGGAGGCGCCGCGCGGCGCGTCCTGGTGGGCGCCGTCGTCGGACCTCCCACGTCGTCCGAGTACTCACACGCCGCCAGAGCCGTTGCCGCGCCGGCCACAGCCAACAGCAGCGCCACGCCCCGCAGAGAATGTCTTCCCCCGCCGCGCAGCTTGCCCAGTGACCTGCTCAGTGACATGCCCCGAGCCTACTGGACCTGGGACCCGCAACGCCGCGGGCGGGTCCCGGGGTGGCCGCGGCGGGACCGCAGTGCTGATCTACTGCCCAGGCGGCCGGTACGACGGCGTCTTGCTGGCTGCTGCGTCAAGATCCTGCAGCGTCATGAGCGGCTTGAGGGTCAGGCTCACGGCACCGGTGGAATTGATCATGAGCGACAGGGCGGCGGCGCTGGCCTGATCGGGGATGTCGAAGACACCGAGGACGTCGGTGTCCCCGAAGGCGTAGTAGAAGCATTCGAGGGTGCCGCCCACCGACTTGAGGGCTTCCACCACCGCATCACGCCGCTTCGTGCCGCCTTCACGCATGAGGCCCTTAATGCCGTCGCCCACGTAGTTTGCTTCGAACAGATATTTGCTCATGGTTTTCCCTCTCCTGTGATGCCCAGGATCTTGGCCTCCGCAGGTGTGCCCGCTACCCGACGATGGATGGTCCGAGGCTGGCCCCAGAGCGGGGCTCTGCCCACATGCTAGGCCTTCCGCCCCGACCCATACAACGGTTCGGTGACGGGCGGCAGCGACGCCTCGGGCAATCCGGCCCTACCGCCGTGCGGGGGACAGGAACATAATCGCCGTATCAACCCTGTACGGAGCATGGAGGTGGTCGACGTGTCTGTTTACACGCTCGGAATTTGGCTGGTGCATCCCGGCCGCGAGAACGATTTTGTGCAGGCCTGGCGGGATCTGGCCCGGAAAACCAAGGAAGATTTTCCCAACGCCAAAGCCGTGCTCATGCACGACCGTGACGTCAAGAACCGGTTCATCAGCACCGGTCCCTGGGATTCCCTGGAACAGATAGAGCAGTGGCGGGATTCTGCCCTGTTCAAGCAGAGCGTCGAGGCAATGAAGGACATGCTCGAGCACTTCGAGTCCCGCACCCTGGACGAGGCCGCCAGCATCGGCTGGGATGCCACCGACATGTGACCTCCCGCTAGGCAAGATGGTCCCGGCCGCACAGTGCCCGCTCCGGCGGACTAATCTCTTTGCAGCGCCTCAAACACGGCGGGCAGCAGGACATCGTTCCTGCCCCAGACGGGGTCGAAGATTTCCACGTACCAGGCATCCGCCAGGACGAGGGCTAGGGTGTCGTTGGACTCGGCTGCCCAGTCCCTGAGCTGGTCTTCGCCGACAGGCTCTTCGCTGCTGCCCAGTACGGTTACGACGGCGTCGTCCTGAACGGTCACCGGAATGGAGGCACTGCTGGCTTCCCCGGGGGCGTGGACCACTGTCACCAGTTCGGTCCGGGTGGACAACGCCAGCAGCGCCGACGCCGTCTCCGGGCTGCAGAACGCCGTCACGTAGGCCCGTTGCGCGAGTCCTTCGACCTCCACGCCCGGCTGGGATTCCTTGGTGAAGAGTCCGTTCCGGTTGAGCCGGGCGAGCTCGCCGGCAATGGCCGTGGTCTCGTCGTCGAACCCTGGGGAGAAGACCCCCGGCTGGTACTGGCTGTTGCCCTCGAGCCAGCGGGCGGTCAGTTCTCCGGCGGCCGCGATTGAGGTGGCCTGCCGCCATACGTCACGGTCAGCGAGGAGCCGGCCGAAGTTGTCCCGTTCGGTCGTAAACCTGTCCTCTGACATTCAGGCCTCCCTTGCCGTGGGCTGAGCCGTGGACCCATCTGCGGGCTGCCCCTGCGGGGCGTGGTGCTGCAGCAGGATGGACAGCCGTTCGCAGCTGGCACGGAGCGCCTCGAGTTCGCGCCGGCTGTAGTCCTCGATGATCTGATTGATCCGCTCGGCGAGGTGCTCGTCGTCGACCTCGAACGCGTGATTGAGCGTGACCACCGTGAGCCCGTCCGCCTGCCGGATCTCCCAGTCGCCGCCGAGCTGCTGGAGCGGTGCTTCCAGATTCAGTTGCTGGAACTCCGCGCGGTGGCGGGCGGCATCAAAGACGCGCCAGCAGTGGCTTGAACTGAGCGAGCCGTTGGACACCACCGACGTTCGGAGCTCGTGCGTGGTCTCGTCGCCGCTGACGCGCTCCGAATAGACCGTCAGTCCGTCGAGGTACGGCCAGTGCGAGGCGTCCCGCAGCATGCTGAAGACCAGGTCCGCCGGGGCGTTGATGCTGAGCCGGTGCGTGGTCCGGTGCGCAATGCGCGGCGTGCTCACTGACAAGTTCACCCCTCCTGTGTCGCGTTGTCTTTCTGCCGGTCTTCTATGCAGGCTAGGCCAGTTGAGCCCCGCCGTGAACAATTCCGTCCCGCCGCGTCACGAAGTGCAACGTGCGGTAACACTGGGCCCTTCCAGGCCCCGCCAGCGGACTCCGGATGAACGGCTGTTACCGCCTGTATCCCTTGGTTTCACCCGGTTTCACGGCGCTTTGACCGGCTTTCGTAGGCCCCGGATAGTTGCTGGCACCAGCACCACCGACAACTACTCTCAAGGGGAAAACATGTCCAGTCTTGCATTCAAATCGGGTGTCACTGTCGCCCTAGCGGCCAGCACCCTCCTGGGTCTTGCGGCCTGCTCCGATCCCGGTGCCGCAGCTGCCAGCGGCACCACGGCGGCGCCGTCGTCCTCCTCCGGTGTCAAGCAGTTCAACCTCTCGCCGCAGCAGGACCGCATCAAGGTCACAGTGGACGCCGCGGCAGCCAAGCTTGTCCCGGACACCATCAAGAAGGACGGGAAGCTGACCGTGGCCGTGAGCCCGTTCGCGGCGCCGCTGGCCGTCTACGCGACCGACAACAAGACGCCGGTGGGCAACGAGGTGGACATCGCCGTCGCACTGGCCGAGTCCCTGGGGCTGGAGGCGGACATCGTTCCGACCGCGTGGGCCGACTGGCCGCTCGGCGTCGAATCCGGGAAGTATGAGGCCGTGCTCTCCAACGTCACCGTCACGGAGGAGCGCAAGCTCAAGTTCGACTTCGCCAGCTATCGCGAGGACAAACTGGGCTTCTACGCCAAGGCGGACAGTGGCATCACCAAGGTCGAGTCGGCACCGGATGTCGCGGGCAAACGCGTGATCGTCGGCTCCGGCACCAACCAGGAAGCGATCCTCCTGCGCTGGGATGAGGAGAACAAGAAGAACGGCCTCAAGCCCGTGGACTTCCAGTATTACGACGACGACTCCGCCTCCCAGCTGGCCATCCAGTCCGGCCGTGCGGACCTCACCTTTGGTCCCAACGCCACGTCAGCCTACAAGGCCGCCACGGACGCCAAGACCAAGCTGGTGGGCCTGGTGGCCGGCGGCTGGCCGCTGAAGGCCAACATCGCCGTCACCACCAAGAAGGACAACGGCCTTGCCGCTGCGGCCCAGGCCGGACTGAACCACCTCATCCAGGACGGCAGCTACGCCAAGATCCTGGACCGTTGGGGGCTTTCCGACGAGGCCGTAGCGAAGTCGGAGCTGAACCCGCCGGGCCTGCCGAAGAAGTAGCCAGTCAATCGATTGCTCCGTAACCGCCCTTCTGGGGTCTGAAAACGGCGGCTACGGAGCAATCGATGGTGCTGAAGCCAAAGAATCCCCGCCGGGAACGTTTCCGGCGGGGATTCTTTGTGTCTGCCTGTGATTTGCCTGGAACGTCGATTGCTCCGTAACTGCCGTTATGGGTACTGAAAACGGCAGTTACGGAGCACTCGACGGTGGGGGCGCGGGCCCTTAGGCCGTGACCGGGCTGGCCTCGACGGCGGCGTCCGTGCGGACCGGCGTGGCCAGGCCCAGGTTTTCCCGCAGCGTGCCGCCAGCGTACTGCGTCGGGTAGACCCCGCGCTCCTGCAGTTCCGGGACGAGGTGGTTGACGATGTCATCGAGTCCGGTGGGAATGAGCCACGGGGAGATGTTGAAGCCGTCGACGGCGCCGGTCCGGGCGTACTCGGCCAGCCGGTCCGCCACCTCGGTGTAGGAGCCGGTGAAAGTCGAGTCGCCCCGGCTGGTTTTGGCCGACACGAACTGGCGGATGGACAGGCCCTTCTCCTTGGCCTCGGCCCGCCACTGGTCCGCGAGCTGGCGGGCCTTGGCGCCGTGGAAGCCGCTGCCGCGGGTTTCCGAGGTTTCCTCCACCACGGGGTCGATCTCCGGCAGCGGCCCGTCGGGGTCGTAGCCCTGCAGCTCCCGTCCCCAGAACTGCTCGAGGTAGGCGATGGCCTGCTGCGGGCCGATCTGCAGGCTGCGGACCCAGGCTTTCTTCTCGAGGGCTTCCTGGGGCGTGGCGGCGAGAATGAACTCGCTGGCGGGCATGATCTTTACGTCATTGGCGCCCCGGCCGGCCCGGAGTGTGCGCTCCACGATGTCGCGACGGAAGTCCAAGGCGTCTTCGAGCTGCGGGTGCGCGGAGAAGATGACGTCCGCCTGGCGGGCGGCGAAGTCCCGGCCCTCCGGGGAATCCCCGGCCTGGAACAGCACCGGCCGGTATTGGGCGCTGCGCGGCAGCCGCGGGGTGACGTCCACGGAGTAGTGCCGGCCGGTGTGGCGCACGCGCCGGACGGCGCCCTCCGCCGACCAGCGGGCCGAGGAAGCCGAGGCCGCGATGGCGGCGTCGTCCCACGCGTCCCAGATCCGTTTGGCTGTTTCGACGAAGGCCTCGGCGTGCGTGTACCGGTCCGCGTGGTCCAGATAGCCGCCGCGCCGGAAGTTGGCGCCGGTCCAGGCATTGTCCGTGGTCACGATGTTCCAGGCCGCGCGGCCGCCCGAGAGCAGGTCCAGCGTGGAGAGCCGGTGTGCCAGGTCTGCGGGGTCGTTGTACGTGGTGTTCTGGGTTGCGACCAGGCCGATGTTTGTGGTCACGGCGGCGAGGGCGGCCAGGGCCGTCTGCGCGTCGGGCCGGCCGGCGACGTCGAGTGCGTGCGGGCGGCCGAGGTGCTCGCGCAGCCGCAGGCCCTCGCCGAGGAAGAACGCAGCGAACAGGCCGCGCTCGGCGGTCTGGGCGATGCGACGAAACGATTCGAAGTCCGTCTGGGACCCGGATTCGGCTGTTTTCCAGACGGTTCCGGAGTTGACGCCCTGGAAGAAGACACCCAGCTGGATCTGCCCGGACGGGGTGAATTCGGTGGTGGTGCTGTGGCTCATGGTGGGCTCCTTAATTTTCGGCGACGGCGGCGGTCGGTGAGGTGCTGCCCGCGGCGCCCGCCGGGGTGCTGGCGGCGGCGTATCGGCTGGCGGGCCGCGCCAGCCCGAGCTGCTCGCGGAAGGTGGCGTCCGGGGTAGTGGGTGCCAGGAGTCCGCGGCGGCGCAGCTCCGGCAGGACCAGTCGCGAGAGTTCCTCAAGGTCTGTGTCCAGCACGGCGGGGTGCAGGCGGACGCCGTCGGCCCACGCCAGCACCTCAGTGAGCAGCTCGGTCAGCTCGGCGGCCGTTCCGACGAACCGCGCCCGCGGGCTCTCCCACGCGGTGTGGCCGTTCAGTGCGGCAAGCCTGTCCGCGGCGGCCTGGCCACGGGAGTCCAGCACGACGTCGAGTTCGGCGATCAGCGCAGGCTCACTCCCGCCGGCGGCGAGGTGCGCCCGCGTCTCCGCGAGCTCGGCGGCCAGGAGCTCGGGCGCCGGGGCCGAGACGAGGAGCGCATCGGCCGCCCCGGCCGCGACGGCCTCCGGGGTGAGGAGCCCGGCTGGGGCCAGCACGGGCAGCTGGCCCTGAAGCGGCCGCGGAATGATCGACGGACCCTTCACGGAATAGTTGCCGTTGTCGACGTCGATGTAGTGCAGCTTGTCGACGTCGAGGTAGCGCCCGGTGGAGACGTCACGGATCACGGCGTCGTCCTCCCAGGAGTCCCAGAGCCGGCGGCTGACCTCGATCGAATCGGCGGCCTCCCGGGAGAGACCCGCCCCGCGCACCGTGTCCCGTCCGACGGCGGCGGCATCGGCCGCGCTCGGCGACGCCGCCACGAGCCAGCCGGCCCGTCCGCCGGAGACGTAGTCCAGGCTGGCCAGCTGGGTGGCGATGTGGAACGGCTCGGTGTACACAGTGTCCGCTTCCGGGATGAGCGCGAGGGACCGCGTCACGGGACCGGCGAACGCGGCACGCTGCAGGGCGTTGAGCCGGGCGGTATCATCCGGGCCGGGCTGCCCTGGCAGGGCGGAGTCGGGCAGGCCGGGGTCGGAAAGCGTCGCGGCGTGGAACCCGGCAGACTCGGCGGCGAGCACGGCGCCGCGGAGGTGGTCCGGGGACAGTACGGCGCCGGGCACCGTGCGGGAAGCCCGCCACGCGGCCGGGTGGCTGCCGGCGCCGTCGAGCTCCAGCAGCAGGAGGCCGCGGCCCCGCGGCTGGTCATTTGGGGGAAGGGTGCTCATGATGCGTCCTGACGTTCGTAGGGGATCTGTTCGCCGGCTTCAACCGCCACCGGAAGGCGGTTCTCGGCCGGGGGCAGCGGGCACGTGGCGAGGTCGGTGTAGGCGCACGGCAGGTTCACGGCCCGGTTGAAGTCCAGAGAAACTGTCCCGTCGGGGCCCGGCGCCGGCACGGTGAGCGAGCGGTTGGCAGCGTAGGTGGACTTGCCTGACGTCGCGTCCGTGAACAGCACGGACAGTGTGCCCGGGGCGTGGCCGTTGAAGGCGGTGAGGCTTAGGTCCTCACCGTGCAGCCGGAAGCGGATCTCGCCCGGTGCCGCATAGACGTGGCGGATTCCCTCGACCGCCGCGCCCACCGTAGTGGGGCGCGGTTCGGCGAACGGGACGAATATTCCTTGAACGGAATATTCTGCGTCGGGTGCGTAGGCCGGTGTGCCGCGGTAGCCCGTGAGCAGCGGATTGAGGGGATGACGGGGCCGTACGACACAGCGGCCGCCGCGCTTGGCGAGCTCGATCACGGTGTGTCCGGCTCCTGCGTCCTCCACGCGCAGGTTGAGCCCTTCGCGCTCGGAGATCGGGCCGAGGAACACGGTGACGCCAGTCCCTTCCGGGTTCAGTTCCTGCCCGTCGCGGAGGACGCGTTCGCCTGCCCCCAAGACCAGGCGGACGACGTCGTCCTCGACGCTCCACGTGCCGGGCGCGCCGTCCAGGCGGGCGGGCGAGGCGTCGAGCCAGTGCAGGTGGGTGACGGCGAGGAAGCCGTGGGGATCGGCGCGGTGGCGTTCGTATGCGGCGTGCCAGTCAGCCCATGCGGCTTCGAAGCCTCGGTCCGGGGTACCGGCGCCCGGGGTGCCGGTCCCCGGGGAGCGGTGGCTTGTATCAGTGGGTGTAGACATGCGAGCTCCTGTGGGTGTTGTGGTCGGCTGCGACGCGGGCCGCGGCATCGGGTTCGGCACCTGTTGTGCCGGCGGGGCCGGACTCGGGACGCCCCGCGTAGGGGTCCCCGGAGCCCCAGAGTGTGGTGGGCGCGGCGGCACGCACGCCCGGAATGACCTCGAGCGCGAACCGCTCCAGGATCTCCAGCTGCTGGTCGAAGGGCAGCGTGGTGGGCAGGGAGATGGACTGGAGGTCATGGCCGTAGAGCGAGTGGTAGCTGAGGATCTTGTCGATCACCTGCTCCGGGCTGCCCACCAGGGCCGGTCCCTCGGCCACGGCGTGGTCGATGTCGCGGTACGGGGAGTTGTTCCCGGGAACGTTCCGGCCGGTCGTAAGGGCCTCATAGACCGGGCCGAACTGCCGCTTGGCCTCCTGCGTGGTGTCCGCGATGAACACCCCGCCCGCGCCGGAGCCGGAGCCCAGATACTGGTGGCGGGGATCGTGGCCGTGGCGTTCGTATTCCTCGCGATAGTGGTCGATCAGCACCTTGTAGTTTTCGCGCGGCTGGATCGCGTTGGCCGTGAACAGCGGGTCGCCCCACTGCGCCGCCAGGGCCGCAGAGGTCAGGCTGGTGGCCGAACCGTGCCACACCCGCGGCGCGCCGGCGAACGGACGGGGCGTCGTCGTGGTGGGCTCGGTCAGGGCGGGCCGGAAGCGTCCGGACCATGTGACGTTCTCCTCGGTCCACAGCCGGCGCAACAGGCCGTACTTCTCGGCGAGGAGCTCCCACTGATCCGCCAGGTCCAGGCCGAACAACGGGTACTGCAGCACCTCGTTGCCCTTGCCGATCACGAGTTCCAGCCGGCCGCGGCTGAGCTGATCGATCGTGGCATAGTCCTCGGCGACCCGCACGGGATCCAGTACGGAGAGCACGGTCACGCCGCTTTGCAGCCGGATCCCGGAAGTGACTGCGGCGATGGCGGCGAGCACCGTGGTGGGGGAGGAGGAGATGAACTCGCCCGCATGTCGTTCGCCGACCGAGAAGCTGTCGTAGCCGAGTTCCTCGGCCCGGCGCGCCGTTTCCACCACCTGGTTGAGCCGGTCCGCGGTGGAGACGATCTCCCCGGTGACGGGGTTTTTCAGGTGCGGGATGATGTCGAGGACCTGGAACCTCACTGTGTTTTCCCTGTCTCTGTTTTCCCTGCGGGGCCCGTCCCGAAGTTTGCCTCGGTGAAGGTCTTGGACTCGGGAAGGGCTTCCTCGGAGAGTCCCCAGCGGTCCAGGACCTTGGCGTAGGAGCCGTCCTTGATCGCGGAGTTCAGTGCGTCCGTGATGGCCGGGGCCAGGCCGTTGCCCTTGAGCGTGGTGGCCGCGACAAGGGTCTCGGACGGCCAGCCGGCGTTGACCTTGCCCACCACCTTGAGGTCGTCGCGGGTGTTTTCCCGGTAGGTGACGGACGGATAGGGCGCCAGGTTCAGATCCGTGCGTCCGGAGGACAGGGCCAGGATGGTGTCGGCATCGGAGGAGTAGTACTGGAGCACCGCCGGGGCCTTGCCCTTGGCCTCCAGCTCCTTGTTCCAGGCGATCAGGATCTTCTCCTGGTTGGTGCCGGAGCCCACGGAGATCTTGAGGCCG
The DNA here is from genome assembly GCF_003097355.1 of Arthrobacter sp. H-02-3. GTDB lineage: Bacteria > Actinomycetota > Actinomycetes > Actinomycetales > Micrococcaceae > Arthrobacter > Arthrobacter humicola. The sequence goes on from NZ_PYUI01000002.1 coordinate 48,640, forward strand.
GAGATGTCATCGGAACCCCTGATGTTGTAGGTGGAGCTCTTCTTGGCCTCGAAGCCCATGTACGCGGCGCGGTAGCTGGAGAAGTCGAAGAGCTTCACGCGGGCGGCGTTGATGCCCACATTGGAGAACACGGCCTCGAAGTCGCCGGACTGCGTCTTCAGGGGCCAGTTCTCCCAGGAAGTGACCTGGACATCCAGCTCCAGGCCCAGCTTGTCGGCGACCAGTTGGGCCAGGTCCACCTCCACCCCGATCGGGGTCTTGTCGTCGGTGGCGTGGAAGGACAGCGGGATCGCGCCCGCCGTCGTGGCGACGGTGAGCTTGCCGTCCTTGCCGATCAGCGCGGGGACCTCCGCGGCCGCGGCCGCGTCCTTCCCGACCCGGATACGCTGCTGGTCCGGCGAGGTGTTGTAGACGACGCCGTTGCGCGCCGCCGTCGTCGCGGGCTGCCCGCCTGACGCGGCGGAAGCGCCGGGATCGGAGCAGGAGGTCAGGGCCAGCGTGCCGGACAGGGCTCCGAGGAGGACGACGGCGGGAAGCGCCGCGGGCTTTCGACGGCGGACGGTGCGGAGGGCGGGACGGATTGCCATGGGTTTCCTTAGATGTTGAAAGCGGGCTCGATCACCTTGGAGAAGAAACTCCGGGTGCGGTCTTCCTGCGGGTTGGTGAAAATCTTTTCGGGTGTGTCTTGCTCCACGATCTGGCCCTGGTCCATGAACACGACCGTGTCGGCAACGTCGCGGGCGAAGCCCATCTCATGCGTGACGATGATCAGCGTGGTGCCGGAGTTGGCGAGCTCGCGAATGACGTCCAGCACCTCGTTGACCAGTTCCGGGTCCAGCGCCGAGGTGGGCTCGTCGAAGAGCAGGATCTTCGGGTCCAGGGCCAGCGCCCGGGCGATCGCGACGCGCTGCTGCTGGCCGCCGGACAGCTGGCGGGGGTAGGCGCCGGCGCGGTCCTTCAACCCCACCCGGTCCAGCAGTTCCAGCCCCCGTTCGAGGGCCTCGGCTTTGGAGAGCCGGGGTTTGCCGGCACGGGGTGCGACGACGGGCGCCTCGGTGACGTTCTCCAGCGCGGTCAGGTGCGGGAACAGGTTGAAGTTCTGGAACACCATGCCGATTTCGGTGCGCTGCCTGAGGATCTCCTTCTCGCGGAGCTCGTGCAGCTTGCGGCCCCGGACCTCGTAGCCCACCAGGGTGCCGTCGATGGCGATGAACCCGGCGTCGACCTTTTCCAGGTGGTTGATGGTGCGCAGGAGGGTGGACTTGCCGGACCCGGAGGGTCCGACGATTACGGCGACTCCGCCGGGCTCGACCGTCAGCGAGATGCCCTTGAGGACTTCCGTGGCGCCGAAGGACTTGCGGACCTTCGTGATCTCAACGAGGCCCCGGGTGGATTCCCGGGCTGCGGTGGTTTCCAGGGCTTCGTGGGCTCCGGCGGCCGGAAGGACCGAGGTGCTCATCGGGTGCCTCTTTCCTGGGTAGTTTCCCTTGTTGCGGGTGCATGGGTGGCGAGGAACTTGCGGGCCTTCTGCAGCGGGGTCAGGGGCAGTGTGCGGACGGCGCCCTTGGAGTAGTGGCGCTCGATGTAGTACTGGAAGACGCTCAGGACCGAGGTGATGACGATGTACCAGAGCGTGGCAACGAGCAGCAGCGGCAGGACCTGCTGGGTCCGGTTGTAGATGACCTGGACCGTGTAGAAGAGCTCGGAGTAGGCCAGGACGTAGACGATCGAGGTGCCCTTGACCAGGCCGATGACCTCGTTGAATGCGGTGGGTAGGATGGCGCGCATGGCCTGGGGCAGGACGATCCTGGTGGAGCGCCGCCAGGCCGGAATGCCCAGCGCGGCGGCCGCCTCCAACTGGCCCTGGTCCACGGAGAGGATGCCGCCGCGGATGATCTCGGCCGAATAGGCGGCCTGGTTCAGGGTGAGGCCGAGGACGGCCGCGGCGAACTGGCTGATCAGGGTGGTGGTCTGCGCCTCGAAGAAGCGCACGTCCGTGAAGGGGAGCCCTAAGCTGATTTTCTCGTAGAGGTAGCCCAGGTTGTACCAGAGCAGCATCTGCACCAGCAGCGGCGTCGAGCGGAAAATCCAGGAGAACGTCCAGGACACGGAGACCAGCAACGGGGACGCGGAGAGCCGCATCAGGGCCAGGATGAAGCCCAGGATGAAGCCGAGCGCGCCCGAGATCGCGGTCAGCTTGAGGGTCTCCAGCAGGCCGTTCACGATCGACTGCGCGGTGAACCATTGCGCCACCACGCCCCACTCCCAGCGGGGATTCGTGGCCAGGGACCAGGCGATGCCGGCGACCCCGAAGGCGACGACGGCCGTGCCGACCCAGCGCCACGGGTGCCGGGCCGGGACCAGCCGGTAGTCGGCGTAATCGGTGGCGGCCTTGCGGGCCGTTGACCCAGTGCCGGGCTGATCGGCGGGTGTCGGGGCGGCGGGTTCCGGGACGTCGTGTTCCAGGACGGCGGGTCCGGAGGATCCGGCGGGTGTGGTGTCGGGTGTGGTTCCGGCGCCGGGGGACGCCGGCTCCGGGGCGGACTGCGCCACCGGGGTTGCTGTTGAACTCATGCGCCACCTCGCTTCTTCCAGTTGGTGTGGGGGTTCGGTTGGCTGCCAATCTAGGGCCGCGCGAAAACGGCGGGCAAGGCGCCAAGTTGCATGCGTTCACGCGGGTTCGCACGGCGTCACACGACGAATTATTGCCTCGATTTGCGCCGCGTTACGCGGGGTGAACGGCCGTGACCGGCGCCTCGACCGGCCCCGCTTCGGGTGCCTAGCATGAGGGCTCCAAACCAGACCCAGGAGGCCCTCATGCCAGCGAATTCCCCGTCCGTGGTCCTCATCGGCGGCGGCCCACGCACGGCCGGGTTGCTGGAACGCCTGGCCGCCAACCGGCAGGAACTCTTCGCCGGCCCGCTTCACGTCCAGGTTGTGGAACCCCACACGCCGGGGTCCGGCCGGATCTGGCGCTACGAGCAGGACGCCGGGCTGATGCTCAATTCCACCGCGGCAGACGTCACGATGTTCACGGACGCCTCGGTCCAGTGCGAGGGACCGGCCCTCGATGGTCCTGGACTGGCCGAATGGGCCGGCGGGGTCCTGGACGGCTCGATCGCGGACGTGCCGGAGGTCCCGCAAAAACTCCGGGCCCAGCTCGGTACCCTCACCGGCGCCACCTTCCCCACCCGGCAGCTGCAGAGCGTCTACCTCGAATGGTTCTTCCGCCGCGCCGTTGCTGCCCTCGGACCGGAGACCACCGTGACGGTGCACCGGGACACGGCGTCCGCCGTCGAACCCTTACAGGGGGACCCGGAACGGGTCGACCCGGGACAGTTGGACCCGGAGCAGAGCGACCCTGGCGTGGACGGGTACAGCGTCCGGCTGGCCGGCGGCGCGGCGCTGCACGCCGACGTCGTGGTGGCCTCCCTGGGGCACACCGATTCGCTCCCGGACCGCGAGTCTGCCGCCTGGGCCGGCTTTGCCGCCCGGCACGGCGCGTTCCACGCGGCGCCCAGCTACACCACCGACGTCGATTACTCACCGATCGCCCCCGGCCAGGACGTGATTGTCTCCGGCATGGGCCTGGCGTTCGTGGACCTGCTGGTGCTGCTCATGGAGGGCCGCGGCGGCCGCTTCGAGGAACTGCCCGACGGCGGCCTGCGCTACCTGCCCTCCGGTGGCGAGCCGCGGTTGTGGGCCGGATCCCGCCGCGGCGTGCCCTACCACTCCAAAATCACCTCCACCCTGCGCGGTGACGCTGCGGGAGAGCCCAAGTTCTTCACCGCCGGGGCCGTCGAGGCGCTGCTGGAGGCATCCGGCGAGCTGGACTTCCGCGCCCAGCTCTGGCCTTTGATCGCCAAGGACGCCGGCTATGCGTACTACCGCGAGCTATTCACCGGTTACCCCGAGCGGGTCCGGACCGGCTGGGCGGAATTCGCCGAGCGCTTCTCCGCCGCGGACTGGTACAGCCGGGAGCGCCACCGGCTCGTTGTCGAATCAGTCCCGGACGCGGGGCTCCACCTGGACCTTGAGCGGCTGGACCGTCCCTTCGAGGGCCGCGGTTTTGCTGGTCTTGCGGAAGTCCAGGCCGCGGTGGCCGCCCACATCGGCCGCGATCTTGAGCTGCGGACCGGGCCGGACCATTCGGAGACGTTGGCCCTGTTCATCTCCCTGCTCAAGTCCTATATGGACCTTGGCCGTCTGGTTCCGTCCGAGCGGTTGAACGCGCGGTCGCAGCGCGAGGTCCAGGGCTGGTGGCACGGCTTCTTCAGCTTCGTCGATTCCGGGCCACCGCCGCGCAGGCTCCGGGAGATGCTGGCGATCCACCGGGCCGGACTGCTGCAGTTCCTGGGCCCTGGGCTGGAAATCGAGGCGGCGGAGTACTCGGGCCGGTTCGTTGCCACCTCGGCGCAGTCCAGGATCACGGTGTCGGCGGCGGCCCTGATCGAGGCCCGGCTTCCGGAGCCGTCGGTGGTCCGCTCCGCAAATCCGCTGCTGCGCCAGCTGCACACCTCCGGGCTCGGCACCGAACAGCAGCTCCTGACCGCGGACGGAACCCACGCGACGGGACGTCTGCTGGTGTCCGCCCACAACGAGCTCATCAGCCCGGTCGGGGAGCGGCGCGAGAGGCTGTTCGGCGTCGGGCCCGGCACCTCCGGCTGGGGCGCGGGCGCCTTCGCGCGGCCCAAGAGCAACGCCGCGCCGTTCCGCGAAAACGACGCCCTGGCCCGGCGCATCCTGAACCTCCTGGCCGGTCATACGGGCAACCACGGCAGCAACCACCACGCGGTGCCGCAGGCCGCCGCCCGCGGAAAGGACCGGCCATGACCCTGTCACCACTGGACCACTCACCCTTGCGCGACTTGCCGGCCGACAACGCGGACACCCCGCCGGACCCGCCGGAGGAGACTCCGCCGTCGAACAAGTCAGCGCTGACAGTCCTGAACCTGCCCATGAGCGATCCCCGGGTCCGACCCCTCCTGGACGAACTCGCGGTCGAATACGACACCCGTTACGGCAACCTCTTCGGCGAGGGAGCCGCCGCGGAGGAACTGAACCGCTACCCGGCCGAGGAATTCGCCGCGCCCGGCGGGGCCCTTCTGATTGTGCGCGAGAACGGCGAATCCGTGGCCGGCGGCGCCTTCCGCCGGCACGACCCGAAGACGGCAGAATTCAAGCGGATCTGGACGCATTCGGCACATCGCCGCCGGGGACTTGCCCGCTTCGTCCTCGCCGAGCTGGAGGCGTTGGCCGCCCGCCGTGGCTACCGCAGGGTCTACCTGACCACCGGCCCCCGTCAGCCCGAGGCGAAACACCTCTACCTGAATACCGGCTACGAGGCTCAGTTCGACCTCTCCGCCGATCCCGAAACCATCGGGCCGCTCGCATTCACCAAGGACCTCCCCAACCGAAACCCCAGGGTGAACCCCAACGTGGAGTCACTTAGTGCCCGTCCAAGGCCTCGGGATGGGCACTAAGTGACTGCGCGTTGCTTGCTCGTGGCGCAGCCTGCCATGGGCCGGGCAGCGTTGCTTCGGGCTAGAGTTCCACATGGGGTCTACCCCTAGGACGAAGCATTCAGGAGCCGCCACGAAACGGCGGAGAAGCAGCCGGGAGTCATCAGTGCGGCATGGATCCAAGCCCACCATCCGCGACGTCGCAGAGACGGCCGGGGTCTCCGTCACCACCGTCTCCTACGTGCTGTCCGGCCGGTCCGGCGGCACCACCCGGATCAGCGAGGCCACCCAGGACCGGGTGCATGCCGCGGTCCGCGAACTTGGCTACGTGGCCAACCGGGGCGCCCGCGGCATGCGGCGGGGCCGGACGGAGCTGGTGGCCGTGGCCGTAGCGGACCTCGAGGACCCCCGGGACCGCGCCCTCGCCACGCTGCTGGCCGCCATCCTGCCGGAGCACGGCTACCAGGCGGTCGTCCTGCTGGGCGGGGGCTGGCGGCAGTTCATGCTCGCCGGCGGCGCCGACGGTGTGATCCGCACGGGCGCCTCCGAGACCGCCGAAGACTCCGCAGCCATGGTGGAACTCGCCGCCCGCGGCGTGGCCCAGGTGCTCATCACCGACGACGCCGGCGATGGCACCCTAGACGCCAACCGAGACGGCATCCCGGATGTTCAGGCGGGATACGACGTCGTGTCCGCGGGAACTGAGAGCACGGAGGCCCTGGCTGAGCGCGCCGTCACTGCGCTGCTCGGCCGGCTGCGGAGCTAGCAGTACAGCCAGCCCCGCCTTTAGGCGTTCAGCGCGGCGGCTTCCGGCGCGGTGGTCTCCGGTGCTGCGGCGTCCCGGATGGGGCGCCGGGCCAGCCACGCCGCCACGATGGCGCCGGAGATGTTGTGCCACAGGGAGAAGACAGCGGACGGCAGTGCGGCCAGCGGGCTAAAGTGCGCCGTGGCGAGGGTGGCGGCCAGGCCGGAGTTCTGCATCCCGACCTCAAAGGCGAGGGCCCTGCGCGCCCGGTCGTCAAGGCGCCCCACCTTGCCGGCCAGGTACCCCAGGCCGAGCCCGAAGCCGTTGTGCAGAACCACAGCTAGGAACACGATGCCGCCCGCGGCGACGATCTTGCTGGCGCTTCCGGCCACCACGATCGCCACGATCAGCGAAATCACGACGGCGGACGCCCACGGCAGTGCCGGCAGAACCTTGGCCACGACCTTCTTGAGGAAGAGGCGGGCCAGCAGGCCTGCGACAACGGGAAGGAGGACGGTCTTGAGGATGTCCTGGACCATGCCGCCGGCGTCGATGCTCAGGTACGAGCCGGCCAGGAACAAGACCAGCAGCGGCGTGACGATCGGGGCAATCAGGGTGGACACGGACGCGACGGCCACGGACAGGGCCACATCGCCCTTGGCGAGGAACGCCATCACATTGGAGGCAGTGCCCGACGGCGCGCAGCCCACCAGGATCAGGCCCACAGCCAGCTCCGGTTCGAGGTGCAGGGCGACGGCGATCAGCCAGCCGGCGCCCGGCATGATGACATAGTGGGCCACGATTCCCAGGGCCACCGCCCAGGGACGCTTGGCCACCGAGGCGAAATCGGGCGGGGTCAGGGTCAGGCCCATGCAGAACATGATGATGCCCAGCAGGAACGGCACACTGGGCGCCAGGGGTTTGAAGGCTCCGGGGAGCAGGAAGCCGGCAACGCCGGCCACCACGACGAGGATGGGGAAGATCGTCACCGCGATGCGCGCGATCTTTGCCTCGGCCGCGAGGGCGGGATTGAGGGGGACGTCGGCGGCGGTGCCCGCGTCCCGGGAGGAATTCGGAGTTTTAGTTGCCTCAAGCATCCAAGCATGGTGCCACCGCCGTCCGCGGACTGGCTACTTCGTGACCACCTGGTGGACAAATATGTCAGATTTATCGCCATTCCGCCCCCGGCGGGGCTACTTGGGTAGGGTTTCGTGAGTGGGTGAGCCCAGGACGGCGAACTCCCCACTCCCTCCGGCGCGGCGCGGCGCCCCACAATCATTGAAATCCGAAGGCTGACTGTGCCTTCTTGACCACGAACGGAGCCAGCAATGGCCGTCAACACTGCCGCAGATGCCCCGGCCTTCACGCCCGAGCAGCTGCAATCCGTCCGGGGCGCCTTGAGGTCCCCGCGACGGCTCAAAACCGAAGTGCTCGGCGGCCTTGTGGTGGCCCTGGCCCTCATCCCGGAGGCGATCGCCTTCTCGATCATCGCCGGAGTGGACCCGCGGATCGGACTCTTCGCCTCCTTCACCATGGCCGTCACCATCTCCTTCGTCGGCGGGCGCCCCGCGATGATCTCGGCGGCCACCGGCGCCGTCGCCCTGGTGATCGCCCCGCTCGTGAAGTCCCACGGGCTGGACTACCTTGTCGCCGCGGTGATCCTGGCCGGCCTTTTCCAGATCATCCTTGGCCTGTCCGGGGTGGCAAAGCTGATGCGCTTCATCCCGCGCTCCGTGATGGTGGGCTTCGTCAACGCCCTGGCGATCCTGATCTTCCTCTCCCAGGTGCCCGAGCTGATCGGCGTCCCGTGGCTGGTCTATCCGCTCACCGCGGCAGGCCTGCTGATCGTCTTCGGCCTGCCCAGGCTGACCAAAGCCGTTCCGGCGCCTCTGGTGGCCATCGTGGTCCTGACACTCATCACCGTCCTGGCCGCCGTCGCCGTTCCCACCGTGGGGGACAAGGGTGCGCTTCCGGACTCACTGCCCTCCCTGTCCCTTCCCGGTGTGCCGTTCACGTTCGAAACGCTGCAGGTGATTTTCCCCTTCGCACTGGCCATGGCCTTCGTGGGGCTGCTCGAATCCCTCATGACGGCGAAGCTCGTGGACGACATCACCGACACCCGCTCGCCCAAAACCCGCGAGGCCTGGGGCCAGGGCGTGGCCAACATTGTCACCGGCTTCTTTGGCGGCATGGGCGGCTGCGCGATGATCGGCCAGACCATGATCAACGTCAAGGCCTCCGGCGCCCGCACCCGGCTCTCCACCTTCCTGGCCGGCGTCTTCCTGCTCATCCTCGTGGTGGCTCTCGGCGGCATCGTGTCGCTGATCCCGATGGCCGCGCTCGTGGCCGTCATGATCTTCGTTTCCGTTGCCACTTTCGACTGGCACAGCATCAGGCCCTCCACGCTCAAGGCGCTGCCCAAGAGCGAAACGCTCGTCATGGTCGCCACTGTCGCCGTCACCGTGGCCACGCACAACCTGGCGATCGGCGTCGGCGTCGGCGTCCTGGTCGCCATGGTCCTGTTTGCCCGGCGGGTGGCCCACTTCGTCACCGTGGAGCGGTCCCTGGCGGAGGGCGATGGCGGCCAACTCGCCACCTACAAGGTGGACGGCGAACTGTTCTTCGCCTCCTCGAACGACCTCTACACCCAGTTCGAGTACGCCCTGGACCCTGGCCGCGTGGTTATCGACATGCGCGACTCCCATCTTTGGGATGCCTCCACGATCGCCGCACTGGATGCCATTACCGAGAAGTACCGCCAGCACGGCAAGAGCGTCGAAGTGGTGGGCCTCAACGACGCCAGCCTGGCGATGCGCGAGCGGCTCGCCGGAAAGCTCGGCGCCGGGCACTAGCAGGCCGGCGGTGGCGGCCTTGCTGGCGTCGGGGTTTCCCCGCCTTCGGAAGTTCCTGCCGGTGTGTTGCGCCGAACCGCCGGCGATTGGCGGCGTCGTGCGTCCAGAGGTGGGGAGACTCGGCGGCCGGTCAGTTTGGGCGCGCCGGTCCGGTGGTGTTGCGGACCACCAGATGCGGTGTCCTGACCAGGTGAGCCGGGGCGTCGGCTCCTGCCAGCCGCTCGACTGCCCTGTCCACGGCGGCAGTGGCGAGGAGGGGCGCGTCCTGGCTGACAGAAGTCAGTTGCACATAGCTGAGCCGCGCAAACTGGCTGTCGTCATAGCCGACCACCGACACGTCCGCCGGCACGCGCAGCCCTGCGGTCCGAAGGCCCTCGATCACCCCGAGGGCCGACCTGTCATTGAAGGCGATCACGGCGGACGGGGGGTTGCCCCGGAGCGATGCACAGGCCCTGAGCCCGTCTTCCTCGGTGAGGCCGCCCGGAACCACGAAAGGCTCCAGCCCCCGGCGGAGCATTTCGGTGCGAAAGGCATCCCGGCGCTGGTCGGCCGAGACCGCCGCCCCGCCGTCGACATGGACAATTCTTCGATGACCCAAGGCGGCGAGGTGTTCAACGGCCAGCCGGATGCCGGCGTGGTTGTCGCTGCTGACGGAGTCCACTTGGTCTCCGACGTCGTCGCGCAGGAGGCTCACCACCGGTGCCCGGCGTGCAAACCCCGCGAGCTCCTGGCTGCCCAGCGTCGGGGAGATGAGGATCAGCGCCTCGCATCCCATATCCAGGAGAGCCTCCGCCGCACGTGTTTCCGGCCGGCCGCTGGCAACCGCGCTCAAGGCGATTTCGTAGCCCCGTTCCGCGGCGCCGGCATAGGCGGCGTCGACGATCTCGGCGTGGAACGGCTCTGACGTGAAGAAGCTCAACCCGAGAAGCCTGGTCCGCGCGCTGCGCAACAGCCGGGCCCGGCTGTCCGGCCGGTAGCCGAGTTCCCGGGCCGCTTCGAGCACCTTCTTCCGGGTGGACTCGGCCGCGCCCGGGGCGCCGCGCATCACGATGGACACCAGGGCACGTGAGACGCCGGCGGCCTCGGCGACGTCCATGAGCGTGGGGCGGCGCTGCTGTTCGGTCATTCTTGCTCCTTGCTTTCAACCAGTCTATAGAACGTTCTAGACATTCACCGGCAGCAGGTGCATCATGGTTCTACTAGAACGATCTACAACCAAGGCTAGGAGTTTTCATGAGCTATCTGCAGCACCCGGTCAGCGACCACCGGCCCGTCCGCGTCGGACTCATCGGCGCCGGCTGGATTGGCAAGTTCCACGCAGAGACCGTGGCGCACCGGATTCCGGGTGCCCGTCTGGAGGCCATTGCCGATCCCGCCCTCCCCGCGGTCGAAGCCCTCGCTGGCCGGCTGGGAGTGCGCAAAATCAGCACGGACCCGGCAGACGTGATGAATGATCCGGACATTGACGCGGTCCTCATCGCGGCGCCGGCCCGGTTTCATTCGGACCTGATTGCTGCTGCGGCCCGGGCCGGGAAGGACGTGTTCTGCGAGAAGCCGGGCGGCCGGACTATTGAGGAGTTGGACGGTGCCCTTGATGCAGCCGACGCTGCCGGCGTCATTGTTCAGTTCGGCTTCAACCGGCGCTATGCAAACGACTTCGCCGCGGCACGGAAGCTGATTGACGACGGCGCCGTGGGAGTCCCCCAGCTGCTCCGGTCGCTGACGCGGGATCCGGGCACCGCGGCAGGCCTTGCCGCCCCCGAGCGGATTGCGCCGGGAACCATCTTTCTGGAAACCCTGATCCACGATTTCGACACCCTGAACTGGCTGAACCCGGGCGCCGTTCCGGTCCGGGTCCACGCGGTCGCCGACGCGCTGGTCGCCCCTGAGCGGAAGGCCGGCGGACTGCTGGACACGGCGGTGGTGACGGTGACGTACAGCAACGGTGCCATCGCGGTGGCCGAGGCCAATTTCAACGCCCTGTATGGCTACGACGTGCGCGGCGAAGTCTTTGGCTCGGCGGGCATGGTTACTGCCGGCGGGCCCCAGGCGTCCAGCGCGACGAGCTACACCGCGGCCGGCATCGCCTCCTCCACCGTGCGGCTGAACGTGGATCTTTTCCATGACGCCTACACCGCGGAACTGGCCCACTTCGTCGACGCCGTCAAGGCGCGCCGCGGGAACCAGGCGGCCCCCGGAACCCCGGGCCCCGGCGGCACCGACGCCCGCAACGCCCTGGCAGTGGCACTCGCGGCGATCCGCTCGAACGAAACCGGGCTTCCCGTGGAGGTTTCCTCGATCGCCGAACTGCGGGCCGCCGAGCCCGCGCTTCACGCCGTAGGGCAGGGAGAATGAGCTTCCGCCTGGCCGTTTGCGCCGAGATGGTCTATGGCGAGCTGGACCTCATCGAGAGGGTGCGGCGGATCCACGGACAAGGCTTCGAGGTGGAACTCTGGGATACGCGCGGGCGGGACATCTCGGCCCTCGCGGCCACGGGTGCCCGCTTCTCCTCGATGAGCGGCTACTTCGGCGGCAGCCTGATCGACCCCGAAAGCGCCGACGAGGTGGTGGCTTCGGCCGAAAAGCTGATTCCCACCGCGCTGGAACTCGGAGTCGAGCGGATGGTGGTCCACCCGGCCGAGCTCGGGGAAGGCGGCCGCGCCGTCCGGCCAACGTACCGGTCCACGGGCCAAATGTGGCTGACCGGCCTCCGGACCCTCGAACGCCTGTCAGTCCTGGGCGAGAAACACGGTGTGACGTTTGCGCTCGAGAACCTCAACACCATCCTGGACCACCCCGGCATCCCGCTCGCCCGGGCCAAGGACACCCTCACCCTGGTCTCGGCGGTCGACCATCCCCACGTGAAGATGATGCTGGATCTGTACCACGCCCAGATCGGGGAAGGGAACCTGATCGAACTCGTCAGGGCCGCGCTGCCGTGGACGGGGGAGATCCAGGTGGCCGACGTCCCGGGCCGGTTCGAACCCGGCACCGGGGAAATCAACTACCGCGCTGTTGCGGCGGCGCTGAGGGAAGCCGGCTACTCCGGCGTCATCGGCCTTGAAGCCGGCGCCGCCGGTGGGCCCGGACTGGCTGCAGCCGACGCGGCCCTGGCCGCGTTCCGGGCGGCGTTCGAGGGCTGAGCGCGGGGCCGCCGGGCCCCCTGCCGTGCCGGAGGTTCCCCACTGTTGAGGGCTGCGCCCCGTGCGTCGGGCCGAGCCGCCGGTGATTCCCGGCGTCGCTGCTTCAAAAGTGGGGAGATTCCGTAGGGGCAGGCCGCCCCCGCCCTGCGCGAGGCCGCCACTACCCCTGCGTCAGCCGGTAGCGTTCGATCTGCTTGAGCCGCCGCAGCAGGCTGTCGCGCCGGGGGTGGGGGACGGCGTCGGCCGGCTCGGCGGTGAGCTCGATGTGTTCGGTGCCGTACTGCCACAGCAGCAGGTCATCGAGCAGCCGGTCCGGGCCGGGGGAGTAGCGGTGGTCCAGGGCCTGGCGGACCTCGGTGATCCGGTTGGCGCTGAGAAGACCGGCGAGCTGCATGGTCTGGTTGAGCCCATGGGCTGCCATGAGTTCCGCAGCCCAGCCCCAGTCGTCGTCGACCTTCCGGTCCACGTGCGGCAGCAGAGTCCGCCAGACGTCGCGGATCCGGTTGGGCGTCAGCGGTGCGGCACCCTCGCCCTCCACATCCCAGTAACTGCGGACCTCCTCATAGCGCTCGTGCAGGTCCGAAAAGGCGCTTTCCACGGTTTCCAGCATGGCTGCCGTGGCGGTGAACTGGCGGTCGAAGTGCGGGGTCCAGGCCCGGGGGTCCTCGGCCTTGAAGCGAATGTCGTGCTCGATCTCGCTCCAGGCGTGGGCGAACACCGTGCGGATCTGGCATTCGAAGAAGTAGCTGCCGTTCGGCGGGACATCCGGGTTGAAGACCTGCTGGTAGTCCTTGACCGCCTCGTTTTGGATGGTCCGCAGGATCAGGTGCCGGCTGGAGTAGCCGTAGGTGCCGGACTCGATCGAGCCGATGTCCTTTTCGCGGTCTCCGCGGCAGTCGAAGAGCTGGCGCTGGCGCTTAATGAGGTTGGCCGCCACCGCGTTTTCCGCCGGCAGCTTGGTGATCACGCGGATGCCCACCATGTCGTTCAGGGTCCGGAAGGGGTCCGGGAACTTCAGCACCAGCGGCCCGCCCGGCTCCAGCGGTTTTTCCGTGCGGGAAATCTTCTCGCGGAAGGATTCGACGGTCTTGGTGCGGCCGGTGACGAACAGCGGCATGACCTCGGTGTCCTTGAACATGGTCCGCAGAGTGAGCAGGACCTCCCGGGTAACCAGTTTCAGCGCAGGCCGGACCCGCTCGTACAATTCCACGTTTTCCTGCACGGAATCGCGCAGGCTCGGGTCCAAACGCTCCCAGTTGCTCGCCATGCGTCCAGCTTACGGCGCACCCCCGACGTCGGGCGGCAGGCACTCCCGCGGCCGGGTCGCAGCCACCCCCGACGCCGGCGCCTCCGGGCGGCATGCAGGAGCCCGACCTGCGCGGGGCCGCGCGGCGTCCACTGTAGGCTCAGCACATGGCTGATGTGCGGCGGCGGACTTGGATCGCGGCCGCAGCGACGGTGACGCTGGGGGCAGTCTCCGCCGCCTGTTCACCGGGCCCCAAGGAGGACGCTGTGAAGAGGCAGAAGTATCACTATGGCGAGGACCCCAGCCAGTGGGGCGAGCTTTTCCTCCCGGACGTGGCCGCGCCCAAGGGCGTGGTGGTGGTGATCCATGGCGGCTACTGGCGTTCGCAGTATGGTGCGGAACTCGGCGAACCCCTGGCCAAGGACCTCGCCACGCACGGCATGGCCGCCTGGAACCTGGAGTACCGGCGGGCCGGCAACGGCGGAGGCTGGCCTAACACCTTTGCCGACGTCCTGGCCGGAATCGACAAGCTCGGCGAGCTCGCGGACGAGCACGGGCTCGGCCTGGACCGGGTGGTGGCCCTGGGACACTCGGCCGGCGGCCACCTTGCAGTCTGGGCGGCGGGACGCAGCCGGCTCTCCGGACTCGGCGCCCCGGACGCGGACCGTCAGCTGGCGCGCAGGGCCGACGACGGCGGCGCGGTGCACCTGACCGGCGTCGTGAGCCAGTCAGGGGTGCTGAACCTGGCGGCCGCCGAGCGGCTCAACCTCAGCAACGGCGCGGTCAGCAATTTCCTCGGCGGCTCGTCGGAGAAATACCCCAAACGGCATAAATACGCGGACCCCATGAGTGCGGTGCCGTTGAGCGTGCCGATCTATGCCGTCCACGGCACTGAAGACGACACTGTGCCGTTCAGCCAGTCCGAGACCTACGCCGGAGCGGCCAAGGCGGCCGGTGCGCCGGTGCAGCTGCTCAAGGTGCCGGGCGACCACTTCGCGCTCATTGATCCCAAGGCGCCCGCCTACCGGAAGTGCCGCGAACTGGTGCAGCAGATGCTGGCCTGACATCCGGGCTGCGAGGCCGGGTGGTGGATTTGTGCGGGCGGCGGCTCAGGCCGGCCGCCGCCCCCAGGGGGCCGAAAGCGCATAGACTGGAGCCCAGGTGCGCCGGGAAGTCTGGTCGGCATAGTTTCGTCGACCCCACTTTGAGGACCCCATGAGCGACCTGTCCCCTTCTCCCACACCACCTCGCCTCACCGTCTTCGCCCGCGGCAGCTACGCGGAAGCGCTGCGCATCGGCGAAATCCTCCGCAAGGAAACCGTCGGCGGCGCGCTTCTGGTCGCCGCGGCGGTGGCGGCCCTGATCTGGGCCAACTCGCCGGCGTCGGAAAGCTACTTCGCGCTGCGCGATTTCACTATCGGTTACGAGCCTTGGCACCTGGACCTGAGCCTGGGAGCTTGGGCCGCCGACGGGCTGCTGGCGGTCTTCTTCTTCCTGGTCGGGCTCGAACTCAAACGGGAGTTCGTCGCGGGAGACCTGCGGCAGCTGAGCAAATCCGTGGTGCCGGTGGCTGCGGCCGTGGGCGGCGTGGCCGTTCCCGCGCTCATCTACGCGGCCGTCAACGTTGCGGACGCCGAGACCCTGCGGGGCTGGGCGATCCCCACCGCCACGGACATCGCGTTCGCGGTCGCCGTGCTGGCGCTCATCGGTTCGCACCTTCCCAGCGCGTTGCGCATCTTCCTGCTGACCCTGGCCGTCGTGGACGATCTTCTCGCCATCACCATCATCGCGGTCTTCTACACGAGCGAACTCCACCCGCTCCCGCTTCTGTTGGCTCTGCTCCCGCTCGGCCTCTACACATTCCTGGTGCAGAAATACCGGCGGTTCTTCGGCACCCACGGGCTGGCCGCCTGGGTGATCCTGCTGCCGCTCGGCGCCGCAACGTGGGCGCTGGTCCATGCGTCCGGCATCCACGCCACCGTGGCCGGTGTCCTGCTCGGCTTTGCCGTTCCTGTGATTCGCTCCCGGGCCAGCGGCGGTCCCGAGGCCGGCCCCGGCCTCGCGGAGATCTTCGAACACCGGTTCCGCCCGATCTCGGCCGGCGTCGCTGTCCCGGTCTTCGCATTCTTTTCCGCCGGTGTGGCCATCGGCGGCCTGCAGGGCCTCGGCGCCGCCCTGACCGATCCCGTTGCGGTCGGCATTATCCTGGCCCTCGTGCTCGGAAAACCTGCCGGCATCCTGGGCACGACGTGGCTTATCACCAAAGCCACCCGCGCCCGGCTGGACGGCTCCTTCAAATGGATCGACGTCTTCGGCCTGTCGATCCTGGCCGGTATCGGTTTCACGGTGTCGCTGCTGGTGGCCGAGCTGAGCTTCGGGCAAGGCACTGTCCACGACGACCACGCAAAGGTCGGAATCCTCGCGGCCTCGCTGCTCGCCGCGCTGCTGGCCAGCGCGGTACTCCGGATCCGCAACACGCACTACCGCCGCGCGGAAGAGGAAGAAAGGATCGACTCGGACCACGACGGCATCCCCGACGTCTATCAGCAGGGCCATCCGGCAGGCTAGCGCTGCAGGCTAGCCGGGGGAGTAGATTTGGCGGTGGGGCCGAAGGCGACGCCCGGAGCACGTATGATACCCCAAGGGGTATCATTATTGAGCTGGATTAAGCGCGCCGGGCCACCGGCGCCCTCGAAAGGAACAGGCATGAAGAGCATTTCCGTCAAGGACCTGGCCGCCCTGGGCGAAGCCACTGAAATCGTCGATGTCCGCGAGGACGACGAATTCGCGGCGGTCCGCGTCCCCGGGGCCAGGAGCATCCCGCTCTCGCGGTTTGTGCAGTCCCTCGACGAGGTTCCGGCCAGCGGCACCATCTACGTCATGTGCGCCGCCGGGGGCCGCAGCGCCCAGGCCACTACGTACCTGGAAGACCAGGGGTACGACGCCGTCAACGTCACCGGCGGAATCATGCAGTGGCAGGATGAGGGACACCCCGTCAACCGGGGCTGACAGCCCGGGAGGGGCCATGGAAGTCGTTGTCATCGAGACCCCGCAGCTCGGGGACCGCAGCTACCTGGTCCACGACGGCTCGGTGGCGTTGGCGATCGACCCGCAACGTGACACGGACCGCATCGAAGCGGCCGCCCGCGACGCCGGGGTCACCATCACCCATGTGGCCGAGACTCACCTGCACAACGACTACATCACCGGCGGCCTCATCCTGGCCCGCGCGCACGGCGCCGACTACCTGGTGAACGCCGCCGATCCCGTGGCGTTCGAGCGCACGCCCGTCACCGACGGCCAGACGGTCCGGGTGGGCGCGCTCACCGTCAAGGCTGTCGCCACCCCGGGCCACACGCACACCCATATGTCGTACATCGTGGACGACGGCGTGAAGCAGGCCGTCTTCTCGGGCGGGAGCCTGCTCTACGGCTCGGTCGGGCGCACGGACCTCGTTGCCGCGGCGGACACCGTCGGCCTGACCCACGATCAGTACGCCTCGGTCCGGCGCCTCGTCGCGGAGGCCGGGCACGACGCCGCGCTGTTCCCGACCCACGGGTTCGGCTCCTTCTGCTCCTCCGGGCCGGCCTCCGGTGCCCGGTCTTCCACGATCGGCGAGCAGCTCGCCGCCAACCACGCCCTGACGGACCCCGACGAGGACCACTTCGTCCGCCAGCTCATCGCCAACCTCACGGACCACCCCTCCTACTACGCCCACATGAGCCCGGCCAACGTCCGCGGACCGGGCCCCGCCGATCTGGCAGTCCCCGAATCGCTCGACGCCGCCGAGCTCGCCCGGCGACTGGACGGCGGCGAGTGGGTGGTGGATCTGCGGCATCGTGTGGCCTTCGCCAGCAGCCACCTCCAGGGCAGCGTCAGCTTCGAATACGGCACGGGTTCCAGTTTCACCACCTACCTGGGCTGGGTGTTGCCGTGGGGTGAACCGCTGACTCTCGTGGGCTCGCAGGAGGATATCGAGAAGGCCATCCGCGACCTCTCCCGGATCGGCATCGAATCCCCGGACGCCGCCGTTGGAACCGACCCGCATGGCCTTGCGCCGCAGGCCGCACTCGCGTCGTACCCCCGCGTGGACTGGGGCGGTGTGCTGACCGGCCGGGCCGCCGGGGACACCGTCCTCGACGTGCGCCGTGCCGATGAATTCGCGGCGTCCCGGGTGGTGGGCGCGGTCAACATCCCGCTACATGAACTGCTGTTGCGCCTTGAGGACGTCCCTGCCGGGAAGCTCTGGGTGCACTGCACGTCCGGGTATCGCGCAGGGGTCGCCGCGAGCCTCCTCCAGCGCGCCGGCCGGGACGTGGTTCACATCGACGCCAGGTTCGCCGACGCCGGTCCCGCCGGGATCGCCGTGGACACCGCGGCCTGAGCCTGAGCGGCCGGGGCAGCCCGGCGTGCCGGGCTGCGCAGCCGCGCCCCGGACACGCGGGGAGCTGCGAACAGGTGCAGCAACACACGGCACCGGACCCGAATCTCTGGCAGAGTATGACCATGCTCACAGTTATTGGCGAGGGGCTGGTTGATGTTGTCCAGCGTTCCTCCGGCGTCCAGGCCCATGTCGGCGGCAGCCCCCTCAATGTGGCGGTGGGGCTGGCGAGGCTGGACCATCCGGTCCAGTTCATTGGCCGCTACGGCCGGGATGCCTACGGCGAAGCCCTGGCGGCGCACCTGAAGTCGAGTTCCGTGCTGCTGCCGCTGGCACCCGACGAGCTTCCCACCAGCGTGGCCGCCGCACTGATTGACGACGCAGGCGCCGCCACCTACACCTTCGACCTCGCCTGGGAGCTCCCCGGCGTCGCGGCGCGCCTGCCGTTCCTCCTGCAGGGAACCACGCTCCTGCACACCGGCTCCATCGCCACGATGCTGGCGCCCGGCGCGGCCGAGGTGCTTGCCGCCGTCGAGCGTGCCCACCCGTCCGCCACGATCAGCTTTGACCCCAATTGCCGCCCCAGCATCATCCCGGACGTGGACTATGCCCGCGGGCAGGTCGAAAAGTTTGTGGCCCTCGCGGACGTGGTGAAGGCCTCCGATGAGGACCTTGAATGGCTCTACCCCGGAACGGACCCGTTGGACTCGGCCCGCCGCTGGCTGGCGCTGGGCGGCTCGGAGGGGCCGGCCATGGTGGTGGTGACCCGCGGCGGCAAGGGCCCCTGGGGCATCAACGCTGCCGGCGCTGCGCAGTTCGCCGCCCCCGCAGTGTTAGTCGCGGACACCGTCGGTGCCGGCGATTCGTTCATGGCAGCGCTGCTGTCCGGAGTGGTGGACCTGGGCCTGGACGGGGCACAGAACCGCAAGGCGCTGCGCGAACTCTCCGCCGAAAGCCTCCGCGATCTCCTGGCCCACGCCTCCCGCGCCGCCGCCGTGACCGTGTCCCGCGCCGGCGCCAACCCGCCCACGCGCGCCGAGTTGGCCCGGATGGAGCTTGGTGGCGTGGGGACCGGCAACGCATAGCAGGCAGTACCCGAACAGCAGGCAGTACCGAACAGCAACCAGTTCAGGAAAGGCAGCCATGACAGCCCACGATCCTTACGCGCCGCTGCCCGACGTCCCCGCTTTCGACGTCAGCAGCGCAGCCTTCCACGACGGCGACACGCTTCCCCCCGCGCAGCGAAGCGGCGTCATGGGCGCCGGCGGCAAGGACGAGTCCCCGCAGCTGAGCTGGAGCGGCGCCCCCGCCGGCACCAAGAGCTACGCGGTGACGGTCTTCGACCCGGACGCCCCCACGGCCAGCGGGTTTTGGCACTGGGCCGTGCTCAACATCCCGGCCGATGTCACGTCATTGCCCGCGGGTGCCGGATCCCGCGACGGCGCGGCCCTTCCGCCCGGCGCGCTCCAGCTAAAGAACGACGCCGGATTCGCCGGCTACGTCGGCGCCGCCCCGCCCAAGGGACACGGCCCGCACCGCTACCTGATCGTGGTGCATGCCGTGGACGTCGACAAGCTCGACGTCGGCGGGCACGGCAGCCCGGCCAGCCTCGGCTTTGCCCTGTTCAGCCACACCCTGGGCCGGGCCAGGCTGACCGGGCACTACGAACAGCACTAGAGGGCCGCGCCGCCGTCGAATTCGCCGGAGACGCTCGAGTTCGCCGGAACGTTCCGGCGAACTCGACACTTTCCGGCGACCCCGGCGCACGGGCCCGCGCAGTTCCACGTCCGGCAGGCGGGATCGGGGCCGCCGCGGCCAACGTAGACTTGCTGTATGCGGCTCGTAGCAAGCGACATCGACGGAACGATCCTCGGCCATGACGGAAAAATCAGCGACCGGACCGTCCGCGCGTTCCACGCCTGCCGCGACGCAGGGGTGGAACTCGTCTTCGTCACGGGCCGCCCGCCGCGCTGGCTCCACCCCCTGCAGGACCAGCTGGGGCATGCCGGCACCGTCATCTGCTCCAACGGCGCCGTGGTTTGGGACCTTGAGGCGGACCGCATGCTCTCAGCCCGTGCGCTGGAGCTGGACGCAGTGTTCGAGGCCCGCCGCATCATCCGGCGCCTGCGCCCGACGGCACTGTTCGCCGCCGAAACGCTGACCGGCTTCCACCTGGAACCGGGCTTCCTCAACTCCGGCACAAGCCCGCTGCTGGCCGAATTCACGCCCGCCCCGCTGCACAGCACCCTCACGGCCAACGACTCCGTGGTGAAGTTCATGGCCATCGTTCGCGAGGGCACCGCGGACGAATTCCTGGCCGAGGTGACCCCCGCCGTCGCCCATTTGGCCGCCGCGACGCACTCGGCGCCGAACATGGCCCTGCTCGAACTGTCCCTGCCCGGCGTCAACAAGGCCGTGACCCTCGCCGAATACGCCGCCTCACTGGGCATCGGCCCCGCAGACGTTGTGGCGTTCGGGGACATGCCCAACGACATCGAGATGCTCCGCTGGGCCGGGGACGGTTACGCCATGGCCAGCGGCCACCCCGAGGCAATCCGCGCCGCCGGCCAGCAAGCGCCGCACTTCGACGACGACGGCGTCGCCCAGATCCTCGAGGCCAAGCTCGCGGAACTCGGCCTCCGGCTTCCCTGAGTTCCACTCCCGAACAGCACCCCCGCGGTGACGTCCCGGTCACCGGATTCCCAGCGGGCGGTCAACTGGCGTTCACCTTGCCCTCCTAGGCTGAAGGCTCGCGACAGATCGTTTGACCGATAGTGGGGAAATCATGGCCAAGTACCGCGTCAACAAAACGGACGACCAACCTCTGCATCCGGCGGAGCCGGACCGGCACTGGCGGCAGTTGCGCCAGGGCGACCGTGTCAGCGTCCGGCTGGCCCCGGGTTTCGAGACCGGCGGCCTGGTGGACGCCGTGACGGCCGACCACAGCGTCGTCTGGGTGGACCTCGACGGCGGCCGCGGCCGGACGCTCCTGCACTGCGGCGACGGCGTCGAAATCCGGCCGCACGACTCCTGACGCCAGCTTCCGCTAACGCCGGGTGGCCCATGCCGCGTTCCGCTCAGCCCGCTCCGGATCGGGGCTCGGGTACGCTTCAGGAGTGACGAACCCGCACCCCTACTTTGCCCCCGGCGGGAATCCTGACGGCACCCGCGGCGGCGGCCCGGAGCACGCCGTGCCGGGGGACCAGGACACAGCCCGGGCACCACTCGCGATGGCCCACCGCGGCTTCTCCCTGGACGGGCTGGAGAACTCGATGGCCGCGTTCCGCGCCGCCGTCGACCTCGGATTCCGGCACCTGGAGACTGACGTCCACACCACCGCCGACGGCGTGCTGGTGCTCTTCCACGACAAGACCCTGGACCGGGTCACCCAGGAACGCGGCCGGATCGCCGACTTGCCCGCCGCGACCGTAGCCCGGGCCAGGATCGGCGGAACTGAACCGATCCCGCTGTTCGAGGAACTCATCGCGGCCTTTCCCGACGTCCGGCTCAACATCGACGTCAAGGACTGGAATTCCGTCGACGCCCTGGCCTCGGCAATCGAACGCCATGCGCTGCACGACCGCGTGCTGGTCGCCAGCTTCTCGGACCGGCGGCGCCGCGCCGTGCTTCGGCAGCTGAGCCGGCCGGCCGCGGGCTCTGCGGGCACCGTGTCCAACGCCGTGTTCGTCCTGCTGGGCCCGGTACTGCCGGCGACGCTGATGGGCTTCGTGGCGCGTCGGGCCCTGCAGGGGGTCCATGCGCTCCAGGTACCGGTCCGCTACGGCGCGGTGACCGTGGTGACGCCCGGCTTTGTCCGGCGGGCGCACCGGCACGGGCTGCAGGTGCACGTCTGGACCGTCAACAAACCGGCGGAAATGCACCGTTTGCTCGATCTTGGCGTCGACGGGATCGTCACGGACCGCGCCGACCTGCTCAAGACGGTCCTCACGGAGCGCGGGACCTGGGCCTAAACACCGCGTCCTGTCAGCGTGCCGGGCCCTCCGGACTGGCAGGATAGTGCCATGCGTATCCTCATCGCCCCAGACAAGTTCAAGGGCTCCCTGACCGCCGCCGAAGCCGCCTCCGCCATCGCTGAAGGCGCCCTGCGCGTCTATCCCGACGCCGAAGCCATCCAGATTCCGGTGGCCGACGGCGGCGAAGGGACCCTGGAGGCGGCCGTCGCGGCAGGCTACGAGGAAAGGCTCAACGCCGTCGTGGGCCCGATCCTGGCTCCGATCGGTGCCGCGTGGGCTATCCGCAAGGACGCCTTCGGCGGGGCCACTGCGGTGATTGAAACGGCGCAGGCATCCGGCCTGGCGCACATGGAACCGACGCCGGCCAACGCGCTGCGGGCCCACAGCTACGGCTGCGGCCAGCTGATCGCCGCCGCCCTGGACGCAGGGGCCACGGAAATCGTGCTGGGCGTGGGCGGTTCGGCCATGAGCGACGGCGGCAGCGGCGCACTCCGGGCGCTCGGCCTCAAGCCGCTGGACGCCGCCGGCAACGTGGTACCCCTCGGCGGCGGGTCGCTTGCCGACGTCGTGACGGTGGATGTCAGCGGGCTGGATCCGCGGCTGTCCGCCGTGAAGTTCAGGATCGCCGTCGACGTGCGGAACCCGCTGTTCGGCAGCGACGGCGCCGCGCACGTGTTCGGCCCGCAAAAGGGCGCCGACGCGGATGCTGTGGAGCTGCTCGACGCCGGCCTGCGCAACTGGGCCTCGGTCCTGCGCGAGTCCACCGGCCGGGACGTCAACGTCCCCGGAGCCGGTGCGGCCGGCGGCTTCCCGGCGTCGTTCCTGGCCTTCAGCAACGCCGCCCTGGAGGGCGGATTCGAGCTCGTGGCCGGCCTCACCGGGCTGGCCGGAAAGCTCGCGGTGGCCGATCTGGTCATCACCGGGGAAGGCTCCATGGACAGCCAGTCGCTGACCGGCAAAGCGCCCATCGCGCTGGCCGATGCCGCCCGCGCCCGCGGCATACCGGTGATCGTGGTGGCCGGACGGATCCTCGTCACCCCGGAGGACCTTGCCCGGCACGGCGTGGTGGCCGCGGCCCAGCTGCTGGATGTCGCCGCGAGCCCCGACGACGCTGTCGCCAACGCTGCAAAGTACCTTGCGTGGGCCACCAGCCAGGTCCTCGAAGGGGCCTGACGGCGGCTCCGACAGCAGGGGCGACGAAAGGAGGAGCGGAGAAAGCGCTGAACGCCGGGTCCGCAACCCGCTGACCGATGGGCGCGGGGGTCAGGCGCCCGTCTCGTAGTGCGGTTCGGCCACCGGCTCGGACTCGGGGGATCCCTTCTCCCGCAGATAGACCGACGCGCCCACCAGTCCGGCGACCGTCAGGAATCCGCTCTGCCCGGTCTGGAGCACCCGCAGTTCCTGCAGCCCTACATTTCCGGCGTGGTGCTGCCCGTCACCGGGGGGCAAGGGCCTCTGAGCTGTACCCCGACGGCGGGACGCATCCGGCCGGAGCGCCGGGCCTGAGCCAGTTCGGCGCAGAAGACCAAGACAAGTGCAAGACAAGTGCAAGAGAGTCCGGAGCAGGACGCTCCGGCGGAGCGGGGCGGTAACGGGGGATGCCGCTAGCGGCGCTTCTTCGGTGCGCGCTTCGCAGCGGCCTTCACCGCCGCCGTCGCAAGGGACGCCGGATCCTCCGTTTCGGGCTCCGCCACCGTGCCGCGTGCCTTCGCGATCGCCTTCATGCCGTGGTAGATCACCAGCGCGGCGGCCGAGCCGAGCGCGATGCCGTTGAACGTCAGGTCGCCGACGGTCCACGTGTAGTTCGCGATGCCGATGATCAGCGCCACGGCGGCCGTGGTCAGGTTGATCGAGTTGGAGAAGTTCACCTTGTTCTGGACCCAGATCTTGACGCCCAGCACGCCGATCATGCCGTACAGCATTGTGGCCGCGCCGCCCAGGACGCCGGCGGGGACAGTGGCGATGAGTTCGCCAAACTTCGGTGAGAAGCTCAGCACCACCGCGAAGATGCCCGCCACCCAGTACGCCGCGGTGGAGTACACCTTGGTGGCAGCCATGACGCCGATGTTCTCGGCATAGGTGGTGGTTCCGGACCCGCCGCCAAACCCGGCCAGCATGGTGGCGGCGCCGTCGGCCAGCAGCGCCCGGCCGGACACGCCGTCGAGGTTCTGGCCCGTCATGGCGGACACGGACTTCACATGACCGATGTTCTCCGCCACCAGCACCAGCACGACAGGCACGAAGAGGCCCACGACGCCGAGGTGGAATTCCGGGGTCTGGAAGTGCGGCAGGCCAACCCACGTGGCGCCGTCCACCTTGGCGAAGTCCACTTCGCCCCGGATCATCGCGACGAGGTAGCCCACCACGACGCCCACCAGGATGCTCAGCCGGCCCAGGATGCCGCGGAACAACACGCTGACCACAATGATGACGGCCAGCGTGATGAAGGCAGTGACGGGGGCTTTGTCGAAGTTGCTCTTCGCGGCGGGCGCCAGGTTCAGGCCGATCAGGGCAACGATCGCGCCGGTCACGATCGGCGGCATGAGCCGGTTGATCCAGCCGGCGCCGAACTTCTGCACCACGGCGCCGACGACGGCGAGGGCCGCGCCGGCCAGCACGACGCCGCCCAGCGCCCCGGGGATGCCGAACTGCTGCTGCGAGGCCAGGATCGGTGCGATGAACGCGAAGCTTGACCCGAGGTAGCTCGGAACGCGTCCTTGGGTGATGACCAGGAACAGCAGGGTGCCGATGCCGGAGAAGAACAAGGTGGTGGCCGGCGGCATGCCCGTGAGGATCGGGACCAGGAAGGTGGCGCCGAACATGGCCACGACGTGCTGCATCCCGATCCCGATGGTCAGCGGCCAGGTGAGCCGCTCATCCGGCCTGACGACCTCACCGGGGCGGACGGACTTGCCGGTGCCGTGGAGCTTCCATTTGGTGCCGAGCATGCTCATTGCCGGGAGCCTTTCAGAGAATGTGGGGCCGGAGCGGAAGGAATCTTCCAGGCAACTTTACCGCGCAGGCCGGGCGCGTCCGGCGCCGTCCGGCGCCGCGACAGGTCCGGGCGCGGATATGGGGAGTGGCCGTCGGCGACCGTTGCGTTTTCCGGGGAGTCCGGCCATACTCCGGGGAAGGCCGGTGGAAGGAGTGTTGGGTGATGTCAGCGGACTTCGACTCCCAGATCGACCGATTGGCCCGGGCACGCCGCGACGAGCTGATCCGGCTCCGTCACCGGGTCCACCAGCATCCCGAGCTCTCCAACCGGGAGAGTGAGACCTCCGCCCTGGTCGCTGATCACCTCCGTTCGATCGGTCTCGACGAGGTCCGTACAGGCATCGCCGGACACGGCGTCGTCGGAGTCCTTCGCGGTCTGTTGCCGGGGGAGAGGGTCGCTGCCCTGCGGGCGGACATGGATGCCCTCCCGGTGGCCGAGTCGACGGGCGTCGAGTTTGCGTCGACGACCGTCGACGACAGCTATCCTGGCGGGCCTTTCCCGGTCGCGCACGCATGCGGCCATGACTGTCACACCGCGGTTGTCCTTGCGACGGCAAGCGTCCTGGCGGACATGCGAGATCGGCTGCCCGGCACTGTGCTGTTCATTTTCCAGCCCGCCGAGGAGGGGCCGCCGCTGGATGAGACCGGCGGAGCCCGCGCCATGCTCGCGGCGGGAGCCCTGGCCGACCCCGAACCAACCATGGTTTTCGGCATGCACGTCGGGCCGCTGCCCGCCGGGGTCGTCGGCTACCGTGCCGGAATCTCCTATGCGGCGTCGTGCGTCGTGCGGGTCACCGTCACAGGAAGGCAGGTGCACGGCTCCACCCCGTGGATGGGAATCGACCCGATGCCCGCGGCTGCAGGCATCATCGGCGGAGTCGGCGAGCTTTACCGGCAGGTTCCCGCGCAGCACGCGACATCCGTCAGCATTGGCCACGTCCAGGACGTCGGCCGGTTCAACATCATCGGGCAGACCGTCACCCTGTTCGGAACCATACGCTGCACTATCGACGCCGACATGGCTGCAGTCCAGCAGGGGATGCGCCGGCTGGCCATGCACCAAGCGGAGGCCTTCGGCTGCACGGCCGATGTTGAGTTCCTGCAATCTGTTCCGGGAGTCATCAACCAGAGGGAGTGGATTGATGCAATCCTGCCCGCCCTTGGCAGGATTGTCGGCCGGGAGAGGATCGTCGAGGTGCCCGTGACGCTTGGCTATGACGATGTGTCGGAGTTCGTCAACGCCTACGGCGGCGCGTACCTCAGCTACGGGGTCCAGGACACGCGGATCGATGGCGACCAGCTAAGGCCGGTGGAGGGTGGCCGCGGGCTGTTCCCGAACCATAGCCCCGGGTTTTATGCGGACGACGATTGCCTGGTTGATGCAGTCCGGGTGCACGCGGGCCTCGCTGTCGGCCATCTCGCCGGAGAGATCACCGCTCGTTAAGAGGCCGTGTCAGGCTCCTGTCTGCCTTGATAGGCCTTGCAACGGGGCTGCGCACCCTGCATTGCTGTGCCGGACATCACAGGGCGCAGCGGGAAGCAAGCGCTGCTAGTTGAAGTTGCAACTATGGACAGCAGGAGACGCCAGCAGCCTGACGGTGCGCCGGCCCAGCGAAAGGGACGCGAATGACGATCGCCCATGAAGAAGCAGTAATCGACGCCGCAGCGGTGGACGCCATCTTTGCCGAGGCCCGCACGGCGAACGCCTTCACCGGCGACGTTACCGACGATCAGGCCCGTGCCATCTACGAACTGACGAAGTTCGGTCCCACCGCCTTCAATTCACAGCCGCTGCGCGTCACGTACGTGCGCTCGGATGAAGCCCGGGCCACGCTTGTGGACGCACTTTCCGCCGGAAACCGCGCCAAGACGGCATCGGCGCCCCTCGTCGCAGTCCTGAGCTACGACACCGCCTGGCAGGACCAGTGGGACAACTTCCTCCCCGGCTACAACGCCCCCAAAGCCATGTACGACGCCGCCCCTGACCTTGCCGCGGCCACGGGCAACAACAACGCCCACCTGCAGGCCGGCTACTTCATCCTCGCGGTCCGCTCCCTGGGCCTCGCCGCCGGTCCCATGACGGGCGCGGATTTCGCCGCCATCGACGCCGCATTCTTCCCCGACGGCAGCCAGAAGAGTTTCCTGGTGGTCAACATCGGCCAGCCCGGTGCGGACGCCTGGGGTGCGGCCAAGCCGAAGTTCGCCTACGAGGACGTCGTCCGCACCGTCTAAGGACTGTCTGAGCACCACCGGCACTGTCCCGCGGAGGTGCCTCCGGCACTGTTTTCCCGCGGAGGTGCCTCCGGCACCATGGGGGACAGGCCGGAGGCACACGGGACGCATTTCTGCGGTTCAGCGCATGGCCTGCATCCGGGGCCACTTCCCATTTTAGTCCGCACCGCCGCCTCCGGCACGGGGCGTTCGCGACGTCGCCGACCCCGGTCAGGATCCGGGCGCCGCTCCGACCGCCGGGCGTGGCACACTTTTCCCATGCGGAACCTGATCGCGGTGGCCTTTGTGGAACCGGTTGTCGAGGGACTCGAGTTTCCCCGTGACGACTGGCCGCTGCACATCACCCTGGTGAAGTTCGACGTCGTCGAACCCCAGGCAGCGGCCGGCGCACAAATCGAGACGCCACCCGGCTCCGGCGATCCGCTCGCCGCGAAGATCTCCGCGCTCATGGCGGACCCCGTGGCCGCGGCCCTGGGCTGCCGGGTGAGGGTAGGCGGGGAAGCGCGGTTCGGGCGGGCAGGGTCCATCCCGGTCAACCTGATCGAACCCAACGAGCACCTGCAGGCCCTGCACAATGCCCTGGTCGGGATCGTGGAGCAGCTGCCCGGCAGGATCCCTACACCCGCCTATACCCTGGCAGGGTACCGCCCGCATGTCTCCCACCACGGCGACAGACGGCTTCGCGAGGGCGACGCCGTCGCGCTGGACCGGATAGCACTCGTGGACATGGCGCCCGGCGGCGGGCACTCCACCCGGCGGATCCTCACGCTGTGGACCGACGGCCCGGCATAAGCCCCGGAACGGCGGCAACAAGAATCCGCACGTCATATCGTGGCCACCACGAGGCTTTCCCGACGACGGGTGCCATACTTGGGTCAACTTCGGCGGTTATTCGACGGTGAAGTGACGCATTGCGGGCAAATTACAGCGGACCGGGGGGCCACTAGATGATGCTTGACACCGCCACACTGCGGGTTGCCTTGGCGCTGGTCGACCTCACGCTGCTCATGCTCTTCTACTTCATTACCTTCCGGCGCACCCGCTCCGCCTACAGCGGCTGGTGGTGCATGGCCCTCCTGCTGTTCCTGGTCGGCAACGCCGCGTACCTGCTGGACGGCACGGTGTACCAGGCCTGGTCCAACCCCGCCGGCAACATCCTGCTGGTCGCCGGCGCGGCCAGCATCTGGGCTGGCGCCCGCTCGCTGCGGGCACCCTCACCCCGGCCCTGGCAGCTCGCGGCCGGTCCCGGCGTCGTCGGCGTCGTGTCGGTGTTCGACCACCCGGCCACAAACATCTGGGCCGGAGGCCCGGTGTACCTGGCCTTGATGGCCGTGCTGATCGGCATGGGATCCCGGGAGCTGTTCCTGCTTGAGCGCGACTACTCGCGCGTGCACCGGCCCCTCGCCGTGGGCGCCGGCATCCTGGCCGTCTTCTACCTGGGCCGCCTCATCGCCTTTTTGACGGACGGGCCGGGCGGGGCGGTCTTCACATCGTTCTTCGGTTCCGCGCCCATGACCGTGTTCTCGACGGTCACCCTGGTGGTGGCCTCGTTCACGATGGCCGAGCTGAGCTATGAACAACAGACTCGCGACCTCCGGGCACGCGCCACCGTGGACGGCCTCACCGGCCTGCTGAACCGCTCAGCGTTCCTCGACCTCGCGGGCAACGAACTGCGCCGGTTGCGGCGCACCGGAACCACGGCCTCGCTGATCCTCGCGGACCTGGACCACTTCAAGACGATCAACGACCAGTTCGGCCACTCGGCCGGGGACTCCGCCCTGCAGGCGTTCGCCGGAGCCTGCGCCGGCACCGTCCGCTCCACCGATCTCGTGGGCCGCTACGGCGGCGAGGAATTCATCCTCCTGCTCCCGGGCGTCACACCGGAACAGGCCCGGGAAATCACCTCCGACATCAGCCTCCGGCTTCAGGAATCCGGCTCGGAAGTCATTCCCCGGCTGCCGACAGTGAGCTACGGTATTGCATCCACCGATGCCGGACCGGGCGGCCTCGACGCTGTAGTGGCCTCGGCCGACGCGGCCCTCTACCAGGCAAAGACGCTTGGCAGGGACCGCGCCGTGGTGGCCGCGGTCGGCGGAACTACGAAATAACCCCGTCCACCAGGGCCTTCGCCTCGGCCTGGACCTGCTTGAGGTGCTCGGCGCCCTTGAAGGATTCGGCGTAAATCTTGTACACGTCCTCCGTACCGGAGGGCCGCGCCGCGAACCAGGCGTTTTCGGTGACCACCTTCAGGCCGCCGATCGCCGCGCCGTTGCCCGGCGCCTCGGTCAGTTTGGCGGTGATCGTTTCGCCGGCGAGTTCGGTGGCGGTGACGTCCGACGACGACAGCTTGCCCAGTGCGGCCTTCTGTTCGCGCGTGGCGGCGGCATCGATCCGGGCATAGACGGGGTCGCCGAACTGGTCCGTGAGGCCCTTGTAGAGCTGCGACGGCGACTTGCCGGTGACGGCCGTGATCTCCGAGGCCAGCAGGGCCAGCAGGATTCCGTCCTTGTCGGTGGTCCAAACACTGCCGTCCATCTTATTGAAGGACGCGCCCGCGGATTCCTCGCCGCCGAAGGCCCCTTCGCCGGACAGCAGGCCCGGGACGAACCACTTGAAGCCCACGGGAACCTCCACGAGCTTGCGGCCCAGGCTCGCGGCCACGCGGTCGATCATCGAAGAGGACACCAGGGTCTTGCCGATGACGGACTGCGGGTTCCAGCCGGTGCGGTGCCGGTACAGGTAGTCGATGGCGACGGCGAGGTAGTGGTTCGGATTCATCAGCCCGCCCTGACCGTCAACAAAAGGTGTGACGATGCCATGGCGGTCGGCGTCGGCGTCGTTGCCGGTGGCGACGTCGAACTTCGCCCCGTCGGACATCCGGCCGATCAGCGACGCCATCGCGAACGGCGAGGAGCAGTCCATCCGGATCTTCTCGTCCCAGTCCAGGGTCATGAAGGCCCACTGCGGGTCAACGGTCGGGTTCACCACCGTGAGGTTCAGGTGGTGGCGTTCGGCGATCTCGCCCCAGTAGTCCACCGACGCCCCGCCCATGGGGTCCGCGCCGATCCGGACGCCGGCCTCACGGATGGCGTTGAGGTCCAGGACGGAGGGGAGGTCATCCACGTAGCTGCTGAGGAAGTCGAACTTTCCGGTGGTCCCGGCGGCAAGGGCGTCGGCCACGGGGATCCGCTTGACGCCGCGCAGGCCGTTTTCCAGGAGCTCGTTGGCGCGGTTGGCGATCCAGCCGGTGGCGTCGGTGTCCGCAGGGCCGCCGTGCGGGGGGTTGTACTTGAATCCGCCGTCGCCGGGAGGGTTGTGGCTGGGGGTCACCACAATCCCGTCGGCCTGCGGTGCGCCCGGGCCGGCGTTGCGGTTGTGCGTGAGGATAGCGTGGCTCAGGGCAGGGGTGGGTGTGTAGCCGTGGCGGGCGTCGATGAGGACGTGCACGCCGTTGGCGGCCAGCACCTCGAGGGCGGAGTTTTGGGCCGGTTCGCTCAGGCCGTGGGTGTCCTTCGCCATGTAGAGGGGCCCGGTAATGCCCTGGCCCGCACGGTATTCCACGATCGCCTGCGTGATGGCGAGGATATGCGGTTCGTTGAAGGACGCCTTCAGGCTCGAACCACGGTGCCCGGAGGTGCCGAAGGCCACCCGCTGGCCCGGGTCCGTGAGATCCGGCGAAACGTCGTAGTACGCATCCAAAAGCGCAGTGAGGTCAACAAGGTCTTGGGGTTGGGCAACTGTGCCCGCGCGGCTAGCCATGGCACCAGCATGCCAGACGACGGCGGGGTGCAACACGCTTTCGCGCCAAACCCGCTCCTGTGACGCAAGAAAGCCGCAGACCGGGCCGGCCCCAACGCAACCCTCCGGCGGTAGTCTGGATCCAGGGACTTCTTGAGGGGACACGCCATGACTGAACAGCCACAACAGGGTAAAGACGAGAGCAAAGCCGGGCCAGGCAAAGACGGGATGCCCGAGGGCTACCAGCCGACGCTGCGTCTCCCGGACCACCAGCCGGACGTTCCGCCGCAGGCACCGCCCGTCGGCCAGGAACCCGGCCAGGCGACCGGGCAGGAGGCCGGCCAACCGGCGACGCACCAGTTCGCGCAGCCCGAGCCGCCGCAACAGCCGGACTACCCGCAAGAGCCCTCCGCGGGCCGGCAGCCCGGGCAGGAGCACTACGGCCAGCCCGCACAGGATCAAGGCCAGTTCTCCAGCCCGTACCCGCCGATCTACGGCCAGTCCGGCACGACGCCGTATGCGCCCGGCCAGGGGGCTTACGGTCAGCCGGCCCAGCAGTACGGCCAGCAGTCGCCGTACGCCCAGCCGGGCAGCGCGAACGCCTACGGCCAGCCCGCCTACTACAGCGTGCCGGCAGCGCCGAAAGGCCTGAGCATTGCCAGCATGTGCTGCGGCATCGCCGCACTGGTGGGATTCGGGTTCTTCCTGCTCCCGCAGCTGGCTGCGGTCATCCTGGGACACCTGGCCCTGCGGCGCGAACCGGCGGGCCGGGGCATGGCGATCGCCGGTCTCGTGATGGGGTATGTGGCGATCGCCGTCACGGTGCTGGTGATGGTCATCTTCGGACTGGTCATCGGCAGTGCGCGCAGTCGCGGCTACGGAGTCTAAGGACGGCGTCCCGCGCCGGTTGCGCCGTACCCGGGCCGGCGGCCGCGGCTGCCGCCGGAGGCTCAGCGTGTCAGCGCGGCCACCAGCGGGCGGGCATTGGCCTCAAGCCAGCCCCGCCGTCGATTGATGAGCCCGCCCACGCCGTCCTGCCACATCCGGGCCCAGCCGCCGCCCAGCGTCGCGGCGTTGTGCCGCATCCGTTCGTAGCTCAGCTCCGCGGCGTCGATCCCGGCACCTGGCACCCGGCGTCGTTCCTCCTCGGACCAGCCGTAGGCGTCGGCGAAGAGGCGCAGCCGGCGGAACGGATCCTGGTCCTCCCAGCCCGGCCATGCGTCGGACGGGTCGCGGAGCGGCACCCAGTGCATGGCGGTGTTGAGCGAATCGTGGAAGGCCGTGGACGGTCCGGCGAGGTCGAAATCCACCAAACCGGCGGCCAGACCGTCCCGGACCACCACGTTCTGCGGCGTTACGTCCAGATGGCAGATGAGCCTGGAAGCCTCAGTGGGGTCCGGGCGGACCGGACTGCGCGGAAACGGACTGCGCGGAAACGGATGGTCCCGCGGCACGTAGCCCGCCGACGCCCTGTGGAGCCGCCGCACCAGGCGGCCCACCGAGGCCACAAGGTCCGCAGACTGTGCCCAGGCTTCCGGCAGGGCCCCGGCGCATTGTCCGGGCACGAAGGTCAGGACGTCCCGGCCCTGATCGTCCCGGCCCAGGAACCGGGGAGAGCCCTCAAAACCGGCGTCTTCCAGCCAATCGAGGTACCCGGCCAGGGACTGCGGCTGGTGCGGGCGGCGGATGGTTCCGCCAACCCGCACCACACCGTCGGTGACATCGCCCGCC
The DNA here is from genome assembly GCF_003097355.1 of Arthrobacter sp. H-02-3. Lineage (GTDB taxonomy): Bacteria > Actinomycetota > Actinomycetes > Actinomycetales > Micrococcaceae > Arthrobacter > Arthrobacter humicola. The sequence goes on from NZ_PYUI01000002.1 coordinate 81,138, forward strand.
GGCATGAGTTCGACGTCGGACGCCTCGCCTGGGGCGGGGACGTAGACGCGCGCTGCAACCGGGACGCGATGTGCGGAGCTCATCGGGTCAGCGTACGCCGCCCATGAGCTTCTTGATGGCCGGCGAGGCAGCCGCCATGCCGACGGCCAGCAGGATGGCCGTTCCGCCCACACCGATGAAGTACGGCAGCTCGTCATTCGGGTTGTACAGGCCGGACAGAATGCCGGCCAGTGTGGTGCCCAGGGACACGGACAGGAAGAACAACGCCACCATCTGGGTGTGGAAGGCCTTCGGCGCCAGCTTGGTCGTGACGGACAGCCCGATGGGGGACAGGAACAATTCCGCCAGCGTGAACAGCAGCAGGATTCCCGCCAGAGCCAGCAGCGGAGTCTTGCCGTCGCCGGAGAGCGGAATGAAGGCCAGGAAGGCCAGGCCCATCACGAACAGGCCGATGGAGAACTTCAGCGCCGATCCCGGCTGCTTGCGGCCGAGCCGTGTCCACAGGGCCGCCATGACGCCGGCGAAGATGATGATGAACACCGGGTTAATGGACTGGACCCAGGCGGCAGGCATTTCCCAGCCGAAGAAGTTGCGGTCCAGCTTCTCCTCCGAGTACACCGCGATGAAGGTGAACTGCTGCTGGAACAGGGCCCAGAACGCGGCCGAGGCGATGTACAGCGGGATGAACGCTGCCACCCGTCCGCGTTCGGTGGCGGTGACCTTCTTGCTCCGGAAGATCAGGGTGAAGTAGACCACCGACGCGCCGATGGCGGCGTACGCCATGGATGTGGCCAGGTTCTCGGCGTTCACGGTGCCCGAGATGAACAGCGCGGCGATGACCGCGGCGATGCCGACGAAGATCAGTCCGTACTGCTTGCGCTGCGCAGCCGGGAGGGGATGCGCAACCCGCTGGGTCTGCGCGGGGAGCTTGTTGCGTCCCAGCGCGTAGACGGTCAGGCCCACAGCCATACCGACGGCCGCAGCGCCGAAGCCCCAGTGGAAGCCTTGGCTTTCCTGCAGCCAGCCGGTGACGAGGGGGCCGATCAGCGCGCCGGCGTTGATGCCCATGTAGAAGATGGAGAAACCGGCATCGCGGCGTTCGTCCTTCTCGCCGTACAGGCTGCCGACAAGGGCGGTGGCATTGGCCTTGAGCCCGCCGGAACCGACGCCCACCAGCACCAGGCCGGCGATCAGGCCGGGGACGCCGGGCACGAGGGCCAGCGCGATGTGGCCGCCCATGATCATGATGGCAGAGCCGAACAACACCTTCTCGGAGCCGAACAGCCGGTCAGCGAGCCACGCGCCCAGGATCGTGGAGAGGTAGACGCCGCCGCCGTACGCGCCGACGAGGCTGGCGGCCAGGCCCTGCTCAATCCCGAGGCCGCCCTTCTCGACCGAGAAGTACATGTAGTAGAGCAGGATTCCCTGCATGCCGTAGAAGGAGAAGCGCTCCCACATTTCTACGGAGAAGAGGCTGGCCAGCATCTTTGGGTGGCCAAAAAACGAGGTATCGCCGGGCGTTGTAGCGGGGCGAGTTTCTAAATGAGTTGTGCTCATTTACTTAATGCTGACATTATGACGCGCGATTGTCACATTCGCGGCGCCCCGGGGCAAGTAACCCCGACGGTGTTTCGCCCCTATTTTCCCGCTGTTCGGTCGTGTGGACGCCGCCCCACCCCCCCTCCGGTCAGGGCTCCGGTTTGGCCCGGAGCCGGCCGTCAGGCGGGACCGCCGGCGTCGAACATGATGATCTGCCGGATGGCGTGCCCGTCTGCCAGCTGGTCCATGGCCCGGTTGATATCGGCCAGAGCGATGCGGTCCGAGATCAGTTCCTCGACCGGCAGCTTCCCGTCCCGCCACAGCTGGGCGTATTTCGGGATGTCCCGCGACGGGACAGCGGAGCCAAGGTAGCTCCCCACGATCGTCCTTGCCTCTGCGGTGATTGTCAGAGGCGGCAGCTGGGCGCGGGCGTCGGGGGAGGGCAGCCCGGCCGTCACGGTGGTGCCGCCGGGGGAGGTGGCGGCGAAGGCGGTTTCGAAGGCGCGCGGATTGCCGGCGCACTCGATCACGAATCTGGCTTTAACCCCGCCGTCGAGGACCTGCTGCGGCGTGTACGTTTCGTGGGCACCGAGGCGGCGGGCGTGGTCGAGTTTCTGCTCCAGCGTGTCCACGGCGATGATCCGCGAGATTCCTTGGGAGACGGCGGTGATGAGGGCCGCCATGCCCACCCCGCCCAGGCCGACGATCATGATGCTGTCCTCCGGCCGGGGCCGGGCCGCGTTGAGCACGGCGCCGCCGCCGGTCAGCACGGCGCAGCCCAGGACCGCCGCAATGTCTGCCGGGATGTCGTCGTCCACCGGCACGGCCGAGGCGCGGTCCACCACGGCGTATGTGGCGAATCCCGAGACACCCAAGTGGTGGTGGACGGGCTCCCCGCCTCGGCTCAAGTGCCGGGACCCGTGCAGCAGGGTTCCGTCGTTGTTGCTCTTCGAGCCGGCCGTGCAGGGCAGCCGGCCGTCCTCGGCGCAGTTCGCGCAGCTCTCGCACCGGGGCAGGAAGGACATGACTACGCGCTGACCGGGCTGCAGATCCCCGACGCCGGACCCCACCTCGACGATCCGGCCCGCCGCCTCGTGGCCCAGCAGCATGGGCACCGGCCGGACCCGGTTGCCATCGACAACGCTCAGGTCCGAGTGGCAGATCCCGGCGGCCTCCAGCCGAACGAGGATCTCGGTGGGCCCGGGAGCGGACAGATCCAGCTCGCAAATGCTGATCGGCCTGGATTCCGTGAAGGGGCGCGGGCGGCCGATTTCCTCAAGTACTGCACCGGTGATCTTCATCGATCCTCTTTCGCGGCCTCGTCGATTTTGAGTGAACGATAGCCGCCGGCCGGAGCCAGCGTCCATTTGGCGGGGGCAAGAAAACCCCAAGGTGGCTCGGCAAGAGTGTGGTCCATGGCTGGTTGGGGCAAGCTTTGTCGTCCCCCGAACGCGGCGCGGCCGCCGGTGCGGACATTACCTTCCTCAACGGCGGCCTCTGGGCCACGGCAGCCCCGGCACCCGGGCTGCAGGCCCCCGGCGCGGCCCACGGCCCGGAGCCTCCACCGTGTCCTGATCGGTCTCGCGGTCTTCGCCCTGATGACGGCGGGCGTCGTGCCGGCGCGGGCTGCAACGGCCATCACCACTCTGCACGTGTTTCTCGCGGTCGGGCAGTCGAACATGTCCGGGCGAGGTCTTCCCATCGATGGCGCGGCAGACGTTGAAGACCCGCGCATCTTCCAGTTCGGAGCTAAGACCCGCACCTTGCGGGCCGCCTCGGTCCCGCTGGACATGCACGACACCCCCAGCGGCCTTTCCCCCGCCACCACGATGGCCAGGGAATACCTGAAGACCCAGCCCGCCGACGTCGGGGTCCTCATCATCCCGGCGGCGCACGGCGACACCGGATTCACCGGCGCGCCAGGGACACTGACCTGGTCCGTCGGTGCGGCTTCGGCCCCGGACTACGATCTGCCGACACTGGCCGTTAAGCAGACGTTGAGCGGCCTCGCGGCGGCGAAGACGGCCGGCTATGCGGTGGAGCTCAAGGGCATTCTCTGGCATCAGGGCGAGAGCAATTCCTCCACAAGCACTTCGGCCTACAGCGCCAAGCTGGACCAGCTCATTGCGTTCTTCCGGGACCGGCTGTCGGCCCCGAAGCTGCCGTTCGTCCTCGGGCGCATGTCGCCGGAGGGCATCGCGGCCACGCCGGGCAGGGCCAATGTGGACGCGAGTCACTACCAAACGCCGGGCCGCGTCGCCTACACCGGCTTCGCGCCCTCGCTGGCGTGTGCCCTGAATTCGGGGGACACGACCCATTTCTCCCGGGTGGGTATCGAATATCTGGGACGGGCATACCTGGCCGCGTACCGGCAGGCGGCCGCGAACACCCAGGCGTCCGCGGTCGCCACCCCCGCGCTCACTGTGCCGAACTGTGCGGGCCGGGCCATAGCGATGGACCCGACGCGATTCCTCGATACCAGGATCTGGCCGGGGCGCGTGGCTGCGGGCGGGTCGGTTTCCTTCCGGGTAGCCGGCGTAAGGGGTGTGCCGACCAGCGTGTCCGCGGTTGTGGTCAACCTGACCGCGACGTCGCCGACGTCGCACGGGGTCATCACCGCCTATGCCTCGGGGACGGCCAAACCCGGGACCTCGAATCTGAACTACGTTGCCGGGCAGACCGTCTCGAACCTCGCTACGGTGCCCGTCGGCACGGACGGCCGGCTGACGCTCACCAACTCCTCGTCAGGCTCCGTGCATCTGATTGTGAGTGTGTCCGCGTATTTCCATGCCGGCACGCCGTCGTCGCCCGGGACGTTCAGTGCCGTGGCGCCCGCCCGCCTGCTGGACACGCGGAAGTCTTCCGGGGCCGTTTCCGGCGGAAGCTCGGTGTCCTTCATGGCTGGCGGGAAATCGGGGATCCCCACGAATGCCTCGGCGGTGGTCCTGAACCTCACGGCGACCGAGACAAAGTCGTACGGCTTCCTGACCGCATACGCCGCGGGGTCCTCGAAACCGAGCCCGTCCACTCTGAACTACTCGGCGGGGCAGACCGTGTCCAACCTCGTCGTGGTCCCGCTCGGGACCGACGGGAAGGTAACAGTCTCGAACACGTCGTCCGGGTCGGCGCAGGTCATTGCCGACGTCGAGGGGTATTACCTGTCCGGCAAACCGGTCCAGGCCGGTGCCTTCGCAGCCCTGGCGCCCACCCGGTTCCTGGACACGCGGCTCTCTTCAGGAGCTGTCCCGGCGGGAGGGTCGGTCACTTTCCATGTGCGCGGCGTCAAGGGGATACCCACCACCGTGGCCGCCGTGGTGGTCAACGTGACGGCCACCGCGGGCAAGTCCTACGGACTCCTCACCGCATTCGCCTCGGGGTCCTCCACCCCGAAAGTCTCAAGCCTGTTCTATTTGCCAGGACAGATCGTCGCTGACCTCGCCGTGGTTCCCGTGGGGCCGGACGGCAACATCAAAATTACGAATACGTCGAGCGCCTCGGTGCAGATCATCGCCGACGTCGCGGGCTACTTCCGCGGGTAGCGGCAGCGGGTGTGGGTGCGGCAGTTCGCGGAACCGGGGATCTGCTGAACGGCCCGTGGGGGGACATGCCCATTCCTGGCACCCGCGCGTGGACATGATGGCATTGTGCCCACGTCTCGCCGCGATGGAGGAGCATGTCCCCGGGCCGGCGCCGGACATGTCCAACGCCCCTCACCACGGCCGGACATGTCCACGGGCGCCTGGAGAAGTGCCGGACGCCGCTGTGCTGCCCGTGTGCTGCCGGCGAACTCCTCAGGCCCATCGACCCGGGCCCGGCTGGTCGATGCAATGGGGCAACAAGTGTGAAATAATCTGCGTATGGATGCAGATAAGCAGATATGCGGGCGCGAGCCGGACAGCCAGTATGTCGAACTCGCCGTTGAGATTTTTGCCATGCTCGCCGACGCCACGCGTGTCCGGATTATTCTTGCCCTGCGCGAGGGCGAACTGCCGGTCAACCAGCTGGCCGAGATCGTCCACAAATCTCCGGCGGCCGTTTCCCAGCACCTGGCAAAGATGCGCCTCGCGCGCCTGGTGACCACCAGGCAAGACGGAACACGCGTCTTCTACCGCCTGGAGAACGAGCACGCCCGCCAGCTCGTTACCGACGCCATCTTCCAGGCCGAACACTCACTGGGGGGAACCCCCCGCCACCACCACCACCCCGAAAGCGCGGACCTATCGTGACCGAATCCCATGACCTCCACCGTCCCGGGGCGACAGCGCCCGTGCACGCACAGCCGGACGCTGGCAGCCATGATCACGGGTCCGAGGACCACGGCCATGACCATGATCATGACCACGATCATGACCACCACAGCCACGGGCACGACGGCCACGATGATCATGACCATGGGCACGGCCATTCCCATGAGCATCCGACGGGGATCAAGGGCTTCCTGTACGGATTGTTCGTCCCGCACACCCACGACGCCGCGGACTCTGTCGACGACGCCCTTGAGGCGAGTGAACACGGCGTCAGGGCGGTGAAGATCAGCCTCTTCATGCTTCTTGGCACGACTGTCCTTCAATTCATCGTGGTGCTGATGAGCGGTTCGGTGGCACTCCTCGCGGACACGATCCATAACTTCTCCGACGCCATGACGGCTGTGCCGCTGTGGATCGCGTTCCTGCTGGCCCGCCGGCCGGCGACCCGCCGTTACACCTACGGCTTCGGGCGTGCCGAGGACCTGGCCGGGCTCTTCATCGTTGTGGTCGTCGCGCTCTCCGCCGTCGTGGCCGGGTGGCAGTCGATCGACCGGCTGTTGAATCCCCAGCCGCTGCAGAACCTGTGGTGGGTTGCGGCAGCGGGTCTGGTGGGCTTCGCCGGCAACGAAGCCGTGGCCATCTACCGGATCCGGATCGGCCGGAAGATCGGCTCCGCCGCACTGGTGGCCGACGGTGTCCACGCCCGGATGGACGGTTTCACGTCGCTTGCCGTGGTGCTGGGCGTGATCGGCGTGTGGGCCGGGTTCCCGCTGGCCGACCCGATCGTTGGTCTGCTGATCGCGGCAGCCATTGTCATCCTGTTGTGGGGAACGGTCCGCAGCATCGGCCGGCGCCTGATGGACGGCATTGAACCGGACCTTGTTGACAGGGCACGGTCGGCCCTGGCCTCCACCCCCGGCGTGGACGCCGTCCCGGCGCTGCAACTGCGTTGGATCGGCCACCGCCTCCAGGGCAACGCCAGTATCCAGGTCGCAGACATGCCGGTCTCCGCAGCCGAACAGATCGCCGCGGATGCCAGGCACCGCCTCGGCCACGCTCTGCCGAACCTGGACGGCATCGCGATCCGGACCACCACCGGGTCGGTACACGACGGCGGGGATCTGGCGCGGTCAGCGTCCTCGCACGGACACGAATAACCCCGGCCTAGAAACCCAGCTGGGCGGCCACCCGCAGCAGCAGCCCCTCGGAGCCCATCGGCCCGATCAGCTGAATGCCCATCGGCAGGCCGGAACCCGGAGCGCCGCCGGTCCAGTGCACGGGGACCGTGATGGCCGGCAGGCCGCAGACGTTCACCATGGAGGACCACGGCGCGTATTCGCATTGCTTGCGGTAGTCGCCGTCGGCGTCGCCCGCCCATTCAGCGGCCGGCCAGTAGCCGACGCCGTGGGCCGCGCCGGTGAACCAGCCCACCGGCCGGGGCGTCTGCGCCAGGGCCGGGGTCACGATGAGGTCCCAGCGGGCATACTGGGCGATCGTGTCCCGCTGGAATTGACGCAGGAACCCGAGGCATTCATTGAGCTTGGACGTACTGCGCTGCTGCGCGCGCCGCCGGAACGTCCTGGTGAGCGGGGTCAGGAGTGCCTCGCGCTGGGGTGCTATTCGCGCGCTGCCGACGCCGGCGGTCCAGGCAGTGGTGAAGGCATCCGGGTAGCGGTTGTCATAGCGGATCGCCGCCTCCGAGGTCTCGTGGCCGGACGCCTCCAGCCGTGCGACGCCGTCGGCCAGCGCATCGAGCGCCTCGCGGTCCGGGGTGAATGGGAAAAACGTCTGCCACGGGCTGTCCAGGCTGACGCCGATCCGCAGCCGGTCCGGCTCCCGGGCGGTCAATTCGAGGTAGCTGGCATCTGCCGGGCCGGGCACCAGGGCATCGAGCATCAGGGCGGCATCGGCGGCGGAGCGGGCGAGCGGGCCGGCAACCACAAGCTGGGCCGGATCGCCTGAGCTTTCCCCGGCCGGCACGAGCCCGCGGCCGGGCTTCAACCCGATGAGTCCGCAGGCGGCGGCCGGAATCCGCACGGAGCCGCCGCCGTCGGATCCGGGGGCAAACGGCAGCAGCCCCGCGGCCACCGCGGCAGCGCTGCCGCCCGAGGATCCGCCTGAACTGCGGCTGAGGGCATACGGATTGCGCGACGGCGGGGCGATCCGGTTCTCGCTGTAGGCTGTCAGGCCGAATTCCGGGACCTGCGTTTTGCCCAGCGACACCACCCCCGCGGTCTTGAGCACGGCGGGGAGTGCGCCGTCCGTCAGCGCCGGTTTGTGCTCCAGAGCGGCGCTCCCATGCGTGGTGATCACCCCTGCCACATCTGTCAGGTCCTTGAATGCGAGCGGCATGCCGTGCAGCGGCGGCAGGCCGCCGTCGCTCGGGGCATGGCTTCGGAGGGCATGGAGTTGGTCTGCGGCTGCGGCATCCTTCCGGGCCTGGTCGGCGGTGACGGTGATGAAGGCCCCGAGGTGCGCGTTTTGGGCTTCGATGCGGTCCAGGAAATGATCGGCGGCCTGCCGGGCGGAGAGCTCCCCGGAACGGAGTGCATCCCGGAGTTGAACAGCAGAGAGCTCGTGGATTTCAGCCAAAGAAACGGGGCTCCAGGCCGTCCCGGAACCGTTCGGCAGGCATGGTGTGCCCTGCGGCCGCTCCGACGAGGGGAGGACATGTCCATTGTTGGGGACTGCGGGCGGGCACTTTGGCATTATGCCCAACCCTGGCGGCGAGGGGAGGGCATGTCCCGCGGCGGGAACCGCGGACAGACCGCTCCGCGGGGTGTTTGGCAGCCATGAGGTCTCCTTTGCGCTCTCCAGAAGCGTAACGTGCCGACTGCGGGGGCGCTCGGCCAGCGGCGGGGGATACGCTGGGAACGGACCTTGAAATCTGCGGAAAGGGCGAACATGAGCGACTTCCACACCGTCAGCGTGTCTGGCATCCCCGATGGTGCCAAGATCCTTGATGTCCGCGAGGACTATGAATGGGTCGCGGGCCACGCCGAGGGCGCCCTGCACATTCCCCTGGACCAGCTGCCCGCCCGGCTCGAGGAGCTCGACCCGGACGAGGACGTCTATGTCATTTGCCGTACAGGTGGCCGCTCCCACCGGGCCGCCCAGTGGCTCGTCGGCATGGGATATTCCGCGCTGAACGTGGCCGGCGGCATGGACCAGTGGGTAGAGACCGGCATGCCGCTCGTGTCCGACAACGGCCTCAAGCCAGTCATCCTGTAACCGAAGAAGGAAAAGCCGATGCCCGCACCAACCGTCACGTACACATTCCTCGGCCCCGAGGGGACCTTCACCGAGGCGGCCCTGATGCAGGTTCCGGACGCGGCGCACGCCATCCGCATTCCGGCCTCGAATGTCAACACGGCGCTGGACAAAGTGCGGGATGGCTCCGCCGATGCGGCCATGGTGCCGATCGAGAACTCCGTCGAGGGCGGCGTCACTGCGACCCTCGACGCCATCGCCACCGGCCAGGAACTCAGGATCCTCCGGGAGGCACTGGTGCCCATCAGCTTCGTCCTAGTGGCCAGGCCGGGCGTGGAGATCGGGGACATTCGGCGCGTCTCCACCCACGGCCATGCCTGGGCCCAGTGCAGGCTCTGGGTGGACGCCAATATTCCTAATGCGGAATACATTCCCGGGTCTTCCACCGCCGCGGCCGCCATGGGCCTGCTGGACGCGGACGGCGTCCACTACGATGCCGCGATCTGCGCCCCGATCGTGGCCCAGGAACAGCCGGGCCTGTCCGTTCTTGCCGAAAACATCGGCGACAACCCCGGCGCCGTCACCCGGTTCGTGCTGGTGGGCCGCCCGGGCGAACTGCCCGCCCGCACGGGAGCGGACAAGACCACGGTGGTGGTCCCACTGCCCGAGGACCGACCCGGTGCGCTGATGGAGATCCTGGACCAGTTCGCCACCCGCGGTGTCAACCTGAGCCGGATCGAATCCCGCCCCACCGGGCAGTATCTGGGCCATTACTTCTTCAGCATTGATGCCGACGGCCACGTGGCCGATGCCCGGGTGGCGGACGCGCTCGCGGGTCTCCACCGCATCAGCCCGGCCACTCGCTTCCTCGGCTCTTACCAGCGTGCGGACGGCCACCGCAGCATCGTGGCGCCGCATACCTCGGACCAAGCATTCCGGGCCGCGCATGCATGGGTCAGAGACATACTGAGTGGCGCATCTGCCGTGGCGGAATATACCCCGGGGGCTTCGCCCAGAGCGTAGGCAAATGCCTTCTGGTGCACTTCCACCGCTTCCCAACTGTGCGTATGCTTGCCTGATCCATATTGGGGAAGTCCTCTACCGGAGGGAGCGGGTCATGTCAGGAACCAGCACAGACAATGACGGCCAGGGAATGATTGTCAATCCCAAGCCGACAGCTGACAACCAGGACTGGGACGGCGACGACGCCGACCGCGCGGACCGTCTGCGCTTTGAAGAAGAGCAGGCAATGATCCGTGAGCAGTCCGAGGCCAGGGCCGCCAAAGCTGCAGCAGATGCGAAGAAGGCCGCAGACGCCAAGAAGGCCGCCAGCGCCTAGTCCCCCTCAGAGGAGCCGCCGTCAGACTAACCGGCGGGGGCCTAGTCGCCTCCCGCCCCGTCCTTGACCCGGACCAGCAGGGATCCCGGGGCCACCTGGACGGTGACCGTCGTGGCCTCGCCGGAAGGATCGCCGTCGATCTGGGTAGGCATGGGTTCGGAGCACCGGATGGTGATCTTGCCGGAACGGTAATACGTCATGACCGGCAGATCCTTCTTGTGCTTCAGCACGATCTTTGTGTACATCGCCAGCCAACCGATTGCACTGCGCGGGCTCATCACCACGACGTCGAGCATCCCGTCATCGATCATGGCCTGCGGGATAAAGTCGATTCCCCCGGGAATCAGGCCACAGTTCGCGAACAACACACTGCGGATCTTCCGCGACTGCTCAGGCTGGTCATCCAGCCCAATCGAGACCTTCTTGCGGCGCCCCGGGAGGTGCCGCACCCCGGCTTCCGTATACGCCAGCCAGCCCACGGCCTTCTTCAAACCGTCATTGGTATCACTGACCACCTCGGCGTCCATGCCCATGCCCGCGATCACCAGGAAAGTGTGCTCCGCTGACTCCCCGGTCCGCGCATTCTCCACGGTCATCCGCGCCGTATCGATGAACCGCTGGTGACCGAATAGGGCCGCGTGCACGTTGCCCTGGAGGTCGTTGACCTCCAGATGCACATTGCGGGCCAGGAGGTTGCCGGTGCCGAGCGGAATCAGGCCCATGGCGGTGTCCGTCCCGGCAAGGACCTCGGCCACGACGCGCACCGTCCCGTCCCCGCCGCCGGCCAGGACGACGTCGGCCCCGCTGGCCACCGCCGCCCGCGCCTGCGAGAATCCGGGGTCCTCGGCGGTGGTTTCAAAGATGCGGGGCGGCTCCCAGCCGGCCTCGGCGCACGCCGCTTCAATGAGTGCCCGCGCCTCTGCCGAACGGGCCTTGATGGGATTCAGGACCACGGCAACCTTCTGCCGCTCCAGGTCCGGGCTGTGGGTTTGCTCCCACACGGCACTGCGGGTGTGCTTGGCCCTCAGCCGGCGCACCCCCCACCAACTGGAGGCGGCAAACGCCAGGACCCCAGCGATGACGAGGTAGAGCAGCCAGTCGCGCATTGTAATCCAACAGTATCCCGCCAGCGCCCCGTGACCTGCTTGCCCGGTAACGCCGGCCGGATTGGATACTCTTGTCTGGTGATCGACGTAAAAGACCTCAGCGAAAACCCGGACAAGTTCCGTGCCAGCCAGCGCGCCCGCGGCGCCGACGAATCCGCGGTGGACGCGATCATCGCCGCGGATTCGGCCAGGCGCGCGGCGCTGATCCGGTTCGAGAACCTGCGGGCCGAACAGAACGTGTTCGGCAAGAAGGTTGCGCAGGCCAAGGGCGAGGAAAAGCAGGCCCTCCTCGCCGAGGTCAAGGTCCTTGCCGCCTCCGTCAAGGCCGCATCGGCCGAGGCCGATGTAGCCCAGGCGGCCCAGGAGGAGCTGCTCCGCACCATCCCCAACCTGATCGAGGACGGCGTCCCGGCCGGCGGCGAGGACGACTACATCGTTGTCAAGACCGTCGGCACGCCACGCGAATTCCCCGACTTCGAGCCCCGGGACCACCTGGAGATCGGCGAGCTGATCGGGGCCATCGACATGGAACGCGGGGCGAAGGTGTCCGGTTCACGCTTCTACTTCCTGCGCGGCGTCGGCGCCCGGCTGGAAATGGCGCTGCTCCAGATGGCCATGGACCAGGCGATCGAGGCCGGGTTCGTCCCCATGATCACGCCCACCCTGGTCCGCCCGGAAACCATGCAGGGCACGGGCTTCGACGTCAAGCACGACGCCGAGATCTACCGTCTCGCCGAAGACGACCTCTACCTTGTGGGCACCTCCGAAGTGGCCCTCGCCGGCTACCACGCCGACGAGATCCTGGACCTGTCGGAGGGTCCCATCCGCTACGCGGGCCAGAGCTCCTGTTACCGCCGCGAGGCCGGCTCGCACGGCAAGGACACCCGCGGCATCATCCGGGTCCACCAGTTCAACAAGGTCGAAATGTTCATCTACACCACGGTCGAAGAGGCGGCTGCCGAGCACGCCCGCCTCCTGGCGTGGGAAGAGGAAATGCTGGCCAAGTGCGAGCTCCCGTACCGCGTGATTGACACGGCTGCCGGGGACCTGGGCAATTCCGCGGCCCGGAAGTACGACTGCGAAGCCTGGGTCCCCACCCAGGGCGCGTACCGGGAACTGACCTCGACGTCCAACTGCACCACCTTCCAGGCCCGCCGACTGAACATCCGCGAGCGTGTCCTGAACGAGGACGGTGCGCCCAAGGGCACCCGGGCCGTGGCCACGCTCAACGGAACCCTGGCCACCACGCGCTGGATCGTCGCCATCCTGGAGCACCACCAGAACCCCGACGGCTCTGTCAACGTCCCCGCCGCCCTGCAGAAGTACCTCGGCGGCATGACGGTCTTCCCCGTTCTCTAACCACCGACCCCTAACTACCAGCCGGGCCTCCGCCCGCCGCCGGGTAAACATTCACACTGTGGACAGGCTGTGGGTGTTTACCGCAAATTCACGCCCTGCTGTGGCCTGAGTCCTAGCGGCAGTCGGGGGTCTCTGCTCTACTTGTGAGATGACAACCATGACTGAATCCTCAGTCGCCGGCAACGATGACCGGCGCACCACACACGAGAACAACTTGCAGAACACCGAGGCCCGGAACAACACGGCCCCGAAGAGCCCCGGCGACAAGATGATGGTCGCCCTGGATGTCGACGGCACCCTGGTGGATCACGACGGCCACATGTCGGTCCCGGTCCGCGAGGCCGCCCAGGCCGTCGTGGCCGCGGGCCACCACGTCACGATCGCCACGGGCCGCTCGCTCAACGCCACGCTGCCGGTCATCGAGCACATCGGGATCGAGAACGGTTACGCGGTTTGCTCCAACGGCGGCGTGATCCTGCGCGTCGACTCCGGACTGTCCGACGGCTACGAGGTAATCCACAAGGCAACCTTCGACCCCGGTCCGGCCCTCCGCGCCCTGCGCAAGCGGCTGCCCTCGGCCAAATACGCCCTCGAGGACGAATCCGGCAACTTCCTGTCCACCGAGCGCTTCCAGGACGCCAGCTTCGGCGTCGAGGCGGTCGGCGTCGACTTCCAGACCATGCTGGAGGCAACCGCCGTCCGCGTGGTGGTCTTCAGCTCGGAGAACACCCCGGAGGAGTTCAACGCCGCGATCCGCCACATCGGGCTTGCCGGCGTGACCTATTCGGTGGGCTGGACGGCGTGGCTGGACATTGCCGCCGCCGGCGTCACGAAGGCCAGCGCGCTGGAACACCTCCGCGGCCGGCTCAGCATCGAAGCACACCGCACAATCGCCGTCGGCGACGGCCGCAACGACATCGAGATGCTGACCTGGGCGCGCCGCGGTGTGGCCATGGGGCAGGCCCCGGTGGAAGTGATTGCCGCGGCCGATGAGGTGACGAAGTCGGTTTACGACGACGGCGCCGCGCACGTACTGCGCAGCCTCCTTTAGACGCCCGGCCGGGCGGTCCGGGAGCCCGGACCGCCGCGGCCAGCGGATGTCGGGCTAGCGGACGTCGAGGATGAGGCCCAGGAGCCGGGCCGCCGCGGGACGAGCCGCGTGTTCTTCGTTCCACTGGGACCGGGCCACGGCCTTGCTGACGGCCTGCGTGGTGATCCCGAGTTCCTCGGCGACGGCCTTCTGCTGGCCGCGGACTCCCGGAGTGAGCAGATCCAGGACCCGCCATTCGGCGTGGCTGCGGTCGTGCACAATGTGGCCCAGGAGGCGCAGCACGGCCTCGGCTTCCGCGGCGAGGTCCGCCAGCGGGCCCTCCACGGCCACCCGGATGCGGTCCTTGCCGTTCCGCAGGCGGTCCACGGCGCGCCGGGCATAGATTAGCCCGTGGCCGGAGGCGTCTTTGATCTGGTTCGGCAGGGGTTCGTTCACCGGGCCCACCCCGATGCCCACATACCAGCTGCCGCTGCGCAGGGCGATCATGGCCGCCTCCACCGCCTGATGCGGACAGTCCACGATGCCCTGGACCTCGTCCTCCACGGAGCGGTCGAAATCAAGGCGCGCCGGGATGTGCCGCAGGTCCTTCAAGAGCTGCGGCACGCGGTCGCCGTCGCGCCGGCTGTCGGTTTGATTGATGGTCAGCGTGAACATTCTGGATCACACACTACCCGGTGGCAGTTCGGGGGCAAGTTGCCGGCAGGGCCGCCATGCCGGGGCCGTAACAGAGGCGGCTAGCCGCCCTCGAGCCCGGAAAGATGCCCGGACGGCAGGTGGATCCAGCCCTCGCTCACGGCTGCCGCGGCATCGCCGGGCCCGGGGCGCAGTGTTTGCCCCAGACTGACGGCCCGTGCCGTCAGCGAAGCGATGACGGCATCAAACATGTCATCGGAGGCGGCAAGGTCATCCCGGTACCCCGCCAGGTCCAGCCAAGGGGCTTTCAGGGTCAGATCCGCCAGCGCCAAGGACAGCTTCTCCGCTTCCGGGGCTCCGCGTCCCTTGTAGCCGCGGGCCTGGATCCCCCAGAGTTTCAGGGATGCCGCGGGATAAACCTCGGCGAGGCGGCCGGAGCCGTCCCGGGCCTGCGGCCCCGCGTCCCGGGCGATCTTGGCCTGGATCACGGCGCACCGCATGGCCGGGTGGGCCAATCGGTCAGCGGACACGCTGAGCGGAATCAGCCCGGTTCTGGCCGTGACGAACCGGTCGGTGTCCCGGTAGGCGAGCAGGCGGCGGCCCTCGATCCCGTCGTAGCCGAGCACCGGCCCGGCGTCGAAAGCCAGGTGCCCCGCAAGGAAGGGAAGGAAGGCGTCCGGCCAGCCCAAGGGGCAGTCAACCCCGGTCATATCGCTGCTGCCGAAGAGCCTGACGATCTCCTCGTCGCCGACGTCCAGGGACAGATGCGCCAGGTGCGCGGCGCCGTCGGCCCATTCGATGACGGCCACGGCCGTCTTCTTCGCAGCCGCAGCGAGGTCGACGCCGAGGGTCCTCACCGGTGTGCCCGCACGCCATGAAAAAACGCGGGGTCACGCACCGCCCGTTCCGGAGCTCCGGAACGGCAGTATGTGACCCCGCGTTGCAGTGTGGAAACGACTAGTGTCCGGCAGCCGGAACGTAGCGCTTGATGGAGGCCTCGAGCTCGGCCTCGGCGGCGGCGCGGTCGCCCCAGCCCTCGGCCTTGACCCACTTGCCCGGCTCCAGGTCCTTGTAGCGGGTGAAGAAGTGCTCGATTTCCCTGATCAGGAACTCGCTGACGTCGCTGATTTCCTTGATGTGGTCAAAGCGCGCATCGGTCGGCACGCAGAGGACCTTGGCGTCGCCGCCGCCGTCGTCGGTCATGTTGAAGACGCCGATCGGGCGGGACTCGACGATCACGCCGGGGTAGAGGTCGAAGTCCTGCAGGAGCACCAGCGCATCCAGCGGATCTCCGTCCTCCCCCAGGGTGTTCTCGAAGAAACCGTAGTGGGTGGGGTACTGCATCGACGTGAAAAGGACGCGGTCCAGGCGGACGCGGCCGGTCTCGTGGTCGACTTCGTACTTGACGCGCGATCCCTTGGGGATCTCGATAGTCACGTCATGCTTCATGGAATGCTCCTTGACGACTTCAGGGGGTGCGCGGCACGTGCATTAGGGCCGTCGGTGCCGCCGACTACTATTGAGGATATAGCGAGAGGCGCTGGTTTCAGGAACTAGTGGGGACATTTCAGGACTATAAGGACCAGCAGCAGCATGAAACCGAGAACCAGCCCCGAGGGCACCAGGCCGGTGCCCGGCAGGCGTCGGGGGATCCTCGTGCTGCTGCTCCAGAGCCTCCTGGTGGCGGCCGTGGCACTGCCGGCCGGCATCGCCGTCGCCCCGGCTTTCCTCGGCCCGGACCGGTCCCCGGACGCATCCCGGGCAGCCCCGCCCTGGCAGCAGGTCCCCGCCACACTGAGCGATTCCAACGGATCAGACGGGATCGGTCCCCTCACTGATACCGCACCCGTTCCCGCCGGCGCCGCCCTCTCGGACCGGCTCAACGAGACCCTGAGGACCGACGGCGGCGGCACCTTCACCGGGATCGTCCAAGACGCGGCCACGGGGCAGGTGCTCTTTGACCGGTCCGCCGACGAGGCCCGCATTCCGGCGTCGAATATGAAGCTCCTCACAGCCAGCGCGGCCCTGCGCGTCATGGGCCCCGACCACCGCTTCAGCACCCGGGTTTTGGCAGGGCCCACGCCCGGGTCGGTGGTGCTGGCCGGCGGCGGAGACGTACTCCTGGGGGCGGGCGAATCCGATCCCGGGGCGGTCCTCGGCCGTGCCGGGCTGGCCACGCTCGCCCAGGCCACCGTCCGGGCACTCCAGGACGGTGGCGCCGGCAGCGGCGACGGCGGCGGCGCAGCCACCGGCACCGTGCGCGTCCTGCTCGATGACTCCCTCTTCACCGGCCCGCCGCTCCGACAGGCCTGGAGTCCCGAGGACGTCGCCGCCGGCGAAATGGCCTCGGTGTATCCGCTGGCACTGAACTCGGCCCGGTTCGATCCCGCCAAAACCACCGGACCCCGCCCGCAGGACGCCGCCATGACTGCCGCCGAGGCCTTCGCCGCCCGGCTCACGGCGGCTGCCGCGGCGGCGGGGCTGACCGTGGCACCGGGCGTCGCCCGCGTTCAGGCCGGTGCCACGCCGGACAGTGCCCACGCGAAAGTCCTGGCCGAGGTCCAGTCCGCCACGGTGGGGCAGCAGGTGGACCTCATGCTGCAGACCTCGGACAACTACCTCGCCGAGGTGATGGGACGGATGACCGCCCTCGGCGCCGGCCGGCCCGGCAGCGGCGACGACGCCATCGCCGCCGTGCTGCAGCAGGTCAAGGACCTGGGCGTTTCCACGGATGCGCTCCGGGCCGCGGATGTCTCCGGCCTGGCCCCGGCCGATCAGGTCTCGGCCCGGCAACTCACGGACGTGGTCCGGGCTATGACCTCCGGCACGGACACCAGGCTGCGCGCCGCCCTCGCAGGCTTCCCGGTCGCCGGGCTCACCGGCACCCTGGGGGGCCGGTACACGGACGCCGCGACGGCCGCCGGGGCCGGGCTGGTGCGCGCCAAGACAGGCACGTTGAACACGGTAATCGCGCTCAGCGGGTACGTCGTGGACGCCGACGGCCGGCTGCTGGTCTTCTCCTTCGTGGGCAACGGGCTGACCCCCGGCGCCGCGAACAAGGCCGCCCTGGACCGCTCCGCCTCCGTCCTGGCCGGCTGCGGCTGCCGCTGACCGGCGGAGTGCCGCCCTGAACCTGCGCGCGGCCGGTTCAACTGCCGGGTTCGCCGGCCGGTTCGCCGGTCAGCGAAAATTAAGGCGGATAGTCGGGGCCCTGTGATCTGATGGACCCCATGGAGTCCTCTGCGAGCGAGACATCAGGCAAGACAAACACAGGCAAGACAAACACAGGCAAGACATACTTAGGCAAGACAAACAGCAAGCCGTACGGCCAGACCTCAGGCGGGACACCGGTCCAGGCCCAGGATCTGATCAACTGGGAGCTTGCCGCCTCGACGGCCGCGCGGCTGACACCGGCCGGTCCCGTCCTGAGCCCTGCCGAGATCGGCGCCGCCGTTGAGAACCTGCGGCTCATGGCGGACATTTCCGTGCCGCACGTCCACGACATCACCGGCCTCGACGCCGCCCGGGACCTGCGCGATTCCGAGGTCCTGGTGGTGGACCGCGCCTCCTGGGCCAAAGCCAACACGCAGAGCTTCGCCGTCATGCTCGGGCCGGCCATGGAAAAGATGCTCGAGGGCCGCGGCACCCTTAACCCCGGGGCCGCGAGCGTCAGCGGCGCCATCACCGGCAGCCAGCTCGGGGCTATCCTTGCGTTTCTCTCCAGCAAGGTCCTGGGCCAGTACGACCCCTTCTCCGCGCTCGCCGAGAGCTCCACGGCCCCCGCTGCCGGCCGCCTGCTGCTCGTGGCGCCGAACATCATCTCCGTGGAACGTGAACTGAACGTCACCCCCGCCGACTTCCGGCTCTGGGTCTGCCTCCACGAACAGACCCACCGGGTGCAGTTCGCCGCCGCCCCGTGGCTGCGGCACCACATGCTCGACGAGATCGAAAACCTCAGCGGCCAGCTGCTCGGCAACGTCGATTCCCTGATGGAACGGGCCTCCGCGGCCGCGAAGTCATTGAAGGACCGCGCCGCACCCGGCGCGGCCCCCGGCCGGGGCGCCATCCTGGACCTGCTCCAGAACCCGGAGGAACAGGCCGCCCTGTCCCGCCTGACCGCGCTCATGAGCCTGCTCGAGGGCCACGCCAACGTGGTCATGGACGCCGTGGACGCCAGCATCGTGCCCTCGGTGAAGACCATCCGGCAGCGCTTCAACGCCCGCGGCAAGGATCGCGGCATGATTGAGAAGTTCATCCGCAGCCTGCTCGGCCTCGACGCGAAGATGCGCCAGTACAGTGACGGCTCCAAATTCGTCCGGGAAGTAGTGGACGTCGTCGGCATGGAAGGCTTCAACAAAGTCTGGGAGTCCGCTGACCGGCTCCCCACCGAAGCCGAGATCCACGACTCCAAGCTTTGGCTCAACCGGATGGGCCTCTAGCGGTCATGACAGCCCGTAATCCCGCCGGTTCGTCGTCGGTGTCCAGCGGACGACGCCGGCCCGGCCGCCTTGCACCGGTGGTCGGCACCGCGCGGAAAATGCTGCAGGACGCGCTTGCCGCCGCGGGCTACCCGGAGCGTGTCCTGGTCGCCTGCAGCGGAGGTCCTGACTCGCTGGCCCTCGCGGCCGTCGCCGCCTATTTCGGCCGCCGGGGCCATGTGGATGGCCACCCCGTGTCCGTGGGCGCCGTCGTGGTGGACCACCAGCTTCAGCCCGGCTCCGCCGCGGTCGCCGCAACCACCGCCCGGACCCTCGAGGACCTCGGGCTCTCTCCCGTGCAGATCCGCGCAGTCGACGTCGCCGCCACCGGCATGGGCCCGGAGGCGGCCGCCCGCGACGCCCGCCACGCGGCCCTCGACGCCGCGGCGGACGAGGCCGGCGCCGGCGTGATCCTGCTCGGCCACACCCTCGATGACCAGGCCGAGCAAGTGCTGCTTGGCCTGGCGCGGGGCTCCGGTACCCGGTCCCTCGCCGGGATGCGGCCCTCCCGCGGCCGGCTCCTGCGCCCCTTCCTGGGCCTGCGGCGCGCGGACACCCTGGAGATCTGCCAGGCGGAGGGCCTGGAACCCTGGCACGACCCGTCCAACACGGATCCCGCCTACGCCCGCTCCCGGACCCGGGTTGAGGTGCTGCCCCTGCTGGAAGACAAGCTCGGCCCCGGCGTCGCCGAATCCCTCGCCCGCACGGCCGCGATCCTGCAGCTCGACGCCGACTATCTGGAGGACGTGGCGAACGACACCTTTGCCCGGCTGCGGGAGCAGGACGGGGAGGAAATCAGCCTTCCGGAGGCGGCACTGCGGGACCTGGCCCCGGCCGTGAGGTTCCGGGTGATCGCCAAGGCCGCCGCCGCCGTCGGCGGTCAACAGCCCAGCTACCAGCGACTGCTTGCCGCCGAAGCGCTGCTGCGCCGGCAGGGATCGGCCGGCCCGGTGGAGCTTCCCGGTTCGGTCAGCGTCTTCCGGCTCTCGCTCTCGCAGCTCCTGGCGGAGCGGCCGTCCGCCGCCGGCGGCGTTCCCCGCGAAGCCGCCCGCTGTGGGAAGCTTGTATTCCGGCCTCAACAGCCGCCCCGAAAATAGTCGCACCCCGCATCTACACAGGAGCCATTGGTGGATTCAAACGACGTCCAGGCAGACCTCAAGCACGTTCTCTACACCAAGGAACAGATCCAGCAACGGATCACCGAACTCGCGGCGCAGATCGACAAGGACTACGAGGGCCGCGATCTGCTGATCGTCGGCGTGCTCAAGGGCGCCGTGATGGTCATGGCAGACCTCGCCCGCGCACTGCACAGCCACGTCTCCATGGACTGGATGGCCGTGTCCTCGTACGGCTCCGGCACCCAGTCCTCCGGTGTGGTCCGCATCCTGAAGGACCTCGACACCGACCTCATGGGCAAAGACGTCCTGATTGTCGAGGACATCATCGACTCCGGCCTCACGCTCTCCTGGCTCAAGACCAACCTGGAATCGCGCGGCACCGCTTCGGTGGAAATCTGCACCGCGTTCCGCAAGCCGACGGCCGCGAAGGTCAAAATCGACGTCAAGTACGTCGGCTATGACATTCCCAACGAGTTCGTCGTCGGCTATGGCCTGGACTACGCCGAGAAGTACCGCAACCTGGACTTCGTCGGCACCCTGGCGCCGCACGTATACGAATAGATCGTTCACGCGGAGACGCCCCCGCCCGGGACCGGGCGGCAGGAGGCCGCGTCCCGCTACGCCCACAGGGAACTTTTGCACTTCACCGTGCGTGAGTTAGTGCGACGGTGTATAGCTAGAACCTGACGCAGCACCACACGCGCGCAGAACGGTCGCCGTGCAGCACTACCAGGAGGGACGGGGCCAGCCCCGAACAGATGAAAGCTAAGAGTTTCTTCAAGGGCCCGGGGATCTGGATTGTCGTCGTGGTGGCCATGCTGCTGCTTGCCTTCGCCACCCTGGCGCCGGGCGGCGCAAGCCGGATTGACACCGACAAGGGCCTTGAACTGCTGAATTCCGCCGGCAAGGTTGAACAGGCCAAGATTTTCGACGCCGAGAACCGCGTGGACCTGGTCCTGAAGGACAACCTGCAGGTCGACGGCCAGGACAAGGGTAAGAACGTCCAGTTCTACTTCGTCAACGCCCGCGCCCAGGACGTCGTCAAGGCGGTCACTGATGCCAAGCCGTCGGGCGGTTTCACGGACCAGCCGATCGAGAACAACTGGTTCTCGGGGCTCTTCTCCCTGCTGGTGCCCGTGCTGCTCCTTGGTGTCCTGTTCTGGTTCCTGCTTTCCCGGATGCAGGGCGGCGGGTCCAAGGTCATGCAGTTCGGCAAGTCCAAGGCCAAGCTCGTCAACAAGGACATGCCCCAGGTGACCTTCAGCGATGTCGCTGGCGCCGATGAGGCCGTCGAGGAACTTGAGGAGATCAAGGAATTCCTGCAGGAGCCGGCCAAGTTCCAGGCCGTCGGCGCCAAGATCCCCAAGGGCGTGCTGCTCTACGGCCCTCCGGGCACCGGCAAGACCCTCCTGGCCCGCGCCGTCGCCGGCGAAGCCGGCGTGCCCTTCTTCTCCATCTCCGGTTCCGATTTCGTGGAAATGTTCGTCGGCGTGGGCGCCTCCCGCGTCCGCGACCTGTTCGAACAGGCCAAGTCCAACGCGCCGGCCATCATCTTCGTCGATGAGATCGACGCCGTCGGCCGGCACCGCGGTGCCGGAATCGGCGGCGGCAACGACGAGCGCGAGCAGACCCTCAACCAGCTGCTGGTTGAAATGGACGGCTTCGACGTCAAGACCAACGTCATCCTGATTGCCGCCACCAACCGGCCCGACGTCCTGGACCCCGCCTTGCTGCGTCCGGGCCGCTTCGACCGGCAGATCTCGGTCGAGGCCCCCGACCTGATCGGCCGCGACCAGATCCTGCAGGTGCACGCCAAGGGCAAGCCGATGGCTCCCGGCGTCGACCTCAAGGCCGTCGCCAAGAAGACTCCGGGTTACACGGGCGCGGACCTGGCCAACGTCCTGAACGAGGCCGCGCTGCTGACTGCGCGCTCCAACGCCAACCTGATCGATGACCGCGCGCTGGACGAGGCGATTGACCGCGTCATGGCGGGCCCGCAGAAGCGCAGCCGGGTCATGAAGGAACACGAGCGCAAAGTCACCGCCTACCACGAAGGCGGCCACGCCCTGGTCGCGGCAGCCCTGCGGAATTCCGCCCCGGTCACCAAGATCACCATCCTGCCCCGCGGCCGTGCCCTGGGCTACACCATGGTGGTCCCGGAAAACGACAAGTACTCCATCACCCGCAATGAGCTGCTCGACCAGATGGCCTACGCCATGGGCGGCCGTGTGGCCGAGGAACTCGTCTTCCACGACCCGTCCACCGGCGCGTCCAACGACATCGAGAAGGCCACCGGGATCGCCCGCAAGATGGTCACCGAGTTCGGCATGAGCGAACGCGTCGGCGCGGTGCGCCTCGGCCAGGGCGGCGGAGAGCCCTTCCTGGGCCGCGACGCCGGCCACGAGCGCAACTACTCGGACCAGATCGCCTACATCGTCGACGAGGAGGTCCGCCGCCTCATCGAGGGCGCCCATGACGAGGCCTATGCGATCCTCACCGAGAACCGGGACGTTTTGGACCAGCTCGCGCTCGAACTGCTGGAACGCGAAACCCTGAACCAGGCCGAAATCGCCCAGGTCTTCACCGACATCCGCAAACGCGATTTCCGTGAGGTCTGGCTCTCCAAGGAGACCCGCCCGATCCTCTCCGCCGGCCCGGTGGAATCCCGCCGGGAGAAGGCCGAACGCGAAGCGCAGGAGGAAGCCACCCAGGCACGGCTCGAAGAGCCGCTGGATGCCCGGCCGCCGCACGCCCAGGGTGTCCCCGGACAGGAGCCCTTCCAGGGTGGTGTTGGCGGCGGAGTTACGGATATCGGGACTGACGGCCTTCCCGGCTAGGCTTCTTCTGTGACTTCTAACTTCGACGACGACGTTCCCGCCCCCGCTGCCGCTTCGGCGGGGGGCGGGGAAGCCCCGCATCCAAGCACCAAAGTGGACCGCCCCCGGATCGAGGCGGCCGTGCGGGAGATCCTGCTGGCCATCGGCGAGGACCCGGACCGCGGAGGGCTCCTGGACACCCCGAAACGGGTGGCCAAGGCCTATGCCGAAATGTTTGCCGGCCTCCACCACGACCCCGCCGAGATCCTGGCCACCACCTTCGACCTCGACCACGAGGAACTCGTGCTGGTCAAGGACATCCCGTTCTACTCCACATGCGAGCACCACCTCGTCCCGTTCCACGGGGTGGCGCACGTAGGCTACATCCCCTCCCACGACGGCAAGGTCACGGGCCTGAGCAAGCTGGCCCGCGTGGTGGACATGTTCGCCCGGCGCCCGCAGGTCCAGGAACGCCTGACCACCCAGATCGTCGAGGCCCTCGTCACCCACCTCAAACCGCGCGGCGCGATCGTCGTCGTCGAATGCGAACACCTGTGCATGTCCATGCGGGGCATCCGCAAGCCCGGCGCCAAGACCGTCACCAGCGCAGTGCGCGGGCAACTGCATGACCCGGCCACCCGTGCCGAAGCCATGAGCCTCATACTCGGAAGGTAACAACACAGACTATGGACTCCCTAGCTGCAGCCCCAGGGACCGGCCCCGCAACCTCGCCCCTGCCCATCCTGCGCAAACCGCGCCCGGCAGCGAAGTTCCAGGACCTGCCCACGGACCGGACACTCGTCATGGGAATCCTGAACGTCACCCCCGATTCCTTCAGCGACGGCGGCGACTACGCGACGCCGGACACCGCGATCGCGGCGGGCCTGCGGATGTTCTACGCCGGTGCGGACATCATCGACGTCGGCGGCGAATCCACCCGCCCGGGCGCCACGGCGGTCGGCGTGGACGAGGAACAGCGCCGCGTGCTGCCGGTTATCGAGGCCCTGGTCAAGGCCGGCGCCCTGGTCAGCATCGACACCACCCACGCCGCGACGGCGGCCGCCGCACTGAAAGCCGGCGCCGCGATCATCAACGACGTCTCCGGCCTGACCCTCGAACCGGAAATGGCTGAACTGGCCGCCCGGACCAAGGCGCCCTATATCCTGACGCACCGCCGCGGCGACGCCAGCACCATGAATGACCTCACCGACTACGATGACGTCGCCCGGGACGTCGTCGCCGAACTCGCCGGCGTCCGCGACAAGCTCTACGCCGCAGGCGTCAGCCCGGAACAGATCATCGTGGACCCGGGGCTGGGCTTCGCCAAGAACGACGTCCAGAACTGGGAACTGCTGCAGCGCCTGGACGTCCTGCAGGCCATGGGCCACAAGGTCCTCGTGGCCGGCTCCCGCAAACGCTTCCTCGGCAGCCTCCTGACGGTGGCCGGCAAGGCCGCCCAGCCGGTTGAACGCGATGCCGCCACCGCCGCCGTGACCGCCATCAGCGCCTTCCGCGGCGCCTGGGCGGTGCGGGTGCACGACGTCGGCCCGAGCCTGGACGCCGTCAAGGTCGCCGCCCGCATGGCACCCCCGGCGCACTCCGCACCGGCCGCCGCCGGCACCAACTGATCCGGCCGGCGTCATGGACCAGATCACGCTGCGCGGCGTCACCGCCGTCGGCCATCATGGAGTGTTCGACTTCGAGCGCCGCGACGGCCAGCCGTTCGTCGTTGACGCGGTGCTGCACCTTGACTTCAGCAAGGCTGCAGCGTCGGACGACGTCCTGGACACCGCACATTACGGCGAAGTCGCCGGCTGCATCCGGGACTGGATCACGGGAGAGCCGCTGAACCTGATCGAGGCACTCGCCGTGCGGATTGCCGACGACGTCCTGCAGAAGTTCCGCGTGGCCGCCGTGGACATCACCGTGCACAAGCCGAAGGCCCCGATCGAGGTCGAGTTCGGCGATGTCTCCGTCAGCGTGCACCGGAGACGGACATGAGCCCGCTCTACACCCGCGCGGTGATCGCGCTCGGCAGCAACCTGGGGGAGCGCAGCGACACGCTGTCCGCCGCCGTCGCCGATCTCGTCGACCCGCCGGAAGTACGCCTCCTGGCCATCTCGCCGATCGTCCAGACGAAGGCCGTGGGCGGCCCCGCGGATCAGCCCGACTTCCTCAACATGGTGATTGCGGTCGAGACGTCCCTGCCGCCTCGCGAACTGCTGCGGCACTGCCACGCCGTGGAACAGAAGCACCTGCGGGTGCGTGAGGTCCGGTGGGGACCGCGGACCCTGGACGTGGACATCATCACCTACGGTGACGTGGTGAGTTCCGACCCCGAGCTCACCCTGCCACACCCCCGGGCCGCGGAACGGGCGTTCGTGCTCTACCCGTGGTCACTGATCGATCCCGCGGCTGAGCTCAACGGCCAACGTGTGGGCGAGCTCGCCGCCAAAGCCGGCGATTTCGCCGATCTCGCACCGTTTGACGGTTTCCGGCCCCCGGCCCCCGCGGACGTCACAGGCGCAGACGCCGCCGGCGTCCCCGGCAGGGTGGACCGGCCGTGAAGCTGACCAACCCCCTGCTCCTGCTGGCCATTGCTGTGGTCCTGGCCGTGGCGGGCTGGTTCGCCACCGTGATGGCCGGCCGCTACAGCCTGGCCACCCCCGTCCTGCCGCTCACCGGGCTACTGACCATGGGCGTGATCGTGGTGCTCACCCTCGTGCTGGGCATCCGCGTGCTGCGCTGGCGCAACGGCAAGAAAAAGAAAATCCTCAACCCCATCCTCGCGGCGTGGACCCTGGTCCTGGCCCAGGCCTGCGCCTACACCGGCACGGTCCTGCTGGGCTGGCACGCGGGAATCGTGATCGAGCAGCTGCGGCTGTGGAACCTGCGCAGCAACCAGGACATCACCTGGCAGGCCCTTGCGATGGCCGGCGGCGGGCTGATCATGGTGGTCGTCGGGCTGGTCGTCGAGCGGTTCTGCCGGATTCCGCCCGAGGACGGCGACGCCGAATCCGGGCACGAGGTGCAGGGAAAGCGCAACAAGCCCTCCGCAGAAGGCGAATATGCCTACCGAAGCGATTGACCCGCCGGGCATCGACTGGCTCAGGGTGTCACCGAAGTACGTCACCGTGCGCCTCGCGGAGTGGGCGCTGGGCAACCTGATCGCAGTGGTCCTGCTGACGCTTCCCCTGGTGCTGGTGCTGAACGGCGCCTGGACGTGGCCGCCGCTTTGGCTGGCCGTTGCCGTTCCCGCCGTCTGGCTGCTTCTGGCGGTCTGGCGGCTCGTCCTGATTCCCCGGCAGGTGCGCTCGATCGGCTACGCCGAGCGTGACGATGACCTCCTGGTCCGCCGTGGCATCTTCTTCCAGCGAACCCTTGTGGTCCCCTACGGGCGGATGCAGTACGTGGACATCGCGGTGGGACCCGTCGAACGCCCCCTGGGCCTGTGCACCCTGAAGCTGCACACGGCGTCCGCCGGGACCAACGCCGAGATCCCCGGACTGCCCGCCGGTGAGGGAGCCCGGCTCCGCGAACAGCTGTCCGCCCGCGGCGAAGCCCGTCTGGCCGGGCTGTGACGGGAAGGCCATGACGGCATGGCGCTGACACCGGAGGGTCTCCCGGCGGCGCGGGAGCCGGGAACCGGCCCCGGTTCGGGAGACACCCGTACCGCCGGTGGAACCAGCCCCGGTTCGGGAAACACCGGAACCGCCGACGCCGGCTGGCTGCGCGTCCACCCGGGATCGCCTTTCGTCCGCGGCTGGGTGGCAGTGGCCGCGCTGTTCTTCTTCTTCGGACGGGACTCCTTCGAACGACTGCTCCAGGGCGGCCCGGTCTTTGACGAGCGATTCGCCGGCCGTGCGCCGTGGTTGTTGCTCGGCGGCGGCACCCTCCTGCTGCTGACCGTGCTCGGCTTCGTCCTGAGCTGGTACTTCACCCGCTACCAGGTGGCGGACGGGTACGTCCGGGTCAACACCGGGTTCCTGTTCAGGCAGCAGCGCCAGGCCCGGCTGGACCGGGTGCAGGCCATCGACGTCGTGCAGCCCCTGCTGGCCCGGATTTTCGGCCTGGCGGAACTCAGGTTCGAAGTCGCCGACGCCGGAGAATCCGCTGTGCACCTGGCCTACCTGCGTGCGGACGAGGCCCGCCAGCTCCGCGCGACAATTCTCGCCGGTGCCTCCGGGGCCGCCGGTGCCTCCGGGGCCGCCGGTGCCTCCGGCGGGACGCTGTCGCCGTCGCAGGCGACGGAACCGGGGCAACCCGGGACCGCCGCTGTTGAGGCACCGGAACGGACCATCCTGACCGTGCCGCCGGCGCGCCTGATGGGCTCAGTGCTCCTGAGTGAACAAGGCCTGGCCATCGTGGCCGGCGGCGTCGCCTCCGTGCTGCTGTCCGCCATCACCGAAAACCGCAGCTTCACGGTTTTCCTGATCCCCGCCGTGATCGGACTCGCCGCCTCCTACTGGTCCTCGTTCAACAAGGGCTACAACTTCACCGTCGCCGTTTCCCCGGACGGCATCCGGCTGCGCTACGGCCTGCTGGACACCCAGGCGCAGACCGTGCCGCCGGGCAGGATCCAGGCCTTGAAGATCAGCCAGCCGCCGCTGTGGCGGTTGTTCGGCTGGTACCGGATCCAGATCAATGTGGCCGGCTACGGCCTGGCCGGAAGCGCCCGGGAAGGCTCCCACCGGACCACTCTGCTGCCGGTGGGATCCCTCGCCGACGTCCTGAAACTCCTCTCCCTGGTGCTCCCGGACCCCGGAACCGCGGATCCAGCGGGCGTCTTCACGGCAGGAATTAACGGACTCGCGGACCCAACCGGAACACCGGACACCGGAGCACAGGAAACAGCGGCCCGGCAGGACGCCGACGGCGGCTTCGTCACCACGCCGCGCCGGGCCCGGCTTCTGGCACCGCTGGGCTGGCGGCGGAACGGCTTCACCGCAACGGAGACCGCACTGCTGCTGAGGTCCGGACGGTGGTGGCGGAACCTCGTTGTGGTGCCGCACCAGCGCACCCAGTCGATGGCGCTGCAGCAGGGGCCGCTCGCCCGCAGGTTCCGGGTGGCGGACCTGGTCCTGCACACCACCGCGGGCCCGGTCGCCCCGCGGCTCATCCAGGCCGGCCTCGATGAGGCCCGGGCCCTTCTGGATGCCCAGGCCGCCCGCGCCCGCGCCGCCCGCAAGCGCCAAACGAGCGAACACTGGATGGAACCAACGACGCCGTCCGCGCAATCACCCGCACCAGACACTCAGGAAGGCCCGCATCATGGCTAAACCAGGACGCCTCGGCGTCGGAATCATCGGTGCAGGGAAGGTCGGTGCCGTCCTGGGGGCGGCGCTGCGCGGAGCCGAGCACGCCGTCATTGGGGTGTCCGCCGTGTCGGACGCCAGCCGCGAACGCGCCGAAACACTCTTGCCGGGCGTGCCCATCCTGGAAGTGCAGGACATCGTGGAGCGCGCCGAACTGGTCCTGCTCGCCGTCCCGGATGACGCCCTCGGCCCCCTCGTGGACGGCCTTGCCAAGCTGGGCGCCTGGCAGCCCGGCCAGCTCGTGGCGCACACCTCCGGGCGCTTCGGCGTCGGGATCCTGCACCCGGTCCGCGCCGCCGGCGCCGTGCCGCTCGCCCTGCACCCGGCCATGACGTTCACGGGCATGAGCCTGGACCTCACCCGGCTTCTGGACTGCACCTTCGGCGTCACGGCCGACGCCGCGATGCTGCCGATCGCCCAGGCACTCGTCGTCGAAATGGGTGCCGAACCCGTCGCTATTGCAGAAGCCGACCGCGTCCTCTACCACGCTGCCCTGGCGCATGGCTCGAACCATCTGGTCACGCTCGTGGCGCAGGCCTCGCAGCTGCTCCGCGACGTCGGCGTCGAAGCCCCGGACCGGATGCTGGGCCCGCTGCTCCGCGCCACGCTGGAGAACGCGCTCGCCTCCGGCGAATCGGCCCTGACCGGGCCCGTGGCCCGCGGCGACACCGGCACGGTCGCCGCGCACGCCGGTGCCCTCCGCGAGTACGACGGCGGCTCAGGCGGCGATATTCTGGAGGCGTACCTGGCCATGGCCCGTGCGACAGCCCGCCGGGCAGGAAGCCGCGGGCTCTTGAAGCCGGACCAACTCGACGGCATCGAACAGGCGCTCCGCGGCCCCGACCAGAACGGGACCCGCGCCCCGGAAGGACCCTGACATGGCAATCCAACTCGTCACCACCGCTGCCCAGCTCCGCACCGCAAGCGCCCGGCTGTTGGCGCAGAAGGGCGGCACATCCCAGGGGCTGGTGCCCACGATGGGCGCCCTGCACGAGGGGCATGCCCAGCTGGCCCGCACCGCCGTCGTCCAGAACGACGTCGTCGTGGCCAGCATCTTCGTCAACCCCCTGCAATTCGGCGAGGCCGCGGACCTGGACCGGTACCCCCGGACGCTGGAGGCCGACCTCGCCCTGCTTGACGCCGAAGGCGTTGACCTGGCGTTCGCGCCGGCGGTGGAGGAGGTCTACCCCGGCGGGGAGCCCCTCGTGCGGATCACGGCAGGGCCCCTGGGCGAAAAGTGGGAGGGTGCGTCCCGGCCCGGACACTTCGACGGCGCGCTGACCGTCGTCGCGAAACTGCTCCACTATGGCCTGCCGGGGGCCGGGCTGCCCGGCGGAGGCCAGCCGGCCTACCGCGCCTACTTTGGCCAGAAGGACGCCCAGCAGCTGGCCCTGGTCCAACGCATGGTGGCGGACCTGAATTTCCCGGTGGAGATCGTACCCGTGCCCATTGTGCGCTCGCCCGACGGCCTGGCGCTGTCCAGCCGCAACCGCTTCCTCTCCGAGGACGAGCGCGGGGCCGCCCTGGTCCTCTCCCGGGCGCTGCGGCTCATCGAGGAGCGCGCCAACGCCCATCAGCCCCTCGACGTCGAGTCCGCACAGGCCCTGGTCCGGTCCCAGCCGCTCGTGGAACTGGACTATTTCGAGGTCGTGGATCCGCGCACCCTCGAACCCCTCGCGGAGAACTGCAAGGAAACCCCGTTCCGCGGCGAAGCGCTGGCAATCATTGCGGCCAAGGTGGGTCCGGTGCGGCTGATCGACAACGTGCCGCTGGACGCCTGACACCAGCCGGACCAGCAAACAGCAACGCGGGGTCAGACACGGTCCATGCCGGGGCCGGACGTGACCCCGCGTTGCTTTTCCGGCGGTGGAATTCTGCTCCGGTGACGGGAATGCGCCCAGGGCTTAGACTGTTGCAACCTGCAGCAGCGCCGACGCTCGCCGGACCCACACCCAACGCCCTGAGGGAATTCCCATGTCAACAGACGTCTCTTCCAACAACGCCGGCGCCCCCGCGCCGGGCGCTGGTCCCGCCAGCCCGGGACCGACGCCGGCCGCGCCCGCCTCAGCTCCCACGCCGGCCAAGATGTCGCGGGAGTCCGTCACCATCATCGTGACGTTGCTGGTGGCCACGTTCGTCGTGATCCTCAACGAGACGATCATGAACGTGGCCCTGCAGCGGCTGATGGTGGACCTCGGTGTTGACGCCCCCACCGTGCAGTGGCTGTCCACCGGTTTCATGCTCACCATGGCGGTCGTGATTCCCACCACCGGGTTCATCCTGCAGCGGCTGTCCACCCGTGCCGTGTTCCTGCTGGCCATGGGGCTGTTCTCCGGTGGAACTCTGCTGGCCGCCGTCGCCCCGGGCTTCGAAGTCCTGTTGCTGGCCCGCATCGTCCAGGCCGGCGGCACGGCCATCATGCTGCCGCTGCTCATGACCACCATCCTCACGCTCGTGCCGCTGGAACGCCGCGGCGCCGTCATGGGCAACGTCAGCATCGCCATCTCGGTGGCGCCGGCGCTCGGCCCCACGGTTTCCGGCCTGATCCTCCAGCACTTTTCCTGGCGGTTCATGTTCGTCTTCGTGCTGCCGATCGCGCTCGCCGCACTGGCCATCGGGGCCAGGTACCTGACCAACATCGGCGAGACGGAGAAAACCCGGCTTGATGCCCTCTCGGTAGTGCTGACGGTCCCGGCGTTCGGCGGCCTCGTGTACGGCCTCAGCCAGATCGGCGGCGGCGACGCCGGATCCCGCACTCCCGCCGTGCTGGCGCTGGCCGTTGGAGTGCTGGCCCTGGCAGCGTTCGTCCTGCGCCAGCTGAAGCTGCAGAAGAGCGACCGGCCCCTGCTGGACCTGCGCGCGTTTACCTTCCGGATGTTCACGGTGTCCGTACTCCTGCTGGTCGTGGCCATGGTCGCGTTGTTCGGCGCGGTAATCCTGCTGCCGTTGTACCTGCAGGAAATCCGCGGCCTGAAGTCGCTCGAGACCGGCCTGGTGCTGCTTCCGGGCGGCCTGGCCATGGGCCTGCTGGGGCCCTTCATCGGCCGCGTTTTCGACAAGATCGGCCCCCTGCCGCTGACGGTGACGGGCTCGGTCATGATGGTGCTGTCCCTGTGGCAGTTCTCCATGCTGGACGCCGCGTCACCGGTGGGGTGGATCATTGCCTTGCATGTGACCCTGAGCCTGGGCCTCGCGCTCGTATTCACCCCGGCCTTCACGACCGGCCTGAACCCGTTGCCCCCGCACCTGTACTCCCACGGCTCGGCGATCATGAGCACCCTGCAGCAGGTGGCCGGCGCCGCCGGCACCGCGCTCCTGGTCTCGATCTATGCGTTCGTGGCCGCAGCCTCGGGCATGGTGGCCGGCATGCATGCGGCGTTCCTGACGGCGGCCGTCATAGCGCTCGGCGCCGTCGTGCTGTCCGCCATGATGCGCAAGACCGCGGGCGTGGCACAGCCCGCCGCCCACTAGCTGCAATTAACAAGCAACGCGGGGTCACCTCGCGGCCATGTCCGGACTTCCGGGACGGGCGCGAAGTGGCCCCGCGTTGCTTCGTGGGTGTTGGTGGCCGGGAGTCAGCCGGCGTAGAACGCGCTGAGTTCGGCGATGAGCTTGTCCGGTGCCTTGTTGACGCCGTCGTGGCCCATGCCCGGCAGGATCGTGTAGCTGGATCCGGAGAGGACGTCGTGGATCTGGGCGCAGGCCACACCGAAGTAGGCAGGGCTCTTTTCGCCGACGATGATCAGCGTCTCCAGCGGCAGTTCCAGGAACGGCTCCGCCGGCATGTCCGCCGCGATGATCGCCTTGATCTCCCGCACACCGGTCTGCATAAGGTCGCGCAGCTGCTTGCCGATCGGGGTGCCCGCCGAAAGCTTGTTCGCCAGCGTCAGCATGGACAACGGCATCCGGGACAGGGCGCTCCCGGTCTCCAAGCCCTTGAGCAGGACGGCAAGGGCGCGGTCGTCGTCGCCGGCCGCCGTCGCCCGCTCGTACTCTGGCGTCCAGTCCGCCGTGACGCTGTGGTTGACCGACACGGCGGGGTCGTAGACCGCCAGGCGTTCCACCGGCAGGGTGCGGGCCGCGTGCAGGGCCACCGCACCGCCGAAGCTGTGGCCGAAGACGTCCGTGCTGGACGTGTGCTTCATGACGGCGTCGAGGTCGTGGATGTCCACGTCCAGGGTGTAGTCCTCCGGCTGCGGGGATGACGAGCCGCGTCCGCGCCGGTTGAAGGTGTGCACCGGCCGGCCCAGCGATGCGCTGAGCTTCTGCGCGAAACGCGTGTAATCGGCGGCCGTCACCATCGAGGCCGGCACGACGACGATGCCCGAGCCCGCCGAGGCGAGCTCGGCGCCCGTGCTGAAAAGCTCGATCGTTCCGCCGTCGGGGGTTCTGATGTTCTCGCGGGTCATGCTCCGAGCCTAGCCGAGCACACGCCGCCATGCAGTAGACGGTGCACTAAGTCCCGGTGCTAGTTGCCCAGCCGGCCGCCGGAGACCTCCAGGTAGCAGGCGCCGCAGAGCGACTCGTACCAGACGTCCTGGCCGTCGATCGCCACCTGGTCGCCGTCGAAAACCACATGGTCCCCGATCCGGCGGGTGTTGAAGATGGCCTTGCGTCCGCAGCGGCAGATGGTCTTGAGCTCTTCGAGGGTGTGCGCAATTTCCAGCAGCCGCAGCGAACCGGGGAAAGCCCGGGTCCGGAAGTCGGTGCGGATGCCGTACGCCAGCACGGGGACGTTGTCCAGGACAGCAATGCGGAAGAGGTCGTCCACCTGCGCCGGTTCCAGGAACTGCGCCTCGTCCACCAGCAGGCAGGCCACGGGCGAGGTCTCCACGTGCTGCAGCAGGGCATCGGGATCGTCCCCATGGGCCTGGGCCGTAAAGAGGTCGCGGGCTGACGCGCCGGCGGGGATCAGGAAGTCCACCGAACGGGTCATGCCGAGGCGGGACACGACGTCGGCGTCGCCCTTGGTGTCCACGTCCGGCTTGGCCAGAAGCACCCGCTGTCCGCGTTCTTCATAGTTGAACGCCGCCTGCAGCAGCCCCGTGGATTTGCCGGAGTTCATGGCGCCGTAGCGGAAATAAAGCTTGGCCAAGGGGGTCCTTTCGAAAGGGTCGCCCCCGATTCTAACGGCAGGCCGCGCTAGCGGCCCGTCAGCGGTCCGGCCCGGGTCGCCGCGTTCGGCCGGGGATCCGCCGGGGGATGCGCCCGTAGATGCCGGGCATGCCGCCAGCCATTGTTCCGGTAGTGCTGCCTATCCCTCGGCCCGTAGCCGTGGACGCAGCACCGGGCCCGCCGAGGAGGAACCGCGCTGCCCGCAGGGCCAGCCTGTTGCCGGGCCGGATGGGGCCCTCGTGGAGCTGCCCGGGAACGACGGCGAAGGTCAGCGCGGGGACGGCGGCGGCGAGTTGGCGGCCCGTCTCGGCGAAG
The DNA here is from genome assembly GCF_003097355.1 of Arthrobacter sp. H-02-3. Lineage (GTDB taxonomy): Bacteria > Actinomycetota > Actinomycetes > Actinomycetales > Micrococcaceae > Arthrobacter > Arthrobacter humicola. The sequence goes on from NZ_PYUI01000002.1 coordinate 114,779, forward strand.
TACGCCGGGCTCCAGCCGCCGCTGAGCATCAGCGTGGGGGTGGTGATGGAGGTGAAATCGGCGACCTCGGCGTCGGCATCCAGCACGGCCCGCATCTCGGCGACGGCCGTGGGCAGGAGTTCCCGCATTTCGGCGCCCAGGCTGGTCCTCGCCGAGACGATGCTCAGCATGCGCAGCGCGCCCAGCGGCAGCCGGGACACCGGGCCGGCCGTCTCCAGGCCCTGCACCAAATGGGCCCAGGCCTCGTCAAGCTTGCCGGCAGCCACCGACCGCTCAAGCTCGGGCCGCCAGCGCCGGCTGAGGTTCCCCGAAAGGCTGACGGCCGCGTCATAGGTCACCATCCTGCGGATAGGCAGGCTCCGGGCGGCCTGGAGGGCCACAAACCCGCCATAGCTGTGGGCCACGACGTCGCTGGCGCCGGTCTCGCGCAGCACCGCTGCGAGGTCGGCCACCTCCGTGGCCGCCGAATAGTCTGCCGGCTGGGGGGAGGAACCGGCGCGCCCCCGCCGGTTGTAGCAGTGCACCGGCCGGCCCAGCAGCCGGCTGAGCTTTCGGGCAAAGGGCCGGTAGAGCGCATCGGTCACCAGCGTCCCGTGCACGACGACGACGCCGGATCCAGCGCCGGTTGTGGCGCCCGCGGCGGCCGATCCGCCCGGCCCGGGCGTCTCCGGCCGGAACGTATGCAGCTCGAGGTGTCCCTCGCCGTCGTCGGTCTTCACGGTCCACGTCTCCACAGCCCTGAGTCTATTCCCGCACCCGGACTGCGCAGTCAACGCCCGGCCGAACTTGCCGGGACCTGTCCGGGACCTGACCGGGACCTGACCGGGTGGAAATCGACGGTAAACTTGGGGATTGTGACTTCCCAAAACACCCCTGCCCCGCACAACGCCGCCGAGCCGCACGATGCCAGCGAACAGACGCGCATCCGCATGGAGAAGCGCGCCAAGCTGATCGAACGCGGCGTCGAGGCTTATCCGGTGGGTGTCGAGCGTACGCACTCGCTCACGGAAATCCGCGAGAAATACGCCCACCTGCAGGCCGACGAAACCACCGGCGACGTCGTCGGCGTGACCGGCCGCATTGTCTTCGTCCGCAACACGGGCAAGCTCTGCTTCGCCACCCTCCAGGAGGGCGGACTGGACGGCAAGGCGGTCCGGCTGCAGGTCATGCTGAGCCTGGCCAACATCGGTGAGGAGGCGCTCGCGGACTGGAAGTCCCTCGTGGACCTCGGCGACCACGTCTTCATCACCGGCGAGGTCATCTCCTCACGCCGCGGCGAGCTGTCCGTCATGGCGGACTCCTGGACCATGGCCTCGAAGGCGCTGCGCCCGCTGCCCGTGCTGCACGCGGGGCTGAACGAGGAAACCCGTGTCCGCCAGCGCTACGTGGACCTCATTGTCCGTGACGAAGCCCGCGAGATGGTTTACACCCGCGCCGCGATCACACGCTCCATCCGCGAAACCCTGCACCGTCAGGGCTACGTCGAGGTGGAAACCCCCATGCTGCAACTGGTTCACGGCGGCGCCACGGCCCGTCCCTTCGAGACGCACATGAACGCCTTCGACCAGAAGATGACCCTGCGTATCGCCACCGAGCTCTACCTCAAGCGCACGGTGGTCGGCGGGATCGACCGCGTCTATGACATGGGCCGGGTCTTCCGCAACGAAGGCGTCGACTCCACCCACAGCCCCGAGTTCACCACCTTGGAGTCCTACGAGGCCTGGGCCGACCAGTTCGTCATGGCGGACCGGATCAAGGAGATCATCCTGGACGCCGCCGACGCCGCCGGCGTGGGCCGGGTCCTGCAGACGGAAGCGGGGGAGATCAACCTCGACGGCGACTGGGCCTGGATGGCGGTTTACCCGGGGCTCTCCGAATTCGTCGGCCAGGAAGTCACCCCCGACACCACGGTCTCTGAACTGCTGGAACTGGCCGCCAAGCACGAGGTCAAGGTGGACGCCGCCTGGGACGCCGAGAAACTGGTCGTCGAACTCTTCGGCGAGCTGGTGGAGCCCACTCTGCTCAACCCCACGTTCGTCTACGACTATCCGCCGTCCGCCCAGCCGCTGGCCCGCCATCACCGCGAGGACGGCCGCTTGATCGAGGCCTGGGACCTCATCATCGGCGGCATGGAGCGCGGCACGGCCTTCTCCGAACTGATCGACCCTGTGATCCAGCGAGAACGCCTCACCGAACAGTCCCGCCGCTCCGCCGCGGGCGATGTCGAGGCCATGCAGCTGGATGAAGACTTCCTCCGCGCGCTCGAGTACGGCGCGCCGCCCATGGGCGGGATCGGCCTGGGCATCGACCGCCTCGTCATGCTCTTCACCGGCGCCGGCATCCGCGAGACCATCCTCTTCCCCCTGTTGAAGCCTGAAGGGCACTGAGCATGGACTACATCGCCGTATTGGTGCCCCCCATCGTGGTGGGCCTGCTTTTCTGGTTTGCCATGAAATCCATATTCAATGCCGATAAATCGGAGCGCCAGGCAGAAGCCCGCGCTCAGGCCGAAGCGGACGCTCGAGCGGAAGCTCAAAACCCGGGACGGGAATCCGGGCCCGCCAGGGGCTAATTCCCCTGAATGGAGCAATAGTCCCTATTGCTGTGAGCGGGTTTCCTTTGACCGGAGTTATACGCTTTGACTCTCTGCTGTAACCCGGAGGATACTTTTTACAGATACATCCTGCTTTTCTAAACGCTCGTCCTTTTGGAAAGAGAGTCATTTATGGCACAGAAAGTGAAAATCATCCTCGTTGATGATCTGGATGGGGGATCCGCTGACGAAACTGTCCGGTTTGGCCTGGACGGCGTGAGCTATGAAATAGACCTGTCGTCCGGCAATGCGTCAGACCTGCGCTCCGCGTTGGAGCGGTTTGTGGGGCATGCACGCAAGACATCAAGTGGCCGCGCCACGCGCACCAAAATTTCAAGCGGGCGGAATCAGGACTCTGCCCAGATCCGTCAGTGGGCACGGGACAACGGCTATGCGGTAAACAGCCGCGGTCGTATCCAGGCTGAAATTCAGGAAGCCTACCAAAAGGCTAATTCCTAGTCCGGGCCTCCGTGCCAGGGCCAGTATCAATGGCCCTATCAAGTCTGCGCATCAAATGCTAATGCCCCCGTTATCTGACGGGGGCATTGCTATGCCGGCGGCGGCATGCGCGGAACGGCGGCGCGGGCGCTCCCGGCGGGGCGACCGGCGCCGCTGCGAGGGTGCCGCCGGACTGTCTCCCGGGTCCCGCGCCTGCGCTCGTCCGGACGGCTGCAGGCGGGATCCGTGTGGCATCCGGACAGCGTCCGGGCCGGGGAGCGCAACCCTTCGGTTTCCCCTGTGGCGAACAAGCCCCAAATCTGGAACCCGGGCACGTAGCATCAAAGTACGTCGTAGCTAGGAGTGTGGCGAAATGTTTGAGCGATTTACGGACCGTGCCCGTCGCGTAGTTGTGCTTGCCCAAGAAGAGGCACGCATGCTGAACCACAATTACATTGGTACCGAACACATCCTCTTGGGTCTGATCCATGAGGGTGAAGGTGTTGCTGCCAAAGCCCTTGAATCCTTGAGCATTTCGCTCGACGGTGTCCGCGAGCAGGTGCAGGAGATCATCGGCCAGGGCCAGCAGGCCCCGTCCGGACACATCCCCTTCACCCCGCGCGCCAAGAAGGTCCTGGAGCTCTCGCTGCGCGAGGCCCTGCAGCTGGGCCATAACTACATCGGAACCGAGCACATCCTCCTCGGCCTCATCCGCGAGGGTGAAGGTGTGGCCGCCCAGGTGCTCGTCAAGCTCGGCGCCGACCTCAACCGGGTCCGCCAGCAGGTCATCCAGCTGCTGTCCGGCTACCAGGGCAAGGAATCCACCGGAGCCGGCGTCGGTTCCAGCCAGGCCGAGGGCACCCCCGCGGGCTCCGTCGTCCTGGACCAGTTCGGGCGCAACCTGACCCAGGCGGCGCGCGAGAACAAGCTGGACCCGGTGATCGGCCGCGAGCAGGAAATGGAACGCGTCATGCAGGTCCTTTCCCGCCGCACCAAGAACAACCCGGTGCTGATCGGCGAGCCCGGCGTCGGCAAGACCGCCGTCGTCGAAGGCCTCGCCCAGGCGATCGTCCGTGGCGATGTCCCGGAGACCATCAAGGACAAGCAGCTGTACACCCTGGACCTCGGGTCCCTCGTGGCCGGCTCCCGCTACCGCGGTGACTTCGAAGAGCGCCTCAAGAAGGTTCTCAAGGAGATCCGCACCCGCGGCGACATCATCCTGTTCATCGATGAGATCCACACCCTGGTGGGTGCCGGTGCCGCCGAAGGCGCCATCGATGCGGCCTCGATCCTGAAGCCCATGCTGGCCCGCGGCGAGCTCCAGACCATCGGTGCCACCACGCTGGACGAATACCGCAAGCACATCGAAAAAGATGCAGCGCTGGAGCGCCGCTTCCAGCCGATCCAGGTCAAGGAACCCTCCGTTGCACACGCGATCGAGATCCTCAAGGGCCTCCGCGACCGGTACGAGGCGCACCACCGCGTCACCATTACCGACGGCGCCCTCGCCTCGGCCGCGGCCCTGTCCGAGCGCTACATCTCGGACCGCTTCCTGCCGGACAAGGCGATCGACCTGATCGACGAGGCCGGTGCGCGGCTGCGCATCCGCCGCATGACCGCTCCGCCGGAGCTCAAGGTCATGGACGAGAAGATCGCCGCCATGAAGCTGGAGAAGGAATCCGCCATTGACGCGCAGGACTTCGAAGGTGCCGCGTCACTGCGTGACAAGGAGCAGAAGCTCATTGCCGAACGCGCCGAGAAGGAACGCCAGTGGAAGACCGGCGGCATGGACGACATCTCCGAGGTTGATGAGGATCTCATCGCCGAGGTGCTTGCGAACTCCACCGGCATCCCGGTCTTCAAGCTGACCGAGGAAGAGTCCTCGCGCCTGCTGAAGATGGAGGACGAGCTGCACAAGCGTGTGGTCGGCCAGAACGAGGCCATCAAGGCCCTGTCCCAGGCGATCCGGCGCACCCGTGCAGGCCTGAAGGACCCCAAGCGTCCGGGCGGTTCGTTCATCTTCGCCGGCCCCACCGGCGTCGGCAAGACCGAGCTCGCCAAGGCTCTCGCGGAGTTCCTGTTCGGCGAGGAAGACGCGCTGATCACGCTGGACATGTCCGAGTACTCGGAGAAGCACACCGTGTCGCGGCTCTTCGGCGCCCCTCCGGGCTACGTGGGCTACGAAGAGGGAGGGCAGCTGACCGAGAAGGTCCGCCGTCGTCCGTTCTCCGTGGTCCTGTTCGACGAAGTGGAGAAGGCACACGCCGATCTCTTCAACTCGCTGCTGCAGATCCTGGAAGACGGCCGACTGACCGACTCGCAGGGCCGAGTGGTGGACTTCAAGAACACCGTGATCATCATGACCACCAACCTCGGCACCCGGGACATCTCCAAGAGCGTTGCCACCGGCTTCCAGTCGGGCACGGACACGCAGACCGGCTACAACCGGATGCGCGCCCGCGTCACCGAGGAGCTCAAGCAGCACTTCCGCCCCGAGTTCCTCAACCGTGTTGACGACGTTGTGGTCTTCCCGCAGCTGACCCAGGACGAGATCATCGAAATCGTGGACATGTTCGTGGCCCGGCTCGAGAAGCGACTCAAGGACAAGGACATGGGCATCGAGCTCACGCCCGCGGCCAAGATCCTGCTCGCGACCCGCGGCTACGATCCCGCGATGGGTGCCCGGCCGCTGCGCCGCACCATCCAGCGCGAGATCGAGGACCAGCTCTCCGAGAAGATCCTCTTTGGCGAGCTGCACGCCGGAGACATCGTGGTGGTGGATGTCGAAGGCGAGGGCGACGACGCGAAGTTCACGTTCGCGGGCAACGCCAAGCCGCGCATCCCGGAGATCGCTCCGAGCGTCTAAGCAGCAATTCCAAAGGCGCGATAACTCAACGCCACACAGCAAGAGGCCCCGTCCGCTCCCGAAAGAGAGTGGGCGGGGCCTCTTGCTGTGTGATGCCAGCAGGGCGCCAACGGGCGCCCGGCGGTGGCCGTCAGGCGGTGACGGTGATCCAGTCCCCGTCGATGGCGGCGGTCAGGGGCGCGAGGGGGCTGCGCGCCGGACCCGTTATGACACTTCCGTCCGCGCCCTTGAAGGCGGAGCCGTGGCACGGGCATTCGAAATTCTGGCCGGACGGGGCCACCGGGCAGCCGGCGTGGGTGCACGTCGCGTCATAAGCCAGGACCTTCTGGTCCGCGGACCGGAAAATGACGACTGTCTTTCCGTTGGCGGTCCCGGTGGCAGTGGCGCCCACTTTAACCTCGCTGAGCTTGCCGACCCGGACAGGCGTGCCCGCAGGCGCCGATGCGTCGGCGGCCGTCGAGGGGGCCGCGCTGTCCGAGGGTTGGGCGGCGCACGCGGAAAGGGCCAGGCCGCCACCAACCGTGGCGGCCGCACCGAGCAACATGGAGCGTCTGGGCAGGGACTTTTCAGGGTTCATGGACCCATCATGCCAAGCCCCCCTGAAAGGACGCTGCGATTCCGGCGGCAGGCCGACCGGCCGGTGTGTCCCGGAAGGACCCGGGCACTTTGAAACGGCCGGTTCACTCTCAGTGAACTTTTTGTGATCGACGCCACAGGAGGTGTTGAATCGGTGCATGGCTGCCAAGGACTCAGTGACCCTGAGCGAACAACCCGAGACCCCTTTCCATGACCTGGACCATTACCTCGCAATTCCCCGAGTGAGCGGTCTGGCACTGAGCCCCGACGGCGGGCGGCTGGTTACCACAGTGGCCACGCTTAACGCCAAGGGCACCGAATACTGCGCCGCGCTGTGGGAAGTTGACCCGAATGGGTCCAGGCAGGCCCGCCGGATCACGCGCAGCGCCAAGGGGGAAGCGGGCGCGGTTTTTGCAGCCAACGGGGACCTCTACTTCACCTCCGCCCGTCCCGATCCGGAGAGCCCCGAGGCCGACCCCGTCAATGCCCTCTGGATGCTCCCGTCCGGCGGCGGCGAAGCCCGGGTGGCCTTTTCCCGCGCCGGCGGGATCAGCAGCGTCCTGGCAGCCGCGGATGCGGACACCCTGGCGGTCGCGGCCCCGGTCCTCGCCGGCTCCACCGACGAGGACAACGACGAGGAGCGCCGCAAGGCCCGCAAGGACAACAAGGTCGCGGCGATCCTGCACAGCGGCTACCCCGTCCGCTACTGGGACGCCGACCTCGGCCCGGCGCAGCCGCGGCTGTTCGCCGTCGAACCCGGAGAGCCACTGGAGTCCGGAAAGCCGACGACGGTCGACGCCGCGCCGCCGCTGAAGCTCCGCAACCTGACGCCCGACGCCGGCAACAGGCTCAGGGACGCCCAGACGGTGATCAGCCCGGACGGCAGGACCATTTACAGCAGCTTCACGAAGCCGCTGGCGAACGCCGATTCGCGCTCCGTGCTGGTGGCGATCGACGTCGCCACCGGCACCCGGACGGCTCTGCTGGACACGGACGGGATGCACTATTACCCGGGACCTGTCAGCCCGGACAACCGGAGCCTCGTGGTGGTCAGTGAAAGCGATACCACCCCGTTTGCGGCCCCGCAGATCAAGCTCCACCTTCTCGACGTCGCCGTACCGGCAGGCGGGGGCGCGCTGACGCCCCTTGCCCACGACTGGGACCGCTGGGCCCGCCCCGCCGCCTGGCTGCCGGACGGATCGGCCTTGCTGGTCACCGCGGACGAGGACGGCGCCGCGCCGGTCTTCCGGATCCCGGTCGCAGGACCGGGCCAGGCTGCCCAGGTGTCCCGCCTGACAGCCGACGACGCCGCGTACACCGACGTCGTGGTCGCACCGGACGGGCATAGCGCCTACGCCCTGCGCAGCTCCTACGAATTTCCCGCCGAACCCGTGCGGATCGACCTCGCCTCCGGCGGCGTCGTCCCCTTGCAGGCGCCGTCCGAGCGACCGCAGTTCAAGGGGACCCTCGAACGCGTGGAGACGACGGCGGCCGACGGCGCCCGGGTGCCCGCCTACCTGGCCCTTCCGGAGGGCGCGTCCGCCGCGAACCCGGCCCCGCTGCTGCTCTGGATCCACGGCGGCCCGCTGGGAACCTGGAACGCCTGGACCTGGCGCTGGAACCCCTGGCTGCTGGTAGCCCGCGGCTACGCGGTGCTGTTGCCGGACCCGGCCCTCTCCACCGGCTACGGCCAGGACCACATCCAGCGCGGCTGGGGCGAATGGGGCAAGGCACCGTACACGGACCTGATGGCCGTGACCGACGCCGTCGTGCAGCGCCCCGACATCGACCAGGAGCGCACGGCCGCCATGGGCGGGTCCTTCGGCGGCTACATGGCCAACTGGGTAGCCGGGCACACGGACCGTTTCAAGGCCATCATCACGCACGCCAGCCTCTGGGCCCTGGACCAGTTCGGGCCCACCACGGACGCTGCGCAGTACTGGCTCAAGGAAATGACGGCGGAGATGGCGATGGAGAACTCCCCGCATCTGCACGTCGACAACATCCGGACTCCCATGCTGGTCATCCACGGCGACAAGGACTACCGCGTGCCGATCGGCGAGGGGCTCCGGCTCTGGTACGAACTGCTGGCCAAGTCACAGCTCGCGGCCGACGCGAACGGCGAAACCGACCACCGCTTCCTGTACTTCCCGGACGAGAACCACTGGATCCTGCAGCCGCAGCACGCCAAGGTCTGGTACGGCGTCGTGGAGCACTTCCTCGCCCGCCACCTGCTGGACAAGGACCTCCCCGTCCCTGACGAACTGGGTCTCTGACGCCGCGGACCCGGGGGCCGGCCGCGGGCCGGCCCCCGGGGCACCCGTAAGATTGGGCTGTGACTGAGACGATCCGTATCCGCCCTGCCCGCACCGGCGACGTCGCCGCCATCAAGACCTTGGTTGCGCCGCTGGCCGAACAGCGGATCCTCATGGCCAAGGAAACCGTGGCCTACTACGAAAGCCTGCAGGAATTCCGGATTGCCGAGTCGGACGACGGCGAGGTGATCGGCTGCGGGGCGCTGCACGTAATGTGGGAGGACCTCGCCGAGGTGCGCACCCTCGCGGCCTCCGATGCCTGGCGCGGCAGGGGCGTGGGGCACGCGCTCGTGGAGCGCCTGCTGGAGGACGCCCGGGACCTGGGCGTGTCGCGCGTCTTCTGCCTGACATTTGAAGTGGATTTCTTCAAGAAGCACGGCTTTGAAGTCATGGCTGACCAGACCGCCGTCGACCCTGTGGTGTATTCCGAGCTCCTGCGCTCCCATGACGAAGGCGTCGCCGAATTCCTGGACCTGGCGCGGGTCAAGCCGAACACGCTGGGCAACACCCGGATGATCAAGGAGCTGTAGGGCGCGCCCAAAATGCCTGATTTGTAGATCTTCCGATATATCCACTCGATCTATAAACTTCTAAGAGCTCGCTGGGGAGCGATCCGCCTAGCTGAAAGTACCCCATGCACCCTCAGGCATCCGCTCACGAAAGAACCTCCCTCCAACTGCGCGTCCGCGGACTCGTCTACCTCCCCGGAGACTCCGCCTATGACCAGGAAACCGCGGCCTTCAACCTCGCCACCCGCCACACCCCCGACCTGGTCCTCGCCGCTGCCGACGCCGACGACGTCGCAGCAGCCGTCCGCTGGGCCGCCGAACGCGGCATGTCGATTTCGGTCCAAGCCACGGGGCACGGTGCCGCCAACGCCATCACGGACGGGCTCCTGGTCAGCACCCGCAGGCTCCTGGACCTCGACATCGACCCGGACGAGCGCACGGCCCGGGTCGGCGCCGGCATCCGCTGGCGCGAGGTCGTGGCCGCCGCCGCACCCTACGGGCTGATGGGCCTGCACGGATCCGCCACCGACGTCGGCGTCGTGGGCTACACCGTGGGCGGAGGGTTGCCGCTGCTCGGCCGAAAGTATGGCTTCGCGTCAGACCATGTGCTGGCCGTTGAGGTCGTGACGCCCGACGGCGTCCAGCACCGCGTGGACCAGTACAACAACCCCCGGCTGTTTGCGCTCCTGCGTGGCGGCAAGGGCAACTTCGGCATCGTCACCGCCATGGAGTTCAGGCTCTTCCCGGCCGGCGAGCTCTACGCGGGCGGAATCTTCTATCCCGGGGAACGGGCCCGGGAAGTCCTCGCGGCCTTCCGTGAATGGGCGCCGGCGCTTCCTGCGGACGCCTCGGCTTCGCTCGCCTTCCTGCGGCTGCCCGAACTCGAGGACATCCCGGAGTTGCTGCGTGGGCGCTTCGTGATGCACCTGCGGTTCGCGTGGCAAGGGACTGCCGCTGAGGGCCAACGCCTCCTTGACCCGATGCGCGGCGTGGCCCCGGTCCTGGCCGACCTCTCCGGTCCGCTGCCATTCACGCAGGTCGATGCGGTGCACCTGGATCCGGAGAATCCCGTCCCGGTGCGCGAAGGCGGCATGCTGCTAAATGAACTGGACGAGGCACTCGCGGAGGCCCTTCTGGAAGTCGCCGGCCCGGACAGCAACGCACCCCTCCTCCTGGCTGAGATCCGGCTGATGGGCGGAGCCCTCGCAGCCCCGGCGGCGCCTTCGAGCCACGGCGACCACGTGGCCGGGCGGGACGCCGCGTGGTCGTTCTTCGCGGTGGGCGTCATGATGCCCGAGAGCGCCGACGTTGTCCCGGCAGCCATCGCGGCCGCCCGCCGGACGCTGGCACCGTTTGGAACCGGCGGCACCGCCGTGAACATGCACGGCCACGTCGAATCCGCCGACGACGCCGCCAGGGCCTGGCCGGAAGGCTCCCGCCGCCGGCTCAGCGAAGCCAAAGCAGAATTGGATCCGCAGAATCTGTTCCGGCATGGCCACGCGATTGCCCCGGCAGTTCCGGGGCCGGCCCGGGCGTTCTAGGGCCGGCGGCGGGCAGTCGCCGCACCCCGCAGTGCCTCGCCGCACCCCGCGGCGCCTCGCAGGACGGGGGCTTCCATTCAATAAATTTGGTGGATAAACTGATGCCGGCCCAGGGGGTGGGCCGCCATACTTCCGGAGGCAAAAAATTGCATAACGACGTGATTTTTCCCGATTTCTCCGCTTCGCCCAGCAAAGATATGCGCAGGACAGCCGCCAGCGCCCCGGCAGCGCCGCGGGTCCACTCGCTCGATACGCCGGACCAGCCATCGCCGGAACCTGCGAATCAGTTGTCGCCCGATGCCGATGCGCCCGTAGGCGGACGACGGGCTGGCCCCGGATCCGCCTCCGGGCCGCCGGCCGCGTCCCGCACCCGCAAGGGCCGTCTCGCCGCGCCGCCGTTTTCCTGGTTGGGCGGCGATGCCTGGCCGCACTTTCCGGCATGGGCCGACACGCAAGTCTGAATCGTCGTCGGAGCCCAAGAGCCCGCCGCGGCACCGTCCCGCCGGCACGGGCGCTCGCAGCCCCGGCGGGAAGCCTCACAAGGGGAAACGGGAGCCTACCGCCGGCCGTGCCCCGGTAGTAGGGTCTAAGCAAGCAGCCAGGACACCATCCAGGGAGCACCGCCATGAAGAAACTCATCAATGATCCCAAAGCCGTGGTCGACGAGTCAGTGGAAGGGTTCGGGCTTGCACATGCCGACCTCGTGACCGTTTTTGCCGACCCCAAGTACATCGTGCGCAAGGACGCGCCGGTGGCCGGGAAGGTCGGACTCGTCTCCGGCGGCGGCAGCGGACACGAGCCGCTGCACGGCGGCTATGTGGGAATGGGCATGCTCGACGCCGCCGTTCCCGGCGCCGTCTTCACTTCGCCCACGCCCGACCAGATCCTGCCGGCCACGCTGGCCGTGAACTCCGGCGCCGGCGTTGTGCATATCGTGAAGAACTACACCGGCGACGTCCTCAACTTCGAGACCGCCGCCGAACTAGCGCAGGCCGAAGGCGTCGAGGTCCGTACCGTTCTGGTCAACGACGACGTCGCCGTGCAGGACTCGTTGTACACCGCGGGCCGCCGCGGCGTCGGCGGCACGGTCCTGGTCGAGAAGATCGCCGGCGCCGCCGCCGAGCGCGGCGATAACCTGGACGCCGTCGCCGCGATCGGTGACCGCGTCAACCAGAACGTGCGCAGCATGGGCGTGGCATTGTCCGCCTGCACCGTTCCGCACGCGGGCGTCCCCAGTTTCGAGCTCGAGGAGAACGAGATCGAGATCGGGATCGGCATCCACGGCGAGCCGGGACGGCACAAAATCCCCATGGAAAACGCCGACGGCATCACCGACCGGCTTCTGGACCCCGTGGTCAGCGACCTCGGACTGAGTTCCGGGGACAAGGTGCTTTTGTTCGTCAATGGCATGGGCGGCACCCCGGCGAGCGAGCTGTATATCGTTTACCGCCGGGCCGCACAGAGGCTGGCGGAGCAGGGTGTCACTGTGGCCCGCTCGCTCGTGGGCAACTACATCACCTCCCTGGAGATGCAGGGCTGCTCCATCACGGTCCTGCGCCTCGATGACGAAATGACGTCGCTCTGGGACGCTCCCGTGCACACCGCGGCCCTCCGCTGGGGCGTCTGACCGTGGGGCTGGATGTCGGCTGGGCCGTGCGCTGGCTGACCCTGTCAGCGCAGGCCATGGCGGAGCACCGGGTTGAGCTGATCGAGCTGGACCGGCCAATCGGGGACTCGGATCACGGCGAGAACATGGACCGCGGCTTCAAGGCCGTAATGGTTAAGCTCGCCGAGGCGCCGCCGGAAACCCCGGGCGCGGCCCTGAAACTGACCGCCATGACGCTGATGTCCAAGGTCGGCGGGGCCGCCGGCCCGCTGTACGGCACGGCATTCCTGCGGGCCGCCACCGCGCTGGGAGACACTTCCGACGTCGACGCCGCCACCCTGGCCACGGCACTGCAGGCCGCCCGCGACGGAATCGTCGCCCGCGGAAAGGCCGAGTCCGGGGACAAGACCATGGTTGACGCATGGACGCCCGCGATCGAGGCGGCCGCTGCCGCGGCAGGGGACGGCGACGTCCGGAAAGTCCTCGTGTCCGCGGCGGAAGCGGCCGAGGCAGGGGCCGTTTCCACGGATCCGATGCTCGCCCGCAAGGGCCGTGCCAGCTACCTGGGGGAGCGCAGTATCGGCCACCGCGACCCCGGAGCGGTCTCCAGCGCACTGATCCTGCGCGCCGCGGCCGGAGCAGCCGAATGACAGTCCGGCTTGTCGTCGTCTCGCACAGTGCAAAAATCGCGGACGGCGCCGCCGAACTCGCCGCGCAAATGGCGCCTGACGTCCTCATCCTCCCCGCCGGAGGCACCGACGACGGCCGGATCGGCACCAGCCTGGAGAAGGTCATGGCGGCCCTCGAACAGGCCGCCGGTGACGGCGTCGTGGTGCTCACCGACCTCGGATCCGCCGTGATGACGGCCGAGTCCGCAGCGGAGTTCGCGGCGGATCCGGAATCCGTGCTGCTCGCGGACGCACCCCTGGTCGAAGGACTCGTGGCCGCAGCGGTGGCGGCACAGACGGGGGCCGACGCAGCGGCGGTGAAGGACGCCGCCGAAGCCGTCTACCGGCCCCCGGTCCACCCCGCGGAGGCTGAACACGTGCACCAGCAGCCGCCGGACGCCACGGGGGACTTCGAGCTCGTCAACCTGGCCGGCATGCATGCCCGGCCGGCAGCCAAGATCGCCGGGGGACTGTCCGCCATGGATGCCGACGTCACCGTCAACGGGGCGGATGGGGCCTCCATGACGGAGCTCATGATGCTTGCCGCCGGCAAGGGAACCGTCCTGCACGTGGAGGCCAGCGGCCCGGACGCCGCCAAAGCGGTGGGCTATCTGGAGCGCCTCGTCAGCTCGGGGTTCGGCGAGCCGTAGCCGTTGTCAGGCCGGGCGTAGCCCGGGCGCGGAGAGATGTCCGGGCCGGGCACCTCGGAGTCCGGGGAATATGAGCTAGGGCGACGGCCGAAGGCCGGCCGCGTCGAGCACCACGTGGGCCGTGATGAAGCTTCCGCACTGCTCTCCAAACGGATGCGCCACCCGGGGTGTGAAAGCCGCAGTCCGTGCCGGCAGTGGGGCCTCGGTGTTGGACGTGCCCGTGGCCGTCACCTCGATCCGGTTGGCGGTCAACGTCTCCATCATCAGCATCCCGGTCAGGGTGCCGTCGGGGGAAGACGTGGCCGAACAGACGCCGTCGAGGCCCGAGGGGCCCGGTTTGCAGCCCTGGTCCACGGCGACGCTCCCCGGGACCAGTTCCAGGTCCGCTTCCTTACAGCGGCCGTCCTGGCAGGCCAACAGGTGGATGGTCTTCACGGACGGGGCGTACTCCCGGTCCACGGTCAACGACACCACCGGCGCCTGCGCGATCGCCGGACAAACGGCCTCCGGCCGGCACGAGGTGACCAGGACGGCGGTGAGGGCCAGAGCGGCCACAGCCGCCAGCTTGCGCATGCTCCAGCGTAGATCCTCAGGCAGGGAGCCGGAAGCCGCCCTGGTGCAGTTCCGCGAGCCCGTCTCCCAGCAGGCCGGCCAGCGCGCGTTCCAGCTGTTCGGGAGCCGCATTGAGCCGGTGCAGGGCAGCGAGCGGAATCCCGATTCCATCCGGTTCGAAGCCCAGGTCCGCCGGGGCCCGGTGGAACAGTTCCGGCGCCACGGGGTCCTCGGCCACCCGCAGGACAGCCATCACAGCGCCGCGCACCTGCCGGTCCGTGCCATGCCATGACTGGCCCTTTGGCGTGTACGTCGGCGGCGGCTCGCCGGCGGCAAGCCAGGCGCAGGAGTCACGGACCGGGCACTGCCCGCACTTGGGGGCCCGGGCCGTGCAGACCATCGCGCCGAGTTCCATGACGGAGGCGTTCCAGCGGACCGAGGCGGCCGGGTCTTCCGGGAGCAGCGATGCCGCCAGCCGCATTTCGGCTGCGGTCAGGGCCTGCGACGGCAGCGCCGAGCCCGAGACCAGGCGTGCATGGACCCGGCGGATGTTGGTGTCCACCACCGTTTCCCGGCGGCCAAAGGCGAAGGCGGCAACGGCGGCTGCTGTGTAGCTGCCCACGCCCGGGAGTTCCAGGAGTTCGGTGTAGGCGCCGGGGACCGTCCCGGCGTGGCTGTCCCTGATGGCGACGGCGGCCGCGTGCAGGCGCAGCGCGCGCCGCGGATACCCCAGCCGGCCCCAGGACCGGACGGCTTCCCCTGCGGGCTCCGCGGCGAGGGCGGACGGCTCCGGCCAGCGGCGCAGCCACTGCTCCCAGACCGGCAGGACCCGGACCACCGGTGTCTGCTGGAGCATGACCTCGCTGACCAGCACGCCCCAAGGCGTGCACTCCGCCGCCCGCCACGGCAGCTCCCTGGCGTTGGACGCGAACCAGTCATCCAGCGCGGTGTGGAGGGCGGGCAGATCCGCGGCAACGGCCAGCCCGCCGGCGGCAAGCTCGCCGGAGGGAAGCGGCCCGGCGGCCCGGGATCCGGGTGGCGCCACGGCATCGACGGAAGGGGTGTGGGTTAGAGTTTCGATCCATTCAGCGTAATAGATCCGGCGAACCGATCCGGACGGCTGCGGGTCCCGCGGCGTGGTCGGACGCCATAGCCCGCAGGGTTCTCTAGGCTAGAAGAATGGTCAGGCAAGGCAGTTCAGCAACGGGTGGTTCACGGCCGAAAGGACCCGGCGGAGGCCAATCCGCCGGAAGGCCCGGACGGCGTCCGCTCAGCCCGGTGTACCGCCGACGTCGGCTGTTTGCGGGCGTGGTCCTGCTAATCGTCCTCGCCGTCGCCTTCGGCGGCTTTGCCGCTGTCTCCAACGCCCTGGGCGGAGGTCAGCCTTCCGGAGCGGGAACGGCGCCGTCGGGCGAGCCGTCCGGGGCAGGTGCCGCGGCGTCGAACCAGCCAACAGCCTCAGCGTCGGGGAGCCCCGGGGCTTCGGAGGACCCGTCGGCCACTCCCACCCCCACAACATCGGGCGATGGCTGCGAGCAGAATCTGCTGATCGTCACGGCCGCCACCGACCAACAGGTCTATGCCGCGGGGGAGAAGCCGCTGCTAACCCTCAAAGTGACCAACAACAACAAGGTGCCGTGCACGGTCAACATCGGGACGTCGCAGATGGAATACATGATCACCAGCGGTTCGGACCGGATCTTCTCGTCCAAGGATTGCCAGGCGGAGAGCACTGACCTGATGAAGACCATCGCGCCGGGCAAGAGCGAGACCGCGAACTTCCCGTGGCAGCGCAACCGCACGGTGCAGGGCTGCGAACCCGTCGCCGCCAAGCCCGGAGCCGGCGGCGCCTACTACGTCTTCACGGCCCGGCTGGCGAACAAGACCAGCGACAAGGCCGTATTCCAGCTCAACTAGTTCCCGTCGACGGGTGTTGGACGGGTGTTTGGGCGGGCTAGAGGAAGCGGTCCAGCAGGCTGGCCTCGGCCATGCGGCTCAGGCCCTCCCGGACGGTCCTGGCCCGCTGGTCACCGATCCCGTCCACGGTCATGAGGTCATCGATCGTTGCCGCCATCAGGAACTGCAGGCCGCCAAAGTGGTCCACCAGGCGGTCGGCGACAGCCTTCGGCACGGCCTTGAGGCCGGAGAGCAGGCGGTAGCCGCGCGGCTGCACGACGGCGTCGAGGTTCGCTTCGCCGCCGGCGAAGCCGACGATACCTGCGATCTTGCCCAGATCGATCAGCTCGGTGGGGCCCAGGCTCACGAGGGCCTTGACCGCCTTCTCAATGTCCTCGGCGGTTGCCGCCGGGCCGGAGTAGTCGCGGATGATCACGTCGCTGCCCGGGCCCCGTCCCACGGTGAGCTCGTCGAGCTGCAGCGAGAGCAGGCGGCCGTCCTCGCCCAGTTCCAGGACGTACTGGGAGATTTCCTCGGAGATCCTGCGTACCATTTCCTGGCGCTGCAGCGTGACCGCGACGTCTCGGACCGTCACCATGGCCTCGATTTCCAGGGCTGAGAGCGAGCTGGTCACCTGGTCCAGGCGCGAGCGGTAGCGTTCCAGGGTTGCCAGGGCCTGGTTGGCGCGGGCCAGGACCTTCTCCGAGCCCTCCAGGACATGCCGCAGCCCGTTCACGTACAGTGCGATGATCTGCATCGACTGGCTGACCGAAATGACAGGGACTCCGGTCTGGATGGCCACCCGCTCCGCGGTCCGGTGCCGGGTGCCCGATTCCTGGGTTTCGATGCTCGAGTCCGGGACGAGCTGGACCGCCGCGCGCAGGATATTGCTGGCATCTTTGTCGCAGACAATGGCGCCGTCCATTTTGGCCAGTTCGCGCAGCCGCGTGGGGGAGAAATCGATACCGATCTCGAAGCCGCCCGAGCAGATGGACTCGATGGTCCGGTCGATGCCGAGCACAATCAGCGCGCCGGTGCGTCCGCGGAGAATGCGTTCCAGACCGTCTCGTAGGGCGGTGCCCGGTGCCACTCTGGCCAGAGTCGCCTTGAGCGAATCTTCAGGGCTCCGAGCCATAGATTTCCCTTCAAAGGTGCGGGCACTGGCCCGCAGGTACGCCGGTTTCCAGGGTCCACCGGCAGGATCAAAAGTACTCAGTTCCCCGCTCTCCCCATGATAGGGGTAAAGCAGAGCCACTTCCGCACAGGCAAGCCTTAAAGTGGTCCATTGCGACGTGCGCGCGAAGCCCCCGGAATGGCTGTCGCGGGTCCCGTCGGCGGCGGCACTTTGGTCCAGCCGGGCGGCCGCCGCGCGTGGTGCCCTGCGCGGTGTTGGTACAGGTGTTTGGCCGCCACTTCGTGCGGGTCCACGGCCTGCGATAAACTTGGATCCTTGGGTGTACCGCGGGCTCTCCGCGCCGTGACCCGTCCACAGCCGCAGCGAAAGTAGCATCGTGTCTCAAGAAGTCCTCAGCCCCGCCCGAGTCCAGGAGATTCACAAGCAGGCGGCCCGGCGCCGGACTTTCGCGGTCATTTCGCACCCCGACGCCGGCAAATCCACCCTCACGGAGGCCCTCGCGCTGCACGCCAAGGTGATCGGCACGGCCGGTGCCTCCAGCGGCAAGGCCAACCGCAAGGAGACGGTCTCGGACTGGATGCAGATGGAAAAGGACCGCGGCATCTCCATCAGCTCGGCCGCGCTGCAGTTCGCCTACCGGGACACCGTCATCAACCTCCTGGACACTCCCGGCCACGCCGACTTCTCGGAAGACACCTACCGTGTGCTGGCAGCCGTGGACTGCGCCGTCATGCTGGTCGACGCCGCGAAGGGCCTGGAAACCCAGACGATGAAGCTCTTCGAGGTCTGCAAGCAGCGGAACCTGCCCATCATCACCGTCATCAACAAATGGGACCGGCCGGGCCTGGACGCTCTGGCCCTCATGGATGAGATCACCGAGCGCACCGGGCTGCAGCCGATGCCGCTGACCTGGGCCGTGGGCATCTCCGGCGACTTCCGCGGCGTCTGGGACCTGCGCAACGACCGTTTCGCGCAGTTCAAGCGCAACAACGCCGGTGCCAACATCGCCCTCACCGAGTACTTCACCCCGGACGAGGCCGCCGCCAGCCAGGGCGACGACTGGTCCAACGCGGTGGACGAGGCAGGACTGGTCATCGAATCCAACCTCGCGTTCGACGTCGAGGCCTTCCATGCCGGCAAAGCGACGCCGATCCTCTTCAGCTCTGCAGCCCTCAACTTCGGCGTGAAGGAAATCCTCGACGCCCTTGTCGACTTCGCCCCGCCGGCCGCGCCGCGGCCCGACGTCGACGGCGAGCCCCGCCCCGTCGATGCCCCCTTCGCCGGGTTCGTCTTCAAGGTTCAGGCCGGCATGAACAAGGCCCACCGCGACCACGTGGCCTTCATCCGGGTCTGCTCCGGCATGTTCGAGCGAGGCATGGTGGTCACCCAGGGCCGGACGGGAAAGTCCTTCGCCACCAAGTACGCCCAGCAGGTCTTCGGCCGTGAACGCGAGGTTATCGATGAAGCCTTCCCGGGCGACGTCGTGGGCCTCGTCAACGCCTCCTCCCTCCGCGTGGGGGACAGCCTGTTCCTGGACCAGCCCGTGGAGTTCCCCGCGATCCCGCTGTTCGCCCCGGAACACTTCCAGGTGGCGCGCTCCAAGGACCCCAGCCGGTTCAAGCAGTTCCGCCGCGGCATCGAACAGCTCGAGCACGAGGGCGTCATCCAGGTGCTCCGCTCCGACATCCGCGGCGACCAGGCGCCCGTTCTGGCCGCCGTCGGCCCCATGCAGTTCGAGGTGGTTGAAGACCGCATGGCGCACGACTTCAGCGCGCCCATGCGGCTGGAGCGGCTCCCGTATACCCTGGCCCGGATTTCGACGGCGGATGCGATGCCTGCGCTGGCCAACGTGCCCGGCGCGGAGGTTCTCTTGCGGTCCGACGGGGAATACCTGGCCCTGTTCAACGACGTCTGGGCCCTGCGCCGGATCGAAAAGAACCACCCGGACCTCACCCTGGTTCCGATCGGCACGCACAACCCCGCCAAATAGCGGCAACGCGCCGGTGCCGGAAGATTCCCTGGAGAGTCTTCCGGAATCCGGTTTCCGCGTTATCATAAGTAACCTTGCTAATGATGCGGGCGCCGGGTCGGTTTCCGGCTTTGGACTGATCCGCCCGATACTCACCGGCGGGCCCCATTAGAGGGACCACGTAAACCTTTGACAATAACCATGGACCCCGGTTTTCTGCTGAGCGGGCGTTACCGGATCGAAGAACTCATTGGCCGGGGCAGCCAATCGAGCGTGTACCGTGCCACGGACGAGGTCCTGGGACGCGAAGTGGCAGTCAAGCTCTTCAAAGACGGCGCCGTGTACGAAAATGCGGTGGAGGAGGAACGCATCCGCCGGCAAAACGACGAAGTGCGGATCCTCGCCGGGATGGCCCACCATGCCCTCGTGACGCTGTTCGATGCCGGGACGGATCTGAGCAACCCCGACCGCAAGCTCAGCTACCTCGTGATGGAACTCGTCCGCGGCCCCGACCTCCGCCGCCGCTCGGCCGAGGGACCGCTGTCCGCAGCCCACATGGCGCTGATCGGACACGATCTCGCCGACGGACTGGCACACATCCACCACCACGGCATCATCCACCGGGACGTCAAACCGGCCAACATCCTCCTTGTGGACTACAGCGTGGAGGACCGACGTCCGCGCGCCAAACTCAGCGACTTCGGCGTGGCGATCACCATCCGCAAAGGCCACCACGGAGACCCGGACGACAGCTCAGGCACCCCCGCCTACCTGAGCCCCGAACAGGCCGCCGGAGAACCGGCCGGCCCCGCCAGCGACGTCTATTCGCTGGGGCTGGTCCTGCTGGAAGGCCTGACCGGGAAGATGGCCTACCCCGGCGCGCCGGTCCAGTCCGCGCTGGCCCGCCTACTCAACGACCCGGACATCCCCGAAGGGCTCGCGCCCATGTGGGTGGCCCTGCTGACCTCCATGCTGGACAGGGATCCGGCGGCCCGCCCGCCGGCCCGGGAAGTGTCCCTGGCCCTGCGGCAGGAAGTCATCAACGGCGCCGGGCGCCACCGCCGGGACGCGGCTCCTCTGCTGACCGATGAAGACGGGCGCATGCAGGCGGTCGAGCGGTACCGGATCCTGGACACCCCGGCAGACGGAGCCTTCAACCGCATCGCGGCGCTCGCCGCACGCATGTTCTCGGTGCCCGTGGCGATTGTCAGCGTGGTGGACTATGACCGTATCTGGTTCAAGGCCCACCACGGCACGGATGTCAGCGAAATCGGCCGCGATCCCGGACTGTGCGCCTCCGCAGTCCTGCAGGGCGATGCCTGGATTGTCCAGGATGCCACCAAGGATCCCCGGACGCTGTCCAATCCGCTCGTGGCGGGCGATTTCGGCCTGCAGTTCTACGCCGGGGTGCCGCTGCGCACTCCGGACGGCTACAACCTGGGCACCTTCTGCATCCTGGACCGTGAGCCCCGCGAGTTCAGCGATGAGGACACCTCCGCGCTGGAGGACCTGGCGGCGCTCGTGATGCATGACCTGGAACTGCGGCTCCACAGCCGGCAGGCGCTCGCCGGGTAAGCGGCCTACCGCCGGCCGGCGTGCAGGGCCAGCTCAAGCTCGAAGCGCGCCGTCGGGTCCTCGAGGGCGTCGCCAAAGAGCTCGCGCAACTGCGCCGCCCGGTAACCGACGGTCTGCGGATGGATCCCGAGTTCGGCGGCCACGGGGGCCCGCTGGCCCCAGTGGCGCAGCCAGGAGAGCAGGGTTTCGGCAAGCCGCTCCCGCTGCGCCGGCCGGAGTCCTTCCAGCGGTGCCAGACGGCGGTTGGCCAGCTCGGTAATCGCCGAGGGCTCCGCTGCGAGAACCACCTGCGCCAGGTGCTCGTCAGCCCAGATCGGTGGGTCCTCGGGCCCCTCGCGCGGCGGCAGCGCCGCGGCAGCCAGCACGGCCAGCCGCAGTGAATCCGGGACCTTTTCCCAGCCACCGGAGGGCCCCACGGAGGCTCCGCGCCCCTTCAGGGCGCGGTCCAGCTCCTCCCGGGCAGACTGCGACTTCCGCGCCGGCACCAGGGCCACGACGTCGGTCTCGCGTTCAATCACCAAGGCTCCTGGGCCGAGCCGCAGCCGCAGCCCGGCTGCCCGGTCCAGCGGAAGGGTCACCACCGCCATGCGCTGGGGCAGGGACCAGTCCGCCATCGCCGCCGTCTGGCGCAGGGCCGCCTCGTCGGCCTGGCCGAGCAGGAGCAGGTCCAGCAGTTCGGTGCGCCGGCGGTCCACCGCTCCGGCGCGTTCGGACTGTTCGAAGGCGTAGGCCTCGGCGCTCACGGCCGAGAGCTCGTCGATGTAGGCGAGGATCGATTCCCCCAGGTCCACCACGACGCCCTGGCCCAGATGGTGCTCCACCGAGACCCGGGACATTTCCCGGAAGGTCACGCGGGCACCCATGCGGTAGGCGCTCAGCAGGGCGTCCATGCTCCGCCCCTGCCGGAATTCCCCGCTGCCCAGCCCGGCCACCAGATCCCGGCTTTCCTGGGACAGCGCCGGCAGCCGGGTCCCGGGCAGCTGCAGGAACCGGTCCAGCGCCGCGGCCACACCCCTCCTCAGGCCGCGGCCGAACCGCCCCTCAATCGGCCTGGCATACGCCGGAACAAGCTGCGGGACGGCCTCGATGATGGCCTCGACGATGCCGGGCATCCTGGGCCGCAGCATGTCGCTGACCTCCCGGGGCAGCGCCAGCCACGGCGGATCGTAGGCGGGAGCGGAGCCGGCGGGCTCCCGGACAGGGGAGGCGTTCATAGACAATCCAACGAGTTGTTGCGGCGGGATAGTTTTCTACAGTCGATCGTATGCCTTGGGTGAAGAAGTATGGCGCAAACTGACATATGGTTAATGAATGATCCGGCTCCGTAAGCTGGCGCGCGCCGCATCTCTACTGACCACCCCCCTAGCTCCAGAAGACATTCTGTCGCTGTTCAACCCTGTGTTCTCCGCACGCCAATTGCGTGGCGTAGTCACCCGGGTGGTTCCAGAAACGGCCGATTCCGCCACCATTTTCTTCCACCCCGGCCGCGGCTGGCAAGCGCACCTTGCCGGCCAGTGGGCCCGAATCGGCGTCGAGCTCGACGGTGTCCGCCACTGGCGGTCGTATTCGCTCAGCGCCCCCGCCGGGCAGGATCCGGCCATCACGGTTACCGACATGGGAGCCGTTTCCGGCGCTCTTGTCCGCGGCACCAAACCCGGCGACATCCTGTTCCTGGCGCCCCCGCAGGGCGACTTTGTCCTGCCGGAACACCCGCGCCCGCTGCTCATGCTCACCGCGGGCAGCGGAATCACCCCCGTGATGTCGATGATCCGCACCCTCGTGCCGCACCGTCCCGACTCCGACGTCGTCCTCATCCACACGGCCCGCACCGCCGCGGACGCCATCTTCCGTGAGGAACTCGCCGAGCTCGCAGACCAGTTCCCCAACTTCCGCGTCACGCACTGGTTCACCGGGGACCGCGGACGGCTGGACTTCACCTCCGCCGCCGATCTGGACCGGTTGTGCCCGGACTGGCGCCAGCGCGCCGCCTACGCGTGCGGTCCGGAGGATTTCCTCAACGACACCGAGGCGCTCTGGGAGGCCGAAGCCGAGGACGCCGCGCCGGCCGCGGCAGTCCGGCCGGGCACCCTGACCATCGAACGCTTCACCACCAGCCTCGCCGCCGGTGCCGGGCACGACGGCGGCCTGGTCACCTTCGAGGCCTCCGACCGCGAAGTCGAGGCCGACGGCGACACCCCGCTGCTTGATGTCGGCGAGGACGCCGGAGTCCTGATGCCCAGCGGCTGCCGCATGGGCATCTGCCACAGCTGCCTCATCCCGCTGCGGGCCGGCCACGTCCGCGACCTTCGCACAGGCGAAGTGCACGGCGAACCGGGCCAACTAATCCAGACGTGCGTGTCGGCAGCCGCCGGCCCCGTTAACCTCGACCTCTGAGGAGTATTACCGTATGACGATTGTTTCCAACACGCCTGATCTATCCGACGCCGACACCCCCGACGCGAACACCCCCGCCGTAGGCGGTTCAGCCGTCGATGTCGCGGCAGCAAAGGTGCGCACGGCCGCGAAGAAGCGGCCAGGCGCCCTTGCCGAGTCCGGCAGTCCGCTGGTGCGTCCGCCGGCTGCCGCGCACCTCTCTGACGAGCAGGTAGCGGAGCTGGGCCGCGAACTTGACGCCATCAAGGACGACATCCTCGCCAAACGCGGATCCTCCGACGCCGCCTACATCCGCCGCATGATCAAAATCCAGCGAGGCCTGGAAATCTCCGGCCGCGCCGCACTGCTGGTCAGCAAGAACAAGACCGCCTGGGTCGCCGGCACCTCCCTGCTGAGCCTCGCCAAGATCCTGGAAAACATGGAACTCGGGCACAACATCCTGCACGGCCAGTGGGACTGGATGCGGGACCCGGACATCCACTCCACGACGTGGGAGTGGGACTTCGTCACCCCCGCGCGCTCCTGGCAGCACACCCACAACGATCTCCACCACCGCTGGACGAACGTGATCGGCAAGGACAACGACGTCGGATACAACCTGCTGCGCATGGATCCCCAGCAGAAGTGGACGCCGTTCAACCTGGGCAATCCGGTCTACAACGCGCTCCTGGCCCCCGTCTTCGAGTGGGGCATCGCGATCTACGACCTCGAACTCCAGGACTTCAAGGAGGGCAGGAAATCCAAGGAAGCCCTCGTCCGGGACCTGAAGGCCCTCGGCCGCAAGGCTCTCAAGCAGTTCACCAAGGACTACGCCGCCACGCCCGCCGTCGCCATGCTCACCGGTTCAGGCAAGCAGGCCCTCTACGGCACACTGACAGCCAACGCCGTCCGCAATGTGTGGGCGCACGCGGTGATCTTCTGCGGCCACTTCCCCGAAGGTACTGACACCTTCACCGAGGAAATGGTCGAGGGCGAGACCCGCGGTGACTGGTACGTGCGGCAGATGATCGGCTCGGCCAACATCTCCGGTTCCAAGTTCATGCACCTCATGACCGGCAACCTCTCGCACCAGATCGAGCACCACCTGTTCCCGGACCTGCCGTCCAACCGCTATGGGGAAGTCGCGCCCAAGGTGCAGGAGATCTGCCGGCGTTACGGACTGCCGTACACCACGGGCCCGCTCCTGAAGCAGGTCGGCTCCACATGGGCCAAGATCTTCAAGCTGGCCCTGCCTCCCAAAAAGGCCTAGCCACCAAGGCCGGGTCCGCCCGGAGAGCATCGCCGAAAGGGGCGTCCGCCATAGTGGCGGACGTCCCTTTCGCGTGGCGCGTCCTTTTGCGTGCCGTCCCGGGAATGTTGGGCCGGGAACATTGAGCCCGGAACGCGTGGCGGGAGGTTGGGACGGAGACGCTCTGGACGGAACGGAACGGAACGGCACGCCGGCGGCGGGCTCAGGCTTTGCTCGCCGCCCCAAGGACGTGGGCCAGCCGCGGGTTGCCGGGGAGGGCCGAAAAGCCGAAGCGCTCCAGGCCCTCCACGGTGAGGCCGGCCACGGCGATCGCGGCCGCGGTGTCCCGGTTCGGGTGGCATCCGATGCCACGCGGCTCCACAACGGTGTGAGCAGGTCTTCGGCGGCCCCCAGCACCCGGTGCGCCGAACGGACATGTTCATAGAACAGCAGCACGCCGCCGGGCCGCAGGACCCGGACCACTTCCGCCAGGGCGGCCGCCTGGTCCGCCACGCTGCACAGCACCAAACTGGAGACGACCACGTCCACCGAGGCGTCCGCCGCCGGCAGCGCTTCCGCCACGCCGTCCTGTACGGTGACGGGCACCGGCGCCTTGCTGGCAGCAGCGCGGGCCAACCCCCGGAGCGTGGGATCAGGTTCGAGGGCCAGCACGCCCGTTACCGCGGAAGGGTAGAACGGGAAGGTGGCCCCGTAGCCCGCTCCGATTTCGACGACGACGCCGTACGCCGCTTCCACGAGGCGCCGACGGTGCTCCGCCGCCCCACGGGCGTCCATCCGCGGGCCCACGCGGGCAAAGGATCGCCCGAATGATGAATCGCGGGGGTTCGTCTCCGGCATGCCTGGCTTCTTCCGCTCAGCCGGCCGCAGCCGGATTGAGCTTGAGCCTGCGCAGCAATTGCGCGTTCAGGGCCACCACAATTGTCGACGCCGACATCATCACGGCGCCCGCGGCGGGGGAGAGGACGATCCCCGCGAAGGCCAGAACCCCGGCCGCCAGCGGCACCGAGATGATGTTGTACCCGGTGGCCCAAACGAGGTTTTGCCACATCTTCCGGTAACTCGCCTTGGACAGGTCGAGCATCGACAGCACGGCCCGGGGGTCGTTGCCGGCCAGGACCACACCGGCGGATTCCACGGCCACATCCGTGCCGCCGCCGATCGCAATCCCCACCTCCGCCCGTGCCAGCGCGGGGGAATCGTTGACGCCGTCGCCCACCATGGCCACTCTCAGCCCCCGGCCCTGTAGTTCGGCCACCTTCTTGTCCTTGTCCGCGGGCAGGACCTCGGCAAACACTTCGTCGATGGCGAGTTCGGCGGCGACGGCCTGCGCGACCTGCCGGGCGTCGCCGGTGATCATGGCCACCTTGATGCCGCGGGCCTGGAGGGCCCGGACGGCCTGGCGGGACTCGGGCCGTACGGCATCCTCGAGGCTGACAGCGCCCAGCACGGTGCCGCCGTCCACCACGTGGAGCACAGCTGCGCCGCGCTCCAGCCAGGCCCCGGTGGCGGCGGCCAAAGCCGGGGGCTCCTGCAGACCCAGTTCCCGGAGCAGTGCCGGGCCGCCCACGTAAACGGTGCGGCCACCGATCGTGGCACGGACTCCGCGGCCGGTCAGCGAGGTGAACCCGTCCGCCGTCGGAATCTCCAACCCCCGTTCCCGGGCGGCGGCGACGATGGAACGGGCTACGGGATGTTCACTGTCGGCTTCCACGGCGGCCGCGAGGGCCAGGACTGCGTCCTGGCCGGTTGCCGTGCCGGCGCCTGCGGCGCTCACGACTCCCTTGAGCTCCGGCTCGCCCCGGGTCAGGGTTCCGGTCTTGTCGAAGAGCACGACGTCGACCGTCCGCATCCGCTCCAGCGCCATCCGGTTCTTGATCAGGACGCCCGCCCGGGCTGCCCGCTCGGTGGAGATCGCGATGACGAGCGGGATGGCAAGGCCCAGGGCGTGGGGGCAGGCGATCACGAGGACGGTCACGGTGCGGGTGACGGCGTCGGTGACGCTGCCCATCAAGGTCCAGAAGACGAAGGTGAGGAGGCCGGTTCCGGCGGCGAAGTAGAAGAGGAACGCGGCCGCCCTGTCGGCGAGGGCCTGGGCCCGGGAGGACGATGCCTGCGCCTCGGCCACCAAACGCTGGATCCCGGCGAGGGCGGTGTCCTCGCCGATGGCTGACACCCGGACCCGCACGGAGTTGTCCGTTGCGATGGTGCCGGCCACCACGGGATCCCCCGGTGCTCGCAGGACAGTTTTCGATTCGCCGGTGATCATGGATTCGTCGAATTCGGCCTGGCCGTCGCTGACCGTACCGTCGGCCGGCATCCGGCCGCCGGGGCGGACTAGGATGGTGTCTCCGGCGCGGAGCTCGGAGACGCTGACAGTCTCCGTCCCGGCGCCGGTGACGCGTTCGGCTTCGTCGGGCAGAAGAGCTGCCAGGGCATCCAGTGCGCCTTGGGCGGAGCCGAGGGCGCGCATCTCGATCCAGTGGCCCAGCAACATGATGGGGACCAGTAGCGCCAGCTCCCACCAGAAGTCTAGGTCGAAACCGCCCAGGCCCAGGCTGGTCACCCAGGAGGCGATGAAGGCAACGCTGATGGCCATCGCGATCAGCAGCATCATTCCCGGCTTGCGCGTCCTCAGCTCACTGAGGCCGCCCTTGAGGAAAGGCCGGCCGCCGTAAATGAAGATCGCCGTGCCGAACACCGGGGGAATCCAGGCCGAGCCGGGAAAGACGGGCGGCTCGTAGCCGAGGAGATCCGCGAACATGGGGCTGAAGAAGACCACCGGAACGGCCAGGGCCAGGCTCAGCCAGAACCTGTCCCTGAACATCGCGACGCTGTGCCCGGCATGCTGTCCCTGACTGTGCACCATGTGGCTGTCCCCGGCGGGGCCTGCCGTGGCGGGGGCGGCCGCATGCACCCCGTGGCCACCGTGCGGCGTCCCGTGCGGGCCGTGGCTGCGGGTGTGTGGGTCGACACTCTTGTCAACGCCGGGGCCGGTGTGCCGGTGTTCCATGATGCATGCTCCTGAAGGGTGCTCAGTCATTGATGGCTACGCCCCAACATACCCCGGGGGGGTATTTCGCGCAAGAGGTCGAGTGATTCAGCGGACCTCGATGGCGCCCATCATCCCGAGGTCCTCGTGGTCCAGGATGTGGCAGTGATACGCGGATCGTCCGGTGAAGTCCCTGAACGCAATCCGGACGGTCACGCGTCCGTTCGCGGGCACATTGACCACGTCCTGCCAGGCAGGGGAGGCGGGGGCTGCGCCATCGACCGAGATGAGCTGCATCGGCCAGACGTGCAGGTGGAACGGGTGGTCCATGGGACTGGTGTTGACCACGGTCCACTCCTCCACGGTGCCGGCCGCTACGGTGGTGTCCGTCCTGGCCTCGTCGAATTCCCGGCCGTTGATGGTGAAGGCCATCATCCCGGTGCCGCCTCCGCCCATGCTCCCTGCGCCCATGCCGGCTGCCAGCAGGAATTGCCGGTGCGCGGCGACAGGTGCCTGGCGCAGATCCGCGGGGGCAGGTTGGGGCGGCACCCCGGAGGGGCCGGGGACGGATTCGCCCGCTACCTGGAGCGTCGCCAGGGAGATGCCCTGGGAAGGGTCCCCCTGGGCCCGTCCGGCAGGACCCCGGCCCATCATGCCGGGCATGCTGCCACGGTCATAGTAAGCGGACCGGAGAACGGACTCGCCGGCCATCGTCGTCACGAGAAGGTCGGCCCGGTTCCCCGGCGCCAGGAGCACCTCCTCCACGGCTGCCGGCGACTGGAATCGCCCGGAGTCCATGCCGAGCAGCTGCATGCTCTGTCCGTCCAGCTGCAGCCGCAGGTAGCGGGCAGCGCAGGCGTTGACTAGCCGCCACCGCTCCCGTTGCCCGGGAAGGGCGCTGAGCAGAGGGTTGCTTTGGCCATTGACGAGCACCAGCCCGCCTTCCCGGCCGGCCATGCGTTCTGATGGCGGAACGTCCCGGACGTTTCCGGCGGCGTCCAGGTCCGTGTCGGACACCACCAGGACGCGGTCCATGGACACCGGAAGGGGGGCGGCGTCCTCGACGACGATCGCGCCGAAAAGGCCGCCGAAGATCTGCTCCGCGACCATGCCGTGGTGGTGGGGGTGGTACCAGTAGACGCCGGGCGGGTGGTCGGCCGGCAGCCGGTATTCGTAATCAAAGCTGCCGCCGGGGTCCACCGCGACAAACACGTTGTCCCCAGCCCCCGCCGGGGACACATGGAGCCCGTGCACGTGAAGGTTGGTGGGTTCAGCCAAGCGGTTGGTCAGCCGGATGCTGAGCACGTCACCTGCGCGCAGGCGCAGCGTGGGGCCGGGGCTGGTCCCGTTGTAGCCAAGGGCCGTGGCCTGGCGGCCGGCAAGCTGCACGGGACCCCGGGCCGCCTCCAGCTCGAGCGCGAGGCTGCCGCCAGCGCTGCGAAGTTCGGCCGGGTGCGTCAGGGCAGCCCCGGTAACCGGCGCGCTGAGGGACGTCAGCGTCCAGGCGAGCCCCGCTGCTCCGGCCGCGGTTCCGGCCACGCCAAGGCCGCCCAGGAGCAGGGCGCTGCGGCGGCTGAGCGGCTGCACTAGGACTCCTCACCCAGCACCTTCAGGCTCTCGCGGTACTCCTCTGCGGAGAGCTCGCCCCGGGCAAAGCGTTCGTCAAGGATCAGGCGGGCCTGGGACCGTCCGGGCGGCGGGGAAACAGGTCCGTTGGGAGGAGGAAAAGAACCGGGAGGGGTGACCGGCCCCGGCGGCGGATACTGCCCGGGACCATGCGGGCCCGGGCCCGGCGCCACGCCCCCGCCGTTATGGCGAACCCCGCCTGTCGCGAGCCGGATGGCCAGGATGACCAGCACCGCAATCCCGGCGAGCAGCAACACGCCCCAAAGCCACATCCAGCCGATCTGGTACCCGTAACCCCACATCATGACGCATCCCTTCGCCGCGGTCGCGCCGGCCGGGCCGGCCGGCCGCATCCCGTGCGACCGTCCCTGGCCACAATCCAATCGTGCGTCTGTGGGGGCTCCAGTGCTAGGGCCCTAAGTCGTCTTTGTGCCTGTCGCCGGAGGCTCCGGTTGCGGGCGCCACGTTCCAGGGCTGCCCGGGCTTCAGCTGATCAGCAGCCCCAGTGCCTCGGCCAGGTGGCCGACCTCCCGGACCGTGAATCCCGCGGGCACGGGGCCGTGCCCGTTGGGGCTGGACGGCACCACGGCATGGGTGAAGCCGAGCCGGTGTGCTTCCTGGATGCGCTGGTTGATGCCGGGGACTGGACGGACTTCGCCTGCCAGGCCTACCTCGCCGAAGGCGATCAGGCGCTGGGGGAGGGGCTTCTTGGCCTTCGCGGAAGCCACGGCCAAGGCCACGGCCAGGTCCGTGGCGGGCTCGCTGAGCTTGACTCCGCCGACCGTTGCCACATAGGAGTCATCCTTGTTCAGCAGGCAGCCCGCGCGCTGCTGCAGGACGGCGAGCAGCATCGCGACGCGCGAGCTGTCCAGCCCGCTGGTGGCGCGGCGGGGCTGCGAGCTGGCGCTCTCGGCGAGCAGCGCCTGGACTTCGGCGAGCAGCGGCCGGCGGCCCTCGAGCGTCACCGTGATACAGGTTCCGGACACCGGGTCCTTCGTCCGCGAGACGAACAGGCCGCTGGGATCGGCGAGGCCCTCGATGCCGTCCTCGTTCAAGTCGAAGCAGCCGACGTCGTCGGTAGGTCCGTAGCGGTTCTTGACGGCGCGCAGCAGGCGCAGCCGCGAGTGCCGTTCGCCCTCGAACTGGCAGACCACATCCACGAGGTGTTCCAGCAGGCGGGGCCCGGCAATGGAGCCGTCCTTGGTCACGTGTCCTACCAGCAGCGTGGTCATGTTCCGGCGCTTGGCCGCGGCGATCAGGGAGGCAGCAACCTCGCGCACCTGGGACACCCCGCCGGCGCTTCCCTCGACGTCGGCGCTGCTCAGGGTCTGCACCGAATCCACCACGAGCAGTCGCGGTTCGAGTTTTTCCACCTGCCCCAGAGCCTGCCCGAGGTCCGTTTCGGCCGACAAATACAAGGATTCGGCGACGGCGTCGATCCGGTCCGCGCGGAGCTTGACCTGGGCGGCGGATTCCTCGCCGGTGATGTACAGGACGTCCTGCGCGGTGCGGGCGAACTTCGCGGCAACGTCCAGCAGGAGGGTGGACTTGCCCACCCCGGGTTCGCCCGCGAGCAGGATCACGGCGCCGGGCACCAGCCCGCCGCCGAGCACGCGGTCGAGTTCGTCCACGCCGGTGGGCAGGAAGGCCGCCGTGGTGGCGTCGACGTCGGCGATCCGGCGGGCAGGTTCAAGGACCGTGGTGGCCGCCGTCGTCCGGGCGACGGCGGTGCCGGTCTCCTCGACGCTGCCCCACGCCTGGCATTCGCCGCAGCGGCCCACCCACTTGACGGTCGTCCAGCCGCATTCGGCGCATTTGTAGCCCGGTGCCTTCGGCCCCCGGGAAGTCTTTGTAGCCATTGGTCCACACTATCCGGGGGCAGCGACAACGAACGGCGCGGCCGGGGTGAGGGGCCGTGCTTAGAGCGGGGGAAGGATGTCCCGGGCTTCCCCGGAATCCACGCCGGCGGCCTCAAGTAGATCCACCATGAGCGGCCGGAACAGCATGACCACCGTTTCGCCCTCGAGCCGGTGAACGTCCAGGATCCGGGGATGCAGGCGCCCGGCGATCTGCCGCAGCTCGGAGCGGGCCGTGCGCAGGTGGGCGCGGCGGGTGCCGTCGTGCACCTCGGCCAGGCCCAGCGACAGTTCGTCGACGGCGGCGGCCGTCTCCTGCAGGACCTCGGCGATGTTCTGGGTGGCCTCGTCCGAGAGCGCCGCATGGTTGATGGCGCTGGTCAGCCGGCGGGCAAAGACCCGGCTGTTGCGAAGCGCGAGATCTATATAGTCGAGCGACTGATCCATCTGGTCCAGCTCGTCCCGGTGCCGCCGGTAGGCGGGTGCCAGGGTGGCCACCTCGCCGGAAGCGCGCAGCGACTGCCGCATGGCGTCGATGAGTGGCTGGCAGTTCCGCCCGCGGATGAGCGCATGCCAGGCCTGGGTGGCGTCGCTGTAGCTCAGCGCCGAGGCGCATTCCCGCAGCACCTCGGCGAGCTCGTGCAGGAGCTTCTTGACGTCATTGCGGGGTTCACGCCGGGGGTCCTTGGGCACGAGGATGGTCACGAGCAGCGCGAACACTCCGCCCACCACGGCATCGATGCTCCGGGTGAACGGGCCCCCGGCCGGCGCGGGCAGGAGCACCACGAGTACTGACTGCAGACCCAGCTGGGTGGTGAAGATGGTCCCGCTGTCCAGGAACCGGGCCAGCAGGATGGAAAACAGGAGAACGACGGCGGCCTGCCAGATCCCGGAGCCCAGCCAGTGCAGCAGCAAGTCCCCGACCACGATCCCGAGGGTGCAGCCCAGACCCACCTCGATGACGCGGCGAAGCCTGGGGTCGCGGGAGAAACCGAGGGCAATCAGGGATGAGGTGGCAGCGAACAACGGCCCGCTATGCCCCAGGACGTATTCGGCGAACGCGTAGGCGCCCACGGCGCACGCGGTCATCTGGATGGCCGGCATGAGGGAGTTCCGGCTCCGGACAAAGCCGGTGCGGACCCGGCCGCGCAGGAATCGTGCGCTTGCAGAGAGTCCAGTCGCGGAGGCCATGCCCTCCAGTCTATTTGCTGCCCCGCGCCGGCCGTTCACGGCCTTGTCGCGGCCCGGTCACAGCCTTGTCACGGGCCGGGACGGCACAATCGCGGACGCAACGGGCAGGCGCGGCAGTCCGGCACGGCGGGTCTGTCCCAAGGGTCCTTCTTGGGGTTTCACCGATACGACCGTGACGCACAGAACACAATGGAGACCCGGCAGATGTAAACCAATAGTCCGGCGTCGTTAACCAGCCGTTCACCTTGGACCGCAATTCTCTTCATCTGGGCGACCTACCTTCGGTAAAGGTACAAACCGTACGCATCCTTGCGGGCCTTCTCCGGCCCGGCACGCAAAGCCCTGGAAGGGGTACATCTAAGTGAAGGCACTCCGCTTCGGCCGCAACGCGGCTATCGCTGTCATCGCCGTTGGCGCGCTCGCGCTGACCGCTTGCGGTTCGGACAACGCAACCAACGCGGCTACGTCCGCCGCGCCGTCCGCCTCGGGTCCCGCTGTCACCGGCACCCTGACCGGCGTCGGCTCCACCGCCCAGGGCGCGGCCATGGATGTCTGGAAGACCAACTTCGCCTCCGCGAACCCGGGTGCCACCGTGCAGTACTCCCCGGACGGTTCCGGCGCCGGACGCAAGGCGATCCTCGACGGCTCGGCCCAGTTCGCCGGCTCCGATGCTTACCTCAAAGACGACGAGCTCGCCAGCTCCAAGGCCAAGTGCGGCCCCGATGGAGCTCTCGACATCCCGGTCTACATTTCCCCGATCGCCGTGGCGTTCAACGTGCCGGGCATTACGGACCTGAAGCTCGACGCCGCCACCATTGCCAAGATCTTCCGCGGCCAGGTGGCCAACTGGAACGACCCCGCCATTGCGGCCCTGAACCCGGGCGTCCAGCTGCCGGACCTCAAGGTCACCCCGGTGAACCGCTCGGATGACTCGGGCACCACCACGAACTTCACCGACTACCTGGCCGCCGTCGCCCCCGACGTCTGGACCGACAAGGCCGCCGGCGTCTGGCCCGCGAGCCTGAAGGGCGAGAACGCCAAGGGCACCTCCGGCGTCGTCAAGACCGTCACCGACACCCCGGGCGCCGTGACCTACGCCGACGACTCCGCAGTCAGCGGCAAGCTCGGCACCGCGCAGGTCAAGGTCGGCGACTCCTTCACGAAGATCTCCCCCGAGGCTGCTTCCAAGGCAGTCGACCAGGGCAAGCCGGTCGAGGGCCGCAACGCCAACGACCTCGCCATCAAGCTGGACCGCACCACCACGGTTGCGGGCGCCTACCCGATCGTCCTGGTGTCCTACCACATCGTCTGCACCACCTATGACACGAAGGCCACCGCCGACCTCGTCAAGGCGTTTGTGAACTACGCAGCGTCCGACGCCGGCCAGAAGGCCGCTGCCGATTCCGCCAAGTCGGCACCGCTCTCCGCGGCCCTCCAGGGCAAGGTCAAGACGGCCCTCGAGGCAGTCAAGGGCAAGGCCTAGGGAAACGTTGCGCTCAAAGGCATAGTGGAAACACCAGCCTGACGAAGGTTCCCTGTTCCGAAACGGCCGCCACCGGCGGCCGCGACGGGGCAGGGAACCGACGCATTTGTTCGAAGAACCAGGATTTGCCGGACCCCGGCCGCGGAAGCGTCCGCAGCCGTAGCCCGGATTCCCACCCAAACCGAAGGACCATGAAGTGACCACCACCTCCCTGACCAAGTCCCGGGGCGCAGGCCACACCGGTGACAAAGTCTTTTCCGCCGCCACCTTGGCGGCAGGGTGTCTGATCCTCGCCGTGCTCTTCGGCGTGGCACTGTTCCTGGTCGTCCAGGCGATCCCGGCCCTCGTGGCTCCGGCCGACCAGATCCAGGGCGGTGAAGGATTCTTCACCTATATCTGGCCGCTCGTCATCGGCACCCTCATCGCCGCCGTGATCGCCCTGGTGATTGCCACCCCGCTCGCCATCGGTGTGGCGCTCTTCATCTCGCACTTCGCCCCGCGGAACCTCGCCTCCGGCCTCGGCTACGTGGTCGACCTGCTCGCCGCCATCCCCTCCGTGGTCTATGGCGCCTGGGGTGTTGCGTTCCTCGCCAAGGAAATCTCCCCGTCCTACGACTGGCTGGCCAAGAACATGGGCTGGCTGCCGATCTTCCAGGGCCCGGCCTCGGCCACCGGCAAGACCATCCTCACCGCTGGAATCGTCCTCGCCGTCATGGTCCTGCCGATCATCACCTCCCTGACCCGCGAGATCTTCCTGCAGACCCCCAAGCTGCATGAAGAGGCCGCGCTGGCACTCGGCGCCACCCGCTGGGAGATGATCCGGATGACCGTGCTGCCCTTCGGCCGGCCCGGAATCATCAGCGCCGTGATGCTGGGACTGGGCCGGGCACTAGGAGAGACCATGGCCGTCGCGCTGGTCCTTTCCTCCGGCGCCCTCACCGCCAGCCTGATCCAGACCGGAAACCAGACCATCGCCGCCGAAATCGCCCTGAACTTCCCCGAGGCCAGCGGTCTCAAGGTCAACACGCTGATCGCCGCCGGCCTGGTGCTGTTCGTCATCACCCTCGGCGTGAATGTGATCGCCCGCGGCATCATTAGCCGGCACAAAGAATTCTCGGGAGCCAACTAAATGACCTCCACCCTGACCCCGGTCCGGAAGCGCTCGGCCCTCACCAAAGGCCAGCTGCCCAAGACCGCACCGTATATCGTCCTGGCCGTTGCCTTAATCCTCGGCGCCGCTATCCTGGCGCTGATCGGATTCAACGCCTTCGGCTGGGGACTCGTCTCCGCCATCCTCTTCGCCGCCGGCCTGGTGGGCTGGAGCCTCGTTGTGGAAGGCTCGCGCAAGGCCAAGGACAAGCTGGCGACCTGCCTCGTCGTGGGTTCCTTCCTGATTGCCCTGCTGCCCCTGGTGTCGGTGATCTGGACCGTGCTGGTGAACGGGCTCCCCGGGCTCCTGGATCCCGGCTTCCTCACCACCTCCATGAACGGCGTTACCGGCGCCTTCGACAACAAGACCGTGGAACAAGGCGCCCCGTTGCTGGGCGGCATCTACCACGCGATCGTGGGCACTTTGCTGATCACGGTGCTCGCGACCCTCATCTCGGTCCCTGTGGGACTGCTGACCGCGATTTATCTCGTGGAATACGGGCAGGACCGCGCTCTGGCCCGTGCCATCACCTTCTTCGTGGACGTCATGACCGGCATCCCCTCGATTGTGGCCGGCCTGTTCGCCGCGGCCGCCTTCTTCGCCGTGGTCGGCCCGGGCACCAAGACCGGTGCCGTCGCCGCCGTCGCACTCTCCGTGCTGATGATCCCGGTGGTGGTCCGCTCCAGCGAGGAAATGCTGAAGATTGTCCCCAACGAGCTCCGCGAGGCAGCCTATGCCCTTGGCGTCCGCAAATGGCGGACCATCCTCAAGGTGGTCCTTCCGACGGCGATCTCCGGCATCGCATCCGGCATCACCCTCGCGATCGCCCGCGTAATCGGCGAAACCGCACCGATCCTGGTCACCGCCGGCTTCGCAACCACCATCAACACCAACGTGTTCAGCGGCTGGATGGCCTCGCTGCCCACCTTCATCTACACCCAGATCCTGAACCCCACCTCACCGTCCAACCCGGACCCGTCCTCCGAGCGGGCCTGGGGCGCGGCCTTGGTGCTCATCATCCTGGTGATGCTGCTCAATCTGGGCGCCCGCCTGGTTGCAAGCCTCTTCGCCCCAAAGACCGGCCGCTAGGCCAGCGCCGCGCCCGCCGTCAATACCTCCAGCAAGTGAAGGAACACCATGTCTAAGCGCATCGACGTCAAGGACCTGAACGTCTACTACGGCAAATTCCTGGCCGTCGAAGACGTCAACATCAACATCGACGCCAAGTCGGTCACGGCCTTCATCGGCCCCTCGGGCTGCGGCAAGTCCACCTTCCTGCGCACCCTGAACCGCATGCACGAGGTCATTCCCGGCGCGCGGGTTGAAGGTGAGGTGCTGCTGGACGGCGACAACCTTTACGGCCCCGGCGTTGACCCGGTCACGGTCCGCTCCCAGATCGGCATGGTGTTCCAGCGCCCCAACCCGTTCCCCACCATGTCCATCCGGGACAATGTGCTGGCCGGCGTGAAGCTGAACAACAAGAAGATCTCCAAGGGCGAGGCTGATGTCCTGGTGGAGCGTTCCCTGCAGGGCGCGAATCTGTGGAACGAGGTCAAGGACCGCCTGTCCAAGCCGGGCTCGGGCCTGTCCGGCGGCCAGCAGCAGCGCCTGTGCATTGCCCGTGCCATCGCCGTGGAGCCCCAGGTGATCCTCATGGACGAGCCCTGCTCGGCCCTGGACCCGATCTCGACGCTCGCCATTGAGGACCTCATCAACGAGCTCAAGGACCAGTACACGGTGGTCATCGTGACGCACAACATGCAGCAGGCGGCCCGCGTGTCCGACAAGACGGCTTTCTTCAACATTGCCGGTACCGGCAAGCCGGGCAAGCTGATCGAGTTCGGCGACACCCCGACCATCTTCAGCAACCCCACCGAGAAGGCCACCGAGGACTACGTCTCCGGCCGCTTCGGATAGACCAACCCGCTCGTCGATTGCTCCGCAGGTGCCGTTTTGTGCCCTCAAAAGGGCACCTGCGGAGCAATCGAGGAGTCCTACAGCCCTGCCAGCGGCGAGAGCGCCAGCTGAAGGACGAACGCGGCGGCGGCGGTGGCAACCGGGGTCAGGGCCCAGAGCGCCAGGATGCGGATCACCAGCTTGCGGTTGGTGCCCGGGAAGCTCTGGTTGGCGCCGGCGCCAAGGGCTGCCGACGTCACGGTGTGCGTTGTGGAGACGGGCCAATGCAACCCGATCGCGCCCACGAGCAGCATCACCGAGCTGTACATTTGCGAGACAAATCCGCGCAGGGGGTCGATCCGGGTCAGCCGGTAGCCGATCGTGTAGGAAATCCGCCAGCCTCCGGCCAGCGTTCCGGCCGACAGCAGGACGGCGGTCAGCACGGCCACCCACACCGGCACGGAACCGCCGTCGGAGA
Source organism: Arthrobacter sp. H-02-3 (assembly GCF_003097355.1). Taxonomy (GTDB): domain Bacteria; phylum Actinomycetota; class Actinomycetes; order Actinomycetales; family Micrococcaceae; genus Arthrobacter; species Arthrobacter humicola. The sequence continues at coordinate 151,980 of NZ_PYUI01000002.1, forward strand.
GCCCGGCCGCTACCAGCGCGAGGATCACCACAGCGCTGGTGCGCTGGCCGTCCTGCAGCCCGTGGCCGAAGGCAACGGCGCCCGCGGCGATGGCCTGGGCGCGCCGCGACCGGGAGTTGACCACGTTGGGCGGCGTGTAACGGGCGGCCCAGCTGGCGGGCCAGACCAGCAGGTACGCCCCGATATAAGCGATCACCGGTGAGAGCAGCAGAGGGAGCGCCACCTGGTACACGAGGGAAGCGTCAACACCGGTGACGGGATGACCGCCGACGGCGACGCTCCCGACCCCTGCCCCGGCGAGACCGCCGACCAGGGCGTGCGTGGAGGAAGTCGGAATCCCGCGCCACCACATGTAGATGCCCCAAAGAATGGCGCTGAGCAGCCCGGCCAGCAGGATCGTAAGGCCGTTCGTGCCTGGCGGAAGCGACACCCACGCCTGGCTGACAGCCAGCGCCAGGGCGGCGCTCAGCCCGGCGCCGATGAAGTTGAACAGGGCGGCCAGCAGGACCGCCACGGTGGGGGTCAGCGCCCGTGTCCGCACGGCCAGGGCCACCGACGAGGACGCGTCCCTGAAGCCGTTGAGGAACGCGAACGCCCCGGCGCAGATCAGCACCAGGGCAAAGAAGAAGATCATCACCTCAGGATTCCTTGACGATGATGCTGCCTACTTGGGTGGCGATCCGGCGCATGTCCTTCGTGACTTCCACGAGCTGGTTCGCGATGTCGCGGTTGCGCGCGTACTGCGTCGACTTCATCTCGCGGAGCATGTCCGCAACCCAGACCCTGTGCGTGCGTTCCGCACGTTTGGCCAGGCGCAGGATCTCGATCCAGTAGTCCTCAAGGTCGTCCAGGTTGTTCAGCTTCCGCATGGCGTCGACGGTGAGCTCGGCCTGCCGGCTGATGATTTCCAGCTGGTCCGCAGCGCGTTTGGGCAGCCGTTCCAGCTTGTAGAGGGAGACGAGCTCGGCGGCGGCATCGAGCTTCTCGATCGCTTCGTTGAGATACCGGGACAGCGCGTACATGTCCTCGCGGGGCAGCGGGTTCACGAAACTGGTCCGCATGTGGGTCAGGAGCGCAAAGTGCAGCTCCGCCGATTTAGCTTCATGGTTGTGCATGTCCTCCACCAGCCGGGCATGCTCACTGGCCGGGACGCCGAGGATCTCCGACAGGGTTCCGGTTGCCAGCACGATCTGGCGCGCCATTTGGGAGAGCAGGTTCAGCCCGGCGGATTCCTGCGGGAACAGGCGCAGCTTCACGTGGTGTCACCGGTCTTCCGGGGAGAGGTTCGCGGGTGGACTCGGCCGGCCGTGTGACTTGACGGAGACCAGCGCATACGCATTACTTTACCGTCCGCCCCGGCCCGGACCGTCCGGACGCGGCGTATGTCGGCGCAGGCAACGCCGCAGTTTGAACCGCAGGCAAAACAGCAGTCAAAGCCGTAGGGAAAGTCACCGTCAAAAGGGCATAAAAATGGTGCCGAACCGGATACGCCTCTCGGCGGTAGGCCGCTCTAGGCGGCTAAATGTTGAAGCCCGGGGGTTTCGCGGTTCGGCACCGCTTTTAGTTTTCTACGTAGGTTCAATCAAGTCAACATTGACAGCCTGCCCCCGCCGTGCGTGCCCGTCGCGGCGCCGGAACTCTGTCCGCAGGCGCACCGCAGCCAGGCAGGCCCGGCTGGCCGCCCTCTAGTCCAGTTCGCCGAGCCGCCACGCGTTGGCGGCGTGTTCGAGGTCCTCCGCCGTCTTGACCAGGAGGTGGGAGTTGCGGGTGAGCTTGCTGGCATGGTTCTCGTTGCTGTGCTCGGCGCCGTCGGCCAGGGTTGCCTGGCCCAGAGCCACAACGCGGCAGAACGCGGCAGAGCGTTCCAGCGCGACGTCGAAGTCGCCGTCGAAGGCTCCGGAGAGGATGGCGTCCGCCATGGATTTCATCTCGTCCGCTCCCGGCGGCTCGGCAGCGCCGGCCACCACATGGGACACCTGGGCCGTGTCCTTTCCCGCCTTGAAGTACACGGAAATCCGCTCCGGATCCTGGATCGTGGCGGCCCGCAGGGCATACAGGCGCCACAGGGCACCGGGGAGTGAGCGTGCGGGGCTCTCGGCCCACATTTCGGCGATCGCTTCCAGGCCCTGCTCGTCGGCGAGCTTCACGAGCCGCTTGGTGACCTTGGGGTCATCGCTGTCGCGGCCGCGGCGCACGAGCGCCTGGGCGGCCAGATGGGCCGCCTCCGAAACGCGGGCGGGATCAGCCCCGCCGGCGAACGGTTCAAAATCGATCGGCGCGAAAGGTTTCGGCTTGTGGTGCCGCGGGCCGGGGGCGCTGGATCCTGCTTGCTCGCTCATGCCACCACGCTACTCCAGTGCCGCCGGGTAATCGAGGATCGGCCGGCGGTCCCCCCGGTGACGGCCGATGCCGGTCCCGCCACGGTGAAAAGCCGGCCCGGGTCTGGGGTACAGTATTAATCGTTCAGAAATGGACTGGGCTGAAACGCGCCGCAGCTACGGATTTGTCCGCTGGCTTGGGCGCTTTTGGCTGGGGCCTTTAGCTCAGTTGGTAGAGCATCGGACTTTTAATCCGTGGGTCGTGGGTTCGATCCCCACAGGGCCCACTCTTTCTCGTGAAGAGTGGAAAATCCCCGGTTTCCTGGCAACAGGAGGCCGGGGATTTTTGCGTGCGCGGCCCCGGACGCACCCGCCAGGGCAGGAAGGGCTTCGGGGCCCGGCACCTCAACGAGGCATCCTGGATTGTACGGCAGGCTAGTTACCAGTTCCGCTAGGATTGCCGGATGGACTCCCACGGCACGCCGGCCTCCGGATATTGGTACGGCCCCGATGACAGGCTGGATCCCCCCGCGGCCATCCTGCAGGCCCTCCGCGACTACAGGGCCTCGGAGGTGGCGACCCGGCGGTCCACCCGCGACTCGATGGGCATGGGCGAGACCGACCTCCTGGCCCTGCGCTACCTGCTGCGGGCCAAGTCCGCCGGCGAGCGGGCGGGCCCCAAGGATCTCAGCCGCGTCCTGGGGATCACCACCGCGTCCACCACCTCACTGATCGACCGGCTGGTTGCCAGTGGACATGTGCGGCGCGAGCCGCACCCCACGGACCGGCGCTCGCTCGTGATTGTGCCGACGGTCGCGACAGACTCCGAGGTCCGCGCCACCCTTGGGCAGATGCACCGCCGGATGATGGAAGTTGCCGAGTCCATGAGCGCTGAAGAGGCTCGGGTTGTCATCACGTTCCTGCGGCGGATGAGCTCGGCCATTAGTGAGGAGCGGCACCAGCCCTAGCCCCCTGGCGAAAACTAGTACGCCAAACTAGTTAGCCGGACTAGTTATATGTATGCTTACTACTTGTTCCTCACCATCGAATGAGAGTAGGCGTCGTGACTGAATCCGCAACTCCCAACGGGGGAGCCGGCGACGGTTCCCTGTCCGCCGGGCACGTGGCCCTGGCCGACGCGGATATGGCGCTGCCCGAGATGAGGTTGGCGCACACGGTTCGGCCCTGGGTGGCGGACAGCCAGGCCCCCCGGCACTGCGGAACTCCCATGGAATGGCGGTCCCCGGAACCGGGTGCGATGGCCTCCTACTCGTTCGAGCCCGCCGGCCACTCCGCGGCCCTGCCCGCCCTGTGGCGCTGCCGCTGCGGCTTCCAGCTGGACGGCGTCGACCAGCGTGGCGCGTCGCTTGCCGCGGCCTACTGGCACAGCCGGTGACCGCTCCGGCGGCGGCCCGCCCGGTGCTCGCGGGCAGCGTCCTTCCGGCACGCCGGCCCACGGGCGAGCCGGGATCCTTCCTGATCCACGAACTCCTGGGCAGGGGGGCCACCGCCACCGTTTTCCGCGGAACTGATCTCGCGAACCAGCGCCCCGTGGCCGTCAAGGTGGCCGAGGGACCCGACGGCCGGCACGCGCGCAGGATCCATGAAGAAGCCCGCATCCTGTCCGGGCTGGATCATCCGGCCGTGGTCGCGTTCGCAGGTGAGGGCCGCGTTCCGGACGGAAGCCCGTGGGCCGGCCGCCCCTTCCTGGTGGAGGAATTCGCCTTTGGCGGCAATCTGGCGGAACGGATCCACGCAGGCCCGGGGGACCCCGGGGAAGTCGCCGGCTGGGCCGCGGCGGCCCTGTCCGGGCTCGGCCACGTGCATGCGCTCGGACTCGTCCACCAGGACATCAAGCCCGCCAACATTCTGCTGAGTTCCCTGCGCAGGTCCCCGGTGCGGATTGCGGACTTCGGCATTGCGGCCCCCGCGGGGACCGTGCTCGAGCCGGGAATGTCGTCCGGCACCGTGCACTACATGAGCCCGCAGCAGGCCAACGGGGGCCCGGCTGATCCGGCGACGGACGTCTATGCCCTGGGCCTGGTTCTCTTAGAGTGCCTGACGGCGGCCAGGGCATTTCCCGGGACGCATGTGGAGTCGCTGGTGGCGCGCACCTTGAGAGGGCCCGCAATTCCGCAGGGACTGGGGCCGCGCTGGGTGTCGCTCCTGGCGGCCATGACGGCCATGGAGGCCGCTGACCGGCCCTCGGCCGAAGAGGCTTCCGCGGCGGCCGCCGCCATGGTGCAGCGGCCTGTACCGCCGCTGCGGGACTACGCCGCCGGGCTGTTCGCCGGCGGGTGGAGGGCGGCTCCTCCCGCTTCCAGACGCCGGCCGCTCACTCCCGTGGCGTGAGCCGGGCCCGGGCCGGCACCAGCGCGGTGGGTGACGCCACTCGCAGCCGGCCCGAGGGGGAGCCCGGCAGCCCGGTTTCCGGGTCCAAGGGGTAGGTCACGACGTCGCCGGACCGTTCGTGGGCCACGTGCAGCCATCCGTCGCGGACCAGGTGATGGCGGGGCCAGTCCCCGCCGCTGGGCACATCGGCCACCGGCCGCAGCGCCGCGCCGCCGGCCTCAACCTCCAGCGCACTGATCCGGTTCGAGCCGCGCACGCCCACGTAGGCGTGCCCGGCGTCGGGCGCCAGCGCGATCTCGGCCGCGGAATCTCCCGGCAGCGCCCCGCCGGCCGTGGCCGGTCCAACGAAGCCGAGCCGGAAGTCCCCCGAGCCCGGCGACATTGCCGCCACGGCCACCTCAATTGAATACTCGGTCACCACAAAGACATGCCCGCCCGGGTGCTGAACCAGGTGCCTGGGACCGCTGCCCTGCGGCAGGACCACCTCGTGGTCCAGAACCAGCCCGGGCACCGGCCCGGGGCGGACGTTCCAGATCCGCAGAAGGTCGTGACCGAGGTCCGTGGTCATCACCCGGCCGTCCGCAAGCATGAGCGCGGCATGGGCACGGCTGGGCCGCTGTGCGCCCCCGGAAGCGTCTCGATAGGGATCTCGGGACCCCGCGGCGGCGGCCCGGTCCATGATCCCGCCGTCGGCGTCGAGCTCGTAATACAGCACCTGGCCGTCGCCCCAGCAGCAGACCACCAGGAATCGGCCGGAGGGCTCGACGGCGACATGGCAGGCCGCGTCGCCGGCCGGCCACGCAGGGCCGGCCGGCTCCAGGCCAAACGCGCCGGCCCTGCGGTAGGCCCTGACCGTCCGAGCGTGCTCGGCAACGGCGTAGACCACAGGAAGTAAGGGGTGGGCGGCCAGGAAGGACGGAGAGTCAGCCGCCGCCGCAACACCCAGCCAGCGCAGGGTGCCGTCCTCCGCCGCGGCCACTGCGCCGATCCCCGTGCCGGTGCCGCCGGAGTCTGCCGTGTAAGAGCCGGTCCAGATGAGGTCGTGTGCCGGGAAGGAGTCCATGGTGACATCCTGCCAGCCCGGACCGGGAAGCCGCGGTCAACCGCCGTCACAAACCCTGGACCCAATGCCGCCGGATTAATCACCGCGCGAAGGTCTGTCCTTGGGTAGCATGGGGGAGTTCGAGCAACTGCAGCAAAAGGAGGTGGGTCCCGTTTACACAAGTTCAGACAGGGTGCCCTCCTGGCGCTGCCGGCCTGCCGGCCGCGGCTAGCTCACGGTGAGGGCGTCTGAGATCAGACCGAAGGGCGCTCCCATGCCAGTAATCCGCCACCATTCCCCGCACGGCACCCTCACAGCCAGGCTCCGGGCCGCCGGCTGTGTTTTCGCCGAGGACGAAGCCCGACTGCTCCTCGACGCAGCTCCGACGCCTGAAGCACTCGAAGCGATGGCACGCCGGAGGATAGCCGGCCTGCCGCTGGAACACATTCTTGGCTGGGCCGAATTCTGCGGACGCCGCATCGCCGTCGGCCCCGGGGTGTTCGTCCCGCGGCGCCGGACGGAATTCCTCGTCCGGGAGGCTGCCGCGCTCTTGACCGAGTGGCGTCTGGAACCGCACGGGGCCGCCCGCCCGGCACCCGTTGTGATCGATCTCTGCTGCGGTTCCGGCGCCGTCGGGGCCGCGCTTTCGGCGCTCGGCGGCCCACTCGAACTCCACAGCGCCGACATCGACCCCGCAGCCGTGGCGTGTGCACGCACCAACGTCGGGCCGCTGGGCGGGGAGGTCTACGAGGGTGATCTCTATGCTCCGCTCCCGGCAGGACTCCGTGGCCGCGTCCGGGTGTTGGCGGTCAACGCCCCCTACGTGCCATCAGCGGAGATTGAAACCATGCCCCAGGAAGCGCGCCTGCATGAACCGCGGACCTGCCTGGACGGCGGTGCCGACGGGCTTCACGTGCAGCGCAGGGTGGCCGCCGGGGCGCTGCAATGGCTGGCGCCTGGCGGCCACGTGCTCATCGAGACCAGCCGCCGGCAGGCCGCGCAGACGGCGGGGATCTTTCGCCGCCACGGCCTGACGGCCCGGGTGCTGGTCTCTGAGGAGCTCGGCGCTACCGTGGTGGCCGGTACCCTGGCGCCTCCCGGTTGAGGGCGGTGCCCTCAACCGGGAGGCGCTGCAGCTGCCTAGGGCAGTTTGTCCGCCTCGACGCTGGTGGCGGGACCGGCAGGGGTGGCGCCGCCTTCATCAGACCAGTCCTGTCCGTCCTGGTCAGTGAGCGCCGGGTCGGATTGGACATCGGCGGCCACCGGCGCTGACATTTCCGGGCCCGCGTCGCGGTGGACGGCTGAGCCAATGACCGTCCCTGCGCGGCGGGCGGCCTCGGTGAGCTGTCCGGAGACCTCGGGGGCCTTATCCTTGACCGTCTCGGCTGCCGCCGTGAGCTTGTCCTGGACCGGTTTGCTGTGCCAGAGGTCGGTGGTCCGGGACTTGAGCTTTTCGTAGGCTTCGCGGCCGGACCGCGAGCCCAGGACATAGCCTGCGGCCAGTCCGGCGCCGAAAAGAAGTTTGCCCTTCATGCTGTACTCCTGTTCGTTAGGGACGTATGAGAACGGTCGTGCGTGAAGAAGTGGAGGTTCCCGGGAAATGGCCGTGCCGCCGAAATGTACGGTCGTGACGCCATTGCGTCCGGCCAAAATTGTGCGAAAAAACCGGCCCCGGGGATCACCCGGGACCGGTTTCCGTTCAGTTTCCGCGTTAGCGGACTGAACGCTTGCTGATCATGCCGTAAACGAGCAGGACGATGATCGCACCGCCGATGGCCAGCAGCCAGGTCGACAGCGAGAAGAACTCGTTGATGCCAACACCGAACAGTGCACTGCCGATGAATCCGCCCAGGAGAGCGCCGACGACGCCCAGGATCAGGGTGATCACGATGCCACCGCCCTGACGTCCCGGGAGGATTGCCTTAGCGATTGCGCCGGCGATGAGGCCCAGAATCAGAAATGCGAAAAAACCCATTTTATCGTTCCTTCTTCTTTCATTGAGGAGGCACCCGGATCGCCGGGTGCGCTTCATCCTTCTGCCCTAATACTAATCATGCTTAGTATAAAAGAGCCACCCGACTACCGGCAGGCTTCGCCGGCAGGTGGCGGAAACGCCTGAAAATGGCTGGAAGGTTCACTCGGGATTCATCCCGGATTAGGAAATCGTTCCAGTGCCCACAGCGTTCCCAGAGGCTGCCACGGCCTACCAGGCGTAGTCTTCGGGTGCCGTGCGGTGTCCCGGGAAGATCTCGTCGAGGCGCTTGAGCGCGTCGGCGTCGAGCTTCAATTTCTGCGCCCGGATGGCACCTTCGAGGTGCTCGAGCGTGCGCGGGCCGATAATCGGAGCGGTGACTGCCGGCTGGTGGAGCAGCCACGCGAGCGCCACATCGCCAGGCTCCTGGCCCAGTTCGTCGGCAAAGTCCTCGTAGCGTCGGATCTGTTTCTGGTGTGCCTTGAGCGCCTCGTGGGCGCGGCCGGCGACGCGGCGGACGCCGTCGCGCTCCTTCTTCAGCACCCCGCCCAGCAGGCCGCCCTGCAGCGGCGACCACGGCAGGAGCCCCAGGCCGTACTGCTGCGCGGCCGGAATCACTTCCCGTTCCACGTCCCGGGTCAACAGGTTGTAGATCGACTGCTCACTGACCAGCCCGTTGTAGTTCCGGCGTGCCGCTGTTTCCTGCGCGCGGGCAATGTGCCAGCCGGCGAAGTTGCTGCTGCCGCTGTACAGGATTTTGCCTTGCTGCACGGCGACCTCGACGGCCTGCCAGATCTCCTCCCACGGCGTGTTCCGGTCCACGTGATGGAACTGGTAGAGATCGATGTAGTCCGTCTGCAGCCGTTTCAGGCTGGCGTCCAGCGCCCGGCGGATGTGGAGCGCCGAGAGCTTGGACTCGTTGGGCCTGTCCGTCATGGTGCCGAACAGCTTGGTGGCGAGCACCGTGCGCTCACGGCGCTCGCCCCCCTGGGCAAACCAGCGGCCGAGGATTTCCTCGGTCCAGCCGCGGTGGCTCGACCCGCCGTACACATTGGCGGTATCGACGAAATTGATGCCGGCTGCCTGCGCGGTGTCCAGGATGGCGAAAGCCTCCGCCTCCCCGGTCTGCGGGCCGAAGTTCATGGTGCCCAGGCACAGACGCGAGACTGTCAGGCCGGAGCGGCCCAGATGCGTATAGCGCATGAAGCGTTCCTCTCCGTCCTGACCTCCTCCGCCCTGACGCGTTGCGGGTTGGCTCCGAAGGCGGCCCGGTGCGCGCCGCTGCCGCTCCGAAGCGGGGTCAGCGTTCCAGTCGGAACCCGAGCTTGATGGTGACCTGCCAGTCGGCGACCTGACCGTTCTCAAGGTGGCCGCGGATTTCCTTGACTTCGAACCAGTCAAGGTTCCGCAGAGTCTTGGCGGCTTCGGCAATGCCGTTCCGGACGGCCGCATCGACACCCTCGTTCGAGGTTCCGACAATTTCAGAAATGCTGTAGGTGTGATTAGACAACTTCGCTCCTCGTGATCGCCATCGATGCCCGGCTGTGGGCCGTTCCTGCAGACTAGCCCACGGAACCCGGCCGGACTAGGGGTGCGGGGCCCGGGCTCCGGGACCCGGGGGGCGGCCCCGGCAGCGGGCGCTTGGCCTGGCGGGGTAGGGTGTCGGCCCGCGGCCTGATCCGGCTCACCATCCAGGGCAACATGTAGTGCGCCATCCAGGCGAGGTCCCCGGCTCTGGTTTCCCGCCAGTTGCCGGGCGGCATGGGCTTGGGTTCCAGCGGCCGCAGCCGGTGCGGCACGCTGAGCGTGTCCAGGACCATGGCGGCAATGGTGTGGTGCCCCAGCGGCGAAAAGTGAAGGCGGTCAGGGTCCCACATCCGGGGATCGCTCAGTTGCCGCAGCGCCCACAGATCGGCGATGACCCCGTCATGCCGGGCGGCGATGACGCGGATATTCTCGTTGAACACCGCGACCTTGCCGCGGATGTGCCCAAACACGGGTGTCTCGCCCCAGTCCGGGCCGGTAAACAGGACCACCGTCGCCCCGGTGGCGGAGAGCGCGGCCACGGCATCGTCAAGGGCGGCGGCCATCCGGTCCGGATCGCCGCGATGGAACACGAGATCGTTCCCGCCGGCCGAGAGGGTGACGAGGTCCGGCTTCAGGTTCAAGGCCGGCCCGAGTTGCTGGTCAAGGATGTCGCGAAGGACCAGGCCGCTGATGGCCAGGTTGGCGTAGCCGAACTCGCGACCCTCGCCGAGTTCTTCGGCAATGCGGTCGGCCCACCCGCGCATGCCGCCGGGGCTCAGCGGTTCCGGGTCGCCGACGCCTGCCGTGAATGAATCCCCCAGGGCGACGTACCGGCTCCACGGCTGTGAATGCCAGGCGCCGTACTGCCCCCGTGCTGAGCCCTGTTTCCCCGGCGGCCATGGCCCCGGGGAGGGGGTGTTGGAGCCGGTATGGCCGGCGTCCGGCTCGGGGAACCTGGCGGCGTTCACATCACCAGCAATACGCCGATAATGCATGCCGCACAAGGTACTTATGCCCCTAGCGACCCGTCGTGGAGACGCTCCCATGGCCGCTCCGGAGCCTGTCCCGGAGCCCGCGTCGCTGTGAGTCTTGACAGTGGCTGGTCCGGGACTGGCTGGCAGGATGGGTGCAGGCCGTTCCGCCCCGTGGATGTGACTCACCGCACAACTGACCCGCACGGTGTCTTTAAGTAGATTTGTCGGTCCATTGGGTGGTCCGGCCGGCACCTGTCCGGCCCACCTCGGTAGCTTGATCAGAAGATTGTCCACCCCTTTTGCGGGCGTGACCCCTCACAGTGCTGTTCCTTGGTGACCTATACCCGGGCTGGCGCCGGCCAGCGACGGCCATGACCGTGTCCGTGAAGAGGAAAGGTACCAATGACCGCCATGTCTATCGTCGCGCATACCCATCCATTCGTCGTCGGTGTCGACACGCACGCCCGCAACCACGTCTACGCGATCCTCGCCGCGAATACCGGCGCCTTGCTGGAATCCCGGGATTTTCCCGCCACTGGTGCCGGGATCAACCGCGCAATAGACTGGGTCGCCCGCCGCACCGATGGTAGTGCCGATACTCTCTGGGTGATCGAAGGTGCCGCATCCTACGGGGCGATCCTTGCCGGCACCGTGGCCACCCACGGTTTCCCTGTGGCCGAGGCACCGCGCATGGATGCCAGGAAGCGCCGTGGAGTGGGCAAGACCGATGCCCCGGACGCCCACCAGATCGCCATCTCGACCCTGCCCCTGCCGGTGGACAAGCTGCGCCGCCCCCGCCTGCATGACGGGATCCGCCAAGGCGTGAGGATTCTGATTACGGCCCGGGGATCCATGAGCAAGGACCGCACCCGGTCGATCAACGCGCTCAACGCCCTGGTGCGCGGCAATGACCTGGGCATCGACGGCCGGAACAAGCTCACCAGCACCCAAATCACTGAGGTCTCAAAGTGGCGGTCCCGCGAGGAAGAACTCTCCTTGTCCATCGCCCGCACCGAGGCCGTGCGGCTGGCTAGACACATCCTGCTTCTCGACGAGCAGCTCACGGCCAACGAGAACCAGCTCGATGAGTTGGTCAAGGTCAGTGAGGCCGCACCCTTGCTGGAGGAAACAGGGTTCGCAGCCATCAGCGCCGCGAAGTGCCTCGCTGCCTGGTCACACGAAGGAAGAGTCCGTAACGAGGCGGCGTTCGCATCCCTGGCCGGGGTGAGTCCCATACCCGCATCATCCGGGAACACGGTCAGGCACCGACTGAACCGGGGCGGAGACAGATCCCTGAACAGTGCCCTGCACATGGTCGCGGTCACCAAAATGACCCATGACACCAAAACCCGCGAGTACGCCGAAAAACGACGCGCCCAAGGGAGAACCAACAAGGAAATACGCCGCTGCATCAAGCGCTACCTCGCACGCCATATCTACCGCACGCTCAACGCCTCAGCAACACAAACGCCTTTGGCTATGGCAGCGTGATTCAGGACCGGTGTGGCGTTGCGACGACAGCTCTCCTTAATCCGGTAGCAGCAGCGTCATCTCCACATTCCGCGTTCTGTGTGCCCGGTAAATGATCCGTCACCGGGCGCTACGAGGTCACATCATGGTCCGGGCGTGGTGCCCATTAAAGGATCCCTAACCGGACTCCAGCTGCGTCGTCCGATATACCCAGCGGAGTGCGGCTAGGCCGGGATCTCGAGGAGCTCCAACGGCCGTCCTGTTAGGACCGGGATGTCCTGGAGTGTCGGATAGAAGTGTGGATCAGTGATGTGACCGTCGAACATAACCGGATTACTGCCCGCATCTGTCAGTACTTCCGCCATGCAGGCTGCGACGTCCTGCCGCGCGGAAGCACTGGTTGGATCGAGGGACTCGCAGATTGCCTCGACTTCGGGATCCTGGTCCGTACCAAACACAAAGCACGCCGCTGTAATCCGGTTGTCCCTCAGGACGAAGACGCTCCGGGACTGGTCCAGTTCTTCTTTGATCATTGGACCAAATTCCGCGAGGAGCGTTTGTCGTCGAGCGGTGGGCGACCAGGTGGCGTGCACGACTGCATACATGTCCGTCCATGCCTCCGTCAGCTGCGGGAGTGTGAAGCGATCGCCCGCACAGACAGCTTCGCCGCGGTTTTCGCTTGCCCAAAGGCGCACCTCCGCATGTGAGGCATCGATCCGCTCGGGCGGGCACAACTGGTAACGCACCGCACCGAGTGATTTGTAGAAGGAATGAGCCACTGTGCCGGGATGGGCCTTGACCGAGAGCGGCACTCCTCTTCGGGTTTTCACGGCATTCACCAGTGCAGTCCCAACACCCTGACGCCGGAATTTGTCGGGAACGAACATGAAAACGAGGTCACGCGTCGGATGAATGGCGTTCGTGGCGGTGACAACGATTCCTGCCAGCTCGTCGCGTACCTTTGCCACCAGCGAGGATCCTCCAGCGCGCCATCCGTCCGCGCGTGCCCATGGCGCGTCGCCTAACAAGCTGTCCGCATCAGCGATGGAGGCCGCCATCAGGCTCAGGCCTGCTGGCGGAGACGCAACCGTCGTCATGGGACCTACCCTAGCTCCCACGACAGGACGCACGGCTCGATCCTTGATGTCACGTCCGTTCAGGGAACCCTCTGCGGGACTCCTCTGTGTAGGGAACTGAGAATACTGCCGTCAGGTGTTTGATGTCCCAGCATGATCACGTTGATCATGCTCGAGTAGGTGGGACTGTCCAGGATTTCAGGATGCCGTCCCAGACCAATTGGCCCCGACCTATAGGATCGAGACCATGAAAATCCGTTCGCTGGCAGCAACCCTAACGGGATGTGTTTTTCTACTTCTCTTGGCTTTATTCCTCAGCGCCTGTACGAGCGGACCGGCACCTGATCCCGGTAAACGCGATGCGGCGGTCGCATCGGTTATGCAGGCACTGAAGGCTCAAGACAAAGAGCAATTGGTCAAGCTTGCACAACCCGGCCCGCAGACTGCGGACTCTAACGCCCAGCTGATGCTTTCGCAGTGGGGCGGGGTCAAGGACTCTGGATACACCATTGCCTATTCTTCGGACTCGCCCCCTGACATCGCTGGGGTGCGAGTAAACACCAAGGACCGGTCCGGAAACCCTGTGGACGTTCAATTTTCACTCAGGTGGAATGACAATTCCTGGTTGTTGAACCTCGGCCCCGATTTCCGCGGATGAAGTGACCAGGCGCTAGCGCCGGCCCTTGACGGAACCAATGGGGCTCCTTCGGATTTCCCGCGGGATACTCCGAGTGATCCCGCTGCCACTTGTAGGAACGGGTGGCACTCCGACCCCGTCCGGTAGAGGGTCGCTCACCGCTCTGCACATTCCAACTTCGGTGTCCGGCTCCCCACCAATAGGGCAATGTACGTTTACCCCGCACGGTGAGCATGCACGCTGAACGGGGGTCAACTGCAACTGTCTGTTCCGTCTCATATCCCTTGGGATACGAGAGGTCTCACAGGCTTGCCCCGCGGGAGTATGTTCCTGTCTAATCCCGGCACTTGCCCAAGGGTAGACAGGCCTCCGTCGGACACAACTCCGCAAGCTTCGCCAGCAACCAAAACAACGGGGAGAAAAAAGCTGGTTGGCAGACTGCCAAGCCTGACTCCTACCGCTTGACAAGACATAGAAGCGTCTACTTATGCCCCTAGCGACCCGTCGTGGAGACGCTCCCATGGCCGCTCCGGAGCCTGTCCCGGAGCCCGCGTCGCCGTCGCGGCGACGAGGTCCTCCAAATACTCAGGGGGGTATGATATAAAAGCTGACGCATCGAACCCGGAGGAACAAATGGAACTCGATCCCACAGACATGAAGCCTGTCATCAACCGGCTTCGCCGCGCCCAGGGCCAGCTTGCCGCGGTCACCCGGATGATCGAGGAGGGCCGTGACTGCAAGAGCGTCGTGACCCAGCTGGCTGCCGTATCGAGCGCCCTGGACAAAGCCGGATTCTCCATCATCGCCACGGGCCTGCAGCAGTGCATGCAACAGGAGGACCCAAGCCTGGGCCGGGCCGAACTGGAGAAGCTCTTCCTCTCGCTCGCCTGAGTGCTTCCACCGGGCGCGTCCGCTGTGGCCCGCCCGGACCGGTGCGTCGGTGTCAGGCGGTACCGTCGCCCAGGACATAGGTCTTCAAGTCATCCAGGGTCTGCTGCATGTGCGCGTCCATGGCATCGCGGGCGCGGTGCGGATCCCGTGAGGCCAGGGCATCCGCGATGTTCTGGTGGTGTCCGATTGCATGCTCCTGGATGTCCGGCACCTTGGACGTTTCCGTCCGCCGCTTCTCCAGGACGCGGTGCAGCGGCTCGAACAACACAGCGACGAAGACGTTGTCCGACGCCTGCAGGATGAGGTCGTGGAAGGCCAGATCCGCCTCCACGAAGGCCGCCAGGTCGTTGCGCTCGTGCGCCAGCCGCATCTTTTCCACGTGCGCGCGGAGGGTCTGGATGTCCGAATCCGCCATCCGTCCGGCGGCCAGCTCGCAGGCGCCCGTCTCCAGCATCCGGCGCAGCTCGATGAGCTGAATAGCGGCGGAGGCGTCGTTGGTGCCTTCCGAGGCCGCCCGCAGCACCGCGTCGAGGGAGCCCCAGCGGTTTACCGGGTTCACGAACGTGCCCCGGCCGCGTTCCACGCTGAGAATCCGCTGGGCTTCGAGGGTCTTCATGGCCTCGCGGACCGTCATTCGGCTGACCTCGTGCCGGGAGCTGAGCTCCAGTTCGCCGGGGACGCTCGCGCCGGGCGGAAATTCGCCGGCAATGATCCGGTCCAGCAGTTCATCGGCCACTACGCCGACCAGCGATTTCCTAGCCAATTCTCCCCGTCCAGCGACTCCGCTTTGCCTGAAGCTCTGCCTGATGTTTTGTCTCACGGCATGTTCCCTGATGGCCAAGTCTACTTGCGCGTCGTTGTGCCATATGCCACACTAACACTCGGAAATAAGATGTCTGACATCTTACATTTAGCCTCAACTCCGGTTCCCTCCCGGGCCGTAGCTTTTCACCGATAGATCCCCACACAATGGAGTGCATAGTGCCCCTCGAAGCAGACGTGCTGGCCGCTTTCCCCGCGGAAGTACAGATCCCCGCCCGGCTAGTGGCAGACAGCGTGGCCGCCTCGTCCGAGGCGTCCCCCCGCGTCCTGGTAGTGCTCGACGACGACCCCACCGGCACCCAGTCCGTGGCGAACCTGCCGGTTCTCACGCGCTGGGACGTGGCGGACTTCGCCTGGGCCTTCGGCTACGAAGTCAACGGCCAGCGCCAGCGCGCGGTCTACGTGCTGACCAACACCCGCAGCCTTGACCCGGCAGAGGCGGCGTCCCGCAACGAGGAGATCGTCCGGAACGCCCTCGCGGCCGCCGCATCGGCTGATCCGGCACTGCGGCTTAGCTTCGTCAGTCGCAGCGATTCCACCCTCCGCGGCCACTACCCGCTCGAACCCGACGTCATCGCCGCCACCGTCACCGCCGTCAACGGCGAGACGACGGACGGCGTCGTGATTGTTCCCGCGTTCCCCGATGCCGGCCGCGTGACCATCGGCGGCGTGCACTTCATGCGCGGCACGGGCGAGGACGCCGGACAGCTCACCCCCGTGGCCGAAACCGAATTCGCCCGGGACGCCAGCTTCGGTTTCGCCAATTCGGAGATGGCCAAGTACGTCGAGGAAAAGTCGAAGGGCCGGTTCCCCGCGGATTCGGTGATCGTGCTGGATCTGGACATCATCCGTGCCTCAAATGATCCGCTGATCTCCGCCAAGGCCATTGCCGACGCCATCGAACCGGCCACCGACTCCACGCCGATCGTGGCGGACATCGTCACCGAAAACGATCTCCGCGCCCTGGCCCTGGGCCTGGAAGAAGCAGAGCGCCGCGGCAAGAAACTGCTCTACCGCGTAGGGCCGCCCTTTGTCCGGGCACGGATCGGCCAGGAAATCCGCACCGAACTCAGCGGAGACGAAGCATATGCCGGCAACACGCCGTCGGAGGCCGGCGGCCTGATCGTCGTCGGCTCCCATGTCGGCGTCACCACCCGCCAGCTCAACGCACTCACCGAGCAGCACAGCGCGGCGCGGATCGTGGAGATCGACGTCGAACAGCTGCTCGGCGACAACGCGGGGGCGTACCTCGACGAAACCGTCGGCACGGTGGTCGCTGCCCTCCGCGCCGGCGACGTGATCGTCCACACCAGCCGGCTGCTGATCAAGACCTCCGACGCCGCCGAAAGCCTGCGGATCGCCCGCACCGTCTCAGCCGCCGTCGTCGCCGTGGTGAACCGCACACTCAAGACCTTCCCGCCCCGCTTCGTGATCGCCAAGGGCGGCATCACGTCCTCGGACGTCGCCGCGCACGGCCTGGAAATCCGCCACGCAATCGTCCGCGGACCCATGCTGCCGGGCATCGTGAGCCTCTGGGAGCCGATGGACGGCCCGGCCAAGGGCATCCCGTACATCGTCTTCGCCGGCAACGTCGGCGACGACCAGTCCTTGGCCCAGGTCACCCGCAAGCTCAGCAGCACCTTCTGAACCCCCGCTTTCCTTCCGCCTCTTTCCCCGCTTCAATTTCAATGGAGAAGATCATGACCACCGATTACAAAGTCACCGTTCTGGGCCTGGGCGCCATGGGACTGCCCATGGCCGCGCGCCTCGCCACCCGGCTGACCGTCCACGGCTTCGACATCGCCGAGCCCCGCCTCGCGCTCGCCCAGGAAGCAGGGGTCCGCACCTTCGGATCCGCCCGCGAAGCCGCCGAGGGCGCCGACGCCCTGCTGCTGGCGGTGCGCAACGGCGAACAGCTGGACGACGTCCTCTTCGGCGAGCACGGCGTGGCCGCCGTCCTGAAGCCGGGCGCCGTCGTGATCCTTGGCAGCACCGTGGGCACCGAAGCCATCCCGGCCACCGTTGCCCGCCTCGCCGAGCACGGCGTGGCCCTGGTTGACGCACCGCTCTCCGGCGGCCCGAAGCGCGCCGGGGAAGGCGACCTCCTGATCGTCGTCGGCGCCGAGCCGGCCGCCCTCGAAACCGCCCGCCCCGTCCTGGAGCTCCTCGCCTCCACCCTGACCGTGGTGGGTGACAAGCCCGGCGACGGCCAGGCTCTCAAGACCGTCAACCAGCTGCTCTGCGGCGTCCACATCGCCGCCGCTGCCGAGGCAATGGCGCTGGCAGACGCCCTGGGCCTGGATCAGGCCAAGACACTCGCTGCCCTCGAGGCCGGCGCGGCGGGCTCCTTCATGCTCTCCAACCGCGGCCCGCGCATCCTGGAGGCCTACACCGAGGACGGCGCCGAGGTTCTCAGCCGCCTGGACATCTTCGTCAAGGACATGGGGATTGTCGGCAAGGCCACCCGCGCCGCCGGCCTCGCCGCCCCCGTGGCCGCCGCCGCCGAGCAGCTCTACCTCCTCGGCCAGGCCCAGGGCCTCGCCGCCGCTGACGACTCCGCCGTCATCAAGGTCGTCGCACCCAGCAAGCGCACCGCCTAGACAGCCCTTCATCAGCCGGCGAGGGCGGATCCCCTCCGCCGTCACCGGCCCCCTCCCCGCCACTTTTCCCGACGACGTATCGACGACCTTCCTGTCAAAGGAGACACTCCCTCATGACCCCCCTGCTCAATTTCCTGATGGTGCGCGCCGCCGACGCGCCCGTCATCAAGCCGGCCGTGCAGCTGGGAACTCCGCTGCTGCTGACCATCGCGGCTGCCGGCGTCGCCCTGCTGCTGATCATGATCATCCGCTTCAAGATCCAGGCCTTCGTGGCCCTGCTGACCGTCAGCATCCTGGTGGCCGTCGCCGCGCAGATCCCGCTCAAAGACGTCTTCACCGTGGTGGCCAACGGCGTGGGAAGCACCATGGGCAAGGTCGCGCTCCTCATCGCCCTCGGCGCCATCCTGGGGCGCATGATCGAAATCTCCGGCGGCGTGCAGTCCCTCGCCGACCACTTCACCGCCAAGCTCGGCGCCAGGCGCGTGGCCGTGGCCCTCACCGCCGTGGGCTTCCTCGTCGCGATTCCGGTGTTCTTCGAAGTCGGCATCATCGTGCTGGTGCCGATCGTCTACGCGTTCGCCAAGATCGCCAACGTCCACCCGGTCAAGTTCGGCCTGCCCATGGCCGGCATCATGCTGGCCATCCACGTGGCCGTGCCGCCGCACCCGGGCATTGTGGCCGGTGCCGGCGTGCTCGGCGCCGACATCGGACTGATCGCCCTGATCTCGCTGACGATCTGTGTCCCGCTGGGCTTCCTGTCCTACTGGGTTGCGTCCATCATGAACCGCAAGAACTACGATCTGCTGCCCACCGTCAAAGCCCAGGTGGACGAGTTCGGCTCCGATTCCCTGGTCCGCGTCGGCCACGAGGGCCCGGGCAGCAAAGCCATGGCCGCGCCCCGCCCCGGACTGATCATCTTCCTCATCGCCACCCCCATCGTGCTGATCCTCCTCGGCACCGTCGGAACCCTCGTGATCGACAAGAACAACTTCTGGTACGGCGTCTCTGCCTTCGTCGGCAACCCCGTCTTCGCCCTCCTCGTCGCTGTGGCGCTCTGCTTCTTCCTCCTGGCCGTCCGCCGCCGGTGGTCGCTGACAGCAACCGGAGAAATCTTCGAAGGCGCCCTGCCCCCGATCGCCTCCATCCTCATGGTGGTCGCCGCCGGCGGCGTCTTCGGCAGCGTCCTGCAGGTGAGCGGCATCGGGGCGGCGCTCTCCGAGTCCCTCGACACCCTCGGGGTTCCGCTGCTGCTGCTCGGCTTCATCATCTCGCTTGCCCTCCGCGCCGCCCAGGGCTCGGCCACGGTAGCGATCGTCACCACGGCCGGCCTGCTCTCCTCGGCCGTCGCCGGCGGCGGCTACACCCCGGCCCAGATTGCCGTGATCGTGATCGCCATCGGCTTCGGCGCCCTCGGTCTGTCCCACGTGACCGACGCCGGCTTCTGGGTGGTTGTGCGGTACTACGGCCTGACCGTCGCCGACGGCCTCAGGACCTGGACCGTGCTCACCACCGTGCTGGGACTGGCAGGGTTCGCCCTGACGTTCGTGGCCTGGATGCTGGTGGGAGGCCTGAGCGCCTGATGCGTACCCGACTCGACGCCCTGGTCAGTGCCGCCCTGCAGCAGGGCTCGGCCGTGCCGGCGTTCACCTGCTACGACTTCACCACCGCGCTCGCCGTTGTGGCGGCGGCCGAAGAGGCCGGCCGGGGCGCCATCCTGCTTGTCGCGCCGAAGACCGCGGCCACGCCCAACGGGCTGCGGCTGATCGCCGCCCTCCGCGGGCTCGCCGACGCGGCCGGAGTACCGGTTGCGGTGCAGCTGGACCACGCCACCGATCCCCAGGTGATCGCCGAAGCCGTCACCGCGGGCGCCGACTCGGTGCTGATCGACGGATCCTCGCTGCCTTACGAGGAGAACATCGCCCTGGTCCGCGGCGTCCGAGCGGACCTCGCCGCGCAGGGCAATGCCGACGTCGTGATTGAAGCAGAACTCGGCGGACTGGCCGGGGACGAGGACCGGGCCTTCGGTACCGGCGCCGCAGACGGCGCAGGCAGCGCCTCAGGGGAAGACCCCTCCGGCCTCACCGACTCCGCCCAGGTGGAGGACTTCGTGGCCCGCACGGGGGCGCAGCTGCTCGCCGTGGCCGTGGGCAACGTCCATGGAAAGTACAAGGGGGAACCCCGGCTGCGCTGGGACGTGCTGCAGGACATCGCCGTGCGGACCCGGATCCCGCTGGTCCTGCATGGCGCCTCGGGCATCCCGGCGGCGGAACTGGTCAAGGCCGCGGCCATGAACGTGGGCAAGGTCAACTTCAACACCGAGCTGCGCACTGGCGTCCTGGCCGTCCTCGAGGAACAGACCGCCGCCCACAGGGCCGACGGCGAGAACCTCCAGGCATTGCTGGGCCTGTGGGATGCCTCCGCCCGGGGTTTCGCGGCCACCGCCCTCGCGACGCTCTCGCGCTGAGCACGCCGGCAGCGCGCCACGGCGTGCGCGACGCCACTGCCCGTCGTCGTCCCGGCCCCCGGGTCCGCACCGCCTGATCGCCGGTGCGGAACCGGGCCGTAGGACCCCTCGCCGATAGGCCTCCCAAGGCCGACAATGGAGGCAACACAGCAGGCCTTCCCAGGGGGCGCCATGGTTCCACAGCAGCGGGCAACCGGCGGCCCGGCCCCGATGCCGGTCCGCGACCCGGTGATTGACCTTGCCAGGTTCTTCTGCCTGACACTTGTGGTGGTCGGACACACCATGATGGTGAGTCCCGTCCTGCACGCTGACGGCACTGTGACCAGCGAAAACACCCTGGGCAATGAGCACTGGTTCGAACCCGTCGTGTGGGTCCTTCAGATCATGCCGCTGTTCTTTGTGGCCGGCGGAATCACCGGGCTGCAGTCCTGGCGGCGGCTGCGGGCCAGGGGCGGCAGCGCCTTCGATTTCATGCAGATGCGGCTGCTGCGGCTGATCCGTCCTGCTGCCGTACTGCTGGCCGTTATGTTCACCGGCCTGTCGCTGGCCCTGCTTTCGGGGGTTGACCCTCAGGTGATCCAGTTACTCACCAGCGGGGCGGGAATGCCGTTGTGGTTCCTCGCCGCGTACCTCGCCGCGCAACTCAACCTTCCCTGGCTGGCGGGCCTGCATGCGCGCGCGCCCTGGCTGACCCTCGCCGGGCTGATTTCCCTGGTGGTGACGGTCGACTGCCTGCGGGGGGTGCTGCCGCAACTTGCCTACCTCAATATGGTGTTCGTGTGGTGCGCTGTCCAGCAGCTCGGATTCATCGTGGCCGACACTCGAGGGCCGAAGCCGGGCGGGCTGGCATTGTTTGGCCTCATGGTCGCCTGCAACCTGCTGCTGGGACTTCTCGTGCTGCTGGGGCTGTACTCCGGGAACATGCTGGTGAACCTCAACCCGCCCAATCTGACGCTGGTGCTCCTAGGGATCTCGCAAGCCGCCGCACTCCAGCTCTTCCGGCCGGTGCTGTCCCGAATCGCGTCCCTGGCCTGGGTGGGCCGGCTGGTGGGCGTGGCTGGCAGTCGATCCATGACGGTCTACCTGTGGCACCTGCCCCTGCTGGCGGCGATGTCCGGGGTGTTGCTGCTGACAGATTTTCCCCAGCCGGCCGGCGGATCCGCGGCATGGTGGTGGGGGCGTCCGCTGGTGCTGATGACCGTCATCGCGCTGTTGCTGCCGATTGTGGCGCTGTTCGGCCGGCTGGAGAATCGGCCGACGTCGTCCGGCCCGTCACCGAGCCGCCCGGCGGCGGCTGTGCTGCTGGCCGCCGTCGCCGTTTTTGTTCCGGCGGTCCAAGCGGCGCTCAACGGGCTCACGCTGGGGCTCCTGGGCGGCGGCGCCGGGTGCTTCGCGCTCGCGGTCGTGCTGCTGGGACGGATTCCGGCCCGGCTCATTACGCCGGCCGAACGGTCCGGCGGACCAGAACCGCCATTGCCACACCCGCCATTAAGTGCCAATGTCGAACCATGACGGAGAACTCGGCAGCCACGGAAGACCCCTTCAGCCCGGACGTTGCCACCACCCGCAACGACGAGCTGCACCGCTACGAGCTCCACGTCGGCGGCAAGCTCGCCGTCCAGGTGCGCTTCATCGACCGGCCGGGTCACATCGACTTCATCCACACGGACACGTCACCGCAGTTCCAGGGCCAGGGGCTCGCGAAAGTGCTGGCGCATTTCGCCCTCGACGACGTGGTGGCCTCCGGCAAGCGGATCATCCCCAATTGCCCGTTCATGTACCGTTATCTGCGCAGGCATGAGACGTACCACCAGTACGTGGACTGGCCGGAACGGGCACCCGAGGGAGCCTAGCCCCTCGGGCAGGGCGGCCCAGGCTGGCAGGGGCCCGGAACTGCCATGGGCGTCGGGCCCGGCTTGTGAGCCGGACAACAACCTCGTAAGGTTTGAGCAGAGTTATGCAGTTGGCTCTTGGACAGGTCCCTTTGGAGAACCCCATGAACCATAAACTGCGTGTGCTTGTCCGTGTCGACGTCGATCCCGCACATGTCACCCTCGAAGTCACCGGCTGCGTTACCCAGTCTGATTCCGCTGCGCTCCTGCATATCGTGCGCCGCGCGTGCCGTCTCGGAGCGGGAGCCGAGGTGGTGATCAACCTCCACGGCGCCTCCCACCTGGATCCGGAAGTGCTGCTTGACCTTCGGCGGCTCGCGGACAGCGGACCCTTGCCGGCCCCTGACGCCAGGGACTCGGCCGTGCCCGTGCTGGTCCGACTCACCCTCGACGAGCCGGCCGTTTTGCCCATCTGCCTCCTGCACGTGGGACCCGACGCCGAAGTCCTCGCCGGACTCGAGACCGATTTCCGAGCGGGCCCTGTCACCGTCTCGGCCGGCACCAGCGAACCGGCCGGACTGCTCGACGTCGGGTTCGGTTCCGGACCCGATTCCGGGCCGGGGGATGCCAACAGCCCGCTGGCCGCGGAAACCGGCGGAGTCAATGACTTCGGCACCATCAACGGGCTGGCGCTCTCGGAGTACTTCGAAGGCACGCTCGATCCAGCCGCCACGGTCCGTGCCTTGTCCGACACCGCGCTGTGCCGCCTCGCGGACGCCCTCTACCGTCACCTCGACACCAGCAGCCCGTCATTTGGCGCGCATACCTGGTACGAGCTCGCGGCCGAAGAGCTCCAGAACCGCCACCTGACGGAGGGGGAAGGCCCCGAGGAGGAAGAACTGGCGTCGGACACGGCCTTGGCCTGAGCCTGCACGAGGCTAGGCTGTCGCTATGAACCCACACACAGCGTCCACACCGGGCAGCACCGCTCTCATCACGGGCGCAACAGCTGGCCTCGGCGCCGAGTTCGCCCGCCAGCTTGCAGAGCAGGGCCACCGCGTCGTGCTCGTGGCCCGCGACGCCGGTCGCCTCGCGGCCACTGCCGCGGAGCTGGAGAACCGGTACGGGTCCCCGGCGGAGACGATCGCCGCGGACCTGACGGACGACGCCGGGATCGCCGCCGTCGTCGCGCGCCTCGCTGATCCCGCCCGGCCCGTGGAAATCCTGGTCAACAACGCGGGAATCGGGTTGCTGCGGTCGTTCGAGGACAACGACATTGCCGAGGAGAAGCGGCACCTGAAACTTCATGTTGAAACCGCCATGGAGCTGACCCATGCCGCCCTGCAGGGCATGCTCGCCCGGCAGTCCGGCAGGATCATCAACGTCGCCAGCGTGGCGGCCTTCCTGCCCCGCGGCACATACTCGGCGGCGAAGGCGTGGCTGCTGAGTTTCTCGCGCTGGGCCAATATGGCCTACGCGGCGCGCGGGGTGCAGGTCACTGCCGTGTGCCCCGGCTTCACCCACACGGAGTTCCACGACCGGATGGGGATGGACAAGACCGTGGCGCCGCGCTGGATGTGGCTCGAGGCCCGCCAGGTGGTCAGCGAGGCCCTGGCCGATAACGCCAAGGGCAAGGCCGTCTCGATTCCCAGCAGGCGCTACAAGGTCCTGACATCGGTTTCGCGGGTGCTCCCGTCGCGGCTCGTCGCCGGACCGCCGCGCCGCGCGAAGTAAGAGCGGCGGGTTCCTCCGGGGCCGGCCGCGCGACCGTGCCGGATCAGTCTGGGCCGGATCAGTCCGGGCCGGATCAGTACGACGACGAGGATCCCGACGGCAGCGCCCACCAGCGTCTCGACGGCCCGTTCGGACACCAGGACCTGCGGGTCGGCCGGCGCCGCAAGCTGTCCGATGAGCAGGATCACCGGGGTGAAGGAGATCATGGCGAGGCCGTAGTGCCGGGTCATGAACAGCTCCGTGCTGAACTGCAGGACGATCACGAGGCAGGCCATGACGGCAGCCGCCTGGCCGGGGAAGGCCTGCAGCGGTGATCCCGGCCAGGGGAACAAGACGGCTGCCACCACCACGAGGCCCAGGAGTGTGCCGACGATCCTGTGGATGCCGCGGTACACGCTGCTGGGCAGATCCGCCCCGGCAAGCGGCACCGCGGCGGCGGCCATGGCCCAGTGCGGGTGGCCGCTGCCGCTGAGGACACCGATGGCCCCGGCTGCGCCGACGGCGCTGACGTAGCGGGCGGCGTGAAGCCACGCGGCCCGGCGGCGTTCCCCGCGCAGTACCGTGACATCCCGCCGCCGGCCGCGCTGCCAGGTCCGGCCCCGGAACCAGCCGACAAAGCCGACGGCGATCGAGAACGCGGCCGACCCGGCGGCGATGAGGACGGCGGCATGCCAGGGGACGGTGGCGGGAACGGACGCGCACGCCCCCAGCGCCAGGATCCCGAAGAAGGGCCCGGCCGGTTTCAGGGTGGTCCTGTCCGCGAACAGCGACCCGGCGCCGGCGAACACGGCCTCCGTGATCACCAGCGCCCACGAGTGGATGTGATGGACCGAGAGAAGGACTCCCGTTCCTACGCCGGTGAGCAGCAGGACAGCCGCCTGGCCTTGGTGCCGCAGCCGGAGCTGATGGGGCTCGGTGCGGCCGTACATGCCGGTCAGTGCGCCGAAGACGGCGTAGGCGATCAGCTCCGGGCGCCCGCTTGCCAGCAGCGCGAGGGACGGCACGGCGACGCTGATCGCCACCCGCCACGCCGACACGTGGTCTTTGTTGGCCGGGGCCAGGCTGTGCAGCGAACGCACGTGGCGCTGCAGGGACATGAGACTGCCTCTCGGCTTTCTCCGGGGTTTCCCCGGGTTCTCCGGGATTCCCCGGGGGTTGATCGGAGGGCGGACACGCCTAAGGCCTGTTCCGTATGGATCCCCAACGGGTAAGCATACGGAACAGGCCTCAAAGGGCGGGGCTGTTACGGAGTCCGGACTAATGCTGCCGGCCCGGGGCGGGCCGGACTAGGCCCGAGCCGGGACTTTCCCGGCGTCGACGCGCCCTGCTGCCGAGTCTGCGGCCGGGGCCGGGACCATCGGCATGTCCATGTGCTCGAGGTCGATCAGCGGGTTTTCGTCCTGTGTCGCGACCAGTTCGCGGGCCTCGGCCTGGGTGTCCACGCTCGGCATGGAGCCCGGGAGCGGCATCTGGGCGGACTCCTTGAGGAAGTAGATCGCCACTGCGCCGATCGCCGAGGTGGCCATCAGGTAGTAGGCCGGCATCATGTCGTTGCCGGTTGCATTGATGAGGGCGGCCACGATGAACGGCGTGGTGCCGCCGAAGATGGCCACGGAGAAGTTGTACGCGATGCCCATGGCGCCGTAGCGGCTGGCCGTCGGGAACTGGGCCGGCAGGGCAGAGGCCAGGTTGGCCACGTAGAAGGTCACCGGGAAGGCAATCAGGGAGAGGCCGGCCAGGGTGGACCAGATTTCGCCGATGCCGATGAGCAGGAACGCCGGGGTAGCCAGGACAACCGTGCTGATGGCACCGATCCACAGCACGGGGCGGCGGCCGATCCGGTCAGAGAGCTTGCCGGTCAGCGGGATGCACAGGCTCATGATGACCAGTACGGGGATGGTCAGCAGCGTGCCGTGCAGCTCGTCGTAGCCCTTGGACTCCGTGAGGTACGTCGGCATGTAGGAGGTCAGGGCGTAGCCGGCGGTGTTTGCCGCCGCGACCAGGATCATCGCCACGATCAGGGAGCGCCAGTACGCCTTCACGATGCCCACCGGGCCCTTGGAGGCTGCGGCGTCCGAGGCGGTGGCGTCCTTGGCCAGGTTTTCCTGGGCATCCAGGGTGGCCTGGAACTGCGGGGATTCCTCGATCTTGCTCCGGAAGTACACGGCGATCAGGCCGAGCGGACCGGCAAGCAGGAACGGAATGCGCCAGCCCCACTGCTCCATGGTGTCCTGGCCGAGGGTCAGTTGCAGCACCGAAACGAGTGCCGCGCCAAGGGCGAAGCCGAGGTAGCTGCCCATGTCCAGGAAGCTGGCGAAGAATCCGCGCCGCTTGTCCGGGGCGTACTCGCTGACGAAGGTGGTGGCACCGGCGTATTCGCCGCCGGTGGAAAAGCCCTGGATGACCTTGAACAGGACCAGCAGGACCGCGGCCCAGATGCCGATCTGGGCATAGCCGGGCAGGAGCCCGACGGCGAAGGTGCTGGCGGCCATGATCATCAGGGTCGCGGCGAGCACCTTCTGGCGGCCTACCTTGTCGCCGAGCCAGCCGAACACGACGCCGCCGAGGGGGCGGGCGATGAAGGTGGCGGCAAAGGTTCCCAGCAGGAACAGGGTCTGGACGGACTTGTCCGCGTCCGGCAGGAACACCGGTCCCATGGTGGTGATCAGGTAGCCGAACACGCCGACGTCGTACCATTCCATGGTGTTACCCACGATGGTGCCGCCGAGCGCTTTCTTGAGCATCGGCTGGTCGACAACGTTGACGTCGGACTCACGGAGTCGACGGCGACGCAGCTTTGGTTTCTTCGCACCGTTGGGTGCCACTTGGTTGGTTCCGCTGGCGTTCAAAACGCCTGCTGAAGAGTCGGTCATGCTTCGGTCTGTGGGCATTTGGGCCACTCCTATGGAGGTCATTTGCTTGCGACTTGTAGCTGCCCCGCTCTGGGCAGGCTTTCAATTTTACGGGATTTCTCTGGAGTTTCCGAGTTCGGTGCCGTATCATCCGGCATTTGAGGTTCTATTTGGGGGCAATTGTCCATATTCTTTTGCCCTGTTTCACCGCGCGGTTACTGGGAACCGGCACTGCCCGCGGTGCCGCGGCCAAAATTTTCCTCACCACCCCCCGCAAACGCTTGTTCTTGGGCCGGATTCAGGCCGAAGGAAAGTCCGCCGGCACCTGCTACAGACATCTCATCCCTGCAGTCCTACGATTGATGAACACTTCATTTCACAGCGGTTATATGCAGCGGAAAGGAAGATCGATGGCGGATCATCAGTTCGGAGAAGAAATCGAGCCCGAGGTTGCGAGCCATCTGGCGCAGTCGATGGATGAGGCTCCCGGACCGGAGGCCTTGCACCACGTTCCCCCGGCGGCAGCGCAAGGACAGCAATGGCCGGACGGCAGCGGCAAACACCGTCATCCCAAGGACCGTGACACCACTCGCGGACGGCAAGGCCAGCAAGTGGCCGACGCGGCAATCCACCGGCAGAGCCGTCCGCAGATGCCCCACCACGACTAAGGTCCCGCGGCAGGACCGGCGACAGGTTCGACCACGACGTCGGCTGGCGTCTTATCCAGGCGCCAGCCGCGCCACACCGGGTGCCGCAGCTTCCCGCCCCCGGTCCAATCCCCGTAGCTGACCTCGCCGACGAGTTTTGCACTCACCCAATGCGCGTCTGCGGCATCGGCGTCCGGCACCTCCCGGAACGGGGATGTCTTCCGGGGCAGGGCGTCCAGTTGTTGCCGGAGTTCCTTCAGCTCGCGGGTGCTGAAGCCGCTGCCCACGCGCCCCACGTACCGGAGCTTCGAGCCATCCGGGATCCCCAGCAGCAACGAGCCCACGGATTCCCGACGCTCGCCGTTTCCGGTCCGCCAGCCGCCCACCACCACTTCCTGGGTCCGCTCAAGCTTGAGCTTGAGCCAGGACCGGCTACGCTGGCCGACATAGCGGCCGTCCGTGCGCTTGGCCATGACCCCCTCCAGTCCCAGCTCAGCGACGCTTTCCAGGATGTGCCTGACGCTGATTTTGTGCGCGTCGCCGGCGTCGATCACGCCGGAGAGCTCGATGTGGGCGCCGGAGGGGCGGAAGAAGCGCTCGAGCCGGAGCCGGCGCTCGCTGAGCGGCAGGGGCCGCAGGTCCTCGCCGGCGTCGAAGAGGAGATCGAACAACATCAGCCGCACCGGAGTCGAGTCCTGCGCTTTTGCGACGTCGGCGGCCTTCGTCAGTTTCATGCGGCCCTGCAGCAGGCCGAAGTCCGGCCGGCCCGTGCGCCCGACGGCTATGATCTCGCCGTCCGCGACGAAGTCCTGTTCCGGCCAGAGGGGCCGGTCCGTCAGTTCCGGGTAGCTCGCGGACATGTCGTTGCCGTTGCGGCTGACGAGCCTGACGGTCGTGGCATCGCCGATGACCAGGGCCCGGACGCCATCCCACTTGAGCTCAACCTGCCAGTCCTTGTCGGCGAGGTCGGCAGCGGTCCCGGCGCTGGCCAGCATGGGGCTGAAGCCGGAGACATCGGGTGCCGGTGCAGGGTCCGGGACCTGTGCCCGGCCTGGTGGCGGATCAAGTCCCGGGGCCGCCGGCTGCCCGGGGGAGCCGCCGGGCGCAGCCTCCTGCCCGCCGTCGGGCGCGGCGTCCTGTCCTGTCTCTTGGTCTGCGGGCGCTGCTGTCCGGTGCCCCGTGTGCGGCCCCGCCGGGTCCATCAGGTGGATGAGCCACTGGTCGTCGGCCTGGCCGGTGTGAATCAGGGCGAACCTGCGGGTGCCGCCGAGGCCGCCGCCTTCCGCGCCGGTCAGCGTGGCAATGACCTCCTTGCCGGCGATCCACTTTTCGCAGTCGTAGTAGCCGCGGTCCCAGACGCTGACCGTCCCGGCGCCGTACTGGCCTTTGGGAATGACACCCTCGAAGTCCGCGTAGTCCAGCGGATGGTCCTCGGTCTGGACCGCGAGGTGGTTGGTGGCCTTGCTGGTGGGGACGCCCTTGGGCAACGCCCAGGACACCAGCACGCCGTCGCGTTCAAGGCGGAAGTCGTAGTGCAGCCGGCTGGCGTGGTGCTCCTGGATGACAAACGACTCCCGCAGCGGACCGGCGCCAGCGACGGTGCCGGCGGCGCGGGCGTCCGCCGCGAAGGGTTCGGGGGTGGAGTTCGCGTCCCGCTTCGCGCGGTAAGACTCAAGCCGGGGATCGGCGGCGCTGCCGCCTGAGACCGCGGCGAACGGGTCCTTGCCGGACTGCACGCGCTTCATGACCTCGTGGTAGTCCAGCTGGCGCAGGGACGCCGAGCTGAGCTCCCGCCAGGTCCGCGGCGCCGCCACGGTGGGCCGCAGCCGCCCGCGCAGCGAATAGGGCGCGATCGTCGTCTTCGCCGCGCTGTTCTGGCTCCAGTCGACCAGGACCTTCCCGGTGCGAAGGGTCTTTTTCATGTCGCTGACCACCAGGTCCGGATGGTCCGCTTCCAGGGCGCGGGCCAGTTCATGGGCGAAGTCCGAGATCTGCTCAGAGCCCCGGGTTCCGTCCAGCGCGGCGTAGAGATGGATGCCCTTGCTTCCGCTGGTCACGGGGACGGGGTCCAGGCCGACGTCCTGCAGGATGGCGCGGGCCAGTTTGGCCACTTCCGCGCATTCGGCCAGCCCGGCCCCGTCGCCGGGGTCCAGGTCCAGCACCATCCGGTCCGGCGGCAGGGCTCGGCCGTGCGAATCCACCCGCCACTGGGGGACATGGATTTCGAGGGCGGCGATCTGGGCGAGCCAGGCGAGGGTGGCGGCATCGTTGACCAGGGGGTACTGGTTCGTGTGCTCTTTGTGCTTGATGGCCGCCCGGGAAATCCAGCCGGGTGCCGATTCGTCCAGATTTTTCTGGAAGAACACTTGCCCCGGCTCCTCGGCCGTTCCCACGCCGTGGACCCAGCGTTTCCGGGTGGCCGGCCGGTTCCGGACCGCCGGGATCAGCACCGGCGCGACGGCGGCGTAGTAGGCCAGAACGTCTGCCTTGGTGGTGCCGGTTTCCGGGTACATGACCTTGTCCAGATTGGTCAGGACGAGCTCGCGGCCCTCCACGAGGACCCGTTGCCGGCCGTTTGCCGGGGGCGTGTTTTCCCGCTGGGCATCCCGCCCGGCGGCCGGCTGCTCGTCCGGCTGCGTGGTTCGCTCAGCCAACAGTCTTCACCTCCGAACCGCTCTGGTGTTCACTAGTCCCATGAGAGCCATCTGGAAGGGCGCGATCGCATTCGGGCTGGTCAACGTCCCCGTCAAGGTCTACAGCGCCACTGAGGACCACGACATCAGCCTGCACCAAGTCCACAACGCCGACGGCGGACGGATCCGCTACCAGCGCCGCTGCGAGGTCTGCAGCAAGATCATCGACTACGAGGACATCGACAAGGCCTATGAAGACGACGGCCGCACAGTGATCCTGACCCGGGAGGAACTGAAATCCATCCCCGCGGAGAACAGCCACGAGATCGACGTCGTGCAGTTCGTCCCGGCGGACCAGCTCGATCCCATCATGTTCGAGAAGAGCTACTACCTGGAACCGGACTCCAAGTCGCCCAAGGCCTATGTGCTGTTGCGCCGGGCCCTCGAGGACACCGACCGGGTGGCGATCGTCCAGTTTGCGCTGCGGGAAAAGACCAGGCTGGGGGCCCTGCGGATCCGCGGCGACATCCTGATGCTGCAGTCGCTGCTCTGGGCCGACGAAGTGCGCGAGGCCAGCTTCCCGGCCCTCGAAACCTCGATCCGCATCTCCGCCCAGGAACGCGAAATGTCCGCCGCCCTGGTGGATTCGATGGCCGCGGACTTTGACCCCGAACAGTTCACGGACGACTACCAGCTCCAGCTCCGCCAGCTCATCGACGCGAAGCTGGAGAAGGGGGAGTCCCTGGACACCGAAGAAACGTTTGGCGCCGCCGCTGCCGAAACCGGCACCGGCGAAGTGATTGACCTGATGGAGGCCCTCAAACGGAGCCTGGAGAAGAAGCGCGGAGGTGGTACGGCGGCTACCGGGAGCGGGTCGAAGACCGCGGTCGAGGCGCCGGCCAAGGCACCGGCCGGGGCCGTCTCCAAGGCTGCCGCCCCCAAGGCTGCCGCCAAGAAGACCCGCGAAGGCGGCGCCACTGAAAGCAGCGCCGGCGAAAGCCGGGCCGCCACTGCGAAGGGCGCGGCGCCTAAGGCGGCTCCCAAAGCGACACCATCCAAGACCACGGCGGCAAGGGCGCGCAAGGGCGCCTGAGACCGTGGACAGGGATGCCGCGGCCATCAGACTCAGGAGTTCCGCAGGGCGGAGATGAGCTCGCTCTTCTTCTTGGCCGAGTAGCCCTTGAGGCCGATCTCCTTGGCCCGTTCCTTGAGCTGCGGGACCGTCCAGTCCTCGTAGTCCCCGGCCTTGCCGCCCTTGCGGCCCACCGCGGACCGGCCGCGCTTCGCCGCCGCATTGGAGATCCGGGCGGCCTTCTGTTTTGATGCGCCGTCCTCGACCAGCTTCTCGAAGAGCTCGGGGTCCTTGATGCTCGGGCTCTCTGAACCGCGGGGTTCGCCCTTCTTCGTCGGCATGGCTACCGCTCCCGGGTCTCGTCAGCGGCCGGTCCGGCGGCGATCTCCCTGAACGGCGGCCGCCGGCGTCGGGTGGCCGGCGCAGCAACGTCCGCCCCGATGCTCTTTTGCACGCGTGTCACGCGATCATCTCCTTCGGCTGGGAACCATTCCGCGACGGCCCGCGGACGCTGCCGCCGCGGATTCCAAACTAGCCGCGCCGCAAGGCGGTGACAAGCACTTACTAAGCCCGCTGACAACGATCGCGGATAGCGCACAGGGCCCCGGCGATGCCCGGGAACACGAAGGCCCGGCGCGCCCCCTCGTCGGGGGCGGCCGGGCCTTCTGATGCTGCTTGTTACTGCCGGGTGTCCGGGCGCAGGCGCCGGACGGTGCGGCTATTCGGCGTCGTGATCCGTCTCAAGGATCTGCACGAGGCGATCCAGGGCGGCGTCGGCGCCTTCGCCCTCGGCACGCAACACCACAACCTCGCCGTGCGAAGCGCCCAGGCTCATCAGCGACAGGATGCTGGCGGCGTCCATGGCCTCGTCCTCCGGCTCGCCCAGGCGGGCGATCGTGATCTCGAGGTGGTCGAACTCGCCCGCAGCCTCGGCGAAGATGGCGGCCGGGCGGGCGTGCAGCCCGACGCGGCTGGCAATGGTGGCGTTACGTTCGGTCATTTCTGCTCCTTGAAGTCAGCTTGGGTGTTTATCAGCTGTGAATATCTGCTTGGAAAGTCGCCCTGGACTGGCTTAGGCGGCTACGGGAACCGTTTCCACCGTATCAACCGGCTTCTTGACTGCCCAGCGCTTGAGCCCGATCACGGCGAAGGCACTCACGACCGTACCGGCCGCGATCGCGACGACGAACATCAGGAAGGGATCGATCGCGAAGAAGACGAAGATTCCGCCGTGCGGGGCCTTCGATCCCACCCCTGCTGCCATCGAGATGGCACCGGTCACGGCACCGCCCAGCATGCTGGCGGGGATGACGCGGAGCGGGTCGGCGGCGGCGAAGGGGATGGCGCCTTCGGAGATGAACGAGGCTCCCAGCAGCCAGGCGGCCTTGCCGTTTTCCTGTTCCGCCAGGCTGAAGAGTCGC
Source organism: Arthrobacter sp. H-02-3 (assembly GCF_003097355.1). Taxonomy (GTDB): domain Bacteria; phylum Actinomycetota; class Actinomycetes; order Actinomycetales; family Micrococcaceae; genus Arthrobacter; species Arthrobacter humicola. The sequence continues at coordinate 184,316 of NZ_PYUI01000002.1, forward strand.
TTGTTCAGCACGGTCGAGGCCAGCGCCATGGCCAGCGGCGGGACCATGCCGGAGGCCATGACGGCCGCCATGATCTGCCACGGTGCCTGGTTCGTGATGGACGCGGCTCCCAGGCCGGCGACGGCGAAGGAGTAAGCCACCTTGTTGACCGGACCGCCGAGGTCGAAGCACATCATCAGACCCAGGACAATGCCCAGGGCGATGGCGCTGGCGCCGGTCAGGCCGGCCAGGAAGTTGTTGAGCCCGGTGGTGACGGCGGCGACGTACCTGCCGAGGAAAATGAACAGAATGCCCGATGAAACGAGCGACGCCACGAGCGGGATGATAACCACCGGCATCAGGCCGCGCAGCCAGCGGGCCACGTTGAGCTTGCCGATCGAATGCGCCACGTAGCCGGCGAGCAGGCCGCCCACAATGCCGCCGAGGAAGCCTGCGCCCATGAAGACGGCTACGGCGCCGGACACGAAGCCCGGGGCGATGCCGGGCCGGTCAGCGATGCCGTAAGCGATGTAGCCGGCCAGTGCGGGCACGAGGAAGCCTAGGGACAGGGCGCCGATCTTGAAGAACACGGCACCCAGGTACGCGCCCATCGGGCCCCACGCCAGTTCCGGGTACACGGTGGGCAGATTGAAGAGGCTGTTCTCTGCCAGGATCTTGTCCGCGAAGCCGGTGATGGTGTAGCCGCCCAACAGGAAGCCGAGGGCGATCAGCAGACCGCCGCCTGCCACGAACGGGATCATGTAGCTGACACCTGTGAGCAGCGCCTTCTTCAGCTTCGTGCCGATGTGCTCGCCCTTTTCCTCGGCGTTGTGTTCGGCCTGGTCCTCAGCGAAGTGCGGGACGCGGCGGGCGTGCGGGTTGTCCGCGGCCGCCAGTGCTTCCGCAACCATCTTGTCCGGTTCGTCGATGCCGCGCTTGACCGGTGCGTTGATCACCGGCATGCCGGCGAAGCGCTCCTTGCCGCGCACGTCCACGTCCACCGCGAAGATCACGGCGTCGGCGGCGGCGATCACGGCGGGGTCAAGGGCCTTGGCGCCGGAGGCCCCCTGGGTTTCCACCTGCAGGTCCACGCCGACTTCCTTGGCCGCGGCGACCAGCGAGTCGGCGGCCATGTAGGTGTGGGCGATGCCGGTGGGGCAGGCCGTCACGGCGACGAGGCGCTTGGGGCCTTTGGCCTTCGCCGTGCCCGTGCCTTCCCCGGCAGTGCCAGCTGCGGCCCCAGTGGCTGCGCCAGTGCCAGTGCCAGCGCCAGCGCCTGCGGCGGCAGCGGCCGGCGCGGCAGCGGCGTGGGCGGAGGGCTTGTCCGCCAGTGCGGCTTCGACGAGCTCGACAATCTCCGCCGGGGAGGTCGCGGTGCGCAGGCTGGCCGTGAAGTCCTTCTTGATCAGGGACCGGGCCAGCTTCGACAACAGCTTCAGGTGCTCCTGGTCCGCGCCCTCAGGAGCGGCAATGAAGAAGATCAGGTCCGCGGGCCCGTCCTTGGCGCCGAAGTCGACCGGCTGGGACAGCCGCGCCATCGCCAGGGTGGGCTCGGTGACCGCCGTCGAGCGGCAGTGCGGGATTGCGATGCCGCCCGGGACACCCGTGGCGGTCTTGGACTCCCGGGCGAAGGCGTCGGCGAAGAGGCCTTCGACCTCGGTGGCGCGTCCGTTGGCCGCAACTCTGCCTGCCAGGTGCCGGATCACGTCCTCGGGCGAACTGCCCAGGTTCTGGTCGAGCTCGACCAGTTCGGTGGTAATGAGCTGAGTCACTGTCAATCCTTCCGGAGGGCCGTGATGGTTACGGCATCAGGGGTGGTTTGGTTGACTGCCGGGACAGTGGAGCCCGGCAGGGAAGCGGCGGCGGCACCATGGGCCACCGCCTGACGGAGGCAATCGACCGGGGCGGCGCCCTGGCTGGAGGCGAGCAGGTATCCGGCCAGCGACGAATCGCCGGCGCCGACAGTGCTGACCGCGGTGACCGGCGGATGCGTGGCCAGCCACGCGCCGTCGGCCGTTACAAGAACGGCACCCTTGGAGCCGAGGGTGGCCAGTACGGCACCCACTCCGGAGCGCACGACGGCGGCGGCTGCTGCTGCTGCAGCCTCCGGGTCCGCTTCGAGCTCCTCGGCGGATTTGTGCGTGGCGAAGCCGGCTGCCGCAGCCAGTTCTGCCAGTTCCTCGGCGTTGGGTTTCAAGAGGTCCGGCATTCCCGAGGCGTCGCCGGAGACCGCTGCGGCGAGAGGTTCGCCGGAGGAGTCGACGGCGACCCGGGGTGCGGCCTCGCCATCAAACAGGGAACGCAGCCGCCGGATGACGGTGGCGTAGAAGTCGGCCGGAACTCCGGGTGGGAGCGAGCCGGCCAGGACAACCCAGGCGGCACCGCGGGCGTGGTCCAGCAACAGGCTGATCAGGGCCTCCTGCTGGTCCTCGCTGAGGACCGGTCCGGGTTCGTTGATCTTGGTGGTGACGCCGCCGGGCTCAGTGAGGGCCACGTTGCTGCGCAGCGGTTCGCCGATCGGGAGGGCAGCGAACGGCACCTCCGTGTCCCGCAGGCCGGCGAGGACAGGGTCGGCCTCGGCGCCGGGAAGGACCGCGATGGTCTTGAGCCCCGAGGCCACGAGGGCGCGGGAGACATTGACTCCCTTGCCCCCGGATTCCTGGCGGACGGAGACGGCCCGCTGCACTTCCCCGCGGAGGAGGGGGCCGGGTAACGCCACGGTGCGGTCCAGGCTGGGGTTGGCGGTGAGGGTGACAATCACGCGACCACCACCTCCACTCCGGCTTCCGCAAGGGCGTCGGCGAGTTCCCGGCTAGGTTGCGTGTCTGTGATCACGGTGTCCAGATCTTTCAACGAGGCGAACTGGACCAGCGTCTCTGCATCCAGCTTGGAGGAATCAGCCAGCACCACAATGCGGCGCGCTGATTGGACGAAGGCCGCCTTGACGGCGGCTTCTTCAGGATCGGGTGTGCTCAGCCCGAAGGCTGCATGGATGCCGTTGGTGCCGATGAACGCGATGTCCGGGCGGATCCGGCGCGCGGCCTCCACCGTGGACTGGCCGACCGCGGCCTGGGTCAGCCCGCGGACCTTGCCGCCGAGCAGGTGCAGGGCGATGCCCGGTTCGCCGGACAGCCGGGAGGCGATGGGCAGGGAGTGGGTGATGACGACGAGTTCGGCCTCGGGCCCGGTCGCCGGGAGGCCGCCCGTTGCTGCGACCCCGGCGGCCCGGGCGGCCAGGAGTTCGGCGAGGGCCTCCGTGGTCGAGCCGGCGTCGATCAGGATGCTGCCGCTGAGGCTCTGGGGAATCAGGGCCAGGGCGGCCTCGGCAATGCGAGTCTTTTCGGGCTGCCGCTGGACGGTCCGCTCCAGGATGCTTTCTTCCGTGGTGCTGAAGCGGTCCGGGGAAACCGCGCCGCCGTGCACCCGGCGGACGCTGCCGGCAGCTTCCAGGGCGGCGAGGTCCCGGCGGATGGTCTCGGTGGTGATGCTGAAGCGTTCGGCCAGGTCCGTGACGCTGGCCCGGCCGCTGGCGTAGATGAGCCCCACGATCAGCTGCTGGCGTTCTTCGGCGAACACTTACCCTCCATTGCGTACTGCGTCTGACTTGGTTGTTGTTCTGCGTTCTTAGGGCTTCAGTGACTCCCATCACATGAAGTGGAATTGTTTGACTTTATCTTTGTTCTTGTTGGTTTGTCAATGAAAAACAACATGAACGCAGAAGTGACGCGCGGCCCCTGCGGGACATGTCCAGTGCTCGCGCCGAGGGGTGGGCAGGATGGGAGTATGTCCACTCTTCGCCCCGGGGGCTGGGCATGTGCTGCACTCGGGCCGGGCTCCGGGGGACATGTCCAGTGATGGTGCCGAGGGTTGGGCGTGTGCACTCTGGGCTGACGTTCGGGCTGGGCGTGCGGCCTGGAGATGCCGGGGGACATGTCCAGTGGTCGGGCTTGGCGGTGGGCAATTTGGGAATATGTCCGTTGCTCGCGTCGGGGGCTGGGTATGTGCTGCGCTCGGGCCGGGCCTGCGGGCGGGAGATCCGGGGGACATGTCCAGTGATGGCGCCGAGGGTTGGGCATGTGCGGTCTGGGCGGCTGCTTGGTGAGAAACATGGCGGAAGCCGGGCCCGACATTGAAGTCCGGCCCGGCTTCCGGGTCGTTGGATTCCGCGCCGTGCAGGGTGCGCGGGTAGGGCTCAGATGCCGGCGTCGCGGCTCTCATTGCGGGTGATGGTCTCGCCGGTGTTGGGGTCCACAACCGTGCGGCTTTCGCTGACGCGGCGGGTGCGGCCGCGTCCGGGGGAGGCGAGGACGAGTGATGCGATGAGTCCGATAACTCCCACCACCATCAGGATGTAGCCGATCATGGCCTGGTTCACATTGGGAATCAGTCCCGGGGTGACGGCCCAGGCGAGGATGGCGCCGAGGGCGATGAGGAAGATTGCGGAACCGATTCTCATGGAGTGCTCCTTGGTGCCCTGTGGGGCGGATGGGGGATGATAAGCATGCTGTCCAGCGTCACGCTACAACCCCGCCCCGGCTGTTTCAATGAAACGCAGTCCGCCTCGCCGGGAATTTTCCGCACCGTTTCCGGACCACCGCGCCGCTTTCGGGAGGCCGCACCGCGGATCAGGGGTGCGAGAATCCGGTTTCGTAGCGGAAACCCCTGCAGGTCAGATATCCGAGGAAGTGTCGGCCCCGATCCTCAGGGGCGGGCCCCGGGCCCGGAGCGAGCGGCAGGTCTGGATAGGCTGAGCCCATGGAGACGGTCGTCTGGTCAAAGCCTGAACACGAACGCGCCGGCACGCCGTTGCTGGTGATGCTGCACGGCTACGGCACGGACGAATCCCGCATGGCCAAGCTGTTCGGTGCCCTGCCGCCGGAGTTTAGCTGCGCCGCCCTGCGCGGGCCCAAGGACATCGGAGACTACTACGGCTGGTTCCTGCTGGACTACTTCCTCACGCATGACTTTGCCGACGTCATCGCCTCCACGAACTCGGTGTTCGCATGGATCGAATCGGTCAAGGCCCGGCACAGCAGTGTCAGCCTGCTCGGATTTTCGCAGGGCATGGCCATGGCCAGCACGCTTCTGCGGCTCCGGCCGGAACAGTTCCGCGCGGTCGTGGGCCTCTCGGGCTTTGTCCTGGACAACGAACTCCTAGCCATGAGCGAATCCTTTACCTCCCGGCCGCCGTTCTTTTGGGGCCGGGACAGGGGCGATGTCGTCATCAACGACGCCGCCACCGAACACACCGAGGAGTGGCTCCACCGGAACACCCAGCTCACGGCCCGGACCTATCCCGGCATGGGCCATTCGATTTCGAAGGCCGAGCTCGTGGATGTCGGTGCGTTCCTGCGCCACTACGTCCTGCGCTGACCGGGCCGCTGACCTGAGCTGACCGGGCCGCTGACCTGAGCTGACCGGTCCGCTGACCTGAGCTGATCCGTCCGCTGACCATCCGTCGGGCAGTCCGGATCGTCCACTTGCATGCCAAATTTGTAAGCGTTTACAATCGACCTCGGCCATGAACACCGGGCCCACTACTTCAGGGGGAAGAAAGGGCTGAGCCCGTGCCGCAGGCCAAGACCTCGCGCGTGACCATCCAGGACGTCGCCGCGCTCTCCGGGCTCTCCATCTGCACCGTCTCCCGCGCGCTCCGGCAGCTCCCCAACGTCTCCGAACACGCCAGGGCGCGGGTCAATGACGCGGCGGCCCGGCTCGGCTACAAAGCATCGTCCGCAGCATCCCGGCTCGCCGGCGGAAGCACCGGCTCCGTGGCCATCATCGCCCCGACCGCCACAGCCTGGTTCTTTGCCCGGGCGGTGGAAGCTGCCGAGGAAGTCTTTGCCGACGGCGGCTACGACACCGTCCTGATCAGCCTCAGGAACCGGCCCACTGTGCAGCAGAAACTCTTCGGCGACCTAGCCGGCCTGGCGCAGCGCGTGGACGGCGTCCTGCTGCTCAACATTGCCCTCGGTGAGGCCGAAATGGCCGCTCTCGCGGCATCGGGCCTCGCCGTGGCCAGCGTCGGGATGCACGACGTCCCGTGGGACAACGTGGGCATCGACAACGAGGACGCCGCCCGCGCGGCCACGAACCACCTGCTGGGATTAGGCCACACGGACCTTGCCATCCTCGCCGGCAGCGAAACCGGCGCGCCCTCCCTGGTGACCGCCAGCGAACGGCGCAGGGGCTTCGAACTGGCCCTTTCCGACCACGGCCTCACAGCCGATCCGGACCTTGTGGTCGACGCCGGTTCCAGCATCGAGGGCGGCCGGCTGGCCATGGTGGAGCTCATGGAGAACCGCCGGATGCCGTCCGCGATCTTCGCCGGTTGCGACGAAACAGCGTTCGGCGCGCTCATGGCCTTGCGGGAGTTCGGTTTGTCAGCGCCGGAAAACGTGTCCATCATGGGAATAGACGATCACCAGATGAGTTGGTTCCTGGGCCTGACCACAATGGCCCAGCCCGTGGCCGACCAGGGCGCTTTCGCGGCCAGCCTGCTGATTGACAGGCTTCATCGCTCGGGCCTCCCCAATCCGCCACCGGCCGGGCCGCCGTCGAGCCATCTGCTGGAAACGAAACTGGTAGAGCGCACGAGCACAATCCCCCGCTGAACCGAATGAACCGGCTGAACCGGCTGAACCCGCTGAACCCGGGCCAACCGGATGGCTCCCGGCGCCGGAGGCCCGGTGCCCCCGGCAGAGCACCACAGGCAACGGCCGCCGTCGCGCCGGATGACCTCAAACAACCGGTCTCAGCCAACGCCCGTGAACCGGGCACCTCAAGAGTTTTGAACAAGACCGTCGTGCATGCCCGCCGTCTGAAAGGACTATGACCCATGACTTCAGTTCCCGATACCTCCGGCCTCGCCGGTGCGCTTTCCGGCGCTTCCGCCATTCTTTTTGACCTCGACGGCGTCCTGACGCCCACCGCGGTGGTGCACGAGCATGCCTGGAAACAACTTTTCGACGGTTTCCTGGCCTCGGTTCCCGACGCCGCCCCGTACCGGGAGAGCGACTACTTCGACCACATCGACGGCAAGCCGCGGTTCGACGGCGTCCGGGACTTCCTGGCCTCCCGCGGGATTGTGCTGCCCGAGGGCCCGGCGGACGACGACCCCGCCCACGACACCGTCCACGGACTCGGCAACCGCAAGAACAAGGTCTTCAACGACATCGTCGAAGCCGGCGGGGTCCAGCCGTACGAGGGCTCCGTCCGCTTTGTCGACGCCGCACTGGTCCGCGGGCTCAAGCTCGCCGTCGTCTCCTCCTCCCGCAATGCCCCGGCCGTGCTCAAGGCGGCCGGATTGTCCGACTACTTCCCGGTGGTGGTCGACGGCGTCGTCGCGGTCACCGAGGGCCTGCCCGGCAAGCCCAGCCCGGCCACCTATGAATACGCCGCACGCCTCCTGGGACTGCCGAGCGATCAGTGCGTCGTGGTGGAGGACGCCGTCTCCGGCGTCCAGGCCGGCAGCGCGGGAGACTTCCGCTCGGTGATCGGCGTCGACCGAGGCGCCGGCCGGCAGACCCTGCTCGACGCCGGCGCCACGGTAGTGGTCAACGACCTCGCCGAACTGCTCTAGCCCGGCGCCCGTTCCCGGCCGCCCGCACCGCCTGCCCGCGGCATCCTCCCGCACCGCTCACCCCGTTCACCCCCGAAGGAACCCCTCAACCATGGCTCTCATCACCTCGGACCGCGCCCGGTTCCCCAACGATCCCTGGCAGCTGGTCGAGACCGTCCACCTTCCCGGCAATGCCGGCACCCTGGAGACCCTGTTCAGCCTGGGTAACGGGCATCTGGGGATCCGCGGCGCGCATTGGGCCGCCGCCGATGCCGAGCTTCCGGGCAGTTTCATCAACGGCTTCCATGAGACCTGGGACATCAAGCATGCGGAGAACGCCTACGGGTTCGCCCGGACCGGGCAGCGGATCCTGTACGTCCCGGACGCCAACAACTTCACAGTGATCGTCGACGGCGAGCCGCTGAGCCTGGAGGAGTCCACGGTGCTGGACTACCGCCGCAGCGTGGACTTCGCCACCGGCCTGTACGAATGCCGGATCACGTGGCAGTGCCGCTCCGGCGCCACCGTGACCACCACCGAGCGCCGGGCCGTCGGCTACGAATCCCGCGGCGCGCTGGGCATCAGCCTCGAGGTGGCGGCCGACCGAGACATCTCCGCGGACGTGACGTCCTCGGTGATCAACCGCCAGGACCAGCCGGTGGAGGACCACTCCGCCCACGACCCGCGCCGCGCCGGCCGCCACGCCGGGCGGGTGCTGCTGCCGTTGCGGCTCGACGGCGGCGACGGTTCCCTGCGCCTGTCCTGGGAGGCCGCGGAATCCAAGCAGCGGCTCGGGATGGCGGTGGATCACTGGACCTCGGCCGGGGTGCAGCCGTTCGACACCCTGGTGGACCAGGACGACAGCAGCGTCCGCTACGTCCTCGCCGTCAGCGCGGAGGAGCCGTTCGTGCTGGAGAAGAGCGTCAGCTACGCCGTGGGCCAGGCCGCCGAGGACCTCGCGGACAACGCCGAAGCCGGCCTCAAGCCGGTTAGCGAGATTTTCGCCCAGAGCGAGGCCCACTACCGCGCCTACTGGACGACGAGCGACATCGTGGTGGCGGGCCAGTCCGAGCTTCAGCAGGCCGTCCGCTGGAACCTGTTCCAGCTCGCCCAGGCCACCGCCTGCGCCGATGTGGCCGGCATCCCGGCCAAGGGCGTGTCCGGCTCCGGCTATGACGGCCACTACTTCTGGGACCAGGAGGTGTACCTGCTGCCTTACCTGACCTACACCAACCCGGGCAACGCCCGGCAGGTCCTGGAATTCCGCCACGACCTCCTGCCCGAGGCCAAGATCCGGGCCAAGGAGCTCAGCGTCGACGGCGCCCTGTTCCCGTGGCGGACCATCAACGGGCTTGAGGCCAGCGCCTACTACGCGGCCGGGACCGCCCAGTTCCACATCGCCGCAGCAATCGCCTTCGCGACCAACCGGTACATCTGGGCCAGCGGGGACCGGGCCTTCGAAGAAACCCTCGGCGCCGAACTACTGATCGAAACCGCCCGGATGTGGGTGTCCCTGGGCTTCTTCGGCAAGGACGGGCTCTTCCACATCCACGGCGTCACCGGCCCGGACGAATACACCGCGGTGGTCAACGACAACCTCTACACCAACGTCATGGCCCGCTTTAACCTCCGCGCCGCCGCCGCCCTGGACCACCCCGAGATCGGCGACGCCGAACGCGAGCTCTGGGAACAGGCCGCGAACCGGATGCAGCTGCCCTACGACGAGGACCTTCAGGTCCACTCCCAGGACAACGACTTCATGACCCTGGAGCCGTGGGACTGGACCACGCCCCGGTCCAAGTACCCGCTCCTGCTGCACTTCCACCCGCTGGTCATCTACCGGCACCAGGTCCTGAAACAGGCCGACACAGTGCTGGCCATGTTCCTGCAGTGGCAGGACTTCACGGCCGAGGAAAAGCGCCGCGCCTTCGATTTCTACGACCCCATCACCACCGGCGACTCCACCCTGTCCGCCTGCGTCCAGGGGATCATGGCCGCCGAGGTCGGCTACGGCAAGGCCGCGCTGGACCACTTCACCCACGCTCTGTTCATCGACCTCGACGACACCCACGGCAATACGATCGACGGCGTGCACATCGCCTCCACCGGCGGCGTGTGGAGCTCGCTGGTCAGCGGCTTCGCCGGCCTCCGGGACCAGGGCGCCGTGCCGTACTTCGACCCGCGCCTGCCCGCCGAATGGGACGGACTCGAGTTCTGCCTGAAGATCCAGGGCCGGCTCCTGCACGTCGGGCTCGATCAGGGCTCCATCACCCTGACCGTCCGGGACGGCGCACCGCTTGACGTCGACGTGCGCGGGGAACTGCTCACCGTGGGCACCGAAACCGTCCGGGTTCCGCTGGCCCCGGTCGCGGCCCCCGAGCCCACCATCTTCCCTAGCGGCCTCCCGACGGCGTCGATCCCGGTGGTGCGGGCCGCGGTCTGAGCCGCCGCCACCCGGGCGGTGCGCCCGGGTGGCGTTGCGCCGCCGTGCCGTGAGCGTCGTCTCTCACGGAATAGTCAGCGCGGCGTCGGGGTTGCCGCCTAACGGGACCGGTTCTGCTCATGAGGCAGGCTGGCCCCGTGCACTGGGCGGAGACGGACGCCGGCGCCGTACGGGCGCCCCGACGGACTGCGCCTGATTCGGCTCGACTAGCCACGAAACGGAGATGGTGGATCAATGACTGCCTGCAAGACAGTGAACCCCGCAACCGGAGAAACGCTGAGGGAATTCCCGGTTGCAACCGCAGCCGAGGTGGAGCAGGCGCTCGCCGCCTCGCAGGAGGCCTTCCGCGCCTGGCGCTCCGGCCCTGCCGAAGACAGGGCGAAGATTCTGGCGCGCGTCGCCGAGCTGTACCTGGAACGCCAGGACGAATTGGCCCGGCTGATCAGCACCGAAATGGGCAAGCCGCTGGCCCAGTCCCGCGGTGAAGTGAAGCTTGTTGCCGATATCTTTTCCTACTACGCCACCGAGGGCCCCGGATTCCTCAAGGACGAGCCGCTGAACGTCAGGGGCGGCGGCGAGGCCGTGGTCCGCTCCGCTCCGGTGGGACCGCTGCTGGGCATCATGCCGTGGAATTACCCCTACTACCAGGTGGCACGGTTTGCCGCTCCGAACCTGGTCCTTGGCAACACGATCCTGCTCAAGCACGCCGGAAGCTGCCCGCAGTCCGCCCTGGCGATCGAACAGATCTTCAAAGACGCCGGTCTCCCGGACGGCGCTTACGTCAACCTGTTCCTGACCAACGAGCAGGTCGCGGAAATCATCGCGGATGACCGTCTCCAGGGTGTTTCGCTCACCGGGAGCGAGCGGGCCGGTTCCGCTGTTGCCGAGGTGGCCGGGCGGAACCTGAAAAAGTATGTCCTGGAACTCGGCGGTAGCGACCCGTTCATCGTGCTTGATTCCGAGGACCTGGACGCCACCGTCAAGGCGGCCGTCGGCGGCCGCATGGGTAACGCCGGGCAGGCGTGCACGGCGTCCAAGCGGTTCATTGTGGTGGAGGACCTCTACGACGCCTTTGTGGAGAAGTTCACGGCACGGATGGCCAGGATCAAGCCGGGGGACCCGCTGCAGGCCGACACGACGTTCGGCCCCCTGTCCTCCCAAAGCGCTGCCGACGGCTTCATCGAGCAGATTCAGGACGCCGTGGACAAGGGCGCCAGCCTCCGGACGGGCGGACACCACGTGGACGGTCCGGGAGCGTTCGTTGAACCGACCGTTCTGACCGACGTGACGCCGGACATGCGCGCGTTCTCCGAGGAACTCTTCGGTCCCGCCGCGGTCATCTACAAGGTGGCGAATGCGGCCGAGGCGATCGAACTGGCCAACGGCTCCCCGTACGGCCTGGGCGGCTCGGTGTTCAGCGCCGACGTGACCAGGGCCCAGGAGGTCGCGGACCAGCTGGATACCGGCATGGTGTTCATCAACTCCGTGGCCCAGACCCAGGCGGACCTGCCGTTCGGGGGCGTCAAGCGCTCCGGCGTCGGCCGTGAACTGGGCCGGTTCGGCATGGACGAGTTCGTCAACAAGAAGCTCATCCGCACTCCGCGCTAGCCACCCGGGCCGTCCGCCGCCGGCGGGGCCGGGTCTGCCCGGCGCGTGCCCTAGTGTTAAGTGAACTTACTTTTACGGTTCCGACGAGAGGCGATCATGGCCAAGCGCAGCAACCCGGCAATGAAGATTGCCCAGGAAACAGCCCACAGCGCGATGTTCGACGCCGCCGGCCAGCCCCGGCCCGGCCTTCACAATGTGCTCCTGCGCGCTGTTGAAGTCCAGCGCCCGCTGGTGCTGGCCAATATCCGCAGGCTCCAGCGCAGGCACCCGCAGGCCTCGTCGGCGCAGCTCGCCGCGATCCTGGAGCGCGATTACCTGCTGGCCGTCACCGGTGGCGGGGCGCTGGTCGGCGGAGCGGCTGTGATCCCGGGCGTCGGCACCGCGGCAGCACTGGGACTCTCGGCCGCCGCGGCCGTCGGCTTCCTGGAGGCCACCGCCCTGTACTCCACGGCGCTGGCCGAACTGCACGGCGTGCGGATGGTGGATCCGGACCGGGCGAGCACGCTCGTCATGGCGATCATGCTGGGCGAGGAAGGCACCGAGCTGCTGAGCTCGCTGAGCGGACAGGCAGCCGGCCGGGGCAAGGGCCCGTCCCAGGCCTGGACCGCCGCCTTCACCCGCCGCGTTCCCCTCGCCGGCTTCGGCACCGTGCGCGAGCGGATCCAGACGATGTTCCTGCGCTCCCTGCTGAAAAAGCAGGGCACGGCCTGGTTGGGCCGCGCCCTGCCCTTCGGCGTCGGCGCCGTCGTGGGCGGCGTCGGCAACCGGCTGATGGCCCGCGCGGTCGTCGCCAACGCCAAGGAAGCGTTCGGTCCCATACCGGACACGATTCCGGGAGAACTGCGGGCCCTGGCGCAAACTTCCGGGCCGGCCGCGCTGTACGACGCGCCGGACGATTACCGGGACACGCCGCAGGCCAGCGGCGCCCGGAACGTCTCAGAGAAGGCTTCAACGAAGGATGGCGGCACGTTTTGGATCTGAACGCTGACCTGGGAGACTCCTTCGGGACCTGGACCATGGGTGACGACGCCGCCATGTTCCCGCTTGTCACGAGCGCCAGCGTGGCCTGCGGCATGCACGCCGGCGACCCCGTGACCATGCTGGACACCTGCCGGGCCGCGTACGAGCTCGACGTCCGGGTGGGGGCCCACATCGGGTACCCGGACCTGGCCGGGTTCGGCCTCCGCGCCCTGGACATGACCTTCGATGATCTCTTCGGTGCCGTGCTGTACCAGCTCGGCGCCCTCGACGGCGTGGCGCACGCGGTCGGCGCCTCGGTGGACTACGTCAAGATGCACGGGGCGCTGTATGACCGCACCGTGCGCGACGCCGAACAGTCGTCCGCCGTGATCGCCGCCATCCAGGCCTATGATCCCGGACTGCCCGTTCTCGGCTTCCCGGGCTCCGCGCTGCTCGGCATCGCCAAGGAAGCCGGCCACCCCGTGTTCTCCGAAGCCTTCGCCGACCGCGCCTACCTCCCGGACGGCACCCTGGTGCCGCGCTCACAGGACGGTGCCGTGCTGGACGACGCCGGCCGGATCGCCGAGCGGGCGGTGCGCCTGGCCACGACGGGCGAAGTCGAGGCCGTGGACGGCACCGTGCTCCGGTTGGCGCCGGACTCGCTGTGCCTGCACGGCGACACGCCGGGATCCCTGGCCGCGGCCACCGCGGTGCGTGCGGCGCTGCAGGCGGCCGGCGTCGAACTAGAGAGTTTCGCCTGAACAGCAAGCCCTGAACAGCGAGCCTGAGCGGGACGCCTCCCACAACGTTCCCTGACCTGCGGCGCAGACCGGGCAGCTCCGGCCCGACACCGCTCTGGCGGTGCGGCCCAGTGTCCTAAGGCCCTATCCGGGCCAGATGCTGCACCCTAGCTTGAGGGCATGACTGCCGGAGGCTCCGCGGGGTTGGACGGACCCGCCTCGGATGCAATGTTGAAGCTGGGCCGATTCTTCACGAAATGGGACCAGACCGACGACGGCAGGGCGGTGTTCCGGGAGGGCGGCCGCAAGGGCGACATCTTCTACCGGGACCGCTGGAGCCACGACAAGGTGGTCCGGTCCACCCACGGGGTGAACTGCACCGGCTCCTGCTCGTGGAAGGTGTACGTCAAGGACGGCATCATCACGTGGGAATCGCAGCAGACCGACTACCCCTCCGTGGGCCCGGACAGCCCGGAATATGAGCCGCGGGGCTGCCCGCGCGGGGCCGCCTTCTCCTGGTACACCTACTCGCCCACACGCGTGCGGTTCCCCTATGCCCGGGGTGTCCTCGTGGAGATGTACCGCGAGGCCAAGGCCCGGCTGGGGGACCCGGTGCTGGCCTTTGCCGACGTCGTGGGTGACCCCGAACGGCGCCGCCGCTACCAGCAGGCGCGCGGCAAGGGCGGCCTGGTCCGCGTCTCCTGGCAGGAAGCGATCGAAATCGCCGCCGCCGCGCACGTGAACACCATCAAGGCCTACGGCCCGGACCGCTGTGCCGGTTTCTCGCCCATCCCGGCGATGTCCATGGTCTCGCACGCCGTCGGGACCCGTTTCATCCAGCTGATCGGCGGGGTGATGACGTCCTTCTACGACTGGTACGCCGACCTCCCCGTGGCCAGCCCCCAGGTGTTCGGGGACCAGACCGACGTCCCGGAATCCGGGGACTGGTGGGACGCGCGGTACCTCATGATGTGGGGCTCCAACGTCCCCGTGACCCGCACCCCCGACGCGCACTGGATGGCCGAGGTCCGGTACCGCGGCACCAAGGTGGTGACGGTCAGTCCGGACTATGCGGACAGCACGAAGTTCGCCGATGAGTGGCTCCCAGCCCAGGCCGGAACGGACGCGGCGCTGGCGATGGCCATGGGGCACGTCATGCTCAAGGAATTCTTCGTCGACCGCGACGTGCCGTTCTTTTCCGACTACGTCCGCCAGTACACCGACCTGCCGTTCCTGGTCCGGCTCGAACGGCGCGACGACGGCTCCCTCACCCCGTCCAAGTTCCTCACCGCCCGCGACCTCCCGGCCGAAGCCGGGGCGGAGGACGCGGCCTTCCGCACCGTGCTGTTCGACAAGAAGGCCGGGCGCCCTGCGGTGCCCAACGGCTCCATGGGGTTCCGCTATTCCGGCAGCGGCGAGGGCAAATGGAACCTGGACCTCGAAGGGATCGAACCGGCGCTGTCGCTGCGCGAGGTCTCCGGGGCGAGCGCCGAGATCCTGCTGCCGTGCTTCGAGGCGGCGGACGGCACCGGCAGCGTGCTCCGGCGTGGGGTGCCCGTCCTGGAGGTGGAGGGCCAGCTGGTCACCACCGTGTTTGATCTCATGCTGGCCCAGTACGGGGTGGGCCGCGACGGGCTTCCGGGGGCGTGGGCCGCCGGCTATGACGACGCCGCGACGCCGTACACCCCGGCCTGGCAGGAGGAGATCACCTCCGTCCCGGCGCAGGCGTGCATCCGGGTGGCGCGGGAGTTCGCCCGGAATGCCGAGCAGTCCAAGGGCCGGTCCATGATCATCATGGGCGCCGGGATCTGCCAGTGGTTCCACGGCGACGCCACCTACCGGGCGGTCCTGGCCCTCGTGATGCTGACAGGTTGCATGGGCCGCAACGGCGGCGGCTGGGCGCACTACGTCGGCCAGGAAAAGACGCGCCCCGCCACCGGATGGGTGTCGCTGGCGAACGCGCTGGACTGGGCCCGGCCGCCGCGGACCATGATCGGCACCGGGTACTGGTACATGCACACGGACCAGTGGCGGCAGGACGGCTACTCCGCGGACGCGCTGAAATCCCCACTCTCCACCGGCGCGTTGGACGGGATGCACACCGCGGACGCCCTGGCGCAGTCCGCCCGGCTCGGCTGGATGCCGTTCTACCCGCAGTTCGACCGGAACCCGCTGGACGTGGCGGACGAGGCGGAGGCTGCCGTCGCCGCCGGAACGGCGAAGGACACCCCGGGCTACATCGCCGACGCCCTGAAAAACCGCACCCTCAACCCTGCGATCGAGGACGTCGACGCCCCGGAAAACTGGCCCCGGACCCTCGTGCTGTGGCGCTCCAACCTGTTCGGCTCCTCGGCCAAGGGCAACGAGTACTTCCTGCGGAACCTGCTGGGTACCCACAACAACGTCCTGGGCAACGACCACGCCGAGGGGCTCAAACCGCGGGACGTGAAATGGCACGAGCAGGCGCCGGAAGGGAAACTGGACCTCCTGGTTTCAGCGGACTTCCGGATGACCTCCACCACGCTGCTGTCCGACGTTGTGTTCCCGGCCGCCACCTGGTACGAGAAACACGATCTGTCCTCCACCGACATGCACCCCTTCGTGCATGCCTTCACCCCCGCGATCGACCCGCCGTGGGAGACCAAAACGGACTTCGACGCCTTCCACCTGCTGGCCCGGGAGTTCTCCCGGCAGGCCAAAACCCACCTGGGCATCCGCCGGGACCTGGTGAGCGTGCCGCTGCAGCACGACACCCCCGGCCAGCTCGCCCAGCCCGGCGGCATCGTGCGGGACTGGCGGGACACGTCCATCCCCGCGGTCCCGGGGCAGAACATGCCCGTTTTTTCCGTAGTGGAACGGGACTACACCGCCATCGCGGACAAGCTCGCCGCCGTCGGGCCGCTGGCCGACAAACTCGGCTTCACGGTCAAGAATGTCACCTACAAACTCGCCGGTCCGCTGGACCGGCTCAGCCGCTCCAACGGGGTGATGCTCGGCGGCGCGGCGGACGGCCGCCCCGCGATCGACACCGACGCGAAAATGGCCGAGGCCATCCTGGCCTTCTCCGGCACCACCAACGGGGCGCTGTCCGTGCAGGGCTTCAAGGACCTGGAAGTCCGCACGGGCCGGAAACTGGCGGACCTGTCCGAGGGCTCCGAGGAAAAGTTCATCACCTTCTCCCAGACCCAGGCCGGCCCGGTTCCGGTGATCACCTCGCCGGAATGGTCCGGCTCCGAGACCGGCGGCCGGCGCTACGCCCCCTTCACCATCAACGTGGAGCGGCTCAAGCCGTGGCACACCCTGACCGGGCGCATGCATTTCTTCCTAGACCACGACTGGATGATCGACATCGGCGAGGCCCTGCCGATCTACCGGCCGCCGCTGGACATGCACCGGCTCTTCGGCGAGCCCAAACTCGGCCGGGACGGGAAACTGGAGGTCGTGGTCCGCTACCTGACCCCGCACTCCAAGTGGTCCATCCACTCTGAATACCAGGACAACCTGCTGATGCTCTCGCTTTCCCGAGGCGGCCCGACCGTCTGGATGAGCCCGGCCGACGCGGCGGCCATCGAGGTCAAGGACAACGACTGGGTGGAGTGCCTGAACATCAACGGCGTCCTGGTGGCCCGGGCCATCGTCAGCCACCGGATGCCGGCGGGCGTGGTCTATGTGCACCACGCGCAGGAACGCACCATCGACGTGCCCAAATCCGAGGCCACCGGACGGCGCGGCGGCATCCACAATTCGGTGACCCGGTTGCTGGTCAAGCCCTCGCACCTGATCGGCGGCTACGCCCAGCTCGCCTACGCGTTCAACTACCTTGGTCCCACCGGAAACCAGCGCGACATGGTGGCCACCGTCCGCCGTCGTTCCCAGGAGGTGCAGTACTGATGCGAGTCATGGCTCAAATGGGCATGGTCATGAACCTGGACAAATGCATCGGCTGCCACACCTGCTCCGTGACCTGCAAGCAGGCCTGGACCAACCGTGCGGGCACCGAATACGTCTGGTTCAACAACGTGGAAACCCGGCCCGGCCAGGGGTATCCGCGCCGCTACGAGGACCAGGAGAAGTGGCGCGGCGGCTGGGTGCTGAACAAGCACGGCAAGCTGGTCCTCAAGGCCGGCGGCCGGGTCAAGAAGCTCTTCGGGATCTTCGCCAGCCCGGTCCAGCCCGAGCTCAAGGACTACTACGAACCGTGGACCTACGACTACAAGACCCTTGTGGACGCGCCCCTGGGCGACGACTTCCCCGTGGCCCGGCCCAAGTCCCTGATCACCGGTGAGGACACCAAGATCACCTGGTCCGCGAACTGGGATGATGACCTGGGCGGTTCCCCGGAGAACGGCCACCTGGACCCGATCGTGGAGAAAGTCCGCCGGGACTCCGAAGACAAGATCAAGTTCGCCTACGAACAGACCTTCATGTTCTACCTGCCGCGGATCTGCGAGCACTGCCTGAACCCGTCCTGCATGGCCTCCTGCCCCTCCGGCGCGATCTACAAGCGGGTCGAGGACGGGATTGTCCTGGTGGACCAGGACAAATGCCGCGGCTGGCGCCAATGCGTCACGGGCTGCCCCTATAAGAAGATCTATTTCAACCACAAGACCGGCAAGGCCGAGAAGTGCACGTTCTGCTACCCGCGGGTGGAGGTGGGGCTGCCGACCGTCTGCTCGGAAACCTGCGTGGGCCGGTTGCGGTATCTGGGGCTTTTCCTGTACGACGCCGACGCGGTCACCGCGGCGGCCTCGGTCACCGACCCCCGGGAACTGTACGACGCGCAGATGGACGTGCTGCTGGACCCGGATGACCCCGCAGTCCGGGCCGAGGCCCGGGCCCAGGGCATCCCGGAGGATTGGATCGACGCCGCCCGGCGCTCGCCGGTCTACGCACTGGCCAAGGTCTACAAGGTGGCGCTGCCGCTGCACCCGGAATACCGGACCATGCCGATGGTCTGGTACGTGCCGCCGCTCTCACCCGTGGTGGACCTGCTGCGGGACCAGGGGCACGACGGCGAGGACGCCGGCAACCTCTTCGGCGCCATCGACGCCCTGCGCATCCCGGTGGAATACCTCGCCGAGCTCTTCACCGCCGGCGACGCCGACCGGGTCACCGCGGTGCTGAAAAAGCTTGCGGCGATGCGCTCCTTCATGCGCGGCATCAGCCTCGGCAATGACCCCGACGACTCCATCCCCGAAGCCGTGGGGATGGACAGCCAGACCATGTACGAGATGTACCGGCTGATGGCCATCGCCAAATATGAGGAGCGATATGTCATCCCGAAGGCCCACGTCGAGCAGGCGCACGACCTCGAGGAGATGGGCTGCTCGCTCGATTTCGAGGGAGGCCCCGGCATGCAGGATTCCGCCCCGTTCGGCGAAGCCAGCGGCAGGCCCGTCCCGGTGGCGGTGGAAACCTTCAACGCCCTCCGCGACCGGCAGACCTCCGGCTCCGCGCCCGGCGAAACCACCCTGCGCGGCAGGGTGAACCTGCTCAACTGGGACGGCACCGGAGCACCCTCCGGGCTCTTTCCGGAAAAGCCCAGCCCGCCGGCGGAGGGGCCTCCCGGCTCCGCGGCGGCCCCTCCGCCGGGGGAGCAACCATGAGCCGCCGCCAGCAGGTCGTATACCTCGCCGCGGCGTGGTGCCTGTCCTACCCGGACGAGGAATTGATCGGGAGGGTGCCGCTGATGCGTGCCGCGCTCGCCGAATTTCCCGGCGCCGTGGCGGACTTCGCCGAGGTCCTGGACCGGCTGGAATCCACCCCGCCGATGGAAAGCCAGGCCCACTACGTGCGCGAGTTCGACCTCGGCAAGCGGCACGCCCTGCACCTGTCCTACTGGACCGACGGGGACACCCGGCGCCGCGGCGAAGTGCTGGGCAACTTCAAGAAGACCTACCGGCAAAGTGACGTCCTGGTGGACACCCACGGGGAACTGCCCGACTACCTGCCGATGGTCCTCGAATACGCCGCCCTGGTGGACCTCGGGGCCGGACGCGAATTGCTGACCCGCTTCCGGGCAAGCCTGGAGATGCTCCGGTTCGGGCTGCTCCGGGACGAGCTTCCGCACGCCCGGATCCTGCAGGCCGTCTGCGCCACGCTGCCCGGGAAGTCGCCCGCGGATGAGCAGGCCGTGATGCGGATGGCCGGCTACGGGCCGCCGACCGAAGCGGTGGGCCTGGACCCGTATGATCCGCGCCTGCTGCCCGTGAAGGGGGCCTGAGATGGAAATCCTCGCAGGGGACAGTACTGCACAGGACAACACCGCACTTGACATCGTGCTCTGGGGCGTACTGCCCTACGTCATGGTCGTGGTGCTGGTGGGCGGCCTTATCTGGCGCTACAAGTACGACCAGTTCGGCTGGACCACCAGGTCCTCCCAGCTCTACGAGTCCAGGCTGCTGCGGATCGCCTCTCCGCTGTTCCATTTTGGCCTGCTCGCCGTGATCGCCGGGCACTTCTTCGGCCTGGTCATCCCGATGGCATGGACCCAGGCGGCCGGGATGAGCCAGGAGTTCTACCATTTCAACGCCCTGCTGGTCGGCGGGATCGCCGGAGTGGGAACCCTGGGCGGGATCCTCCTGCTGATCTACCGCCGCCGGACCACCGGGCCCGTCTTCATGGCCACCACCAACAACGACAAAACCATGTATCTGGTGCTCACCGCGGCCATTGTGTTCGGGCTGTGGACCACCCTGGCGGGCGTCTTCGAGGGCGAGCACGGGCACAACTACCGCGAGACCGTGGCTCCATGGTTCCGCTCCCTGTTCGTCTTCCAGCCCGACGTCGGGGCCATGGCCGCCGCGCCCTTTTCCTTCCACCTGCACACCCTCGTGGGCATGGCGCTGTTCGTGATCTGGCCGTTCACCCGCCTGGTCCACGCTTTCACGGCGCCGTTCCACTACCTCTTCCGCCCCTACATCGTCTACCGTTCGCGGGACCGGGACACCGGAGGGGCCGGAGCCAAAGGGACAGCCGGCACCGCTGGCGCCCGCAGCTCCACCGTCGCCACGCGGCGGGGCTGGTCCGCCGTCGGAACCCGGGACCGGGACACCAAGAACCGGTGAACCGGCGCACGGCTGTCCTGTCGAACTGCGTCCCTGACCTGCATTGCCCACTTGCGTTGCTGATCTGAAAAGGAGGCCACCGTGGCCGGAGCAGTGTCCCCGTCCGTCACCGCCCCAGCGGGCCGGGCGCTCAATCTGGCGCTGGCTACCTCGACCTCGGTGGTGTGCTTCTGGGCCTGGAACTCCATCGCCACGCTGAGCGCGTTCTACACCCAGCACCTGCACCTCAACCCGGCCGCCACGGGAGTGCTCGTGGCCATGCCCGTCTTCGTCGGCTCGCTCGGGCGGATCGTCGTCGGTGCCCTGACGGACAAGTACGGCGGGCGCGCCATGTTCACCTTTGTCCTGCTGGCCTCCATCGTCCCGATCCTGCTCGTGGCCGTCGGCGGCAGCCTCGACTCGTTCGCGCTGGTGCTGGGTGCCGGCGTGCTGCTGGGGGTCGCCGGAACTGTCTTCGCCGTCGGGATCCCCTTCGTCAGCGCCTGGTACGAGCCCGCCCGGCGGGGTTTCGCCACCGGCGTCTTCGGTGCGGGCATGGGCGGAACGGCCCTGGCGGCCTTCCTGAACCCGCGGCTGGTCGCCGGAATCGGCTACGTTCCCACCCACCTGCTGATCGCCGCGATCCTCGCGGTCATGGCCGTCATCATCTGGTTCCGGCTGAAGGAGGCACCGGGCTGGACCCGCAGCAACGCACCGGTGGTGCCCAAGCTGCTCGACGCCGCGAAGACCCTGGTCACCTGGAAGTTGTGCTTCCTCTACGCCGTCCTGTTCGGGGGTTTCGTTTCCTTCGCCACGTATCTGCCCACGTACCTGCGGGATGTCTACGCCTTCGATCCCAGCGCGGCCGGCGCCCGCACCGCGGGGTTTGCGCTCGCCGCCGTGCTGGCGAGGCCCGTGGGCGGGGTGCTGGCCGACAAGGTCGGCCCTAAGCCTGTGGTGATCGTCGCGCTCGCCGGCGTCGCCGTGCTTGCCTGGGTGGTGAACCTGCAGCCCGACGGCGACGTCCCCGCCGGCCTGACGTTTGTCGCCATGGCTGCGGCGCTGGGCCTGGGCACGGGCGGGGTGTTCGCCTGGGTGGGCGTGCTCGCGCCGCAGGGCAAAGTCGGCAGCATCAGCGGTGTGGTCAGCGCGGCCGGCGGCCTGGGCGGCTACTTCCCGCCGCTGATCATGGGTGCCACGTACGACGCCGCAACGCACAGCTACTCGATCGGTCTGTTGCTGCTCGTGGCCACAGCGCTCGCGGCGCTGGTCTTCACGATCTTCGCCATGCAGGGCCGGACCAAGGTGAAGGTCGCGCCCGCCTAGCCTGAACCGCGGGCCGGGGCATGCGCGCCGGAACCGACGCCCGGGGGTGCCAGCAGAGGCGCTTGCTAGCCGAACAGCAGGGTCGCCACGGTGAAGATGGCCAGCCCGGCCAGGGCACCCACCACCGTGCCGTTGATGCGGATGAACTGCAGGTCCTTGCCCACCTGCAGCTCAATCTTCTGGGAGGTTTCCTCGGCGTCCCAGCGGGCCACGGTGTCCGTGATGACGCCGGCGATGTCCGAGCGGTAGGTCTTCACCAGGTAGGCCGCGGCGTCGCCGATCCAGGCGTTCACCTTGCCGGCGAGCTCGGGATCGACCACCAGCCGGGTGCCGAAGTCATGGACGGCCGCCTTGAACTTGATGGTCAGTTCGCTGTGCGGATCATCGACGGCGGTGAGCAGCGCCGTCTTGATGGTGTCCCAGGTGCGGGAGGCGAGCTCCCGGACCTCGGGGTCGCCGAGCACCTGGGCCTTGATGCCCTCGGCCCGGGCGATCATGACGGGATCGTGCTGCAGGTCCTGCGCGAGTTCCTTGAGGTATTTGTCGATCGACAGGCGCACCTGGTGCTGCGGATCGGACTGCACGGCGCGGGTGAACTTGAGGATCTCCACGTACACTTTGTCGCCTACCAGCCCGTCCACGAACGACGGCACCCAGGTCGGGGAACGGTCGGTGACCAGCCTGTTGACCGTCTCCTGGTTGTCCCGGACCCAGTCCACGGCGCGGTCCACGAGCAGATCGACCAGGGCGTGGTGGTGCCCGTCGTCGAAGACCCGCTCAGCGAGCCGGCCCACCGGCGGCCCCCACGGCGGGGTAAGCAGGTGCTTGCGGACCATGGCCTCGATCACGGCCTGGACGTCGTCGTCGTTGAGGACCTTGAACGCGCCGCGGATCACGGCGGCACCCTCCTTGGCGACCCGGTCCGGGCCGCCCGGGCTGGACAGCCAGGCGCCGGCCTTGCGGGCAATGTCCGCGGACGCCAGCTTCTCCTGGACCACCTGCTCGGAGAGGAAATTGGTCTCCACGAAGTCGCCCAGCGAGGCGCCGATCTGGTCCTTGCGACGAGGGATAATCGCGGTATGCGGGATCTTGATTCCCATGGGGTATTTGAACAGGGCCGTGACGGCGAACCAGTCGGCCAGGGCCCCCACCATGCCGCCCTCGGCCGCGGCGCGGACGTATTCGAGCCATGGATAGTACTTCTGCAGGGCGAACGCGACGACGAAGATCACAGCCATGACGATCAGGAGCGAGAGCGCCAGGAGCTTCATCCGGCGCAGCGCCGCGGCCTTGTCGGCGTCACTGGACGCAGCGGGACGCCGTCCGGCGGGGCCGTTCGGCTGCACGCCGCCCGGAAGTCCCGCGGCACCGGTCAGGGAAGTTGGCTCAGTATTCACCTGCATGAGCCCAGCCTAGCCCCGCCGGGGAGCCGGCCGTCCGCTAACGTGGCACCATGACGACTGACGTGTCCGCCTCCGCCCGTCCTCTGGTCTATGCCCACCGGGGCTCCAGCGAAGCCTTCGCTGAGCACACCCGGGCCGCGTACCTGCAGGCAATCGCCGACGGCGCCGACGGCGTGGAGTGCGACGTCCACCTGACCCGGGACCAGCACGCCGTGCTGTTGCACGATGCCACCCTGGACCGTACCTCGGACGGCACCGGGCAGGTCGCGGACCGGACCCTGGAAGAGCTCCGGCTTCTGGACTTCTCCTCCTGGAAGGGGGCACGCATCCCGGAAGCCTATGGTGCCAAGTCCGAGCAGTTCCTGACCCTGCCGGACTTGCTTGAAATCCTGCGCGCTGCGGGGCGCGGGATCGGCTTGGCGATTGAGTTCAAGCACCCCAGCCCCTACCATCTCGGACTCGAGGACCGGGTCCTGGAACTCCTGAGGGACGAGGGCTGGGATCCGGAAACATCGATGCTGGACAACATCAGAATTTCCTTCATGAGCTTCAGCCCCGACGCCGTCAAGCACCTGCTTGAGTCGGCGCCGGCGGGGGCCGTGTGCCAGCTTGTGGACGACGTCAACGTGGCAGACATCCGTGAGGAACTGGGCCTGGGTGCACTGACCGGCGGGGCCCTGGCCAATGTCATGAAGGCCGCACAAGCCGAAGCCGAACGGATCCTGGACGCGGCCGAGACCGGCATTGCCGGCCCTGGCATCGGGTACGTCCGTGCGCACCCCGGCACCGTGCAGCGCTGGCTCGGCTCGGGACGAAAGTTCCGGGTGTGGACCGTCGACGCCGAGGACGAGGTCAAGCTGTGCAGGGAACTCGGGATCCACGAGATCACCACGAACTGTCCGGCCCGGGTCCTGTCCCAACTCATGGCGGACAGCCAGCCCCTCCGGTAATCGCCCGGAGTGTCGCGGATCCCCGGCGGATTACGGCCGGCGTGGCCGCTGTGGTTGAGTGGTTGCATGCCATTTCGCTGGTCCGGCCGGGCCTCCCAGACGCTGTCCGCGGCGGCGATGAGCGCGCTGCTGCTCGCCAGTGCCGCCAAGCACTTCCGTGAACCCGAGTTCTTCCACCCGGTGGTCCCGGACATGCTGTGCCGTGACGATTCCGGAGGGCAGTCGAACGGCCCGCTGGCGGTACTTTCACGTGAGGAATGGGTGGCGGCGAGCGGCCTGCTGGAAGCAGCTGCCGCCGTCGGGCTCCTGATCCCGGCCACGCGGCCGGCCGCCGCCGTCGGAGTGACGGCGATGTTCGCCGCGTTCCTGGCCGGCCACGTCGACGCCCTGCGGAAGGCCTACGGCCCGGACGGCACGCCGGGCCGGCGCCGGCTGCACACCGTGCGCCTCCCGCTTCAAGCGCCCCTGATCGCATGGGCCTGGACCCTGACGCGGCGGGACCGGCGGCGGTGAAAATCCTGCAGTCACCGGCAGTACGGATCGGCCTGTCGATCAGCATTGCCACCGGCCTCTACGGCGTTTCCTTCGGCGCGCTCTCTGTCACTTCCGGCCTTGATTTCTGGCAGACCATGGCGTTGAGCCTGCTGCTGTTCAGCGGCGGCTCGCAGTTCGCCTTCATCGGCGTGGTAGCCGGCGGCGGGTCCGGCGTCGCGGCCATGAGCGCCGCGACGCTGCTGGGCATGCGCAACGGTATCTACGGGATGCAGATCAACGCCCTGCTGCAGCCGCGCGGGTGGCGCAGGTTCGCCGCGGCCCAACTGACCATCGACGAGTCGACCGCCACCAGCACGGGACAAACGGACCCGGCAGAGCAGAAGCGCGGATTCTGGACCGCCGGGATCGGCGTGTTCGTGCTCTGGAACCTGTTCACGGCCCTCGGCGCGCTGGCCGGCGGTGCGCTCGGGGACCCCAAACAATGGGGACTCGACGGCGCCGCCGTGGCAGCCTTCCTGGGCCTGCTTTGGCCGCGGCTCAAAGGCAGGGAACCGGTGGCCATCGCCGTGGTCTGCGCGCTGGCCACCGTGCTTGCCGTGCCTTTCGTGCCCCCGGGCGTGCCGATCCTCGTCGCCGCCGTCGTGGCGGCCGGAATCGGCTGGTTCAGCCATGGCCGCAGCGACGAAGGCCTCGAGCCCGACGTCGACCCCTACGCCGAACACCACACGCACCACCACAGCGGCCACTCCGGAGAGCACTCCGGCGGCCGCCCTGAAGACCGCCCTGGAGAGAACGCATGAACCTCTGGATGTGGCTGATCCTCTCCTGCCTGCTGGCGTATGCCTGGAAGCTGCTCGGCTACCTGGTGCCGGCCAGCCTGCTCCGCAATCCGCGGATGTCCAGGATCGCCGGGACCATGACGATCGGGCTGCTGGCATCCCTGACGGTGGTCAACGCC
Source organism: Arthrobacter sp. H-02-3 (assembly GCF_003097355.1). GTDB lineage: Bacteria > Actinomycetota > Actinomycetes > Actinomycetales > Micrococcaceae > Arthrobacter > Arthrobacter humicola. The sequence goes on from NZ_PYUI01000002.1 coordinate 209,785, forward strand.
GTCGCCTCCGGCCAGTCACTCGCCCTGGACGCCCGGCTGGGCGCACTGGCAGCGGCGGCCGTTGCGTTGTGGTTCCGGGCACCGTTCCTGGTGGTGGTGATCGCCGGCGCCGCCGCGGCCGCCGGCCTGCGGCTGCTGGGCTGGGACTGACTCCTTCGGCGGCACCCCTCGGCGGGGACGCTCGGCGGGGACGCTTGGCGGGGACGCTGGGCTGTGCCAAGGACCGGCCTGCGTCTGCCCGGGCGAACCCGTTGACGCGAATTTGCCTACGTGACGCGGGGTGGGGCGGGAATGGTCTTTAGTCCCTACTTGCTGCCGGTATCGCGTGGGACCATTCGAACATGAGTGAACATGACGACCCGGAGGCTGCGGAGCCACGCAAAGATCAGCACTCCAAGCAGCACGAGCCGTTTGTTTCCGCAGGGGCTGAATCCACCAGGGAACTGCGAGAGATGGCGCGACGTCGCCGGGAAGCCGAAGAGAAGCTGCAGCACCACCTTCTCGAGGCCAAAGAAAAACCGGTCGAGGAATAGTGCCGGGCGCCCGGCTGTCCGAGCACCTCCAGGATCTGGTGCTTGAAAATGCCAGCATCGACGAGTTCCTGCAGGAATTGTCCGGCGCAATTGCCGAGTTTGGTGAATCCGTGGCAGGCTGCCGGATGGTCAGTTCGGTCCGACTTGTCCGCGACCGGCAGCCGGCCGTCCTGGCCGGCAGCGATCCCGCGGCGCTGGCACTGGAGCAGCTCCAGGAGCGCGCGGCGGGGCCGGCCCTGGATGTCCTGGAGACCGGCCGGGCAGCCCTGTTGGCCGGCGCCCCGACGGAGCCGAGGCTGGACCGCTACCGGCGGACGGCGGCCCGGTGGGGGATCCATAGCGTCCTCAGCGTGCCGGTGGCCCTGGACCAGGGCGCCGCGGCCGCCCTGACGTATCTCGCCGCCGACCCGGACGCCTTCGACGATGGGGCGGCCGCCAGTTGCGAGGCGTTTGCCGCCACCGCCGGGAAGTCCATGCGCCTGGCCGTGCGCCTGGGAACCGTCCAGGACATGAACGCCGATCTGCTCCAGGCCATGAAGTCGCGCACCACCATCAACCTTGCATCCGGCATCCTCATGGCCCAGAGCCGGTGCTCGCAGGCCGAGGCCTTCACCCTGCTCAGCAAGGTCTCGAACAACCGCAACGTCAAGCTCCGGCTCGTGGCTGAGGAGATCCTTCGCCGGTTTGAGTCCGGACCCTACTCCACCGACTTCGGCACCCGGGCCTGAAGGCGGCAGCACCAAACAGCGGGGGCGTGCCCGCCGGCGGGTCAGCCGGCGTCGTCGACTTTCACGATGATCTTCCCCCGGGTGTGGCCCTCCATGTTGAGCCGGAACGCTTCGGCGGCCTGATCCAGCGGGAACGTCCGGGCCACCTCGACCTTGAGCCGGCGTTCGTCCACCAGCCGCGCCAGGCGCTCCAGGTCGGCCCCGACGGGATTCACCCACATCCACGTGCCACCGTGCTGCTCCACCGCGCTGTCCGCGATGGAGGCATGCCGTCCGCCCTCGGCGAGGACCGCCAGGGTGGTGTCAAGGTTGTCGCCCACGAAGTCGGCAACGACGTCGGCGCCGCCGGGCGCCAGCGCCCGGACACGGTCCGCCAGGCCCTCTCCATAGGTGACCGGTTCCGCGCCGAGGGCACGGAGGAAATCATGGTTCTTTTCGGAGGCGGTCGCAATCACGCGGGCGCCGAGCGCCGCCGCGATCTGGATTCCCAGCGAGCCCACGCCGCCGGCGCCGCCGTGGATCAGGACAGTGTCTGCGGCCTTGACGCCCAGCCGGGTCAGGACCTGGTAGGCAGTCAGCCCGGCGAGCGGAAGCCCTGCCGACTCGTCCCAGTCCAGGGATTCCGGTTTCCGGGCCAGGAGCCGCTCCGGCAACGCAATGTACTCGGCGAAGCTGCCGCCGTGGACGAAGTCCTTGCGGCCGTAGGAGATGACTTCATCGCCGGGCCGGAACTCCGGGGCGTCGATGCCCACGGACTCGACGACCCCGGCCACGTCCCAGCCTGGAATGGCCGGGAACTGAAGGTCCATCATCGAGTCGAGGTAGCCCGCCATGATCTTCCAGTCGACCGGGTTCACGGACGCCGCCTTGACCTTCACCAGGACCATTCCGGGCCCCACTTTCGGCAGGGGCTGTTCCGTCAGTTCAAGGACGTCCGGGTTTCCGTACTGGCTGTATGTCATCGCTTTCATGATGTACGACAACCACTTCCCGCGCGATGGTATTCCGGTGGTCAGGCGGCCGTCCCGAGTCCGGCGAGCCGCAGCATGACGGCCAGGCCTTCCGGGGTGCCGGGCCAGTGGCGCCGGACGGCGCCGGCGCCGGCGCGGGCCACCACCGAGCGCAGCACGAGTGCCACGATCACGACGTCGTCCGCGTATCCGATCACCGGTATGAAATCCGGAACGAGATCGATGGGGGAGGCAAGGTAGATGAGCAGGAGAGCCAGCCGAACCCGGACCCCGACCGCCACCGAGCGGTCGGCCAGCAGACGTCGGATGAGCCGCAGCAGGTCCGGCAGCAGCCGCAGGGCGTCCTTCATGGTGACGGTCTCGGGGTGCCGGCGGGCATAGGCCCACAGCAGCAGCAACAGGATCCCGTAGATCACCAGCACGCCGCCGATGACCCCGGCGAGGGTTTCCCATCCCATAGGCAAGAGCTTACCTAGCCAGGGATGCTTCGCTAGCCAAGAATGGCGTCGAACGCGGTGCCCGGCAGCGGAGCCTGGGGCGGGAGCGCCCGGTCCGGCCGCTCCGTGCGGATGGCGTCCTCGACCAGCGCCACGGGACGCCGCCACGCGTCGGATCCTGGCTCCATCGTGTCCACGACGCCGATCAACATGGCCAGCAGCCGGATCATGTCCGTCATGGAAATATCGCTGCGTAGGGTGCCCTGGCCCTGCCCTCGGCCCAGGAGCACGGCGATGGATTCGATCAGGCCCCCGGTGATCCCGGTCAGCAGCCCGCGCCGGCCTGCGACGGCGCCCAGGAGGTTGGCTTCCTCGCTGGCAACCCGCATGGTGGCATCGATGACCCGGAAAAGTCCGGCGGCGGCGTCCGGATCGGCCAGGGCCTGGTCGATGGCAGGATCGACCTGGAGCCGGAGCTGCCGGTTCAGGGCCGCGAGCACCAGTTCTTCCTTATCCGCAAAGTTCCGGAAGAGGGTGGCCGGCCCCACCCCGGCCGTGACGGCGATGGTCTGCAGCGGCACTTCGGGCCCGTGCTCGCGGAAGCATTGCCGGGCCGCGGAGATAATTTTGTCCACGTTGCGCGCGGCGTCGGCGCGAAGCGGCCTGCGGTCTACTGCCCGGTTCATTTGCCTAGGTTAGCAATGCGCGCGGCGAGCGAAGCGGTTACCGCCGGGTAGTGCGTTATGTGACGAGTTCCGCCCCAAATCCGCGCGCCCCGGTGACGGAAGCGCGTGAAAGACTGGTCCGGGCAGCCCGAAAATTCCCCCGGCTGTCCGGACCGAGTGAAGGGACCCATCACATGCTCGTCGCATTCTCCGTAGCACCCTCCGGCGACCCCGCCAGCGGCCAGGCGTCCGGTGACGCCTCGGTCCACGACGCCGTCGCTGCTGCCGTGCGGATCGTCCGGGAGTCCGGGCTGCCCAACCGGACGAGTTCCATGTTCACCGAGATCGAGGGCGAGTGGGACGAGGTCATGGACGTCGTCAAACGGGCCACCGACGCCGTGGGCGCTTACGGCTCCCGCGTTTCGCTGGTCCTCAAGGCGGACATCCGGCCCGGGTACAGCGGCGAGCTGACCGGGAAGGTCGAGCGGCTGGAAAACGCCATCGGCGGGCAGGGTCCAGTAGGCCAGGAACTGTAGCGCCGGGGCGGGCCGGCTGGGACACTGGGGGCATGATCGAGCATCAGCCCGCCCTCGGCTGGGTTGCCGTGGAGAACTTCCTCGCCGACGTCGTGGTCCGCCCGGACAGTGCGCTTCAGCGCGCCGTGACCAGCGCCCTCGAGGCGGGCATGCCGCCTATCGAAGTGGCACCCAACGCCGGCAAACTCCTGAAGCTGCTGGTCCAGCTCTCCGGCGCACGGCGAGTCCTGGAGATCGGCACGCTGGCCGGCTTCAGCACCATCTGGATGGCCCAGGGACTGCCAGCCGACGGCCGCCTGGTCACCTGCGAGTACCTCCCCAAGCACGCCCGTATCGCGCGCGCCAACATCGACAACGCCGGCCTGGGCCACAAGGTGGACATCCGGATCGGGGCGGCGCTGGACACCCTGCACGCGCTGGAGAGCGAGGCCGGGCCACCCTTCGACTTCGTGTTTATCGACGCCGACAAGGAAAACAACCCCCACTACCTGGACTGGGCCATCCGGCTCGGGAGGCCCGGCACCACCATCGTGATGGACAACGTCGTGTGGGAAGGCGCCGTGCTCGACGCGTCCATGGACACGGTGAACGCCCCGGGAATCATCAGTGCGCTGCAGATGCTCGGCGACGACGCTCGGCTGGACGGGACCGTCATGCAGACCGTCGGTTCGAAGGGCTGGGACGGGTTCGCCCTCGCGATCGTCCGCTAGGTAGGGCCGGCCGTGCGAGATGCTCGCCGTGCGAGAAACTGCCGGGCAAGAGGCTGCCGTGGCGTGGCCGGGGCACCCAACACCAAGTGCTAAGTATGCTTAGATTGCTTGGCGGCGGCCCGGCGGGCAGCCGCTGACGCGAAGGACTGGAAATACGCAGCCCGGACGTTCACCTCCCACAATCGCACAGCCCGAAGGAAAACAGGCAGCCGAAATGAACGGGACCCCGACCCCCCCCACCAGCCCCTCCCCGCCAGGACCCGTCCTGTCATGATGGGCCCCGCCACGACAGGCCCCTCCAGGACAAGTCCCGCCACGTTCAGCCCGGTCAGGATCAGTTCCGCTGACCCGGACCTGCACGCGATCGGCCCTTTGCTGACCGGTGCGCAGGCCGCCGTCGGCGATGTCCCGGCCCTGCTGGACCTCGCCAAAGCAGCAGCGGAGACGGCGCCAAAGCCAGGGGAGGGCCGGACCGCGTTCCTGTGGGAGATTCTGGCCTCCGTGACCGCCGTCGACGTCGCCGCAGGCCGGGTCCTGGAACCGCACCTGGACGCCGCCGCGATTCTGCGGCAGGCAGCGGGCGCGGCCGCGGGGGAGGGCCGGGACTGCCCGGACTTCAACGGGATCGGCTTTGAGGGCGCCTGGGGCGTGTTCGCGGCCGAAGCCCCGGGACTCCGGCTGGAGGCAACTGAGGCCGACGGATGCTTCCGGCTCCACGGCTCCAAGCCCTGGTGCTCGCTGGCCGCACAACTTGACCATGCGGTGCTGACCGCTCACGTCGGAGGCGGCCGCGCCGCGTTCGCCGTCGACCTCCACGCCGAGGGTGTGAGCTTCGCCGATCCTGAGTGGACCAGCCGGGGCCTGCGGGAAATCCCCAGCGGCACGGTGCACTTCGATGGTGTCCCGGCCGTGCCTCTGGGAGGAACCGGCTGGTACTACGAGCGCCCCGGCTTCGCCTGGGGCGGCATGGGCGTGGCCGCCTGCTGGCTGGGCGGCGCCGTCGCGGTGGCCCGCAGCTTCACCGCATCCCTACAGAAAGCTGCCGACGGCGGACGGGAACCGGACCAGATTGCCCTGGCGCACCTTGGCGAGATTGACCGGACCCTGGCCGCCCTGACCGGGTACCTGGCGCAGACCGCCGCCCGGATCGACGCGGGGGAACTCTCCGACGCCGGCGCATGGCGCGAGGCCCTGCGGGTGCGGGGAACCGCGGCCGCCGCCGTCGAACGCATCCAGACGCTCGTGAGCCAGAATCTGGGGCCGGCCCCGCTCGCCTTCGATGAGAGCTACGGAAAACGGATGGCGGACCTGGCCCTGTACATCCGCCAGCACCACGCCATGCGCGACGACGCACAGCTGGGCGCCCTCTCACTGAACGGAAACGCCCCATGGTGAGCTTCACCCATGACGACCCCGGGACCAGCGAGGCAGTATGGGCTACCGGCGGTGCGGCGGAGCTGCCGGAGCTGCCACTGGATCATGGGGAGCTCGCCGGCCGGGCGTTCATTGTCCTGGCCGCCCACCCCGACGACGAGACGCTCGGGGCCGGCGGGCTGCTTGCCCGGCTGCACGCCGTCGGCGCCGCCGTCCGGGTGCTGTTGTGCACGGCAGGGGAGGCCTCGCACCCGGGTTCGCCGACGACGACTCCGGAGCAGCTGGCAGCGGTCCGGCTGCAGGAGTTCGGCGGCGCCATGACACAGCTGCTTGGCGGCCGGGAATGGCAGTGCCTGGGCCTGCCCGACGGCAAACTCGCCGAACACCGGGAGCAGATCCGCGCCGCAGTCCACGAGGCGGTCAGCGAGGTGTCAACCGCGTGCGGGGCCGCCGCCGGCGACGTGGTTCTTGTAGCGCCCTACCGCTCGGACGGCCACACCGACCACGACGTCCTCGGATCCGTAGCCGCCGACTTCAGCGCCGCGGAGGGCTGCGCTCTTCTCGAATACCCCATCTGGTACTGGCTGTGGGCCGCACCAGACGCTCCCGTCTCCACCGGCGACCCGGCTGATCCTGCATCCTCCGCTGGCTCCGCCGCTGCGGCGTGGCGCGGCTGGTTCCGGCTGCCGCTGACCTCGGCCGAGCAACAGGCCAAGGCCGCCGCCATGGCGGCGCACAGATCCCAGGTCCAGCCGCTTTCCGGGCTGCCGGGCGACGAGGTGCTCCTGCCGGCGGCTTTTCTGGCGCACTTTGAGCGGCCATGGGAGACGTTCGCCTGGTACCCGGCGAGTGCCCCGTTCGGGCATGTCCCGTCCAGAGTTGTCCCGTCCAGGGATGCCCCGTCCGACGGCGGGTCCCCGCACCCCTACGCCGCGCACGACGCAGAGCGACTCTTCGATGCCGTCCACGCCCGGGAGGAGGATCCCTGGCAGTACACCTCGAGCTGGTACGAGCACCGCAAGCGTGCCCTGACGCTTGCCGCGCTGCCCGCGAGCAGCTACGCGGCCGGGTTGGAGATCGGCTGCTCGATTGGAACGCTGAGCGTGGAGCTCGCGCCGCGGTGCGGAAGTTTCCTGGCCGTTGACGCCAGCAGCACCGCCCTGGACCACGCCGCCCGGCGGCTCGCCCACCTGCCCGCGGCACAGACGCGCCACCTGACAGTCCCTGACGAGTGGCCCGACGGATCGTTTGACCTGATCGTGGTCTCAGAGGTGGGGTACTACCTCTCGCCGGCAGAGCTCGGCGCGCTGCTCAACCGGATCCAGGACGCGCTCCGGCCCGGCGGGACCCTGGTGCTGTGCCACTGGCGGCACCCCGTTTCCGGCTGGGAACTGGACGGCGACTCAGTCCACGCCGCGGCCCGGCGCCAGCTGGGCTGGGCCGGCGGCGGGATCTACCGGGAACGCGACTTTGTCCTCGAGGTGCTTCTTGCGCCGGACACCGTGCCGGACCGCGGCGCCCGCGAACGGGGACGGTGACCGGGGTGGCAGCACTGGCATTGCCGCTGGCGCGCGGGTACGGCATCGAACGGGTTGCCGTCGTCATGCCCGCGCACAACGAGGAAGAGCACCTGGAGGACGCGCTGCGGGCCTTTCAACAGTCCGCGGACGCCCTGCACAGGGTCCGGCCCGACGTCGACGTCCGATTGACGGTGGTGCTGGACAGCTGCACGGACGGATCCGCCGCCACCGTGGCCGGTTTTGTTGGTGCAGACCGGCGCATCGGTGCCCTTGAGGTCAGCTACCGCAGCGCCGGTGCCAGCCGGGCCGCAGGAGCCCGGGCGTCGGGCATCGGAATGCCCCGGCGACGGCCGCCGGGGCAGCGCTGGACGCCGCCGGCTTGGGCCGGCCGGACCTGGCTGGCCAACACCGACGCCGATTCCAGGGTGCCGGAGAACTGGCTGGTCCGCCAGCTTGAGTTCGCCGAGGCAGGCGCCGATGCCGTACTGGGGTCCGTGGAGCCGGACCCGGCCGGAATGGACCCTGAGTTGCTCCGGCGGTGGCGGGAACGCCACCCGTTCCACGAGGACCATCCCCACATTTACGGTGCGAATTTCGGCGTCCGGGCATCCGCCTATCTGGCCGCCGGAGGGTTCGCACGGATCACATCCGAAGAGGACCGGGCCCTCGTCCACGGCCTTCGCAGCCGCGCTTTCACGGTCACGGCGACGGACAGCAACCGGGTGGTGACCTCCGGCCGGACCCACGCCCGGGCACCGCACGGCTTTGGCACCTACCTGCGGAGTCTGGACCGGGTGCCGCCGCCACCAGCCGGCTGACGAGTCACCGACCCCGGGACCCGTTGACGCCGGGACTCATTGACGCAGGGATCGGGCCCCTCCACACTGATAACGTGACCGACGCTGCTAACGAACCCAGCATCAACCAGGTTGTTGACCGCCTGGCGGCCCGTTTCCCGCACGTCCCCCGGGTACACATCGCCGGGATTGTCGGCGAGGAATTCGAGGCCCTGGACGCGGGCCGGATCAGGACGTTCATCCCCACCCTGGTTGAACGGGGTGCCCGCGTGCGGATCCAGAGAGAATTCGGAATGAGCACCGCCGGCGACTAACGCGCCCTGGCAGCCTCGAGTTCGCCGTATGCGCGTCAAATCGCCGTAAAGTTCCGGCGAGCCCGCACCATTCCGGCGATTTCGACGGCGGCAGCCAGGCGGGACCGGCCCGGCGACCGTGGACAGCGGACCTTTGGCCCTTACCGGCCCGGGCCACCGGCAGGATGCTCGACCCATGAGGTACCTGATCAGGGCCGGCGGCCGGCGGTGTCCGTGAGGGGCGGAGCGCGGGCGTGAACCCCGGTGCGGGGCAGGACTCGCTGTCAGCCGTAGCCGGCCTCAGCGCGGACGAGGCAGCCCGGCGGCTGCAGCAATTCGGCGCCAACAAACTGCCCGAACCCCGATCGGTCCCCGGCTGGCGGAGGCTTCTGGCCGAGCTGACCCACTTCTTCGCGATCATGCTCTGGGTGGCGGCCGTCTTCGCATTCATCGCCGGCATGCCGCAACTGGGGATCGCCATCATCGTGGTGATCGTGGTCAACGGGGTGTTCGCCTACATCCAACAGGAGCGGGCCCAGCACGCCGCCGCCAAGCTCCGCGAACTGCTCCCCGCAATGGTGTCCGTGCGCCGGGACCGCCGCGTCATCAAGGTCCACGCCACCGAACTGGTTCCCGACGACGTCGTGGTGCTTGTGGCCGGCGACCGCGTCCCCGCGGACCTCCGGCTGGCCCTTGCCACCAGCTGCGAGGTGGACGAATCGATGCTGACGGGCGAAAGCGAGGCCGTGGTCAAGTCCCCGGGCGACACCGCTTTCGGCGGCACGTTCCTGGTCAACGGGCAGGCCGAAGGCTTGGTCCTGGTGACGGGAGGCCAGACCAGGCTCGCGGAAATCGCGGCCCTGACGGGCAACGTCGAAGCCCCGACCAGCCCGCTGGCACTGGAACTGCAAAGAATCGTCCGCATCACCGCCTCCATGGCCCTGGGCATCGGTGCGCTGTTCTTCGTCATCTCGCTCCTTGTCGGCATTTCCTGGCGAGATGCCTTCCTGTTCGCCATCGGGGTGGCCGTCGCGCTCGTTCCCGAAGGCCTGCTTCCCACGGTCACGCTCTCCCTGGCTGTCGGTGCGCAGCGCATGGCCAAGCGCAACGCCCTGGTGCGCAACCTGCAGGCGGTGGAGACCCTCGGATCCACCACGTTCATCTGTACCGACAAGACAGGCACCCTGACACAGAACAGGATGAACGTCGTCGAGGTCTGGACCCCGGCTGGGCTGCTGACCATCGACGGCCAGGGCTACGGCCCCGAAGCCGATATCACCGGCACCGGCACGGAGGACGCCCGTCAGCTCAGCGTCGCGGCGCGCGCCGCCTCGGTGGGGCGGGCCGTCCTCCACGAGGGCCGGTGGATAGCAGAGGGCGACCCGATGGAGGCCGCGATCGACGCGCTCGCCGCCCGCCTCACGGCCGTCCCCGCCGAAGGGCCCGCTGACCGGGGCGAACACCGGGAGCAGCCGACGCCGTCGCACCGGTTCGCGTTCGACCCCCGCCGGCTGCGGGAATCGGCCATCGTCGGCACCACCCTCTACGTGAAGGGCGCCCCGGAATCGGTGATCCCGCTGTGCACCGGAGACGGCACATGGGCTCCATCCGGGGCGGGGGCTTCGGGCGCGCGCCGGGCGCTGGGCATGGTCGACGAGATGGCCGCGCGCGGCCTGCGCGTGCTCGCCGTCGCCCAGCGCAGCCTGCCCGGGGCACCCGGCGCCACGTTCCGGCTCGAAGACGCGGAGGCCGGGCTGACGCTGATGGGCCTGATGGGCCTGCACGATCCTCCCCGGACCGAGGTGAAGGTGGCCCTCCAGGCCGCCCGCGACGCCGGCATCAAAGTGGCAATGGTGACCGGCGACCACGCCTTCACCGCCGCCGCCATCGCCCGGGAGACCGGGCTGCTCGGCGCCACCGAAACCGTGCTGCAGGGACCGGACCTGCCCGAGGACGACGCCGTCCTGGCGGCCCTGCTGGACCGTGACGGAGTGGTGGTCAGCCGAGTGACGCCGGAACAGAAACTCCGGGTGGCGCGCCTCCTGCAAGGCCGCGGGCACGTCCTGGCCATGACCGGCGACGGCGTCAACGACGGCCCGGCGCTGCAGCAGGCCGACATCGGGGTCGCGATGGGCCTGAGCGGCACCGACGTCGCCCGTGAGGCCGCCGACCTCGTGCTGCTCGACGACGACTTCGCCACCATCATTGCCGCGGTGGAACAGGGCCGGGCCACCTACGCGAACATCCGGCGCTTCCTGACCTACCACCTGACGGACAACGTCGCCGAGCTCACCCCCTTCATCATCTGGGCCTTGTCCGGCGGCCACTTCCCGCTGGCGCTGGGCGTACTGCAGATCCTTGCCCTGGACATCGGCACCGACCTGCTGCCCGCCCTCGCCCTGGGCAGCGAGGCGCCCAGTAAGGGAACGCTGAAGCGGCCGCCCGAGCGCCGGCACCTGATGGACCGGGCCCTCATGTTCCGGGTGTTCGGGCTGCTGGGACCGGTGGAGGCCGTGATGGAGATGACCGCGTACACGGTGGTGCTGCTGGGCGCGGGGTGGCGGCCCGGCACGGAACTGCCCGCCATGGACGTGCTCATGGCGGCCTCCGGTGCGGCCTTCACAACGGTCGTCCTGGCCCAGTTGGCGAACGCCTTCGCCTGCCGCAGCGCCACCGTCCCGCCCTGGCGGCTGGGCTGGTTCACCAACCGGCTGTTGCTGTGGGCCGTGCTCGCCGAGCTGGGTCTGCTGTGCGTGTTCCTGTTCCTCGGTCCGGTGGCGGCGCTGCTGGGCCACGCGCCGCCGACGCCTGGAGGGCTGGCGGTGGCTCTGGCCGCTGTCCCCGCCGTCCTGATCGCCGACTGGCTGTACAAGATCGTCCGCCACCGCCGGGCCGGTTCACCGGCCGGCGGCCCCGGAACGGCCGGCCCCGGAACGGCCGGCCCCGGAACGGCCGGCCCCGGAACGGCCGGGGGCGGCACGCGGGTCCAAAGCCCCTGACCCCGGGACACCGGTCCCGCGCAGTATGGGTCCACCGACAACGCACAGGAGTGCTGACATGGCTGATTCCCCCGTGATGTGGTTTGACGAGATCGGCATGGGCGACGTCCCGAGGGTCGGCGGCAAGAACGCCTCCCTCGGCGAGCTCATCCGGAACCTCCAGAGCGAGGGCGTCCGGGTCCCCGACGGGTTTGCCACCACGGCCGCCGCGTACCGCACCTTCATTGCGGCCAACGGGATTGACGCCGCCATGCGGTCGCGCATCGCGGCCTACCGGTCCGGGGACGCCACGCTGCGCGCCACCGGCGAGGCCATCCGGGAGCTGTTCCTGGCCAGCGAGTTCCCCGAGGACATCGCCGAATCCATCCGCGCCCACTACCGGACCCTGGGGGAGCGCGCCGGCGTGGACCGGCTCTCGGTCGCGGTCCGCAGCAGCGCGACCGCCGAGGACCTCCCGGACGCGAGCTTCGCCGGACAGCAGGAGACCTTCCTGAACATCGCGGGCGAGCACGAACTGCTGGACGCCTGCCGCCGCTGCTACGCCTCCCTCTTCACAGACCGGGCCATCAGCTACCGGGAAGTCAAAGGCTTTGACCACCTGGATGTCGCCCTCTCGATCGGCATCCAGCGGATGGTGCGTTCCGACGTCGGGGCCTCCGGGGTGATGTTCTCCATCGATACCGATTCGGGCTTTCCCCGGGCCGCCGTCATCAGCGCGGCCTGGGGCCTGGGCGAAACCGTGGTCCAAGGCACCATCAACCCGGACAAGTATGTAGTCTTCAAACCGCTCCTCTCAGAGTCCGCGGCCGCGCAAGGCGTCACCCCGATCATCGAGAAATCCCTCGGCTCCAAGGCCCGGAAGATGGTCTACGGCCGCGGCGGGAGCGCCCGCACCCGGATGATGGACACCTCGGCGGCCGAGCGCCGGGCCTTCGTGCTGGGCGACGCCGAGATCCTCGCCCTCGCCCGCTGGGCTGTCAGCGTCGAAAACCACTACGGCCGGCCCATGGACATGGAATGGGCCCGCGACGGCGAGACCGGGGAACTCTTCATGGTCCAGGCCCGCCCCGAGACCGTCCAGTCGCTCCGCACCGGTCCCCACTTCACCATCCACTATCTGCTGGAGCAGGGGACGGTGCTGGCCACCGGGGCCGCGATCGGCGATTCGATCGCGCACGGCACGGCCTGCGTCATCCGGACCGCGGCGGACATTGCGGCATTCCGCGACGGCGCCATCCTCGTGACCGAAATGACCGACCCCGACTGGGTGCCCATCATGAAGCGGGCGGCCGGGATCGTCACGGACCACGGCGGCCCCACGAGCCACGCGGCGATCGTGAGCCGCGAGCTGGGCGTGCCCGCCGTCGTCGGAACCGTCAATGCCACGGCTGTCCTGGCCGAGGGTCGGCCCGTGACGATCTCCTGCGCCGAGGGCGATACGGGGCGGGTGTACGACGGCACCCTGGCCTTCGAAACAGAAGACGTGGACCTCGGCGCGCTCCCCGAAACCCGCACCGCCGTCATGGTCAACATCGCTAGCCCGGCTGCGGCCTTCCAGTGGTGGCGGCTGCCGGCCGACGGCGTCGGGCTCGCCCGGATGGAATTCATCATCAGCAGCCTGATCCGCGTGCATCCCATGGCCCTGGTCCATCCGGAACGGGTCACCGACCCCGCCGAGGCGCAGCAGATCAGGGAGCTGGCGCAGGGGTACGCGGACCCGACCGAGTACTTCGTGGACGCCCTGTCGCTGGGCATCGCCAAGATCGCCGCGCCGTACTACCCGCGCCCCGTGATCGTCCGGCTCAGCGACTTCAAGACCAACGAATACGCCCACCTGCTGGGCGGCGCCGCCTTTGAGGAGCCGGAAGAGAACCCGATGCTTGGCTTCCGCGGTGCCTCGCGCTATTACGACGCCCGCTACCGCGAGGGGTTCGCGCTCGAATGCGCTGCGCTCAAGCGGGTCCGCGAGAAACTCGGGTTCACCAACGTGATCGTCATGGTGCCGTTTTGCCGCACGCCGCAGGAGGCGGACAAGGTCCTTGCCGTGATGGCCGAGCACGGTCTGGTCCGCGGGAGCAACGGGCTGCAGGTCTACATGATGTGTGAAATCCCGTCCAACGTGGTCCTGGCCGAGAAATTCGCCACCCGCTTCGACGGGTTCTCGATCGGCTCCAACGACCTCACACAGCTGGTCCTGGGCGTGGACCGCGATTCCGGCCAGCTCGCGGCGCTCTTCGATGAGCGGGACGAAGCCGTGATGGTCATGATCAGCGAGGCCATCCGCAAGGCCCACGCCGGCGGCATCAAGATCGGCATCTGCGGGCAGGGTCCCAGCAACCACCCGGAGTTCGCGGCGTTCCTGGTGCGCGAAGGGATCGACTCGATCTCCCTGAACCCGGACAGCTATCTCAGGACCGTGCCGCGGATCGCGGAGGCGGAGAAGACAGCGCCAGCCGGGGCAGCGTCAGCCGCGACAGCCTCAGCCCGGTAGCGGTGCCCGGCGCGCGCCTTCCCTGGCCCGCGCCGTGCTGACGGCGCCGTGGCGACCCGGTCCGAGGGACCGCAAGGCGTTCAGGATCGTGGCGAGGTCCACGAGCTCCTGCGTCAGGGCTCCTGCGATGGCCGGCACGTACCCCGCGGCCGCGGCCACCATGAGGGCCACGCTCAGCCCGATGCCGATCCAGATGCTCTGCAGGGCCACTTGCACGGTGCGCTGTCCGATCCGGACGGCCGACGCCACCTTAGAGAGGTCATCTAGGATGATCACGACGTCGGCCGACTCGCCGGCCGCCGTCGAGCCGCGGGCGCCCATGGCGATTCCGACGTCGGCGACCGCCAGGACGGGGGCGTCATTGACGCCGTCGCCGACCATCATGACCGGACGGTCCGGCAGCGACCTGACGGCCTCGACCTTGTCCGGCGGGAGGCACTCCGCCCGGACGTCCGTGAGCCCGGCCTCGTCCGCGATGTGCCGGGCGGTGGCGAGCGCATCGCCGGTCAACATGACCGTCCGATTCACGCCGAGGGCCTTGAGCTCGCTGAGCGTGCGGCGGGTCTCTTTGCGGATGGGGTCGCTCATCACGAGGGAGCCCACGAATTCGCCGCCGGTACCGACGTAGATGGCGAGCTCACCGCTGGCCAGGTCCGTCTCCGCTACGCCGGAGGCCCACTCTGCCACGAACGCGGGCTTGCCCACCACCACGTCCTGGCCGTCAAACCGGGCCCGCACCCCGTGCGTGGCGAATTCCGTGGCCTCGGTGGCAGCGCCAAAAGGCAGCCCCCGGGAACGGGCTGCGTCCATCACCGAGGCGGCGAGGACATGGGAGGAGTACTGTTCCGCGGACGCCGCCAGCCCCAGGACCTCATCTTCCGAGAGGGGCCCGGCGGTCCGAACGGCCACCAATGCGGGGCGGCCGTAGGTCAGGGTTCCCGTCTTGTCGAACGCCACCGTCTTGATCCGGCTCAGCTGTTCAAGCACCCCGGCGTACTTGACGATGACGCCGGAGCGCGCGGCGCGGCTCATGCCGCCCAGGAACGCCACGGGAGCGGCGATCAGCAGCGGACACGGCGTGGCCACCACGAGGACCTCGGCGAACCGTGCCGGGCTGCCGCTGATGATCCAGCCCACGGCACCGAGCGCGTAGGCCAGGGCCGTGAACGGCACGGCATAGCGGTCGGCCAGCCGGACCATGGGCGCTTTGCTTTCCGCCGCCTCCTTCACGAGGGCGACGATCCGGCTGTATTGCGAATCCTCCATACGCGCCGTGACCCGCATCCGGATTGCGGCCTCACCGTTCAACGAGCCGCTCATGAGCCCTTCCCCGGCGGACCGCTCCACCGGCAGGCTTTCCCCCGTGAGCGACGATTCATCGAACGTGCCCGAATCGGAGAGCAGGACGCCGTCCAGCGGGACCACCTCACCGGGCCTGACCAGCAGGATGTCGCCGATGTCGACGTCGGTGGCCGCCACGTCCTCGTGCTGGCCGTCCGTGTGGGCTTCGGCAGTGTGGTTTCCGGCAGTGTTGGTTCCGGCAGCGGAGGTGCCGTTGCGCTCCCGGTGGGCCGTCTGCGGGACGCGTTCCAGCAGTGCCGTCAGTTCGTGCTTGGCCCGGCCGGCGGCGTAGTCCTCGAGCGCCGTGCCGCCGGCGAGCATGAGCACGATGATCATCGAGGCGATGTACTCACCCACGAGGACGGTGGCGACGATTGCGGTGACGGCCAGGATGTCGATGCCCCACTGGCCGCCTGCGAGCCGGCGCACCATTCCGATGGCGAGGTAGGCAGCCACGGCCAGGGCATAGATGCTCGCGGCGGCCTGGGCAATGCCCTCCTGGCCTGCGGCCAGGAGGGCCACCACCGCCAGCAGGACAAGCAGGGTCCCCGCTACGAGCGGATACCGGAGAACGATTTTCACGGATTTTCTGCCTTCGACGGCGTGTCCTGAACTACTTGAATCCTACTGCGCCGCAGCCGGCAGCCACGCAGACTCAGCATGAGAGGCTGGAAGAGCACCCGTCCCGACCAAACGGGCGGCGAGCCGAGCCCGACGGGCCGCGGCCCAGTATCAGTGACACCAGGAGGAATGACGTGCGAAGCAGTTCAGACACCGTCGAAACGCGGTCGGCCCTGGTGGTGGGGGCCAGCGGAATTGCCGGGTCGGCGCTGGTGGACAGGCTGGCTGACGAGGGGTGGGACGTGGTGGGGCTCTCCCGCAACCCGCTGCGCCGCCGCGACGTACGCCATGTGAGCGCGGACCTGAATTCCGTGGAGGATCTGCGCGAGGGTCTGGCCGGCGAATCTCCCACCCACGTGTTTTACACGGCGTGGTCCAGGATGAATACGGAACTGGAAAACATCGAGACAAACGCGGGCATGCTGCGGAACGTCCTCGCGAGCCTCAGCGGCAAGCCCGTGAAGCACGTCGCCCTCATGACCGGGCTGAAGCACTATCTGGGCCCGTTTGAAGCCTATGCGGCAGGGCAAATGCCGGACACCCCGTTCCGGGAGAGCGAGCCCAGACTGCCGACGCCCAACTTCTACTACGCCCAGGAAGACGAATTGTGGGCAGCCGCCGGCACGCAGGGCTTTGGCTGGTCCGTGCACCGGGCGCACACGGTGATCGGACATGCAGTCGGAAACGCCATGAACATGGGACTCACTCTCGCCGTCCAGGCCTCCATCTGCAGGGAACTGGGACAGCCGTTCATCTTCCCGGGCTCCGAGACGCAGTGGAACAGCCTCACGGACATGACCGACAGCGGGCTGCTGGCGGAGCACATGATCTGGGCGGCCACAGCGGACAACGTCAGCGACGAGGCCTACAACATCGTCAACGGCGACGTCTTCCGCTGGCGGCGCATGTGGCCGGCGCTGGCCGCCTACTTCGGTGTCGAGCCAGTGGGCTACGCCAACGAACCCCGCCCCCTGGAGCAGCAAATGCGCGGCATGGAAGGCGTGTGGGCAGGCATCGCCGCCCGCCACGGGCTGGCGGAACCCGACCTCGCACGAGTCGCCTCCTGGTGGCACACGGACGGTGACCTGGGCCGGAACCTCGAAGTGGTCACCGATATGAGCAAGAGCCGACTTGCCGGCTTCACCGGGTACCGCCGAACCGAAGACGCCTTCCTCCGGCTGTTCGACCGGTACCGGGCGGACGGCCTGATTCCGGCAATGCCCTAGGGGACGCCACGGCAGCGGGGGCCTTTCAGCACTAGACCGGCGGTGACCCGTGGGGCCACAGTGAATCATGGGGTCCATGAGTGCTGGCAGCCGGCGCCGGTGGTGGCTGATCGCGGCCGTCGTGGCCGCCGCGGTGCTGCTGCTCGGCGCCGCGGTCCTGCTGCTGCAAGGGGCGCCGACGGCGTCCCCGCCCGCATCTGCGCCCGTCACCTCGCCGGCGTCCGGATCCGCCTCCGAGACCCCGTCCCCTGACTCGCCGACCGCGGCTTCGCCGGCCCCGGGCACCAGCGTGCCTGCTCCGGCCGTTCCCGTCCCGCCAGCCCCTGAACCGACCGCTCCGCCCCCGGTGCCGGCCGTTCCTGCTCCCGTGCCGCCCGCGGCGCCGTTCCCCGCCGCGCTCGCCGGACGCGATGTCGAGACCATCCCGGGCGCGGGCCGGGTGGTGGCCCTGACGTTCGACGCCGGCGCCAACGCGGCCGGACTTCCCAGCATCCTGCAAAGCCTCGCCGCCGCGGGCGTGCGGGCCACGTTTTTCCTCACCGGCAGCTGGGCTGCCGCGAACCCCGGAGGCGTGGCGGCGATCGTCGCCGGAGGGCACCGGGTGGGCAACCATTCCATGACCCATCCGGCATTCACCGGACTGCCGGACGCCGGCATCGCGGACCAGGTTACATCGGCGGAGCGGGCCATCCGGGCGGCCGGCGCGGACCCGCGGCCGCTCTTCCGGTTTCCCTTCGGCGATCGCGACGCCAGGACCATCGCCACCGTCAACAACCTCGGCTACCTTCCGGTGCGCTGGAGCGTCGACACCCTGGGCTGGAAAGGCACCAGCGGCGGGGTGACAGCGCAACTCGTGGCTGACCGGGTCCTGGCGGCACTGCAGCCGGGGGAAATTGTCCTGATGCATATCGGTTCCAACCCCGACGACGGCACCACCCTGGACGCCGATGCCCTGCCCCGGCTGATCAACCGCATCCGCCAGGCCGGCTATGGCTTCACCACCCTCGACGCACTCGTGGGCTAAGGGCGCATCCCGGGCCGAACGCCACTGTCGCGGTGCACCGATCGCTGATAGGACTGGGCCATGACGGAGTCGCCCACAGTTGCCGCCGCGCTGGCCCCCGTCGACGCCGTGATCTTTGACCTCGACGACGTCGTGACCGACACCGGAGAGCTCCGCGCGGCAGCCTGGAAACAGCTCTTCGACGACGTCATGAAGGACCCCCGGCTTCCCGCCGACGCGCGGCGCGGGCCCTTCACGGACGGCGACTTCGCACGCTGCGTCGAGGGCCGGACCTGGGAGGACGGCGTGGCTACCTTCCTGTCCTCGCGCGGCGTCGCCATTCCCCGTGGCTCGCCCGCGGACGGCCCGGCGGAGTGGACGGCGTTCGGACTCGCGCAGCGCCAGGGCGGGATTTTCGAAAACATGCTCGCGGGCGGTCCCGTTCCGGTCTTCCCCGGTACCGTGGCGCTGCTCGAGCGGCTCCGCGCAGGGCGGATCCCGGTCGTCCTCGCCACCTCCAGCCGGAATGCCGCCGCAATCGTGGCCGCCGCGGGCCTTGGCGACGGCTTTGATCACATCGTGGATGGCCAGACGGCCCTGGACCACGACGTCGCCGGAATGCCGGCGCCGGCTTTGGTCCTGGAGGCCGTCCGCAGAATGGAGATCACCCCGGCCCGGGCCATGGTGATCGCCGCCGCCGCGGCCGGCGTGGAAGCGGGGCGGCGCGGAGGCTTCGGGCTCGTAGTTGGCCTCGACCGGGCCGGGCGGCGGGCCGCGCTGGAAGCCGCGGGCGCCGACGTCGTGGTTGAAGACGTCAGCGAACTGGACATCGGGCTGGTCATCACGCACCCGTGGCTGCTGGTCTACGAGGGATTCGACCCGGCCCACGAACGGCACCGGGAGGCGCTGACCACCCTCGGCAACGGCTATCTGGCCACCCGCGGCGCCGCCCCGGAGCACCGCGCGGGCGAAGTCCACTATCCCGGCACTTACCTCGCAGGCGTTTACAACAGCCTGACAAGCAATGTCCAGGGCGAGGTGACAGTGGACGAACACATGGTCAACATCCCGGACTGGCTGCCGCTGGATATCAGGATAGGCGACGGCGACTGGTGGTCCGACGGCGGCCTGACGCTCCGCAGTGAGCGCCGCACGCTGGACCTCAAACGCGCCCTGCTGACCCGGGAAGCGGTTCTGGAGGACGACGCCGGGCGGCAGCTTCAGGTGCTACAGCGCCGGCTCGTCTCCATGGCCGAGCCCCATCTGGCCGCGCTGGAGACGACGCTGACCGCCGTCGGGTGGAGCGGAACCGTCAGCGTTCGCAGCGGCTGCGACACCGGCGTCACCAACTCCAACGTGCCCGAGGACGCCCAGCTGGCCAACCGGCACCTGACGGCGGTGACGGTGTCCTCCTCCGAGGCCGGGCCGGACGCCTCGCAGCTGACGGTGGAGGTGCAGACGAGCGGGAGCAAGATCGGGATCGCCCTGGCGCTGCGGACGCGGATTTCCGGCGGCGGACAGCCGCAGCCGGAACCCGGAGCCGGCGGGGCGCCCGGCGGGGTTCCGGCCGGTATTACCGAGCCGGCCGGAGGCCTGCACGGACACCGCTTCGACCTGCCGGTCACGGACGCCGTCCCCGTCACGGTCACCAAGACGGTGGCCGTCGCGACGTCGCGGGACCACGCGATCGCCTCGCCGGTCTCGGCCGCGCTCGCCGTGCTGGCGCGCGCACCCCAGGACTTCGGCGAACTGCTGGCAGCCCATGAGACGGCGTGGAGCCTCCTCCTGGCGCCGTTCATCATCGAATCCGATGCCCCGTCCCAGGCGCAGCTGATCCTGAACCTCCACGTCTTCCACCTGCTGCAGACGCTCACCACCCACACGGCCGAGCTCGACGCGGGGGTCCCGGCCCGCGGGCTCCACGGCGAAGGCTACCGGGGCCACATCTTTTGGGATGAGCTGTTCGTCCTGCCGGTCCTGAACTCCCGGCTGCCCGCGGTGGCCCGCGAACTGATTGACTACCGCTGGCGGCGCCTGGGAACGGCGCGGGACGCGGCCCGCAAGGCCGGGCTGCGCGGCGCCCTCTTTCCCTGGCAGAGCGGCAGCGACGGCACCGAACAGACACCCAAGTTCCTGTTCAACAAGCTCTCCGGTCACTGGATGCCTGACTACTCCCATCTGCAGCGGCATGTGGGTCTGGCGGTCGCCTACAACGCATGGCAGTACTTCGAAGCGACCCAGGACCGGGGCTGGCTGACCCGGCACGGTGCTGAGATTGTGGTGGACGTCGCCCGGCTGTTCGCATCCATGGCAGCGCATGACGCTGCGGAGGACCGCTTCCACATCAAGGGCGTCATGGGGCCCGACGAGTATCACACCGGCCATCCGGGCAACCCCGGTGGCGGCCTGGACGACAACGCGTACACGAACATCATGGCGGCCTGGGTGTTCGACCAGGCCGTCTGGATCATGCACTCCGTGCAGGGGTTCGACATGGAGGAGCTGCGGTCACGGCTGGAGATCACGCGGGGGGAAATCGACGCCTGGGCGCACCTGAGCCGGCGCATGTTCGTCCCCTTCCACGACGACGGCATCATCAGCCAGTTCGACGGCTACGGCGCACTCCGGGAACTCGACTGGAACCACTACCGCCGCGCCTACCGGAACATCGAACGGCTGGACCTGATCCTCGAGGCCGAAGGCGACAGCACCAACCACTACCGGCTGGCCAAACAGGCGGACGTCCTGATGCTCCTGTACGTCCTGGGCGAGGACCAGCTCCTGGGGTTCCTGCGCCGGATGGGCTACGACGTCGAGCCGGCGCACATCGCGGCCACGGTGGACTTCTACCTGGCCCGGACCGCGCACGGTTCCACGCTCAGCCGGGTCACCCACGCCTCCGTGCTGGCGCAGCGGGACCCGGAGCGGGCGTGGGCCACGTTCCGGGAAGCGCTGGACACGGACCTGGACGACACGCAGGGGGGCACCACGAGCACAGGCATCCACCTGGGCGCCATGGCGGGCTCGATCGACGTTGTCCAGCGCAGCTTCGCCGGACTCCGGATCACCCGCGATGCCCTGGACTTCACCCCGCGGCTGCCGGCGGAGCTGCACCGGGTGGAATTCCAGGTCCGCTACCGTGACCAGCTGCTGGCGGTGCACCTCGGACCGGACCGGCTCAGGGTGTCCGCGGCACCGGGGGACGCCGCCCCGGTGCTGGTGCGGGTCGGCGCGGAGAAGGTGCTGATCCGGGCTGGCCGGGAGCACGAGTTCCTTCGCGCCGCCGGGCCGTCCGGCTGACGCCACGTGCGGGCTATGTGTGCTCCATGTGCAGCACGGCCGCTCCCGTGATCCGGTCCTCGGCCAGATCCCGCAGTGCCTGATCCGCGGCCTCGAACGGGTACGCCATGGTGGTGGGGCGGAGCGGGATCTCGGCGGCGATCCGGAGGAATTCCTCGCCGTCGGCCCGGGTATTGGCCGTGACGCTGCGCAGCTGGCGTTCGTTGAAGAGCTCATCGCTGTAGTGCAGCGGCGGGATGTCGCTCAGGTGGATGCCGGCGACGGCGAGCGTGCCGCCACGGTCCAGGGCGCGAAGCGCGACCGGCACCAGCCCGCCGGCGGGGGCAAAGAGGATCGCGGCGTCGAGGGGATCCGGTGGCTGTTCCTCGGCGCCGCCGGCGAACGTCGCGCCCAGATCCAGGGCCAGCCGGCGGGCCTCCGCGGACCGGGTCATGACGTACACGCGGGCACCCCGGTAGAGTGCGATCTGGGCCGCCAGGTGCGCGGAGCCGCCGAAGCCGTAGATGCCCAGCCGGCCGCCGATCGGCAGTTCCGCCCGGCTCAGCGCACGGTAGCCGATGATGCCTGCGCACAGGAGCGGCGCAGCCTGCTCGTCGCCGAACGTCTCCGGGATCCGGTAGGCGAAGTTCTCGGCCACTGTGACGAGCTCGGCGTACCCGCCGTCGCGGTCCCAGCCGGTAAACGTGGGGGACAGGCACAGGTTCTCCTGGCCGCGCACGCAGAAGCGGCAGGCGCCGCACGTGCCGCCCAGCCAGGCCACCCCCACCCGTTCGCCGAGGCCGAACCTGGCCGCACCCGGGCCGAGCCCGATCACCTCACCCACCACTTCGTGCCCCGGGATGGTCCCGGGGTGCCGGGGTTCGAGGTCGCCCTCGGCCAGGTGCAGGTCTGTACGGCACACGCCGCAGACGCGCACTTTGAGCAAGACCTCCCCGTGCCCGGGCACGGGATCCGGGCAGTCGCCAGCCACGAGGGGTCCGCCGGACATCGGCCCCGGACGTTCAACCCGCCAGGCGCGCACCGCGGCCTCCTTTACTGCAGTCCCGATGTTGTTTCATGCGGTTTCCATGCGCTTCGTCGCCGCTCCCTTGGATCCGTCAGCGGCGGTCAGCGGCTGACGAGCACGTTGCAGCGCGCCTTGTGCAGCACGGCGGAGACCGTGTTGCCGGGTCCCGTCGAGGGGTTATGGGTCCCGAGTACCAGGACGTCGGCGTCGGCTGCGGCGGCAAGGAGCTCCCGGGCGGCGGCATGGCTGCCGAACAGGACGCCGGACACTTCCAGCCCGGGGGCCAACCCCCGGGCCTCGTCGATGGCGTGGTCCAGCAGCTCTTCGCCGAGGAGCCTGGCATGGCGGCCGTGTTCCTCCCGTGCCCCGCCCCGCAGCGTGTCCACATGGACGAGGTGCAGCGGGGCGCCGAGAATTCCGGCCAGCCGGACGGCCTCGGCCAGAGTGGCGTGGCTGCGGGGCGATGCGTCGACCCCCACCACGACGGGGCCGCCGGGGATGCTCGGGCGCCGGATCACCATGACGGGGCAGTGTGCCGAGCCGGCCAAATCAAGGCAGACCGAACCCGCCACGGGGCCCAGGACGGCGCCAAGTCCCCGACTGCCGACCACCAGTAGCCGCGCGTCCCGGGCGGCGTCGCGCAGGACGGGCGCGGCGAGCCCGGCCTCGATGACGCCGTCGACGGCGGGACCGGGGTGTTCCGGTTCGGTAAGGGACGTGAATCGTTCGATGCCGGCCGCTTCGAGCCCGGCCTCGGCCGCGTCGCCGGGCGCTGCTTCACGGGGTTCGGTAGGGGGTTCGACGCCGGGCCGGGTGCCCGGTTCAGTGGCGGGTTCGACGCCGGCTGCCCCCACCCCGGTTGCCTCCAGGAGGGCGCTGCGGGCCAATTCGACGCCCTCCGCGAGGATGGCTTCGGCGGAGTGCCGCAGTCCGCTGCCGGCCACTCCCTTGACGGGGCCCAGGTTCTTGGTGAAGACCGGCCATACCCAGGCGTGGACCACCCGAACGTCGAGCCCGGTGGCGGCCGCGTAGCCGGCGGCCCAGCGGACGGCAAGCCGGGCCGCCTCTGACCCGCCGTAGCCGACTGCCACGACGCCGCCTTGATGCTCTGCGGGTGCCGACATTCTTCCTCCCGGCTCGGCGGACGCACCCCTTCGCCCGGCTATACGTGCAGCCCCAGTAGAACGCGGCGGTCCGTCAATGGCTAGGGGCTTTGGTCCCGCGAGCCGGCCTGCTGCTCGCGCAGTTCGCGTCCGTGCCGGATGTCCTGTTCCTCCCGGGCCTGCAGCTTGTCGCTCTGCTTGGTGTCCCTGGGCGGCAACTGGATGGTCTCTTCCGCCTCGATTCCGGCCTGCAGCTGCCGGCCGCGTTCCATCTCGGCGTCGAACTCCGCGCCGAACAGCAGTGACATGTTCAGGATCCAGAGCCACAGCAGCGAGATGATGACACCGCCGATAGCGCCATAAGTCTTGTTGTAGCTGCTGAAGTTGGCCACGTAGAACCCGAAGGCCAGGGAAGCCAGCAGGAAGATCATCAGGGCGATGAAGGACCCCAGGCTCATCCACCGGAACTTGGGCTGCTTCACGTTGGGGGTGGTGTAGTACAGGATGGCGATCGCGAGCACGACGAGCAGCAGGATGACCGGCCATTTGGCAAAGTTCCAGACGGTGAGGACGAGCCCGCCCAGGCCAATCGCCTTGCCGACGGACTCTGCCACAGGCCCGCTGAGAACCAGCATGAAGGCGAGGGCGACGACGATCAGCAAGGTGGCAACGGTGACGACGAGCATGGTGCCCCGGAGCTTGATGAACGGCCGGCCCTCGTCAACTTCGTAGATCCGGTTCATAGCCCGGCCAAACGCCCCGACATAGCCGGAGGCGGACCAGAGTGCGGTGAGAATGCCGATCACGAGTGCAAATCCGGCAGTGGAGGAACTGCTGAGCTGCTCGACCGGCTGGCGGATGGCGTCCACAGTTTCAGCGGGCGCGAAGCCCTGGACGATCTCCAGGAGCGCCGACGTGGTCTTCCCGGCCTGGCCGAAAATGCCGAGCAGGGACACGAGCGCCAAGAGCGCGGGGAAGATTGAGAGGACCGAATAGTAGGTGAGGGCCGCGGCGAGATCGGGGCACTGGTCCTTGGTGAATTCCCGCAGCGTTTTCTTCGCGATGTACTTCCACGACGGCTTGGTCACCTCGGTGGGGCTGTCCGGCTTGCGGGAGTCGTCCGGAGGGGGTGCGGTCCGGGCCTTGGCGGTGCTGCTCTCCGGGGTTTCGGCGTCGGCTGAAGTGGCGGCCGCGGCGGGGTTCTTGAACATGAAAGTTCTTCCTTCGGGATTAAGTGCATCAGCCGGCCGTCCGGCGCGTGAGCGCAGGACGGCCGGCCGGGTTCGAACGGGATCAGGCCCGCTGGACGTTGTCCTTGGCCTCGACGGTGCGATCCTTGACGTCAGCAACTGCCCCCTGGCCCTCGGTCTTGACATGCTCGGTGGCGTCGGCGGCTGTCGCCTTGACGTTTTCCATTGCGGCCTGGACCGGCTCCCTGAGGCCTTCCGCCACGTGTTTGGCGGCCTCGGTGAGTTCCGTGGTCAGCGGTTCGGCCGCGGTCTTCAGTGCATCTGCGGCTTCGCGTTCCTTCTGGCTCGCCGGGATCAGGGAGGAGACCAACAGGCCTGCCCCGAACGCAATCAGACCTGCGGCCAGGGGGTTGCCCTGGGTTTTGGTCTTGACCTGCGCCGGGGCGTCCCCGATCGCAGTGCCGGCGTCACTCACGTGTGCGCCGGCACTGCCGGCAGCCGCGTGCATGCTCCCGACAGTGTGGTCGGCCGTGCCCATGACTTTCTCCTTCACTCCGAAGACTGCGTCCTTGACGTTTTCTTTGACCCTGTCAGTCTGCCGCTGGACGATGTGCGACGGCGTGACCTTGTCCGCCACGGCGTCGACGTTGGTGCCAAGACGTGCGCGGGTAGCTTCGATATCTGCTCGGATGACATCCGGGTTTTCACTCATCGTGTTTCCTCGCTGGAACTAGGGGTTGGGTTTGAGCGTGGGCGGGATTTCCTGCAGGGTCTCGGAGGTCTGAGGCAGGCCGTTGATTGCCTTGAGTTCCTTGCGGCCGGTCGTGGCCAGGACGGCGGCAACGATGCCCCAGATCAAGGCGACGACGACGGCGGACCAGCCCAGCCCCATCAGGCTCCCGAGTGCCCACCAGAGCGCCAGGGACAGGAACAGAAGCACGAAGTGTCCCGCGACGCCGGCGCCGGCGAGCATGCCGGCGCCCTTGCCGGCCCGGGCGGCCGACTGCTTGAGTTCGACCTTGGCGAGCTCGACTTCCTGCCGCATCAGGATGGACATGTCCCTCGTTACCTCGCCCAATAGGTCGCCGAGGGACGACGATTCGGCCTTGGCATGCGCGGCGGTCGGAGGCATATCGCTCATCGACGGCCACCGTCGAAGGGGTCACTGCCATGAGGGTCACTGCGGAGCGGATCCTGCCCGAGCGGGTCGGTCGCGACGGGCTCGGAGGCCCAAGGGTCCTGACGCTTGCTGTCGCCCACCTGATCAACATCCAGCGGGTTCGGCGGGTAAGTGTCCGCGAAGCCCGCCGTCGTCGTTTCCGGGACCGGCATCTGGACCGGCGGCGGCGGAACCGCGATTCCGGTGTCCGGAACCCGGCTGATCGGCGCCGCTGGAGTGCCGGTGGCCGACGGGGCGGCGGCCGCAGCGCCGGTCGGCTCCGGGGCGCCTGCGCTGAGGCTCCGGCTGAGCCGGCCGGCCAGGACACCCGCTCCTGCCGCAAGCAACAGGAAGGTCCCCGGCTTCTGCCGCGCAAAGGACTTCACCTCGTTCAGGAGCGAACCGGGATCCCGGCCGTCAAGCCACGTTGCCACGGCGGAGGACCGCTCGGCGGCCTGGCGTACGAGGTCGGTGGCGACGCCGGGCTGCTCGGAGGCCGCGGCCATGGAGTGAAGTTCGGTCGAGACGGACCGGAGGCCCTGGGCCACCTTCTGCTGCTGCACACCCGCTTGTTCAGTGAGGTCTGATTGCGCTTGGTGCAGGAGGTGTCGGGCGTTCGTTTTGACCTCAGCAGCCACCTGGGTGGCTTCGCTTTTAGCCGTCTCGGCCACATTCTGGGCCGAATCCGCGGCCAGGCGGGAGACCTCCGCGGCCTCATGCCTGGTGGTGTCGGTGGTGGAAGCGGCGGTGGCCGTTGTCGGGGGCGAGGTTAACGGACCTCCGTCCGGAGTCGCGCTGTAGATTTCTCCGTCGGCGACGGGCGGAAACGTGGACGCCTGCCGGAGGGGAGTCTGCTGGGTAGCCGTACGGGTGCCGAGGCTCCCATCCTGGGGCCATGGGTTCTCTGTCATCTTCGCTCTCTTTCAAAAAGATCGGCTGCTGATCAGACGCCAGCCATGCTGGAGTTAAATAGTAAGCATGATTACTAATAAATAGTAAGTACCCTTGTTTGTTGATTTTGGTGCGGATGTGGGTTACCCGCCCGGACGGAGTGGTCGGGGATGCCGGTGAACTAGGGTTGAACCATGGAAGATGCGGGGGATAGCTGATGGCCAAGCGGGGCAGGGGCCGGGTCGCAGGAGCCGCCGAGCCGGGAGTCGTGGACGTACCCAAGGGTTCCCGCCCGGCCGGTCCCGTGGCAGGGGTGTACTACATCGACACCGGAGACTGCGAGCTGATCCCGGACCAGGACAATTCCACCGGCTGGCTCCTGCGCATCAATGGCGTCATGAGCTCGCACATTGACCTCGCGGACCCGCTGTTCCTGGACTTCGAGTACATGCGCTGGATCTCCGCCCTGGTCGAGTCGCGCTGGCCCCGCGAGTCCAAGCCCAAGCTGCGCGCCCTGCACCTCGGCGGGGGAGCATGCTCACTGGCCCGCTATTTCCACGCCGCCTACCCGGACGCCCGCCAGGTCGTGGTGGAGCTGGACGGCAAGCTGGCCGACTACGTCCGGGGCTGGTTTGACCTGCCCAAAGCCCCGCTGCTGCGCCTGCGGGTGGGGGAGGCCCGGGAAGTCACCGAGAGCCTGACCCCGCAGACCCGGGACCTGATCATCCGCGACGTCTTCGCCGGATCACTGACCCCGCGCCCCCTCACCACGAGGGAATTCACCGAGCACGCCAAACGCGTCCTCGCGCCGGGAGGGGTCTACGTCGTGAATTCCGGCGACGCCCCGGACCTCAAAAATGCCCGCGAAGACGCGGCCACCATCGTGGACGCCTTCGCCTACACGGTGCTCATCGCCGATCCGGCCATGCTCAAGGGGCGGCGTTACGGCAACATGATCATGGCCGGCAGTGATCTCCCGTTCGATGACGATCCCGGCCTCGCTCGGCGCTTGCTCGGCGGTGCGGTGCCGGCCCATATCTGGAACGACGAGAAGGTGCGGGCATTCGCGGCCGGCGCCGCCGTCCGCCACGACCCGGCAGGCCGGGCCCCGGCGCCAGGGCCGTCCGAACCCCCTCAGCCGTCGACTGCTCCGTAACGGCCCTTTTGGGGCTCCATAAGGGCGCCTACGGAGCAGCCGATGGGGTTCCGCCCCGGCCCAGCAGGGCATCGCGGTGGGCTGCGGTCTGCTCCCGCAGGGCCTGCACGAGGGCCGCGACCGCCGGGCGGCGCATCGAATCGGGCCGCAGCACCATCCAGTAGGGGAGCATCTCGGCAAATTCCTCCGGCAGGAGACGGACCAGGTCCGGATGGAGGTCGGCCGCGAAGCACGGCAGGAACCCGATCCCGGCGCCGGCGCGCGTGGCCTCCACGTGGACAAAGACATTGGTGGAGCTCAGCCCGTCCCGCATCGCCGGCACCAGCCGCCGCGGGGCATCCAGATCGTCCACCTGCAGCATCGAATCGACGAAGTACACGAGCGAATGTGCCGTCAGTTCCTCCACGGTGGCCGGGGTCCCGTACTCGGCCAGGTAGTCCCGGGACGCATACATCCCCAGCATGTACTCGCCCAGCTGTGCGGCCTCTGCCCGGTGCACCTGCGGCTCTCCGACCACCACCTCGATGTCCAGGCCGGAGCGCTGCTGCAGCGCCCGGCGCGTCACTGTGATGATCTCGACGCTGAGGCCGGGGTGGTGGCGGCGGAGCCGGGCCACCGCCGGGGCGGCAATGTAGGCGCTGAAGCCGTCCGTGGCTGTCATCCGGACCACTCCGGTGATGGGATCCGGCGTGTGCCCGGGCTGTTCCAGGGTCCGGACGGCGCTTTCGACCTGCTCGGCCACCCGCACGGCCTCGGCGCCGAGTTCGGTCAGTTCCCAGCCGCCCGACGCGCGCGAGAGCACCCGGCCGCCGAGCGACTTCTCCAGCGCCGCGATCCGCCGGGAGACGGTGGTGTGGTTCAGTCCGAGAGTCTGGGCCGCCGTCGTGAATTTCGCCGAACGGGAGACGGCGAGCAGGACCAGCAGGTCATCAGGATTGGCGTTCATATCTGCAATTCTGCACACATAGGGTGCCCGTTTGGCCATTGAACCGCCGCGGATGTGCGGCAATACTCAATGGAGCCATTTCAGTGCTGTGCGTCACAGCGCGTGTCAGCGTGGACACTAAGGAGAACCAGATGAGCGTAAACGAACGCTCTGCAACATCCCCCGCCGCACCCGCATCCAAGGGTTCCGGGCTCAAGAAAATCGTCGCAGCATCGATGGTGGGAACCGTCGTCGAGTGGTACGAATTCTTCCTCTATGCCACCGCCGCCACCCTGGTGTTCGGCAAGTACTTCTTCCCCGCCACCGGCAATGAGCTGGACGGCATTATCCAGGCGTTTCTGACTTACGCCGTCGGCTTCGTGGCACGCCCGCTGGGCGGCATCGTCTTCGGCCAGATCGGCGACAAGCTGGGCCGCAAGCCCACCCTGCAGCTCACGATCGTCATCATCGGTGTCTCCACCTTCCTGATGGGCTGCCTCCCGGGCTTCGCCACCCTCGGATACCTGGCGCCGGCACTGCTGGTCTTCCTGCGCTTCATCCAGGGCTTCGCCCTGGGCGGCGAATGGGGCGGCGCCGTGCTGCTCGTCGCCGAGCACAGCCCCAACAAGACCCGCGGCTTCTGGTCCAGCTGGCCGCAGGCCGCCGTCCCGGTCGGCAACCTGCTGGCCACCCTGGTCCTGTTCATCATGTCCAACATGCTCAGCGCCGCCGACTTCCTCGGCTGGGGCTGGCGCGTGGCGTTCTGGCTCTCCGCCGTGATCGTGTTCGTCGGCTACTACATCCGCACCCACGTCTCCGAATCGCCCATCTTCCTCGAAGCCAAAGCCCAGCTGGAGAGCGAGCAGGCTGTCAGCTACGGCGTCCGCGAGGTCATCCGCAAGTACCCGAAGGGCATCCTGCAGTCCATGGGCCTCCGGTTCGCGGAAAACATCATGTACTACCTCGTGGTCAGCTTCTCGATCGTCTACCTCAAGACAGTGGACAAGTACGACACCTCATCCCTGCTGCTCGCCCTGCTGATCGCGCACCTCGTGCACTTCCTGATCATCCCGCAGATCGGCCGGCTCGTGGACAGCTGGGGCCGCAAGCCCGTCTACCTCGTCGGTGCCATTAGCGGCGCCACCTGGCCGTTCTTCGCCTTCCCGATGTTCGACACCCGCAACCCGGTGATCATCGTCCTGGCCGTCACCATCGGCTTGTGCCTGCACGCCTTCATGTACGCCGGCCAGCCGGCCCTGATGTCGGAGCTGTTCCCGACCCGGATGCGCTACGCCGGCGTCTCCCTGGGCTCGCAGGTCACCTCGATCTTCGCCGGTTCGCTGGCGCCTCTCCTGGCCACCCAGTGGCTCAAGGACACCGGCTCCTGGCTGCCGACCGCGGTCTACCTAGTGGTCGCCTGCGCCATCACCACCGTGGCAGTCCTGAGCCTGAAGGAAACCAAGGGCATCGCCCTGGAAGACGTGGACCGGGCCGACGCCGAACGCGAGGGCCTGTCCGTAGCAGCCGTACGCTGAGCTGCTTGAGTTACCTGGTGGCTTGAGTTTCTCGGCTGCTTGAGTTTGGGCCGGCCCCAGCCATGCTGGGGCCGGCCGCCTCATTAGATTCTTGACATGGAAGGCTGAGTAATGGAAAACACGCTGAACGGACGCAAGGCACTGGTCACCGGCGGGGCCGGCGGGATCGGTGCCGCCAGCGCCCGCGCCCTGGCCGCACGCGGGGCCAAGGTCGTGATCGCGGACGTGGACGAGTCCGCCGCCGCGGCCCTCGCCGACGAGATCGGCGGCACCTCGTGGGCCGTCAACCTGCTCGACGTCGAATCCCTCCAGACGCTCAGCCTGGACTGCGACATCCTGGTCAACAATGCCGGAATCCAGCGCATCAGCCCGATCGAGGACTTCGATCCGGCCGACTTCCGGCGCATCATCACCCTCATGCTCGAGGCGCCGTTCCTGCTGATCCGGGCCGCGTTGCCGCACATGTACGCCAACAACTTCGGCCGCATCATCAACCTGTCCTCCGTTCACGGCCTCCGTGCCTCGCCGTTCAAGAGCGCCTACGTCTCGGCCAAGCACGGCCTGGAAGGCCTGAGCAAGGTCACCGCGCTGGAGGGTGGCGCGCACGGCGTCACGTCCAACTGCATCAACCCCGGGTACGTCCGCACGCCCCTGGTCGAGTCGCAGATCGCGGACCAGGCCAAGGTGCACGGCATTCAGGAGTCCGAGGTCCTCGCCAAGATCATGCTGACCGAATCAGCGGTCAAGCGGCTCGTGGAGCCCGAGGAAGTGGCGTCGCTGGTGGCGTGGCTCGCCTCGGACGACGCCGGCATGGTCACCGGCGCCAGCTACACGATGGACGGCGGTTGGTCGGCGCGGTAGTCCGCCGGCGGGCGCCGCCCGCTTCCAACTGCGGGCGGCCCAGTTAGTTCTTGCTGCCCGTCAGTGCCAGGGTGCCGCCCAAGCCGATCATCATCACGCCGCCGGTGGTGCTGAGCGCGGCGATCCGCCGGGGCGACCGGGCGAACCAGTGCCGTGCCGTTCCCGCCGCGAGGGCCCACGTGCTGTCGGAGACTAGGGCGATCAGCAGGAAGACCGCCCCCAGCGTGGCGAGCTGGACCGGAATCGCGCCGGCGGAATAGTCCACGAACTGCGGGAGCACGGCCACGAAGAAGACAATCGACTTCGGGTTGGTCGCGCCCACAATGAATCCCTCGCGGAGCACCCGGGCCGTCGAGGACGGGTCGGCCGGGTCTGCCGCCGTCGCGCCGCTGCCGCGATGCCGGATGGCCTGGATCCCCAGGTAGACAAGGTAGGCGGCGCCGGCAAACTTCACCACGCTAAAGAGCAGGAGCGACTGGGCCAGCACCACCCCGACGCCCACGGCCACCGCGGCGATCTGCACCAACTCGCCGCCCGCGTTCCCCGCGACACTCAACAGACCGCCCTTGCGTCCCAGGGCCAGCGTCCGTCCGATCACGAACAGCACGCTGGGCCCCGGGACGGCGATGAGCACGAGCGCCGCGAGGGCAAAAGCCAGGAGATTTGGGGCGGGAACCATGCCTGATCTTAACCCTCCCGGGGCGCTCCCGGGAGCGCCCCGGGAGGGGGAGACATGATTACCGCCCCGCAGGAACCTGCTGGAGCTGGGCCGTTTCGTCGGTGAGTTCGGCCCGGGCCCGGCCGTGGCCGCGGACCCAGAGCCGGTAGGCGAGCACCAGGAGGCAGAGCCAGACGGCACCGACGTACAGGGCCACCCGGGTGTCCTCGAAGGCGCCCAGGATCACGATCACCAGGGCCATGAAGGCGATGGTTAGCACAGATGCGGCGGGCCACCAAGGGGACGGGAACTCCGACGCCGGCAGTCCCTTGCGGGCGATCTCGCGTTTCATGGCGACATGGGAGGCCAGGATCATGGCCCAGACCCAGACGGTCGCGAAGGTAGCGATCGAGGCGATGATCAGGAACACGTCCTCCGGGATCACGGCGTTCAGGACGACCCCCACGAGCAGGATGCCCGTCATCATCACCACGGTCATCCACGGCACCCCGTGACGGGAGACCTTGCCGAAGCTCGCCGGGGCGTGGCCCTGCCGGGCCAGGCCGAAGAGGATCCGGCCGGCGCCGAAGATGTCGCTGTTGACGGCCGAGAGCGCCGCCGTGATCACCACGGCGTTGAGGATGTGGGGCGCGGCCGGGATGCCCAGGCTGCTGAAGATCTGCACGAAGGGGCTGCCGTTGCTGCCGATCTCGTCCCACGGGAACAGGCTCATCAGCACGCCGAGGGTCAGCACGTAGAACAGCAGGACGCGCACGGGGACGGTGTTGACGGCCTTGGGGATGACCTTTTTCGGATCGGCGGCTTCACCGGCGGTGATGCCCAGGGTTTCCACCCCGCCAAACGCGAACATCACTACCGCGAATGAGGCCAGGAGCCCTTCGAACCCGTTGGGGAACAGGCCCCCGTGATCAACAAGGTTGCCGAGCCCGGGCGCCACGGTGGCGCCGCCGGTCTGGAAGCCGAAGACGATGATCGCGGCGCCGCCGGCGATCATGGCGATGATGGCCGCCACCTTGATCAGGGAGAACCAGAACTCCAGTTCGCCGAAGACCTTGACGCTGAGCAGGTTCAGGGCCGCCAGGAAGAAGATGATGGCCAGGACCCAGACCCAGCGCTCCACGCCGGGGAACCAGAATCCCATGTAGATGCTGAAGGCCGTGACATCCGCGATGGCGACGATTGCCATCTCGAAGACGTAGGTCCAGCCGGTCACGAACCCGGCGAGCGGGCCCAGGTAGCGGCTCGCGTACTGGCCGAAGGACCCGGACACCGGATGCCGCACCGCCATTTCACCCAGGGCGCGCATCACCATGAAGACCGCGGCGCCGCCGATCATGTACGCCAGCAGGACGGCGGGGCCGGCCTTCTGGATGGCGGACGCGGAGCCGTAGAACAGCCCCGTGCCGATCGCCGAGCCCAGCGCCATGAAGCGGATGTGGCGGACGTTCAGCCCCCTGCTGAGTACGGAATCGACGGCGGCGCCGACGGCGGTGGCAGCGCCGCCGGTGCCTGCCTCTGCAGGTGCCGGCTTGGTGGCGGTTTGGGCTTGTTGCATGCGAATACCTTCTCGTCATTGGGAGGGGGATCGCTATCCAGCAGACCATGTCCGGCGCTGCTGTGATGAGTCTCACGGGGACTTCGTGTCTTTGATTTCAGACTATGCGGCGGGCCGCGCCCGGGTTTCCCCACCTTTGCCGGGGCGCGACGGCGCGTGGCCCCGTGACGCCGGCGCGTCCCGGCGTCGTGGGGGCAAAGGTGGGGAAATTCCGGGCGGGCAACCCGAGAAAGTCGAAAACTCTTGACATCATGTTAGGTTTTCTTTACTTTTGCCATGTCAGGTTTGTTTTACATCCGGTTCATCGCGCGGGGGCGGCACATGTCATTCGAAGAAAAGAGCGCCTGGATCATGGGGGTGCTGGCGGCCGGAGCCTACGCGGTGTATCTGGCGGCAGTCCTCGGGCTGGCCGGGAGCATGCCGCTCACGGACGTGCCGTACGTGGCGCCGCTGCTCTGGACGGTCGGCAGCTCGATCGTCCTGTCGATCGTCCTCCACATTCTCATCCGCAGCCTCTCCGCCAAGGGCGCTGGCATGAAGGACCAGCGGGACAGGGAGATCTACCGCTTCGGCGAGCATATCGGCCAGTCCTTTGTGGTCATCGGGGCGGTGGCGGCGCTCATCATGGCCATGGCCGAGGTGAATCAGTTCTGGATCGCCAACGCCATCTACCTGGCCTTCGTGGCCTCGGCGATCCTGGCCTCCGTGGCGAAGATCGTGGCCTACCGGCGGGGCTTCCAGACGTGGTGAAGCCGACCAGGGTCACGAACTCCATCCGGCGCCTGCGGTTCGAAAACGGCGAACTGACCCAGGCGGAACTCGCCGAACGAATCGGCGTGACCCGGCAGACTGTCATCGCGATCGAACAGGGCCGCTACTCGCCGTCGCTGGAGCTGGCGTTCCAGATCGCCCATGTTCTCAACGTTCCGCTCGACGACGTCTTCCAGTACCCCGACTCTGAAGGAGAAGCATCATGAAAGCGATCATTCAGGACACCTACGGTTCCGTTGAGGTGCTGGAACTGCGCGACGTCGACGTTCCCGTCCCCGGCGACGACGACGTACTGATCCGGGTCCGGGCCGCCGGCGTCGACCAGGGCGTCTGGCACCTCATGACCGGCCTGCCGTACCTGACCCGGGTTGCAGGCTACGGGCTGACGAAACCGAAGACGCGCATCCGGGGCCGGGCCGTGGCGGGCCGCGTGGAGGCCGTCGGCCGGAATGTGGTCGGCTTCAGGCCCGGCGACGAGGTATACGGCACGTGCGAGGGATCCTTCGCCGAATACGTGTGCGCGAAGGAAGGCCGTCTCGCGCTGAAGCCGAAGAACCTCAGTTTCGAGCAGGCCGCCGCCGTTCCCATCTCCGCCGTCACGGCACTCCAGGCGCTCCGGGACACCGGCAAGGTCCAGCCGGGGCAGGACGTCCTCGTCATCGGCGCGGCCGGCGGCGTCGGCGCGTACGCGGTGCAACTCGCCAAGGCGTTCGGGGCGGAGGTGACAGGGGTGTGCAGCACTGCGAAGACCGATCTGGTCCGGTCGATCGGCGCGGACCATGTCATTGACTACACGCACGACGACTTCGCGGACGGGGCCAGGCAGTTCGACCTCATTGTCGACACCGCCGGCAACCGCCGGCTCTCCGTCCTCCGACGGGCCCTCAAACCCAAGGGAACCCTCGCCATCGTCGGCGGGGAAGGCGGCGGGCGGCTCACGGGCGGATTTGAACGGTCCCTCCGCGCGGCACTGCTCTCCGCGTTCGTCGGCCAGCAGCTCAAGGGCGTCATGTCGACAGAGCGCGCCGAGGACCTCCGGTTCCTGGCCGGGCTCATCGAGGCCGGCGCGGTGACGCCGGTGGTCGGCAGGTGCTACGCCCTGGCCGACGCGCCGGCCGCGATCCGGGACCTGCGCGACGGCCAGGTCCGCGGGAAGGCCGTCGTCACCGTGTGACCGTCTTTGCTGTTTGAGCGCGGCCTACGGTGTGTCCCCGCGGAAGCGGGCCACGTAGAGGCGCTGCCACGGCGTTTCCACGGTCAGGCGCCGGTACTGGCGGCGGACGTAGGACACCGCCTGGCCGGGCGGGACGCCGTCGAGGATGGCGATGCAGGCCAGTGCGGTGCCCGTCCGGCCGATGCCGCGCCAGCAGGCCACTTCAACCCGTTCGGTCGCGGCCCGGCGCCAGGCTTCCCGGAACGCGTCAAGCGCGTCCGGCCGGTCCGCGGGCAGCCGCAGGTCCGGCCAGAGGAGCCATCGGGAATCCCATTGCACCGGGGGCGGCTGTTGCCCCAGCAGGTACAGGCCGAATTCGGGAAGCGGGCCGGCGGGCAGCGGATAGTGCAGACCGCGGCCGCGGATGCTCCGGCCGGAAGGAAGAACCAGGACGCCGTCCTGGGTCGGCTCCCACGTCTGCTTCATGCTCCAGATCGTAGTCCTTTGGCGGGATAGGCGGGCAGGGTTGCGGGGCGAGGCCGGCGGGCGGGTGCGTCGAACGCGGGATTGTCCGGTATTCCAGACAGGGCGTGCGGCTGGCGGTCTGGCGGACCTGCCCCGCCGGGCGCATGCTTAAGTACGGGATACCGGACACCAGCCGTTTTTCGAAGAGGATCCATGTCAGCCACCAGCCCTACCCTGAACCATCTGCCCGCTTCCGCGGCGCCCGGAAATGCCCCGGCCGGCCCGGCAAGCAGCGCCGCGGGAGGCGCCCTGAGCACCCTCGGAAGCGCTCCTGAGGCCGCGCCCGTGAACGCCCCCGCGGCTCCCGGCGCGCCTGCACCCAAGCCCGTCCGCCGGGCCGCCACCGGAAAGGTGGCCTCGAAGGTGCCGGCGGCGGAAAACACGCTGCGCATCCTCAAACTGCTGGCCTCCAGGCGGGGGCCGATGGCGGCGTCGAACATTGCCACCGCGTTGGGCTTGCCGCGCTCCAGCGTCTACCACCTGCTCGGCGTGATGGAGGCGAATGGATTTGTGCTGCACCTCCACGAGGAGCAGCGCTACGGCCTGGGCATCAGCGCGTTCGAACTCAGTTCGGCCTATTCCCGCCAGGAGCCGCTGTCCCGGCTGGGCCGGCCCATGCTTGCCTCGCTCGTGGATGTGATCGGCGAAAGCGCGCACTTGGCCGTGCTGCACGGCCGCGACGTGCTCTACATCGTGGAAGAGCGGGCCAAAAACCGCCCGTCCCTCGTGACCGACGTCGGGGTCCGGCTGCCCAGCCACCTCACCGCGAGCGGCCGCGCGATTCTTGCCGCGCTGCCGAAGTCCCAGGTGCGGGCCCTGTACCCGAATGCCGCCGCATTCACGGCCCGGCACGAAACCGAGTCGCCCATCATGAAGTACTCCGCGCTGTCCTCGCATCTGGACCAGGTCCGGCAGCGCGGTTACGCCACCGAACACGGTGAGGTGACGCCGGGCTTCGGCTCGATCGCCGCCGCCGTGACGGACCACGTCGGGTGGCCGACCGCCGCTGTCGCCGTGACCTTCCTCGAGGACAAGCTGCCCGCAGACCAGTGGCCGGCTCTGGCCGCCCGGGTCCAGAAGGTCGCCGACGAACTCTCGATCCGGATCCACGGCCGCCCCGCCTGACCCACCGCCCCGCCAACCCCCGTTGCGCTATCACTTATGGCTCCTATCCGGGCGTTTTAGGCGCCATAGGTGATAGCGCAACGGGGGAGAGGGGATGCGGCAGCGGGGAGCACCGTGGACGTCTGGAATCCCGGACAGCACCCGTCCGCAGGCACTGTTTACGCGGCCGCGAACAGGCTTTAGTTGATACAGAACCTCATTCCCTCTGCTTCATTCAGCAGCACCTTTCAGCACACACCTTCAGCACAGACACCACCACGAAACAAAGGAGCCCCTCATGGCACCCGCCGATTTCACCACCGGTGCCCGCCCGGTCAAAGCAGCCCGCGGCACCGAGCTCACCGCCAAGAGCTGGCAGACGGAAGCCCCGCTGCGCATGCTCATGAACAACCTCGACCCCGAGGTCGCCGAGCGCCCCGATGACCTCGTGGTCTACGGCGGCACCGGCCGCGCCGTCCGCAGCTGGGCCGCATTCGACGCCATCACCCGCACCCTGGAAACCATGGAAAAGGACGAGACCCTGCTGGTCCAGTCCGGCAAGCCGGTCGGCGTCTTCCGCACCAACGAGTGGGCCCCGCGCGTCCTGCTGGCCAACTCCAACCTCGTCGGTGACTGGGCCACCTGGCCCGAATTCCGCCGGCTCGAAGCCGAGGGCCTGATGATGTACGGCCAGATGACCGCCGGGTCCTGGATCTACATCGGCACCCAGGGCATCCTGCAGGGCACCTTCGAGACCTTCGCCGCGATCGCCCGCAAACTCACCGGGGACGAGAACGGCACACTCGCCGGCACCCTGACGCTCACCGGCGGCTGCGGCGGCATGGGCGGCGCCCAGCCGCTCGCCGTCACCCTGAACGACGGCGCCTGCCTGATTGTCGACGTCGACGAGACCCGGCTGCGCCGCCGCGTCGGCAAGCGCTACCTCGACGAGGTGGAGACCGACCTCGACGCCGCCATCGCCAAGGTCCTCAAGGCCAAGGAAGAGCGCCGCGGCTGGTCCGTGGGCTACGTCGGCAACGCCGCCACGGTCTTCCCGGAGATCCTGCGCCGCCACAACGCCGGCGAGCTCACCGTGGACATCGTCACGGACCAGACCTCCGCACACGATCCCCTGAGCTACCTGCCCGAGGGCATCACGGTCGAGGAATGGCACCGCGAGGCCGCGGCGGACCCGGAAGGCTTCACGAAGAAGGCCCAGGCTTCCATGGCCAAGCACGTCCAGGCCATGGTCGAGTTCCAGGATGCCGGCGCCGAGGTCTTCGACTACGGCAACTCCATCCGCGACGAGGCCCGCAAGGGCGGCTACAACCGCGCGTTTGAGTTCCCCGGCTTCGTCCCGGCCTACATCCGCCCGCTGTTCTGCGAAGGCCTCGGCCCGTTCCGCTGGGTTGCCCTTTCCGGCGACCCCGAGGACATCGCGGTCACGGACAAGGCCATCAAGGAGCTCTTCCCCGAGAACAAGCACCTGCACCGCTGGATCGACGCCGCCGGTGAGCGCGTCGAATTCGAAGGCCTCCCGGCCCGCATCTGCTGGCTCGGCTACGGCGAACGCGCCAAGGCCGGCCTGCTGTTCAACCAACTCGTCAAGGAAGGCAAGGTCAAGGCCCCCATCGTGATCGGCCGCGACCACCTCGACTCCGGCTCCGTCGCCTCCCCGTACCGCGAAACCGAGGCCATGGCCGACGGCTCCGACGCGATCGCCGACTGGCCGCTGCTCAACGCACTGCTCAACACCGCCTCCGGCGCCACGTGGGTCTCCATCCACCACGGCGGCGGCGTCGGCATCGGCCGCTCCATCCACGCCGGTCAGGTCTCCGTCGCCGACGGCACCGACCTCGCCGCGGAAAAGCTCGCGCGCCTCCTCACCAACGACCCCGGTATGGGCGTCATCCGCCACGCCGACGCCGGCTACGACCGCGCCCTCGAGGTCGCCAAGGAACGCGGCGTCCGCATCCCCATGACCGAGTCCCGCTAACCCAGCCGCTAAACCCGTCGATTGCTCCGTAAATGCCGTTCTGAGCCTTGAAAAGGGCAGATGCGGAGCAATCGACGGGGGAACTTGGCTCAACCATCAGATTTAGGTAGATTTCAATGACTCTCACAACCCACGAACCGCTCACCGTTACCCTCGGCTCCAGCGGCGTCACGCCCGAGGACGTCGTCGCCGTCGCCCGACACGACGCCAAGGTGACCATCTCGCAGGAAGCCCTGGACACCGTCGCCAAGGTCCGCGCCCACATCGACGACCTCGCCCACAGCGAGGTCCCGGCGTACGGCATCTCCACCGGGTTCGGCGCGCTGGCCAACCGGCACATCCCCAACGAGCTGCGCACCCAGCTGCAGAAGTCGCTGATCCGCAGCCACGCCGCCGGCATGGGCCCGGCCGTGGAACGCGAAGTGGTCCGCGGCATCATGTTCCTGCGCGCCAAGACCCTCGCCTCCGGCCGCACTGGCGTCCGCCCCGTGGTCCTGCAGACCATGGTGGATGTCTTGAACGCCGGCATCACCCCGGTGGTCCGCGAATTCGGCTCGCTCGGCTGCTCCGGCGACCTCGCGCCGCTGTCCCACTGCGCCCTGGTCCTGATGGGCGAAGGCGAAGCGATGGGCCCCGATGGCGAGCTGTACGGCGCCAAGGGCGCGCGCCCCGTCGCCGAGCTCCTCGCCGCCCACGGCATTGAACCCGTCACCCTGGCCGAGAAGGAGGGTCTGGCGCTCGTCAACGGTACCGAGGGCATGCTGGGCATGCTGCTGATGGCCATCGCGGACATCCGCCAGCTGCTCACGACGGCGGACATCACCGCTGCGCTCAGCGTTGAGGCGCTGCTCGGCACGGACCAGGTGTTCCTGCCCGAGCTGCACGCCGCGCTCCGGCCGCACCCGGGTCAGGCCGCCTCCGCGGACAACATGCTCCGGGTCCTGTCCGACTCGCCGATCGTGGCCTCGCACCGGATCAACGACACCAAGGTCCAGGACGCCTACTCGCTGCGCTGCGCACCCCAAGTGGCCGGCGCCGTCCGCGACACGGTTGACCACGCAGCCCTGGTCGCCTCCCGCGAACTGGCCGCCGCGATCGACAACCCGGTGGTCCTGCCCGACGGCCGCGTCAGCTCCAACGGCAATTTCCACGGCGCCCCGGTGGCCTACGTGCTGGACTTCCTGGCCATCGCCGTCGCGGACCTGAGCTCCATTGCCGAGCGCCGGACCGACCGGATGCTGGACCCGGCACGCTCGCACGGACTGCCGGCCTTCCTCGCCTCGGACCCCGGCGTCGACTCGGGCCTCATGATCGCCCAGTACACCCAGGCCGGCCTGGTGTCGGACAACAAGCGCCTGGCCGTCCCGGCGTCGGTGGACTCGATCCCGAGCTCGGCGATGCAGGAGGACCACGTCTCCATGGGGTGGCACGCGGCCCGCAAGCTCCGCCGCGCCGTCGAGAACCTGCGCCGCGTTCTGGCGATCGAACTCGTGACCTCGGCCCGGGCGCTGGACATCCGCACCCAGGTCTCCGGCGGCGAACTGACGCCGGGCCCCGCGGGCACTGCCGTGATTGCCGCGCTGCGCGACGTCGTCGACGGTCCCGGCACCGACAGGTTCCTGTCGCCGGAGCTCGAAGCGGCGGACGCCCTGGTGGCGTCGGGTGCGGTCCGGGCGGCGGCCGAATCGGCTGTTGGAAATCTCGCCTGAGAAGAAACAAAGTGCACTGCAGTTGAACATTTCCCGGCGCCCCCGAAATCTTTGGCGACACGGCCAGCGGGGGCCCGGGAACTGTAGTACAAATGGAAGTCCACACCAACGAAGTTGTGGCAAAGAACACATACAAAGGGGTAGAAGTTCAATGAAAGCACGCGGCACGGTACTGTCCAGACGCCTTGCATCCGCAGCCACGGTTTCCGACTGGAGCGGCCTCCGGGTCGGCGAACGGGTCGAAATCGTCAAGCACGCACAGGTCATTGCGGCGGGTGAGGTTGAAGAAGTCTCACTGAGCGGCAACGTCCTCTGGCTGGTCCCCGCCGGGCCGTCCGAGACGCAGCTCTTCCTGCAGTCCGACGGCGTCCAGGTGCGCCGCGTCTAACTCGCACGAGAAAGTCCCCGCCCTTCCCCGGCTCCGCACTGCGCGGTCCGGGAAGGGACGGGGACTTTCTGCGTTCGGGGTGGCGTTCCGGGAGGGCGTTCGACGGCCCCGGCACGGCCGGGACCGGACGCTGTCAGGCCCCGATGCGGCCGGCTCTGCCCCCGGCCGCGGCTAGCGCGCCGCAAATGGCGGCGGTCCCAACAGCACGATGCCGCCGTTCCTGCGGGCCGACTCCTGTACCTTGCTGAAGTCCATGGGGCCCGCCGGGGCGGAACCGTCCGCCGAGCCGCCGGACGAACCATCGGCAGAGTCGTCGGGGGAGAGTGGCGTGCTCGCATCCCAGTAGAAGGCCTCGCAGCAGCCGGGCGTGTGCAGGCAGAGCATCCGCGCGGAGTCGGACACCACCATGAACGCGTGGGGAACTCCCCGCGGCGCCACGGCGAGGCCGCCGGCGCCGATCCGGTGCTCCTCGCCGTCGACGTGCATGAGGATCTCGCCCTCGAGGATGAACATCGTCTCGTCCGAATCGGGGTGGCTGTGCAGCGGAGTCATCTTGCTGCCGGCCATCTGGTCCTCGAAGAGCAGGAACGCCCCGCCGGTCTCCCCGGCCCTGGCTTTCCAGGTGTGAACTCCTCCACCGAAGAACCAGCGGCGCTCGCCCTGTCCTTTTGACCGGATGATGGTTGTCTGGCTGCTGACCGCTTCCATGGGATCGCCTCTTCGGGATCGCTTCTGAGCAAGTTATGGGACTCATGTCCCATAAAAAGACTGGAGTACCATGAATTCCATGTCAACCCCCTACAAGGACGCAGGCCGGACGGGCCAGAAGCGCCGCACGTTCGAGGCTCTGGTAGCGGCCGCCCGCGAGGCGGTGGCGGCGGGGGAAGCCCCGACAGTTGATGGCACAGCCGCAGCGGCCGGCGTCGCCCGGAGCACGGCCTACCGGTACTTCCCGAGCCAGCGCGAGCTCCTCGCCGCGGCCCACCCGGAAACGGTCCGGCAGTCCCTGCTGCCGGCGGACGCCCCCGAGGACCCCGCGGAGCGGCTGGACGCCGTGGTGCTGGAGTTCACCAGTCTGATCGTCAACACGGAGGCGCAGCAGCGCACCATGCTCAGGCTGTCCCTGGAACGCGACCCGGCGGAGCCGGCGCAGGCTCTGCCGCTGCGGCAAGGCCGGGCGATCGCCTGGATCGAGGAAGCGCTCGCTCCGCTCCAAGGGACGTTGTCAGGTCCCGGGATCCGGGCGCTGGCCCTGGCCGTGCGCAGCGCGATCGGCATTGAGGCCCTCGTCTGGCTGACGGACATCGGGGGACTCTCACGGGAGCAGGCCATGGAGTCGATGCGCTGGTCCGCGCAGGCACTTCTCCGGCAGGCCCTCGTGTCCGGGCCCCCGCCGGCGGCTGCCGGCTGACGCCTACCCCAGCAGCGTGTTGACCAGCCGGGCGGCCACCTTCGCGGTGCGGGCGTCGATGTCAAACTCGGGGTTCAGTTCGGCGACATCCAGGTGCAGGAGCTTCCCGCTCGCCGCGACCTGCCGGCACACGGCACTGATCACCGGAAGCGGCACCCCGTACGCGGCCGGGGCGCTCACCCCGGGGGCCACCGAGGCCGGCAGCACGTCCAGATCGATCGTGAGGTACAGCGCGTCCACCTGCGCCAGGAACGCCGCCACAAACGCCTGGGCGGCCCCCGCCGAGCAGTCCTCGTCCAGCAGGTAGTCCACGCCGAGTTCCGCGGCGGTCCGGAACAGCGCCCGGGTGTTGTTCGGCTCGGAAATGCCGACGACGGCGTAGCGCAGTTCGCGGCCGGCGGCGGCTTCCGCGCGGGCCATCTGCAGGAACGGCGTGCCGGAACTGGGCACGGCCTCGTCACGGAGGTCGAAGTGGGCATCGAGGTTCAGCACGCCCACTCTCAGGCCCCCGCGTACGGCGGACGAACCGGCGACGCCGAGGTAGCTGGCGAACGCGGTTTCGTGGCCGCCGCCCAGAACGACCGGAAGCTGCCCGGCATCGATGAGCCGGGAGATGGCCTGCCCGGCGCGTGCCTGCCCGGTCTCCAGGGACTCATCGCGCACGGTGACGTCGCCGGCGTCGAGCACGTCCCGGTTGAGGTGGAAGGCGAGCGGACCCAGGGCGGCCCTGATGGCGGCGGGAGCGGCCGCGGCGCCGGTGCGGCCCTTGTTGCGACGCACGCCCTCATCGCTGCCGAAGCCGAGGATGACGGCGGGCCGGGTCCGGGAGGAGTCCGTGGCCGGGTTTGCGGACGGGGTGTAGGGGGCCACGGCCTGCCACCAGCGCCGGTGCTCGGCGCCGTCGCCATCGAACCGTCCGGTCCAGGGCTGCGGCGGGACATCAACAGTGAGCGCAGAAGAATCCATGGTTCTAGCTCACCTCAGCCGGCACCCGAACACCAGCCGCTGCGCGCCGGGACTGTCCGGAATCCCGGAAACTCCACCCGCCGGGGCCAAACGGCGGCGGCCAAACAACAGCGCCGAGCTAGCGTTTCGCGGCAATGTTTTCGAAAAACACTGCCGCGAAATGTCAGCTCGGCGCATGGAAAAGGCGGAGGGACCCTAGTGGATGCCGAGGGCCGCCTCGATCGGGCCGATCGCGAAGAACAGCGTGAACGCGGCAGCCACAACCCACATGAGCGGGTGCACCTCGCGGGCCCGGCCCTGGAACAGGCGGATCAGCACGAAGGTGATGAAGCCCGCGCCCAGGCCGTTGGCGATCGAGTAGGTGAACGGCATGAGGGTGAAGGTCAGGAACGCCGGAATCGCGATGCCCAAGTCCTGCCAGTCGATCTTGCCAACCTGCGAGACCATCATGAAGCCGACGATCACGAGGGCCGGGGCCACGGCCTCGAATGGCACGAGGTTGATCAGCGGCGTGAAGAACATGGCCACGAGGAACAGCAGGCCCGTGACGATGGATGCCAGGCCGGTGCGGGCGCCTTCGCCGATGCCGGCGCCGGATTCGACGTAGATCTGGTTCGAGGAGACGGAAGCGCCGCCGCCGATGATCGCGCCGAGGGCGTCCACCTGCAGCACACGGTCAACGTTGGGGATGTTGCCGTTCTTGTCGATCGTGCCGGCCTCG
This sequence comes from Arthrobacter sp. H-02-3, assembly GCF_003097355.1. Classification (GTDB taxonomy): domain Bacteria; phylum Actinomycetota; class Actinomycetes; order Actinomycetales; family Micrococcaceae; genus Arthrobacter; species Arthrobacter humicola. The sequence goes on from NZ_PYUI01000002.1 coordinate 254,134, forward strand.
GTGGCCAGGCCCACCATGGTGCCCATGGCATCGAAGAAGATGCTGAGCAGGATCACGAAGGCCAGCAGGGTGGCGGCGACGAAGCCGAGGTGCTCAAAGGCGCCGAACGGGTTGGCTTTGCCGATCAGGGACAGGTCCGGGGCGGCCCACTCGGAGAACTTGGGCGCCACGAGGGACCAGCCCTGCGGGTTGTGGGTCTTGCCGTCGAAGCTGGGACCAATGTGCAGGGTGGATTCCAGGATCACGGACAGGATGGTCGAGGCGACGATGCCGATCAGGATGGCGCCCTTGACCTTGCGCACCACCAGGGCGATGGTCAGGATCAGGCCGAAGACGAACACGAAGGTGGGCCAGCCCAGCAGCTTGCCGTCGAAGCCCAGGCCGACCGGAACGGTGGTGCCGGCGACATCCGGGATGCGGCGCACGAAGCCCGCATTGACAAGGCCGATCAGGGCGATGAAGAGGCCGATGCCGACCACGATCGCGGTCTTCAGCCCGTCGGGGACGGCCTTGAACACGGCCGTCCGGAAGCCGGTGAGGACCAGGATCAGCATGGTGATGCCGGAGAGCATCACCAGGCCCATCATGTCCGGCCAGGACAGCCCGGGGTTGGTGGCCACCGTGACGGCGACGAACGCGTTGACGCCGAGTCCGGTTGCCAGGGCAAAGGGATGCTTGGCCCACGCGCCCATGAGGATCGTGAGGATGCCGGCCACGAAGGCGGTGGTTGCGGCGACCGCGGGGAAGCCGAGCGTCGTGCCTGTCGAGTCGGGCCCGGAGAGGATCAGCGGGTTTAGCACCACGATGTAGCTCATGGCGAAGAACGTGGCGAACCCTCCGCGGATCTCGCGCGAGAAGTTCGACCCCCGCTCGGAAATCTTGAAATACCGGTCGAGTGCAGAGCCCTGCTTGAGCATTAGTCCTCCGGGAGTGATGGGTGTTGCCTAAATCCTATTGGGAGCCCCGCGGCCAACCCTTTGTTTTCGCCTAGTCTGTAAGGAAGACAACACTAGGAGTAGCCTGCCCATGCGCCCTGTCCGACACCTTTTGAGTGCCCTGCTGGGCGCCGTCGTCTTTGCGGCCGTCCTGCTGGGAGCCGTCGGCCCGGCGTCGGCGCACGATACCGCGGAGTCCACGAGCCCGGCCTCCGGAGCCACCGTGGCCACACCTCCGGACAAGGTCTCCGTCACGTTCAACCACAATCCGCTGGCCCTGGGCTCGGAGATCCTGGTCAACGACGCCACGGGCGCCAACTGGGCGGACGGTTCCGTGGAGATCGTGGACAACGTCGCTTCACAGAAACTAAAGTCCGGCGCCCCTGCAGGGCTTTACACCGTGCGGTGGCGGGTGGCCAGCTCCGACGGCCACCCGATCGAGGGCAGCTTCACATTCACCGCCACCGCCGCCGCATCGGGCACGACGGCGGCTTCCGCAGTCCCAACGATGGGCACCGCCCAGCCGGGCGCAACGCAGGCGCCGGCCCCGGTGCCGGATGCATCGCAGCCGTTTCCCTGGAGCGTCATGGGCTTCGTCGCGGTGGGGGTCGGCATCCTGGTGGCCCTGGGCCTGATGGCCAAACGCCGCCTCACCCCGGACGCGGACAGCGAAACCGCCGACGACTCAGGCAGCGACGCCGACAGCTGAACCAAAAGCAACGCGGGATCAGTTATGACCCACCCGGCGCCCTCTGATAGGCCATAACTGACCCCGCGTTGCTAAGCGGGAGCCGCCAGGGCGAAGCCGCCCGGCAGGAGCGTGGGGAGGCCATCCGGGTAGACCTTGGCGGAGATCGCCTGCCCCACCACCTTGGCCTGGCGCAGGACCTCCTTGGGCGTGGGGGTAATGAGTTCGCCGACCCCCACGAGGTACATCCCGAGGGCATGCATCGCCGCCATGAGGTTCTGTCCGGCCGCCATGCCGAGTTGCGAGAGCATGCGGCGCAGCTGGCTGTGGGCGCAGCGGGTCAGGACGAGGTGGTCGGCCAGGAGGACACCGCCGGGGGTCTGGACTGCCCACTGTTCGGTGGGGGCCCCGTCGGCCCCGGCCTCAAGGTGGTCCAGCTGCAGGGCCCGGATGTTGTTCCGCACATCGAGCTTGTGGCTTGCCGCGTAATTGCGCAGGTGCCGCAGGATTTCGTTGCGCTCCTTCAGGCTCGCGGCATCCGCCGCGTCGCAGCGCTGGAGCGAGGAGGTGTTGGCCGGATGGCCGGACCCCAGAAGGTCCAGCCCGTCCACAATGATGGACGCGACGCCGCGGCGCTGGAGCTCGCTGGCCACAGCCAGCCCGGACAGACCCGTCCCGATGACTACGGCCGTAGTCCGCTCAATCCCGCCGTACAAAGGCATGCTCGACACTGCAGGGTTCCTCCTCGAAATGGTGCCAGTCGCGGGGTGAAACCCCGGACGCTGACCGAAACCTGGTTCCGGCCGCAGCAACCCCAGTAGCTGCGTTCTGTAATGCCGGTCTCGGTTCAGCAACGCCTCGAAGGATACCCAAGATTCGCGCCGATGGATAGGGGAGGTAGGACATTGGCCGAAGTCCCGGATTTTCGCGGATTCCGGGCTGGCCGTCGTGGGGATCCGGCCCCGAATGCCCGGGAAACCGGGCCGGGAAACAGCGTGTTAACTCTGCGTAAATCCTTCGGCCGAGGGCCGCCGGACCCGCCCGGACGGCCGTCTTGTGTGTTCGAAATTAAGGGGGAATAGTGAGGAAAATCAGGGGTTCCTGGGCGCAGATTCGGGGCCGCCTCGCCGGTGAACGCCGGGCGCCGGTACTTCTGGCAGAATAGCCGCAACATCAGGCAAGAATCGCGAGGAGGCGGACCCTATGGGCCGTGAACAGGTGCATCCGGACCCGGCAGGGGAGACCGGCGGCGAGCAGGCGCCTCCGCATGGCATCGTGGTGGGCGTGGATGGCTCGGACCACAGCCACTGTGCCCTCGTGTGGGCAGCCCGCGAGGCCGAGCGCCGTCGCCGCCCGCTGCACATCGTGACCGCCTATTCGGTTCCGATTTTTGCCGCATCCGGGCTCGACGGCGGCTACGCCACCGTGGACGACTCCGTGATCCGCGAAGGCGCCGAAGCCATCCTCAAGCACGCCCTGGACAAGGTGGCCGGCTACAACATCGACGTCGACGCGTCCGTGGAGAACGGCGATGCCTCCGGCGTACTGCTGGACATCAGCGAAACGGCAGAACTTCTGGTGTTCGGAACCCGCGGCCGCGGCGGCTTTGTTGGCCGGCTGCTCGGCTCTGTCAGCAGCGCTCTGCCCGCCCACGCCAAGTGCCCTACCGTCACCGTGCCGCTGATCTGCGCGGACCGCCTGGGTGAAATCACTGACGACAAGCACGTCCTGGCCGAACGGGCGAAGTCAGGCCACCAGCCTGTCGAGAACGTCGTGGTGGCCGGCGTCGACGGCTCCGACCAGGCCCGCATCGCGGTGCTGGAGGCCGCAGCCCAGGCCGAACGGCTCTCCGCCCGGCTGCGGCTGGTGTGCGCCGTGCCGCAGTACACCGGCTCACTGGCCTGGGTGCCCACCCCGATGGATCGCGATGCCTTGTTCGCGGACATCAAGGTCCAGCTTGACGCCGGCGTGGCCTGGGTGCGGAGCCACTTCCCCGGCCTGGAGGTCGAGACCCAGCTCGTGGACGGTTCTCCCGTCGACATTCTCGTGGGCGCCAGCCGGCACGTGGAACTGGTGGTGCTCGGCACCCGCGGCCGCGGCGGCTTCGCCGGAATGCTGCTGGGCTCCACAACCGACGGCGTCCTCCACCACGCCAAGGGACCGGTCATGGTGGTGCCGGACCGCGACGACCCCCGGCTGGCGGACAGAGCCAGCTTCGGCCCGATGCTCGGCGACTCCTAACCGCCTGAGGCTACGGGCTCGACGCCGGAAGGACGGTCCGCACATGGAACACCCCCGGAGGCCGGACCCGTCCGAAGACGCGGTCATGGCCCAGGACGCGCCGGTCCTGGCCTTGGAACGCCTTGGCCAGGACATGCTGGCCGAGGCCGGCGGCAAGGCAGCCAACCTGGGCGAGCTGGCCCGGGCAGGCCTGCCCGTTCCCGCCGGCTTCTGTCTGACAACCCGGGCCTATCTGGACGCCACGGCCTCCGCGGCGCTGGCGGACGTGCACCATGCCATCGCCGCAACCGCCCCCGATGACCTGGCCGGACTGGCGTTGCTCGCCGCAAAGGCCCGGGCACTAGTGCTCGACGCCGCCGTCCCGGCCGGCATCGATGCCGCCGTGCGGGCCGCCTATGCGGCGCTGGGCGACGATACGGCGGTCGCGGTGCGGTCCTCCGCGACCGCCGAGGACCTGCCCTTTGCCAGTTTCGCCGGCCAGCAGGACACGTTCCTGAATGTGGTCGGCGCGGATGCCGTGCTGTCCGCCGTCCGGCAGTGCTGGGCCTCGCTGTGGACCGACCGCGCGGTGACGTACCGGGCGGTGCAGGGAATCAGCCCGTCCGCTGTGTCTCTCGCGGTGGTGGTCCAGCGCATGGTGGACGCGGCCGTGGCGGGGGTGCTCTTCTCGGCCAACCCGGTCACCGGGCGACGGCACGAAGCGGTCATCGACGCCAGCCCGGGGCTGGGGGAGGCCGTGGTGTCCGGGGCCGTCAACCCGGACCACTTCGTGATCGACGGTGCCACGGGAACGATCCTGGAGCGGCGGATCGGGGACAAAGGACTGCTCATCCGGCCCCTCCCCGGCGGCGGAACCGAGCGGGTGGTCCAGCCGGGAGCCGGGTCCGGGCCAAGCCTGAACGATGCCCAGCTGGCCGCGCTGGAACTCCTGGGCCGCCGTGCGGAGGTGCATTTCGGCTCGCCGCAGGACCTCGAATGGGCCATCGGCCGCGACGGTGCTGTGTGGCTAACCCAGTCCAGGCCCATCACCACGCTCTATCCGATGCCGGACAAGCCGCCGACCGGGCCGGGGCCGCGCGTCTATCTGTGCTTTAGCCTGGCCCAGGGCCTGACCCGGCCGCTGACGCCGATGGGCCTCGCCGGCATCCGGCTGATTGCATCCTCCGTGGCGGAGGCGGCGCATTTCCCGGTGCCGGTGCCCCGGGACGGGCCCTCGCCCTACGCGGAGGCCGGACAACGCATCTTCTTCGACCTCACTCCCGTGGTCCGGAGCAAGGCCGGGCGCGCGTTCGTCCCCCGGGTCTTCGACATCATGGAGGCGCGGTCGGCGGTTGTGCTGCGCCAGCTCTTCGCCGATCCCAGGTTCTCCGTCGTCACCAGCTCGCCGTGGCGGCTCCTGCGCCGCGTCGCCCCGGTAGCGGCGCGGGCGAGAGTGCCGGAGACCCTGGTCCGCGGGCTGCTCCGGCCCGAGGACGCGCTGCGCCGGGCCGACCGTGTGGGCGAACAGCTCAGGGCTGCCCTCACAGTGCCCGCCGCCGCCACGGCTGCGCAGCGACTGGACCACGTTGAGCGGATCCTCGGCCGAAGCGTCTTTCCGGTGGTTCCCGCCCTCATGCCTCTGCCCGCGCTCGGGTTCGCGCTGCTGGCCGCGGCCGGGAAACTCGCGGGAAGCCCGGGGAACGGGGCACTGCAGGACGTCCTGCGGGGCCTGCCCAACAATGTGACCACCGAAATGGACCTCGACCTGTGGGCGCTGGCTGCCGCCATTCGGAAGGACCCCGCAGCGGCGGAGGTGTTCGGCTGGACCGCACTGCCCGAGCTGGCACGGCGCTACCGGACAGGGGAGCTTCCCGGCGTCGTGCAGTCCGGGCTCTCCGGCTTCCTGAGCCGGTACGGCCACCGGGCCGTGGCGGAAATCGACCTCGGCATGCCCCGCTGGTCTGACGACCCGACCCACATCCTCGGCGTCCTGGCCAACTATCTGCGCGTGGACGACCCGGCCCTCGCCCCGGACCGGCAATTCGAGAAGGCGGCGGGGGAGGCGGACGCGCAGGTGGAGCGGCTTGTGGCTGCGGCGAAGCAGCGCAGCCGCTTGCGTGGAGCGCTTGTCCGGGCCGCGCTGAGACGGACCCGGATGTTCGCCGGGTTGCGTGAACTGCCCAAGTACCACCTCGTGGAGGCGCTCGGCGCTGTCCGGCAGCAACTCGCGGCGGTGGGGGCCGAACTCGCCGCAGCGGGGACCATCGACGCGGCGGACGATATCTTCTTCCTCGACCTGGGCGAGGCGCACGCGGGCCTGGGCGGCGCCGCGCTGCGCGGGATCGTGCAGCAGCGCCGGGAGGCGTACGTGGCCGAATTGGGCCGGCGGCACATTCCGCGCGTGCTGCTTTCCGATGGCACCGAGCCCGAAGCCGTGCAGTCCGACGCCGGCGGCCGGGCTACCGGGGACGCGGACCGATCGGCGGGGGTGCTCTCCGGGACGCCTGCCTCGGCCGGGACCGTCAGCGCCCGGGCCCGCGTAATCTTGGACCCGCAGGGCGCGCATCTGGAACCGGGCGAGATCCTCGTGGCGCCGTCCACGGATCCCGGCTGGACGCCGCTGTTCCTGACGGCCGGCGGCCTCGTGATGGAAATGGGCGGCCCCAACTCCCACGGCGCTGTCGTCGCGCGGGAATACGGCATCCCCGCGGTGGTGGGCGTACCCGACGCGACATCTCGGATCGCCACGGGCGACGACATCACGGTCGACGGCGCCGCCGGCACCGTAACGCCGTCACAGTAGCGCTGCTCGCTACAGTGGGGCCATGAGCGAAGCACGCGGTTCGGAGGGCCAGCATCCCGGGGCAAGCGGGATGCCCGGCACGGGCGCCCCGGTAGCCGAAACCCCGGCGCCGGAAGCCCCTGCGCCCGAAACCCCCGGGCCGGAGGCGCGCGCCCCGGAAGCTCCCGGCCGGCTCCGGTCCCTGGACGGCGATGCATGGCTGCCGGCGTGGCTCGTGGAGCATCCGCTGACGGCCGGCTGGGCGTGGGCCGGGTTCTGGGCGGCCCTGATTGTGGCCGACGAGTTCCTGGACCTGGCCGGCTGGTCTTGGTATGTGCTGGTGGGCATGGCCGCGCTGCCGACCCTGCTGGCCAGCATCGCGTTGCTGCACGCGACCCCGCGCCGGTACCTGAAGCCGCGCCGGGACTCCGTGCTGGGCCACTTCTTTGTCCGCTTCCTCGCCTTGATTGCCGCGTTCCTCGTGTGGGGCGTGTCCGTGGTCATGAGCGCCTCGATCTCAACGACCCTTCAGTCGCTCGTCGGCGCGTCCGAACGCGAGGTCACCGCGGTGGGCTTCAACCTCCTGCTGGCCGCGATCCCGCTGGTGGTCTCGGTACTGTGGCTGGCCTTCATCATCCGCTGTGCCTGGTTCCTGCGGCGGCTCCGGGGCTGGAAACAAGCCCCGGGATCCGGCACCGTGCCCAAGAAGTTCCTTCGCGACAGGCCGCGGCTGAAGCGGGTGGTGGTGGGCCTCGCCCATCCCGGGCTGCTGCTCGTGGCCGGCCTTGGCACCTCGGTGCTCGCGTTCCTGCTCGGCGCCGTCGAGCTGACCATCAACGTGCTGAAGTAGGACACCGCGCGGCCGGGGCCAGGCGTACTGTTGATGTATGAGCTGCACTGCTGGAGCACGCGTTCTTCAGACGCGGAATTGTGAATCACTTCTTTTTGGGGCGCGGTCACGATGACCCGCAAGTGGCTGCGGTGGCTGCCCGCCGTTGCCGTTCCCGCCGTCATCGCCGCCGGTGCGCTGGCCGGATCCCTGCCCGCCAGCGCCGGGGACCCGCTGCCGCCCAAGACGCCCGAACAGGTGCTGCAGCTGATCGCCCAGCACAGCGAGCCCGCCCTCTCCGGAACCCTGGAACAGTCCTCGGAGCTGGGCCTTCCCGAACTCCCCAAGACCGGCCCCGGCACGGATTCTTCAAGCACCGCCTGGCTCGAACTGCTGACCGGTCCGCACACCGCGCGCGTCTATCGCGACGGCCCGGACCACGCCCGCATCCAGGTGATGGACCAGCTGGCCGAACGGAACGCCGTCCGCAACGGCAACGACGTGTGGTTCTACAACTCCAAGGACAACACGGCCTCCCACGTCCAGCTCCCGGCCGACGCCGGCCGCGCCCACAACAGCGGCAAGGACGCCACGGCCACCCCGGACCAGCTCGCCGCAATGTTCTTGGCCAAGATCGACCCCAGTACTGACGTCACGGTGGGCGCCGACGTCCAGGTGGCCGGCCGGCCCGCATACAACCTGGTGCTCACGCCGAAGTCCGACGCGACCCTGGTCTCGTCCATCGCAGTTGCCGTGGACGGCCAGACCGGCCTGCCGCTGGGCGTTGAGGTCAAAGCCCGCGGACAGGCGGATCCCGCCTTCCGCGTGGCCTACACGAGCCTGACCCTTGCGGCCCCCGACGCGTCCGTCTTCGCGTTCAGCCCGCCGCCGGGCGCCACGGTCAAGGAGATCCCGGTCCCGGAACACAAGCACGGCACTGACTCCGAAAAGGGGACGCCCCCGGCCAAGGACAGCGCACGCAAGCCGGCCGTCACCGGGTCCGGCTGGGACGCGGTGGTTGAGTTCCCGGCGGGAACGCAGAAGCCGACGTCGGACGCGGCGGCACCGCTCCAACAGCTCACCGTCCCGGTCCGGGGCGGCCGGCTCCTGTCCACCGCGCTGGTGAACGTCCTGATGCTCGACGACGGGCGGATCTTTGCCGGCTCGGTGCCTGTGGAGCGGCTCCAGGCCGCTGCCGCGCAGAAGTGAATACCGGCCCGGTTTCCGGGGACCTGCCGGTGACGGCCGCGTGAGCGCCGCCGGGCCGGCGGCCGAGCTGCGAACCGAGCTGAGCATTGAGACCAGGGGTCTGACCAAGCGGTTCGGCCATCAACTGGCAGTCGACGATGTCGATCTCGCCGTGCCGAAAGGCGCCGTCTTCGGCTTCCTGGGCCCCAACGGCTCGGGGAAGACCACCACCATCAGGCTCCTGCTGGGCTTGGCCTCGGCCACCGGCGGCTCCATGCGCGTCCTGGGCGAGGAGATGCCCGGGAAACTCAATGGCGTGCTGCCCCGGGTCGGAGCACTTGTCGAGGGGCCGGCCTTCTACCCCTTCCTCTCCGGCTCCGCCAACCTGCACCGCATGGACGCCGCGGATCCCTACGGTCAGGCCGCCACGCGGCGGGCCCGGGTCCAGTCGGCCCTGGACCGGGTGGGCCTGACGCACGCCGCGGACAAGAAGGTCCGCGCCTATTCACTGGGCATGAAGCAGCGGCTGGGGATCGCCAACGCCCTGCTGGCGCCGCGGGACCTTCTGGTGCTGGACGAACCCACCAACGGACTGGATCCCCAGGGCACCCGGGAAGTGCGCAGCCTGGTGCGTTCGCTCGCGGCCGACGGCGCCACGGTGTTCGTCTCCAGCCACCTGCTCGCCGAAGTGGAACAGATCTGCACACATGCGGCCATCATGAGCGCGGGCCGCCTAGTGGCGCAGGGAACCCTGGCGGAGCTGCGCCGGGCGGGACAGGCGCGGATCCGCGTGCTGACGCCGGACCCCGGCACCGCGGCGCAGGTGCTGGCCGGCCTGGGTCTGGCTGCCACGGTGAGTCCCGACGGCGCCGCGTCCGCGGGGCCCGACGCGGTCCTTTTCGCGCCGCTGCCTGCACCGGCGGCAGCGCCGGCCCCGGCGGCCCGGGAGACGGCAGGGGCCGTGGACGCGGGGCAGCAAGCCGTGGAACCCGAAGCCGTGGTGGCCGCCCTGGTGGCAGCGGGGGTCCGGGTCCGCGGCTTCGCGACCGAACAGGTCAGCCTGGAGGACCGATTCGTGGCGTTGACGGGGGAGGGGTTCGACGTTGTCCAGTAACGGCTCATCCGCGGGCGGCCCGTCGGGGGCCCCATCAGGCAGCCCGGCCGGCAGCCCCAGCAGAGCGGCCGGTGACGCCGCCACCGACGTTACGGCGGCGAGCCTGCCGGGCCGACGCCGGTCCGTGACCGGCGGCCTGCTGGCCTCTGAACTCGGCTTGCTGTTCCGCCGCCGCAGGACGTGGGCCATGCTGTGCGCGCTGGCGGCCATCCCCATCCTGATTGCCGTGGCAGTGCGGGTCTCCTCGGCCGTGCCGGCCGGCCGGGGGCCCGCCTTCCTGGACAGGATCACCCAGAACGGCCTATTCGTAGGCGTCACGGCGATGGTGGTCTCCGTTCCGCTGTTCCTGCCGCTGACTGTCGGCGTGGTGGCCGGAGACACGATCGCCGGCGAGGCCGGGCAGGGAACCCTCAGGTATCTGCTGGTGGCTCCGGCCGGGCGGGTCCGCCTGTTGCTCATCAAATATGCCGGGGCGGCACTGTTCGTGGTCGTTGCCCCGCTCGTCGTGGCACTGGTCGGAGCAGGCATCGGCGCGGCGCTCTTCCCCGTGGGACCCGTGACCCTGCTCTCCGGCGACACGATCGGTACCGGCGAGGCCATGGTCCGGCTGCTGCTGATCGCCGCCTATCTGGCGGTTTCGCTGCTGGGCTTGTCCGCGATCGGATTGTTCATCTCCACCCTGACGGACGTTCCCGTCGGGGCCATGGCGGCTACCGTGGTGCTCTCGGTCGTTGCGCAGGTCCTGGACGCGCTGCCGCAACTTGAGTGGTTGCATCCCTGGTTGTTCAGCCACTACTGGCTGGACTTTGGCGATCTCCTCCGCCAGCCGCTCTCCTGGGACTCCTTCGCCGCCAACGCCGTCCTGCAGGCCGGCTACGTCGCCGTATTCGGTGCGCTGGCCTACGGCCGGTTCATCACCAAGGACGTGCTCTCCTAGCTCCGGGACCAGGCCCTCGCGTCTCAAAACCCGGCGCCCAGGGGCGTGGCCCCACGAGCGGGACCAACCGAAGGGCCCGGCTAGCGGGACCTAGTAGCGGCTCTCAGTAGCGGGCCGCGTAGCCATAGAGCTGCATCCCGGACATGGCGGCCACATCGGTGACGGTGATGCCGGCGTCGGGATTGAGGGCCTGGACCACGCGGCCGCCGCCGAGGTAGATGGCCACATGGTAGAACCCCGGAGGTGAACCCCAGACGAGCAAGTCGCCGGGACGGGCCTGGGAGAGCGGTACGTGGACAGGGGCCTGCGCGAACTGCTGGGAGGCCGTGCGCGGCAGATACTTGCCGGCCGCGGCGAATGCATTCTGCACCAGGCCCGAGCAGTCAAACCCGTAGGCACCGGTTCCGCCGTACTGGTAGAAGTACGGCGATCCGGTCTTGCCAAGCGCCACCGAAATGGCCGTCTGGTTTGACCCGCCGGCAATCGGCGCGGGAACCGGGACCGGCGCCGGGACGGGCACAGGATCCGGAACGGGTACCGGTGCCGGTGCCTGAACGGGCTCCGGAGCAGGAACAGGAGCAGGAGCGGGCTCCGGGGCGGCAGCGGGCGGCACCTCGACCGGGGCTGGGGCCGGCGCGGCTGGCTGCGGGGCGGCCGAACCGCCTCCTCCCGGTGATGCCGGGGCCGGCTGGGAACCTGAAGCAGGCTGGGAGCCGGTGCCCGGCTGCGGGGCGGAGCCGGCAGCGGCGGTCAGGGCCGCCAGCCGTTCCTGCTGGCGCTGCCGGTCGAGGGCGTCCACCCGGGCCGACTCCAGCGCCGCGGTGGTGTTCCTGAGGCTTGCCAGCTGGTCCACCAGGGCGGACCGCTGGGCTTTGGCATCTGCCACGGCCTGGCGCTGGGCAGCCGTCGCGCGGTCGGCGTCGGTCTTGCGGGCTTCCGCCGTCGTGGCCGCCTCGTCGGCGGCGCGGTTGGCATCTGCCGCGGCCTCCGTCAACGACTGCGCGGCGGCGGCCGCGGTTTCCGCGGACTGGAAGGCCCGGGCGCGTCCGGCCGTCACGGCCTCCAGGGTGGCGGCATCTTCGAGCGCCTGCCCGGTGCCGCTGACAAAGCTGCTAAGGGCCGGATTCAGGCCGCCGTTGCGGTACAGATCGCCGGCCAGCTGGCCGACCTGCTTGCGGGCCTTGGCCTGTTCGGCCTCGGCGGCGGCAGCCCTGGCTGCTGCGACAGTTGCCGCGTCACGCCGGGTGGCGAGCTCCACGAGGGCCTCGCCGTAGGCGTTGTTCGCTTGCAGGGATGCGCCGAGGCTGGCTTCCTGGGCGGCCGAGGCATCGGCCAGGAGCCCGTCGATCCTGGTGACCTCCGCCGCCGTCGCGCTTTCACTGGACTTGGCGGCGGCAATCTCTTCCGGCGAGGGGATCTCCGGCGACGCCGGAACCCGGCCGGCGGCCGGCAGGGATCCGCGTGCCTGCGCAAGAGTCAGTGCAGAGGCCTGCGCCGGGAGCGCGAGCGTTCCAAGGAGGACGACGGCGGTGCACAGCACAGCCGTCTTGCGACCGGATCCGGTCCAGCTCATGGGCAAACCTCGCTGAAGTCTCAGGCTGGAATGAGCGAGGTTGGATTTGGCACGTGAAGAAGCCCCTCTGCGGATCACCCAGCAGGCATGAGGCTACGTGCCAAAGACCACTTTGGCAACACGAGTCACACCAACAACATAAACAACATTGGTGTCATTTAGCCACGTTTGCGCGGGGTGTGTCCGGCCGGGGACAGGTTATCGGCGGCGCGTCAGTCGGGCCCGGGGCAGCGCAGGGAGGAACGCATGCAGCAAACGGCGCCCGGGGCGGCGGCCGGACCAGCGGCCTGAACGCCAGCGGCCTGCCCCGGGTTAACGCGCTCCCGTCGCTTAGGCGTGCTGGTGCGCTTCGTGCTCCGAGTGGGTGGCGGGTTCCAGCTGGAAGGTGCAGTGTTCCGTGTCGAAGTGGGAGCCCAGGCAGGCGGTGAGCTTGTCCAAGACCCGGTCGGCGCCACGGGCGCCGAGCGCGGCGTCCTCCACCACCACGTGCGCGGAGAACACGGGGACGCCCGAGGTGATGGTCCAGATGTGGATGTCGTGGACGGAGACCACGCCGTCCACCGCGAGGATGTGCTCGCGGATCATCTGGACGTCCACGCCCTTGGGGGTGGCCTCAAGGAGTACGTCCACAACGTCGCGCAGCAGGTGCCAGGCCCGCGGCAGGATCATGAGGGCAATGAGGATCGAGGCAATGGTGTCTGCCGCCTGGAATCCGGTGATCATGATGACCAGCGCTGCCGCGATGACGGCAAAGGATCCCAGCAGATCGCCCAGGACCTCCAGGTAGGCGCCGCGGACGTTGAGGCTTTCCTTCTGGGCGCCGCGCAGGATCAGCAGGGAGACCAGGTTGGCGACGGCGCCGAGGATCGCAGCGGACAGCATGACGTCGGTGTGGACCTCCGGGGCCGAGCCGAGCCGGCGGATCGCTTCCGTGAAGATCACCACCGAGATGACGATCAGGACCAGGGCGTTTGCCAGTGCGGCCAAGACCTCGGCGCGCTGGTATCCGTAAGTGCGAAGGTCGCTGGCGGGCCGGGTGGCGATCCATGCGGCCAGCAGGGCGATGAAGACGCCGGCGGCGTCGGAGAGCATGTGGCCGGCGTCAGCGAGCAGCGCCAGGGAGCCCGAGATGACGGCGCCAATGGTTTGCACGAGCACCACAGCGAGCGTGATGGCCAGGACGGCGATCAGGCGCTTCCGATGTTTCCCGGTCGCGGTGATGCCGTGCGAGTGGCTGTGGTCGTGTCCCATGCCTCTAAGGCTAGCCCCAGCCGAGCTCGTGCAGGCGTTCGTCGCTGATGCCGAAGTGGTGCGCGATCTCATGCACGACGGTCACGGTGACTTCCTCGATCACGTCCTCGCGGGATGCGCAGATCTCCAGGATGGGCTGGCGGTAGATCGTGATCCGGTCCGGCAGTGAGCCTGCGTCCCACCAGGAGTCCCGCTCGGTCAGGGGAACCCCCTCGTAGAGGCCCAGCAGCACGGTGTCCGGGTCCTCGCCGGGCTGCGGGGTGTAGTCGTCCTCGATGAAGATCGCGACATTGCTCATGGTATGTGCCAGTTCGGGCGGGATCCGGTCCAGGGCGTCGCTCACGGCGGCCTCGAAGTCGTCCTCGGACATCGGGAACGGGCCGCCTTCCGGACCGTCACCGTCGTCCCCGCCGTTTGGAATGATCGGCAGGCCGGGCGGCAGGGACGGGGTCATGGGGAAACTCTAGCGGGACCGGCGCCGCGTCAGCCCCACGCCCACGAGGCAGATCACGCCGCCCACCAGGCCCCAGATGGTCGGAATCTCGCCCAGTACCAGCCAGGAGATCAGGATCGTGGTGCCCGGGACCAGATAAGTGGTGGCGGCGAGGCGTCCGGCGTCAATCAGGGACAGCGCGTAGGCCCAGGTGGTGAAGGCGATCGCGGTGGGGAAGATGCCCAGGTACACCAGTCCCAGCGTGGCCGGCAGGGAAGCGGCCTGCAGTTCACTGATCAGCTGGCCGCTGAAGGGCAGGCAGCAGATGGCGCCGACCATAATGCCGAACCACGTGGCCTGGGCGGCCGGGAACTTCCGGAGCACCGGTTTTTGCACGATCACGCTTACTGCGGCCAGCGCGGCCGCGAGCAGGCAGAGCAGCACGCCGGCCACGTCCGCCGTCGACCGCTGGCCGGAACCGAGGGCGATCACGGCCACGCCGCCGAAAGCGATCAGGCTGCCGATGATCAGCCAGCGCGGGAAGCCCTCTTTCAGGATCACACCGGCCATCACGGCGACCAGGATGGGGTTGACGTTGATCAGCAGGGCGGCCGTGCCGGCGTCGAGCATGTGCTCGGCGGCGTTGAGCGCCACGTTGTAGCCTCCGAACCACATGACGCCGTAGGCCAGGATGGGCCACCATTCGCGGCCCCGGGGCAGTCCCCTGAGCTTCGGCACCACCAGGAGGCCCAGTACGACGGCGGCGACGGCCAGCCGCCCGAGCGTCAGGGGGCCGGGGGAGAAGCTCGGGCCCACGGCCCGGATGCCCACGAAAGCGGAAGCCCACAGCACCACGGTGACGACGACGGCGGCGATGCCGAGCCTGCTGATCGGGGCTGGCTGGCCGGGGGTTCCGGGGCGGCGAGTGCCGGTCGGGCCCTTCGGCTGAACGGTGGCGGAGGTGACCGCCCGGACGGGGGCGGGGGTGACCGCCTGGTTGGGCACGTCGTGCGTGCCGGCCGGCTGGGTGTGGTCCGGACTGGGAGAGCCTGTTTCGGCGGTTGTTGCCATGCTGCAAATCTAGCCTCTCGCCCCCGGCCTCAGCTGGCGGAAATCGGTCACGTCTAGACGGTTTTCCGCCAAACTTCTGCCACAGTGCCGCCAAGGTACATGGCCTGGGACGGCAGGCGGCTTCAGCGGAGGACGCGAGCCGCCGCCTGGACCGCGCCCGCGACCTCCGTCAGCGCCGCCGAGCCGCGCCGCCATTGCTGCCAGTAGAGGGCGACGTCCACATGCGCGCCGTGAGTGAGCGCCTCGAGTGTTCCGTTCCGGAGGTCTTCGCCGATTTCGATCTCCGGCATCATCCCCCAGCCCATGCCCCAACGGATGGCATCGCCAAACTCCTGGGCGGCCGGTACGTAGTGCCGTGGTGCCTGGGGCGGTGTGCGGCTGAACCGGCGCAGCCAGCGGTCCTGCAGATCATCTTTGCGGTCGTAAACCAGGACGGGGGCCGTGGCAAGGGCCGCCGCGCTCACGCCGGAATCGAACCAGCGGCGGCTGAAGTCCGGCGCGCATACGGGCAGGTAGCGCATGATGCCGAGCTTGCGGGACGAGCACCCGGGCACGGGCGTCGCCGTGGCCGTGATCGCGGCAGCCGCGGCGCCGGCGCGCAGGAGGTCCAGCGAGTGCTCCTGGTCCTCGCGCACGATCTCCAGCTGGATGTTGTCGCTGGCCGCCGCGAGACCGGCCAGCGCCCAAGTGTGCAAGGAATCGCTGTTGATCACCAGTGTCAGGCGCGTCCGCCCCGAGGGTTCCTCCGGCTGCAGCTCCTCGGCAAGGTCGGCCGACAGCAGCTCAAGCTGCCTCGCGAACCGCACCACAGCCTGGCCGGACTCCGTGAGACCGGCCGGCCGGGCCCGGGTCAGGACCGGCCTGCCGACGGCCGTCTCGAGGGCGCGGATCCGCTGGCTGACGGCCGAGGGCGTCACGGACAAGTGGGCGGCCGCGGCGTCAAAACTTCCGTGAGTGACAATGGCGGCCAGCGTCCGGGCCTGTTCAGGGGAAATGTCGATCATTAGATCATCTTATGTTTGGGAAGAAACTTTAACTGGTTTCATCCGAGCCGGACACCTACCGTGGAACGGTGATCCTTCCTCTGTTCTCCGGCCTCTCCGCCGGACTGTCCCTCATCGTTGCCATCGGCGCGCAGAACGCCTTTGTCCTCCGCCAAGGCATCCAGCGCTCGCACGTCGCCATGGTCGTGGCAGTCTGCGCAGCGTCGGACCTGGTCCTGATCCTGCTGGGCGTGGCGGGCATCGGCGTCCTCCTGGACCGGGCACCCGCCGCCCTCGTGGTGATCCGCTGGGCGGGCGCAGCGTTTCTTTTCGCCTACGGGGCGCTCGCGGCCCGGCGTGCGGTCCGGGGCGAACAGATGGACCACTCCGGAGACAGGCCGGGCGGCGCCCGGGGAGCCGTACTGGGCACCTGCCTGGCCTTCACGTGGCTGAACCCGCACGTCTACCTGGACACCGTGTTGCTGCTCGGGTCCCTCGCCGCGGCCCACGGCGAGTCCGGGCGCTGGTGGTTCGCTGCCGGGGCCGGACTCGGGAGCATCGCATGGTTCACCGCACTGGGCGCGGGGGCCCGGTTCCTGGCGCCAGTGTTCCGGCGGCGGGCGGCATGGCGAGTGCTCGACGCGGGGATCGCCGTCGTGATGATCACCCTCGCGGTGCTCCTACTGAGCTGAGCCGGGCCGCGCGCGTGAGCGGGCGGGCTTTCCCGCCAGGCGTTCCAAGGCGGACGGGCGGGCCGCGCGGCCCCCCGGCGATGGCCGTTCCTGGCCGATTTTGGATAAACCGGGGGTCTGCCCTTATAGTTTTATAGTCCAGTTCGGAGGAACCCGAAAGGACAAAAACGAAAGGCTTCGGCCCTTAATTTTTGCCCAGAAGTGTTCAACCGGATGGCGTCTTGGCCCCCATCGTCTAGCGGCCTAGGACACCGCCCTTTCACGGCGGCGGCACGGGTTCGAATCCCGTTGGGGGTACGCAAGGAAGTGGTCAAACCGGATGAAAAAGTCTGGTAGGCTAAAGGCCTTGAAAAATTGCGGTAGCGATACCGCAGTGAGCAAGAAACACGCAGTACAAGCAGTAAACAAGCAAGGCCCTGTAGCGCAGTTGGTTAGCGCGCCGCCCTGTCACGGCGGAGGTCGCGGGTTCAAGTCCCGTCAGGGTCGCTCTGATTGCCAGAAGAAATTCCGGCCGTCAAGGTGACATGTCACCTAGGCTCTGTAGCTCAGTTGGTAGAGCGTTCGACTGAAAATCGAAAGGTCACCGGATCGACGCCGGTCGGAGCCACCACTGGGAAGCATCAGTTCTTTTAGAACTGGTGCTTTTCTTCTTTAACCCCACCTCACCCCAATCGATTGCTCCATAACGGCCCTTCTGGCGGGTCAAAAGGGCCGTTATGGAGCAATCGACGCATGGGGCGGCGGGATGTCGACGGCGGGAGCCTGTTTGCGGGCCGTTCAGGCGGGCGGGCTAGACTCGCACGCTGGGGAAAGAACACCAAGGCCGCCGGCAGCCCTGTCCGGGCGGGCGGCGCAATCTCAACCGAAAAGTGATTCTGCAACGTGACTTCGAAGAATATTGCCCGTCCTCTCGCCGCAACCGCCCTCCTCGCCGCCCTGGCCCGCACCGGCTGCTCGGCACCGCAGGCCGCAAGTGCGCCGTCGTCCGCCGCAGACACGGCCACTGCGCCCGCGTCCGCCACACCAAGCGCCACTGCCACGTCCGGACCCTTCGGCGGTTTCGCCAGCGCCGCCGAGGCGTGCACCAAGATTTCGGAGCAGGCCGCCGGCGCCACCCTCCTGCCGCTGTCGGCCGCCCAGGGCAAGACGGCGGAGCTGCAACAGTCCAAGGCGGAGCTGGCCGAGACCGCCGAGCGCGTTCCGGACAGCCTTAAGGCCGATTTCGCCAACCTCAAGGACGTGGCAATCGCCGGTGTCACCGACCAGACGGTGTTCTCCAGCGGAAAGCTCCAGGCCGCCATGGCGCCCGTGACCCAGTGGATCGCCACCAACTGTAAGTAGGCCCACCGGATCCGCCCTTGCCGCCGCGGTCGCCACGCACCTCCCAGTTCCGGCCCTCGCGGCGGCCGGGGGTAACCGGGCGCGGCAAGATTCCCCCGCACGGCCCAAGGCAGGGACTAGGGTTGTGTCAAAGAGAAGGGGGAGTGCTCCATGGAATACCAAGATTCTCAGCCGGTGGCGGGTCGCATGGCCGGCCGGGCGCCCGGCCCGGCGCCCAGCCAAGCGCCCAGTCAAGTAGCCAGTCCTGTAGCCAGTCCTGTGGACGGGCTGCCCGCGCTGGCGGGCACCGGACGCACGGTCATTTCCGAAGCCGCCGTCGCCAAGGTCGCTGGCATCGCCGCCCGCGCGGTACCCGGTGTCTACTCACTGGGATCCGGACCGTCGCGGGCCCTCGGTGCCATTCGCGACGCCGTCGGCAGCGCCGATCACGGCGCGGGGGTCCGCGTCGAAGTCGGCGAAACGCAGGTCGCCGTGGACATCGACCTCGTCGCGGTCTACGGCACCCCCCTGCAGGCTCTCGCCGACCAGATCCGGGCGGCCGTCTACTCCGCCGTGGAGGAACTGGTGGGGCTTGAAGTGATCGAGGTAAACATCGAGATCAACGACGTTTATGTGCCCGGTCCGGCCAAACCGGCCGTCGCCGGCGAGGTCCGGCCGGTAAGGGAGGCAATCCAGTGAATCTGACGGTTGTGGGAATCGCCATGGGCGCCTTCGTGGCCTTCATGTCCTTCCAGTTCGGAGCCTGGGGCTTCCTTGGCGCGCTCTTCTTCATGGGTATCGGCGCGCTGCTGGGCCGGGCCGCAGCGGGGAAACTGGACCTGCGCAGCGTGTTTGATGCCCTCACGGGCCGGCGTTCTTCCTCATGAGCATCACGGCTGGGGCGCCGATCCGCGGCGCCGCGGTGGCCGGGCACAACCGCATCAGCACCCAGGCCCTGACGAGCGTGGCGCGGGCGGCCGCGGGTGAGGCGCTCGGCGTACCGGCCCAGGGCGTGCGTGCCGAGTGGTCGGATGATGACGGGCTGCTGGCGCTCTCGCTGGTCACGCCGATCGGGATCCCGCCCCTCACCACGGTTCTCCGGGACCCCGCGCGCGTGGCCGGGTTCGGCGGCGCCATCTGGGACCGAGCCGTCGCCGCCAAGGCCGAAATCCTGCACCGGGTCACCGCGTTGACCGGGGCACAGCTGAGTCGGGTGGACATCCGCATCAGTGGGGCCACCGTACACGGGGGAGGGCGGGTGCGTTGAGCCAGGATACCCGGGATGCCACTGTCGGCTCGGGCCCAAACGACGCCGGCGCGGTGACGGAGAGCGGAATGCCAGGCTCCGGTGCGGCCGGCATGGCACGGATCCTCAAACGGGAGACCCACTCATCGCGTGCCGTTGTCTCCGTGATGGCGGCCGCCCTGGTTATTGTGGTGTGCGGGTACGCGCTGCTTGAAACGGCGGTCCGTGCCTTCGGGCAACCACCGTGGCTCATAGATCCGCAGACCGCGGCCGAGCGTGCCGTCGCCCTCCCGGCCGGGATTCCGCCGCTCCTGCTCGGCGTCTCCGGCGCCGTGGTGGCCATGGCGGGCCTGTTCTTCTTCCTCAATGCCGTCCTGCCGGGACGCCGTGCGCGGCACCTTCTCGCAGACCGCCGGGCCGGCGTCGTAGTCGACGATGAAGTGATCGCGGCGGCCCTGGCACGCCGCGCGCGGCTGGCCGCCAACGTGACACAGGGCCAGGTGATGGTGATCGTCTCGCGGAACCGGGTAGAGGTTAACGTCCGGCCCACCTCAGGTGTGCCGCTGCGCCCCGACGCCGTCCTTGAGGCCGTGCGGCGGGAGCTGCAGGACATGGGCCCCTCGCCCACTCCGGAAGTTCGGATCCACGTAGCCACGTCAGGGGTGGTGGGGGCATGAACAACACTCCCAGAGTCCTGAACCGCATCCTGATCGGCATCCTCGGCATCAAGCTGCTCGCCATCGGCGTCCTGCTGATGCTGCTCGCGAGCGTCCCCGCCGTCGGCGTCTGGTGGCACGAGTGGGCGGGCGGCGTCTTGAAATACTGGCTCGACCTGTTCGAACGGACGCAGTTCCCCCGCCACCAGGGGAGCTGGCTGTGGTTTGCCATCTGCGGTGGGCTCGTATTGGTGCTGGCCCTGATGGTCGCCTGGGTCGCCCAGCAGGGCAAAGGCCGGACCAGCCTGATCGCGGCCGAGGAGGACCCGGGCGGCGTCCCGGGCAATGTCGGGATCAGCGGCGGAGTGGCGGAACAGGCGCTCCGCGCGGCCCTCGCGGACCGGCCCGACCTGGCGGGAGTCACCGTTGCCGCCTACGAGATCCGGGGGGAACCTGCCCTGAAGATCCGGGTTGAGCCGCGCCAGGGCGTCGCGCCGCACGCGCTCGCCGCCGAAGTCTCCGCACTCGTGGAAGCGCTCGACGCCGTCATCGGCAAGCGCACCCCGGTCCTGATCCATATCGGCTCGGGGACGCGGTCGCGGTTTGGCCGGGCCGAGCGCGTCCGATAAGCCGCGGTGAAGTGGACGCAACATACCCGGTAGGCGCTTGAACCGGGCGTGCCGGGCGGCCGAACCGGCGGGTCGGCCGCCCCCAGGGCCGGTGGCCCCAGCGGAACTACTAAGTCTCCTTTGTATTAAGGTTTCATGTAAACGCTTGCATTCCCCGCAGACTGTTGATTACTGTGATGGTCGACACACCAACTGCACGGCCGTTTTTACCGGTACTCAGCGAGGAGCACTCCAGTATGAAAACCCGCAATTTCCTACTTCCCGTCGCCACAGCAGGCGTTTTGGCACTGACCCTTTCGGCCTGTGGCGGCGGAGGCGGCGGCAGTTCCAGCGGCGGCAGCGACGCTGCCTCGCAGGGCCTGGACGGGCGCGGTCCCATCACGTATGTCCAGGGCAAGGACAACAGCAACGTGGTCCGGCCACTGATCGAAAAGTGGAACGCCGCCCACCCGAATGAGAAGGTCACCTTCAAGGAGCAGACCGACCAGGCGGACCAGCAGCACGACGACCTCGTCCAGCACTTCCAGGCCAAGGACGCCGGCTATGACGTTGCCAGCGTTGACGTTGTCTGGACCGCCGAGTTCGCGGCCAAGGGCTGGCTGCAGCCGCTCAAGGACAAGATGGCGCTGGATACCTCGGCCATGCTGAAGCCGACCGTCGTCGCCGCGTCCTACAAGAACACGCTGTACGCGGCACCGGAATCTTCCGACGGCGGCATCCTGTACTACCGCAAGGACCTGGTTCCCACGCCCCCGAAGACCTGGGACGAGATGATGAGCATGTGCTCCATCGCCAAGGCCAACAACATGGGCTGCTACTCGGGCCAGTTCAAGAAGTACGAGGGGCTGACAGTCAACGCCTCCGAGGCGATCAACTCCGCCGGCGGGGCCGTGCTGGACGCGGACGGCAAGCCCAGCCTGCTCACCCCTGAGGCAAAGGCAGGTATGGCCAACCTGGCCAAGGCCTACGCCGACGGCAGCATCCCGAAGGAAGCCATCACCTTCCAGGAGGAAGAGAGCCGCCAGGCGTTCCAGGACGGCAAGCTGCTGTTCCTGCGCAACTGGCCCTACGTGTACAACCTGGCCACCACGGAAGGTTCATCCAAGGTCAAGGACGTCCTGGGCATGACCGCACTCCCGGGCAAGGACGGTCCGGGCGCCTCGTCCCTCGGCGGCCACAGCGCCGCGATCAGCGTCTACTCGAAGAACAAGGCCACGGCGCTGGACTTCCTGAAGTTCCTCACCACGGAAGAGACGCAGAAGTTCTTCGCCACGCAGGGTTCGCTCGCCCCGGTTCTCGGCGCGCTCTATGAAGACAAGGACCTCGTCGCCAAGCTGCCGTACCTTCCGGTCCTGAAGACCTCGATCGAGAACGCCGTGCCGCGCCCGGTCACCCCGTTCTACCCGGCCGTCACCAAGGCCATCCAGGAAAACGCGTACTCGGCCATCAAGGGCGAGAAGACCGTAGACGCTGCCCTGTCCGACATGCAGAAGTCCATCGAGTCCGCTAGCGCGGGACAGTAGGTTCATCATGGCAACTGAAGTAGGCCCGACGTCGGTCAAGGCACCGGCGTCGGGCGGTGCTCCGATCCACCACGCACCCAAGGGTGTGGGAGAGGACAACCGCATCGCGACGCAGGGGCGCTGGGCCGCCTGGCTCCTGGCGCCGACCATCCTCGCATTGTCAGTGGTGATCGTGTACCCGATCATCACCGCCATTGTGATGTCTTTCCAGAAGGACGCTGGTCTGGACCCCGCCACGGGTCTCTTCGTAGAGGGTGGCCCGGCCGGCTTCTCGAATTACTACAACTGGATTTTCCAGCAGTGCCCTGCTCCGTCCGGCGGAACCGTCGACTGCCCGCCGGGAACCCTAGGTGCGCAGTTCTGGTCCGCCACCGCCACCACGTTCTTCTTCACCATCGTCACGGTGGCACTCGAGACCGTGCTCGGCTTCTGGATGGCCGTCATCATGGCACGGGCCTTCCGCGGCCGCAGCCTGGTCCGCGCAGCCGTCCTGGTGCCGTGGGCCATCCCCACCGCCGTTACGGCCAAGCTGTGGCTGTTCATCTTCGCCTTCGAAGGCATCGGCAACAAACTCTTCAACACGTCCATCCTGTGGACCGGCAGCGAATGGCCGGCGAGGTGGGCCGTGATCATCGCCGACGTCTGGAAAACCACTCCCTTCATGGCGCTGCTGATTCTGGCCGGCCTGCAGATGATTCCCGCGGAAGTGTACGAGGCGGCCAAGGTCGACGGCGCCTCCGCCTGGCAGCGTTTCCGGATGATCACCCTGCCGCTGGTGAAGCCGGCGCTCATGGTGGCTATCCTGTTCCGCACCCTGGACGCGCTGCGCATGTTCGACCTCCCGTACATCCTGACGGGCGGAGCCAACAACACCACCACGCTGTCCATCCTGGTGATCAACCAGATCAGGCAGGGCTTCAACGCGGCGGCGGCTTTGTCCACCATCACATTCATCATCATCTTTCTGGTGGCCTTCATCTTTGTACGCTTCCTCGGGGCGAACGTGGTGGAGCAGCAGACCGGCGCAGGTAAGGGGAAGAAATGACCGCCGCGACGACCGCCGCAACCGAGCTGCGCGCAGAGCAGGACCGGGGCCGGAAGACCGCGCAGAACCGCGAGAAGTGGGCCCAGGGACGGACCTACATCAGTGCGGTTGTGATCCTCATCTGGTGCCTGGCCCCGGCTTACTGGATGGTAGTGACGGCGTTCCGCGACGTCGGCTACACCTACGACACCTCGATCCTGCCCACCCACGTGACGCTGGACAACTTCAAGACCGCATTCGACACCTCGTTCGGCAACCACTTCGGCCAAGCCCTGCTCAACAGCTTGTTCATCGGTTCCGTCGTGACCGTGGTGTCGCTGCTGATCGGCGTGTTCGCCGCGTACGCGCTGGCACGGCTGAACTTCAAGTTCAAGTACCTCGTGCTGGGCTTCATCCTGGGGGCCTCCATGTTCCCCGGCGTCGCTCTCATCACGCCGCTGTTCCAGCTCTTCACCAACATCGGCTGGATGGGCACCTACCAGGCCCTGATCATCCCGAACATCTCGTTCGTGCTGCCGCTGACCGTCTACACCATGACGTCCTTCTTCCGGGAGATGCCGTGGGAGCTCGAGGAGTCGGCGAGGGTGGACGGCTGCACACAGGGGCAGGCCTTCCGGAAGGTCATCATGCCGCTGGCCGCGCCGGCGATCTTCACGACCGCCATCCTGGCGTTCATCTCCTCTTGGAATGAATTCCTGATCGCCAGCCAGCTCTCGAGCGACGCAACCCAGCCCGTTACTGTGGCCATCGCCAGCTTCGCCGGCGCCCAGCCCAACCAGATCCCGTACACCGCGATCATGGCGGCGGGCACCATCGTGACCATCCCCTTGGTCATCCTGGTGCTGGTGTTCCAGCGCAAGATCGTGGCCGGCCTGACCGCCGGCGCCGTCAAGTGAGGATGGCCTCGAGTGAGGGCGGCGTCGTGACAGACGAGCAGAACCAGGGCCATGTGCCGGCATCGCGTCGAAAGGTGCGTTCCGGCGAGGACTTCGACATCATCATCGGGTTCCTCGGCTTCTGGGCCCTGGTTCTGCTGGTAGTCACCGTCTGGATGGAGGTGACCGCCCAGGACGCCCTCGGCTGGGCCCTGGGCCTGCTCGTCGCACTGCTGGCCCTCTACGGGATGATCCGGCTGCGCCGGCGCCTGCCGCGCCGGACAGCCAGCAGGCGCGGCTAGGCCGCGAGGCCAGCACTTTTATTCAACTGCCGCGGGGGAGGCGGGGCGCAGCACGTCTGCGGACAGCCGTCAGGGATCCACGGACCGTCAGTAAGGGGACACAAGTGGCACGGGTAGAACGGGCGCAGCGCGGCGGCCACTCCGGCGTCAGCATCGAGGACGTCGCTGCCGCCGCCGGCGTCTCCACGGCTACGGTCTCCCGGGCCGTCCGCGGACTGCCCCGCGTTTCCCCGGCGACGCGGGAGAAGATCCTCGGCATCGCCGAATCCCTGGGCTATGTTGCCTCGTCCTCGGCGTCCGGCCTGGCGACAGGCCGGACCAAGACCATCGGTGTGCTGGCACCGTTCGTCAGCCGCTGGTTCTTCTCCAAGGCCATCGAGGGCGCAGACCGCGAGCTGCACGCCCGCCAGTACAACCTCTCGCTCTTCAACCTCGGCGGCCACGGCAGCCACCGTGAGCGGCTCTTCAGCAAGACCATGGTCTACAAACAGATCGACGCCCTGCTTGTCCTCTGTATGGCGCTCACCCATGAGGAAATCGAGCACCTGCAGAAGATCGATATCCCGCTCGTGGTCGTGGGCGGGCACGTCGAGGAATGCCCCTACATCGGCATCGACGACTACGCCGCTGCGGCCACCGCGGTCCGGCACCTGATCGGGCTCGGCCACACCGATATCGCGCTCCTGCACGGCGACGACGAAACCGACCTCAACTTCGACGTCCCCCGGGTCCGGATCCAGGCCTTCCAGGACGTCATGCGCGAAGCGCGGCTGCCTGTTCGGCCGGAATGGGACGAGTGGGGGGACTTTACCGTTCGCAGCGGCCAGGAGGCGTTCCGGCGCCTGTGGGCCCGGAGCGGACCCAAGCCCACCGCAATCTTCTGCGCCTCGGACGAGATGGCCATGGGCGTCATCTTCGAGGCCAACAAGGCCGGGGTGAAGGTGCCGGAGCAATTGTCCGTCATCGGCATCGACGACCACGACTTCGCCGAGGCCATGGGGCTCACGACGGTGGGGCAGCAACCGGACGAACAGGCCGAACTCGCCACCAAGATGCTGCTGGACGAACTCGACGGAATCGCCGGGGCCGTGCAGTCCACGGTCGCGCCGCACCGCCTGATCGTGCGGAGGACGACGGCGCCGCCGCACCGCCGGCCGGAGCCGTCCGCCTAGCGCCGTCTGCCTAGTGTTGTCCGCCTAGCGCCGGCCGGCACGGCGGCCGTCCCTCGGATCTAGGACGCGCGGGCCAGTTGCCGGATCGGCACCCAGCGCGAGGCCAGCCGTCGGTAGGCCGCGGCGGCCCCGGTCATGTCGCCTTCCGCCAGGCACTCGATGCCCAAGCGCACGTCCAACGGCGAATCGTCCGGGTAGACCTTGTCGGCCACAGCGCCGTAATCGAGTTCCACGACGGAATCCGGGTGGAAGAGCTCAAGCCACTCCGTGAGCTGGGTCAGGTCCTCGAGCATGTCGAGATCGGGCGCGGCCATGGCCAGATGCGCCACCGCATAACTCACGCGCTCCAGCGCCTTGCCGATGCCGGCGCGGATACGGACCGTGACAATGTGACCCTCGGACTCCACGACGTCGGTGGGGTCCGATTCCTGGAAAAGGCAGAACCAGCTGAACGGGATACCCCACGTGGACGCCCGGGTGTGGACCCGGCTCACACCGTCGTGGGCCCGCACCTCATCAATGCGCTCCTGATGCTTGTCCCGCTGCTCCTCCGGAATCAGGAGCTGGGCCAGGGGCCCGTGGATGCCTTCCATCAGCGCATTGGCCGCCAGCCCCGCGCGCAGGACCAGCTGGCTGGGGCAATACAACAGCCGGTCGGCCTGGTCCGCCGTGGCCGTGCCGCTGCCGGACTCCGCGGCGTCGTGCGCTGCCCCGGCCGAGGCCTGCTTGGCCAGGGCCGGGACAACGCGCACGAGGTCGGTCCGGCCGGTGGGAAACGGATCCCCGTCGGGACGGGTGATCCGGCCCAGGGACGCCATCAGCTCGGCGTTCTCCACGGCGGCGCGCGATCCCTGCCCGGCGCCGGCTGCCCGCAGGGTTTCCTGCTGCTGCGCGGGGAATGCCTCGAGGGGCTCGTAGATCCGGAGCGCGGACGAGAACGGCAGTCCGGCCTGTCCGCGGTAGATGTTCCCCGTCATTGGATCACGACGCTTCCCTCGGCGGCAGCCATCAGTCCGCCAGTTCCGCAATCACCGGGGCGTGGTCCGAGGCGCCCTTGCCCTTGCGTTCCTCGCGGTCGATCATCGCACCGGTCACCCGGGCTGCCAGCGCCGGGGAGGCCAGGATGAAATCGATCCGCATCCCTTCCTTTTTCGGGAAGCGGAGCTGCGTGTAATCCCAGTAGGTGTAGACGCCGGGCCCCGGGGCGTGCGGGCGGACCACGTCCTGGAAGCCCGCCTCCTCAAAAGCATGGAAGGCGGCGCGCTCGGGCTCGCTGACGTGGGTGAGGCCCTCGGAGCGGAAGTAGTCGATGTCCCAGACGTCCTCATCCAGGGGCGCAATATTGAAGTCGCCCATCAGCGCAATCTGTGCCTGGGGGTCGTCCTTGACCCAGGTTCCGGCATGGTTTTTCAGTGTGTCCAGCCAGTTGAGCTTGTAGGGCATGTGTTCGTCGTCGAGGGCGCGCCCGTTGGGGACGTAGAGGCTCCAGACCCGGACGCCGCCGCAGGTGGCGCCGATGGCCCGGGCCTCCTGCACGGCGTCCTTGCCGTTCTTGCCGAACACCGGCTGGTCCAGGAAGGTGCGTTCGACGTCGTCGAGCCCCACCCGGGAGGCAATGGCGACGCCGTTCCACTGGCTCAGGCCAAAGTGCGCCACCTCGTAGCCCAGGTTCTCGAAGAGCTCCCATGGGAAGTTCTCGTCCTTGCACTTCGTTTCCTGAATGGCCAGGACGTCACAGTCAGTGCGCTGAAGCCAAGCCTCCACGCGGTCGGCGCGGGCACGGAGCGAGTTCACATTCCAGGTAGCAATCTTCACAGTCCCTAACTTACCGAACTTGGCCCGCGGACGAAGCGGCCGCCTCCCACCGGTCCTCTGGAAATTAGTAGGAAGTCCGAGTATATTCGGCTGGAGAGATGATCTAGGTCACATGCAAAGGAGCATTCGGTCATGGTTCGAGAGCTATCCCATTACATTGACGGGCAGCGGGTGGACGGCACCTCCGGCCGGTTCAGCGATGTGTACGATCCCTGCACCGGCGAGGTCCAGGCCCGGTTGCCGCTGGCCAGCGCCGAGGAGGTGGGCAACGTCATTGCCAGCGCGGAGAAGGGTCAGCTGGCATGGGCCGCCATGAATCCGCAGCGGCGCGGCCGGATCCTGCTCAAGTTCGTGGACCTGGTCAACCAGAACATGGACGAGCTCGCCACCCTGCTGTCCTCCGAACACGGCAAGACCTTCCTCGACGCCAAGGGTGACATCCAGCGAGGCATCGAAGTCGTGGAATTCGCCGCCGGCGCCCCGCACCTGCTCAAGGGCGAGTTCTCGGACAGCGCCGGGACCGGCGTCGACGTGCACTCGATGCGGCAGCCCCTCGGCGTCGTCGCCGGCATCACGCCGTTCAACTTCCCGGCCATGATCCCGCTCTGGAAGTCCGGCCCGGCCCTCGCCGCCGGCAACGCCTTCATCCTCAAGCCCTCCGAGCGGGACCCCTCCGTGCCGCTCCGGCTGGCCGAGCTCTTCACCGAGGCGGGCCTGCCCGACGGCGTCTTCAACGTGGTCAACGGGGACAAGGAAGCGGTGGATGCGCTGCTCGCGGATCCCCGCGTCCAGGCCATCGGGTTCGTCGGCTCCACGCCCATTGCCCAGTACATCTACGCGACCGCCGCGGCGAACGGCAAGCGCGCCCAGTGCTTCGGCGGGGCCAAGAACCACATGGTGATCATGCCGGACGCGGACCTGGACATGGCCGCGGACGCCCTCATCGGGGCAGGCTTCGGCTCCGCGGGCGAGCGCTGCATGGCGATTTCGGTGGCCGTCCCGGTCGGCCGGAAGACCGCCGATGCCCTCGTGGCGAAGCTGCAGGAGCGCATCGCCGTGCTCAAGGTCGGCCACAGCCTGGCCAAGGATTCCGACTTCGGCCCCGTCGTGGCGGCCTCCGCCAAGGAGCGGATCGAAGGCTACATCGCCTCCGGCGTCGAGGAGGGGGCCAGCCTCGTCACTGACGGACGCGGCCTGAAGGTAGAGGGCTACGACAACGGCTTCTGGGTGGGTCCCACACTGTTTGACAACGTCACGAAGGACATGAAGATCTACAAGGAAGAGATCTTCGGCCCGGTGCTCAGCGTGCTTCGCGCGGAGGACTACGACGAGGCGCTGCGCCTGTGCAGCGAGCACGAGTTCGGCAACGGCGTGGCCATCTTCACTCGCGATGGCGATGCTGCCCGCGACTTCGCCAGCCGGGTCCAGGTGGGCATGGTGGGCATCAACGTTCCCATCCCGGTGCCGATCGCCTACTACACCTTCGGCGGCTGGAAAGCCTCCGGTTTCGGCGACCTCAACCAGCACGGCGCCGACGCCTTCCGCTTCTACACGAAGACCAAGACCGTCACCACCCGCTGGCCCTCTGGCATCCGCACGGGCGCCAGCTTCGTCATGCCGGAAGGCAGCTGATGGTTGACCAGGGGGCCGACGAGACTGCCGACGTCCTGTTCGAGCGCCGCGGCCGCCTCGGCGTCGTGACGCTGAACCGACCCAAGGCCGTCAACGCGCTCACCGCCGGAATGGCTGCCGCGATGCTGGACCAGCTCACGGTCTGGGCCGAGGACGACGCCGTCGCGGCGGTACTGGTCCGGGGCGCCGGCGACCGGGGCCTGTGCGCGGGCGGCGACATCGTGGCCATCTACCGGGACATGCTCGATGGCGGGGACGCCACCCCGGACTTCTGGGCCGTCGAATACCGGCTGAACCTGCTCATCTCCGAGTACCCCAAGCCCTACGTCGCCTTCATGGACGGGCTGGTCCTCGGCGGCGGGGTGGGCATCTCCGCGCACGGTTCGGTGCGGATCGTCACCGAACGCACCCGCTCGGGCATGCCGGAAACGACCATCGGGTTCGTGCCCGACGTCGGCGGCACCCTGCTGCTGTCCCGCGCACCGGGGGAGACCGGCACGCACACGGCCCTGACCGGCGCCCACCTGAGCGGGGCGGACGCGCTGTTCCTGGGCCTTGCAGACCACTTCGTGCCTTCGGCCCGGCTGCCGGAGCTGGCGGCGGCGCTCGAAACCGAACCGGCGGACGCCGTCGTCGCACGGTTCGCCGAACCGGCTCCGCAGTCTGTTCTCGCCGGACAGCGCGGGTGGATCGACGCCTGCTACTCCAGTGACGACGCCGGGGAGATCGTTCGCCGACTGCGCACTATTGGGGGAGAAGCAGCCGCCGAGGCCGCGGACACGATTACAGCCAAATCACCGACGGCCGTGAAAGTGGCGCTGGCATCCCTGCGCCGGGTCCGCGGGCTGACCCTGGCGGAGGCCCTGGAACAGGAGTACCGGGTGGGCCTGCGGTTCCTTGCCGGCCCCGACTTCCGCGAGGGCATCCGGGCGCAGGTGGTGGACAAGGACCGCACGCCACACTGGCAGCCCGCCACCCTCGCAGACGTGACGAACGAGGACGTCGAGTCCTATTTTGCGCCGCTGGGCGACCGTGAACTGAAGCTCTCTTCAAAGGAGAAGAACAATGCCTGAGACCACACCACGGGAAGGCCGCATCGCTTTCCTCGGGCTCGGCCACATGGGCGGCCCGATGGCCGTTAACCTGGTCAAGGCCGGTTACGGCGTGACCGGGTTCGACGTCGTCCCGGCGGCCCTGGACGCCGCCCGGGAACACGGCATTCCGACCGCCGGGACGGCCGTCGAGGCCGCGGCGGGGGCCGCCGTCGTGCTGACCATGCTGCCCAGCGGGCAGCACCTGCTCGACGCCTACCGGGGCACCGGCGGCCAGCCCGGTCTGCTGGAGGCCGCGGCGCCGGGCACCATGTTCCTTGACTGCTCCACCATTAACGTGGACGAGGCCCGCGAGGCCGCGGAGCTCGCGGTCGCGGCCGGGCACCACGCCGTCGACGCCCCCGTCTCCGGAGGCGTGGTGGGCGCCGAGGCCGGCACGCTCACGTTCATGGTCGGTGCCCTCCCTGAAGATTTCGAGGCCGTCAAGCCGCTGCTGGACGTCATGGGCAAGCGTGTGGTCCACTGCGGCGGGCACGGTGCCGGCCAGGCGGCCAAGATCTGCAACAACATGATCCTGGGCGTCTCGATGATCGCTGTCAGCGAGGCCTTTGTGCTGGGCGAGAAGCTCGGGCTGACCCATCAGGCGCTGTTCGACGTCGCCTCCGCAGCCTCGGGACAGTGCTGGGCGCTGACCACCAATTGCCCCGTGCCGGGGCCGGTCCCGACGAGCCCCGCCAACCGGGACTACCAGCCCGGATTCGCGGGGGCACTGATGGCCAAGGACCTCAAACTGGCGCTCAACGCGCTCCAGAGCACCGGCGTCGCGGCCCGCCTGGGTCCGCTCGCCTCCGAAATTTACGATACCTTTGCCGCGGAGGGCGGTGCCGGGCGGGACTTCTCCGGCATCATCACCGACATCCGCGACAAATCAGAATCCGGCGCGTCCGGGCACTAGTCCCGGGCGGCAGCAGCATCTGGAGCCAGACAGGCTCAGGGCCACGCAGGCTCAGAACCAGCTAAGGGGAACACGCATGACGGAACAGTACGCGAACATCCTGGTGGAGCGCCGCGGCCGCGTGGGCCTCGTGACGCTCAACCGGCCGGAGGCCCTGAACGCCCTCAACAAGGCCACGATGGACGAGCTCGTGAAGGCCGTCACCGCGATGGACAAGGACCCGGACGTGGGAGCGGTGGTGGTGACCGGCTCCGCCAAGGCCTTCGCCGCCGGCGCGGACATCAAGGAAATGCAGTCCAAGGGCTACATGGACATGTACGCGGCGGACTGGTTCCGCGGCTGGGAGGACTTCACCCGGCTCCGCATCCCCGTGGTCGCGGCCGTGTCCGGGTTCGCCCTCGGCGGCGGCTGTGAACTGGCCATGATGTGCGATTTCATCATCGCCGGGGACAACGCCAAGTTCGGCCAGCCGGAAATCAACCTCGGCGTCCTCCCGGGCATGGGCGGCTCGCAGCGCCTCACCCGCGCGGTGGGCAAATCCAAAGCGATGGACATGATCCTGACCGGGCGGTTCATGGGCGCCGAGGAAGCCGAACGTGCCGGACTGGTGTCCCGGGTGGTCCCGGCCGCCGACGTCGTCGAGGAGGCCCTGAAGGCCGCCACGGTGATCGCCTCCAAGTCCAAGCCCGTGGCGATGGTGGCCAAGGAAGCCGTGAACGCGGCCTTCGAGACCGGCCTGGCCCAGGGCGTGCTGTTCGAGCGGCGCGTGTTCCACTCGCTGTTCGCCACCGAGGACCAGAAAGAGGGCATGGCGGCCTTCACTGAGAAGCGGCAGCCGGAGTTCAACCACCGCTAAGCGCTGGCAGGAAGGCACGCATGAACACCGGATTCCTGGGAGTCGGTCCGTCCCCGGACGAGGTCCGGGCCCTCGTGCCGGGCGATGCGCTGGTCCCCGCCCCGGACGTGGTGATGGACCGAGCCTTCGACCTGCCAGCCCCGCCCGAGACCGTCTGGCCGTGGATCGTCCAGCTGGGCAAGGAACGTTCCGGCTGGTACCTGCCCGGCTGGGCGGAAGCGCTGATCCCCGCCAGGCGCAGGGCCCTCCGGACCGTTGACCCGGAGCTGCAGGACCTCAGCGTGGGAGACGTCATTGCCGACTGGGGCGGCCCCGGGGCCACCTTCGAGATTGTGGCCGTGGACCCGCCACAGGTCCTGGTGCACCGTTCGCAACGCGGCGCGCTGGCAGTCAGCTGGGCGATCGTGCTGCGGCCGGCGCCGGGCATTGGACCGCAGCCGAGTGACGGTCCGGGCGCCCGGACCGGGACCCGGGTACATCTCCGGCTCCGGCTCGCCGGGGTAAACGCCGCCGTTTCGTGAAAATTGGCGGCGGCCTGTTCGACCTCCTGACCATAGCCGGACTCGCAGCCGGGCTGCGGGAGCGGCTGCGCATCATCAGGTGAAGATGTCGGCCACGTACCTGCCGTGGGTGCGTTCGACCTCATCCATCCACGCCTCGGCGTCCGCCAGGGAGGCACCGGTGGCCTCACGGTAGATCTGCACGCACGTCTCGCGCACCTGCGGCGCCATGTGCTTGCCGTCGCCGCAGACGTAGACCGTGGCGCCCTGCTTGACCAGCTCGACGACGTCTGCCCGGTCGGCCCAGAGCCGGTCCTGGACGTATTTCATGCCGTCTTCGGGTGCGGTGGAAAAGACCGGCCGGAGGTCCAGGTTAGCTTCGTCCGCCCACGCCGCAAGTTCGTCGTGATACAGGAAATCCGTGTCCGGGGCGCGGCAGCCGAAGAACAGCAGGGCGGGCGCCGGCGCCGAACCGTCGGCCTGGGCCCGCAGCGCCCGGTCCTGGATGAAGCCGCGGAACGGCGCCAGCCCTGTCCCGGCGCAGACCATGATGAGCGGGACCGCCAAGGATGGGGGCGGGTGGAAGGCCGCATTCGAGGGACGGACGGTCACCGCGATCCGTGATCCCGGCCTGGCCTGGGCGAGATAGGTCGAGGAGGCGCCTTCGAAGACGCCTCGACCCGACCAGGCGGGCGCCTGGACGACGGCGAACGTCAGGGTCGCGTGGTCGGGGCTCCACAGCGGGGAAGAGGAAATGGAATACCGCCGGGGTGTCAGCTGGGTCAGCAGCTGCAGAAACGAGGTGAACGACAGCTGGCACGACGGATACGTTTCCAGCAGATCCAGGAGGGAGACGCGCTTGTCGAGGATCTCGGCCGCATGGCGCTCGCGGTCCTGTGCCAGGGCCTCAAGTTCCCTGCGGTGTGCCGGATCCGCCGCGACATCGGCCAGGTCCTCGAGCTGCGTGCGCGTGGCCGGGACCGCCAGCTCGACGTAGCTGCTCAGCAGTTCGCCCACGGCCACAGGCGCGCCGGTGGGCAGGAACGTGTCGCCGCGCTCCATGCTCAACAGGACATGCGAGTCGTAGTCGAGGTTGAAGCGGGCCAGGGCGCGCTGGACGAGTCCGCTGGGATTCAGCGGCAGCACGGCCAGATAGTCACCGGTCCGGTAGCTCATCCCTTCGGGCAAAGCGATCTCGACATGCCGCTTGGACCGGGCGCCGGGCTTGGCCAGATCGACCAGCTCCCGGTTGGCGACGACGGTGCCGAGGGCGAGGCCGTTCTGGCGCAGCAGCGGGTCCCGGACGTTGCCCACGAACTGAAGTTCAAGCTGGGGCTGCGCGGCCGGTGGGCTGGTCCGCTGCCCGAGGGCGGCGTCGACGGCGGGCCAGAATCCCGCATACCACTCGTCGAAATCGCCGAAGAAGTCGCCGCGGGCGTTGGCCTCGCCCCGGGGATAGACGCGCACGGCGCCGGCGGCCTCGAGCCGGGAATCGACGGCCTTGGGCACCTGCTGGTACGTTCGCGCCCAGTCCTTGTTGCCGTTGCCGAAGACCGTGTACCGCACCCCGCTGAGGCCGCCCGGCGGTAGGCCTACGGTCCAGGCCAGGAATTTCCGGGCGTTGTCCGGCGGCTGCCCCTCGTAGGAGGAGGCCACGATCGCGACGAGCCCCTCCGTCGGCAGTCCGCCGGCTGCCTCGTCGAGCGGGCCGATGGTGGGGCTGTAGCCGCGCCGTCCGGCGTCGTTGGCAATGCGCTGGGCGAAGTCCTGGGAGGTGCCGGCGTTCGAACCGTAGAGCACCCGGATCGGGATGCCGTTGGGGGCGGCGCTCGGCGTTTCCGCCTGCCGGGCATGTTCGACGGCGGCATGGCTGGCGGCGTCGATCCGGACGTCCCGCCGGCGCACATGGATGAACAGCCCTTCAGGCTTCATCGTCAGCGTGTGCTTGATCTGCAGTTCATAGCCCGGGTCCGCCGGGGTGATATCGAAGCGCTGCAGGAGTTTGGCCAGGAACAGCATGGCCTCCTGCAGGGCAAAGCCCCGCCCGATGCAGGAGCGCTGCCCGTTGCCGAACGGTTTCCAGGCATTGGCCGGGATGGTCGCGGCCCGCTCGGGCGAGAACCGCTCCGGGTCGAAGACGGCGGCGTCCTCGCCCCACGCCGCCTTGTCCCGGTGCAGCCGCGGGAGCAGGACCAGGATCGGCTGCCCCGCGGGGACTTCGTAGCGTCCGCCCAGCGTCGTGTCTTCGAACGGGGCCACGTTGAACGCGGGGGCGGTGGGCCAAAGCCGGAGGGTTTCCTTGAGGACCTGGTCCAGGTATCCCAGCCGGGGCAGGTGCTCGAACCTGGCGCTTTCGGTGCCCAGGACCTCATCCACCACGGCGTGCGCCTTGGCCAGGACTGCCGGATGCCGCATCAGCTCGTAGAGGGTGAAGGACAGCAGGCCGCTGGTGGTCTCATGGCCGGCGATGAGGAAGGTGACCATCTGGTAGCGGATGTTCTCATCGGACAGCCGCTCGCCGGTCACCGGGTCAGCGGCGTTGAGCATGGTGTCGAGGATATCCTCGCTGCCCGCAGGGCTGGGATTGCGCCGCCGGTCGCTGATCATCTGCTCGGCGACCTCGAACATTAGAGCATTGTCTTCCTCGAGCTGGTGCCGCCGGCGCAGCATGATCTTGTTCTGCACCGGGAGCCTGCGGGCCCGGTCCCCGGATTCGACCAGGGCACGGACCATGGCCCCGACGAAGGGATGCATCTCCTCCCGGTAGAGACTGTTGAACCGGTATTTGAACGAGCACAGGGCGATCGTGTCCAGCGTCAGGCGGGTGGTGTTGTCCGGAACATCGATCCGGGCCGTGGGGCCGAGCCGTTCCCACTTGAGCAGCAGCTGCTCGACGATGTCGTCCATGCCCACGAACATCCGCTTCAGCGCCGCCGGTCCGAACGCCGGCATCAGGATCCGGTGCGCCTTTTGCCAGTTGGGCTCCCGTGTTTCCGCGGTGAACAGGCCATCGCCGGCGAATTGCCGCACCTCCCGGAGCGCGACGCCGAGCACCTTGCCAAAGCGGGATTCGTCGCACACTTCGTTGACGAGCTCCTGGGAGGAGAGAGCGATGATGCTGCGGTTGAAGAACTGGATGCGGACGATGGGGCCGTACTGCTCGGCCACCTCGACCAGCCCCAGAATGCCCTTGCTGGAGTCGATATCGGGCAAGTTGCCGACTACCGGCCGCGGGGGAGGCTGCGGTATGGGGACGGGAGCTGAAGGCATGGGCCCTCCTAAGCGGTCGCCGATATGACGCTTGTGAGCACTGTTTCCTCTGGGATTCCTGCGGGACGGGACGGGACGGGACCGGCCTGCCCGGATCCACGATACTCCGCTCAGATCCCGGGCAATAGGGGCGATAGGTCGGGACCGAGGTGTGGGCGATATGCCGACGCAACGGTCAGGGGCTTCACTTTTCATTGATGGAAATCGCAAAATAGTGAAGCTCGACGTACATTATGACAATGACCGCCCTTGATGATCTTGACCGCCGGCTCCTTTCTGCCCTCCGTGAGGACGGCAGGGCCTCGGTGGCCAGTCTGGCGCGCCGGCTAGACGTTGCTCGGGCTACCGTCAACAGCCGGCTGGAGCGGCTTGTGGCATCCGGGACCATCGTCGGATTCACGGTCCGAGTCCGCGATGAACTCGACCCGCTGGCGATCCGCGCCGTTGCCTTGATTGCTGTGGAAGGCAGGACGACAGACAGGGTTATCCGCCAGCTCAGGGGCTTTCCCGAGATCACGGCACTGCACACCACCAACGGAGGGTGGGACCTTGTTGCTGAGCTCCGCACCGAGAGTCTTGTCGAATTCGACCAAGTCCTGGGCCGGATCCGCGGCGTCGACGGCGTTGTCAACAGCGAAACGAGCCTCCTGCTGAGTTCCGTGCTGCGCTAGGGATCACGGGGCCCAGAAGATCCAGCCAACAAAATATGCAACCAGCGTCGTCATTATGATTAGTTGCACAACAAAAAGCTTGCTGTTTGGCAATTGAGACTGCATATCGCCGAATCCTAGAGTTGTGGCATCAGCAACTAACTAGAGAATGAGGAGGCGCGATGACGCGCTTTGTCGATGTCCACAACATGGTGCGCTGGGCAGCCGGACGCGGACCGGAGACCATCATTTCCGGCATGATCGAGTACGTTGAGAACGACTTCCGGCGCTGGGAGTCGTTCGACAAGACGCCCCGGATCGCCAGCCACACGCCGTTCGGCGTCATCGAACTCATGCCCACGAGCGATCACGAGACCTATGGTTTCAAGTACGTCAACGGCCACCCGTCCAACCCCGCACGCGGTTTCCAGACCGTGACAGCGTTTGGCGTCCTGGCCGACGTCCACAACGGCTATCCCACGTTCCTCACCGAGATGACAGTCCTGACAGCGCTGCGCACCGCAGCGACGTCCGGCATGGTGGCCAAGAAGCTCGCCCGTGCCGGCTCGCGCGTCATGGCGATGATCGGCAGTGGAAGCCAGTCCGAGTTCCAGGCCCTCGCGTTCCGGAGTGCCCTGGGGATCTCCACACTCCGGGTATGGGACACGGATCCCGCCGCGCTCAAGAAGTTCGTGGCCAACATGGCGCCGCTGGGCTTCGACATCACAATCGCCGCATCCGCCGCGGATGCGGTGCGGGATGCCGATGTCATCACTACGTGCACCGCGGACAAGGCCAACGCCACCATCCTCACGGCGGACCTGATTGAACCGGGCGTCCACATCAATGCCATCGGCGGGGACTGCCCCGGGAAGACCGAGCTTGAACCGGCGATCCTCGGACTCGGCGACGTGTTCGTCGAATACGCCCCCCAGACCCGGATCGAAGGGGAGATCCAGCACATGCCGGCCGACTTCCGCGTCACGGAGTTCTGGCAGGTCCTGACCGACAAAGCACCCGGACGAACCGGCGATGCACAGGTCACCATCTTCGACTCGGTCGGCTTTGCCATTGAGGACTTTTCCGCCCTGCGGTTCGTGCGCGACGCCGTCGCCGGCACCGACTTCTTTGTGGAGATCGACCTCGTCGCCAGCCCGGAGGACCCGAAGAACCTGTTCGGCCTCGTGGGCGCCCTTTCCCCGGTTGGCTCGTAAGCCTGCGATGTCAGTTCAAGCCCCCTCCGCCGTCGTTCTCGTGAGGCCGCACAACTTCATGCCAAACGAGGCGACGGCAGTGGACAATGCCTTCCAGACGGCCTTCCAGACGCAGGCTCACTCCGGGGACCGGCAAACGCTGGCCGCCGCCGCCCGTCACGAGGTGACGGGGCTGGCCGCGGCGCTGGAGGCGGCCGGTGTCACGGTGCACCTCTTCGAGGACCATGACGAAACCCGCCCGGACAGTGTGTTCCCCAACAACTGGCTCTCCACCCATGCGGGTGGCCGGATCGGGATCTTCCCGATGTACGCCCCCAACCGCCGGCACGAACGCCGCAGCGACATCCTGGACTTCCTGAAGACCCATTACCGGGTGCAGGACGTCATCGACTATTCCGGGCTGGAAATGGACAGCGTCTTCCTGGAGGGAACGGGAGCCATGGTCCTGGACCACGGCGCCCGTGTGGCCTATGCCGCACGTTCCCGCCG
Source organism: Arthrobacter sp. H-02-3 (assembly GCF_003097355.1). Lineage (GTDB taxonomy): Bacteria > Actinomycetota > Actinomycetes > Actinomycetales > Micrococcaceae > Arthrobacter > Arthrobacter humicola. Next base: position 292,031 of record NZ_PYUI01000002.1, read on the forward strand.
CGCCGATCCCGTGGCGCTGGAGCGGTTCTGTACGAACTTCGGCTATGAGCCCATGCTGTTCGACGCGGTCGACGTAAACGGCACTGCCGTCTATCACACGAACGTGATGATGACTGTGGCGACGGGCTTCGCAATGGTCGGAGCGGACCTGATCCCCTCGGCGGTGCGCCGGCGTGAGGTGATGGAACGGCTTGCCGCCGGGGGACGGAGGGTCATCGAGCTGAGCCCCTACCAGATCAGCAATTTCGCAGGCAACGCGATCGAGCTGCAAGGCGTCGAAGGCCGCGTGCTGGCGCTCTCCCGTCGGGCCCTGGGAACCCTGACGGCGGAGCAGAAGGCCGTCATCGAACGAAGCTGCACCCTCCTGCCCGTGGAGGTTCCCACGATCGAACTGGCCGGAGGGTCCGTGCGATGCATGATCGCCGGCATCCATCTCGACCGCAGGCCCGTCCCTGCCGGCGTCGGCGGCTGACCGGTCCTCTAATCGCTGAAGTCCCCGGCGTTCCGGCGGAACGTGCCAAGGATCCGGATCAGCTGGTCCACGTCCTGGTCTGCGAAGCCCGAGCGGCCGAAGACCTCGGAGTTCAGCACCGCCGTCGCCTGTTTGGCCAGGGCGCGGCCCTCCGCGGTGAGCTCGATCAGCGTGGTCCGGCCGTCCGTCGGATGCGGGGAACGGACCACCAGTTCGGCATTCTCGAGCCGGTCCACGGCGTTGGTGACCGAGGTGGGGTGAACTTGAAGCAGCGCGCTCGCCTTATTCATGGGCAACGCGCCGCTGCGTGCGAAACTGAGCAATGCCAGCAGCTCATACCGTGCAAACGTGAGCCCGAACGGCTTGAGCACGGCTTCGATCCGGCCCAGCAGAATCTGCTGGGTCCGCATGATGGCGGTGATGGCCGCCATCGGGGCGGCGACGTCGGCCCAGCCGTGGCGCTCCCAGTTCAGCCGGGCGTCGGCGATCGGATCTCGGGGCAGCGGCGTTCCCACGGTCAGCTCTGCCCCTTGAGTCCCGGGAAATCGGCCTCGGAATACTCGATGCCCAGGCCCTCCGGAACGGGTCCGCCGCCGTGGCGCATTTCCTCGCTGTGGCGGAGCTCCACGCGCCGGATCTTGCCGGAGATGGTCTTCGGGAGTTCGGCGAACTCCAGGCGGCGGATCCGCTTGAACGGGGCCAGGTGTTCGCGGCAGTACCGCAGGATGTCCTCGGCGAGCTCCGGGCCGGGCTGGTGCCCGGCGGCCAGGACCACAAACGCCTTCGGCACGGACAGCTTGAGCGGGTCGGGGGACGGGACGACGGCGGCCTCCGCCACCGCCGGGTGCTCGATCAGCACGCTCTCCAGCTCGAACGGGGACAGCCGGTAGTCGGAGGACTTGAAGACGTCGTCGCCCCGGCCCACATACGTGATGATGCCGCGCTCGTCCCGGCTGGCCATGTCGCCGGTGTGATAGTAGCCGTCGCGGAAAGCCTCCGCGGTCTTCTCCGGGTCGCCGTAGTAGGCCTTCATGAGCCCCACGGGGCGGGGGTCCAGACGCAGGCAGAGTTCGCCGTCGTCAGACTCCTCACCGGTGGCGGGGTCCACGAGCACGACGTCGTAGCCGGGCAGCGGCCTGCCCATGGCGCCGATCTTGATCGGCTGGCCCGGGGTGTTCGCGATCTGCACCGTCGATTCGGTCTGCCCGAAGCCGTCCCGGATGGTCTGGCCCCAGGCGCGGTGGACCTGGTCGATCACTTCGGCGTTGAGCGGTTCGCCGGCGGACACCACCTTGGTGGGCGGGTTCTTCAGCTGCGTGAGGTCGGCCTGGATGAGCATGCGCCAGACCGTGGGCGGGGCGCAGAAGCTCGTCACCGACTCGCGGTCCATCTGCTCCATGAGGGCCTTGGCGTCGAAGCGCTCGTAGTTGTAGATGAACACGCAGGCCTCGGCGATCCAGGGCGTGAACACGTTGGACCAGGCGTGCTTTGCCCAGCCCGGGGAGGCGACGTTGAGGTGGACGTCGCCCGGCTCCATCCCGATCCAGAACATCGTGGAGAGGTGACCCACCGGGTAGGAGGTGTGCGTGTGCTCCACCAGCTTGGCCTTGGACGTGGTGCCGGAGGTGAAGTAGAGCAGGAGGGTCTCGTCGGCCAGGGTGGGGGCGTCCGGGGTGAAATCCTCACTGGCCGCGGCGGCGTCTGCGTACTGCAGCGCCGTGTCCTGTGGTCCGGCCGGTTCTGCGGCGGCGTCGGCGATTTCGATCAGCGTGTAGTCACCCGCGACGTCAACGAACTTGGCGATGTTGGCACTTCCGACGGCGGCCCAGGCCGCGCCGCCGCGCTCCACCCTGTCCTGGAGGTCCGCGGGCCCCATCAGGGTGGTGGTGGGGATCATGACGATGCCCAGCTTGATGCCGGCCAGCATGAGTTCCCAGAGCTCCACCTGGTTGCCGAGCATGATGATCATCCGGTCCCCGCGCCGCACGCCCCGGCTCCGCAGCCAGTTGGCCACCTGGGAAGAGCGCCGGGAGAGGTCCGCGAAGCTGCGCCGCGTCGCTGATCCGTCCTGCTCGACAATCACTAGGGCCGGGTTGTCCGCCTTGGCCGGGTCTGCCGCGAGCTGGTCGAACCAGTCCAGCGCGAAGTTGAATTCCTCGAAGCGCGGCCACTGGAATTCGCTGCGGGCGGCCTCGTAGTCCCCGCGCAGGGCAAGCAGCCGGTCCCTGGCGGCCCGGAATTCCTCAGTTACGGTCATGGTGCACCTTTCGAAGTTCGCTGGCGCAGCCGTTCCGGGCGGTCCGTGGCACAACGCCGTTGCCTGGGATCCCGCCAGGCCGCCGCGGCGCCCGCCTAGTGATCCCCGTCACTCTGCAATATACTAGGACATCCAAGGGTTTGGAAGAGCGGCGTCGCTCTGCTGGCGGCGCATGACGAAGGGATGCGTGCCCGTGCAGTCACCAGGACGTGCCAACGGACAGTCGGCCACAGCCGAATCAGACACAGCCGAATCAGGCACAGCCGGATCAGCCCCAGCCGGAACGGTTGCGGCGGGCCCCGCGGCAGAGCCGCCGTTTCCCGACGCCGACCTCATGTACATCGTGGACCTGCTGCCGCCGGACGAACAGCTCCGGTACCAGGAGGTCCGGGAATTCCTGCAGTCCCGGATCCGGGCGGCGTCGATCGGCTACTGGAACCGCGAGGAGTTCCCCTTCGGTCTGCTCGCGGAACTCGGGAAGTACGGCCTGGGCGGGTTGCAGACGGACGGCACGTCCAAGCTCTTCAAGGGCCTCATGTACGTCGAGGTGGCCCGCGCCGACGTCTCGCTCTCGGCGCTCGTGGGCATCCACAACGAGCTGATTGTCGGCATGATCGATCAGCTTGGCTCCGAGGAGCAGAAGGCCCGCTGGCTTCCCGGCCTCACCGCCTTCACCCAGCTCGGGGCGTTCGCCCTGACCGAGCCGGACCATGGTTCGGACATCGCCGGCGGGCTGGAAACCACGGCGCGGCTGGAGAACGGCGAGTGGGTCATCAACGGCGCCAAACGCTGGATCGGAGCCGGCACCATTGCGGACTTCGCCCTCGTCTGGGCCCGCGACGTCGCCGACCAGCACATCAAGGGTTTCATCGTGGAAACGGACCGGCCCGGGTACACCGCCACGAAGATCGCCAACAAGATCGGCCTGCGCATCATGCAGAACGCGGACATCGTCCTGGATGAGGTCCGCATCCCGGAAGCCAACCTGCTGCCGGGGGCCACCGACTTCTCCAAGGCCAACGAGCTTCTGCGTGATTCGCGCGCTTGGGTGGGCTGGCAGGGCGCCGGCATCCAGCTGGCCGCGTTCGACGTCGCGCGTTCTTATTCGCTGCAGCGCCGGCAGTTCGGCAAGGAGCTGGCCCGCTTCCAGCTCATCCAGCAGCAGCTCGCCGAGATCCTGGGCAACGCCACCGCCTCGCTGGCCCTGATGGCCCAGCTGGCGAGGATCCAGGAGGAGGGCAAGCTGGAGATGGTCCAGGCCGCCATGGCCAAGTCCACCACCACGCGGCTGGCGCGGGCCTCGGTGGCGATGGGCCGGTCGCTCATGGGCGGCAACGGGATCAGCAGCGACTACGAGATGGGCAAGCTCTTTGGCGACGCCGAGATCCTGTACACCTACGAGGGCAGCTACGAGATCAATTCACTGATCGTGGCCCGGGCCGTGACCGGAAAGTCGGCCTTCGTTTAAGCGCTGAGCTAGGCGCGGAGTCCGCCCGGGCCGTCCCCGGCACGGGCGGTCCGGGTGGCGTGGCCGTAGCGTGAGGTGCGGTTGCGGCCGGCGTTTTTCGCCTCGTAGAGAGCCCGGTCCGCGCAGTCCAGGAGGGTCCCGGCCGCGGCGTCGCGCTGCTCGCAGACGCCGGCGGAGATCGTCAGGAAGCCGACGTCCCCGAACGGCTCGGACGCGATGGCCTCCCGGGCCCGTTCCGCCGCCTGCAGGGCCTCGGCGCCGTTCGTCTCCGGGAGCAGCCACACGAACTCTTCGCCGCCGAAGCGGGCCAGGATGTCCTGGCTCCGGGCGACCCTCCGGAGCCTCGCCGCGACCTCGGCCAGGACGACATCGCCCAAAAGGTGGCCGTAGGTGTCGTTGACCCTCTTGAAGTGGTCGATATCCAGGACGACCGCGCTCAGGCTGGTGCCGCGCGTCCCGGCCAGCGCAACCTGTTCGGCGAGGTGCCGTTCCAGGGCCCGCCGGTTGGGCAGGCCGCTCAGGGCATCCGTGGTGGCCTGCAGTTCGAGGTCGGTCCGTGCCTCCGAGTTTCCGATGGCGATCTCGACGAGCTCCGCAAACTGGGCCAGCCGCGCCATCATGGCTTCCGTGACACCCGTGCGGGATTTCGAGGTCAGGGTCACCACGCCCCACAGGCTTCCCCCGACCCGGACCGGCGCCGCCGCCGCGGACTGGAAGCCGCCGGCGCGCATCTGCTCCGCCGCCGGTCCGCCCTCCGGCCCGTAAATAACGAGGGCAGGCTTGCCCGTCAACGCCACCCGGACGGTGGCCGACTCGTCAGTCGGGGCAAAGATGTGCCGGCGGCTCAGCGTCGGCGGGAGGGCGGGGGCCATGGCGACGATTTCCGCCGACGATGCACCCGTGAAACGGACGACGGCGGCGGAGTCCACATTGAACAGCTCAAGGACGATGGCCGCGACCCGCTCGGAGATGTCGGCGGGGGCGGCGTTGCGGGCGACAGCGGTCGCTATTTCGTGGAGGGCCTCCCAGACCTGCTGCTGCTGCAGGCGCTCGGTGACGTCAACCGCCACGACCATGCCGGCCGTGGCCTCGTCGTCGGAGTACACCGGTCCGGCTTTGAGCCGGTAGGTGCGGTGGCCGATCTGACGGCTCCAGGAGACTTCCCGGCCGGCGAGGGCCGCACGGTAGCGCGGTTCGAGCTCGCTGGCGAGATCGCCCTTGAGCACGTCCTGGATGCGCCGGCCTTCCAGCTCCTCCGTGCGGTAGCCGAACGTCTCCAGTTCCTGCCCTTCGGCGATCAGGTACCGCAGATCGGCGTCGAAGAGGAGCACGAAGACACCGGGGACGCTGCGCGCCAGGGCCCGGTACCGGTCCATGTCCTGCTGCCTGCGCCGATCGGCCAGCACCCGCTCCGTGATGTCCGTGACCTGGACGAAAAACCCCTGTACCGCGCCGTCGTCCCGGGCATCGGGGGTGTACGTCACCTCGGTGAAGCGCGATTCGCCCGCGGCATCCACGAGGGTCCGGTCAAACTTCTGAGGCTCTCCCGCGAGCACGAGCTCGATGTGCGGCCGGTTCGCCTCGAAGACTGCCTCCCCGAGCACGTCGCCGATATGCATGCCGTACAACTGGCCGGGTTCAATGCCGAACCACGTGCCGTAGGCGTCGTTGGCCAGGCGGTTGCGGAGCTCCGTATCCCAGTAGCCCACCATGGCCGGGATTCCGTTGAGGACGGCCCGCAGTTGCGCCGGGATCTCCGGCAGCGGCGACGGGCCGGCATCGTCCCAGTTGAGCGGGCTGCGATTTGTCATTGCCCCAGTATCCATTGCCGGCCGCGGCATGCGAAAACTCAGCAGTCGCTCTGAGCAAGCACAGCCAGGAAAAACTCTCAGGGCATGAACCGGTAGCCGATGCCGGCCTCGGTGAGCAGATGGCGCGGGTTGGCGGTGTCCGGTTCGAGTTTGCGCCGCAGCTGGGCCATGTAGACCCGGAGATAGTTGGTTTCCTTGGCATACGCCGGACCCCAGACCTCGGAGAGCAGCTGCTGCTGTGTGATGAGCTTTTCCGGGTTCCGGACCAGCACCTCCAGAATGTTCCATTCGGTGGGGGTCAGCCGCACATCCTGGCCGTCGCGGATGACACGGTGTTTGCCCAGGTCCACGGTGAAGGCCCCGGCGGTCACCACGGGTGCCTGCTCCTGGTCAACGCTGCGGCGCAGGAGGGCACGGATCCGGGCCAGCAGCTCGTCGAGGCCGAACGGCTTCGTGATGTAGTCGTCCGCGCCGGCGTCGAGCGCTTCCACTTTGTCCTCGGAGCCGTGGCGGGCTGAGAGCACCAGGATCGGGACCTGGCTCCAGGACCGGAGCTCCCGCAGGACTGTGGTGCCGTCGATGTCCGGCAGGCCGAGATCCAGGATGACCAGCGCCATGGGGTGCTGGGATGCGCTCAGCAGGGCAGAACGCCCGTCTGCCGCAGTGGTCACCGAGTAACCGTGGGCCTGCAGCGTGATTCGGAGTGCCCTCAGCAGGTGCGGGTCGTCATCGACCACCAGGACGGCGGTCATCCGGCGTCCGGTCCAGGCCTGAGCGGCAGTGCATGGCGGCGCCCCACGGCCGACTGCGGCTCGAGCGGAGCCTGGGCGGGGCGTGCGTCGAACGGCACGCCCGTGGACAGGGGAAGCCGGATGACCATCGTCAAACCGCCACCTGGCGTCTCTTCCGCGGCCAGCGTTCCGCCCATTGCTTCGGTGAATCCTTTCGCCACGGCCAGGCCGAGTCCGATCCCGGTGGCCTGCGGCGTGTCATCGAGCCGCTGGAACGGACGGAACATCTCGACGACACTCTCCGCCGGGACGCCGCGACCATGATCGATGATCCGCAGCTCGCCCGCAGGGTGCCCTTCGAGTGTCGCCGGGCTGAGGCCGCCGGCCGTCCCCACCAGGACAATATCTGAGTCCGGGGCGTATTTCACGGCGTTTTCGACGATGTTCGCAATGACACGTTCCAGCATTCCCGGGTCGGCGTCGATCTCCGGCATGTTGGCGGGCAGGTCCACCCGCACCCTGCCCGGAGGGACGGCGCCGAGGGCTCCGGGGATCACTTCGAACCAGCGCACCGGTTTGAGGAGGGGATTGACGGCATCCGAGGTGAGCCGGGACATGTCCAGCAGATTCCCCACCAGGGCGTCCAGCCGGTCCGAGCACTCCTCGATGGTAGCCAGCAGCTCCTGCTCCTCTTCCGGGGTGTAGCGGAAGCCGTCGTGGCGCAGGCCGCCGACGGCGAGTTTGATCCCGGCCAGCGGGGTGCGCAGGTCGTGGGACACGGCGCGGAGAATGGAAGTGCGCATCGTGTTGCTCTCGGCCAGGCGCAGCATCTCCCGGCGGCTGACAACCAGCTGCTGGCGTTCAAGCTGGGCCGCCAAATGGACGCCGAAGGCCCCCAGGAGGCGCCGATCGCTTGCTGGCAGGATCCGTCCGTAAAGGACCAGCCGGGTGGCGGCATCGATCTCCTCGACGTTGTCGCCGGTGGCGGCGTCCCCCCGAGCGCTCTCGGCCGTAGCCGGGATCTCTCCAGCCGAGGCGAGCAGCCGCCACGGCCGGCCACTGGCCGTGCTTCCGGCGCCGTCCCCGGTGTCGGCCTCGCGGCTGAACAGGGCAGTGCCCCGGACTTGGAAAACACCCAGCGCCTGCTCCAGCAGCGCCTGAACGGTGTCCTCCGACCCGGCGGCGCCGCGGGTCAGGTCACCCAGCGTCGTTGCCTCGGCACGGGCCCGCGCAGCCTCCTTCGAGCGGCGTGCCGAAAGGTCGACGACGACGGCGACGGCCGCCGAGACGCCCACGAACACCAGCAGGGCAAACAAGTTCTGCGGATCACTGATGGTTAAGTTGCCGACCGGCGGGGTGGAAAAGTAGTTGACCAGGAGGCTGCTCCACAGCGCGGCGAGGATCGCCGGCCATAGTCCGCCAACCAGGGCCACCACGACGGAGCCGGTCAGTTGGACCAGCATCGCTGTGGCCACGTTGCGCTCCGGGTTCAGGGCCAGCAGCAGCAATTGCAGCAGCGCAGGCAACAGGACCGCCAAGATCAGGCCTACTGCCACCCGAACCCGGCCGAGATCGCGGGGGTGCGGCACCCCCGTGCCCTGGCCGCCGAGGGGGTGCGAGACCATGTGGACATCGATGTCCCCGGAGCCCCGCACCACCCGCGTCCCCACCCCGCCACCCAAGAGACCGCCCACCACGCCCGCGAGGTTCTTGTGGCGCGAAATACCGACCACGATCTGGGTGGCGTTGACGCTGCGGGCGAAGTCCAGCAGTGCGGCCGCCGGGTCTTCTCCGGATACGATATGGTAGCTGCCGCCCAGATCCTGGATCAGCCGCCGCTGCCGTTCGAGCGCCTGTGGTGACTCCGAAGCGACACCGTCGGCGGCGCGCACATGGACGGCCAGAAGGTCCCCGCCGCTGACCCTGGTCAGGATACGGGCCCCGCGGCGGATGAGTGCCTCGCCCTCAGGGCCTCCGGTCAGGCCCACCACGATGCGCTCGCGGGCTGGCCAGCTGGCTTCAATGCCCTGTTCGGCCCGGTATTTGGCCAGCCCTTCGTCCACCCTGTCGGCCAGCCACAGCAAAGCGAGCTCGCGCAGCGCGCCGAGGTTGCCCAGGCGGAAATAGTTGGACAGGGCCGCGTCAATCTTATCGGCGGCGTAGATTTTTCCGTCGCTGAGACGCTGGCGCAGCAGTTCCGGCGGGATGTCGACCAGATCGATCTGGTCGGCGCGGCGCACGACGTCGTCCGGCACGGTTTCTGCCTGGCGGACGTCGGTGATGGCGCTGACGACGTCGCCCAGGGACGCCAGATGCTGGATGTTGACCGTTGACAGGACATTGATCCCGGCGTTGAGAAGTTCATCCACGTCCTGCCAACGCTTCTGGTTGCGGCTGCCCGGGACGTTGGAGTGGGCGTACTCGTCCACTACCGCGGTCTTGGGGGCACGGGCCAGAACTGCGTCCAGGTCCATTTCCTCGAACTCCGCTCCCCGGTAGCGCAGCTGCCGGGGCGGAATGACCTCGAGGCCGGCCATGAGTGCCCTTGTGTCGGCGCGGCCGTGGTCGAGCGCGAACGCTACCGCCACATCTTCGCCTCGCTCGCTGAGTCGGTGGGCTTCCTCCAGCATCTCGTATGTCTTACCCACGCCGGGCGCGGCCCCCAGGAAGATCCGCAGCGTTCCACGTGCCATGTCGTCATTCTGTCACTTGGATTGCGCCGGCTGCGACGGCAGTGCGGCCGCCGCCACAGCGAGGTTGAGTGCAGTCACGTTGACCGACGGCTGGACGAGCGACCAAATTGTCGGTCACCGGCTTAGGAAAGCATGCCTGGCCGCAGCCCGCGTGCCCTTCGCTCAAGGGGCCGGGCGTAGCGACCGCTTCGCTGTCTCCCGTCGCCGCGGCGTGGATTCTTAGCCCATGCCCCCGCGGCGGCACCTTGGCACGACCGGGGAAAAAGACAGGTAGCGGCTACGCGGTCCCGGCGATCGGATTAGGGCTGGAACCGGTATCCGATGCCGGCTTCGGTCATGAAGTGGCGCGGGTTGCCGGGTTCTGGTTCGAGCTTGCGGCGGAGCTGGGCCATGTAGACGCGGAGGTAGTTGGCTTCCTTGGTGTAGGCGGCACCCCAGATTTCGGTGAGGAGCTGGTGCTGGGTGATGAGTTTTTCGGGGTTCCGGACCAGGATTTCCAAGATGCCCCATTCCGTGGGGGTCAGGCGCACGTCCTTCCCGTTGCGGGTTACACGCCGCATGGCCAGGTCGACCGTGAAGGAGGCTGTTCTCACCACGGGCGCTTCGTCGGCTTGGATGCTCCGGCGTTGGACGGCGCGCAGCCGGGCCAGGAGCTCGTCCAGTCCGAAGGGTTTGGTGACGTAGTCGTCGGCTCCGGCGTCCAGTGCCTTGACCTTGTCGTCGGAGCCGTGCCGGGCGGAGAGCACCAGAACAGGGACACGGCTCCATTGCCGGAGCCGGGTGATGACCGTGGTGCCGTCGATGTCGGGCAGGCCCAGATCCAAGACGATGACGCCGAAGGGGTGCCGGGCCGCGCACTGGAGTGCGGATTCTCCGTCGTGGGCCGTCACGACGGTGTATCCGTGGGCGTGCAGGGTAATTTTGAGGGCTTTGAGGATATGGGGATCGTCGTCGACCACCAGCACGTCGTTCACGGCGTGCCTTCCGTGCTGGACAGCGGCCTGGTGTGGTGCCGGCCCAGGAGTGCCGACTGGGCCTCGATCGGGGCCTGGGCGGCATCTTGGTCGAAAGCGGCGCCGGCGGAGAGTGGCAGGCGGATCACCATGGTCAGTCCGCCCCCTGGTGTTTCTTCCGCGGTCAGGTTTCCGCCCATCGCTTCTGTGAAGCCTTTGGCCACGGCCAGGCCGAGCCCGACGCCGGTGGCCTGCGGGATGTCGTCCAAGCGCTGGAAGGGCTGGAACATCCGGATGACGCTTTCTGCGGGGACGCCCTGGCCGTGGTCGATGATTCGTAGTTCTCCCGCGGGGCGGCCGTGCAGGGTTACGTGGCTGAGTCCGCCGGCAGCTCCGACGAGGACGATGTCGGAGTCGGGCGCGTATTTGACGGCGTTCTCCACGATGTTCGCGATGACGCGTTCGAGCATTCCGGCGTCGGCGTCGACTTCGGGCATGTTTCCCGGCAGCTCCACCCGCACTCTGCCGGCCGGGGTTCCGTGGAGGGCGGCCGGAATCACTTCGTACCAGCGCACCGGTTTGATGAGCGGGTTGACGGAATCGGAGGTGATCCGGGACATGTCCAGCAGGTTGCCCACCAGTGCGTCCAGCCGGTCGGAGCATTCGTCGATGGTGGCGAGCAGCTCTTGTTGCTCCTCGGGGGTGTAGTGGATGTCGGGCTGCCTGAGGCCTCCGACGGCCAGTTTGATGCCGGCCAAGGGCGTGCGGAGGTCGTGGGAGACGGCTCGGAGAATGGAGGTGCGCATGGTGTTGCTTTCGGCCAGCCGCACGACTTCGCGTCGACTGGCCGCCAGTTGCTGGCGTTCCAGTTGTGCGGCCAGATGCACACCGAAGGCTCCGAGCAGCCGTCTGTCGCTGGCCGGCAGTGTCCGGCCGGAGAGCACGATTCGGGTGGTGGGGTCGATCTGTTCGATGTTTTCTGCATCCTCCGGCGGAGCGGGAGGGATTGTGCCGGCCTCTGCAATGAGCCGCCAGCCGCTGCTCCCGCCAGCTCCTGTCCCGGTGTATCCGGTGGAGGTGTAGAGGGCAGCGCCGCTGACCTGGAACACGTCCAGGGCCTGTTCCAGGAGTCCTTTCAGGGTGTCCTCGGTGCGGGCGGCACCGCGGGTGAGGTCTCCCAGGGTGGCGGCTTCCGCGCGGGCGCGGGCGGCTTCTTTGGACCGGCGTGCAGAGAGGTCGACGACGACGGCGACGGCTGCGGAGACGCCGACGAAGACCAGCAGCGCAAGGAAGTTCTGCGGGTCGCTGATGGTCAGGGTGCCCACCGGGGGCGTGGAGAAGTAGTTGACCAGCAGGCTGCTCCAGAGGGCTGCGAGAACCGCCGGCCAGAGTCCGCCGACGAGGGCGACGGCGACGGATCCGGCGAGCTGGATCAGCGCCGCGGTCGCGACGTTTTGATCGGGGTTCAGGGAGAGCAGCATCTGGAGCAGCACAGGGAGCGCGACGGCCAGGATGAAGCCTGCCGCGACCCGGATGCGGCCAAGGTCCCGTTGCTGCCGCGGGCCGGCGCCGCGTCCGCCGAGTGGGTGGGAGACCATGTGGACGTCGATGTCGCCGGAATCCCGGACGACCCGGGTTCCGACGCCTCCGCCGAGCAGTGTTCCCAGCAGGCCGGCGAGCTTCTTGTGGCGGGAGATGCCGACGACGATCTGGGTGGCGTTGACGCCGCGGGCGAAGTCCAGGAGCGCGGCGGCGGGGTCCTCGCCGGTCACGACGTGGTAGCTGCCGCCCAAGTCCAGGATCAGGCGGCGCTGGGCCTCCAGCGCCTGTGGCGACTCCTCTGCGATACCGTCGGCAGCCCGGACGTGCACGGCCAGGAGGTCCCCGCCGTTGACCCGGTTGAGGATCCTGGCGCCGCGGCGGATGAGGACCTCCCCTTCGGGGCTGCCGGTCAGCCCGACAACGATCCGTTCCCGGGCCGGCCAGCTGGCTTCAATGCCCTGTTCGGCCCGGTACTTGGCCAGGCCTTCGTCCACGCGGTCGGCCAGCCACAGCAGGGCGAGCTCGCGCAGCGCGCTGAGGTTGCCCAGCCGGAAGTAGTTGGACAGGGCGGCATCGATCTTGTCCGCGGCGTAGATCTTCCCGTCGCCCAGACGCTGCCGGAGCAGTTCAGGCGGGATATCTACCAGATCGATCTGGTCGGCCCGGCGCACCACATCGTCCGGCACCGTCTCCGCCTGCCGCACGTCGGTGATGGCACTGACGACGTCGCCCAGGGACGCCAGGTGCTGGATGTTGACCGTGGAGAGGACGTTGATGCCGGCATTGAGGAGTTCATCGACGTCCTGCCAGCGTTTCGTGTGGCGGCTGCCGGGGACGTTGGAGTGGGCATATTCGTCCACGACCGCTGTCTCGGGGGCGCGGGCCAGGACGGCGTCCAGGTCCATTTCCTCAAACTCCGCGCCCCGGTAGGGCAGGCGCCGGGGCGGAATGACTTCGAGCCCCTCCATTAGGGCTCTCGTGTCGGCCCGCCCGTGGTCCAAGGCGAACGCGACGACGACGTCCTCGCCGCGCCCGCCCAGCCGGTGCGCCTCTTCGAGCATCTCGTAGGTTTTGCCGACCCCGGGTGCGGCCCCCAGGAAGATCCGCAGCGTTCCGCGTGCCACCGGGCTATCCCTCCGCCTGGACTCTCACTTGGACGGGGACGCGGCGGCCAGATCAACGTTAAGGGCGGTCACGTTGACGGACGGCTGGCCCAGGAAGGCCGTCAGACCGCCGGTGGTGTGCTTGTTGACCAGGGACATCACGGTGTCTGCGCTCAGATGCCGGGCCGCGGCGACGCGGGGAACCTGCAGCTTCGCATACGCCGGGGAGATGTCCGGGTCCAGTCCCGAACCGCTGGCGGTTACCGCATCGGCGGGCACCTGTTGCTCGCTGATGCCTTCTGCGGAGGCGACGGCGGCCCGGTTGGCGGCGACGGCGTCGAGGAGTTTCGGATCGTTGGGGCCCAGGTTGGACGCCGAGGACGATGCCGGGTCCCATTTCACGGCCGAGGGCCGGGCGTGGAACCACTTGGGGTCCTGGGCTCCGGCGTCGTTGGCGGATGCCTGGGCGATCAGGGCGGACGCCGCCGGGGTGCCGGCGCTGTCTTTGATGATGGAGCCGTTGGCCTGGTACGGGGCGATGAGCTGTCCGACGCCGAAGACGGCCAGGGGGTAGGCCACGCCGAGGACCAGGGTGGCGAAGAGCAAGAACCGGACGGCGGTGCCTGCCTGCCGGAGGTAGCCGGTGAGTGTGTTCATGGGGATGTTCCTAGCCGATTCCGGGGATGAGGGAGATCATGAGGTCGATGATCTTGATGCCGATGAAGGGGGCGATGAGGCCGCCGAGCCCGTAGATCAGCAGGTTCCGCCCCAGTGCCTGGTTGGCGGAGACGGCACGGTATTTGACTCCGCGGAGGGCGAGCGGGACCAGCGCGATGATGATCAGGGCGTTGAAGATCACCGCGGAGAGGATGGCCGAGGACGGGGTGGCGAGTCCCATGATGTTCAGCAGTCCCAGCCCCGGGAAGGCCGCGGTGAAGAGGGCGGGAACGATTGCGAAGTACTTGGCGACATCGTTGGCGACGGAGAAGGTGGTCAGGGCGCCGCGGGTGATGAGCAGTTGTTTGCCGATGCCGACGATGTTGATGAGCTTGGTGGGGTCGGAGTCGAGGTCCACCATGTTGGCGGCGTCTTTGGCGGCGGGGGTTCCGGAGTTCATGGCGACGCCGACGTCTGCCGCGGCCAGGGCCGGGGCGTCGTTGGTGCCGTCCCCGGTCATGGCCACGAGCCGCCCTGCGGCCTGCTCCTTCTTGATGACCGCGAGTTTGTCCTCCGGGGTTGCCTCGGCCAGGAAGTCATCGACCCCGGCCTCGGCGGCGATGGCCTTGGCAGTGATGGGGTTGTCGCCGGTGATCATCACGGTCCGGATGCCCATTTGCCGCAGTTCGGCGAAGCGGGCATGCATGCCGGGTTTGACGACGTCGGCGAGGTGGATGGTCCCCAGGACGTCGGCGCTGCCGTCCTTTCCCACCTGGGCGACGAGCAGGGGTGTGCCGCCCTGTGCCGAGATTTCCGTTACCCGGTGGTCGACTTCCGCGGGCGTATGGCCGCCGTATTCGGCAACGAAGGCCGCGACCGTGGAGGCGGCGCCTTTGCGGATCTGCCGGCCGTCAAGGTCCAGTCCGCTCATGCGGGTGGTGGCGCTGAAGGGGACCACGGCAAAATTGCCGGAGCTGCGTTCGAGGGTGGCCAGGTCGGACCCGGTGACGCCCTTGTCCGCGGCGAGGTCCACGATGGAGCGTCCCTCGGGGGTCTCGTCGGCCAGGCTGCAGACCCGGGCGGCCTCGATGAGTTGGGTCCTGTCCACATGATCGGCAGGGAAGAAATTGACGGCGCGGCGGTTGCCGTAGGTGATGGTTCCTGTCTTGTCCAGCAGGAGCGTGGTGATGTCTCCGGCGGTCTCCACGGCGCGGCCGGAGGTGGCCAGCACGTTGTGCTGGACCAAGCGGTCCATGCCGGCGATGCCGATCGCGGGGACGAGGGCCCCGATGGTGGTGGGGATCAGGCAGACCAGCAGGGCGACCAGCACGATGGGGGACGGGGTGGCGCCGGCGAGGGCGGCGAACGGGGCCAGGGACATGGTGACGGCCAGGAACACGATGGTCAGGGACACCAGCAGGACGTGGAGGGCGATTTCGTTGGGGGTCTTCTGCCGCACGGCGCCCTCGACGAGCTTGATCATCCGGTCGATGAAGGTTTGGCCGGGCTCGGCGGTGATGCGGATGACGATCCGGTCCGAGAGGACCTTCGTGCCGCCGGTGACGGAGGAGCGGTCGCCGCCGGATTCGCGGATCACCGGGGCTGATTCGCCGGTGATGGTGGATTCGTCGACGCTGGCGAGGCCTTCGATGATTTCGCCGTCCGAGGGAATGACGTCCCCGGCCTCGCAGATGACGAGGTCGTTGAGCCGCAGCTCTGTCCCGGGAATGTCCTTCGTGGTGCCGTCGGGCTGCCGGAGCCGGGCCGTCACGCCTTTGCGGCTGGCGCGCAGGCTGTCGGCCTGGGCCTTGCCCCGGCCTTCGGCGATGGATTCGGACAGGGTTCCGAACAGGACGGTGAGCCACAGCCAGACGGTGACGGCGATGCCGAACACCGACGGCCGGTACACCGAGATTGCGGTGCACAGGGCGGCCCCCACCAGCACGGTGAACATGACCGGGGAATGGATCATCTGCCGCGGGGAGAGTTTCCGGACCGCGAGGGGCAGTGCGGCGATGACGGACGTGAGCGTGAGTTTTGCCGGGGCTTTGGTGTGGTGTTTGTGCTCGCCGGGAGTGCCGAGGGGGTTGCCGTCGGCGTAGGTGGCGGCGGCGAGGTCCGTCTGGGACGGGGTCATTTGAGGAGTCCTTCTGCGAGGGGTCCGAGGGCGAGGGCCGGGAAGTAGCTCAGGGCGGTCAGGATCACTGTTACGCCGAGCAGCAGGCCGCCGAACAGGAGGCCGTGGGTGGGAACGGTGCCGGCGGAGGCGGGAATCTTGCCCTGGCGGGCGAGGGAGCCGGCGAGGGCTAGGACCAGGACAATCGGGAGGAAGCGGCCCAGCAGCATCGCCAGGCCCATCATGACCGACAGGAATGGGCCGGAGGTGGTGATTCCGCCGAACGCGGAGCCGTTGTTGTTGGCCCCGGAGGTGAAGGCGTAGAGCACTTCGCTGAACTGGTGCGGGCCGGTGGCCGGGGCGTTGGCCATAGCGTCCGGGATCAGGACGGTGATGCCGGCCAGGGCCAGGACCACGGTCGGGGTGACCAGGATGTACATGGCGGCGAGCTTCATTTCCGTCGGGCCGATCTTCTTGCCCAGATACTCCGGGGTACGCCCGACCATCAGACCGGCGATGAACACGGAGATGATGGACAGGATCAGCAGCCCGTAGAGCCCGGACCCGGTTCCGCCTGGGGCGACTTCGCCGAGCATCATGTTCACCATGGCCACACCGCCGGCCAGCGGAGGCAGGGAATCATGGGCGACGTTGACGGCGCCGGTGGAGGTCAACGTGGTGGACGTGGCGAAGATCGCGCTCGGCACCGGACCAAAGCGCTGTTCAAAGCCTTCGCCCAGGCCACCGGCGGCGGCCGTCGCGGCGCCCTGACCGGACGCCACGGCCCAGCCCATCAGCGAAATCGAAGCCAGCCACAGGGTGCCCATCACCGCGGCGACCGTGTAGCCCTGCTTCTGGTCACCCACCATCCGGCCGAAGGCGTAGGGCAGAGCCGAGGGGATGAGCAGGATCAGGAACACCTCGAAGAAGCTGATGAGGGCGTTGGGGTTCTCGAACGGGTGGGCGGAGTTGGCGTTGAAGTAGCCGCCGCCGTTGGTCCCGAGCTCCTTGATGGCTTCCTGGGACGCCACGGGGCCGCCGGGAATGCTCTGACTGATCCCGGCCGCCTGGTTGGTGACGTCGGTGGACCAGAAGTTCTGCACCACTCCGCCGAGGACCATCACCACTGCCGCGACGAACGCGATCGGCAGCAGGATCCGGAACGACGTCCTGGCCAGGTCCACCCAGAAGTTGCCCAGCCGGTGCGTCCTGGTGCGGGCGATGCCGCGGATGAGGGCGACGACGACGACGATGCCGACGGCGGCGGAGAGGAAGTTCTGAACCGCGAGCAGACACATCTGCACGAAAATGCCGACGGTGGTCTCGGGGACGTAGGTCTGCCAGTTCGTGTTGGTCACGAAGGAAATGGCGGTGTTCATGGCAATCCACGGGTCCACGCCGGGCAGGGATCCGCTGCCGGGCAGGACGCCCTGCAGCCGTTGCAGGCCGAACACGGCCAGGATGGAGACGGCCGAGAACGCCAGGACGCTGCGCAGGTACACGGACCAGGTCTGGTCGGTGCCGGCGTCGATCCCGGCGAGCCGGTAGAAGAGCCGCTCGGGCCGGCTGGACGTCGTGCCCTCGAATACGCGGGCCAGGTAGATGCCGAAGGGTTTGTGCAGGGCTGCCAGGACGATGAGGAGTGCCGCCACCTGGATGACAAAGGATGCAGTGTTGAAGGTCATGATCTGTTTACCACTTTTCCGGATGGATCAGGACCGCCAGCAGGTAACCGAAGAGACTTAGTCCGGCAATGAGCAGGACTAGCCACATGATCGCGTCGGCGCTCATCGTTCGCCCTCCGGCCGGTCCACGGCAGCGCCGACCATTCCGGCCAGGACGTGACCGATCCACATGACGAACCCCATGGACACCATGAGGATTCCGATAACAGCCAGGTCGGCCATTGCAGGTTCCTTTCATCCGTGCCCCGTTTGCGGGGCTACTGACAGTCAACTCCTCTCCGGAGGCAAATAACCGGTTCCTGATGGTTTCTTAACGCCCGGAATACGGATCTTGACGCCGTCTTAACGTGCGCGGAAATTCCTGACCGAACCCGCGTCCATGCTGCGCGTATCCGGCAGCAGGCCGGCGCCGGGCTTGTCGAAAGTTCTGTAGCCGAGCAGGTGGTTGCAGGGAACCGGCGCCAGGAGTGGTGATGACAGGGCCGGTCCACCGGCAATCGGTTCAGGGCAGAGGCGCGGGGTCATCCGGCTGACACCTGGAACGCGGGTGCGCCGGCATGTCGTCCAGCATGCTCACGTCGCGGAGACAGGGACTTCCGTGGCTTTATGACAGCAATGTCAGGCCTGCGCTCAGCCGACGTGGACCCAGGGCCGTTTGGTGACATCCGGTTCTGCTTCGCGGAGCACTTCGCGGGTGACCGGGGCGATTTCGCCTTCGCCGAACGCGAGGAAGCGCAGCAGGTTTGTGACCGGGTTCCCTTCGGTCCAGCGGAAGTAGATGTGCGGCATCAGCCCGGTCACGTCCCGGATGTGCAGGAGCACCGAGGCGATGGTGTTCGGCACGACGGGTCCGTGGACTTCCAGAACATGGTACCCGTGCCGGGTCACACCGTGGACCTCCAAAGCCGTCTCAAAGTCGGACGAATCGTCCACGGTCACTTCCAGGAACAATGCCTGGTAGTCCACGGGCAGGTGGCTGACCTCGATCGCAGACGTCAGTTTGTCCCGGTACGCCTCGGCGCTGAGGCGCAGCGGTTCGTGGGCGATGATCGCTATGGGCCCTTCCAGGTTGGAGGACATGAACTCCAGAGCCTGCCGGTCCATGTGGACATGGGTGGCATGGAGCTCGAAAGAACGCCGGATGCGCGAAAGCAGCGAAATTACGATGATGCCCACGATGAAGAACGCTGCGATCCGGATGCCTTCGGGGCGTTCAATGATGTTGGCCACTGTGGTGTATATGAAAACGACGGCGATGATGCCGAACCCGATGGTGCGTTTGCGCTGTTTCCCGCGCCGGGCGGACAGCGCCACGGCAACCGCGGCTGAGGTCATCAGGACCAGGACGCCGGTGGCGTAGGCGCCGCCCTGGGCGTCGACGTCGGCGTTGAATAGCCAGGTGATCAGAAACCCGACGGCGGTGAACACCAGGACCAGCGGCCGGACGGCCCGGGCCCACCCGGGGGCCATGCCGTAGCGGGGCAGGTAGCGGGGCACGAGGTTCAGGAGCCCGGCCATCGCGGAAGCGCCGGCGAACCAGAGGATGGCGATCGTGCTGATGTCGTAGACGGTGCCGAATCCGTTTCCCAGATATTCGTGGGCCAGGTAGGCCAGGGCGCGGCCGTTGGCCTGGCCGCCGGGCTGGAATTCCTGTGCCGGGATCAGGATCACCGTGGTGAAGCTGGTCGTGATGAGGAAGGCGCTCATGATGACGGCGGCGGTTGTCAGCAGCCGGCGGGCGCCCTCGATCCGGCCTACGGGCTTCTCTTCGGTGTCACCGGGGCGTCCTTGGATCTGTGGCATCACGGCCACGCCGGTTTCGAAGCCGGACAGGCCAAGGGCCAGCTTGGGGAAGACGAGCAGGGCGATCCCGACCACCATGAACGGGTTCCCGTGCGAGGTTGTCAGGGCGAGCCACCAGTTAGCCACGTCAATGGGGTGAGTGAATAATTCCAGGATGGTGGTGATCACGACCACGACATTCAGGCTCAGATAGATGCCGACCAGGACGACCGCAACGCCGATCGCTTCTTTGAACCCGCGCAGGAAGACGGCACCCAACAGGGCGAGCAGGAAGAGCGTGACCGGCACGTTTTGCCCCTGCATCCAGCCCGGAACGAGGGGGTTCTGGATCGCGTGTGCGGTGGCGTCGGCGGCGGAGAGCGTCATGGTGATCATGAAGTCGGTGGCCGCGAACCCCAGCAGGACCAGCACGAACAACTTCCCGCCCCAGCGGGGCATCAGCCGTTCCAGCATGGCGATGGAGCCCTCGCCGCGGTGGCTCTCACCGGCAACCCGACGGTACACGGGCAGGGCGCCCAGCAGGGTGACAGCTACCAGGACCATGGTCGCCAGCGGCGAGATTACTCCCGCTGCCAGGGCTGCGATGGCCGGCTGGTAGCCCAGGGTGGAGAAGTAATCAACGCCGGTGAGGCACATGACCTGCCACCACGCATGCTTCTTCAGATGCGAGTCACTCACCGCGCCGGGACCCTGATGGACCCCCTTGGCGTCCTGCAGGCCGAACAGCAGCCACCGCCTGAAGTTCTCCCCGGCTCTCGGACCTGTGGCCGAGGGATCCGCGGGCGGTCTGCTCATCGTGGTCATCTGTGCCTCTCCGCGCGATGCCCGCCATCGTGTTTCACTGCCGACGATAACACCGGCTCCAGGCGCCGGTGCCGGACCGGCGTCAATCTTGACGGATCCTTAACGCCGGCCCGGCCCGGCGATGTACGCCTGGAATCCGGACCGTCCGCCCGCTCCCGGCGTCCAGGGCACCGCGGTCAGTGAACCGTGAAGGGGGCCGGGACTTCGACATAGAGGATGGATCCGGCGGCAGCCGGCAGATACCAGTGCTTGTGGTACCGCGCGGGCCGGTAGATGTGGCCGAATGGATCCTTCACATGGATGCGCTCGAGCGGTTTCTGTTGGGCGAGTCGGCGATCGATTTCCTCCAGGTTGGACGGGAGAGATGCGGAGCCGGCGATGTCGAGAGACCACGCACCCCGCGCCGGTGGTGTCCCGCGTTCCAGGGCTAGGATTTCGAACAGAGCCGTCACTACTTCACCCCTCGTAGCGGGGTAGAAGCGCCGGAGCCGGTGCTCGTCCGGATGGGCTTTTTGAGCGTCCAGCCACGCGTGGCGGAGCCAATGGAATTCCACAGGCCCTAGTGCGGGCCCAAGGACCATGTGACGGTTCGAATCCAGCACCAGGCGATAGGAGCTTCCGCTGCGGTCGATGATGCAGGTAGCTTCTCCGACGTACTCAAACGCCGCCATCAGCTCCTCTTCCGAGCGGTGGTACGAAAAGTCGCCGCTGTCATCGACGGTGACGAAATCCCGGGCGCCACTGGCACGGGCCGGAAGACCTGATGCATCCCGTGTCCGCCGGAATTTGGTGTTCATTCTGGTTGACTCCTGCCGAGGATCTGACCGCGACCGCTCTGGTTGCCGTTTCCTCTTGCTTCATGACATCACCGGCGCCGCCCCACGGGAACGGCCCTTAATGCTTTCCATATGCCAGCGGGCCACAAATTTGCGTTATCTTAATGCGGCGGCTCATCCCGGACGGCACGGGGCCGATCACCCGGCGCGTTCTTGTCTGTCGGGCTCCGACCGCGGGTACCGCGTGCGGGTCGGCGACGGGCGGCGTCAAGGAAGCGTCAGGATTGTTCGCCGAACGGTGAGAGCGGCTGCTTGGGCTGGTACTGTCGCGGACGGAAGCGGCGCGGTGCGTCGCGGTGAAAGGACAACATGACCACGCTCAGCCGGCCCCCGGCAGACCCCTCCGCGCCACGGCCCGGCACCGGGGACCACTTCAGGAACTGGCTCTTGTTCGGGCTGCAGGACAGCAAGGGAACCCACCAGGGGCCCGGGGCCGTCAGTGACAGCCACCTGAAAAAGCACACGTGGTGGCAGGTCATGTGCCTGACCGGCGTGGACTACTTCTCCACGCTGGGCTACCAGCCCGCCATCGCCGCGCTCGCGGCCGGTGTGATTTCGCCGTTGGCCACCCTGGTCCTGGTTGCCGTGACCTTGCTGGGCGCACTGCCCGTGTACCGCCGGGTGGCCGGCGAAAGCCCGCGCGGCGAAGGGTCCATCGCCATGCTGGAGCGGCTCCTGCCGAGGTGGGGCGGAAAACTCCTGGTCCTGGTCCTGCTGGGGTTCGCGGCCACCGACTTCATGATCACCATGACGCTCTCCGCAGCTGACGCGACCGCGCACGCCATCGAGAACCCGTTTGCGCCCGCCTGGATGCAGGGCCAGAACGTCCCGGTCACCTTGTTCCTGCTCGCCCTGCTCGCCGCGGTGTTCCTGCGCGGCTTCAAAGAGGCGATCGGCGTCGCCGTCGTCCTCGTCGGGCTCTACCTCGGGCTGAACGTCATCGTGGTCATCACCACGATCTTCCAGGTCATCGCGCACCCGGTGGCGGTCGACAACTGGTGGCTGGCCCTGACCACCCAGCACGGAAACCCCCTGATGGTCGTGGGCATCGCGCTGCTGGTCTTCCCGAAGCTGGCCCTGGGCCTGTCGGGCTTCGAGACCGGCGTCGCGGTCATGCCGCAGATCCGCGGCCACGCCACGGACACCGAGGCGAACCCCGAGGGCAGGATCAAGGGCGCCCGCCGCCTGCTGACCACGGCCGCCGTCATCATGAGTGCGTTCCTCGTCACCACGAGCTTCACCACCGTGGTGCTCATCCCGGAACAGGAATTCCAGCCGGGCGGCCAGGCGAACGGGCGCGCCCTGGCCTATCTGGCCCACGAATACCTGGGCGCGGGCTTCGGCACCGTGTATGACATCAGCACCATTGCCATCCTGTGGTTTGCCGGCGCCTCCGCCATGGCCGGGCTCCTGAACCTGGTTCCCCGCTATCTGCCCCGGTACGGCATGGCGCCGGAATGGGCACGCGCCGTCCGGCCGCTGGTCCTGGTGTTCACGCTCGTGGGGTTCCTGATCACCTGGCTCTTCGACGCCGACGTCGACGCCCAGGGCGGCGCCTACGCCACCGGCGTCCTCGTCCTGATGACCTCTGCCGCGGTCGCCGTGACCTTCTCGGCGCGCAGCAAACGGCAGCGCAAGCGCAGCATCGGGTTCGGGATCATCGCCGTCGTATTCATTTACACCACGGTGGCCAACATTTTCGAGCGGCCCGAAGGCATCCGGATCGCGGCGCTGTTCATCCTCGGGATCATCGTCATTTCGCTGCTCTCGCGCATCCGCCGCTCCTTCGAGCTCCACGCCACCCATGTGCGCATGGACACCCCGGCCCTGGAATTCCTGGCTGCCAACGAAACCGGGCCCATCGCGATCATCGCCCACGAACCGCTGCGGCTCAGTGCTGAGGCGTACCGGGACAAACTGACGTCGGCCATCGAGGTCAGCCACCTGCCGTTGGACTACCAGGCCCTCTTCCTGGAAGTGGTGGTCGACGACTCTTCGGACTTCGAGACCGAACTCGAGGTCCGCGGGGTGATCCGGCACGGGTACCAGATCCTGGAAGTCCATGGGCCCGTGGTTCCCAACACGATCGCCTCCGTACTGCTGCACATCCGCGACGTCACCGGGCTGATGCCGCACATCTACTTCCGTTGGACGGAGGGTAACCCCATCACCAACCTCATGCGGTTCCTGGCCTTCGGCGAAGGTGAAATCGCCCCGGTAACCCGTGAAGTGCTGCGCGAGGCCGAGCCTGACGTCACGCGGCGCCCCTGGGTCCATGTCGGCTGACGGTCCCGCAGATAGTTGCCATCGGGCATAAACGCTCCCGCACACAAACAACCCTCCGGAGGAATCCTCCGGAGGGTTGTTGTGGTCTTCGGGGACGGTGTCCCGGCCGGGCGGCCGGGGCTTGTCCTGTGTACTTAGAGCGGGCGGATGTTCTCAGCCTGCGGGCCCTTCGGGCCCTGCGTGACGTCGAATTCAACCTTCTGGTTCTCGTCCAGCGAGCGGTAGCCGCTGGTTGCGATTGCCGAGTAGTGGGCGAAAACGTCGGCCGACCCGTCATCCGGGGCAATGAAGCCAAAACCCTTTTCGGCGTTGAACCATTTAACTGTGCCTGTAGCCATGCCTTTATCCTTCTGAAATGCTGCTGATCTCCGGCGGCCATGAGGCCAACGGCTGCGGAGACATTCGTCCGCTGTCCCCCAACGTACGGGGCCGGGGGCCATGGTGCAAGAGGCCGACGGGGGCATTTCGTCCCGTCCCGGGACTATAGTCGGGGCACGATGACAACAATCTCGGTGGTTATCCCGACCAGGAACGACGCCGGCATGCTCGCCGCGTGCCTGGCTGCGCTCGCCGGCCAGACCCGCCCGGCCGACGAAATCCTCGTCGTGGACAACGCCAGCACGGACAACACCGCGGAGGTCTGCGCCGCTGCGGGGGCGCGGCGGCTCGCCGTCGAACTCCCGGGCATCGCCGCCTGCACGGCACACGGCTTCGATGAAGCCTGCTCCGAGCTGATTGCCCGGCTGGACACCGACTCCATCCCGCCCGCCGACTGGCTCGAACGGGTTGAAGCAATTCTCGAGAAGGCCGGACCGTTGTCCGCCGTGTCCGGCCCCGGCGACTTCTATGGCGAGACCCGGTTCGCCCGGTGGGTGGGCGAGAGCGTCTACATTCCCGGGTATTTCTGGGCCATCGGGTGGCTGCTGGGTCATCCTCCGCTGTTTGGCTCAAATTTCGCCCTGCGGTCCGGCGTCTGGGACCGGATCCGGGGCTCCGTTCACCGGGGCATTCCGCCGGTCCACGATGATCTCGACATTTCCTACCAGATTCCGCCCGACGTGAAGGTGATCGCTGACCCCGGGCTGCGCGTGCGGGTCTCCGCGCGGCCGCTGGCGAGCTGGCACTCCGTCGGGCGCCGGTTGTCGATGGCGTGGACGACGTTCGGCATCGAATTCCGGCAGGAGGGACCTTTCCGGCGCCGCCGGCGCCGGCGGCAATGGGAACGAACCCACTCGCGTCAGACGGAACCGTAAAGCGCGATCAGGTCCCGGCTCATTTGGTACGGCGAGGTCTCACTCGGGCTGTGCCCGCCCCGGTAGACCGCGATCCGCGCGCCGATGGACTGTGCGAAGCGGCGGTGCAGCGCCAGCGGCCAGAGGTCATGTTCGCCGACCGTGACGAACTTCGGCAGCGACGCGGCGGCCAGTGCCGCCCGAAGGTCCGGTGCATGCTGCATCAGCCCGATGATGTCACTCACAGAGCTCCGGCGGGTGAACCGGAACCGGTACCGCACAAACCGAAGCCGGTTGGGCGCCACGTGCGCGACGTTGATGCGGATGCCCCAGATCATCAGCGCGGCGCCGATCCGAGGGTTGACCCAGCGGCTGACCCGGCCGACGCGCTGGACGCCGCGGAAACTCTGGCCGGGCTCCGGCGGGCAGCTGATCAGGGTGAGGGTCCGGAACTTTCCCGGGCGCCGGGTGAAGGCCAACTGGGCGACGATCGCGGCGAACGAATACCCGACGACGTGCGCGGGCCCGGCCTCGGCGTCGAGCATGGCGATCAGGTCATTGGTGAACAAGTCGTAGTCGTAGTGGGCGCGGGGCGGCACGAGGTTTTCGGGGCCCGCCGCGGCGGATTCGAACTGGCCGGCAATGTCACAACTCACGACGAAGTACCCGGCCGCGGCGAGCTCGGGCAGCATCAGCACAAAGTCTTCCTTGGAACCGGTCGCCCCCGGAATCAGGAGCACCCGGGGGTTTCCCGGTGTGCCCATGGAGATGGTGGCGAGTCTTCCGCTGGGCGCCTCGAAGGCGCCCCGGACGGCGCCTTCTGGCAAGGAGGCCCAGTCCACGTCGCCCAGCGCGGCGTCCCGGCGGGCGGCTTCATCGACCAGCGCGGATCCGAATCCCTCGGGTTCCTGCTCGCTCTGCGCGTTGCTGTCGGCGGACACCATGGACTAAACATAGCCCGGTCCGGTCGGGGCCGGGTCTGATTGGGCAGGAGCGGCGGCGCTCACGCCACTTTGCGCACGAAGGCGTGGAGCCGGCGGTAGACCTCCTGTGATTCCGGGTAGCGGAAGTTCTGTTGCCAGGTGTGTTCGGTGTTGGAGTTGTCCCAGCCGTAGATGAGGCTGTCCACGGGGACGGAATGTTCGCGCAAGCGGGCAATGAAGTTCACGTTGGCGGCGTAGAAGAAGTCCCGTTCCGAGGTGGTCACAAAGACCGGCGGGAAGCGGGAATCCAGCCACTCGATCGGCGAGAGGAAACCCGCGCCCTTGCGGAGGGCCTCCAAGTGGCCAGTGCCGGATCCCAGACCGAACAGGCCGCCCAAGCCGCGGCGCAGGCGTCCACCGATGCCCGCGTTTTGGCCGCCGGAACGGAGCGCGGGCAGCAGCATGCTGACGAAGTTCAGGCTCAGCACGAAGCCCTTTTCGAAGAAGACGGAAAAGTCCACCACGCTGCAGTGCTGGACAAGGCCCTTGAAGTCGGATGCAGGGACGGCCGGTAGCAGACCGTGGTGCCGTGCCAGTTCCGGACGGAAGCTTGCAGCGGTCAGGAGCGCCGCGACTTGGCCGCCGGCGGAGTCGCCGCCCAGTACGAGCCGCGATGCGTCGCCGCCATAGCCGGCGATGTTCTGCCGGACCCAGGCCAGCGCGGCATTCGCATCCGCCAGGACATGGGCCATGTGGAAACGCGGCGCCTTCCGGTAGTTCACGTTGACCACCACCATGCCGTCCTCGGCCTGGCTCGCGCAGTACTTGGTCAGCGAGGACTTGTCCCCGGAGGTCCAGCCGCCGCCGTGGAAGTACACGTAAACGGGGAGCACGGCGCCGGACTCGCCGGGCGCGGTTGCATCGGCCGCGGGGGTGCCGCCGGCGGGGGACGGGGTGATGACATCGAGGCGGTGGGCCCGGATGCCGTCGCCCACGAAATCGATGTCGTGGACATATGCGACGCCGGTAATGGGGTCAGCGTTGAAGCGGGCGTTCTCGCTGGCTCGTACGCAGTGCATCAGCACCCGCCAGGTCCACACCGGAACCCGACGCAGGACGTTCCTGGCCTTGCGGGCCAGAGTGAAGGTGTTGCGGTGCTGCGCTCTCCGTGGCCGGGCCGCCTGAAAGGATGACTCATGGTGGGTTGGCCAGCGGGCCGGGGAGGTCATGCACCAATTCTATCTGGCACACCCGTGCTACAGCTGTGAGGGCGGCCTGCCCTCACAGCTACGGCCCGGTTCGCCACCCGGAGGATTGCCCGGTGCCGCGGGCTCAAGGCTCCTCCACGATGGTGCCCGCGGCTCCGTCAACAGTGACCGTCTGCCCGGTCCGCAAACGAGTGGTCGCGTCCGGCACGCCCACCACGGCCGGGATACCGTATTCGCGGGCCACCACGGCCCCGTGCGAGATCACCCCGCCCATCTCCATGACCAGGGCGCCGGCGGTCATGAACAGCGGCGTCCAGCCGGGATCGGTGGACGGTGCCACGAGGATTTCCCCGGGTTCGAGGTGGGCGCCCACCGGGTCGACGATGACCCTGACCCGTCCGGTGGCGGTACCGGCCGAGGCCGGTGTCCCGGCGAGGGCGCCGGACGCCGGAGACTTAGCCAGCAGGGCGGCCTCGACGTCGGTACCGTCGGACAGCAGCAGGCGCGGGATGCGCCGGCGTCGCAGTTCCGTCTCGTACAGCCGCCGGCGGTCGGCGACGATGCTGTGAAGGTCCGCGCCGCGCAGGCCTACGCGAATCTCGTCGAATTCCAGGAAATAGACATCGTCCGCGGCGGCGATCGAACCGGACCGGGCCAGTTCAGCACCCACCTTGTTGAGCTGGCGGCGCATCTCCGCGAGCGTCTGGACGATGTAGAACTTCGGCAGTTCGCGCAGTCCGGACAACTGCCGGGTCCGGCGCAGGCAGAACTCCACCTGCCGGGCCCGGAGCCGGCTCCGGGTCCGGGCCCGTTCCACGAGGTCGCGGATCCTGGCCTCGGCGTGTTCTTCCGCGCGGGCAAACTGCCGGTCCGGGGTCTGCTCGGGGTCCTCCACATGGAGGTAGTTCGAGATCATGCCGAGGATGTGGTCCGGCTTCTCCGACCACCGGGGCATGCCAAGGTCAATTTCCGCCACGGCGCGGTGGCCGTAGCGGTCCAGGAACCCGCGCAGGCCGGTCTGGGCCACGGCAGGCAGGGTGCCGGCCGCATACCGGATGGCCAGGTCCTCCGGGCCGTGGGCCAGGAATACCTCACGGGACGCGGCATTCGCTCCGATGGTAACGGCGAGATGCCAAAGTTCAAGATCCATCTCGGTGGTGACGTTGTTGGGCAGCCCCCGGAGCACCGCTTCGAGTTCCCGCGGTTTCGCGATGCCGCGCAACAGTCTGCGGGCGGCCGCCAGCATGATGTAACCAACGGAGGGCCCGGGCAGCGTCGCCAGGATCAGCCCGTCCACGGTGCGGTCCAGGATGCGCTCGGCGTAATCGAGCCGGCCAAACGAAGTGGCGGGTTCCGGCAGGACGAGGTCGGCCTCGAGCTGCTTTCCGTAGTCGAAGGCGCGGCGCAGTTCCGCCGCCGGCCGCACCCCGGCCCGCAGCAGGGCCGGGATCAGCCGGCCCACCAAGGCCACGCTGCCCCTTGCTTCCGTGCTGCGGGCTGCAGCGCTGCCGGGTCCGGGCTTCCGCCGGGGCCGCCGCTGGCGCAGGCCGAACCGTGGATCCTCCAGCAGCGCCGGGAAGACCGCGCCTGTCCTCCCGTCGGCCAGCGGGAGCATCCGCAGCAGGTAGCGGCGGCCGTACTTGTTCCGGATCGCGGGCGTCACGTCCACGTACATGCGCAGCCCCGGGTTAACGTACTTCCACGGTCCCTTGCGGTTCCGCATTGAGCCGAGCACGGAGAGTCCCAGCGGGGTGAGTGGCCGGGTCAAGCCCTGGAACAGCGTGCCGCACAGGTAAACGCGTGTGTCAGCGGCGGCCCCCGATTCAGTGCCCAGTGGTTCGGCGGCGGCGGGGTCCGGCAACGGATACAGCGTGGTGATGGGCCGCGACTGGGTCAGCCAGATCTTGCCCGCGTCGATCACCCATTCCACGTCCTGCGGTGCACCGAACAGCCGTTGGACGGTGTCACCCAGCGCCGTGAGTTCGCGGACCCGGGCGTCGTCCAGGCTCGGGGCCCGGCCGGACCCAGCCCCAGTCCCGGCCCCAGCCCCGTCCGGAGAGCGGAGCAGGATGCGTCCCGTGGCCGTCTCGACGACGAAATGGTCCGGGTTTACGCTGCCGGAGACCACCGCCTGGCCCGGTCCGGCGCTCGCGTCGATGACCGTTTCGGTCCGGGTGCCCGTGACGGGGTTGGCGGTGAACAGCACGCCGGCGGTGACGGCGGGGACGACGTCCTGGACGACGACGGCGAGCCCGACGTCGCGGTGGCTGATGCCGTTGGCGGACCGGTAGGCCACGGCGCGTTCGGTCCAGAGGGAGGCCCAACAGCGCCGCACCGACTCGACGACGGCATCTGCCCCGGAGATGTTGAGAAAGGAATCCTGCTGTCCGGCGAAGCTGGCGAAGGGCAGGTCCTCGGCGGTGGCGGAGGACCTGACCGCGACGGCGGCCCCGCTGCCCAGCGAGGCATAGGCGGCGCGGACCGCGGCATCGACATCGGCGGGAATTGGGGCGGTCACGATCATTTCCCGGGCCTGCCTCGCCAGTTCGCCCAAATCAAGCTGGAGATGGTCCAAATCGGGGCGGTCCAAAGCCGGGTGGGCTGTTCCGCCGTCGGGGGACCATCCCGGCAGCTCGGCGTCCAGCCGGGCCGCCAGGGCCTCCAGTTCCGGCGGGGCGGCCTTCCTGTAGGCGACGGTGGTGAGGCAGAAGCCGCGCGGCACGGGGAATCCGGCCGCCGCGAGCCTGCCGAGGTTCATGGCCTTGCCGCCCACGAGCGGCAGGGGAGCGGAACCCAGTTCACTGAGATCCGCCACAAGAGTTTCCGGCGCTCTGCCCTGTGCAGACCCCATTTCCCTGTCCCACGTCCTGTCCGCGTATTCAATTCACGGCCGGCTGCCGGCTCCGTTTCCGGCGGCAGGGCCTTTCTGCAGAGTGAGGCTGCAGGCCTACTGTCCGGCGTCGGTCTCGCCGGTGTCCTCCCACATCACATCGAGATTGCGGAAGACCGGCGGGCCGTCGCACAGGGCGGCCATCTTCGCGGCGAACTCTGAGGTTTCGGGCCTGTTCGAGTTCTCCATGGCCGACTCGTAGGACTCGAATTCAACAATGGTGAGGTAAGTACCGGGGCGGTCGCGGTCGGCGGTGGCCATGATGCGTCCGAAGGTCGGGGCAGTGGACCCCTCGGTTCGTGACGGGCGGCCGAGTTGCTCGATCTCCTCGATGCGGGATGTTTGGAATTCAATGATCTGCACAAACCTGGCCATGACGGCTCCTCGACGGCGGCGGATGCTGATGCGCTTCACGCTAGACCCTCGCTCCTGCACGTGCAAGGGCAGCCGCAAGAGCAGGGGCACGCAGCCGCGCAGGGGCCCGGGGCGCCGCCGTCGAGAGCCCGGCTACGGGGTCAGCAGGACCTTGATGGCGCGCCGTTCGTCCATGGCACGGTAGGCCTCGGGTGCCTCCTCGAGGGGCATGACCGAGTCGAACACCCGGCCCGGGTTGATGGTGCCGTCCAGCACGTCGGCCAGCAGTTCCGGGATGTACGTCCGTGCCGGGGCCATGCCGCCGGCGATCGAGATGTTGGTGTCGAACAGGAAGCGCAGTGGGGCCTCGGCGCCGCCGGTGGGGACGCCGACAAAGCCGAGGGCGCCGCCGGGGCGGACACTGTGCAGCGCCTGGTCCATGGATTCCTTGGTCCCCACGCACTCCAGCACGGAGTCGGCCAGTACGCCGCCGAGCAGTTCGCGGACCTTGGCGACGCCGTCGTCCCCGCGTTCGGCGACGATGTCCGTGGCGCCGAATTCGCGGGCGATCGCCTGACGGTCCGCGTGCCGTGACATCGCGATGATCCGCTCCGCGCCGAGGCGCTTGGCGGCGAGCACGCCGCAGAGTCCGACGGCGCCGTCGCCGACCACCACCACGGTCCGGCCGGGGCCTGCCTTCGCGGCGAGGGCCGCGTGGTGGCCGGTGGCCATGACGTCGGAGAGCGTGAGGAGGCTGGCGCGGAGTGCATCGTCCGGATCCGTGACGCCCGGAACCTTGACCAGCGTGGATTCGGCGAGCGGCACGCGGACCGCCTGGCCCTGGCCGCCGTCGATCCTCAAGCCGGTGTCATCCTTGCCGCCCCAGCCGGCCAGGTGGTCGCAGGCCACCGTGACGCCGTTGAGGCACTGGGGGCACTGGCCGCAGCTGACTACGAACGGCGCGATCACGAAGTCGCCCACGGCGAGGTCTTTGACGTCCGCGCCGACGCTTTCGACCGTGCCGATGAACTCGTGTCCGATCGCGGAGGGCTTGTGGGTGGGCTTGACCCCGCGATAGGGCCACAGATCCGAGCCGCAGACGCAGGAGGCGGTGACCTTCACGACGACGTCGGTGGGCAGCTGGACCGTGGGGTAGTCGCGGTCTTCGACTCGGATGTCGCCGGGACCGTGGATGATGGTGGCGCGCATGGGTGCTCCTCGCATGATGGTGGGTGGGCTGGGACCGAGTTTAGTCCTCCGGGTCCGCCGAGGTCTCCTCGGGGCGCAGCAGCCGGGCGATCCTGTCCCGAACCCGCAGTTCCGGGGCGGATTCGTGGTTGAACAGGATCCGGTAGATCACCGGGGCCACCACGACGTCGATGATCTCCTGCGCCGCCGGCGCGGTTTCTCCGCGTGCCCGGGCGAGGTTCCTGATCTCCTCGACATGGCCTTGCATCAGGGCGAAGTAGTCCCGGGTCACCGCGCCGTCGGCGAGCATGTCCCGCAGCACTTGGCGGCCGAGCGACGAGGAGAACTCCTCGACGTAGGGCACGAACCAGGCCTGCATGTCCCCTTCCAGGGTCCCGGTGTCCTCCACCTGCTCGGGCAGCATCCGGTTGGACGCGACGGCGGCGAGGAGCCGCGGCAGATCTCCCCAGCGTCGGTAGATGGTCGATGAATTCACGCCGGCGCGTTCGGCCACGACGGGCACCGACAGGGCCGCACGGTCCCCGCCATGCTCCTCCAGCAGGGCGCGGACAGCTTCGTGTACTGCCTGCTGCACCCGGGCGCTGCGTCCGCCGGGCCGGGGTGTCGCTGTAGCCATCATCACACCAGCTTAATGCAGATTATTCGCTTTAGGTGGTCGTGAGGATACTAGACTCTTAATGCACAGATTGTGCTTTTAGTAGGTAGGGAATAGCTTTGAAGAACACCCGTACCGCGTTCTGGCTGCACGCGGCCCTCCTGACGGTCTTCATCGGGGCCTCGTCTGCTCCGTCGCCGTTGTACGAGTTTTACGCCCGGGAATGGGGGCTCGGCCCGGCGGCCGTGACGGTCGTGTTTGCCGTCTACGCCGTGGCGGTGCTCCTGACGCTGCTGGTTGTCGGATCCCTCGCGGACCACGTGGGCACCCGTCCGGTCCTGCTGGGCGCGGTGGGGCTTCAGGTCGCGGCCATGATGACCTTCGCCTTTGCCTCCGGGCCGGGAGTCCTCGTCGCCGCCCGGGCCTTGCAGGGGATCGCCACGGGAGCGGCCATGGGGGCCGCCGGGGCGGCGCTGCTTGCCTTCGAAGGCGCCGGCGGGAACGGCCGCGGATCTCTAGTGAACAGCGCGGCGTCCCCGGTGGGTTTGTCCGTCGGGGCGCTCGGCTCGGCGTCGCTGGTCCGGTTCCTGCCCGAGCCCACCAAGGCCGTGTACTTCCTCGTGGCCGCGCTGCTCCTCGGCTTGGGCGCGGCCCTCGTGTGGCTGCCGAGTGCGGGCCGCAAGGCGCCGGGCGCCATCCGCTCCTTGGTTCCGGAGGCGAGGATTCCCAGATCCGCCCGCCGGACGATGGCCGCCACCATGCCTGTCGCGGCGGCCACGTGGGCGCTCGCCGGTTTCTACCTCTCGCTGGGGCCCGTCCTGGCGCACGCCATGACGAAGGATGGCTCGGTCCTCGTCGGCGGCCTGGCGCTCGTCGCGCTCTTCGTGCCCGGTGCCCTGGCCATCCTCGTGGTCCGGCGCTGGTCGGACCGGAAAACCCTGCTTACCGGCGTCATCGCATTGATTTCGGGCATTCTGCTCACCGTGCTGGCGGTCCAGCTTGGCTCCGCGCCGCTGTACTTCGGCGGCACGGCCGTCGCCGGCGTTGGGTTCGGCAGCGGCTACTTCGGTGCGATGCGCATGACGCTGCCCTTGTGCGGCCCGCACGAGCGCATTGGCATGCTCTCCAGCATCTACGTCATCTGCTATCTCGGCTTCAGCGTCCCGGCCGTGGCGGCGGGCCTGCTGGTCCCGGTCGCCGGAATGAAAAACACCACGCTGATCTACGGTTTGGCCCTTGTGCTTGCCGCTGTCCCTGCCCTTGTATTGATCGCCAAGGGCACCCGCACGAATCGCATCAACTTGGCCGCTGCGCCGTCAGCAGCCTCCTGAAAGGAATCGACATGACCTACACGCTCCCCGCCAACATCGCGGACCGGCCCATCACGATCATCGGCGGCGGAACCCTGGGCCGGCGCATCGCCTTGATGCTGTCGCTCCAGGGTGCCGAGGTGCGTGTCTTCGACACGGACCTCGCCGTGGCCAAGGCCGCCATCGAGTACATCGCCACGCAGCGCCACCGCGCCGTCGAGGAGCTCGGGGGAAACCCGGCGGTCCGGCTCGCCGCGAAGGACAACCTGGTTGATGCCCTCCGCGATGCGTGGCTCGTGGTCGAGGCGGTTCCGGAGAAGCTCGGCCTCAAACAGGCCCTCTTCGCCGACCTTGACCAGTTGGCGGCCCCCGACGCCGTGCTGGCCAGCAACTCGTCCTCGTTTGCTTCCTCCGAATTCATCGGCGGCGTGGGCAGCCCGGAGCGGGTCCTGAACATGCACTTCTACATGCCGCCGGCGGTGCGTTCGGTGGAGCTGATGTCCAGCGGCCACACCGATCCGCGGATCATCGAGCTGCTCATGGCCGAGCTGCCCAAGTACGCGCTGATGCCGCACCGGGTGCGCAGGCAAAGCACCGGCTTCATCTTCAACCGGATCTGGGCAGCGATCAAGCGCGAATCCCTCCTGGTGGTGGCCGAGGGCGTCGCGGACCCCCAGGACGTGGACGCACTGTTCGCCGACGTCTTCAAATCCGAGACCACGCCGTTCCGTTTCATGGACGAGGTGGGCCTGGACGTCGTCCTGGACATCGAAAACCACTACTGCGAGCTCGCCGGCATGGAGAACAAGTCGGCCCCGATGCTGGAGGAGTACATCGCCAACGGCTGGCTCGGGATCAAGAGCGGCCGCGGCTTCTACAACGACTACGCCTGACCCCGGCACCCGACCCGCACCACGATGCTTTTTGGCGGGCTTCAAGCCCGCTGAGGTAGTTCGTGATGCCCACGCCCGCCCACCCGGGTAGTCGCTCCGGCCCCGCATAGTCCACCCGGTCAGGTGGTTGCGGTCCACTCCGGCTGCTGAGCCACACTGAGACCAGTCCTCGGTGTGGCTTGGATCACAGTCGCAAGTTGAGGAATACGCCGCTGGTGTCACCGCGCCTCAACATACAAAGGAGTATCAATGGAACGGCTCATTAACATCGACAACGGTGGGACGCTGACCGATATTTGTGTCTGGGACGGTGAGAATTTTTCGTTCACGAAGACCCTCACGACGCCTTTTGACCTCTCCCAGTGTCTCTTCGACGGCATGGCCAAAGCTTCGAAGGAGATCTTCGGCGAAGAGGATCTCCCCGGGCTTCTGCACTCAACCCGTCACATCCGGTACTCCACCACCCAGGGAACCAATGCCCTCGTGGAGCGCAAGGGTCCCCGGATTGGCATCCTCACAGACAGCCCCACGCTGGCCGGCGAGCTCCGCACTGGCGGGGCGGCAGCTGAGCTGTTCGAAGACCTCGTCGGCACGCGGGTGGCAGTCATCAACGCTGAACAGGACGTGGAGGAGCTCGCCCAGGAAATTGTGAAGCATGTCAACCGGCTGACGACCGATGGCGCCGCACGGCTTGTCATCGCCATGGCGGACCGCAACAAGGAGAAGGCCGTCAAAGGCGTTCTGCTCCGGAAGTTCCCCCGCCACCTGCTGGGCTCGGTACCCATGTTGTTCTCCTGGGAATTCACGCCCGACACCGTCCAGGGCCGCCGGGTGTGGTCCGGAA
Organism: Arthrobacter sp. H-02-3; assembly: GCF_003097355.1. Classification (GTDB taxonomy): domain Bacteria; phylum Actinomycetota; class Actinomycetes; order Actinomycetales; family Micrococcaceae; genus Arthrobacter; species Arthrobacter humicola. The sequence continues at coordinate 326,706 of NZ_PYUI01000002.1, forward strand.
TCATCAACTCCTTCCTGCATCCCACCATGGAGCGGTTCCTCTACAGCACCGAGCACCGGCTGCGGGACCACAAAGTTAAAAACCCGCTCCTCATCTACCGCAATGACGGAGCTTCGTCACGGGTGGCCAAGTCCGTCGCGTTGAAGACTTACTCTTCCGGCCCCCGCGGCGGGCTGGAAGGAACCAAGGCCCTCTCGGAGGCCTATGGCCTCGCGCACGTTCTCATGATCGACGTCGGCGGCACCACCACGGACGTCGGCTCGGTCAAGAACTCGACCATCTCGACGGACCGCAGGGGCTCCATCCAGGGGGTCCCGGTGTCCTTCGAGATGAGCAACGTCCACTCCAGCGGCGTCGGCGGCAGTTCCGTCATCGCCGTCCGCGACGGCGTCATCACCGTCGGCCCGGAGAGCGTCGGAGCCGCCCCTGGCCCTGCTTGTTTTGGTTTTGGGGGCAAGCAGGCCACCATCACGGACGTAAACCTGCTTCTCGGAGTGCTCGATCCGGACACGTACCTCGATGGAGGTTTCAGTCTTGACGCGGAACGCTCCCGCGCCGTCATCACCGAAGTCATCGCAGAACCTTTGGGGATCACCCTGAATGACGCCCTGATCCGGATGGAAGCCGCCTACTTCGAACGCATGTCGCAGTCCTTTGCCGCCGACGTCGAGGATGCGGATGCCACAACGGTGGCCGCATTCGGTGGTGCCGGACCCATGAGCGCCTGCGGTGCCGCGCGGATCGCGGGCGTTCGCCGTGTCCTGGTGCCCAAGATGGCTGCAGTCTTCTCAGCCTTCGGAATCGGCTTTTCCGACATTGCGCAGACCTATGAGGCGAATGTCGCGGGAATGGACGCGCAAGAGTTCGGTGCAACCAAGGCGATGCTGCTGGCCCGGGCTGCGCGGGACATGTTCCAGGAGGGCCACGAAATTGACGACTGCCGGCTCGAATGGAACGTGGTGCTTGAAGATGCCGAGGGGCAGCTGGTTTCTGAGTTGCCGTACCTGGCTTCCGATCCGCAGCCCGGCACCAGCGAACACAACACCATGCTGACCCTGACCGCCCGGTACGAACTGCCGCACGCATCAATCAGGCGGGCCGAATCAGTGGCGAAGACGGCCGCCGTCGCCGCCTCCACCCGAAAGGTCCGCTCCGCCGTGGACAAAGTGGACGAGGTTCAGGTCTTCGACCTGGGCAGCCAAACGGCAGGGGCTTCGGCGTCGGGCCCGGCAATCGTCGAAGGCCCCTACTTCACGGCCCGCGTGCCCCATGGCTGGGTCTTCGACGTGACGGTCTCCGGCGACCTCATGCTCACAGACTCCCTCCAGAAGTGACCCCACACAACCAGCAAGAACAGGTGAGACACGCTATGCGAATTCCAATGACGGAATATCTGATCATCGATCTCGAGACCGAGCGGTGGAACTGCAGGGTATGCAACCAGGATCTCGGCGAGGCCAGAGGCAACTACAAGGAGGGGACACTGGTCTACGACCGGGACCCCACGGAAATCCACCAGTCGATCCTGGACCCGGAGAAGTACGAATTCACGTTCGCTCCGGACCCCACTTTCTGCCGGATTCTCGAGTTCTACTGCCCGGGCTGCGGGACGCAACTGGAAACGGAGTACGTACCGCCGGGACACCCGCCCACGGTGGACATGCTGTGGGACATCGACTCGCTCCGCGAAACATGGATCAAGCGGGGCACCAAGCCTGAGGTCGTCATCAATTACGGACCCGGGGAAGAGGCTGTTGCTGATTTCACCCCGGCCCTCGGCTCGTACAACACCCACAACCATTCCCCCCATTCGTTCAGCTAGTACTTGGAATAAAGGAGACCACTGGTCATGAAACGAATCTCCGTCGACATCGGCGGCACATTTACCGACTGCTTTTTTGCCTGGGAAGACCAGTACGTTGAAGCAAAGGCGCTCACAACGCACCACAACCTGGCCCAAGGCTTCAACGAAGCACTCGACCTCGCCTGCTCACGCGCCGGGCTGGACCGGGACCTCGTCCTGAAGGAAGTCGATTCCGTCCGGTATGCCACGACGCTCGGCACCAACGCCCTGATCGAAGGCAAAGGCCCTCGGGTGGGGGCACTGGTCACCCACGGCTTCGAGGACACGATCCCGCTGTCCCGCGGCCGTGGCTACGGTGAAGGACTGGACCCTTCCAAGCAGCAGAACATGCCTGATGCCACCCGCCCCGATCCGCTCGTTCCCCGCGCCCTGATCCGCTCGGTGAAGGAGCGAATCAACTCCGCCGGTAAGGTGGTCGTTTCGCTGATGGAGGACGATGTCCGCACCCAGGTGCGCGAACTCGTGGACGCCGGTGCGGAAGCGATCGTGGTCTCCCTGGTCAACTCGACCGAGAACCCGGTCCATGAGCAGCAGATCCTGGAGATCATCCTGGACGAGTACCCGGCCCACGAGCTCGGAGCCATCCCCGTCCTGCTGGGAAGCCAGGTGTCGGGCCGAAAGGGCGAGTACGTCCGTGCGACGTCGACGATCGTGGACGCATTCCTGCACGAGATCATGTTCCACGCGCTGGGGCAGCTGTCCAACAACCTGCGTTCGTCCGGTTACGACAAGCCCATGCTTGTCATCCACAACTCAGGCGGCATGGCGCAGTCCAACTCGACTGATGCCCTGCAGACCATCCATTCCGGCCCCATCGCCGGCGTCGGCGCCGCACAGCACCTGGCCGACAGCACCGGCCTGGGAAACGTGATTTCGACCGATATGGGCGGCACGTCCTTCGACATCGGCCTGGTCCCGGAAGGCGGAGTCAAGCACTACGACTTCCAGCCGACCATCGGCCGCTGGCTGGTATCGGTTCCCATGATCCACTTGCTGACGCTGGGCGCGGGAGGCGGCTCGATTGCCAGTTATGACCGCATCCACCACGCGGTACAGATTGGGCCGGAATCAGCCGGCTCGGATCCAGGCCCCGCGTGCTACGACCGCGGCGGCCTCCGACCGACAGTCACGGACGCTGACCTGGTCCTGGGGTACCTGGATCCGGACAACTACGCCAACGGCTACATCAAGCTGAACAAAAAGCGCTCCGCCTACGCAATCGACGAGGTCCTCGCTGATGACCTGAACATGGATACCATCCAGGTCGCCAAGATCATCAAGAATGCGGTCGACGAGCAGATGGCGATCGGAATGGCCAAAGAGCTGCGGGTCCGGGGATACCTTCCGGAAGACTTCACCATGCTGGCCTATGGCGGCAACGGACCCCTGCACGCCTGCGGCATCGCCGATCACGCCGGCATCCGCAGGATCCTCGCGCCGCCCTTTTCCTCGGTGTTCTCGGCCTGCGGCGCCGGCAACATGAAACCCCTCCACATCCATGAGCGCGGCTCCCATGTGGTGCTTTACAACCCCACGGACCGCAGCCTCTACCAGAGCTACGACGAGCTGAACAACGTCATCCAGGAGCTGGAAGCCAAGGGCAAGGAAGACCTGATCCGCCAGGGGTACGACGCCGCCGACATCCGCTACAGCCTCGAAATGGACATGCGCTACGGCAATCAGCTGGTGACCACGGCCGTCGTTTTCGACATCAACCGTGTGAACGGCGTCGCCGACGTGCTTCACCTGATCCGGACGTTCTCGGACATCTATGGCAAGCGCTACGGTGCCGGCAGCCAGGCTCCCGAGGCAGGCATCCGTGCCCAGACCGTGCGGGTGTCGTCCTACGTGGACGGGGACGTGGTCAAGTTCGATTCGATCGACTCCGGACACGACAGGACCATGCCCAGCCCGGTCGGCACCCGGCAGGTCCACTTCGTGAAGATCGACGGGGCCGTCGACACCCCGGTGTACGACGCCGAGGCCCTCCACCACCAACACGTCATCCACGGCCCGGCCATCGTCACCACGGAAAACACCACGTATCTGGTGGAACCGGGATGGCGCCTGGAACCGACATCCCAGGGAGCCGTGTGGTTCCTCAAAGACTGATCCCGTGCCTCACGGATCCCATCCAGGCCTTCCAGCTAATCCCATTGAAGGAGCTCGACAGCAATGACGCTTACAGCAAATGAACCCAGCACGACCGGCGAAGCCGGAGACACAGCCGACGACGCTTCCCAGCCGCTGACTGCCCAGGAGCAGCAGTGGGTGGACCAATTCATGGACGAAACAACCCTCTTTCTCGGCCCGGACCCGGCCATCATGCGAAGCCACCAGATCACTTCCCGCTCCGCCTACGAGGAAGAGTGCATCTCCAAGGGCGTGGACCCCATCAAGGTGGATCGCATCCGCAAGCGTCTGGCCGGCGCCCTGGATGAGGGCTACGAAATGTGCGAGGCCATGGGTGCCGCTCCCGGCGCCAAATGGGGGGACCTGACGACGGCGATCTACACCGCCGAAGGGGATGTCACCTACCTGTCCTGTCATGGCGTGATCGCGTTCTCGGCGATCCTGCATCACCCGATCCGCTACATCATGAAGTATTGGAAGGACGAGCCGACGGTGGGGATCAACCCCGGCGATGGGTTCATCCACAATGATGCCCGGTACGGAAACGTCCACAACACGGACCAGTCCATGATCATGCCGATCTTCCGCGAGGGAAAGATCATTGCCTGGGTCGCCGCGACCATCCACGAAGGCGAGAACGGGGCCTGCGAGCCCGGCGGAATGCCGTCAGGTTCCGAGACCCCGTTCGACGACGGACTCCGGATGTCCCCCTTCAAGATCGTTGAGAAGGGCGATCTGCGCCGGGACCTGCTGACATTCCTGCAGCACTCGGTTCGCGACCCCAAGCTGCAACTGGCTGACCTCAAGGTCAAGATCGGCGCCGTCCAGCGCATCCAGGAACGCGTCGACAGCATCATCGACGAAGTGGGAGTGGAGACCTTCGTCGCTGCCCTGCGGGTCACCGTTGAAGACGTGGAGCAGGAAGTCAAGCGTCGCATCAGTGAACTGCCGGACGGGACCGTGTCCTTTAACCAGTTCATGGACTCCACGCTCAAGGAGAACATCCTGATCAAGTTCGCCTGCAAGGTGACGGTCAAGGGTGACAAAATGACGGTGGACCTGAGGGGCACGGGTCCCGAAATCCTCAACCGGGCCATTAACTCCCCGCTGTGCTCGGTCAAATCGATGATGATGCAGGCAATCCTGGCGTTCTGGTGGCCTGACCTGCCCCGCTGCACCTCGGCGATGTCTCCTATCGACATCATCTCGGATGAACACACGTGGGCAGACGCTGGTTACGATGCTCCGATGGGGCAATCGCTGCAGGCGTCGTTCCGCGGATTCTCGGCCCTGCAAACAGCTTTCGCCAAGATGCAGTTCTCCAACCCGGAGAAGTTCTCCAATGTCCTGGCTCCGTGGTTCAACCAGATCAACACCTTCCTGTGGGGAGGCCTGACCCAGCACGGCGACCAGGTAGGAAACCTGTGTGCCGACCTCAACGGCATGGGTGGCGGTGCCAAGGCATTCCGTGACGGTGAAGACGCTGTCTCACCGCTGTTCTGTGCCATGGCTGACACTGCCGAACAGGAAGTCATGGAAGAGGAAGTTCCTTTCATGCAGCTGGTCAGCAAGCGGATCGTCCGCGACAACCAGGGCTTCGGCAAGAACAGCGGCGGCATGGGCTATGAGATGATCGTCGCCGCCGAGGGAACGCCGATGTGGGGCTTCATGACCGTTACCTCGGGATCCAAGTTCTCGTCCGTCACGGGAATGTTCGGCGGCTACGGCTGCAGCACGACACCGCTGGCCATGGTGAAGGGCATCAACATCTACGACGTCATCCGCAAGGACTCCAGCAAATTCGATTTGTCCATGGAGCGGATCATGAACGAGCAGCCCTACGAGGGCGGTAAATACACCACTTCCCATATGGGGCTGCAGTTCGACGTCGCCAAGGACGGCGAGATGTACATGATCGCCCAAGGCTCCGGCGGCGGGTACGGCGACGTTCTGGAACGTGATCCGGAAGCAGTGGCCAAGGATCTGGAACTCGGCCGCATTTCACCGAAGGTCGCCACCAGCATCTACGGCGTCGTCTGGGATCCTGAAACGTTCGTGGTGGACCAGGAGGCAACCACCCGGCTGCGCCACGACTCACGGCAGGCCCGGATCGCCCGCGGCAAGCCGTACAAGGAGTTCCTTGAGGGCTACGTGAAAACCGAGCCCCCGAAGGACCTGCTCTACTACGGGTCCTGGGGCGACGACACGGAGGAGCTCACCGCCACGCACTTCACGAATAACGGACCGGAACGGGTCAAGGCGACCATCGACAAGCTGCCGCTGATCATGCTTCCGGACCGCAGGGAAGTGAAGATCAGCGCCCTGGAGGACCGAATCCGCGAGCTCGAGCAGAAGCACGGGGAAGTTGTCCACCGTAAGTCCTAGCCCGTTACGGCACGTCCCGGGCTGCGACACAGCAACCCCAGAAGCCTTCAGCGCCGCATCCTCCCCAGCCAGGACGGTGCGGCGCTGAAGGCCTATATCAGCCAAAGTATGGAGAAAGACGTCATGACCACTTCCACCGCCACCACCCTCGCCAACGTTGTTGCCTCCCCTCCGTCGGGGCGGCCGAAAGCCATGGTGTTCGACCACCACGAGTACGCAGCTTCCGTGATTCTTCGTGGCCGGCCCGTCCCGTGGGACAACGCCACGGCGTATGCGGCTTTCTTCGCCCAGGCACAGGGGCTGCTCCGGCCGGACGTGGCGCTCCTAGACCTGGACCGGCTGTACGGTCATTTGACCGCCGGCAACACCAGGCTTGAGACCGGCATGGCGGCCAGATCCCGGACAGGGTTCGCGCTGAGGACTTTGCTGGGCGACGAGGACCTCAACCGGGCGGTGCTGGACTTCGTTACCGTGTTCGCCAAGACAGCCCGCCAGCCTGTGGTGCTTCGCATCCCGTCGCCGATGATGTGGCTCACGGACACGCACCACTTTTCGGGCGCGGACGATACCAGCGCCCTCGACGCCGACAACGCCGAGAATGCCTCCATGTATGTCAGCGACTGGCTGCGGGCGTTCGCGGGGCTGCCCGTCGCGGGACTTTTGCTGGACAACCGAACCTCTGCCGGTGCCTCCCGCGGCGTGCACGTTCCGCTGGAGACCTACACTCCGATTGCCAATCTGGCCGGCAACTACCGTTGGACGCTGGGGCAGCTCGACGACGATCAGCCGCGTCTGCACGGGGACGCCGCGGTTGGCGCCTATATTCCTGCAGGGTTCTGGCTGGGGTCGGAAGCGGAACTCCCGGCCGTGGACTTCTACCTGGGCGAGATCCCCAGCGCCGCATCGCCGGAGGACGTGCTGGCCAGACTGGAAACCCTGGGGTAACTGACGTCGGGTTACTCCGGCGGGAGCAGATGCCGCCGTCGGGCCTCTATGACGCAGGCCCTTCGGTCACTGACGCCGAGAGTGTTGAACAGGCTCTTGAGATACCACTTGACGGTGTTGATGCCCAGATGCAGCTCCTGGGCGATTTCGCGGTTGGACCTTTCCTTCTCGACAAGACGCAGGATCATCTGTTCGCGCTGCGACAAGCCCGGTTCCGGAACGGTGGAGCCCGCGCCCGTGGGGGGAGAGACGGCCTCTGCAGACCACCGGGCATCACGGTTCGTCTTGGCCTGGGAATCCAGCCGGATGAGGATACTGAGGAAACGCGGTAACTCGTGGCTCCCCACCTCCGGGCCGGGCTCCCGCCGCAGCCTGGCCGAGGTGGCGCGCACCAGATCCAGGCAGCCTGAGCCGCCATCGAGGACGGGACGGACCAGGCCCAGCCGGCAACACGTCTCGAGTGCAGGCCAGAGCGTCGTTTCGGCTTCCTCACGGTTCCCCGCCTGTTCCAGGGCGGCCGCCAGCAGGATACGGGCATTTAGCTCCGCCCTCGGCCCCAAATAGGCTGCGGCCCGTGACAGCAGGCGGCGGGCGCCTTCCACCGTGGCCAGTTGCCTGGGGGAGGCCGGTCCCTCGTGCTCGGCGTCAGCCATGGCGGACCGCAGCTGCGTGGCCAGCTGGATCTGGTGCCTGGCCTCGGCCAGCCCTTCCAGCCGTGGCCCGGTAGTGTCCGCCGCTTCTTGGGCAACTGCCGCGCCCAGCACGGCATTGTGGGGTTCGGCGTCGATGGTCCGGGGGCTGATTCCCAACTGCACGCGTTCCAGATTCATGACCAATTTGAGCCGGTCCAGGCCGAGGTTGTCGGCCACCAGATCGCCTTCATCGAGTATTTCCCGGGCCCGCGGAGTGTCCCCCCGAAGTGCTTTTATTCTTGCCAGCGTCCCGTATGTGGACAACATGAAGTCAACCACCCCGCCTTCGGAGCCCAGCTCGCGGGTTTCCTCCAGTAACTTCTCGGCCTTGTCGAGTTCGCCGCGTTCATAGAGGAGCTGGCCCATCATTGCTCCCGCCAGCCGGGCCGCGTGCGAGTATCGCCCGGCCTTGCGCCGGCCGAGTTCCACAGCCGCGGTGAAATGCTGGTCCACGCTGTCCAGATCGAGCAGGGCGTAGGCGGCAAGCCCCGCGAAACACTGTCCGTACACGCCACTGAAGGGCCCCGAGGTGAGACCGTGGAACTTCGCGGCCCAGCGCTGTTGTTCCAAAGCGAGAGGGTAATCGCCGTTGTGGATCTTCTTGAACGTGGAGACGTTCGCTGCCACCGACACGATCCAGGGCCGGAGCAGATCCGCCTGGGCGAAGCACTTCTCGTCCAGTTCATCCACGTGGTTTACTCTGTCGCCATACATGTCGATGCAGCTCTGCACAACGAGCCCTTCGACGCCCAGTTCAAAGCGGTCGTGTTCGGTCAGGGTCGCATCGGCGGGCATCACGGCTTCAGCCCGGTCCAAGGCACTCTGCGCCGCTGCGGATTGGTGAAGCAGGGTATGGGCCCAGGCTATCGCCGTCTGGAGCCGGGCTTGCCCGGCCACATGGTCAGCCGGGATCTTGCCGACGAGAGCCAACAGGGTCGACATGCTGGAGTGTTCCACTAGCCACATGGCGCGGAATTCGACGATCTCCACCGCGAGCTCAACGTCCCCGGCGGCGAGGGCATGGTCCACCGCGTCGCTGGGGAATCCGTTTTCCGAATACCAGCGGGCAGCGATCAGGTTCAGTTCCTTGGTCCGGCCCGGGTAATCCCGCTCCAGACGTCGGCGCAGGTAGTCCTCAAACAGGTGGTGATAGCGGTACCACGTGCCGTCCTCGTCGAGGGGCTGCAGGAAAAGATCCTGCGCCTGGATCTTCTCCAGCATCGCCTGGCCCAGTTCGACTCCCGAGAGGGCGGACGCCAGCCCCGCGCACAGCCGTTCCGGAACCGACGTCGTCAGCAGGAAATCCAGCGTTTCGGGGTCGAGGGTGTCGAGGACGTTTTCGGCCAGATATTCACCGATCGAGGCGTGCCTGCCGGAGAGTCGTTCGATCAGTTCTGAGGCCTCGCGGTGGTCCCTGAGCGACAGGGAGACCAGTTGCAGCGCGGCGATCCAGCCCTCAGTCGTCCGGTGGAGGCTGGCCACGTCTCCCGCATCCAGATCGAGCCGGTTGATGCCGACCAGGAAGTCCTGGGATTCGTTTTCATCGAACCTCAGTGCGACCGCGTCCACTTCGAGCAGCTGGTCCCGCACCATAAGCCGGCCCAGTGGCAGGCCTGAGCGGGTGCGGCTGGTGATGATGAAGGACAGATGTGAGCCGCCGGCATCGAGCAGCCGTTCCACTACCGCCCTGGTTCTGGGCTCCGTGACCAGATGCCAGTCATCCAGCGTGATGACGATGTCCTCGCCGCCCTCATCGATGGCGTTGATGAGGGCGGGAACCACGTATTGCTCAGCATCGTCGGGGCGCTCCTCCAGCAATTGCTGCAGCTCCTCCTCGAGTCCGGGCCGGGCTTTGCGGATTGCCTGGAGCAGATGGGAAAGGAACCAGATGGTGTTGTTGTCGTCCCGGTCCAAGGACAACCAGACGGTGACGAGCCCCTGGGACGCGAGGCTTTCCATCCATTGGGCGGCAAGGGTCGACTTGCCAAAACCGGCCGGGGCGTGGATCAACGCGAGCCGCCGTTTCCGGTCCGAGTGGAGCATCTCGGTCAGCCGCGCACGGTGAACCCACTGGCCAACAGGCTCGGGCGCGCGGAACTTGCTTGACGCACTGGGTGGTCCTGTCGGCATCCGCCACCTCCTTGTGGTCCGGCGGTCGCCGGGAATGCATTTAGCCCTCTGAAATCCTATGGGAACCGCGGCATCAAAGACAGCGGTGACCAGCGGCCGCCCCTTCCCGCGGATTCCTGCCCCCGGCGCCCCCACCACAAGCAACGCGGGGTCAGATGTGGTCCATCCAGCCATGAGGAATGGGCTGTATCTGACCCCGCGTTTGTTCTTCTTAGACGGCTTCGAGGACGCTGACGTAGTTGGCGATGCCGACCCCGCCCATGTTCTGCACCGCGGCCCGACGCGGGCTGGCCAACTGCATGGCGCCGGCCGTGCCGGTGAGCTGCATGGCGGCGATGACGTGCTGCGAGACGCCGGTGGCGCCGACCGGGTGGCCCTTGGCCTTGAGGCCGCCCGAGACGTTGACGGGAAGCTTGCCGTCCTTGAAGACCCAGCCTTCCTCGAGGGCCCGGGCGCCCTGGCCGCGTTCGGTCAGTCCCATGGCCTCGTACATCAACAGCTCGGCGATGGTGAAGCAGTCGTGGACTTCCGCGAAGTCGAGGTCCTCCAGGCCGACACCGGCCATCCTCAGGGCGCGCTGCCAGGAGACCCGCGTGGCGGCGAATTCGGTGGCGTCCCGGCGCTCGGCCGGGAAGAAGTCGTTGGCCTGGCCGAACCCGGCGAGCCGCACCGGCGCGGTGGCGCCCCCGGTCGGGGCAACGCTGAGGACGACGGCGGCGGCGCCGTCGGACACGGGGGAGCAGTCGGTGCGCCGCAACGGATCGGCCACCATCGGGTTCTTGTCCGAGACGGTGCGGCAGAACTCCTCGCCGAGGTCCTTGCGGAGCTGGGCGTAGGGGTTGTCCACGCCGTTGCGGTGGTTCTTGGCTGCGATGGTGCCCAGGACGTCGCCGAGCTTTCCGTTGCCGTCCCCGTAGCGCTTCTCGTAGTGCTTGGCGACCTCGGCGAAGAGTCCGGTGAACCCGGTAGTGGAGGTCTTGCCGGCCATGTCGTAGTCGGCGCCGAGCAGGGCCGCGCCCACGACGTCGGCCCCGGCCTGGGTCATCTTTTCGGCCCCGATCACCAGGACGGTCTTGGCGGTGCCGGCCAGAAGGGACTTGGTGCCTTGCTGGAACGCGGCCGAGCCGGAGGCACAGGCGTTCTCAACCCTGGTGGAGGGGACGTTGGCGAGCTGGTCCGAGACCTGGAGTGCCAGCGAGGACGGGAAGGCCAGCGGCATCATGCCTGAGTTGAACTGGCCCAGGTAGATCTCGTCGATCTGGCCGGGCTCGATCCCGGCGTTGCCGATCGCCTCGGTGGCGACCTGGACGATGAGGGACTCGAGGGTCTCGTCGGTGAGTTTGCCGAAGCGGCTGTGGCCCCAGCCGGTGAGCAGGACGTCCTTGCCGAACTGGTCTTTGAGGCTCATGCCGTGGCTCCTTCGAATGCTGTTGTCTCTTCGGTTACTTCAAGTGCTTCGGGCGCGACGTCGAAGTCGGCTTCGGTCTTCGCGCGAATTTCTTCCACCGTGACGCCGGGGGCGAGGCGGGTGAGCGTGAGCCGCCGCCCGCCGCCTGTTTCTTGTTCATTCTTCACAAGGTCAAACACCGCGAGGTCGCTGATGATGCGGTCCACGCAACTGAGCCCGGTGAGCGGCAGGGTGCATTCCTTGACGATCTTCGCGGTGCCGTCCTTGGCGTTGTGCTCCGTGAGGACCACGACGCGCGGGGTGCCGGCGACGAGGTCCATGGCGCCGCCCATGCCCTTGACCATCTTGCCGGGGATGGTCCAGTTGGCGAGGTCGCCGTTCCCGGAGACTTGCATGGCGCCCAGGATCGCGACCTTGACGTGGCCGCCCCGGATCATGCCAAAGGATGTGGCGGAGTCGAAGATGCTGCCGCCGGGCAGGACGGTGACGGTCTGCTTGCCGGCGTTGATGAGGTCCGCGTCTTCCTCGCCCTCATAGGGGAACGGGCCCATGCCGAGCAGCCCGTTCTCGCTCTGCAGGACAACGCGGACGCCGTCGGGCAGGTTGTTGGCCACCAGCGTGGGGATGCCGATGCCGAGGTTGACGTAGTCGCCGTCGTTCAATTCTTCGGCCGCGATGGCAGCCATTTCATTCCGGGTCCAAGCCATGATGATTCTCCTGAAGAAAGTAGGGGGCGGCGCTTAGGCCGGCACGGATGTGGCTTCGGCGGTTTCGGCAGCTACAGTGCGGGGACGGACGGTCCGCTGTTCGATGTCCTTGACGCGGGCGCTGGCCTGGACGAGGCGCTGGACGAACACGCCTGGGGTGACGATGTGGTTCGGGTCCAGCTGGCCGGGCTCCACGATCACCTCGGCTTCGGCGACAGTCACGGCGCCGGCCGTGGCCACCACGGGGTTGAAGTTCTGCGCGGTGTAGCGGTAGATCAGGTTGCCGTCGGTGTCGGCGGTGTGCGCGTGCACCAGGGCGACATCGGCCTTGATGGCGCGTTCCTGAACAAACGTTTCGCCGTCGAACTCGGCGAGCGGCTTGCCCTCGGCGACGAGGGTGCCCACGCCGGTCTTCGTGTAGAAGGCCGGGATCCCGGCGCCGCCGGCACGGAGGCGCTCCGCAAGTGTGCCCTGCGGGGTGAACTCCACCTCCAGTTTGCCGGCCAGGTACTGCTCGGCGAACAGTTTGTTTTCCCCGACGTAGGAGGCGATCACCTTGCGGACCTGTCCGGCTTCGATCAGGATGCCGAGGCCCTTGCCGTCCACGCCCATGTTGTTGGACACCACGGTGAGGTTTTTGACGCCCGAATCGCGCACCGCCTCGATCAGGTCAGCCGGGATGCCGCTGAGGCCAAAGCCTCCGACGGCGAGCGTCATGCCGTCCCGCAGTACGTCCTGCAGCGCGGCGGCCGCTCCGGATTTCACCTTTGACATCGCATCTCCTCATTGAGCTCCTGACGCGATCCACTTTGTGGACCGTTCCTCTGCTGTTGGAGCCTACGGTGCAGAAATGACGGCTGTCAATGGACGATTTTGGCCTCATCCATGCCGTTTTTACAGTATGGACGGTACACTGGTGAGCGTCCACAATATGGATAGATTGAGTGGGTCTAACGCGAAATCCGAGGAAAGAACATGTCTTCATTACCTGTCCAGGGCGCACAAGTCGTCAGCCGCGTCGCGTCGCTGCTGCGCATAGTCGGACGAAAACCGGAAGGCTCCCCGCTCGTGGAACTCGTCAGGGAGTCCGGGCTCACCCGGCCCACCGTGCACCGGCTGCTTTCGTCTCTGGCGTCCGAGGGCCTGCTGGACCAGGACCCGCAGGGCGGCAACTGGGTGCTGGGTCCGGAGATCTTGCTGCTGGGGTCCGTGGCCTCGGCCCGTTTCCCGCTTGAGGACATCGCCCGGCCCAGCCTCCGCCGCCTCGCCGAGGAGACTGGCGAGAGCGCCTTCTTTTCCATCCGCCGCGGCAACGAAACGGTCTGCCTGCTCCGGGAGGAGGGAAGTTTCCCGGTCCGGTCCTTCGTGCTGCACGAGGGTGTGCGGTTTCCGCTCGGCGTCGCCTCCGCGGGCACCGCCATCATGGCGTTCCTGCCGGCGGAAGAGCAGGAGGAACTGCTCTCGGATTGGCCAGCCCACGCGGGCAGTTTCGCGGCCGGGCACACGGAAGCGCTTGTCCGTGAGAACCTCGAAGCCACGCGGCAGGCCGGCTATGCGGTCAACCCGGGGCTGATCCTGGAAGGAAGCTGGGGGATGGGCGCGGCGGTCTTCGACCAGCGGGGCCGCCCCGCCTGGGCCCTCTCCCTGACGGGCATCGAGCCGCGCTTCCGGGAAGACCGTCGCCCGCAGCTTGGGCGGCTGCTCATGGACGAGGCCCACCGCATTTCGACGCAGCTGCAAGGCACCCGCTAGGACCCACCGGAGTGTCGCTATGCTTTGTGGGCCGGCCCGGACGCCTCGACAAAACAGGGGCCGCGGAGCACGATGATAACTGCATCCGGAGACTTCAGCTGCCGCTCTGTGAGCTGAGGTTACCCGCACCGATATGATCGCCAGTGCCCGGCCAGCGGGCACGGTCCGGCGGCCGTACTCCCCGACCCCGCCACGGGGTCCCCGGGGAGGAACGGTCCGGCGGACGCGCCCTCCGCCGGCGCCGGCCGGCGCCGTGGTCGACGTCGGCCGTGAAACGAACACCAGGCCGGTCCCCGGCCGTACATCTGGAATTCCCCCAAAGGAGTGAGTCGTATGGCTCCTCACCCCGCAATACATGCAATGCCGCGCCTTGTGCGCCTCCTGATAGCTGCCGGGATGGCACTGGTGCTGCCTCTGGCACTCAGCGGCGCCGCCCAGGCGACCGGCAGCAAGCCGTCAAGAACGTGGACCGTGCAGGTCGGGTCCGAATCCGAAGACCAGGCGATTCAAGGCATGGCATTCCTGCCCGAGCATATTTACATCAACGCCGGCGACAAGGTGACGTGGAAGGCCAACTCCGCCGAGATCCACACCGTCACGTTCCTGGCCGCCGGCCAATCACTGGAATCCACACAGCCGTTCAACCCCACGGATCCGCAAGAGATCTCTAAACAGGGCAGCAACGTCTACGACGGGCAGTCCTATTTCAGCTCCGGAGTCATGTCCAACGTGTCCAATAGCGGTTTTAAGGAAGCCGCGAAGTACACACTGAAATTCCCGCACACTGGTGAATTCACGTACTACTGCTTGGTGCACGGGATGGCCATGAAAGGCATGGTCCATGTCCGGGACGCAGGAACTGACTACCCGTACACGCAGTCGCAGTACGACCGCCACGCCAAGAAACAGGAACAGCGCATCCTGCGCGACGGACGCCAGTCCTGGGACGCGGCCCGCGACCAAGCCAGCAACAACACGGTCATCGCCGGCACGGACAACGGGACCTCCATGGTCATGCGGTTTGTGCACCAGGAAATCAGCATCAAGGTCGGTGAAAGCGTGACATTCGTGAACAACGGCATGGGAGCCCCGCACACCGTCACGTTCGGCAAGGAACCGGCCAACATCTTCGCGCCGCTCGGCGACCCCGGCCACTTCACCGGCGGGGACCTGAGCTCCGGGCTGATGCCGCCAGGCAGCCACTTCACTGTGACCTTCCATTCGGCCGGCGAGTTCAAGTACATCTGCGCCCTGCATGACTTCATGGGCATGGTGGGCACCGTCGAAGTCCGGAAGTAGGGGGCCGGACTAAGGCAGACCGGATACTGCGGCGCCGGCAGGTGCCTGCCGGCGCCGCATCAGCCCTTCGGGGGTACCGGCTATTTCCACCAGGTATCGAAAATCGTGACCGGAACCGTGCGCTTGTGGCGGGTCCGCAGGTACATCCCCTCGATCCGCTCGGCAACGGCCTCCGGCACTCCGCGGCCCTCGAGGTAGTCATCGATCAGGTCGTAGCTCAGGCCGAGTTCATCCTCATCCGTGCGGCCTGGCGTCCCGTCCAGAAGGTCCGCCGTCGGGATTTTTTCCCAGATGCGGGCCGGCGCGCCGAGTTCGGCCAGCAGCGCGCGGTTCTGGCGCTTGTTGAGCCCGAACAGCGGCAGGATGTCGGCGCCGCCGTCGCCGTACTTGGTGAAGAATCCGGTGACGGATTCTGCACCGTGGTCCGTGCCGATCACAAGGTAATTGTGCTCGCCGGCCAGGGCATACTGGGCGATCATCCGGGTCCGGGCCTTGGTGTTGCCCTTGTGGAAGTCGGAAATCCCGGTGCCGACCGTCTTCTCGAACTCGTCCTCGAAGCCGTCCACCGCAGCCGAAATATTGAACGTCCATTCGGTCTTGGCGCGCACGAAGTCCAGGGCCGCCTGGGCGTCGTCCTCGTCGTGCTGGACGCCGTAGGGGAGCCGGACGGCCACGAAATTCGCCTCGACGCCCTCGGCCTCAAGCTCCTCGACCGCCAGCTGGGCCAGCCGCCCGGCCAGGGAGGAGTCCAGGCCGCCCGAGATGCCCAGGACAAACCCCTTGGTGTGGGTTGCCGTCAGGTATTCCTTCAGGAACGTCACGCGTTTGCGCACCTCCCCGGCCGGGTCGATCCGGGGCTGCACGCCCATTTCTTCGATGATCTTCGCCTGGAGTTCACGCATGCCTCACAGCCTAGTCAGCGGTGTCAACCACGCTCAACTGTTGCAGCCGGGACGGCGGGTCAGGCGCCGCACCGGGGTCGGAATTGCGCGGCTTTGCCGGACCGCCGCTGCGCTTTCGGACAACCGCCACGCGGATCCCCGGTGCGCACTGCCGGAATCGGTGCACGCGTCCGGAACCGGCGCGAAAACCACGAATGCCGTGCGGCTCCGGCGCCGTCGATCGCCGGCCTTGCCTATCGATCCTGCGGAGCCGGGCCGGTGGAACCGCGCACCGTCAAGTGGGTGGGCATGACCGAGCGGCTGCGTCGTGCTCCGCCGGCCAGGGGATTCAACCGGGCCAGCAGCATGGACACGGCCACCCGGCCGGCCTGCTCGATGGGGGAGGCCATGGTGGTCAGCGGCGGATTGCAGAAGTCCGCGCCGAAGATGTCGTCGCAGCCCACAATGCTCATGTCCTCCGGGACGCGGATCCCGCGCTCGCGCAGCCGCTGGAGCATCCCGATGGCAATGAGGTCGTTGAAAGCGATGCAGGCGCTGACCCGGCTGTGCACGGCGGCGTCCGCGGCGGCGGCGCCGGACTGTGTTGTCGGGGCGAAGGGCCCGAGCCGATGGGCCTCCACGCCGCGCGCCTCGGCCGCCTCGGACAGGGCCGTCCACCGCCGTTCGCTGGACTGCGACGACACGGGACCTGCCACATAGGCCACCCGGGTGTGCCCCAGCGAGATCAGGTGGTCCAGTGCCTGGCTGGTCGCGGAGGGGGTGTCGATGATGACTGCGGGCACCCCGGGAACGTCGCGGTTGACCGCAACCACCGGGATCTTCGCCGCCGCCGCCAGGAGGACCTCGTCGCTGAGCCGGGAGGCGGCCACGATGATTCCGTCGGCACCCTTGCGGAGCTGCTCCATGGCGCTGGCTTCCACCTCATCGGATTCCTCCGTGTCCACCAGCAGCTGGGTGTATCCGGCTGCCTTGAGCTGGAGCTGCGTGCCGCGGATGAGATCGAAGTAGAAGGGGTTGGTGATGTCGGGCACCAGGACCCCTACGGCGCCGGTGCGGCCGGAACTGAGTGCCTTGGCCTGGCTGTTGGGTGTGTAGTTGAGCATGGCGGCCGCTTCCTCGATCCGCGCGCGGGTCCGTACGTTGACCCGTTCCGGCGTCGAGAGCGCCCGGGAAACGGTGGAGGCCGCCACGCCGCAGAGCGCTGCAATGTCATGGATGGTTGCGGGCCGCTCGGCCTGGTCCGGATGCGTCGACACGGGGCTCCTCTCTGAGCAAGTGTCTCTGGGCAGTGATGTTCGGGTTTCCGCGCATTAGGTTTTTGAGCACACAAGGAAATCTGCCGGAAACCACCAGGCGCGGATCACGGCGCGCGTTGCTGGGTAACCGTGCCGAGTGAGCCGTGCTACAGGGGCACCGTGAACAAAGAATGGCACAGTTGCAAACGTTTGGCAATCGGTTGTCAAGAATTGGCAGTCCGGTTAGACTCGCATCGAGACCATCACTGTGAACTGACTCACCCTGCCCCGGTGGCGGGGCACTTGAATCGGGAGCCCAAATTGACAACAGCGTCAGCATCAACCAGCTTCACCCTCTCCGGCTTTGGCGACGAGGTTGACCCCAATCCCGAGGTCCAGGCGGCAGTGCTGTTGGCGATCGGCGCCAAGCACATTGAGGTGCGCAGCGCCTGGGGAACCAACGTTTCCGAGCTTTCGGCGGAGCAGCTCGTCGAACTCAAAGCGGTTCTGGACGCCAAGGGCCTGAAGGTCTCCGCCGTCGCCAGCCCCATCGGCAAGGTGGAGGTGTCCCTTCCGGTTGAGCATGAAGTGCAGCGGCTGCGCCGGATCATTGAGGCCGCCAAGACGCTGGAGACCAAGTACATCCGCATCTTCTCCTTCTACCGGGCCGAGGGACAGAGCCAGGAAGAGATCCGCGAGGACGTGATGACCCGCATGGCGGCGCTGGCGGCGCTCGCCGCGGAGGCCGGCGTCGTGCTTCTGCATGAGAACGAAAAGGGCATTTACGGCGATACGCCCGAGCGGGTGCTGGACATCATGAAGTCCGTCGATTCGCCGTCCCTGCGCCTCGCCTGGGACAACGCGAACTTCGTCCAGGTCGGCGTCAAGCCGTTCACAGACGGCTACGCCATGCTGCGCCCCTACCTGGAATACTTCCAAGTCAAAGATGCGCTGGCGGGAACCGGCGAAGTGGTCCCGGCCGGGGAGGGCGACGGCGAATTGAAGGAAACCGTCGCGGCCCTGAAAGCCGACGGCTACCGCGGTTTCGCCTCCTTGGAGCCGCACCTGGCCAGCGCCCATGAACTGGGCGGATTCTCCGGCCCGGTTGCCTTCGGTTCCGCGGCGCGCGCCTTCGCCGGGCTGGCCGCGACAAACCACATCGACCTCATCTAGCAGGAGCGCAGCAGCACCCAACGAATGAATCAGCCAATGGATGAAGCACTAGACGAATGAGGGAGCTACGGATGCCAAAGGCGGCAATCATCGGCTGCGGCGACGTGTCGATCGTTCACTTTGACGCGCTTGCCGGGATGGACGACGCCGATCTGGTGGCCGTCTGCGACACGGATCCGGAGCGCCGCGCCACGGCGCAGGCGGCTCACGGGGTCCCGGCGTTCGAGGACTACCGCGACATGCTGGAGGCGGCCGCCCCGGACGTCGTGCACATCACCACCCCGCATCACGAGCATGCTGCGATCGCCATCGACTGCCTGCGCCGCGGCATCCACGTGGTGCTCGAAAAACCCCTGGCGCACACCCTGGCCGAGGGCGAGCGGCTACTGGCCGCTGCCGCGGAAAGCACGGCCCGGATTGGCCTGTGCTTCCAAAACCGCTACAACGCCCCGGTGCAGGAAATGCGGCGGCTGCTGGACTCCGGTGGGCTGGGCAGCGTGCTGGGGGCCTCGGCCACCGTCATGTGGCACCGTGACGCCGACTACTACCTCAGCCGGCCCTGGCGCGGAAGCTGGGGCGGTGGCGGCGGAGGCCTCATGATGAACCAGGCCATCCACACCGTTGACCTGCTGCAATGGCTGGTGGGCGACATCGTGTCGCTCTCCGGCAGCGCCTCGACCCGCGCCCTCGCGGAAGCCATCGAGGTGGAGGACACGGCAGAGTTCGCAGCCCTCCACAGCAACGGCGCGCGCAGCGTCTTCTATGCCACCCTCGCCAACGCGGTCAACGCACCCGTCACCCTGGACATCAGCACCGAAACGGCAGCACTGAGCCTGCGCGGTGACCTGACGGTGACGTACGACGACGGGCGCAGCGAGGTGGTGCGCGAACGCGCCATCGGCTCGGGCGGGCGCTCCTACTGGGGCGTCTCGCATGCCTTGCTGATCGCGGACTTCTATGCCGGGTTGGCGCAACCGGGCCCGTTCTGGATTGACGCCGCCGAAGGGGCGAAGTCGCTGCGGATCGTGAAGGAACTGTACCGGCAGTCCTACCCCGGCTCCGAGGCCAAGGTCTCCTAAGCAGAGGGCGCCCGGAGCGCCCCGGCACGGGCCGCGGGCTCCGTACCAGGAAGCGCCGGTCCCCAAGTGCTCCGGAGCGCCCCGGCGTGCCCCTGAGTGGCGCCATTCCGCCGTCGTGCTGCGCCTTCAAACGCGTGGTAAAGCAACAAAGCCGAAAATTCATGACAACCGGTTGCCAGATATGGCAACCCAACGTACGCTGAACCCACAAGCGGCACTGTGGCCCAGGCCACAGTGCCGCTGCAAGCGTCCGGTGACACGGACCTCGTCAAGCGATAGGAGCCAACAATGAAGTTCGGTCCCAAGGCAGCAGCAGCTGCCCTCATCCTCAGCGCGTCCCTCGCGCTCACAGCCTGTGGCGGCGGCGCTGCGGCCGGCGGCGCGGCCGCCGGCACCCCCGCCACGTCCCTGACGCTGGGCACCATCCAGGACGTCCGGTCCTGGGATCCCGCCCAGGCGCACGTGGGCCACCTTCTCCAGCCGTACCAGGCGGTCTATGACACGCTGATCCTGCGGGAACCGGACGGAAAGCTCAGCCCCATGCTGGCGACGGACTGGAAATACAACGCGACCAACACCAAACTGACGGTGGACCTGCGCACGGACGTCACCTTCAGCGACGGCGCCAGGTTCGACGCCGAGGCCGCCAAGGCCAACATCGACCACTTCAAGACGGCCAACGGCCCGCAGATGGCGCAGCTGTCCTCCGTTCAGGATGTGACGGTTGTGGACGCCGACACCATTGACATCAACCTCACTACCCCGGACCCGGCCCTGGAATACTTCCTCAGCCAGGCCGCCGGCCTGATGGGCAGCCCCAAGGCGCTCGGCACCGAGGGCATCAAGACCGAACCGGTCGGCTCCGGACCTTACGTGATGGACAAGGCCGCGTCCGTCAAGGATTCCCAGACGGTCTTCACGGCACGCAAGGATTACTGGAACAAGGATCTGCAGAAGTACTCCAAGCTGACCTTCAAGATCCTGACCGATCTCACCGCCCGCACCAACGCCCTGGTCTCCGGCCAGGTGGACGCCACCCTCCTGGACCCCAAGACCGGCAAGCAGGCCGAGGGCGCCAAGATGCAGCTGGCCGCCAACGAGGTTGACTGGCAGGGGCTGCTCCTGATGGACCGTGACGGTGCCAAGAACCCGGCGCTGAAGGACGTCAGGGTCCGCCAGGCCATCAACTACGCCTTCGACCGCAAGACCATCTTGGACCAGGTCATGCTGGGACAGGGCACGCCGACCTCGCAGCCGTTTGGCAAGGCCAGCGGGGCCTGGACCCCGGCGCTGGAGAACTACTACACCTACGATCCCGCCAAGGCCAAGCAGCTCCTGAAGGACGCCGGCTACGAAAACGGCGTCACCCTGGAAGTCCCGAGCGTCCCCGGGTTCGAAACCCAGATTTCCGTCGTCCAGCAGCAGCTGGCAGACGTGGGCATCACCCTCAAGGTGGGCGCCGCGCTGACCAACACCTTCACGTCCGATGTGGCTTCCCAGAAGTTCACCACCATGTACTTCTCGCTCTTCCAGGGTGAGCCGACGGTTGCCATCAACCAGATCGTCTCCACCAAGGGGCTCTACAACCCGTTCAAGAACGCGACGCCGGAGCTCGACTCCAAGATTGACGCCGTGCGCAACGGCGGCGCCGATGTCGGGAAGCTGGCCCAGGACGTCAACAAGTATGTGGTGGAGCAGGCGTGGTTCGCGCCGCTGTTCCGGGTCAACCAGATGTACTACCACAACGCCAAGGTGAACGTCACCCCGCAGATCCAGCAGGCCGTTCCGTCCATCTACAACTACTCACCCGCCAAGTAGGACGCCATGATCAGGTTCATTGCGAAAAGGCTGGGCAGCGGGCTGGTGGTGCTGGGTGTTGTCTCGGCGCTCACCTTCTTCCTGCTGTACATCTCCAGCGGGAGCATCGCCAGGAACATCCTGGGTGACCAGGCCACCGCTGAGCAGGTGGCGATGAAAGAACACGAGCTCGGACTGGACCAGCCCCTGGTGGCCCGCTACCTCGCCTGGGTGACCGATGCCTTGAGCGGAAACCTCGGAGCCTCCTGGTTCAGCTCGGAACCGGTGGCCAACTCCCTGGCCAGCCGGATCCCGGTGACCATGACCATGGTCTTCGCCGCAATGATCCTGATCGCAATCTGCGCCGCCCTCATTGGCGTCCTTGCTGCCGTCAAGCGCGGCTGGGTGGACCGGGTGGTCCAGGTTGGCGCCATCATCGGCGACTCCGTTCCGGGGTTCGTGATCGGCGTCATCCTGGTCACCCTCCTGGCCATCCAGCTGGGCCTCTTCCCGGCCACCAGCACCATCTCGCCTGACTCCGGACCCGACGCGTGGGTCTATTCCATGGCGCTTCCCGTGATCGCCTTGCTGATCAACGGCGTCACCGGAGGCGCGCAGCAGATCCGCAGCGCCGTCATCAAACAACTCGAGCGGGACTACGTCCGCACCCTGCGCAGCCGGGGCATCAGCGAACGCGAGATTCTCTTCAAGCACGTCCTGCGCAGTGCCGCCCCCGCCGGACTCACTGTGCTGAGCCTCCAGCTGATCGGCATGCTGGGTGGCGTCGTGATCATTGAGCAGATCTTCGCCCTGCCCGGCATGGGCCCGCTGGCGGTCGCCGCCACCGGCCAGTCGGATCTTCCGGTGGTGATGGGCGTCGTGATGTACACGGTGGTCGTCGTCATCGTGGTGAACCTGCTGGTGGACATTCTTAATGGCTGGCTCAACCCGAAGGTGCGTGCGTCATGAGCGATTCTTTAGAAACTGCGGCTGCCGCCGCCCCCGTACCGGCCGCGTCGCCGGTGCAGAGCGGCACAGGTCAGAGCGGCACAGTCGTCCGCTCCACCGTCATTCGCCGCCTGTTCAGGAACCCGCTGGGGATCGCTGCCATCGCGATCCTGACGGTGATCGCGGTCCTGGCCATTCTGGCGCCGGTCCTGGCGCCCTTTGACCAGAACTACGCCAATATTGCCAAGACCCTCGCCGCTCCGGACTCCGTGAACATTCTCGGAACGGACAGCGCCGGGCGCGATGTCTGGAGCCGGCTTCTGTTTGGCGCGCAGCTGACGCTGCTTTCCGCCCTGCTCTGCGCGGGCGTGGCCATTGCCATCGGCCTGCCGGCCGGCCTGATCGCCGGCTACTACGCCGGGAAGTTCGAGGCAGCCTCCAACTGGGTGGTCGGCATCCTCATGAGTCTTCCCGGCCTCATCGTCCTACTGACCATCCGTGCTGCCTTCGGCCCCTCGGTGTGGATGTCCATGATCGCCTTCGGCGTCCTGATCAGCCCGTCCTATTTCCGGCTGACCCGCACGGCCGTGCAGTCGGTGCGCAACGAGCTCTATGTTGACGCCGCACGGGTCTCCGGGCTGTCGGACCTCAGCATCATCGCCCGCCACATCTTCTCCGTGGTCCGGGCCCCCATCATCATCCAGACCGCGGCGATTGCCGGCGTGGCCATCGCCATCCAGTCCGGCCTGGAGTTCTTGGGCCTTGGCGACCCCACCAAGGCGACCTGGGGCGTCATGCTCTCCGAGGGCTTCAAGAACGTCTACCTGAACCCGACCCTGCTCTTCTGGCCGGCACTCGCCATGGCGCTGACCATCGGCGGCCTGGTTCTGCTCGGCAACGCCCTCCGCGACGCCCTGGAAGACGGCGAGAAGATCAACCACCGCAAGAAGAAGGCCGCGCCGGAAGGTACGACGGCGGCACCCGCCGCCGTGCGGACGTCCCGGAAGCCGGTAGCCACCGTCGTCGCCGGAACCGAGCACCACCTGGTCAAGGTGACCAATCTCGGCGTCGGGTATCCCCAGGCAGACGGTTCCATCAAGAAAGTCGTTGACGACGTCTCCTTCCACGTGGACCGCGGCGAGATCCTGGGGATTGTGGGCGAATCGGGCTCGGGCAAGTCCCAGACCGCCTTCTCCATCCTGGGGCTGCTGCCGGACAACGCCCGCATTGTGGGCGGCTCCATCCAGTTCGACGGCAACTACACCGTTGCCCCGGGCGATGAACGGGTCAGCCAGGAGCGGCTGTCCAAGCTGCGCGGCAAACGGATTTCCTACATTCCACAGGAGCCCATGAGCAACCTGGACCCTGCCTTCACCATCGGCTACCAGCTGGTGACGCCCATGGTGCGCGTCCTCGGGATCTCCAAGGCCGAGGCCAGGAAACGGGCCCTGAAACTGCTCACGGACGTCGGCATCGCCAACCCGGACCGGACCTTCAACGCCTACCCGCACGAAGTCTCGGGGGGCATGGCCCAGCGCGTGCTGATCGCCGGAGCCATCAGCTGCGAACCGGACCTCGTGATCGCCGATGAGCCCACCACGGCCCTGGATGTCACGGTGCAGGCGGACGTCCTGGACCTGCTGCGCGAACTCCAGCAGCGCCTGAACATCGGCGTCATCCTGGTGACCCACAACTTCGGTGTGGTGGCGGACCTCTGCGACCGCGTGGCCGTCATGCAGAACGGCCGGCTCGTGGAGGAAGGATCCGTCCGCGACATCCTCCGCAATCCGCAGGAACCCTATACACAAACGCTCTTGGCGTCGATGCTCGAAGGCAAGGAACCCATGTCCACGCTCGTTTCCACCCTGCAGAAGGAGCCCGTCGCATGAGCACCATGGAGAACGCGCCGCTGCTCACCGTAGAGCAGCTCGTGGTGGAGTACCCCAGCAAGAAGTTCCGGGCCAAGCCCTTCCGCGCCCTGACGGACATCAACATCTCCATCGGCCGGGGCGAAACCCTGGGACTGGTGGGGGAGTCCGGGTCCGGCAAGACCACCCTGGGCCGCGCCATCCTGGGGCTGGCCCCGGTGACCGCCGGGAAGATCAGCTTCGAAGGCAAGGACATCAGCCACGCCACCCGCAAGGACCGGCGGGTCCTGAGCCGGGAGCTACAGGTGGTCTTCCAGGATCCGTACACCTCGCTGAACCCCGCACTGGAAATCGGCGACATCCTCGCCGAACCACTGGGCGTGCAGGGCATGGAAGCCGCGCAGGCCAAGAAGCGCGTGAAGGAACTCCTGGACCAGGTGGGCCTGCCCTCCGATGCCATCAACCGGCTGCCGCGCGAATTCAGCGGCGGGCAGCGCCAGCGTGTGGCGATCGCCCGGGCCCTGGCACTCTCGCCGAAGCTGATTGTCTGCGATGAGCCCGTCAGCGCGCTGGACCTCTCCACCCAGGCCCGGGTGCTGGACCTGTTCCTGCAGATCCAGAAGGACACCGGCGTGTCCTACCTCTTCGTCTCGCACGACCTCGACGTCGTCCGGCACATCAGCCACCGCGTCGCCGTGATGTACCACGGCGAGATCGTCGAACAAGGCCCGGCCGGCGTCGTCACCACCGACCCCGACCACCCCTACACCCAGCGGCTGCTGCTCGCGTCCCCGGTCCCGGACCCGGACCGCCAGGAACAGCGCCGCGCGGACCGGCACCGCCTGCTCGAAGCGCAGCGGATGCAGCACGAACAAGCGGGCGTCCCCGCCTGAGGGGCTGCTTCAGGCAAAGACCACAGCAAACGGACACAACAGCAAACGAACACAACGGCCGGATTCTCTTCGAGGATCCGGCGGGCAATGGAGGAACAGGCGTGACAACAACAGCCAGAATTGGCGTGCAGGCGATGATGCTGAAGGACAGCTTTGCCGAACTCGGGGCGTTCGAGACGCTCCGGAAGGTCAACGCAATCGGCTACAACGCCGTCGAGGTCTCCCAGATCCCCATGACGCCGGAGAACGTGGCGGAACTGGACCGCGCGCAGACCGAGCTCGGCATGGACGTGGCCGCCCTCTCGGTGGCCATGGAAACCCCCAAGGGCATGGCCGCCGATTCCCTGAAGGACCACTTCGACAAGATTGTCGAGGACGCACAGCGTCTTGACGCCAAGCTCCTGCGGATCGGCATGCTGCCGTTCCCGGCCATGAAGTCGATCGGCGCCGTGGTGGACTTTGCCAAGCAGGCCAACGAATACGCTGAGCGACTGGCCGGGCACGGGATCGGCCTGTACTACCACAACCACCACATCGAGTTCGCGAAGTTTGACGGCACCTACATGCTGGACATCATCGCCGCCAACTCACCGGCCATGGGCCTGGAAATCGATGTCCACTGGGTCCAGCGCGGCGGCCTGGACCCGGTCCGCACCTTGGAAAAGTACGCCGGCCGCACGGCCATGGTGCACCTGAAGGATTACCGGATCGGCCAGCTGCCCGAGCGCGCCTTTGGCTTCCTGGAAACCGGGGACTTCAAGGGCTTCATGGCCGATTTCAAGGACGTGGTCCAGTTCGCCGAAGTGGGCGAGGGCAACCTGGATTTCCCCGCCATCATCCCGGCCGCGCAGGCCGCCGGCGCCCGTTACCTGCTCGTGGAGCAGGACGAACTCTATGGGCGCACGGTGTGGGACGCGCTGCAGACCTCCTACGACAACCTCGTGGCCATGGGCCACTCGAACCTTTTCTAGATTAGGGAGAACCCCCACATGGGTAAGAAAGTACGCCTCGGCATCATCGGCCTGGGCCAGCAGGGTGGCATGTACGCGAAGTTCATCGCGGACGGACTGGTCCCGAACATGGTGATCGGCGCCATCTGCGACATTGATCCGGCGAAGAAGGAACTTGCTTCGGCAACATACCCGGACGTTCCGTTCTACGAGGACTACATCGCCATGCTGGACAGCGGCGACGTCGACGCCGCCGTCACCTGCGTGCCGCACTTCCTGCACCCGGAGATGGGCATCGAGACGCTCAAGCGCGGCATCCACGCCCTCGTGGAGAAGCCCGCCGGCGTCTACACCAAGCAGGTCAAGGAGCTCAACGAGTTTGCCGCCGGCAAGCCGGAACTGTCCTTCGCGATCATGTTCAACCAGCGCAACAACCCGCTGTACCAGAAGCTCAAGGAAATCGTCGACAACGGCGAAATCGGCGCGATCCGCCGAACCAACTGGATCATCACCAACTGGTGGCGGCCGCAGGGCTACTACAACTCAAGCGAATGGCGGGCAACCTGGGGCGGAGAAGGCGGCGGCGTGCTGGTCAACCAGGCGCCGCACCAGTTGGATTTGTGGCAGTGGATCTGTGGAGTACCGAAGTCTGTCTACTCCAAGGTTGCCTACGGCTTCCGCCGTGACATCGCCGTCGAGGACGAGGTGACCGCAGTGGTGGACTACGGCAACGGCGCCACCGGCGTCTTCGTCACGGCGACACACGACCTCGTGGGCACCGACCGCTTCGAAATCCTGGGCGACCAGGGCAAGATCGTGGTCGAAGACTCCAAAACGGCCACCGTGACCCGCCTGCACAAGCCGGAGCGCGAACTCAGTGACGGCATGGACATGGATGACGTCCGGAAGCTCTTCATGGGCGAACTGAACCCTGAGGCGTACTACAGCACCGAGGTCATCGAGTTCGAGTCCGTCTGGGGCGCCCAGCACGCGGGTGTCCTGGAAAACTTCGCCGCCAACATCATGGACGGCACCCCGCTGCTGGCGCCGGGCTCGGACGGCATCAAGGGCGTCCGGCTGGCCAACGCCATCCACCTCTCCAGCTGGACGGGCCGCGAAGTGGGCCTGGACTTCGACGAGGACGAGTTCCTCACCGAGCTCAACAAGCGGATCGCCGGGGAAGGGAAGTTCCCCGAGCGCGCCTAGTGCACCCAGCCCAACTGACTCGCAGCTGGGGCCGTTATGCGGGCTCAAAACGGCCCCTGCTGCGAGCTACTTGGGCCCGGTTTCATCGGTAGGATGGGGCGGTGACTGAACCCGCGAAGCCCGACGTTGCCGCAACACCAGCACCGGTCAAGAAGC
This sequence comes from Arthrobacter sp. H-02-3, assembly GCF_003097355.1. GTDB lineage: Bacteria > Actinomycetota > Actinomycetes > Actinomycetales > Micrococcaceae > Arthrobacter > Arthrobacter humicola. Next base: position 354,228 of record NZ_PYUI01000002.1, read on the forward strand.
ATGCCCGCGACGGGAAATCCAGCGCCACCATCTACGACATCGCCAAGGTCGCCGGGGTCAACCCGTCCACGGTGTCGCGGGCCCTCAGCAAGCCGGGACGGGTCAGCGCCAAGACGCAGAAACTCATCGAGGATGCCGCCGCCGAGCTCCACTACCAGGTGAACCCGTTCGCCCGAGCCCTGCCCACGGGACGGACGAGCACGTTCGGCCTGATCGTCGCCGACATCACGAACCCCACGTTCTTCGACATCATCCGCGGCGCCGGCGCCACTGCCACCGCCCGCGACTACACCCTGGTCCTCGCGGATTCGGCCGAGTCCGCGGTCACCGAGCTGACAACGGCCCGGCGGATGATGGCCACCGTGGACGGGCTCATCCTCGCCAGCCCGCGCATGGACGACGACGACATCCGCGCCCTCGCCCGCGACAAGCCCGTGGTGGTCATCAACCGCGAGGTCGACGGTGTGCCGTGCGTTGTCCCGGACGTCAACAAGGGGATCAGCGAGGCCGTCCGCAGCCTGGCCGCGAACGGGCACAAGAAGGTCGCCTACGTGGCCGGGCCGTCCCAGTCCTGGATGTCCACGCAGCGCTGGGACGGAGTCCGCTCTGCCTGTGAATGGTCCCGACTGGAAGCCGTGCGGCTCGAATCCAGCAAGCCAACGGTCGACGGCGGCCGGCAGTCCGCGCGCGAGGTCCTGGCCAGCGGTGCGACGGCGGTGCTGACGTACAACGACCTCCTGGCCATCGGCCTGATGCAGGAGCTCCAAGCCGCCGGCCTGATGGTCCCGGACCAGATCAGCATCGTGGGCTTTGACGATATCTTCGGGGCGGATTTCACCACCCCGCCCCTGACCACCGTGCGGTCCCCGCTGGGCGAATGCGGGTCCGGCGCGGCAACGATCCTCCTGGACCACCTCGCCGGCACCGGCGGGGAAACCCCGGAGACACTGCGGGTGGAAACCGAGCTCGTGCTGCGGGGTTCCAGCGGCAGGCTGATCGCGGCCAAGTAGGCGCCGCCGCCTCGCATTCGGCTGCCCTTTCTGCATTCCGCTCCACTTTTGGAAATCCGCGGCTGGGATCCTGGCAGCGGACGTCCGTTTCCCCCCGCGAGGATCCGTACTAGGCGCGGAAAATGCCCCGTGGAATCTTTTGGCAATTTTTGGCAACCGGTTGACAAGCGGCAGGCGCGGGACGACCATTGAGCTATGTCACAGTCGATTTCTGCCCACCCAGACCGGCTCCTGCCCGCGGATCCCGGAACGCGAAGCATCGCCCGCGATCTCCTGGGCCGGGTCCAGGACCTTCCGATCATCTCCCCGCACGGACACGTCGATGCCGCCGTGCTCGAGCAGAACACGCCCTTCCCCGATCCGGCGGCGTTGCTGGTCAGCCCGGACCACTACGTCACCCGCCTGATCCACGCCAGCGGTGTGCCGCTCGAACAGCTGCGCGCGCAGGCCGGCGCCCAGGCGGACCCGTCCGCCGCGGCCCCGGAATCGCGCAGCGTGTGGCGTGCGTTCTGCGAGGCATGGCCGCTCTTCGAGGGCACCGCCTCGGGTTACTGGCTGCGCGACCAGTTCCACAGCGTCTTTGGCCTGGCCCAGGAGATCGGCGCCGCCACCGCAGATGCCTCCTACGACGCCATCTCCGCCCGGCTCCAGGAGGCGGATTTCCGCCCCCGCCAGCTGTTCAAGGACTTCAACATCGAGGTCCTGGCCACCACGGACGATCCCCTGGATGACCTGGCGGCCCACAAGGCCCTGGCAGGGGATGCCACCTTCCATGGCCGCGTGCTCCCGACTTTCCGGCCCGACGCCTACCTGAACCCGGCCAACCCCGCCTGGGGCGGCAACGTTGAACGCCTCATCGCGGCAGCGGGCGACGGCGGCAGCGGCTTTGCCGGCTACCTCACCGCCCTCGAGAACCGGCGTCGTTACTTTGTGGAGCATGGCGCTGTGTCGGCCGACCACGGCGTGCGCACCCCGCGCACCCTCAAGCTGGACGCCTCAGAAGCGGAACGGCTCTTCGAGCGGGCCCGTTCCGGCGAAGCCAGTGCCGCCGAGCGCGAAGACTTCGAGGCCCACATGATGTACCAGATGGCCCGGATGTCGGTGGAGGACGGCCTGGTCATGACCATCCACCCGGGATCCTTCCGCAACCACCACACGGAGACCTTCAGCAAGTTCGGTGCGGACACCGGGCACGACATCCCCTTTGCAATCGACTACACCGAGTCCATCCGGCCCGTGCTGCAGGACTTCGGCAACAGCAAGGACTTCCATCTGGTGCTCTTCACCATGGACGAGACGGTCTATTCGCGCGAACTCGCACCCCTGGCAGGCTTCTACCCCTCGGTGTACCTCGGCGCCCCGTGGTGGTTCCTGGACGCACCGGATGCGATGCTGCGGTTCCGGTCCGCCGTGACCGAAACCGCAGGGTTCTCCCGGTCCTCGGGGTTCATCGACGACACCCGCGCCTTCTGCTCCATCCCCGCCCGGCACAATGCTTCCCGCCGGATCGAGGCCTCCTTCCTGGCCCGCCTCGTGGCGGAACACCGGATCAGCGAGGACCGCGCCCACGACATCATCGTCGACCTCGTCGACGGCTCCCCGCGAAGGGTTTTCAAGCTATGACCATGACAGAAAATGCCGGAGCCGCTGGCCCCGCAGGATTGGCAGATCCGGCGGCCGCGGCGGTTACCGGGGACCCGGCGGCAGACCTGCCGCGGCTGAACCGCAGCCTTCGTCCCGCGGCCAAGGCCCCGGTGCGGATCGTCCACCTGGGCCTCGGCGCCTTCCACCGCTCACACCAGGCGTGGTACACCCACCGGGCCGGCGACGCCCCGGAATGGGGGATCGCCTCCTTCACCGGCCGGCGCCCGGACGCGGCCCTGGCACTGGCGGAGCAGGACGGCCTGTTCACGCTCGTGGAGCGCGGCGACGCGGGGGATTCCTTCGAGGTGATCGGCAGCATTGTTGCTGCCGTGGACGGGGCCGACGTCGGCCGGCTCGCCGAACTCGTGGCCGCACCCGCCACCGCCATCATCACCCTGACCATCACCGAGGCCGCCTACCGGCTTGGCACCGACGGCCGGCTGGACCTCCGGGCCCCCGACGTCGAGACGGACCTCGCCGTGCTCGCGCGGGGGACCGGCAGCCCCGCGACGCCGCTGGGCCGGCTGGTCTTCGCCCTCGCCGGCCGCCGCGCCGCCGGGGCCGGACCCCTGGCCGTGGTCTGCTGCGACAACCTCGCCAGCAACGGCACCGTCGCGCGCCGGGCCGTCACCGGCCTGGCTGCCGCCTGGGACGCCGGGCTCGCCGCCTGGATCGAGGCCAACATCAGCTTTGTCAGCACCTCGGTGGACCGGATCACGCCGCGGACCACGGAGGCTGACATCGCCGCCGTCGAGACCGCCTGCGGCTACCGGGACACCTCGCCCGTGGTGGCCGAGCCGTTCCGCAACTGGGTCCTCAGCGGCGACTTCCCCGCCGGGCGCCCGCGCTGGCAGGACGCCGGGGCCGTGTTCGTGGACGACATCGAGCCGTATGAAAACCGCAAGCTCTGGCTCCTCAACGGCGCGCACTCGCTGCTGGCCTACGCCGGGCAGTTGCGCGGCCACGCCACCGTGGCCGAGGCCCTGCAGGACGAGCTCTGCCGGCACGCCGTGGAACGGTTCTGGGACGAGGCCGAAGCCAACCTGCACGGCCCCGACCTGCAGATTCCCGCGTACCGCGCCGCGTTGCTGGAGCGCTTCGGCAACGGCCGGATTGCTCACCACCTGGCCCAGATCGCGATGGACGGAAGCACCAAGCTGCGCATGCGCGCGGTTCCCGTGCTGCTGGCCGAGCGTGCCCGGGGCCGTTCCGGCGCGGCGGCTGCCCGCATGATCGCCGCCTGGATGGATTTCAGCGCCTCGGCGGCCCAGTTCCAGGACCCGCTCGCGGCGGAGGTAGCCGCGGCCAACGCGCTTGGCGGCGCGGAGAGCACCCGCGCCCTGCTCGCCCTGCTGTCCCCGGGCCTCGTGGACACTGCGGCACCCGCCGGCGGTCCCGTCGCCGAGCTCGTCGAGAACCTCCGGGGAGCCTTCTCCGGGCCGGCTGTCCCGGAGTAAGAAGACCTTCTGCAGGCACTGCTGCCCGGGCGCCGGCCCTTGCCGGTTCCCGGGCAGTGCTATGCCGGACGCGGGGCAGATCGGGTCTAGTAGAAATTTATGGCAACCGCTTGCCAAAAGATTGCCAAGTGACTAGGATTACATCCAGACGAAGAAGCCACCGGGTGGCAACCGGCACCGCCGGCCGCACCAGAAGGCCCGCCCCGCAACGACGCGTAAGGATTCCCCACGATGCTCAAGCCCCAGGCCAGTGAAACCCGCGAGATCGTCAATCTCGACGGCCTGTACCGCTTCAAGGTGGACTTTGGCCGCTCCGGCCACCGGGACGAATGGTTCCGGGCGCCGCTGGACTCGGACCTGGAAATGGGTGTCCCGGCCAGCTACAACGACGTCTTCCCGGACAAAGCCATCAGGGACCACGTCGGCTACGTCTGGTACCAGCGGGACGTGCGCGTGCCGCGCGGCTGGGCCGGGGAGCGCATCCACGTCCGCCTCGACTCCGCAACGCACGAGGGCATGGTGTGGGTTGATGAGACCCTGGTGGCCCAGCACACCGGCGGCTACATGCCGTTCAGCGCGGACATCACCGAGCACGTGGCGCCCGGGCAGGTCTTCCGCCTCACCATCTCCGTCAACAACGAGCTCACCCAGGCCACGATTCCGCCGGGAACCATCACCGTCACGGAGGGCGGCCGCCGCCAGCAGAGCTACCTCCACGACTTCTACAACTACGCCGGACTGCACCGCAGCGTCTGGCTGTTCAGCACCCCCGCGGTGACCGTCGATGACATCACCGTGGTCACCGGCTTCGAGGCATCGGCCGGCAGCGTCGAGTACTCCATCGCCACCGCCGGCGGAACCGGCAGTGAAACGGTCACCGTTTCCCTCCGGGACGCCGACGGCGCAGAGGTTGCCCGCGCCGACGGCGCCCGCGGCACCCTGACGATCGCCGACGTCGTGCTCTGGAAGCCCGGTGCCGCCTACCTCTACAGCCTCACCGCCGAGATCCGCGACGGCGGCCGGCTGCTGGACAGCTACACCCTGCCCGTCGGGGTCCGCACCGTGGAAGTCCACGGCAAGGAATTCCTCATCAACGGCGAGCCCTTCTACCTCACCGGCTTCGGCATGCACGAGGACCACGTGGCCATCGGCAAGGGCCACAGCAACGCCCAGATGGTCAACGACTTCCAGCTCCTGGACTGGGTGGGTGCCAACTCCTTCCGGACCTCGCACTACCCCTACGCCGAGGAAGTCATGGAGTTCGCGGACCGGCACGGGATCGTGGTGATCGACGAAACCGCCGCCGTCGGGCTGCACCTGGGCTTCGGCGCCGTCTTCGGCGGCATTGCCAAGAAGACCTACGTCGAGGGCGGTGTGGACGCCAACACCGCCGCCAGCCACCGGCAGGCGATTTCCGAGCTCGTCGCCCGCGACAAGAACCACCCGTCCGTGGTCATCTGGTCGATCGCCAACGAACCCAACGGCTCGGAAGAGGGCGCCCGCGAATACTTCGCGCCCCTCGCGGAACTGACCCGCCGGCTGGACCCCACCCGGCCGGTCGGCTACGTCAACGTCATGTTCGACACCCCGGACAAAGAACTGCTCGGGGACCTGTTCGACGTCGTCCTGCTCAACCGCTACTACGGCTGGTACCTCAACAACGGCGACCTCGAAACAGCCGAGCAGTCCCTCGAGAAGGAACTGCGCGAGTGGGACGCCAAGTACGGCAAGCCCATGATCATGACCGAGTACGGACCGGACACCATGCCCGGTTTCCACTCGATCTATGAGCAGCCCTGGAGCGAGGAATACCAGGCCGCGTTCCTGGCCATGTACCACCGGGTCTTCGACCGCGTGGACGCCATGGTGGGCGAGCAGGTCTGGAACTTCGCGGACTTCCAGACCTCCAACGGCATCATGCGCGTGGACGGCAACAAGAAGGGCGTCTTCACCCGGGACAGGCGGCCCAAGCCCGCCGCCTACGCCCTGCGCCAGCGGTGGACGGCACTGGCCGGCACCAAGAACACCACTTCCGAGGCGTAGGCCTGACCGCACATTTTTTCGCCGGGCCCGGACCAGGGTCTGAGTCCGGCAACGGGTAAAGGAGCCCATTCATGAAAAAGCTTTCCAAGCTCAGCATCATCGGCTATGGCGCCGGCGATGCTGCAAACAACCTCGCATTCACCACCGCCACCATGTTCCTGCTGGTGTACTACACGGACGTGGCAGGGATCTCCGCCGCTGCCGCCGGCACCCTGCTGCTGGTGGTGCGGATCTTCGATGCCTTCGCAGACGTCTTCGCCGGCCGCGTCGTGGACCGGACCTACAGCAAGCGGTTCGGCAAGTTCCGCCCGTTCATCATGTTCGGCTCCATCCCGCTGCTGCTGCTGAGCGTGGCGACCTTCTCCATCCCCGCCCTCGGCGAATCCGGCACCCTGCTCTACGCCTACGTCACGTACGCGGCCCTGGGTCTGGCCTACAGCCTGGTCAACATCCCCTACGGCTCGCTGGCCGGCGCCATGACCCAGGACCCGGGGGAGCGCGCCAAGCTGGGCTCCGCCCGGATGATCGGCGGGCTGCTGGTCGGCTCCGCTTTGGGCATCTTTGTGGCACCCCTGATCAAGCCGGGCGCCAACCTGCAGGGCACGTTCACCACCATCACTATCGCCTTCGTCGTCATCGGTGCGGCCCTGTACCTCTTCACCTTCCTGACCGCCAAGGAACGGGTCCATCGCGCTGTCCCCAACGTCACGTTCAAGCAGAGCATGGAGACGCTCAAGGGCAACCGGCCGCTGCTCATGCTGTGCGTGAGCTCCTTCTTCTTCCTTACCGGCTACCTGGCCCTGACTTCGGTCCAGCTCTACTACCTCCGCGATGTCCTTGGCCGGCTGGACCTGTACCCGGTGCTGTCCATCATCCAACTCGGCCTGACCTTCGTGCTGGCTGGATTTATGCCCAAGCTGGTCCGGAACCTCGGAAAGAAGCGGGTCTACATCTTCTCCTCACTGTTCACGGTCGTTGGCGGTGCCATCATCTTCTTCTCCCCGGCAAGCCAAGCCATGGTCGGCTTCGGCGGCCTGGTGATCAGCCTCGTGGGCGTCCTCGCGGTCAACATCGTGGTGTGGGCACTGGAAGCCGACACCGTCGAGTACGGCGAGTGGAAGACCGGCGTCCGCACCGAGGGCATCACCTACGCCTTGTTCTCCTTCACCCGCAAGACCGGCCAGGCAGTCGGCGGTGCGCTCGCGGCCTATGCCCTGGCCCTGGGCGGCTACAAGTCCGGCGCAGTCCAGACCCCTGACGCCGTCTTCGGCATCCAGATCGCCGCCGGCGCACTGCCCGCGGTCATGACCATCCTGGCCGTGCTCGTGATGGCCAAGTACACGCTCACCGACACCATGCACGCCCGGATCCTCGGCGAGATCCGGGCCCGCCGCACCGACGGTGACGGCGGCGCCGTCGGAACCCCCCGGAACGACGCCGACGGCACCGTTCCCGCCGATGCCGCACCGCTGGCGCCCAGCAACTAAGTCACCCCCACCAGACCAAAAAAGGACCTGCTGTGAAAATCATTGCCGCTGAAGTCTTCGTGACCAGCCCCTCCCGGAACTTCGTGACCCTGCGGATCACGACAGAAGACGGCGTCACCGGCATCGGCGACGCCACCCTCAACGGCCGCGAGCTCGCCGTGGCCGCCTACCTGAAGGAGCACGTCGCGCAGCTGCTGATCGGCAAGGACCCGCACCGGATCGAGGACACCTGGCAGTTCCTGTACCGGTCCTCCTACTGGCGCCGCGGCCCGGTCACGATGGCCGCGATCGCCGCCGTCGACATGGCCCTGTGGGACATCAAGGGCAAGCTGGCCGGGATGCCGGTCTACCAGCTCCTCGGCGGCGCGTCCCGGAACGGGCTGCGCGCCTACGGCCACGCCTCCGGCGCGGACATTCCCTCCCTGTTCGATTCCGTCCGCGAGCACCTGGAGCTCGGGTACAAGTCCATCCGGATCCAGACCGCGATCCCCGGCATCAAGGCCGTCTACGGGGTTGCCGCCCAGGCGCAGGCCTCGGGGGAGCGGTACGACTACGAGCCCGCCGGCCGTGGGGCGTTCCCGCAGGAGGAGGACTGGGACACCCGCGCCTACCTGCGGCACCTGCCCACCGTGTTCGAGGCCGTGCGCAATGAGTTCGGTCCGGAGCTGCCGCTGCTGCACGACGGGCACCACCGGATGACCCCGATCCAGGCCGCCAAGCTCGGCAAGGCGCTGGAACCCTACGACCTCTTCTGGCTCGAGGACTGCACCCCGGCCGAAAACCAGGAGGCCCTGCGGCTGGTCCGCCAGCACACCACCACCCCGCTGGCCATCGGTGAAATCTTCAACACCGTGTACGACTACCAGACCATCATCAAGGAACAGCTGATCGACTACGTCCGGGCCGCGTCCACCCACTTCGGCGGGATCTCGCCGCTGAAGAAGGTCATGGACTTCGCCGCGCAGTACCAGATCAAGTCCGGCTTCCACGGCCCGACCGACATCTCCCCGGTCGGGTTCGCCGCGCAGCTGCACGTCGGGCTGGCCATCCACAACTACGGCATCCAGGAATACATGCAGCACTCGGACAAGACCAACGAGGTCTTCGAGCAGTCCATGACGTTCGTGGACGGCTACCTGCACCCGGGCGACAAGCCCGGCATCGGCGTCGAATTCAACGAGGAAGCCGCGGCCGCCTTCCCGTACCAGCAGGCCTACCTGCCCTACAACCGCCTCGTCGACGGCACCGTTCATGACTGGTGAGCTGAACCCCGCCGCTTCCGCCCCCCGCCACATTGTGGTGATGGGCGTGACCAGTTGCGGCAAGAGCACCGTGGGCGCGGCCATCGCCGACCGGCTCGGAGCCGAATTCCTCGACGGCGACTCGCTGCACCCGCAGTCCAACATTGACAAGATGGCCTCGGGCACCCCGCTGGACGACGCCGACCGGGCACCGTGGCTGGCCGAGGTCGGCAGGCGCTTCGCGGCGTCGGACGCTGGCCTGGTCATCGCGTGCAGCGCGCTCAAGCGCGCCTACCGGGACATCATCCGCAGCGGCGATCCCTCCGTGGTGTTCGTGCACCTGCACGGGAGCCGGGAACTGCTCAGCAGCCGTATGGCCGCGCGTCCGGGGCACTTCATGCCGCTCTCACTGCTGGAATCGCAGTTGGAAACCCTCGAAGAACTCCAGGCCGACGAAAAGAGTGTTGTAGTGGACATCGCCACGCCAGTGACGCAGATCGTTGATGAAGCTGTTGCGGCCCTCGCCGGTCCGCAGGACGATGCCACCCGGCTCCTCGTCGACCTCCAGGCGGCGCCGTTCAACCTCGACGGCGACGCCATCGCCTGGGTGGATGCCACCATCGCTTCCATGACGCTCGAGGAAAAGATCGGTCAGCTGTTCATCAACCACAACAACGACTACTCCCAGGAATACCTCGACGGTGTCCTGGAGCAGTATCACGTGGGCGGCATGCGCTACCGGCCCGGACCGTCGGCGGACGTGCAGGAACACATCCGGTACGCGCAGTCCAAGACCCGCATCCCGCTGCTGGTGGCCTCCAACCCGGAAATGGGGGGAGCCGGAAGCTGCGACGACGGGACGTTCGTCTCGACCCATCTGCAGGCGGGCTCACATCCGGACAAGGCCATCGCCCGGCAAATGGGCCAGGTGGCCGGCGTCGAAACCGCGGCGCTGGGCTGCAACTGGGCCTTCGCGCCGATCGTGGACATCCACTACAACTGGCGCAACACGGTCATTTCCACCCGGGCCTTCGGCAACACTCCGGAGATCGTGGTGGAACGGGCCAAAGAGTACTTCGACGGCATCAGCGAATCGCCCACCGTGTGCGCCATGAAGCACTTCCCGGGCGACGGCATGGACGAACGCGACCAGCACGTGGTGACGTCCTACAACACGCTCAGCTACGAGGAGTGGAACAAGACCTACGGGCACGTGTACCGGGAGATGATCGGCCACGGCGTGCAGTCCATCATGATCGGCCACATCGGTGCGCCGGACCTGTCGCGGCATTTCCGCCCCGGCCTGGCGGCAGAGGACATCCTGCCCGCGACCCTGGCGCCGGAACTGCTACAGGACCTGCTCCGCGGCGAACTCGGCTTCAACGGGCTCATCCTCACCGACGCGTCCCAGATGATCGGCCTGACCCAGGCCATGAAGCGCAGCGAGCTGGTCCCCGCCACCATTGCGGCCGGTTGCGACATGTTCCTGTTCTTCCGGAACCCGGCCGAGGACTTCGGGTACATGCTCGAGGGGTACAAGTCCGGGGTCATCACGGAAGCACGGCTGCAGGACGCTCTGCGCCGGATCCTGGGCCTGAAGGCGTCGCTCGGACTGCACAAGGCCGCGCGGGAATCCCTCGTCCCGCCGGTCGAAGCGCTGCAGCTGATCGGGAGTGCCGCGCACCGGGCGGTTGCCGCGGAGATCGCCGACAAGACCGTCACCCTGGTCAAGGACACGGCCGGCAACCTGCCCATCACGCCCCGGACGCACAAACGCATCCGCCTCTACGGCATCTCGGGCGGCGCGGACTTCACCCGTGCCGACCCGCTGGCCTACCTGGACGTGGTCCGCGACGAACTCGAAAAAGCCGGCTTTGAAGTCCATGTCTTCAAGACAGCCGAGCAGCGCCAGATTGCCGGCGAGACAGGGGTGAACTTCATGTCCGTCATCTCCGAGGAAGCCACGGGAGATTACGCGCAGAAGTACGACGCCGCGTTCGTCTTCGCCAACGTGAAAGGCTTCGCCCAGGAGGCAGCCATCCGGATCAAGTGGTCAACGCCCATGGCGGCCGAGATCCCCTGGTACGCCACCGAGGTGCCCACGGTGTTCGTCTCGCTCAATCAGCCCAACCACCTCATTGACGTGCCGATGGTGAAGACGGCCATCCACGCCCACGCGGGCACGCCGGAGGCCATCCGGGCTGCCGTCGAGAAGATCCAGGGCAAATCGGAGTTCCAAGGCACGTTCAACGAGAACGTCTTCTGCGACTCCTTCGACACCCGCCTCTAAGCCCTTTTACCTGGGATTCTAGAGGTTTTAGAGCAGGCTCCCTGCCGACTGAACATCCCCGGTCCGCAGGGAGCCGGCAATATCCCGTTCGCCTACGTGTCCTAGGCGTCGTAGCTGGCCGAGTGCTCCTGCGCATCGTTGCGGGCTGCCGCAAGTTCTCTGCGGTAGTCCGCAATGGTCAGGACGCCGTTGACATCCAACACATTCTGGATCCGCTCGATAAGCGCCGGCATTTCGTAGTGCTCAACGACCCGATCGTGTCGGTCATCCAAATGTTTGAGTTTCTCAGCCACGTTCCCCCCAAAGAATGCTGCTCCGCACCCCATGTGCGGTGCCGTGAGTCTACACGCAATGTTTCCGCAGTTTTCCCGCACCCGTAACACACCCACGCCGCCGAGGAGGCGCGCTTGGGCACCACACCGGCGGCGCCATGAGCCATGCCATCATCATCACCCTGATCACAACCCCAGGCGCTGTGCCCACTGCTGTTCTCCCCCGAGCAATTCCTGGAGCCCGAATAGGCCCCGACCGCCCTCGCGGGTAAAGAAAAGCCCCGGGCCCATGACAGATGCCGGGGCAGTTCCTACGCGCGGAGGCTGGCTATCGGCCGGTTAGTCGTCGCAGTTCTGCAAGACCCAGTGCTGAGCCCGCCAGATGACGTTGTAGTTGTTGACCCGGCTCTGGGCCCTCCTGCCGGGCCGCCGCTGCGGTTTCGGACCGGCGCTACGCGGATCCCCGTAGCGCCAGTCTGAAGCAGTAGCGCACACGAAAAACCGACGCTAAAACCACTCCCGCGGCGCCCGTCGCAGGCGTAGCGTGGGGGCCATGGAGAAGACCGGATGCGCGGTGGTGGGCGGCGGACCTGCGGGGATGATGCTGGGCCTGCTCCTGGCCCGGGCCGGGGTGCGGGTCACGGTGTTGGAGAAGCATGCGGACTTCCTGCGGGATTTCCGCGGCGACACGGTGCACCCCTCCACGATCCGGCTGATTGACGAACTCGGCCTCGGCCAGGAATTCCGCCGGCTGCCGCAGAGTCGCCTGAAGAATGTTGCTTTTCCGGTTCCCGGCGGGCCGCCCGTGACCATGGGTGATTTTGATGCCCTGCCGCCGCCGTACAACTACATCGCCATGATGCCGCAATGGGACTTCCTGAATTTCCTCGGCGCCGCCGCGGCCGAGGAACCGGGGTTCACCCTGCTGATGAGCCACACCGCCACCGGGCTGGTCCGCAACGGGGGCCGCGTCCGCGGAATCCGCTTCCGGACCCCGGACGGTACTCAGGGCGAACTCTTGGCGGACCTGGTCGTCGCGACGGACGGACGCCATTCCGTGCTCCGCACCGAGGCCGGCCTCGCGCCGAAGGAGTTTCCGGTGCCTTTCGACACCTGGTGGTTCCGGCTGCCCCGGAACCCTTCCGAAGCAGGCGAGGTGGCCGGGCTCGTGCCGGCATTCGGACCCGGCGAGGCGCTGTTGGCCTTGTTCCGCAATGACTACTACCAAATGGGCTACCTCGCCGCGAAAGGCACCGACGCCCGGATCCGCGCTGAAGGCGTCGAGGGATTCCGGCGCCGGGTCGCGGCGCTGCGCCCGGACCTCGCCGACCGCGTTGACGCCATCCGTTCCCTCGATGACCTCCACTGGCTGGACGTGCGCCTGAACCGGCTGCACCGGTGGTACATCCACGGCATGCTCTGCATCGGCGACGCCGCGCATGCCATGTCCCCGGCCGGCGGCGTCGGAATCAACCTCGCGATCCAGGACGCCGCGGCCGCCGCCGAGTCCCTTGCCCCCGCACTGCTCCGGGGCCATGTGACCACGGCAGACCTCAAGAAAGTCGAACGACGGCGCCGGTTGCCCACTGTCATTGTGCAGACCGCCCAGAGGGTGATGCACCGGGCAATCTTCGGCCCGATCATGTCCGGGAAGCGGACAAAAGCTCCAGCCGCGGCGCTCTTCGTGGCCCGGCGCATTCCGGCGGTCCGCACCATCATTCCCCGGTTTATTGCCTTTGGTCCGCGGCCCGAGCATGCCCCGGCATTCGCCCGGCGCGCCGAACCCCGACCGCAGCCGCAGCCCTAGCCGCGCTGGGCGGTCATACTGCCCCATTGGGCGCTTCACCGCCATCCCACAATGGCAGAGGGACGCTGGCCGGGCGAGGAAATATGTGACTCGCGTGACGTAATTTTTGCGTGCGGTCCAGTCAAGGGCTACCGTGTGATCAGTATCACGACAAGTCATACATGCTTTTGATCTGCGGCGGGAGAGTCCTGCCGGTACGTTCAGCAGGCGCCGTAGGAGCAAATCCTCCCCAGGAATCTCTCAGGCCCACGTACCGCCGCGGCGAGGCAACTCTGGAAAGCAGTCCGGTCACCGGACTCACCGACGGTGCAAGCGGCACCCTGTAACAGCAGGGTCTGCGGAAACTCTCAGGTCCAATACAGAGCGGGGAGGAACCCGAATCATCGTGGCACCCAAAATGCCACCTGAATTATGGAGTTCCTTCATGGCCATTCAGTCGTCCCCTCCCACCTTTCCAGATGGCCGGAAATTGCTGCGCATTGAGCAGCGCAATGCGGCCACACCGGTGGAGCGTAAGCCGGAATGGATCAAGGCCAAGGTCCAGATGGGCCCCGAGTTCGTCCAGCTCAAGAACCTCGTCAAGAAGGAAGGCCTCCA
>NZ_PYUI01000003.1 GCF_003097355.1 Arthrobacter sp. H-02-3
GGGGTCGTCGGTGTTTGCGGCGGGGAATGGGTGCCCGGCCGTGAAGTGGTGCCAGTCGGGGAAGGGGTCCGGGGGCAGTTCCGGCTCGGGATCCGCGGGCACGCCTCGCTCCGGCCATGGGTCTGTGGTTGTGGCCGTGATCGGGAGGTGGGCGGCCCAGCGGGGTGGTTCCCAGTCCTGGTGCTCGCTCGGGTAGTAGCGTTTTGAGGGTGAAATCCAGCCCGGCGGGCTCGTTGTGGTGGCCCCGACGGGTGTCCAGGCCGAGGAGTGTTTCAGGCGGTGGTGTTTCGGGCAGGGCTGGCCCAGGTTGGCGATGCCGGTGGTGCCCCCGTCGGTCCAGGCCAGGAGGTGGTCCGCCTCGTTGTCGAGGGAATGGTTGTTACAGCCGGGGAACGGGCACCTGCCGTCACGGAGCCGGAGCCAGTGCCGCTGCGCCGCCGTCAAACGGTAACTGCTCCGCCCGATCTCCAGCGGCGCCCCGTCCCGGGGATCGGTCAGGACCCGGTAGAAGGAACCGGCGCCGCCACTGACGAGGCGGCGGGCCATCGACGGCGGGATCGGACCGTACCCGTCCAGGACGGCCGGTTCGTCCGTGAGGCCCAGCAGCGACAGGACCGGAACGGTGACCAGGACCTGCGCCCGCGGCACCGGAACACCCCCAACCACACACCCGGCCTCACACCCTCCCGCGGCAAGTCCGCCGTTGGTCCCGCCGCCGGCAAGTCCGCCGTCGCTGCCGCCGCCGGCTGTTGCGGCTGTGGTGCCTGGGGTGGGGCCGGTGCCGTTGGTGAGGAGCCAGGTCGCGGTGATGTCGGCGCGGAGCTGGGCCAGGGTCCGGGTCTCGGCCGGGCCCTGCAGGGCCCGGGCGGCGGCGGTGGTCCGGTCCCAGATCCCGGCCGCGGTCTCGGCCGGGAGCCGGGCCGAAAGCCAGGCCATGCCGTCCCGGTCCGGGACGAACTCGACCCGCCGGTCCGCGACGCTCACGGTGTGGCGTGCCTCGATGCTCTCCGGATGGTGGCGTTCGCGCCAGGTGCGGGCCTTGGCCCGGAACCGGGACGGCACAAGCTCCCCGGCCGCACAGCCCCGGGCCGCCCCGGGCGCGGCGGGGTCCAGGAAATGCCCCTCCAGCGAGGCCGCCCCGGCAGAATCCAGGCCGCCGGTTTCCTCGGCAAGGATCCGGGCGTGCTGCCAGGAAATCGTCCCGGCCCGCAACGCCGCCCAGGTCAGCGACAGCCCGGTCGTCAAGGCCCGGGCCTCGGACAAGAGCGCCCCGGCGGTGCGTTCGCTCACGGTCAGGACACACGCGACCTCGGCGACCAGGGCCATCTCCTGGACGGCACGGTCCCGCACGGATCCCGCCGGCGGGGCCAGGAACCTCGCCGCCCGGGCGTAGTCGGCGGCCAGCTGAACCTTCAGCGCCGCCGTCCGGGCCTCCAACCGGGCCACCTCGGCCAACCCGTCCAACAACCCGTCCGCCAAATCCCGCAACGGATCACCACCGGCGCCGGGCCGACCAGCACCCCGGAGGGCATCAGAGTCCCCCAGGTCATTGGCATCCCGCAGGGCATCGGCGGCGGCCGGATCAGGGCGGTCCGGGCCGTCGGAGCCGGACCCGAGCAAGGCAGCCAGCACAGCCACAGACGCGGCAACGGCCTCCACCGCCGCGTCCGCGCCGCAATCCACACTCGAGGCTGCTCTGCTCTCCACACCCACAGCATCTCAGGACCCTCCGACAAAAATAGCGGCATGGGCCTGTGCTCGACGAGGGTGCTGACCTAATCCCCAAAAATCGTTTGAGAGCTGGCGTCCGGTCGCTGCGCTTCTCCAACAATCGAGCCGATTCTACTGAGGCAATGCTGCAAGCGGCTCTTGCACCCTTGGAAGTTCGGGTCAGGTTTGGGTGCGCGAGTTTAGGCAGTGCAGCCTTCGTGGCGGGGCAGTCGCAATGACGTTGGCTAGAGTCCCGCTCGGGTGGCCTGTGCCAGAGTCTCCGAGAGTCGTGGGAGTATTTGTCCGCGCAGCCGCCGCCCATAATACGGTGGGCGATCACGTGGCTGGGCTCCTCCGGGTCAAATCCTTCATGCGCGTGGAAGAAGCGGGTACCGCTGCCTTCTGGGAGCAGCGTCCAAGTGACGGTGCTGCTCAGGTTGTTGCCGGCATTGGCATCCCGCCAAGAGATCCGCAGAAGTCTTTCCGGATCGATTTCGAGCACTTCGCTCGCGATCAGGCCGTTGAAGCCAGCGGCAGGCACCGGTGTTCCCGGCATGGTGTATCGGTGGCCGATCACCGGCTAGAAGTCGTTCTCCATGAGCCACGTGGCGATCAGGTCCAGTTCTGTGAGCGCACCTCACACCTTCGAGGGCGGGTGGGGGAGAAATTCGTCGAGCCCAATCGCGGTCAATGTGGCTGACATCAGGGGTCCTTGAGGTTGTCGAGGGTGGTGTTCAAGTCTTTCAGGCGGCCGCGCCAGAACATCTCCAATGGAGACAAGCAAGAGGCGACGTCTGCCAGGGGCTCGGGCGTCAAGGTGTAACGGATCGCGCGGCCAACGCGGTGCTCGGAAACCAGGCGCCGGTCCAGGAGGAGCTGCATGGGCTCAGACACGCTGGGCCGGTCCATATCGAACTGCTCGCAATTTCGCCGGCAGTTCGAGGGCCACCAAGCAGGAGAAAAAGAATGTCCCGCCTGGTCGGGTTGGCCAGTGCAGCGAAGAGCAGGTCGGCTGGCGAGGCTTTCGTTCTGACAGTCACAGCACCTCCTATTTAGGAAAAATCCTACGCGTCAACCGCTGCTGGACGGAAAATCGGATGGAGGCCATGCCGGGACCGGCTCGGCGGGTGCGATTTCCCGGCGGCGGTGCACGCTCACGCGGCATCGGTCCAATAGGAAAGCCTCCGCGCGAGTCAAGGACTCAAGCGCGGAGGCTCCCGACTCTCCAAGCTGGGGGACTGGAGGGTCAACACAATTCTAGCGCCTGGACGGCGCGGCGGCCCCTATGCCCTGCTTCTGCGACCGGCTACTGCGCCGAAGATGAGCAGCACAATGACGGCGCCCAGAATGGAGAGGAGCCAGGTCCGCAGGTCGAAGAAGTCGCCGAGGCCTCCTCCGAAAATCAACGATCCGATCCAGCCGCCGAGGATCGCGCCCACGACGCCCAGCACGAGCGTGACTACCCAGCCGCCTCCCTGCCGGCCGGGAAGCAGTGCCTTGGCGATGGCCCCTGCAATAAGCCCGAGAATGAGAAAAGCGAGAATCCCCATGACTGTACTTCCTTTCCGTGGACTGGCCGTGGAATGCGGCCGTAAGCATGATTCAATCAGCAGGCTTAGTAGTTCGCAATACCGGGTGCCCGGCGATTGACGAAGTTTTTCGACGCGTCAGTCCGGCTCCGCCCTTCGTGTTCGCCGTTGTTTAGGCGAAAACGTGATTGCGCCACATGGAGGGCCCGCTGGGCCACCTGCTTCATCCGGGCCTTCTACCAGCACAGTCGCGGGCGCCTGTGGTCTGCGGGGGAGCGAGAGGAACCCGTGAGATTGGCGATTCGATCCGCCGTCGGACGCGTGGCGCAGTTGCCCTGTTCGAGAATATATCCACTGTCTTGCTGTTTGTAACGACCGCGGCGACACGCGGTCCACAGGCGCTTGGCGTGACGCAGCGCTGCAGTGTTGAGCTTGAATATCATGCGGGGCCTTCTGAGCCGTATTTTTCCGGGTCCGGGGGTGTACCGGGTCAATGGGTGCTCAACACAGGTGCCCCAGGCGGGAGTCAGCTCTGAACGCGGACGGCGGTGTTCGCCGACCGGGGTAGTCGATGCTCGGGCCGCTGGACTACTTCTGGGTATGTGGGCCGGAATCCTCACCGGGTTTACGGGTGGCATCTACGGTGCCGTCCGCGCCGTAGTCGCCCTCTGAATATCGGCCTATTTCAGATTCTGCCGTGCGGCCGCGAATAGTCCCGGCGTCGCCATAGTCGGCCTCCACATACCGTCCCGATTCCGTGGCTTTGTCGCCCAGGGGCTCGGGCAGGCCGCCCTCGCTGCCGGCCGCGCCGTAATCCCCTTCGGTATATTGGCCTTCCTCGTCCTCCGCGTGGCGGCCGGATTGCGCGCCGGCTTTGCCATAGTTGCCTTCCACGTAACGGCCCCGCAGGTCTGGCTCTTCGGGCTTCTTCTTCGTTCCCGCTTCATCCGGGCTGTTCTCGAAGCCGCTGTTGTCGGTCATGATCGTGCCTTTCCCGAAGCGAACTTTGCGTCTTCTGCGGCGCAGTTTAAGTTTAGCGAGGGCCGCCTCGGAGTTATAGGGAGCGGTCACCGCGGGGGAGTGGCACTCCACGGCCCTGTGCTGCGGTAGTCGGGCTACGTCGTCAAAGTAAGAAGGCCATCTTCAGCCTGCGTACGCCGGGAAGTGTCCTAGACGGCGTCGGGCCGCTGATCACCCTTGTGGCTCCGCAGGTTCTCCTGCACCTTGCCGAACAAATCCTTGATGGTCGACTCCGTATTAGTGAGCATGTCCGGCTGGACGTAGACCTGTTGGGCGGGAGACAAGCTGTAATGGGACGGCAGGCCACCCGTGCCGTCCACGCCTTCCAGCGCGATGGTCACGCTGCCTTCCTTGCGCGCAATGGCGCCGATCCGGCCGAAGACCACGGTAAATTCGTCCGGCTGGAAGCTCACGGTCAGCCCGACATGCGCCCGGCTCAGGTCGCTTGCCGCGACGGCCTTCTCGTTCCCGGTTCCTGCATAGTTCATGTCCATCTCCCCGACAGTTGGTGGCATTGGCGCCTCGTACGCGAGCAGTCTACGTCTGGACCCAGAGGCCGGAAAGGACCCCGCCGGCTGCCCGATACCGGACCAGGTCCGCTCTGGTGGAGAATGCGTTCATGACCAAAGACGATCTTCGGCCTGTCTACTTCCTTTCGGATAGCACCGGCATCACCGCAGAAACCCTCGGCAACACCCTGCTTACCCAGTTCCCGGCGAATAACTTTGACCGCATCACGGTCCCTTTCATCACGACCGTAGAGCAGGCCAAGACCGTGGTCGGCACGATCGACAGCCTGGCCGTCTCCGGCCTCCAACCGATCGTCTTTTCCACCGCGGTCAGCAGCGACATCCGGCAGGTCCTGGCGACGTGCAACGGGATCATCGTGGACCTGATCGGTACGCATGTCGGACAACTGGAGCGGGCCCTCGGTTCGCCGGCCAGCGGCGAACCCGGCAGGGCGCATGGCCTGGGCAATGCGGAGCGGTATCAATCCCGGATGGCCGCCGTCGAATACGCCATGGAACACGACGACGGCCAGAGCCTGCGTGCGCTCGAAAAGGCCCAGGTCATCCTGGTGGCCCCGTCACGATGCGGCAAAACGCCCACCACCATGTACCTGGCGCTGCAACACGGCATCTTCGCCGCGAACTTCCCGCTGGTGGATGAAGACTTCCAACGCGAAGGGCTCCCCAAGCCGCTGAGGCCTTTTGTGGAGAAATGTTTCGGTCTCTCCTCCAACCCCCTGCGCTTGAGCCAGATCCGCACGGAACGGCGCCGCGGCTCATCGTACGCTTCGCTGCGGCAGTGCGGGTTCGAGCTGCGCAGCGCCGAGCAGTTATACGTCTCCCATAGG
Source organism: Arthrobacter sp. H-02-3 (assembly GCF_003097355.1). GTDB lineage: Bacteria > Actinomycetota > Actinomycetes > Actinomycetales > Micrococcaceae > Arthrobacter > Arthrobacter humicola. Next base: position 5,617 of record NZ_PYUI01000003.1, read on the forward strand.
ATTCCGTACCTGAATTCAGCCACGGTCTCCGTGGAGGAAATGGCGGCCACCATTCTGCAGCGGATGAACCTCAAGCATTAGGGAAAAGTTTCACAAACCCTGTGTGGCGGACGTCATATGGAAAGAGCGCCTCAGACCTGTCAGTGTGGACAGGACTTGCGCCCATCGACCGGCCATCGCCGCGAGCGGGGCGGTGCACCTGCATGCCATCTTCTGCAAAGGAGCAGTAATTATGACGACAGACATCCTGTGGTTTTCAGAACTCGGACTCAAGGACCTGGACCGGGTGGGCGGAAAGAACGCTTCCCTCGGCGAAATGGTGCAGAACCTGACCTCGGCCGGGGTTCAGGTCCCCGACGGCTTCGCCACGACAGCGGATGCCTACCGCAACTTCCTGGCAGATTCCGGCCTGGACAAGAAGATTGCCGACAGGCTGGTCGGCCTGGACACTGACGATGTGACGGCCCTGGCCTCCGCCGGGCAGGAGATCCGTGCCCTGATGCGCGAGACGCCCTTCCTGCCGGACTTCGAAGCGCAGATCCGGAACGCCTACCAGCAACTGGTGGACAAGCACGGCGGCTCGGAGGACCTGTCCTGGGCGGTCCGTTCCAGCGCCACCGCGGAAGACCTTCCCGATGCCTCCTTCGCCGGGCAGCAGGAAACGTTCCTGAACGTCCGCGGGATCGAGAACATCCTGCTCGCCATCAAGGATGTGTTCGCGTCCCTCTACAACGACCGGGCGATCGCCTACCGCGTGCACCACAAATTCGAGCACGCTGAGGTGGCGCTCTCGGCAGGCATCCAGCGCATGGTGCGCTCCGACGTCGGCGCCTCCGGCGTCATGTTCACTATGGACACGGAGTCCGGGTTCCAGGACGCCGTGTTCGTCACGTCCTCCTACGGTCTCGGCGAGGCCGTCGTTCAAGGCGCGGTCAACCCCGACGAGTTCTACGTCTACAAGCCCGCGCTGCAGGCCGGACGCCCCGCCATCCTCAAACGAGGACTGGGCGAGAAGGCCCTCCAGATGACCTACACCACCAGCCGCGAAATCGGCCGCACCATCGACTTCGTGCCGGTTGAGGCGTCATTGCGGAACCGCTTCAGCCTCAGCGACGCCGACGTCGAACAGCTCGCCCGGCACGCTGTCGCCATCGAAAACCACTACGGCCGCCCGATGGACATCGAATGGGGCAAGGACGGGATCGACGGCGGCCTGTACATCCTGCAGGCCCGCCCGGAGACCGTGCAGTCCCGCCGGGCCTCCGGAAGCCTGAGCCGTTTCCGCCTCAACGGAACCAGCCGGGTGCTGGTCGAGGGCCGTGCCATCGGCCAGCGCATCGGCGCCGGCAGCGTCCGCATCCTCACCGCGATCGACCAGATGGCCGCTTTTAAGACCGGCGATGTCCTCGTCGCCGACATGACCGACCCGGACTGGGAACCGATCATGAAGCGCGCCTCTGCCATCGTGACCAACCGCGGCGGCCGCACGTGCCACGCGGCCATCATCGCCCGGGAACTGGGGATTCCCGCCGTCGTCGGCACCGGGGACGCCACAGAAGCCCTGTCCGACGGCCTCGAAGTGACCGTCTCTTGCGCCGACGGTGAGACCGGTGTTATTTACGAAGGGCTCCTGGACTTCAGCGTCGAGGAAACCGAGATCACCCAGCTGCCCGAGGCTCCCATCAAGGTCATGATGAACGTCGGCACCCCGGAACAGGCGTTCACCTTCGCGCAGCTGCCCAACCACGGAGTGGGACTGGCCCGGCTCGAATTCATCATCAACCGACAGATCGGCATCCACCCGAAGGCGCTGCTTAACCTGGCCGAGCAGCCGGCGGACGTCGCCGCGGAAATCCGCGAGCGGATCGCCGCGTACGACAGCCCGCGCGAGTACTACATCAAGCGCCTGGCCGAAGGCGTGGCCACCATCGCGGCGGCTTTCGCGCCGGAACCCGTGATCGTGCGCATGTCCGACTTCAAGTCCAACGAGTACGCCAACCTGATTGGCGGTCCCGCCTACGAGCCGCACGAAGAGAACCCGATGCTCGGCTTCCGCGGCGCCTCACGGTACCTGGAGCCGTCCTTCCGGGACTGCTTCGACCTCGAGTGCGAGGCCCTGTCCTTTGTCCGCAACGAGATGGGGTTGACCAACGTCAAGCTGATGATCCCGTTCGTGCGGACCCTGGACGAGGCCCGCGGCGTCATTGACCTGCTGGCGGAGAACGGCCTCACCCGCGGTGAGAACGGCCTCGAGGTGATCATGATGTGTGAGATTCCGTCCAACGCGCTGCTCGCCGACGAGTTCCTGGACTACTTCGACGGATTCTCCATCGGTTCCAATGACATGACCCAGCTGGCCCTGGGCCTGGACCGGGATTCCGCGATTGTCTCGGACGGCTTTGACGAACGCGACCCTGCCGTCAAGAAGCTCCTGAGCATGGCCATCAAGGCCTGCAAGGCGCGCGGCAAATATGTGGGCATCTGCGGCCAGGGTCCCAGTGACCACATGGACTTCGCTGAGTGGCTGGTGGCGGAAGGCATCGATTCCGTCTCCTTGAACCCCGATACCGTGGTGGATACCTGGCTCAGGCTCGCCGGCGGGGCCGTCGAGGCAGGAGTCGGTGCCGAGGCGAACTGACGGCACGACGCCGAGGGAGCGGCAGGCGGCGCACCCGCCGGGCAGCACGGTCTATCTATTTCAGACCGTGCTGCTGCGGCCGCACCGACCGCCTGGCGGGACACGCACGACGACGCGCCGTCGGCTCGCGACACATTTCCCGCGGCCGGCCAACCGGTCCTCTCGACTGGGGAACAACGGAGCCGTGATATACGTTGCAGTTCCGTCAGGTAAGAACGTCAGAGAAGAGAATGACCCCAGTGGCAACTGATTACGACGAAGTACGTTCCGACGTCAAGGAATCCCAGGACCGGTCCCTTGAGGCGTTGCAGTCCGCCAACGCACCGGATGCCCGCAGCGTTGCACGTGAGTTGGACGAGGCCGACGCACTGGATGAAGCGATGACGCCGGGCGGCGAGTTTGTCGCCGAGGAGCTGATCGTTCAGGTCATACCCCAGGCGCAGGATGAGTTCACCTGCTATTCCTGCTTCCTGGTCCGTCACCGGTCCCAGCTCGCTCGCGAAAAGGACGGCCACCAATACTGCATTGAGTGCGAGGGATAAGACGGATCACGTCCCGACGTCTGGAAGCAGCCGCAAGGCCGAAATTGGTTAGAGTCTCTACCTCAAGGCCTGCGGGGCGCCGGCCGGCTCATGGTGGCGTCGGTAAATGCCGGAGACGGATTGACCGCACTTAGCCTGGCCTATGAATGGTTCGCAGAGGACGTACCGAACAAGACCTGGATCCGCGTCGTTGAGAAATCACAAACCCTTGAATCCCGCGGCGCAACGCACATTGGGTTTGTCCAGGCCGGGGGAGAGGCCCAGAGCTTCGCCGTAGGGTTGAACCGCCGGTTAAAAGCGGATTCGGACACAAGTGTGTCGCGTTCGGAGGGAAAGTGATCGAGCCCGTCGTTCATGTGCTCCTGACCGCGCCGACCCAGTCGGCGGCGATTTCTCCCGGCCAGTTGACCACGGTCAGGACACTGCAGGCTTGGGGGGAGAACCCCGCGGTGTTCCAGCCAAAGCAGACCTGGACAGGATGCGTTCGGAAAAACACTTCACAGAGCCGTTCCCAGCCGCCGTCCGGGGCCGAACTTAGCCGCAGAACACTCCTAGCTGGTTTAAGGCCAACGCTCCAACCCCGATTCCAGTGAGGCCACGAACGCAGTATTTCCGCAGGCCAGAGCAGGGTATTGGGGTCGACGTGATCCGCGCCGGAAAGGTTTGCGGAGGAGGGGCGATATTGCATCAGGTCCAATAATCTCTACTTTACATAATGTTGATTATCGGCGTTAAGTAATCAGCCGGAAGTGGCTTAGTGGAGCCCGACCCTGTGCGTGTCGGTGCTATCAGAGCTGCGTCTCAGAGTTCGGCGCTTGAGCTGCATCGCCCAAGTATCGGCGCCTGCCGCGACAATCAGAATCGGCGGCGGCTGAGATCGACCTCGGAAACCGGCGAGCGAGCTGGACGTGACGAACAAGCCCGCCGGCAACCTGGATCCATTCCAGCCAGGTTATGGACGCCCAAACGTCACGTCACGCGAGAACTCACAGAACTCACATATGCTCATAGCGTTCAACCAAACTCACAAGACACACAGGAACTCATAGGAGCCCGCCGATGGAAAACCCGTTTCGACCCTCGGCAGGTGCCACACCGCCGGAAATCCTCGGCAGGGCCGGTGTGCTGGATGAGTTCGAGTATGGGCTGCGCCTGGGCTCCGGCGCCCCCGGCCTCCTGACGATCTTCACCGGCGCCCGGGGAATCGGCAAGACCGTGATGATCGGCGCCGCCCACGATGTCGCCCGCGAACACGGCTGGGCCGTGATTTCCGAGACCGCCACCGCAGGTTTCATGGGTCGCATTGGCGAATCCATGCGCCAGCTCGCCGAAGAGCTCGGCACTGGCCCGGTGGTCCGGCGCATCACTGCGGTGGCCGCCGCAGGTTTCAGCATCACTACGCAGCTCCCGCCCGAACGCCAGGTAGCGTGGCGGACCCTGGGCCAGAACCTCCTGACGCTTCTTGACAAGCACGGCACCGGCCTGGTCATCACGGTAGACGAGATTCATGCCGCCGACCGCGGCGAACTGGCCCAGCTGGCCGCCAGTGTCCAGCACTTCACCCAGGACCGTCTCCCCATTGGTTTGGTCTTCGCCGGACTGCCGGCCGCAGTGTCGGACCTGCTCAACGAAGGGGTCGCCACTTTCCTCCGCCGGGCCGACAAGATTGACCTTCACGCTGCCGCTGTGCGGGAAGTGGAAGAGTCGTTCGCCCACACCTTCGCCGAAGCATCCTTCGAGGTCTCCCCCGCCCTGGTCCGCCGTGCGGCAGAAGCCACGGGAGGGTATCCGTTCCTCATCCAACTGGTCGGATACTTCCTCTGGAAGGAAGCGGAGATCAACCAGGGAACACTCACTCCCGAGTCAGTCGAACGCGGTATCGCGGCGGCACACCGGCGCAACGCCCGTACCGTGATCGAAGCCGCGCTCGCCACCGTCTCCCCCAAAGACCTCGACTTCCTGAACGCCATGGCAGAGGACGACGGACCCTCCGTGGCCGGGGACATCGGACGGCGCATCGGCGCCAGGACAAATCTCGTCGCGAACTACCGTTTAAGGCTGCTGGCAGCGGGCCTCATTGAAGCCGCCGGCCACGGAAAAGTCGACTTCGCCATCCCCGGCCTGCGCCAACATCTCAGGGCACAAACCAGTGACTAGGCGCTTCGGGGACAGCCCGCGGATGCGGTGCTTGCCGGCACCGGACAAGCCGGCAAGCCGCCGCCGTGTTCAGGCGCCGACGTAAGCCGCGAGGTGCTGGCCGGTGAGCGTGGAACGTCCGGCGACGAGGTCAGCAGGTGTTCCCTCAAAGACCAGTCTGCCGCCGTCGTGGCCGGCGCCGGGGCCAAGGTCGATGATCCAGTCGGCGTGCGCCATGACTGCCTGGTGATGCTCGATGACGATGACCGATTTGCCCGAATCCACGAGGCGGTCCAAAAGACCAAGCAGCTGCTCGACGTCGGCCAGGTGCAGGCCGGTGGTCGGCTCGTCGAGGACGTAGACGTCGCCCTTTTCGGCCATCTGGGTGGCGAGCTTGAGCCGCTGCCGTTCCCCGCCGGACAGCGTGGTGAGAGGCTGGCCGAGGGTCAGGTAGCCGAGGCCGACGTCGGCGAGCCGGCCCAGGATCTTGTGCGCGGCGGGTGTTTTGGCCTCGCCGTCGTCGAAGAAGTCCAAGGCCTCGGCCACCGACATCCCGAGGACTTCGGCGATGTTCCGGCCGCCCAGCCTGTACTCCAGCACTGACGCCAGGAATCGCTTCCCGTCGCACTCCTCGCAAACAGATTCGACCGTGGCCATGACTCCCAAGTCGGTGTAGATGACGCCGGCGCCGTTGCACGCGGGGCAGGCGCCCTCGGAGTTGGAGCTGAAGAGCGCCGGTTTCACCCCGTTGACCTTCGCGAACGCCTTGCGGATCGGGTCCAGCAGCCCGGTGTACGTCGCCGGGTTGCTCCGCCTTGAGCCGCGGATCGCGCTCTGATCGACCACCACTACGCCCTCGCGGCCGTCGATTGAGCCGTGGATCAACGAACTCTTCCCGGAGCCGGCGACGCCAGTGACGGCGCAGAGCACCCCGAGTGGAATGTCGACGTCCACATCCTTGAGGTTGTGCATGGACGCGCCGCGGATCTCCAGCGTGCCCGACGACGAACGCACCAAGTCCTTGAGGCTGGCCCGGTCGTCGATGTGACGCCCGGTGATGGTCTCGCTCCCCCGCAGGCCCTCTACCGTGCCCTCGAAACACACGCTGCCGCCCCCGGTGCCGGCGCCGGGGCCGAGGTCGACGACGTGGTCGGCGATCGCGATCATCTCCGGCTTGTGCTCCACGACGAGCACGGTGTTGCCCTTGTCGCGAAGTTGGAGCAGCAGCCTGTTCATCCGCTCGATGTCATGGGGATGCAGGCCGATCGACGGCTCGTCAAAGACGTAGGTGACGTCGGTCAGCGAGGAGCCAAGATGGCGGATCATCTTGGTCCGCTGTGCCTCTCCCCCGGACAGGGTGCCCGCTGGCCGGTCAAGGGAGAGATAGCCCAGGCCGATCCCCGCGAACGAGTCGAGGATGTGCTGGAGTCCGGCGAGCAGCGGGGCCACTGAGGGTTCGTCAAGGCCGCGGGCCCAGTCGGCGAGGTCGCTGATCTGCATGGCGCAGGCCTCAGCGATGTTCTTCCCCTTGATCTTTGAGGACAACGCCTCCTGGCTGAGCCGGGTGCCGCCGCATTCGGGGCAGGTCGTGAACGTGATCGCCCGTTCCACGAACGCGCGCACGTGCGGCTGCAGCGCGTCGACGTCCTTGGATAGCATCGACTTCTGGATCTTCGGGATCAGCCCCTCGTACGTGAGGTTGATGCCCTCAACCTTGATCTTGGTCGGCTCCTTGTAGAGGAGGTCGTCCAGTTGCTTCTTGGTGAACTTGCTGATCGGCTTGTTCATGTCGAAGAATCCGGAACCGCTGAAAATGCGGCCGTACCAGCCGTCCATGCTGTAACCGGGGATCGTGAGCGCACCTTCACTGAGTGACTTGGTGTCGTCGTACAGCGCCGTGAGGTCGAAGTCGGTCACCGAGCCCATGCCCTCGCAGCGCGGACACATGCCGCCCTGGTACACCACGTCGCGCACCACGTTCCTCTCGACCCTGCCGCCCTTTTCGGTGCTCATTACTCCGCTCGCCTTGCGTGTCGGGACGTTGAAGGAGAACGCGGTTGGCGAACCGATGTGCGGCTGCCCGAGCCGGCTGAAGAGGATCCGGAGCATGGCGTTGGCGTCGGTGGCGGTGCCGACGGTGGAGCGCGGGTTGGCGCCCATCCGTTCCTGGTCGACGATGATCGCCGTCGTCAGGCCTTCCAGGAGGTCGACATCGGGCCGTTGCAGCGTCGGCATGAAGCCCTGCACGAAGGCACTGTAGGTCTCGTTGATCATCCGCTGCGACTCCGCGGCGATCGTGCCGAACACCAGGGAGCTCTTGCCCGAGCCGGAGACGCCGGTGAACACCGTCAGGCGGCGCTTCGGGATCTCGATACTGACATCCTTGAGGTTGTTCTCGCGGGCGCCCTGCACACGGATCATGTCGTGGGTATCGGCAATCTGCTGCGCGGGCGCCTCCGTGTCCGTCCCCGTGGCCATGCTCATGGTGTCTCCATCTGTTCTACGGGACCGACTTCGCGGTCTCTGTCGGCGTCGCTGTGCTCTATCTAACCAGCATCGGGAGGCGGCCCCGGTCCTGTTTCATGGGCTGGTCCGCGGAGTGCTCAGCGCGGTTCCTGGATGCGGATCAGGTTGCCCGCGGGATCGCGGAATGCACAGTCACGAACCCCATAGGGTTGGTCGGTGGGCTCCTGGACGACCTCGGCGCCTCTGGCCTGCAGCCGCTCGAACGTGCCATCGACGTCGGTCGTGGCCAGGAGGACCCGTGCGTAGGTGCCCTTGGCCATCATCTCGGCGATGGTGCCGCGCTCGTCGTCGGTGATGCCGGGGTCCGCGGCCGGCGGTTCCAGCACGATTGACGTGCCCGGTTGCCCGGCGGGGCCGACCGTGAGCCAGCGCATCCCGCCGTAGCCGACGTCGTTGCGAACCTCGAATCCGAGGGTGTCGCGGTAGAAGGTCAGCGAGGCGTCCGGATCGGTGTGTGGGAGGAAACTCGAGAGAATGGTGATGTCCATGGCGTTCATGCTAGCTGCGGCTCGTGGGCCCGCGCTTCTCGATTCCTGACCGGTCGGGTGACCTGTTTCGCCACGCAGGACGGCATGCCCGCCGTCGTGCGCATTGCCTCCCGCCGAAAGACGCTGGGAGGCACCCCGACCAGCTCGGTGAAGCGGCTGCTGAATGTGCCCAGCGAGGAGCAGCCGACGGCGAAGCAGACCTCAGTGACGCTGAGGTCGCCGCGGCGCAGCAGTGCCATGGCGCGCTCGATCCGGCGCGTCATCAGGTAGCTGTACGGGGACTCACCGTAGGCCAGACGGAACTCGCGGCTGAGGTGCCCGGCGGACATGTGCACGCCGCGGGCAAGGGCCTCGACATTTAGTGGCTGCGCGTACTCCCTGTCCATCCGGTCACGGACGCGGCGCAGCCGCGCGAGATCGCGGAGGCGTTGCTCGTCTCGTGGCTGTGGATCACTTTGCTGCGAATCCGGGGCGGGCATGCTGGTCACATCTGAGATCGTGCTACGACGCGCCGGACTTGTCCAGTGCCGCCGGCGCCCCGAATCTCCGTTCCATGCATTGTCTTTGACGCCGGGCTCACTGAGAATGAACCATGACGGTCTACCTGAGGTCTTTGGAAACTGCAGTCCCGCCAACCATTCTGGTCCAGCCCGAGGCCAGGGCCGTGTTCGCCGCCCAGCCGGGCCTGACGCGGCTCGGATCCCGGCTCGTCAACACCTGCTTTGACTCCGCAGCCATCGACACCCGGCATACGGCCGTCAAGGAGCTCACCACCGACAGCCGGGCGCAAGATCCGCAATTCTTCGACCCTGCCACGGGCCTGCTGCTCAGCCCGAGCACCAAGGTCCGGAACGATATCTTCGCCACGGAAGCCACTAAGCTCTTCATTGAAGCCGCCCAAAAAGCCCTGGATGCCTGTCCCGGGGTCGATGTGCTGGACGTAACCCACCTGATCACCGTTTCCTGTACCGGATTTTTCAATCCCGGGCCGGACTACAAGATCGTCCGCGCCCTGGGCCTGAACCCGGCCGTTCAGCGCTACCACCTGGGCTTCATGGGCTGCTACGCCGCTTTCCCGGCGCTGCGGGCGGCGAAGTCCTTTTGCGAGGCAGATCCCGAGGCTGTGGTCCTGGTGGTCTGCGCCGAACTGTGCTCGCTCCACGTCCGGACCTCCAACGACCCCGACACCATCATGGGGTCGGCGCTGTTTGCCGACGGCGCCGCTGCGGCAGTCGTCACCGCCCGGGATATCCCCGGTGAGCCTGCCCTGGTGCAGCTGGACCACTTCGAAACCGTCCTGACGCCGGTCGGGGAGGAATCCATGGCCTGGAACATCGGCGACGAAGGCTTCGAGATGGTTCTGGGGAACTATGTCCCGCACATCATCGACGACCACATTATCGGCGCCCTCGAACCTCTCCTGTCACGGGACGGCTCGCTGCACGGACTCCGCTACGGCGACATCCAGCACTGGGCCATCCATCCCGGCGGCCGGAGCATCCTGGACAAGGTTCAGTCCCGGCTGGAGCTCAGCGATGAACAACTTGTCCCCGCCCGGGAAACATTGCGAAACTTCGGCAACATGAGCAGTGCCACCGTCCTGTTCGTCATCAAGCACATCCTTGACCTGCCGGCCGCCGGCGAGGACCGGGACGGGAAGGACGTTCCTGCAGTCCATCCGGGTGCGGAACGGATCTGCTCCATGGCCTTCGGCCCGGGCCTGACCGTGGAAACAGCGCTCTTCACCCGCCTTCCGGTGCGGCGGGCCGCCGCAGCCGCCGAAACTCCCGACGCCGAGACCGCTGGCGCAGACCCGGCGCGCCCGGTCTCGGTGCGGGCCTGAAAGCGGCCACGCTGAAACCCTCCAACGTGCGGCTGTTCACGACGGACCGACTCCGTTCGGTCCTTCTGCGGGACCGCGCGTCCGACGCCGTCGAGGAGATGGACCTGCCCGGCTGCGATCCCGGCCGACTGGAGCGCACCTATGCCCAGTTCGCGCTCGTCAACCGCGCGGTCGCCGGGTGGCGCGGCATCTATCGGCGCCGTGTGCGGCCGCGGCTGACCCCGGACACCCCGATGACCCTGCTGGACATCGGTTGCGGCGGGGGAGATGTTCCGGTGCTGCTGTCGCGTTGGGCCGGCCGGGACGGGCTGCGGCTGGACATCACGGCCATTGACCCGGATCCGCGGGCCAGCCTGTTCGCCACGGACCGGCACGCGTCTGCGGGTATCACCTTCCGCCAGGCGGCCGCCGCGGAGCTTGTCGCAGAAGGCCGCCGCTATGACTTCGTGGTGTCCAACCATGTACTGCACCACCTGGACGGACTGCCGGGATTCCTGGCCGAATCAGCCAGGCTGTCCCGCGGCACGGTGATCCACAACGACATCCGCCGCAGCCCCGCCGCCTACGCGCTCTTCGGTGCAGCCTCTTGGGTGTTCACCGGCTCCTACATCCGGCAGGACGGGCTGACCTCGATCCGGCGAAGCTTCACCGCAGCGGAACTGACCGCCGCCGCTCCCCCGGGCTGGACGGTTGCCCGCCACGCCCCCTTCCGCAACCTCCTTTTGCTGGACACCGCCGACGCCGGCCACCCGGAAGGACCACCCGCCGGTGGCTGATGTGCTGATCATCGGCGGCGGCCCGGTGGGACTTTTCATGGCCGCCCTGCTGCTCCAGGAGGGGGTGGAGGTGCAGGTGCTGGAGCAACGGAGCGCGCCGGAACCCCATTCGCGGGCCATCGGCATCCATCCGCCGGCCCTCGAGGCCCTCTCCCGCGCAGGAGTCGGGGAAACCTTGGTTGCCGAGGGCGTCCAAATCCGCCGCGGCATCGCCCTGGCCCGCGGAAGGACGCTCGCCACGATGTCCTTCGCCGGAGTCTCGGACCGCTTCCCGTTCGTCCTGTCCCTGCCGCAAGGCCGTACCGAGGCGCTGCTGGAACAGCGGGTCAACGAGCTCGACGGCGGCGCTGTGCACCGCACCGTCCGTGTCACTGGGTTGTCTGACGACGGCGTCCGGGTCACGGTGGAAGCCGCATCCCCGGGGGGCGCCCTCCAATACACGGCGCCGCTGGTCATCGCCGCCGACGGCGTGCGGTCCACCGTGCGGTCCGTGCAGGGCATCGCCCTGCGCACCAAGGACCATCCGGACAGCTACCTCATGGGCGACTTCGCGGACGGGACCGGCTTTGGTCCCGACGCGGCTTTGTTCCTGGCCGGTGCCGGAATCGTGGAGTCGTTTCCCCTGCCCGGTCGTCTGCGCCGCTGGGTGGTCCGGCTGGGCCCCCGAGAATTCATTGGCCGAGAACTCGCTGCCCGCGACCCGGCCGCCGGCGATCGTGACGGCGATGCCCGGTGGCTGATGCAGTGTGTGCGGGACCGGACGGGATTCGAGATCGATCCCGGGACCAACAGCATGCTCAGCAGCTTTGGTGTCCGCACGCGCCTGGTGCGCCGAATGGCAGCCGGCCGGGTGGTGATGATTGGGGATGCGGCCCACGAGGTGAGCCCCATCGGCGGGCAGGGCATGAACCTGGGCTGGCTGGATGCCGCGGACCTGGCGCCGATCATGACGGCAGCGGCGCGCGGTCACGATGTGGCGGACCGTCTGCGGACTTTTGAACTCGCCCGCCTGAGGGCAGCCGCCAAGGCCGCCCGCCGGGCGGAAATCAACATGGCCCTGGGCCGGCCCCTCGCGGACGGCCTCTTGGCAGCGCGGAATCGGGCCATCGGCGGCGTGGCCGCGGTCCCGGCGATGAATTCGTTGATCGCGCGCCGGTTCACCATGCATTGAAGCTCCCGTGGCCGCCCGGCCCATGGGTGACCGTGGCGCGGAATAGACTGTGCACATGGAGGGCCTCTCGGTGCCGCGGCGGCGCCGCACAGTGTTCCGCACACTGTTCCGCACACTGTGCAGCGCAGCGTCCGCCGTGGCCGTACTGGGTGCCGCAGCGTCCTGCAGCACGGACACCGGTGGCGGGTCCGCGGGCACGCCCTCCGCTCCAACAGCCGCAGCGACAGCCACCTCCGCCGGGCCGGTGACCGTTGAACTCAACCAGTTTCGCGACAACTACAGCAATCAGATCATCGAAATCCAACTCACGAACACCACGGTCGCTCCTCTGACGGTCCTCGGTGCTGAACTGAGCACGCCGCTCTTCGCGGCCCCGATCGCCTGGCCGGCGACCGCCGGCGGTATCGTGCTGCCGCCCGGCCAGACGAAGAGCCTGCCGGCACCGTTATCCGCGCCGGAATGTAACAGCACTGGTGCATCCCGCGGTGTGCCCGGGGACGAAACCGGCGGGACCACCCGAACCACCGGATCAGCGCAGGTGACCCTCCGGCTGGCGCCGCCAGCAGCCGCTGCAACAGACCCGGCCACCGGCCCAACCACGGCTGAAGATCCCTTCGGGGTCCTGGCGCGTAACAACGCTGAGATGTGCCTGACCCGCGAAGCCGCAGCGGTGGCGGCTTTCGCACTGGCTCCGGACCTTGAGGTCGCCGCGGACGGGCGGACCGCCGTCGTGCGTCTGCTCGTTACACCGGCCGCCGCCAAGGCAGGGGGCACCGGCGGAGCGGGCGCCGGTGAGTTGGTGATAGACCGAATTGACGAAACCACCCTGCTGGCGGAGTCGCCGGTTGCCCCGTGGCCGCGGGCGGTCACGGTTCGCGCCGGCGGGGCGGTTGCGGAACTGCGGCTTGGAATCCGGCCAGCCCGCTGCGATCCCCACGCCGTGGCCGAAGACAAAGTGGGCACGCTCCTGCCGCTGCGCATCACAGTGGCGGGCCGGGAGGGCGTCCTAAAGATCGCTGCCGGCGACAAACTTCGGGGACAGATCTACGATTTTGTTACAACTGCCTGCGGCCGCCAGTAGTCTGAGGGCATGTCCATTGACGCCAGGCCCACCGACTACAGCGCCGCCCGGATCCAGGAGACCGTCCAGGAGATCCTGAGCGCGGGCATCCTGCCACCGATCGTCCAGGCCGGGCATCCAGTCCTCCGGCACGTGGCCGCGCCGTTCGAAGGCCAGGTGACCGACGCCGAACTCGGTCACCTCATCGACCTCATGCGCAGCGTGATGCACAAGGCACCGGGCGTTGGCCTGGCAGCACCCCAACTCGGGATCCCCCTGCAGATCGCCGTCCTGGAGGACCAGTTTGCCGTCGATCCCGAGGTGGCTGCCGTCCGCGGACGGGAACCGCTGCCGTTCTTTGCCATGCTGAACCCGCGCTATCAGTCCCTTGGCAGCACGTCCGTGGCGTTCTATGAGGGGTGCCTCTCCGTCGGCGGCCTGCAGGCTGCCGTGCTGCGGCCGGAGTCGGTCCAGCTCGACTTCACAACACCGGACGGCACACAGCTGCAGCGGACTTTCACTGGCTGGCAGGCCCGGATTGTCCAGCACGAAACCGACCACCTGCACGGCATCCTGTACCTCGACCGGGCCGAGCTGCGCTCCATCAGCAACAACGCTGAATACTCCGCCCGCTGGGCCCAGCCGGACATCAGCCGGGCCCGGCAGGAACTCGGTTTCCTGCCGGACCCGGCGGAGGACTAGGGCTGCGGTGCCGGATTCTTCCCGGACGGCAGGTAGCGGGCCCACCACTTGAGGATTTCGTCGAAGCGCTGCTTGCGGTGGTGCGGGGTCCCGGAGCGCGATAGCTCGTGGTTCTCGCCCGGGAAGACCAGGAATCCGGTCTCAACCCCCTGCTGCTTGAGGGCCGTGAAGTAGCGCTGGCCCTGCTCCACGGGGCAGCGGAGGTCATCCTCGCTGTGGATCACCAGCGACGGCGTCCGCAAGTTGTGCACTCGCGCCATGGGACTCTGGGCGGCCATCTGCTCCGCCGTACGGCCCGTGTATTCACCGCCGAAGAACCAGCCGATGTCCGAGGACCCGGTGAAGCTCACCGGATCCAGGAAGCCGCGTTCCACGATGGCCGCCCGGAAGCGGTGGTCGTGGCTGATGGTCCAGGCCGTCAGGTAGCCGCCATAGGATCCGCCCATGATGCCGACGTTGGCAGCGTCCAGTTCGTCGAACTTCTCCACGGCCCCGTCCAGGAAGGCCAGAACGTCCTGCATGTCCACGGTGCCCATCCGCTCCTTGATGGACCGCCCGTGGGCCTGCCCGTAGCCGGCCGAGCCCCGCGGGTTGCACATGAGCACGGCGTAGCCGGCCCCGGCATAGACCTGCACTTCGTCAAACAAGGCCACGCTGAACTGGGCAAACGGGCCGCCGTGAATGATCAGCAGCACCGGGTGCGGGCCGGGGCCTGCGGGTTTCACGAGCCAGCCATGGACCGGGTAGCCGTCGGTCGAGGGCATCGTGAGTTCCTGCGGCTCGCCGATGTCCGCAACGCTCCGCAGCGGCGCGGAGAAATCCGTCAGCCGCCGCAGCTGCCCGCCGTCGAGCACGGCAACGTCGCCGGCCGTGGTGGAGTCGCTGAAGCTCACCACCAGGGAGCCTCCGCCGTCGACGGCGCCGGTGACTACCCGGTTGCCGTCCAGGAGGACGGTGTGGCCGCCGTCGACGAGGAACTCGTGCAGTTCCACGGTTCCCCGCGCGTTGTTCAGCACCAGGGCGCCCGCGGCGCCGCGCAGTTCGATCCGGCTGCCGCCGGACAGGTCCAAGGTCTCCACATCGCTGAGCGCAGTGGCGTGGCCGCCTGTTGCCGGCATGGCAAACAGGGCGGTGTTCCTGGCGACAAAGTCGTGGCCTGAGGGTCCCATGTCCTGGGCCAGGAAGAAGATCCACTGGCCATCGGCTGACTGGCGGACGGCACTGATGCTCTGCCGCCCGGCATCGGCCGGCCTGATGGCCTCCGGCTCCCCTCCGGCGGAGGGGATCGAGTAGATGCCGCTGACGAGGTCGGTGTCGCTCCCTTCGTGGAGGGCCGCGGTGAAGAAGATCGTGCCGCCGTCGGCGCTGAAGCTTGCGCCGTCGTGATCGGCCGCCCCGCTGGTGAGTTGCCGGGCGGCCGGCAGCAGGCTGGCGGCGGGCTCATGCGGATCGGCCGCGGCGCCGAGGGCCTTCAATGCGCGTCCGGCCGGGGCGACCTTCGGTTCAGCGTCAAGCGGCGGCACGTCCACGATGAACAGCTGCAGCGGCTTGTCGGCGGTGTAGCCAAGGCCGTTCATCCGGTACTTGAAGTCGGTGATGAGCCGGGCGTCCTCGCTGCCGGCACCGACACCGTCGACGCTGCCGTACCGGCCCTCCTCCGGGGTCCTGGCACTGAAGACGATGCTCCCGGAATCGGGCGACCACGCAAACGAGCTGACACCCAGCGGTGCTGCGGTGAGTTGCTGGGGTTCGCCGCCGGCCGCTTCCACGACGTGGAGCTGCGGCTTCCCGCCCGCGGCCGCCCGCAGGAACGCAAGGGCCCGGCCGTCCGGGGAAAAATCCGGCGCCGTGTCACGGAAACCGCGGGTCAGTCGGCGGGGCCGCCGGTCCGGATCGAGGGGGACCTGACCAGGGTGGTCCGAGCCCAGCGGGACGGTCCACAACTGGCCCACGTAGGTGTCGGCATCGAAGTCCGGGCGGATCACGGACACCACGGCACGTGAGCCGTCCGGATGCACGGCGGGGGTGGAAACGGAATTGAGCAGCGGTAGATGTTCGGATTTCACGCTTGCGAGCCTAACGCGAGGTAAGCAGACTGTGAAATACCTCACGCCGGTCCGGTGCGGCGCGGACTGGGGACATGTCCTTTGTCGATTCCCGCCGATACCGACGGAATGTCTTATCCCTTCGATCAGCTCCTATTTCGAGGGTGTTCCTCGCGCCGTGATTTCACCGTAGGCTCGGTCTTGGGCGGCTTGGAACGAACACTTGGAGGCTTTGCTCATGTCACGCATCATGCGGTTCGACCACGTCGGCGTCACGGTCCAGGACCTCGACAAGGTGACAGCGTTCTTCGTTGGACTCGGTCTCGAGATTGAGGGCCGGACGTTCGTGGAGGGCGAGTTCATCGACACGGTCATAGCGATCCCTGATTCCCGTACAGAGATCGTTATGTTGCGAACGCCTGACGGAGGTTCAGGGGTGGAGCTTTCCAGCTTCGTCCGGCCCGACCCCGAGCCGGGATCGCCCGCCGGCATGGCCAACGAACTCGGGCTGCGCAGTGTTGCCTTCGAGGTCGATGATCTCCAGGCGCACGTCGATCGGCTGGCCGGGGAGGGGTACGGGCTGGTCGGTGGCATCGGCCAGTATCAGGACGTCTGGCGCATGGCCTACGTGCGGGGTCCGGAGGGAATCATCGTGGCCCTGGCTGAGCGGATCAGCTGACGCGGCGGTCCCAGCGGCGATGCCTCCGGCCCACCCCCGATCCCCCGAGGCCGATTCCGCAGGGGCGATTCCGCGAAGCTCCCCCGGCATCCGCGCTTAGGATGAAGGTATGCCTCCCGCCCCCGACTTCCCCCTGCTGTGCCCGGTGTGCAGGACCAGCCTCCGGTCCAGCGACGCTGGCGCCCCGACCCTGCAGTGCGGCGCCGGCCACAGCTTCGATGCCGCCAAGCAGGGGTACTTCAACTTTCTGGTCGGCAAGGGGACGGTATTTGAGGCGGACAGCGCGGACATGGTCGCGGCCCGCTTCGACTTCCTCTCCGCAAGGCACTATCAGCCGCTGGCCGATGCCGTTGCCGAGGTGGCCTTACCGGCGCTCGCAGCTTCACCGGGCGGGCGGCCCACGGTGTTGGATGCCGGAACGGGCACAGGCCACTACCTCAGGACACTGCTGGACAGGTTTGACCAGGACAGGGCTGAATCCGAGGGGGCGGACCCCGAGCGCCCTCCGGCGGGTAGTGTTTCGGCTGCGGCCATCGGTCTGGACATTTCCAAGTTCGCGCTGCGCCGCGCCGCCAGGATGAACCCGGAAGCCCTCAACGTGGCCGGGGACGTCTGGCAGCCTCTGCCGGTCCAGGACAACGCCGTCGACTTCGTTACGGTGGTCTTTGCGCCGCGCAACGCGCCGGAGTTCGCCCGGGTGCTCCGGCCCGGCGGCCGCCTCGTGGTGGTCACGCCCCGGCCCGGCCACCTGGCCGAGATCGCCGGACAGACCGGCATGCTGGGGATCGAGCCGGCCAAGGACGAGCGGCTCGCGGCATCCCTGGGCACGCACTTCGCTCCCGTCGGAACCCGGGATCTGGACCTGGCTCTCTCCCTGAGCCCGCGCGACGTCACCAACCTTGCCCTGATGGGTCCGGCGGGACACCATCTGGACCGGAGCGCCCTCGCGGCGCTTGAGGCCGGACTTCCGCCGCGCACCGCCGTCTCGGCCCGATTCCGGATCAGCGTCTTCGAACCGGTTCCCGCGAGCTGACCCGGCGCGGCGCCGCGGCACGCCTGCACCGCGTCCGCACCGCTGAACCCGTCCCCGGGGCGGGGAATCAGCCCGGCACGTAACGACTTGGCCACGTTGTCCACCAATTTTCGGCGCCCGGGTCCAGTCGTTGCCCTTCAGTTTAGGATGGAAAGACAGTTACTGAGGAGCTGTGCTTCCAGCTCCCGGAACTCAAGGGGGAATTGATGTCTGTATGGCTGCTCGAGAACTGGTGGGCGCTATGGCTCACCCTGTTCCTCCTGTTTGCCGTGGTCGAGATGCTCACCCTGGACCTGTTCTTCATCATGCTCGGCGGAGGTGCCCTCGCCGGATTGGTGGCGGACTTCGCCGGCGCCGATCTGTGGCTGCAGATCATCGCCTTCTGCGTTGTGTCCCTGCTGATGATCGGCTTTGTCCGGCCGGTGGCCCTCAAGCACCTCCACAAGGGCCCGGCGGACCAGCGCAGCAACATCGAAAGACTTATCGGCGAATCCGCCCTCGTCATGGAGGCAGTGAGCGAGACCGGCGGCCTCGTCAAGATTGGCGGGGACGTCTGGAGCGCACGGTCCGAATCCGGGGTGCTCGCGCCAGGCCAGCAGGCCGTGGTCAGCGCCATCGACGGTGCCACGGCGATCGTGGCCCCGCAGCCGGAATCGGCCATCCAATAAAGAGGCGGCAGGACATCCTGCGGCACCGGCAGCGGGCCGCACCGCCGCGGATCTGCCACAGCGACACCAAAATCAAACAACTGGGGAATAGGTGATGTATGGATATCGCAATCGCAATTGTGCTGCTGGTACTGATTGCGTTCGTAATTATTGTGCTGGTCCGGTCGGTCCGGATCATTCCGCAAGCCCGGGCCGGCGTCGTTGAACGGCTGGGCAAATACCAACGCACCCTGAATCCCGGCCTCACCCTGCTCATTCCGTTCGTGGACCGCCTGCTGCCGCTGCTGGACCTCCGCGAGCAGGTGGTTTCCTTCCCGCCGCAGCCCGTCATCACCGAGGACAACCTGGTGGTCTCGATCGACACCGTGGTGTACTTCCAAGTCACCGATGCCCGCGCCGCCACCTATGAGATCGCGAACTACATCCAGGCCGTGGAGCAGCTCACCACCACAACACTGCGCAATGTGGTCGGCGGGCTCAACCTCGAGGAAGCGCTGACATCGCGCGACCAGATCAACGGCCAGCTCCGCGGAGTGCTCGACGAGGCGACGGGACGATGGGGCATCCGCGTCTCCCGGGTGGAGCTCAAAGCCATCGATCCGCCCCACTCGATCCAGGACTCGATGGAGAAGCAGATGCGGGCCGAACGCGACCGCCGCGCCGCCATCCTGACCGCGGAGGGAACCAAACAATCGGCCATCCTCACCGCCGAAGGCCAGCGCCAGTCCTCCATCCTGAAGGCCGAAGGCGACGCCAAGGCGGCGATCCTGCGGGCCGACGGCGAGGCGCAGGCCATCCAGAAGGTCTTCGACGCCATCCATAAGGGCAACCCCGACCCGAAGCTGCTGGCCTACCAGTACCTCCAGACCCTCCCGAAGATCGCCGAGGGCTCGTCGAACAAGCTGTGGATCATTCCCAGCGAGGTCGGCGACGCACTCAAGGGGATCGGGAGCGTCCTGGGTACCGGACCGGCTCCGGTCCCGGTCCCGGCTCCGGCTCCCCCGACGGCGACGTCGTCGGATGCCGAAACGCTGGCCGCGCCCGGCGGGGTCGACACCCCGGGAAGCCAGGCCTAGGCGCCCGGCACCTTCCGGATCCTCGGGCACCGCCCGCATCACGGTTCAAGGGAGCCCCCGCAGGCCCCATGGCCCGGTCATTGAGGCCCGGCCGTGGGGCCCGCCGTTTAAGGCCGGACCAGGCAGGCGGGTACTCCTTACGTGGTCCGCGCCGCCCGGCTACTCGCTTTACCTCGTGTGCACCACTGCCGTATACTTGAGTATTTGTCCGGCCGGTTCAGCCGTCCGGAACAAAAACGCTTCGTACAGCGTTGATTTCAATGACGTGCCAAACAGTTTTTGTCACTGGTGGCTGCCGTCCGGCCCGGTCAGCGGGCCACTCGCGGTTCAGCACAGTGCAACCAGAAGTCCGGCGCCTGACGGTCCCCGGATAACGCAGGGCTGGACCCTGCGAACCGAATAGAGGGAGAAAAGATGAGCGATCGCAGCCTGCGGGGTATGCGCCTTGGCGCACAGAGCATGGAGACCGAATCCGGCGTCGAACCGGCTCCGCGCCAGCGGGTTGAATACCGTTGCGAGGACGGCGAGCAGGTGTTTGTGACGTTCTCCTCGGAAGCCGAAATCCCCCCGGTTTGGGTTTCGAAGACGGGCAAGGAGGCCTTGCTGGTGGACGGCGAACGCCCCGTCAACAGCAACGAAAAGGCAGTGCGCACGCACTGGGACATGCTGCTGGAACGCCGTAGCCTCCCCGAGCTTGAGCAGATCCTCGAAGACCGTCTCACGATCCTGCGCGAACGCCGCGGCGAACGCCGGTCGGCCTAGACGGCCAGCTGATACCACCGGCTAAGAACGGACCGGGCCCGCATCACTAGTGATGCGGGCCCGGTCCTTTCTCGTGGGCCGTCTGCTTCCGGGACGGTGCCGTCCGGGCCGCTAGGCGTCCTTCTTGCCCCTGAGCTTGTTCCAGCGGGCAGTCAGGCCCCACTTCGTGACGTTGATCATGGCTTCGATGACAATGTTGCCGCTCATCTTCGAGGCCCCGAGTTCACGCTCAACAAAGGTGATGGGGCGTTCCACGATCGTCAGGCCGAGCTTGGCCACGCGCCAGGCCAGGTCCACCTGGAAGCCGTAGCCGACCGAGTCCACCGCATCCAGGTTCAGCTTCTCGAGCGTCGTCCGGCGGAAGGCACGGAAGCCGCCGGTGACGTCCTTGATCTTAACGCCCAGCATGATGCGGGCGTACGTGCTGCCGACCCGGCTGATGGCCTGCCGGTAGAGCGGCCAGTTGACGACGCTGCCGCCGGGAACCCAGCGTGAGCCCATGGCGAGGTCCGCGCCCTGCTCCACGGCCTCGATCAGCTGGGGCAGCTGCTCGGGCTGGTGCGAGCCGTCGGCGTCCATCTCCACGAGGATGTCGTAGCCGGCGTCCAGGCCCCACTTGAAGCCTGCGATGTACGCGGCGCCGAGCCCTGCCTTACCGGCCCGGTGCAGGACGTGGATCTGGCTGTCGTCGGCGGCCATGCGGTCCGCCAGCTGTCCTGTGCCGTCCGGGCTGTTGTCGTCGACAACCAGCACATCGGAGGCAGGCACGGCTGTGCGCAGGCGACCGAGCGTCTTGGGCAACGATTCCAGCTCGTTATAGGTGGGGATGATGGTGAGGACACGCACAGCGAGGCCTTTCCTTGAAGGGAGCGGTCGGTGCGCCGGCAGAGAATCGTCGAAGACTTTCAGGCGCAACTTCCCATTATAGGGAGTCGCACGCGCGTGACGGGCCGCATGGCGGCCCCGGGCAGGTCCACCCGCTTCGGGCCAGTACCGGCAGGCCTGAAAATTTCGGCGCCGGAACCGTTTTCTGCTGCGAAGTAGACCCGCCCCCTCGGGGTGCCCGTGGTCATGACCAGTAAAGCTCCCGCGGGTGCGGCAACCTGGAATGGACCGGGGACTGCGGAGCCTGCGCCGTACGCAACCCTCCGTTGACCCTCAATGCTACGGCGGTGCCCCGATCTGTCAACCGAGCCGTGACCTGCCGTTTTATCCATCGCCCCAGCTCAGGGCAGGGGTCCGCGGGTCAATGTTTCTGGGCCGCCGGCTGTATGCGTCGCCCGTATGGTCAGGCGCCGAGGGCACCGCTGGCATAGAGTTCCTGGCCGTCGCGCACCGTCTGGAGGCAGACGGGGTCCGTGCCCGTATCCAGTGCCGGCAGGAGCGGCGTGCGGGCCCGCGGGTCGGTGCTCCAGGACTGCACCCGGCCGTCGGCAACCTGGACCATGAGTTCCTCGACCTCCCAGACCGCGAAGCTGGCCGGGGCCCCGGGCACCAGCTGCCCGGCCATCGGGTTGCGGTAGCGGGCTGCCCGCCAGCCGGCCCGGGTGTGGCCAAGGAACGCGGCGCGGGCCGAGATCCGCTCTGCCGGGTTGGTGTGCTCCAGGCACGCCCGCACGCTGGACCACGGCCGTAGCGGCGTGACGGGGGTGTCGCTGCCGAAGCAGATCGGCACACCGGCCGCGTAGAGGCTTGCAAAAGCGTTCATGCCCAGCCGGCGGTCGCCGAGGCGCTGCTGGTACAGGCTGTCCCCGCCGCCCCACAGCGCGTCGAAGACCGGCTGGGCGCTGACGGTGACGGAGTAGCGGGCCAGCCGGCTGATTGCCGCGGGATCCGCGAGCTCGACGTGCTCGAAGCGGTGCCCCGCGGCGCGGACGCGCTGTTCGCCCACCTCGGCAGCGGCCAGGTCGAGGGCATCCAGGGCTGCATCCAGGCCGGCGTCACCGATCACGTGGAAGCCTGCCTGAACGCCCAGGAGCGAGCACGCCGCAAGGTGGGCGGCCGCCTCGGCCACGGAGAGGTACTGGCTGCCGCGCTCCCCCGGCGCGTCCGCGTAGTCGGCACGCAGGGACGCGGTCCGTGAGCCGATCGAGCCGTCGATGTTGAGGTCGCCGGCAAGGCCCAGAACCGGGACGCCCAGCCCGTCAAGGATGGACCGGGCGTGGTCCTCGGAGGTGGCCAGCTCGCCCCAATAGGGCAGGATCTCCGGCACCGGATGCGCGGCATCGTCCACTGCGCCGGAGGCGCTGTTCCAGCCCGCGGCGACCCGCAGGTCCTCAACCGTCCCGATGTGCGGAGCGGCCATCTCCGCGAGGGCCACGTATCCGTTCGCGGCCGCCTCGGCGAGGGCGCGCCGCTGGTAGCCGCGCAGGGTGTCCGCCGGCAGCTGGCGGGCCACCTGGCGGGCCGCGGTGTGGGCGCCGCGCTTGACCTGGCTGTCGGCGGCAAAGCCGTCGAGCCCTTCCAGCCCCGCCGATGCCGCCAGGGAGCTGGACACGAGGGCCGAGTGGGCATCCACACGGGCCAGGTAGACCTTGCGGCCGCCGGCGGCACGTTCGATTTCCTCCCGGCTGGGCAGCGCGGGGTTGGTCCAGGTCGTCTCGTCCCAGCCGTGGCCCAGCACGGTACCGCCCGCGCTGGAGGCGGAGGCGCTGGAGACGGCGTCGAGCACTTCGGCAGCGGAGCGCACGCCCGCCAGCTGCAGCGAATCGAGCGCGATACCGGCTTCCGTCAGGTGGACGTGGGAGTCGACGAAACCGGGGGCGAGCAGCGCGCCCTGCAGATCGATCACCTCCATCGAAGAGTCCGCAATGGAGGTGGCAGCCTGTTCGGAACCGACCCAGGCGACGGTATCGCCGTCGACCAGCATCGCGGTCGCGAAAGGGTCGGCAGCCGTGTAGACGGAGCCGTTGCGGTACAGCGTGACTTTGCGGGCTGCGGCAGCCGGCGAATCGGTCATGGGTCGGTAACTCCTTGTAACGGTGGCCGGCGTGGCGCCGGCGGGTTTAAAAGTCTTGGCAGGCCGCGTTAGCGGGCCAGCGAGCGGCCAGGTACGGCCAGCAGCCTAGGCCACTGAGGAATAGGCGACGACGCCGCGTTTGATGAGCTTGATCGCCTCCGCGCAGAGCCGCGCAATCCGGGGGTCGAGGTTCGGGATGTCGGCGAGCTGGTCCAAAAGGTCAATGACCTGTTTGACCCAGCGGACAAAGTCGCCTGCGGCCAGGTCGGTGCCGCTGAGCACGTCCTGGAGGTGCCGGCCCTTGGCCCATTTGAAGATCGGCCAGACCAGCCCGAGTTCGGGCTCGCCGGTGAGCGGCAGCTTGTTGGCCTCCTCCACGTCCTCGAGGGCGGACCACTCGCGCACCACGGTATCGACGGCGGACTCCAGCGAGATGCTCGGCATCTTGGGCCGCAAGCCGCGGTCCTCGCGCTTGGCCTGGTAGACGAGCACACTGGCCAGGGCGGCGATCTCGGCGGCGTCGAGGTCATTGAATGCACCCATCCGCAGGGACTGCGAGATCAGCAGGTCCTTTTCGCCGTAAATCCGCCGCAGCCGCTGACCGTCCGGGCTGATGGACAGCACGCCGGTGTCCGAGGTCTCCAGGTAGCCGTAGCTCGTCAGGACGCCGCACACACGGTCGAATGTCTTGGCGATGGTGTTGGTCCGGCCCTGGATCTGACGAATCAGCCCGTCCGTCTCCTGGCGGAGCTTCCACCAGCGTTCGGACCAGCGGGCGTGGTCCTCGCGTTCGCTGCAGCCGTGGCACGGGTGGGCGCGGAGCTCCCTGCGCAACTCAGCGATCCGTTTCTCCTGGTTGGGCGCGGCCGCAGACCGGCCGAAGTCCTCGTCGCGGCGCGGGGGCGCCGGCGGACGGTGCTCGCGGATGGCGTTGCGCACCGAGGACGCCAGGTCGCGGCGCGACTTGGGGACCTTGGCGTTGAAGGACTTGGGAATCCTGATCCGCGTGATGGGCGACAACGGACCCTCGACGTCCTGCAGGCCGATCCGGCGGAGCTGGTTGTCCAGCGTCATGACGGCAGGGCGGGGCTCCCTGGATTCGTGGTCGGAGCTGAGCACCACCGCGAGGCCCGGCGACTTTCCGGAGGGGACATCCACCACGTCGCCCGGAAGCAAACGGCTCAGGGAGTCCTCCGTGAGCGACTTCACCGCCCGGGAGCTGCTCCTGGACGCCATCTTCTCGGCGTCGGCCAGCGCGCGCCGCAACCGGGCGTACTCGGTAAAGTCGCCCAGGTGGCAGGTCATGGACTTGCTGAACCCCTCGAGGGACTCCTCCCGGCTCCGGACCTGCCGGGCCAGTCCCACCACCGACCGGTCGGCCTGGAACTGCGCAAAGGACGATTCGAGGATTTCCCGGGCGCGCGGTCGGCCGAACTGCGCCAGGAGGTTGATGGACATGTTATAGGTGGGACGGAAGCTTGAGTTCAGCGGGTACGTCCGGCGTGAGGCGAGACCGGCGACGGCGGCCGGATCGGTGCCGGGCTGCCACAGCACCACCGCGTGGCCCTCGACGTCGATGCCCCGGCGGCCGGCACGGCCCGTCAGCTGGGTGTACTCCCCCGCCGTGATGTTGACGTGCGCCTCGCCGTTGAACTTGTCCAGCTTCTCCAGCACGACGCAGCGCGCCGGCATGTTGACGCCCAGGGCGAGCGTTTCGGTGGCGAAGACGGCCTTGACCAGGCCGTCGACGAACAGCTTCTCCACGACCTCCTTGAACGTCGGCAGCATGCCGGCATGGTGCGCGGCGAGTCCGCGCAGCAGGCCGTCCCGCCAGCTCCAGAAGCCGAGCACATCGAGATCATCCGAGGGGATGTCCTGGGCAGCTTCGTCAACGCGCTGGGCGATGATCTGCTGCTCCCGCTCATTGGTCAGCCAGAGCGCGGCGGAGACGCACTGCGCCACGGCCGCGTCGCAGCCGGCCCGAGAGAAGATGAACGTGATGGCCGGCAGGAGGTCCTGCCGGTCCAGGCTGGCGATGACCTGGGGCCGGCTGGCCTTCCGTACCGGGCTGCGCTGGCCGCCCTGGGGTTCGTCCCGCTGGCCACGCTGCTGGCGGCGCTGGTTCCGGCCGCCATGGCCGAAGCGGCCGCGGAAATTCATCTGGCTCTCGGCCCGTGCCATGGAGAGCAGCTCCGGGTTGACCTCGAAACCGGCCCGCCCGGGCACCTCTGCCGTCACGGCGGTCGCTGTCACAGCAGTGGCAGCCGCCTCACTGCCAGCGCCCTCACCGGCCGGTGCGATCTCGTCGAAGCTGGTATCGCCGGCAAACAGGTCCACGATCTTCCGGCCCACCATGACGTGCTGCCACAAGGGCACCGGGCGGTGCTCGGAGACGATCACGTCGGTCTGTCCGCGCACGGTATCGAGCCACGCGCCGAACTCCTCGGCGTTGGAGACCGTGGCACTCAGGGAGGCCACCTGGACCTCGCTGGGCAGGTGGATGATGACTTCCTCCCACACGGCGCCGCGGAAGCGGTCGGCCAGGTAGTGGACCTCGTCCATGACGACGAAACCAAGGTCATCCAACGTGTCCGAATCCGCGTAGAGCATGTTGCGGAGCACTTCGGTGGTCATGACCACCACGGGTGCGTCGCCGTTGATGCTCGTATCGCCGGTGAGGAGGCCCACTTGGGCGGCACCGTACTTGGCGGCCAGTTCGGAGTACTTCTGGTTGCTCAGGGCTTTGATGGGCGTGGTGTAGAAAGCCTTGAGCCCGCGCTGGAGGGCCAGGTAGATGGCGAACTCGCCCACGATCGTCTTCCCGGCCCCGGTGGGGGCGGCCACGAGCACGCCGCGGCCGGCCTGCAGGGACAGGCATGCCTCGCGCTGGAACTCATCGAGTTCGAATTCCAGGGAGCGGATGAAACCCCCCAGGTAGGTCTTGGCTTCGGCGGCCCGCTCGACGCTGGCGCGGTAACGTTCGGACGGCGACTCCGGCCCGGGGTGTGACGACATGCTTCCAGCCTAATGCGCGAAGGCCTAGAGATTCTCCAGCTCGGAGCTTGGGGTGGCCTGGTCCGCGGTGGCTTCGGTCTCGGCAGCGCGTTTGACGGCGCGTCGTTCGCGCCGGCGGTCGTTGAGCATGCACAGCCCGATCGCGGCGAAGAACAGGGCCAGCATGGGGACGGCGAGGTAGAACATGCTCGTGGCGTCGGCGCCGGGCGCGGCCATGGCGGCGAAGAGGCACACCAGGAACACGGTGATCCGCCAGCTCTTGAGGAGTTGCTGGCCCTTGACGATGCCGGCCAGGTTCAGTCCCACCAGGACCACCGGCAGGAGGAATGCGATGCCGAAGGCCAGCAGCAGCCGCAGGACAAAGGTCAGGTAGACCTGGGCGCTGATGAAGTTGGAGCCGCCCGCCGGCGTGAATTCGGTCAGCACGCGCACCGCGTTGGGCAGCACGAGCCAGGCCAGCAGGACGCCGCCGACGAACAACGGCACGGCCGCTGCCACGAAGGACAGGGCGATGCGGCGTTCCTTCTTGTGCAGCCCGGGCACGATGAAGGCCCAGAGCTGGTAGAGCCAGACGGGGCTGGCGATGATCAGGCCCAGGAACACGGACACCTGGATCATGAGGTCGAACGAGCTCGCGACCCCGTCAAAGTTCAGCGTCGCCTGCCGGCCCTGCTGTTCATTCAGGTCCCGGATCGGCTTGGTCAGCGCAGCCAGAAACGGCTGGTAGACGAGGAATCCCACCACCGTCCCGAGGACGACGGCGATTGCCGCCTTGAAGAGCCGGTTGCGCAGCTCTTTCAGGTGGTCAAGGAGCGCCATCTTCCCCTCGGGGTTTGATCGACGGCTCATGGTTACTGCCATGCGGTCTTAGGCGCGGGTCGACGGCGGAACGTCGGTTCCGTCGCCCGTGCGGCTTTCCGGGGCGGCGGCCTGCGGGTGGTTAACAACCCGGCCCTCGACCGGCTCGGAGCCTTCCTTGGCGTCGGAGGTGCCGTCCTTCTTCATTTCCCGGACTTCCGACTTGAAAATGCGCATCGACTGGCCCAGGCTGCGGGCCATGCCCGGCAGCTTCGGTGCAGCGAACAGCACCAATGCCAGAACGATGATGATGATGAGATGCCAGCCTTCAAGCCTCATGTCAGGAGGTCCTTTCGTTTGAATACATCCTACGTCTAACCCAATTCGATGTCGCGCAGCGCCTGGGGCTGCCCGCGGTCCTTCTTGCGCTGGATGCGGCGCAGCCGGCGGGCATCCTGCCGGGCGAGCTTGGATGCGTCGTAATCATGACGCATCCGGGCAGGCGAGGCAAAAACGGCGCCACCGGGTAGCGGTTGAGGGGCCGCGCCGCCCGAGGCGCCGGCGCCATCGTCAGCGGGTGACGGAAGGCGGGAGAACCGGTCCATGGCTTCACCGAGTTCCCTGAGCGCGGTGGTGGCTTGCCGGTACAACCGCACGCCGAGCACGCCGTAGAACAACAGCGACAGCGCGACGAGCGCTATCCAGATCAGGATCCAGGACCACCAAGGCATGCTGATTAGTCTATCGGGCGGTCCGGCAAGTCCTCGTATTGCGTCAGGGCGGCGGCGAGCCACTGCCGCGACGCCTCGGCGAGGGTGGCCGGCTGCAGGATCCGCACCATGCCTCCGTGCTGGGCGACGAACATCGGCAGCCAGTCCGTGCTGCCGAACCGGATCTCGGCCAGCAGGCCGCCATCAGGCAGGGCGGCGGTCCGTTCGGCATAGTAGTCGTCGGCGAGGCCGGTGCCGCGGGGGGCAAGTTGCACCACCACCACCGTGTCGTCGTCGTTCGGTGTGAACAGCTTTACCGGGAAGCTGTCCGCCGGTGTCGCCGTTCCGGCTGCCGGGCGCCCGTTGGGGGTGAGGTCCTCAATCCTGTCCAGGCGGAAGTTGCGCAGGCCCCCGGCCAAGTGGCAGTAAGCCTCGAGGTACCACGTGTTGTCGAGCGAATACAGCCGCAGGGGGTCCACGTCGCGTTCGGAGACGCTGTCGCGCTGCGGGGAGAAGTACTTCAAATGAAGCTGCGCGCCGGACCGGATCGCGGCGCGGGCGGTCGCCAGGGTGGCGGAGTTGCCGGGGGCCACCTCGGGGCCCGAGAGCGCGGCCGCTTTGAGCCCCTCTTCCCCCGCCGCGGCCATGAGCTTGAGCGTCACCGATTCGAGCGCGCCGCCTTCGGCGAGCTCGGGCAGGCCGTTTAGCGTCTCCAGGCCCGTCAGGAGCGCGCAGGCCTCGTCCACGGTGAAACGGACCGGGCGGGTCAGGTCCAGGTCCTGGGTGATGAAGACGTGGTCATCGTCCCACTGAATGTCCAGCAGATCGTCGGGGTAGCCTTCCGGCAGGCCCGAACAGATCAGGATGCGCAGATCGTCCTCGAGGGCCTTGCGGGTGACTCCGAAGCGGGCGGCCACCTCGCTGATGTGCAGGCCCTGGTTGTGGACCAGGAAGGGAACCAGTTGCAGCATCCGCTTGAGCTGGTCCTCGGACGTGCGTTTGCGGGGCCGGGCGGCGGGGCCGGCCCCGGGGAAGGCCACCTCCGGGACCGGCGCGGCGGTGAACTCCGCGGCCGCGGCGAGGCGGCGGCGAACGGCGGCGGCGAGTTCGGGCGGCGACACCACGACGACCCGGGGGCCGTAGGAGGCCAGCTCCTCGCCCAGCGTTTCGGCGTCGCGGAAGGGCACCGTGAGACGGTCCCGTCCCGCCGCGGGCTGCTCCCCGGGTTCCGCGGCGGCACCGGTTTCGAGGGCCGCACCGGTTTCCGGGGCGGCGTCGGGCCCCAACAGGGCGCGTTTGCGCAGTCCGAGCAGCCGTCCTTGGTCGACGTCGACGACGGCGGTCTGCACCGGCAGTTCGGCCAGGGCCGCCAGTTCGGCGCGGACGTTGAACCCGGCCGGCGGGGTGAAGCTCTCCTTCTCCAGTACTGTCACGGCGGAGGTCAGCCGGGACAGCCGGAAGAACCGCTTGTCCCCACGGTCCCGGTCGTAGCCCACGAGGTACCACTGGCCGAAGCGGCTGCCGAGGCCCCAGGGCTCCACGAGGCGTTCCTGCTCCTTGCCGGTGCTGCCGGCCAGGTAGCTGAAGCTGACCGGGTGCTGGGCGTGCATGGCGGCCACCAGGTCCTCGAACGCCTGGCCGGCAGGTCGGATGCGCGGCTGGACCCCGACGGGGAGTTCGGCGTCGACGAGGCCGCCGGCGGCCTGCAGCTTGCGGACCGCGTCGACGGCGGCGGAGCCGAGCGCGGCGTGCTCCCAGAGCTGCGCCGCGAGGATCAGCACCGTGCACTCTTCGGGGGTGAGGCTGACGTCCGGGAGCCGGTTCGATTCCTTGCCGATCCGGTACCGGGTGGTGGCCGGGTCGTCGGAGCCCCAGCCCTGGTCCGTCACGGCCTCAACATTGAAGCCAAACTGGCGCAGCTCTCCTTTGTCGCGTTCGAACATGCGGCCGAACGCGACTTCACTGCTCGTGGTGTCGCGGTAGACCTTTGCGCGCAGCTCGCTGCGGCGCAGGCCGTACTTGGTGTTGAGCAGGGCAATGAGCAGGTTCAGGAGGCGTTCTGTACGTGAGGCGGACACCCCGCAAGGCTACTAAAGCCGATCCCCGAAAAAGACGAAAGCGCGGCAACAGCCGGAAGAACTTTTCCGATTGTTACCGCGCTTGCGCCCCAAGGGGGTGATCAGGTGCCGGCTCAGTCTGCTGATGCAGCCGGCCCTGCTAGTGGTGCTCGGCGTCCCTTAGCGGACGGCGACGAGGTCTACGACGAAGATCAAGGCCTCGTTGGGGCCGATCGCCCCGCCGGCGCCACGCGAACCGTAGGCAAGCTCGGAGGGGATCTCGAGGCGGCGGCGGCCGCCGACCTTCATGCCGAGGAGGCCCTGGTCCCAGCCCTGGATGACCTGGCCGACGCCGACCCGGAAGTCCAGCGGCGCGCCGCGGCCCCAGGACGCGTCGAATTCTTCACCGGTGGACCAGGCGACGCCCACGTAGTGGGTGGAAACGGTGTCGCCGGCCTTGGCCTCGGCGCCGTCGCCTTCGATCAGGTCCGTGATGACCAGTTCGGTGGGGACGTCTCCTTGGGGGAAGTCGATTTCCGGCTTTTCGCGGTCGAGGTTGCGCTGTCCAAATGACATGGTTGCTCCTTTGGGGGTGACGTGTGGTGAATGCGGTGGATTACTTGACGCCGAGGATGTCGACGACGAAGACGAGGTCGCCCTTGGCGTCGCCTTGGCCCTGATCACCGTAGGCGAGGTCCTTCGGGACCACCAAAAGGACGCGCGAGCCGACCGTCTTGCCGGTCAGGCCCTGGGTCCAGCCCTTGATGACGCCGGTGAGCGGGAAGGTGGCCTTCTGGCCGCGGTCAAAGCTGGAATCGAACACCTTGCCGGTCGCGAGGGCAACGCCCACGTAGTTGACTGTGATGGTGTCGGAGTCCTTGACGGCCTGGCCCTTGCCGGTGATGAGGTCCTGGGAGATCAGCGCGGTCGGTACCGGGACGCCTGCAACGGAGATCTCCGGAACGCCCTTGTCGTTTTCCTTGACGGTCGGCAGTCCGGCCGGCGGGGTGACGACGTCGCCCTGCGGCTTGTCCAAGACCGGCGGGGCATCCTTGGCGGAGAGCACCTTGACGATCAGGAGCTGCGTGGGCTTGGCCTCGGTGCCTTCGGCTGCGGCCTGGCCGGGGACGGCCAGGGCAATGTGGGAGCCCACCTTGGCGCCCACGAAAGCGTTGTAGATCACGGGGCTGCTTTTCTTGAGCTCGTCGTTCAGCTCCAGCGGCTCGGGATCGTTCGGGAACGTGTCTTCGAGGGTGGAGCCGTCCGTGCCGTTGAAGGCCACGATCGAGATGTCGGCGATCTGGTTGGCCTTCACCCGGTCGCCGCTGCCCTCGGTGACCACTTTGACAGTGGGTTCCTTGACGTCGAGCGGCTTGGTGAATTCAACACCGGGGGCCTTCTTGTCGCCGTTCTCCGTGAGTTTGACCGAGTCCAGCTTGGCGGTCTCACCCGCGGACTGGCTGGTGGGTTCCGGCGCCGGGGGCGCTTCGCCGCCGCCACAGGCGGTCAGCAGCAGCAGTCCGGGCAGAAGAATTGCAAGTAGTCGGCGCACTTGGAAACTTTCGTCGAGGCAGGGTGGACTCAGTGCCGTTCGGTTTCCCGGGGCAAAGAAAGCGGCGGCCGCAAGGCGGCCCTACCTCAGAATAACGTGCAAAGCTGGGTATCAGCCCATCGAGTCCAGCAGGGCATCGACCCGCTCGTCCACGCTCCGGAACGGATCCTT
Organism: Arthrobacter sp. H-02-3; assembly: GCF_003097355.1. Classification (GTDB taxonomy): domain Bacteria; phylum Actinomycetota; class Actinomycetes; order Actinomycetales; family Micrococcaceae; genus Arthrobacter; species Arthrobacter humicola. Next base: position 37,024 of record NZ_PYUI01000003.1, read on the forward strand.
GCACAGGATGGTCTGGTGGGCGCGGTCGTTGAGCTTCAAATGAACCCAGTCCACGGTGTAGTCACGGCCCAGTTCCTGGGCGCGCCGGACGAAGTCGCCGCGGAGTTTGGCCCGGGTGGTCTGCGGCGGGGCGTCCACCGCGTCTTTGACTGTGGTGTCGTCCACTACCCGGCGGGTGGCCCCGCGGGCCTGGAGCAGGTAGAAGAGGCCGCGGCTGCGGGAGATGTCGTGGTAGGTCAGGTCAAGCTGCGCGATCCGGGGGGCGTCGAGCCCCAGGCCGTGCCGTTCGCGGTAGTTGTCCATGAGCTTCTTCTTGATGGCCCAGTCCACTTCGGTGTCGATCGTGCTGGTGTCACCGCTTTCGATCGCATCCAGGGTGCGCTCCCACAGGTCAAGGATGAGCGGCACGTGGGCGTTGTGGGCACCGTTTTCGGCCACAAACGCGGTCACCTTGCTCAGGTACTCGCGCTGGATCTCCAAGGCCGTGAGCTGCCGGCCGTTGGCTAGCCGCACCAGGGCCCGGCCGCTGAGGTCGTGTGAGATTTCCCGGATGCTGCGGATCGGGTTCTCCATCCGCATGTCGCGCATGATCACTCCGGCCTCGATCATCCGCAGGATCAGGTCCACCGTTCCGATCTTGAGCAGGGCCGTGGTTTCGGACATGTTGGAGTCGCCCACGATCACGTGCAGGCGCCGGTAGAACTCGGCATCCGCGTGCGGCTCGTCCCGGGTGTTGATGATAGGCCGGGAGCGGGTGGTGGCCGAGGACACGCCCTCCCAGATGTGGTCGGCCCGCTGGGAGAAGGCGAAGGTTGCCCCGTGCGGGGTCTTCAGGATTTTGCCGGCCCCGGCGATCAGCTGGCGCGTCACGAGGAACGGGATCAGGATCTCGGCGAGCCGGGAAAATTCCCCGCGGCGCGGGATGAGGTAGTTTTCGTGGCTGCCGTAGGAGTTTCCGGCCGAGTCGGTGTTGTTCTTGAACAGGTAGACGGTGCCGTTGAAGCCCTCGGCCGCCAGCCGTTCCTGGGCCTCGTCCACGAGGTCGCACAGGATCAGTTCCCCGGCGCGGTCGTGCGCGATCAGCTGGGCGAGGTCGTCGCACTCGGCCGTGGCGTACTCGGGGTGGGATCCGACATCCAGGTAGAGGCGCGAGCCGTTGGTCAGGAAGACGTTGGAGGACCGTCCCCAGCTGACCACCTTGCGGAAGAGGTAGCGGGCGACTTCCTCCGGCGCGAGCGGCCGGGATTCCGGGCTTGAATAGGAAATTCCGAATTCGGTTTCGATGCCGAATATGCGCTTGTCCATCTCACTTCTCCTCAGCCAGCAGTGCCACGATGTCCGCGTCCTCGAGCCGCCGGAACGCCCGGCGGGTGCCGCGGCCGGTTTCCGAACCGCGGTCCAGTACCGCAACTTCCAACGCGGACGCCGGCAGGGTGGTTGTTTCCTTGTCCGCGACGAGCCCGGCGAGGGCCAGCCGGATGGCCCCGGCGAAGTCGAGTTCGCCCTGCCAGCCCGCCGCGACGGCCTCGGACACTTTGTCCGCCTGCCCGCCCATCACGATGAAGCCGTGTTCATCGGCGATGGACCCGTCAAACGTCAGCCGGTACAGGTGGTCCGCCTCCTGGGTCTGGGCGACTTCGGCGACGGCCAGTTCCACCTCGAAGGGTTTCTGCTCGGCCGTGAACACCGCTCCGAGGCTCTGGGCGTAGACGCTGGCCAGGCCGCGGGCCGTGACGTCCTCACGGTCGTAGGAGTAGCCGCGGACGTCGGCGTACCGCACCCCGGCCTGTCGCAGGCTCTCGAACTCGTTGTATTTTCCTACGGCGGCGAACGCGATTTTGTCGTAGATCTCGCCGATCTTGTGCAGGGACGGGGACGGGTTCTCCGCCACGAGGGCAATCCCGTCTTTGCAGCTGATGACCACCACTGAGCGTCCGCGGGCGATGCCCTTCCGTGCGAAGTCCGCACGGTCCTTCATCAGCTGTTCGGGAGATACATAAAACTGTTGCGTCATCTTAGGCCTCCCGCTGGGCGACGGCCCGGGATTCGATGATGCGGCCGGCCACGGCGGCGAGATCGCGGTCCGGGACCCGGACGGCGCCCGTCCGGTTCACCACATAGACAACCGGCCACAGTTGCCGGACCGGGTCGGGGCCGCCGGTGGCGGAGTCGTCGTCGGCGGCGTCGTACAGTGCCTCGACGGCGACCGCCACGGCATCCTGCTCCGAGAGCCCGGGGCGCCAGAGTTTCTTCAGCGCGCCGCGGGCGAACATCGAGCCGGATCCCACGGCATGATGTTCCTGTTCCTCGTAGCGGCCGCCCGTGACGTCGTAGGAGAAGAGCCTGCCGAAGCCGGCGGGCCGGTCGAACCCCGCGAACAGGGGGACGACGGCGAGGCCCTGCATCGCCATGGGCAGGTTGCCCCGGACCATGGCGCCGAGCCGGTTCGCCTTGCCGTCCAGGCTCAGGAGCGTGCCTTCGATCTTCTCGTAGTGCTCCAGCTCAACCTGGAACAGCCGGGTGATGTCGAGGGCGATTCCGGCGGTTCCGGCGATGCCCAGTACGGAGTACTGGTCGGCGGGGAAGACTTTCTCGATGTGCCGGCTCGCGATGACGTTGCCCATCGTGGCGCGTCGGTCGCCGGCCATCAGCACTCCCCCGGCGTAGCTCATCGCCACAATCGTGGTTCCGTGCGGGGCCTGGAGGGGTGCTGTGGTCTGGCCGGCGGCGAGCAGCTGGTTGAAAGGCATGTGGCCGAAGGGCATTAAGTCGGGCCGCTCGCGCTGCAGATGCTCAGTGAATGAGGACGTCGCGTTGGCTGCTACGCGGTTGGCTGTTGTTTCCTGCACTGACGCTCCCTCAACGTGGTGGATCAACGACTCTTCCGGCTCTTAGCCCCTCCTGCCGCCCTCATCCGGCGGCCGGCGGCGCTCCTACTGGCCGCCCTTTTGGACGAATGCGCGGACGAACTCCTCGGCATTGGATTCCAGCACGCCGTCGATCTCGTCGAGGAGGTCGTCAACGCCCTGGGTGGCTGCCGATGCCTGGGCGTCTGCGGGGGCCGGCGGCGCGGCGGGGACGTCCTCGTCAACCTCGGTGTCCCGCGACTGCGGCTGCTGCTGCTCCTGGCCTGCCATTGTTCTCTCCTTCATGTCCGTCCCTTTTCTCGTAAGGGACTTCCTGTAGCAATAGTGCCACGCGCGGGGCGCCCGCGGGGGCCTTTTGTTCCTAGGAACCGGGGCTGAGTCCCAGCAGCTCGGCCAGGAACGTCCCGGCCTCCCGGTGCCGGGCGAAGAGGCCGCCGGTGAGGGCTTCGGTTCCGCGCAGCGGCTCCCGGGTGGGGACCCGCTGGAGCCGGCCGCGGCCGGGAAGATCGAAGATCACCGAGTCCCAGCTCGCTCCCGCAAGGTCGGCGCCGAAACGGCTGACGCAGCGTCCGCGGAAGTACGCGCGCGTGTCCGACGGCGGTTCGGTCACCGCGCGGCCGATCGCCGCGTCGTCGACGATCCGTTGCATCCGGTCGCGGGCCAGCAGGCGGTAGTAGAGCCCTTTTTCGGGGCGGATGTCGGCCCATTGCAGGTCCACGAGGCCCAGTCGGGCATTGTCCCACTCGAGGCCGTCGCGCTGGCGGTAGCCCTCCAGCAGGGACAGTTTGGCAAGCCATTCCACGGAGGAGGCGGCCGCCGCCCGGTCACCGCCGAGTTCACTCAAGGTGCCGGACCAGCGTTCCAGGACCTCGTGGGTGTGCCCGTCACCGTCCACGGCATCCGCAACGCCGGTGTCCTGAGCGTGTTTGGAGGCGGCCTCGAAATAGATCCATTGCAGGTCCAGGGCGGTGATCCGCCGGCCGTCGCTCAGGCGCAGCATCGCGGTCAGCGAGGTGTCGTGGCTGACCGTCTGCAGGGCCGCGACGGGCTCGTGAACCTCAATCCGGGGCGCCAGGCCGGCCTCGATCAGGCTCAGGACCATCGCGGTGGTGCCGAACTTGAGGAAGTTGGATGCCTGGCTGAGGTTGGCGTCACCGATGATGACGTGGAGCCGGCGGTACTTGTCCGCGGTGGCGTGGGGTTCGTCCCGTGTGTTGATGATGGGCCGGCGGATAGTGGTCTCCAGTCCCACTTCGGTTTCGAAGAAGTCGGCCCGCTGGCTGATCTGGTACCCCGGCCGGGAGCTGTCCTGCCCGAGGCCCACGCGTCCGGCGCCGCAGATGATCTGCCGGGTGACGAAGAACGGGGTGAGCCCGCGAACGATCTCGCCGAACGGCACGGAGCGGGGCATGAGGTAGTTCTCGTGCGAGCCGTAGGAGACGGACTTGTTGTCCGTGTTGTTCTTGTAGAGGTTGACCGGCGGCAGCTCGGGGTCGGCGGCGAGGCGGCGGACGGCGGCCAGCGCCACGAGGTCTCCGGCGGCGTCCCATGTGACGGCGGCGCGCGGGTTGGTGACCTCGGGGCTGGAGTACTCCGGATGGGCGTGGTCGACGTACAACCGTGCCCCGTTGCCCAGCACCATGTTCATCAGCAGCGTGCCGGCCTCGTCCTCGCCGTCGGCCTCGAGCTCCTGCCGGCCGTAGGCGAGGGCTATGGCCTCGGCGTCCAGGACCGGAGGCTGGTCGGTGAGCTGTTCGGGGTCCGCGCTGCTGCGCTCCAAGGTCCAGCCGCGGGCGTCGTGCAACGGCTCTTCGTCGGTGTAGTCCCACCGGGTTTCGGCCCCGCCGGCCGCCCGCTGCCGCGTGACCTGGGCGTATGCCTGGATGACGCGGGCAGACATCATGGTGGCGTTGGCGCCGGGGGCCGACGGCGCGTGGATGCCGTACTCGGTCTCCGAGCCCATCACCCGCATCGCACCGCCGACGGGCAGGCCGCCGGCTGTGTCGGCCGGCCGTCCCGGGACACCAGCCGTCACAGGTACTGCCCTGTGCTGGGCATCGTCTCGATGGACTTCCCGGGCTCCTGGCCGGCCTTGCCCTGGACGATGGTGCGGATGTATGTGATGCGCTCACCCTTCTTGCCGGAGATCCGTGCCCAGTCGTCCGGGTTGGTGGTGTTGGGCATGTCCTCGTGCTCACGGAACTCATCCACGACCGCACGGAGCAGGTGATCGATGCGCAGGCCCTTCTGCCCGATGGTCAGCAGGTCCTTGATGGCGTACTTCTTGGCCCGGTCCACGACGTTCTGCACCACGGCGCCGGAATTGAAGTCCTTGAAGTAGAGCATTTCGGTGTCGCCGTTGGCGTAGGTCACCTCGAGGTATTCGTTGGACTTCTCGGTGGAGTACATCGCCTCGACGGTCCGCTGGACCATGGCGTCCACGGTGGCCTGGACGTCGCCGTTGTGCTCGGCGAGGTCGGACTCGTGGAAGGGCAGGTCCGTGGTGATGTACTTGTTGAAGATGTCGGCGGCGGCCTCGGCGTCGGGACGCTGGATCTTGACCTTGACGTCCAGGCGGCCCGGGCGCAGAATCGCCGGATCGATCATGTCTTCGCGGTTGGAGGCGCCGATCACGATCACGTTGTCCAGCCGTTCGACGCCGTCGATCTCGCTGAGGAGCTGCGGAACGATCGTGGTTTCGACGTCGGAGGAGATGCCGGTGCCGCGGGTGCGGAACAGCGAATCCATTTCGTCGAAGAACACGACCACGGGGCTGCCCTCGGAGGCCTTTTCACGGGCGCGCGCGAAAATCAGGCGGATGTGCCGCTCCGTCTCGCCGACGTACTTGTCCAGGAGTTCGGGTCCCTTGATGTTCAGGAAGTAGCTCTTCATGTCCGTCTTGCCGGCACGTTCGGCGGCCCGGGCGGCCAGCGAGTTGGCGACGGCTTTGGCGATCAGGGTCTTGCCGCAGCCCGGCGGGCCGTACAGCAGGATTCCCTTGGGGGCCTTGAGTCCGTGCTCGCGGTAGAGGTCAGGGTGCAGGAACGGCAGTTCGACGGCGTCGCGGATCTGTTCGATCTGCGGGCCGAGACCGCCGATGTCCTGGTAGGTGATGTCCGGGACTTCCTCCAGCACGAGGTTTTCGACCTCAGAGCGCGGGATCTTCTCGAGGGCGTAACCGGTGCGGGAATCGATAGAGAGGGCGTCGCCGACCCGGAGCCGCTGGGCGAGCAGGGCCCCGGAGAGCCGGATGACCCGTTCCTCGTCGGCCCGGCCCACCACCAGGGCGCGGTCCGAACCCAGCATCTCCTTCAGTGTGACCAGGTCCCCGGCGCGCTCGTAGCCGAGCCCGGCGACCACCATCAGGGCCTCGTTCAGGAGGACTTCCTGGCCGACTGCCAGCTGGTTGATGTTCACCAGCGGGCTGATCCCCACGCGCATTTTGCGGCCGGCGTTGAAGATATCGACCGATTCCTCAGTGGCCGCCTGGCCGCTGTTCCCGGCGGTCGGCTGACGCTTCGGGTTCAGCTGAAGGATGGTGCCGAAGCTGTACGGCGGCTGTCCCTCCTGGTCGAGGGCGTTCTTGAGCCGCAGGATCTCCGCCTTGGCGGTCTCCAGCATGCTGACAAGCTTTGAGTTGTTTTGCGTGGCCGCGGCGAGCTGGCGGTCAATGTGCCGGAGCTTGTCCCGGAGGATATTGACCTGCCGCTCGGCGACGGAGAGTTCATTGGCGGCGTACCGCTCCCCCTCGCCGGCAGCGGCCCGGGACGCGTCCGCCCGTGCGGCAGCATCCGCTGCGTCCTCGGCCGGTGTGCGGCCCGGGTCAGTGTTCGGAGTCTCCATCGTGCATCAGCCCCTTCCTGCTCTTCTATTAAGACCTTAGCCCTAAGAAGGCGGGTGCCGCTGGAGACATCCGAAATATGCTGCCTAGTTCGTTATCTCCGGGGTGTCCACGACGTTTGTTCCGGCGATTGCGTCGCGGGCGGCGCGGCGCAGCTTCTTGTCCGAGACAGCCCGTTCGCCGACGGCGCCGGGAGTCCAGGCGTTGACGTCTTCTTCGTTGAAATCGGTCTTGGACGGGCGGCGCTTCACGGAGATTCCCGTGACGCCGTCGGCGAGCCGGCGGGTGACCAGCAGGAAGCCCGTGTGGGCGACCATGCGGTGGTCCGGGCGCACGGCCAGGCCTTCGAGGTGCCAGCCGCGGACCATGGATTCCCACGCGTCGGGCTCGGTGAAGCGGCCGTCGGCGCGGATGGCTTCGGCTGTCCGCGAAAGCTGCGTCACAGTCGCGACATAATTGATCCAGACCCCGCCCGGCGCCAGGACCGTGGCGACGGCGTCGAGGCATTCCCACGGCGCGAGCATGTCCAGAACCACCCGGTCCACGGATCCCGGCTCTTCGGTGCGAACCACTTCTTCCTGGAAGTCTCCGAGGGAGATCTTCCAGGCCGGGTGCGGGCCGCCGAAGATGGTCTCAACGTTGCCGCGGGCGATATCGGCGAATTCCTGGCGGCGCTCGAAGGAGTGCAGGTAGCCGTTGTCCCCCACCGCGCGAAGCAGGGAGATGGACAAGGCGCCCGAGCCGACACCGGCTTCAACGACGCGGGCGCCGGGGAAGATGTCCGCCATCGTGACGATCTGGCCGGCGTCCTTGGGGTATACGACGGCGGCGCCGCGCGGCATCGAGAGCACGAAGTCCGAAAGCAGCGGGCGCAGGGTCTGGTACTGCTGTCCGACGTTGTTCACGACGACGGAGCCGTCGGGCTTGCCGATGATCTCGTCATGGTTCAGGAAGCCGCGGTGGGTGTGGAAGGCTCCGCCGACCTCGAGCGTGATCGTGTTCATGCGTCCGCGCTCGTCCGTGAGCTGCACCCGCTCGCCCTCGCGGAACGGTCCGCGGCGGCGTGCAGCACCGGTCGCGGCAGTACTAGTGCCTGCGTGGGCGGTGTCAGTGGCTGCGGCTGTGTTAATGCCTGCGGCGGCGGTGGCGGCAGTATCGCTGCTCATGAAAATGTTCCTCGCTCCTGTAAAGCTGTGTGGCCGCGGACATGCCGGCGGGCACCGGTCCTTGCGCGTGGGGGCCGGAAATTCACGACCGACCAGTAACTCTACCGGTTCTGCCCCTGGTTCTGGGGTTGGGGCCGGTACTTGCCCGTAATGGCGCCGAGGACGGCGGACTGGTGCAGCAGCCCGGTAACGGCGCCATCGCGGTCCACCACCGCGTACTCCTGGCCATCGAGCTGGGCCAGGTACTGGACGAGCTCTTGGCCCTTGGACCATTCGGGAACGTAGGCCCCGGCGCCCAGGGCGTAGGACACTGCCGAAACAGGGGTCGTCGCGGCCAACGGGGCAGGCACCATGGCCGCTGCGCCGGCGTCGACAATGCCCACCGGACGGCCGTCCCGGTCGCACAGCACCACGGCTGGGCTGCCGGACGGAGCCCGGTGCAGGACGTCGGCAACCGTGGCGGTGTCCGGAAGGCCGACGGCCGGCTCGGCGAGGGCCGCGGCGTCGACCAAGTACAGCCGGCCCCGCATGCGGGCCTGCTGGATCGACGCCGAAGCGCCCATCCACAGGAAGCTGCCGACGAGGGCCGTGATGAGGGTGAAGGAAATGTCCGGCCGCGCTCCGCTGACCAGGGGTAGGACAATGAACCACAGCGCCAGGGCGATCACGATGATCCGTCCGGCCCAGCCGGCCGCGATGGTTCCCTTGTCCTGGTTTCCGGTGGCTTTCCAGACGGCGGATTCAACCAGGCGCCCGCCGTCCAGCGGAAGACCGGGAAGCACGTTGAAGATGCCGATCAGCAGGTTGGCCCAGACGAAGATGTTGGCCAGGATGTCGGCCACACCGTTCAACTGGCCGTAGGCGAGCAGGAGCCAGCCGGCGCCGGCGAGGACGAAGTTCGCCGCAGGGCCGGCCATCGCGACCAGGACCGAGCGGCCCGGTGAGGCGGTGAAGCTTTGGAACTGGGTGTGGCCGCCCCAGAGGTTGAGGACAATTTTCTCCGTGGGCCAGTGGAACACCTTCGCGGTCAGCGCGTGGGCGAGTTCGTGCGCCAGCACGGAGATCAAGAGCAGCAGGGCGTACGCGAAGGCCACGAGGAAGGCGGTGATGCCCAGATGCGGGTTGTTGGTCTCGAGGACCGGCCCGTACGCGATCACGGTGAAAGCCGCGATGATGAACCAGGAGTAGGCGAGATATACCGGGATGCCGGCTATGCGGCCCAGCGGGATACCGTCCTTGCGGGAAGCCGCCACCTTGCCGGGCTGTCCCTGGCCCCCGGTGTCAGCCACGGACGGGGCTCGCAGTCGTGCGGGCGACGGAGCCGGCGTCGGCATCGAGCCCGAAGGTGGCATCGGGGAATTCGTGCCGCAGGGCCACCAGCTCTTCAAGGTCCGCCACCGTGCGGCCCTCGAGGGTATCCCAGGTGGCGCGGCGGGGATCATGCGGGAGGGGCACGATGTGCGGGATGGCGACGGTGACGACGCCCGAGGCCACGGCGGCGGCGACGCCCGGGGCGGAATCCTCCAGGGCCACGCAGTGGTGATGGCTGAGGTCGGGGTCCTGCTGCTGCAGGAGCTCAACGGCCTTGAGGTAGGCCTCCGGGTGGGGCTTTCCCTGCGAGACGGTGTCCCCTGTGACGAGAAAATCGAAGTAGGGCGCGGGGAGGCTGGCAACGATTTCCCGGGCCAGCGGGGCCTCTGACATGGTGACGAGGGCGCAGCGGACGCCGGCGTTGTAGAGCTCGTCGAGCAGTTCGCGGGCCCCGGGCCGCCAGGGAACGGACTTGCGGACCTGGCTGACCACATGGCCCGTGAGGGTGTTGATGATGTCGCGTCGTTCCATCGCTACGCCGGCCTCCTGCAGCAGGCCGGCGGAAAACACCAGGGACTGTCCCACGAGCTGCATGGCCTGGTCATGGGACCACTGTCCGCCGTGCGCTTCAACGAGGGTGCGTTCGGCTTCTATCCAGTAGGGCTCGGTGTCGACAATGGTGCCATCCATGTCCCATAGCGCTGCTTTAAGGAGGGGCCGGGAAGCTGAGGATCGCATGCCTTCCAGTCTACGGGGAAGCCGGATGCGGGGCGCCCGCGCTACGCCTACGGCGAATTTTGGCTGGCGGGCCGCAGTCTCCGTGCAGTTTTTTGCCTCTTCGCGGTGCTTCAATGCCTGCACTGGGAAGCGACTTGGACGTAGGGTGATGGCATGAACAGCTTCGAGGCAGACCCCACCGAACCAGGCGCCGTCTCCGAGCCGGAGCGGCTGCTGCAGCCCGTCCCCGAGGGCCGGCGCATCACGGTCATGCTGGCCGCCTTTGAAGGCTGGAATGACGCCGGGGAGGCCGCCAGCGACGCCCTGCGCTACCTGAACAAACTCTGGGGCGGCAAAAAAGTCGGGTCGATCGACGCCGACGAGTACTACGACTTCCAGTTCACCAGGCCTACGATCCGCCGGACGGCGTCCGGCGAGCGGAAGATCAAGTGGCCGTCCACCCGGATCTTCAAGGCAAGTGTCCCCGACTCGAATGTGGACGTGATATTCGTCCAGGGCACGGAGCCGTCCTATAAGTGGCGCGCCTACACCGCCGAGTTGCTGGTGCATGCCGAAGCCCTGCACGTGGACTACGTCATTCTGGTCGGTGCCCTGCTGGCCGATGTGCCGCACAGCCGGCCGATTCCGGTCAGCACGTCCACCGACGACAACGCCCTGCGGGAGCGGATGGACTTTGAAGCGTCACAGTACGAGGGCCCGGTGGGAATCGTGGGCGTGCTCGGCGAGGTGGCGCTGCTTGCCGGACTGCCGACGGTCTCGCTCTGGGCGGCCGTGCCGCACTATGTGGCCCAGGCGCCGTCGCCCAAAGCGCAGCTGGCCATCCTGAACCGGATCGAAGAGCTCCTGCAGGTCCCCCTGGACACGCAGGAACTCGTGGAAGAGGCCGACGCGTGGGAGCGCGGCGTGGACGAGCTCGCCACCGAGGATCCCGAGATTGCGGCCTATGTGCGCCAGCTGGAGGAGGCCAAGGACACCGCTGACCTGCCGGAGGCCAGCGGCGAATCTATCGCCCGTGAATTCGAGCGCTACCTCAAGCGCCGCAACAAGGACAAACCCTAACGCCCAGGCCGCGGCTGTCGGCTCCTGGAATCCGGCTCCTAGAGTTCGACGCCGAGCAGGGCGTTCACGGCATCGCCCACCAGTGCGGCGTCCGTGGCTGACGCGGTTCCCGGGGTGGCCAGCGCGGCCTGTGCCCAGGCGTCGATGGCGGCCAGGGCGCCGGGAGCGTTGAGATCATTGGCGAGCTCGGTCCGCAGCCGGCCGAGGAGGGACGCGGCGGATCCGTGCGGAGCCAACGCGAGGGCTTCGCGCCAAGTGCGGAGCCGGTCCTTGGCCTCCGCGAACCCGGCTTCGGTCCAGGACCAGTCCGTGCGGTAGTGGTGGGCCAGAATGGCCAGACGGATCGCAGCCGGCTCCTCACCGTCAGCGCGGAGCCGGGACACCAGGACCAGGTTGCCCTTGGACTTGCTCATCTTCTCGCCGTCCAGGCCCACCATGCCGGCGTGCGCGAAGTGGTGGGCCAGCGGAACACCCGCCAGCGAGTAGGCGTGGCCGGCACCCATTTCGTGGTGCGGGAAGATCAGGTCCGAGCCGCCGCCTTGGACGGTGAAGGGCTTGGGCAGGTACTGCTGGGCGATCACGGTGCATTCGATGTGCCAGCCGGGCCGTCCCTCCCCCAGTTCACCGCCGGGCCAGCTGGGCTCACCCTCGCGGGCAACCCGCCACAGCAGCGGATCCAGTGCCTGGCGCTTCCCGGCCCGGCCCGGATCGCCGCCGCGTTCGGCGAAGAGTTCGAGCATTTCGGCGTCGGACAGTCCCGAGATGGATCCCAGCGTCCAAGCATCGCGCGCCTCGGTGGAGTGCTTCCCGGCGGCCTCGACGTCGTAGTAGACGTCGCCGTCGGGCTCGCCGCCGGTGCCGGGAACCCGGTAGGCGAGGCCGTTGCGCAGGAGCCGCTCGATGGCGGGAACGATCAGCGGAACGGCCTCGACGGCGCCGACGTAGTGGTCCGGGGCGAGGACGTTCAGCGCCTCCATGTCCGTCTGGAAGAGCTCGATTTGGCTTGCCGCAAGTTCGCGCCAGTCAACTCCGGTGGCCGTCGCCCGCTCCAGGAGGGGGTCGTCGACGTCGGTGACGTTCTGGACGTAGGAGACGTGCTGCCGCCCGTCCCGCCAGGCACGGTTCAGGAGGTCGAAGGCGACATAGCTGGCCGCGTGGCCCATGTGGGTGGCGTCGTAGGGGGTGATGCCGCAGACATACATGGACTGCTCACCCGTGGCCTCCAGGGTGACGATTGCGCCTTTGGCGGTGTCGAAGAGGCGCAGGGCAGGCATGCTGCCCGGGAGCTGGGGAACAGGGCGGGAGATCCAGGATTTCACAGCCCAAGCCTAGTGCTAGGCGCTGATGACATTGAAACCGAGCAGCAGGTACAGGGCCATGCCCAGGAGGATCCGGTACCAGACGAACAGCCGGTAGCCGCGGGTTGAGACGTACTTGAGGAACCAGCCGATGATGACATAGCCCACAGCGAAGGCGATCACGGTGGCCAGGGCCGTTTCCGGGAGGCCGTAGGGGCCGGTGATGCCTTCTTTGGAGACCACTTTGTACAGCTGGTAGAGGCCGCTGCCGAAGACTGCGGGGATCGCCAGCAGGAACGAGTACCGGGCCGCCGCCTCGCGGGTGTAGCCCATGAGCAGGCCGGCGCTGATCGTGCCGCCGGAGCGGGACACGCCCGGGAACAGGGCCAGGGCCTGGGCGAGGCCGTAATAAAGGCCGTGTTTGTAGGTTAGTTGCGTGAGGTCGCGGTTCTGCTTGCCGACTGTGTCGGCCACGGCCAGGACCATGCCGAACAGAATCAGCATGGTCGCGACCCCCCAGAGGCTGCGGAGCACGGATTCGATCTGGTCCTGGAAGAGAAGGCCGAGGACGATGATCGGGATGCTGCCCAGGATCACGAGCCAGCCCATGCGCGCATCCGGGTCCTGCCGGGACACTTTGCCGGTGAGCGAACCGGTCCAGGCGCGGATGATCCGCAGGATGTCGCGCCAGAAATAGACGATCACCGCCGTCTCGGTGCCCAGTTGCGTGATGGCCGTGAAGGCCGCGCCGGGGTCGGCCGCGTTCGGGAGGAAAGCACCGACAATCCGCAGATGGGCGCTCGAGGAGATCGGGAGGAACTCGGTCAGTCCCTGTACGAGGCCCAGCAGAGCCGCTTGTATCCAGTTCACGTTTATAGACCCTACGTTATGAAGCAGCCCGAATCCCCGTAAGCTTGCTGACATGCAGCAGCGTTATGTCGGCAACAGTGGGTTGCGCGTGTCCGCCCTTTCCCTTGGCACCATGTCCTGGGCCCGGGAAACCGAGGAACAGGATGCCGCCGCCCTGCTGCGGGCCTTCGTCGATGGCGGCGGGACGCTGATCGATACAGCTGCTTCCTACGCTGACGGGCAGGCCGAGGCCATGCTCGGCGGCATGCTGGGCGACGTCGTCGCCCGCTCCGAGGTGGTGATCTCCACGAAAGCCGGACTCACGACGACGGACGGCCGCCGCAGCGTCGACACGTCCCGCAACGGGATGCTCTCGGGTCTTGACGCGAGCCTGGCGCGGCTGGGAACGGACTATGTGGACCTGTGGTTGGCACATGCCTGGGACCCCAACGTGCCGCTCGAGGAAACCCTTTCCGCCCTCGACTTCGCGGTACGTTCCGGCAGGGCGCGCTACGTCGGCGTTTCCAACTTCAACGGCTGGCAGACGGCTAAGGCCGCCGCGATCGCGGGCTTTCCCCTGGTCGCCAACCAGTCCGAATATTCTCTCCTGCAGCGCACCGCGGAGATTGAGCTGATTCCGGCGATCGAGGACGCGGGGCTTGGCCTCATGGCCTGGGGTCCGCTGGGACGGGGTGTCCTGAGCGGAAAGTACCGGGGTCACATCCCCGCGGACTCCCGGGCCGCCCAGCAGCGGCTCGCCACCTATGTGGAGCCCTATCTCGAGGCGCCGGCGTCCAGCGTGGTCGAGGCGGTCGCCATGGCGGCGAAGGGGCTTGGCCGGACGGCCTTGGACGTGTCGCTGAGCTGGCTCCTGTCCCAGCAGGGGGTGGCCACCGCCGTCGTCGGTGCACGGACCCCGGTGCAGCTCAAGGAGATCCTGGACGCGACACTCGCCCCGCTCCCCCCGGAGATCGCGCAGGCGCTCGAAGACGTCTCCGACCCCGTCTAAGGGCTGCCGGGGTGCCTTCTGCTAGCCGTGGGCGCGGGCCCGGGCCCGGGCGGATTCGACCACGTTTTACGGGCCTAGTTCTCTGAGTTCTGCAGGATTTCGAGGTCTTCTTCGTCGTCGACGTCCTCGTCGTCCTCGTCCTCTTCGTCGCCGTCGATCACTTCGAGGGGCGTCACTTCGCCGTACGCTTCGTACAGAGCGTCGTCGTAGACTTCAAAGGCATCAGCAACGGCGAAGAACGCCGCTTCGACCGCGGGATCCCCGTCACTCCTGCGGGCGGAGACGGCCGCCAGGTGTTCTTCCAGTGCAGAGGTCAGGGATTGAAGCGCGACACGCGGATCGATGCTCATGACTTCACGTTAGCCGGAAAAAGACGAAAATGGAGAGCAATGAAAGAACATTTTCTGAGCAGCTCGGTCCGGCGGGAACGGGACTATGTCAAGCAGTACGAGTACCTCGTCCTGACGGTCGGTCCTGAGGATTCTCTGCCCGAGGCCCGGCGCCGGCTCGTGGAGCATTCCGAGTACGGCAAATGGGAGCTGGAGCGCAGCCGCCTCTATGTCGGCGGCGGACGCCGCTTCTGGCTGCGCCGCAAGGTCATCCAGGTCCAGCGCACCGTCTAAGACGCCCCGGGCCGCTCCAGGCCGCTCCAGGCCGTGTCCAGTCAGGGCGTGTCCAGCGGACCCAGCCAGGCGTTCGCCACGGTGTTGTGCGCTGATTCATCGTCCGACGGGTGGAACATGCCCGCGAGCACGTCCCGGTACAGCCGCTCGAGCTCGGAGCCGCGGAAGTAGCTGGAGCCTCCGGACACCCGGATGGCGAGATCCACCACGGTCCGGGCGGTTTCCGTCGCCCGGACCTTGAGGCCCACGAGCCGGGGGAACCACTGGTTGCCCATGTCCGCGAGTTCGTCGACGTCGGCTGCCACGCGGGACAGTTGCGGGTAGAGCGCATCCATGGCCATCGCCGCTTCTGCCACCTTCCAGCGGATATCCGGATCCTGGGCGTAACTGCGGCCGCCGTTCTTGAAGGATGTCCGGCGCTTCACGGCCTCCACCCCGAGCGTGAGCGCCCGTTCCCCGATGCCCGTGTACACCGCTGCAAGCAGGGTCTCGAAGCAGGCAAAGATCGCGAAAATCAAGGGATCCGCGTTGGGACCCACCGGAAGCTTCCGGAAGATCCGCTCCGCCGGCACGACGGCACCGTCCAGGACCGTCGTATTGGACTGGCTGGCCCGCATGCCGAGGGTGTCCCAGTCGGGCAGGATCTTGTACCCGGGCGTGTCCCGCGTGATGAATCCGTGGACCAGTTCCCCGGCACCGTCCGCGGCGGAGGCGTCCTTCCCGAAGATCCCCAGCCGGGTCCAGGCCGGGGACAGGCTCGTGAAGATCTTGCGGCCGGTGAAGCTGTAGCCGCCGTCGGGCAAGGGGACGGCCTCGGTGAGGGAATCGAACAGCACGGAGTCGTTCCCGGCCTCCGAATTCCCGAACGCGAAGACCTCCCCCCGTGCAGCGTCCTTGAGGACGAAATCCAGTGAGGAGTCGCCCCGGGCGGCCAGGACGTGCGCGACGCCGGTCCAGACCAGGTGCATGTTGACCGCCAGCGCGGTGGCCGGCGCCGCCGTAGCGAGCCGGCGTTGCAGCTGCGCCGCATCGGCCAGACCGAGTCCCAGGCCGCCGTCGGCCGCCGGGACGAAGATCTTCAGGTACCCGGCCGCCGTCAGGTCCGCGAGGTCCTCATGGAAGAAGGCGTTGTCGCGGTCATAGCCGGCGGCGCGGCCGCGGATCCGTTCCAGCAGTGGCCCGGCGAGGATGTCCTCGGGCGTCATGGCGGGGTGTCCGCTCAGTAGTTGGTGAGCAGGGTGTTCAGCACCCGCGCACCGAACTTCAGGGAATCAGCCGGGACGCGCTCGTCCACGCCGTGGAACATGCCGGTGAAGTCGAGCTCGTCCGGAAGCATCAGCGGGGCAAAACCGTAACCGGTGATGCCGAGCCGGCTCAGGGACTTGTTGTCCGTTCCGCCGGAGAGCGTGTAGGGCAGGACCTTGGCGCCGGGGTCCTCGGAGTGCAGGGCGTCGATCATTGAATCGACGAGGTTCCCGGCGAACGGCACTTCCAGTGAGACGTCGTTGTGCACGTAGCTGATGTCCACGCCGGTCCCGGCGAGTTCGCGGACGATCTCCAGCACGTGCTCCTCCTGCCCGGGCAGGGTGCGGCAGTCGATGAGGGCCTCGGCGGATTCAGGGATGACGTTGTGCTTGTAGCCGCCCTTGAGCAGCGTGGGGTTGGTGGTGTTCTGCAGCGTGGCGCCGACGAACCGGGCCACGGTACCGAGTTCCTTGAGGATCTTGTCCGGATCGTCCGGATCGAATTCGACGCCCGTGAGTTCGGTCACACCGTCGAGGAACTGCCGCGTGGTGGGAGTGAGTTCGATCGGCCAGTTGTAGGCACCGATCCGGGAGACCGCGCCGGCGAGCCGCGTCACAGCGTTGTCCGTGTTGATCTGCGAGCCGTGGCCCGCGCGGCCGTGGGCGACGAGGCGGAGCCAGGAGAGGCCCTTCTCGGCCGTCTGGAGCAGATATGTGCGCTGCCCGCCGATGGTCGCGGAGAAGCCGCCGACCTCCGAGATCGCCTCCGTGGCGCCCTCAAAGAGTTCGGGGCGCTTGTCGACCGCGTAGCGGGCCCCGTAGGTGCCGCCGGCTTCCTCGTCGGCGAAAAACGCGAAGATGATGTCGCGCTTGGGCTTGCGGCCCGTACGGGCGAAGTTGCGCAGCACGGACAGGATCATGGCGTCCATGTCCTTCATGTCCACCGCGCCGCGTCCCCAGATCAGGCCGTCTTTGAGTTCGGCGCCGAAGGGGTCCACCGACCACTGCTCGCGGAGGGCCGGCACCACATCCAGGTGGCCGTGGACCACGAGGGCGCTGGCGGAGGGGTCCTCCCCCGCCAGCCGGGTCACCACGCTGGCCCGCCCCGGGGCCGCCTCGAAGATTTCGGCGTCCAGCCCGACTTCGGCCATGAGCCCGGCGGTGTACTCGGCGGCCGCGCGTTCACCGGGGCCGGAGCCGTCGCCGTAGTTGGATGTATCGATCCGGATCAGCTCCTGGCAGATCCTGACGACCTCGTCCTCGGGCCTGATGTCGGTCCGGTTGTCAGTCATAGCGGCTCCTCGTGGCGGGTGGCTCAATTGCTGGCTTCAGCCTACCCACACCACCCCCGCTGACCCCGATTATTTGTTTCCGGAAAAGTCGTGCTAGAGTCTTTCTCGCTGCTTCCGAGAAAAGCAAAACGCTGAAAGGCGAAACGAACTCGGAATTACCACCTGCGCGGGTGGCGGAATGGCAGACGCGCTAGCTTGAGGTGCTAGTCCTCGAAAGGGGGTGGGGGTTCAAGTCCCCCTCCGCGCACAACGGGAAACACCCTGGAATCAAAGGATTCCAGGGTGTTTTTTTGTGCAACTCAGACCCCGCTGTGTGTCGCCCGGATCCAGGATGACTCGTACGGGATCGACGTCGATAAGTCGAGGTACTTCGCCGCGGGCGGGTCTTCGTAGGCAGAGATGATCCCGACAAGCTTGAGAACGCCGTTTTCCGTCCGCAGCACCGGCCCCCCGCTGTCGCCGTGGTTGGCAGATTTGGCGCGCGAGAAGGTGCAGAAACTCCATTCCCCGGTGATGGACGAACATGACCCCGAGGCGACTACTCTCGTGGACATCGCCGCGAGGCTGGCAGGCAGGCCGAGAGGGCAGCTTTGATGGCTGAGGAACGGGTCTCCGAGGCAGCCGTAGCCGGCTAGCACGACGCTGGTGTTCGCCGGAGGACTCACTGTGGCCAGCGGAATTGGCGCTTCAGCCACGGGATGCGCCAGATGGAGTACGCCGATGTCGTCCCTGAGCAACGACTCGTTGAAGCCCGGGTGGACAATCAGCCCTCCCTGCGAGACCGGGACCGGCACGGTGAATTGCCCGGGGTGAGATCCATAGTGGAACGTGACGTCCGCTGTTCGTGGCGTTCCGCCGTTGTAGTGAAGGCAGTGAGCGGCAGTGACGACCGCATAGGAGCTGATCAAGGCCCCGCTGCAGGTAGCGACGGCACCACCGGGATAGACAAGCTGGATTCTCACGGCCCACGGGTATTTGTTGGGGCTGAGGATGGTTCCGTTATAGATTGCCTGGGCCGGTGGCGCGACCCCAAGGAGGCCGGCGAGGGCCAGGACCACGGCCACCAGAGCGGCTCTCCATCGAGGACGCGGACTGTCCGTCGATGGTGCACTGGCCGGAACGTGGTGCTGGAAGCCGATGTCTGGCATGGGGGTTCTCCGTCAAGCAGGTACGGACAATAGTCGGTCGTGACCGGCATGCCCGGTTTGCGATATGGATGTGTACTGCCCCAGCCACAGGCCATCACTGTGCGCCCGTTGCTTACCCGGAGTCAAGGCAAAAAAGAAAGCCGGCCGGGATCGCCTTCCGATGCCCTTCCCGCCGGTTTGTCTTTGTTCCACCCGGACGGAGTACTCCGTGAAAGTGAACATTTTCCGGGCGACCAGGACCGTGTGTTACTCCGTCCTGCCCTACCCGGGTAGACGGTATTCCTGGGCCGTGAGGTGCCAGATGGTGCCGGTGGTGCTGACTATCAGTGTGTACGTTCCCGGGGCCAGGGTGAGGCCGATCGCCCCGGCGCCGGCCTTGACCAGGGACAGCACGGTGAGCGCCGGCCCTTTCACGGGTTGGAGGTAGGCGACGGCGGGCCCGGTGAAGGTGTACTCGATGTGGAGCTTGCCGGTAACGGTCACGACCGGCCCCGGGGGTTTCGTGCCCGAGGCCTCCGCGACGGTGACCCACTCCTTCGCCGGTGGCGGCGGGGCCGGGTGCAGCAGGGCGTTTACGGCGGTGACAGTGGCGGTGACAGTCCCGGTGACGGGGGCCGCGGTGACGCAGAACAGCGCACCCGTGAGGGCGCCGACCAGGACAATTGAGGCCGTGCGCAGGCCGCGTCGCAGGGAGTTAGTCCCGACTAAGGGCATTGATGCACCGTCGGCAGCGTATTCTTCGGTGATCCGGAACAGGTCAATGAGCCACCAGATGCCGGCACCGCCGAGCGTCAACAGCTTCAGGGTGCCGGTGACGGGGCGGTGAAGGTAGAACCGGTCCGCGCCCGTGAAGCCCAAGAACAATGCCAACAGCCACGCAGTGCGCAGGGAGCGCCGCGGCGGCATGTCACCTTCGAAGAAAAGCCCGTATTGCTTGGCCGGGGGCACATTCCGATTCTGGACCAGCTACGCCGGGATGTCCACGACAGGGCATTTCATGCCCTCTCACTCAAGGGGCTCTCCGTCCGGCAGCTCGGGCACCGGCATCTCCGGTCCGGGCAGCTGATCTTTTTCGGTCCACGTCTTGAGGACGGTCCAGGCGACGGCGGTGATCGGAACGGCCAGCAGCGCGCCGACGATTCCGGCGAGGATGGTGCCGGCGGCCAGGACGAGCAGGATGGCGAGCCCGTGGATGCTGAGCACTTTGCCCATCAGGACCGGCTGCAGGAAGTGGTGTTCGAGCTGGTTCACCGCGATGACGATGGCGAGGACGATCAGCGCCTGGATGGGACCGTTGGAGACC
The DNA here is from genome assembly GCF_003097355.1 of Arthrobacter sp. H-02-3. Classification (GTDB taxonomy): domain Bacteria; phylum Actinomycetota; class Actinomycetes; order Actinomycetales; family Micrococcaceae; genus Arthrobacter; species Arthrobacter humicola. The sequence goes on from NZ_PYUI01000003.1 coordinate 56,772, forward strand.
AGCGCGACGGCAATCGCCAGGGTGCCTGCGACTGTGGCACCGACGATGGGGATGAATCCGCCCATGAAGATGAACACACCCAGCGGGAGGGCCAGCGGAACTCCCATAACGGCGAGGGCGATCCCGACGGTGAGGCCGTCGATTGCGGCGACGATGGCAGTGCCGCGGACGTACCCGCCCAGGACGGCGGTGCTGCGGTCCGCGGCCAGGCGTGCCCGGGCGCGGTGGTCCGCGGGAAGGTAGCCGATGAGAAAGGTCCGGATCTCAAGGCCGTCCTTGAGGAAAAAGAACAAGGTCACGACCATCAGTAACGCGCCGGTGAAGATTTCCCCCACGGTCCGTGCCCCGGTGAGGGCTTCTGCACCGAAGGTGCTGGAAGTGAGGAACACCCGGGCAGAGTCGATGGCTGCGGTGATCTGTCGGTCGGTGACGGGGACCGGCCCGTTATTCAGGAAGGCATGCAGTTGGTCAATCCCCGCAGCGGCGCGGGCTGAGAGCTCTGCCCACTGGTTGTTCACCAGGAAAACGATGCCCGTGATGATGCCTCCGACGACTGCGAGGATGGCCACGAAGGAGGCAACGACGGCGAGGGCGCGCGGCCAGGCATGCCCGGTGAGCCAGCGGACGAGCGGGGAAATCGCTGCAGCCAGGATGACGGCGATCAGGACCGGGATGATGACAAGCGGGATGCGCGTGGCCGCCCAAATGATCGCGTAGGCAAGGGCAGCCACCGCCAGGGCTTGGACGGCGCGGATGCTCGCGCGGCCGAGTCCGTCTGACCAGATGGCCGGCAAGCCGGTGCGGGGTTCGGTCATAGGGCTCTCTCTGCGGTTGGGAACGGTGTCTAGTTCCAGTGGAGAGGCTCCGGCCTGGACTTCCGCCACGCGCGGTAGAAGCTGGCGCGGGCCTCCTCGCCGCGCTGCTGCTCCAGTGCGTGGAGGCGCCCATAGCTGAATCCGTTGCCCCCGCCCGCCGCGGTCTGGGCCGCCAGCATTCGAAGGGTTTCCCGGGTTACGACGCTGTCCTGGAGGTCCCCGAGGATCTCCTGGATCCCCTCCGCGGTTTGAGCAAGGGACGTTGCCTGCTTGCTGAAAATCGGGGCTGCCGCTTCGGCGGCATAGCGCAAGCGCTTGGCGCATTTCCGGACTTCATGCAGTGCGGCATCCTCCGGCGCCGTTCCGGTCGCGCTGATCGCGGCGCGAACGGCTTTCTTCAACCGTTTGCGTTCAGCCAAGACAAGAAGGCCAATTGTCCGCCGTGCATCCCGGCTTGCAGCGTCCGTGAGGGGCGGTCCGGCAACCAGGGCATCGAGGGAATCGAGGAGGCGGAAGTAGCGGTCGCTGTCCAGCGCCGCTAACCCTGCAGCATGGGCCTGGCGATAGGTGGCGCCAAGGTTCTCCTCGATCTGCTGCGCAACCGGACCCATCAACAGCTCAGCGGGCTCGGCACTCATCAGGTCCTTCAGTCTGGCCCGCATGACTTCGGTGTCCCGCGCCTCACCAACAGCGCCGGCCAGCCACTGGAGCTCTGCCCTTAGGAACCGGGGCGTCGTGGCGTCCATGAGCGTCCGGAACGACGCCAGCGCCGACCGCAACCGGCGCGCGGCCACCCGCAGCTGATGCACGGCATCCGGCTCGTCAGTGCGGACACCCGGATCGTGCTCCTTGAGGGCCTGAACCTGTTGGGACAGGTACAACAGCAGGACGTCCGACGCCGGCCCGTGCCGGCGCGGGTCGGGCACCGCTGCGGGACTCACAGGTACGTTAGAACCGAGCGCCCTGGCCAGCTTGGACGGCAGGGCGGCCACGGGGACTCCGTCCGCGGCGAGCACATCATCCGCGTCGGCCAGCAGCTGTCTGGTGCCGTCGACGAGTTCAATTTCCCATTCCCGCCACCGCGACCGTTCCGCGGGGGTCAGGAAGGTTTGCGCTTCCACCCGGTCGTCGCTGAACGAGGCCAGGACCGTGCCTTGGGCGGAATACAGGGGAATCGAGTTCCGCCGGGTCTTGAGCCGTGCGACCGGCACCAGCCCGTGACTCCGGGCATGAACCTGCACCAACTGACGCAGACGCTCCGGGACCGGACCCTGATCGCTTCCAAGCGGCTCCGTGATTTCACGGCGTCCCTCCGCGGCGAGCGGGAGCTTCAGGTGCCACCCCGCATCCTGGCCGCCGGTGCGCCGCCGCAGGGTGATTCGCTGAGCGGCCAGTGCCAGTTCTTCGGTGTCAAAATAGACAGCGTCCAGCTCCTCGATGGCGGCCTCGCCCACGCGGCCTACTCCCGGAAGAGCGGCCAGCTGCGGAAGGGCAGCAGATTCCGCCGGGCTGTACTTGTGTTCCACCTCGGTTACGTCGGCGGCCATGATTCATTGTAGGAACGAACACGTGCGTCCGGCCTGTGCCCAAAGGCCCTTATCGCAGGAGAGTGACCGGGAAACCCGGTAAACGAGTCGGGCGGCCATCCCGTGGAGCGCGGCCATTCAGAAGGCACGCAGATCCCGGCGGCATGCGGCAAGAAAATAGTCTTGCCCGGCTATGGAGCGGCGAGTAGCCTTCGGCGCAGTGGGCCTGCGGACCGCTGGCCCCCTAAGAGAGGATGCGCCATGCCAACCATAATCGGCCACCACGACATCAAAGACAAGGATCACTGGCTTGCCTCACCCAAGCGCGAAGAGGTGTTCGGCCCTCTTGGCGTCACCAACATCCGCACGTTCGTCGACCCGCAGAACCCCAAGCACGTTGCGGTAGTGATGGACGTTCCTGACTTGGACGCATTCAAGGCTGCGATGCAAAGCGAAGCAATGGGCGAGGCGATGGCCTACGACGGCGTACTGCCCGAGACCCTGGTCATCCTCGTCGAGGACAAGGCTTAGCTTCACCGGAGACAGCCGGGTGCACTCGGACGTGGCGAAGCTCCGACCAAATAGCGGTTGACCGGAGCTTCGGGACCATTATGGGCACCCGTTCCTGTGTGTAGGCCGGGAAATACCTGACCTACTGGTTCAGCAGATCACTCATCAGTGGCGCAATGGAGTGCACTCCGGACCGTACCCAGGAGGGACAGGAAGCGCTCATTGGCCGGCAGGTCATCGATCAGGACGACGCCCTCGGGCCCGGCCAGCGGGATGCGCCAGTTCGGATACTCGGTGCTGGTGCCCGGCTGGTTCTGGGTCCGCGACTCCCCCACGGCGTCCACGAGCGCCACGCCCAGCAGCGCGGACGGTGCCAGCGCCGTGTAGGCATAGAGCGCCTCGACCGTCGTCCGGAAATCCGGGCCGTCCGTGCCGCCGCCTTCCGCCAGCAATCCGCGGGCCCGGACCTGCGCCAGGACGGCCTCCTGCTCGGCCGCTGCCTCGGCGCGTTCCTCATCCACGGGGCGCCCCAAAAGCCCCAGCGATTCCCGCAAGGTGACGTGCTCACCGGCGAGGTAGCCCGCCGTCGGGGGAAGATCGTGCGTGTTCACGCTCGTCAGGCATTGCTGGCGGTAGTGTTCCGGCGGGATGGGGCCATTCGCGTCATGTTCGAACCAGAGGATCGAGGTGCCGAGGATTCCCCGTTCGGCCAGATAGTCACGGACCCAGGGTTCGAACACGCCCAGGTCCTCACCGATCACGATCGCCCCGGCGCGTTGAGCCTCCAGCGCGAGGATACCGATGAGGGCTTCGTGGTCGTAATAGACGTAGGTGCCGTTGCCCGGGCCGGCGCCCTCGGGGATCCACCAGAGCCGGAACAAGCCCAGGATGTGGTCCACGCGGATGCCTCCGGCGTGCCGCAGCACAGTCCGGAGCATGTCGCGGTAGGCGGCGTACCCGGATTCGGCGAGCCTGCCCGGATGCCACGGCGGCTGCGACCAGTTCTGGCCCTGCTGGTTGAACATGTCCGGCGGTGCGCCCACGCTCACGCCCCGGGCCAGGACACCGGCCAGGGTCCAGGCGTCGGCGCCGCCAGGTTTCACGCCGACCGCGAGGTCATGGACTATGCCGATCTCCATGCCTGCCTGATGCGCCGAGCGCTGTGCCGCCTCGAGCTGCTGGTCGCAGAGCCACTGGAGCCAGCGGTGGAAATCCATCCGGGCGGCGAGCGTTGAACGCTGCTCGGCACAGTACGGTGAATCCGGGTGTGCCGCCGCCCCGGCCCACTCCGGCGCCGACGGCGGCAGTTGTTCGGCGAGCGCACACCACAGCGCGAAGTCCTCGAGTCCCTGTCCTTGCTCGGCACAGAAGTCGGCGAACTGCCGGTTGCGGGCTGGTCCCCGGCGGACCGCATAAACGAGTTCCAGGGCGGCCAGCTTCGCCGCGTAGGCGGCGTTGCGGTCCAGGAGGTCCCGGGACTGGTTGGCTGCCTGCAGGCTCGCGGCCAGGCGCGCTACCTCGGCCCGGCCGGGTGCGTCCAGATAACCGTATTCCGGGATTTCCTCGACCCGCAGGTAGAGGGGATTGAAAAAGCGCCGTGTGGTGGGCAGGTACGGGGAGTCTTCCACAGGCGGTACCGGTTCGGCGGCGTGCAGCGGATTGACCAGGACAAAGCCGGCCCCCTGCTCACCTGCGACGACGGCGAGGTCCGTGAGGTCTGCAAAGTCGCCAATCCCCCACGACCGGGCGGACCGCACGGAGTAGAGCTGGGCCGTCAACCCCCAGGAGCGACGTCCGGCGAGCCGGGCCGAGGTCCGGAGCCGGCCGGGCGTCACGATCAGCGGACACTGGGCCACCGTGCCGTCGGCGTCCGCCCTCAGGGTATGCCAGCCGAGGCCAATGTGGCCGGGGACGGCAAAGGTCGCACGGCCGGTGAGGACGCCGTCGACGTCGACCGGCTGTTCCCAGTTCTCCTGCTGGGCGGCCTCGTGCCTGCTGCCGTCCTCGGCGTCGATCCAGACGCGGACGCGGCTTCCGTGCGGCACGTGGACATCCACGTGGACATCGCGTCCCTCCCCCGGCACCCCCTCCCTGAGTACAACGACCGGCGGGAGGATGCGCCGCCACGGCGCGAGCCGGGACTCCGCCAGCGAGCGTTGCTGCTCCGCAATCCCGTTGGCCGGGACTCCCAAGGCTCCCAGAACGTCCCGGAGCGTGTCCGCGGCCACGGAACGCTCTATGCCGTCCCAGCCCCAGTACGTCGTACCGACGCCATGGGCCGCGGCAAGTTCGCGCAGGAGCGCGTCTGTGGTGTCGGTGTGCCCGGGAAGCACGGAGTCGTCGGGGTTCTCGTGGTGCGTACGGTCCGCCATGCGCCCACTCTAGACGCTGCCCCCGCGGCCCGCGCCCCCTCCATGGATGTGGGATTCACCTACTAGTTCTTCGAGCCCCTCGACGGCCGCCGCCAGCGACAGGTCCGGGTGCTCCACAAGGAACGGCAGCAGGAGACGGTTCTCCTTCTCCAGGTGCACGGCGAAGAGGCCCCTCAGGGTGCCGGCCGCGACGGCGGCGTCCACGCCACCGGCTCCGCGCAATTGGTCGATCGCTCCAGCTATCGCCTGATGCTCGGCCAGCAGGGCCGCGACGAGCAGCCGGGCCTCCGGCGTGCCTTCCGCTCCCCCGTACAGCGGGCCCTCCTCGGCGACCGCATGCGGGAGGAGGTCGGTTTCGCACCACTCCACGAGGACCTCGTGGGCATCGTGCTCGGCGACGGCCTTGCCCGCCGTCACGGCGTGGATGAGAGCGTCGGTCAGGGCGACGAGGCGCTTGAGCATCGCCGTGTGATGGCTTTCGACCGCCTCGAGGGCACGGACTTCATCGGCCGCGTCCCCGGGCAGCGTGTTCCGCGGCGTTGCGGCCGCGGCGTCCGGATTGTCCATAGTGACTCCTGGCTGGGCAGGATTGATGGTCGGATTCCACCTTACGGACACGGATCTCCGTGCGGACGGGTCTTTCGGCCCGTTCGTCCGCCCCGCCGCGTGTGTAAGGCACGGCCGCACCCGGCCTTGACCCGGATCCGTTTCGACGCCGTCGCAGCGTCCACGCTAGCCTTGCACCCTATGGTTGACGACGAACGGTACCGGATCCCTCAGCACGCCTCGGGCAGGCCATGACCCGGTTTCTCGTGGCCGGGGAACCGAACCTGGCCCAGACATGGTGGGAGCGGATCGTGGCCGGATTCGGCCACGCCCCCAGCCCGCACGTGACCAGCACCGAGCTCGCCGTGGTGATCCTGCTGGCCGTGGCCGTGTCCCTGCCCCGCCTCACCTGGCGCTACTTTGGACTGCTCGCCACGGTGACCCACGAACTCGGCCATGCCTTTGCCGCCCTCACCACCGGACAGCGGCTCGGCGGTATCCGTCTGGGCCTGGATCACTCCGGCACCACCACGACGTTCAGCAGGAGCCGTGCCTCCGCAGCCTGGTCCACCTTCTGGGGCTACCCCGTGCCCGCGGTCGTTGGCGCCGTGATGGTCTGGTGCGGTTTCAACGGCTGGGGACCTGCGGCGATGTCCGTGGGAACCGTGATCCTCCTGGCGTCCTTCCTGTTCCTCCGCAACGGCACGGGCCTGCTCATCACCGCCGCCGCCGTGCTGGCCGCGGCGCTCCTGGTGCTGTTTGTGCCGCCGGTGTTCAACGGGCACGTCATGATCGTGCTGGGCCTGGCGCTCCTGGTCGCCGCCGTCAGGGACCTCCTTAAACTGGCAAACGTCCATCTCCGGCACCGTGACAGGCTCACGACGTCGGACGCCTATCTGCTGGCCCGGGCCACCTCGGTCCCTGCCGCGGTGTGGATTACCCTCTTCGCGGCCGTGGTGGCCGTCGCCTGGTGGTTTGCGTGGCAGCCGATGGCGCCGGTGTTCACGGCCGTGTTCGGACACGTCATTTCCCCGCCGTAGGCTGGGACCATGAGCCAGACTACCCACACCGACGACCCCGGATTCAGCACCAAAGGCGCGTACGTGACCGGCGGCGCGGAATTCACCCGCGACACCAACTACATCGAGGACCGGATCACCCGGGACGGAGCCCCCGGCCGCAGCGGCGAACCCGGCTGGCCCGTCGAGCCTGGGCGTTACCGGCTCATCGCAGCACGTGCCTGCCCGTGGGCCAACCGCACGGTGATCGTGCGCCGGCTCCTGGGCCTGGAGGACGTCATCTCGCTCGGCCAGCCCGGCCCCACCCACGATGCCCGGTCCTGGACCTTTGACCTCGACCCGGACGGCAAGGATCCGGTCCTCGGGATCGAACGCATCCAGGACGCCTACTTCCGCCGCTTCCCCGGCTACCCCCGCGGGATCACGGTCCCGGCGATCGTGGACGTCCCCACCGGGCAGGTCGTGACCAACAACTTCCCCCAGATCACCCTCGACTTCTCCACGGAATGGGCGCAGTACCACCGCCCCGGCGCGCCGGAGCTATACCCGGAACATCTGCGGGAAGAAATAGACGCCGTCAACAAGCGCGTCTTCACGGAAGTGAACAACGGCGTCTACCGGTGCGGCTTTGCCGGTTCCCAGGAAGCCTACGACGTCGCCTACGACCGGCTATGGACGGCCCTCGACTGGCTTGAGGAGCGCCTTGGCGGGCAACGGTACCTCGTGGGCGACACCATCACCGAGGCAGACGTCCGGCTCTTCACGACCCTGGCGCGCTTCGACGCCGTGTACCACGGGCACTTCAAGTGCAACCGGCAGAAGCTCAGCGAGATGCCGGTGCTGTGGGCCTACGCCCGTGACCTCTTCCAGACCCCCGGGTTCGGGGACACCACCGACTTCGTGCAGATCAAACAGCACTACTACATCGTCCACGAGGACATCAACCCCACCGGCGTTGTCCCGCGCGGACCGGAGCTGGGCAACTGGCTCTCCGCCCACGGCCGCGAAGCACTGGGCGGCCGGCCGTTCGGCGACGGCACGCCGCCCGGACCGGTGCGCCCCGGCGAAGAGGTCACCCCGGGACACGGCGCAGCCTGACCGGCAAACACTGTCCTGCCGGGGTTCGTCCATTTGTCGCAGCAAGATCTCCAGCCTAGGGTGAGCCGGGATGACTACGACAGACGAGGCAACGCACACCGGAGGCCCCTCCGTGTTCCGGCGGCTCTGGCGGATCGTGGCCGACAACGTGTCCTCGGCGCTGCTGTGGCCACGGCTGCAGCTGGCCATGAAGGCAGGACTGGCCGCGGGCGTGGCCTTTGCCATCGCCCCGCTGATGCCCGGCCCCGCGGCCGACTACCCCTATTACGCTCCGCTGGGCGCCCTGGTGGCGATGTACGAGAACGTCGCCGGCTCCATGAAGCAGGGAGTGCAGACGCTCGCGGGGCTGGCGATAGGGATTGGACTGGCCTTTGTGCTTTTCATCCTCGGCAGCCCCTCACCGCTGACAGTCGGGATCGTGATGGCTTTTGGTGTTGTCCTGGCCGGACTTCCTAAGATCGGCGCAGGCCGGGACTGGATCCCGACGGCGGCGCTTCTGGTCCTGCTCGTGGGCGGCCACAACCCGGACACGTTCTCCTTCGGGTACCTCTTCCAGATGGGCGTCGGAGTCACGGTGGGCATCATTGTGAACCTGCTGGTCTTCCCGCCCCTGCACTTCCGGGCCGCCGAGCTCAGCATCGCGGAACTTCGCCTGGCACTCGCCCAGCAGCTCCGGGACATGGCCACGGCGCTCAAGGAGAGCTGGCCGCCGGAACACGAGGACTGGTCCAAGCGGTCCGACTCGCTCGAAGCCTCCGCGCGCTCCGTACGGCTGGCCGTGGAGAAGGCGGACGCCAGCCGGCGGGCGAATCCCCGGCGCCGGCTCCACCCTCGGGACATCGAACTGGATTACCGCAACCTGAGGGATCTTGAGCGGGTGACCTTCCACGTCCAGGACGTGACGCAGGTGCTGTCCGATGTCATCTGGGCCAAGGACACACCCTTTGTGGTGCCGGATGAATATACCGAGCCGCTTGCCGACGCCATGTCCGCCGTGGCTGACATCCTGCGCTCGATCGAGGAGGAGAGCCCGGAAGAGCAGTTGGAGCGGATTGAAGCGGCCGACTCTGCCGTCAAGGCGCTGGCGGGACGGATCGGCGCCGAGGAAACGTCCACCGACGCCCCCAGCGCAGTCGAGTCGATCCTGATGAGCCTGCACCGGATGCTGCGGGTCGTGAAGTCCTCCGCGGCCAGCGACTGACGCCCGGATACTCCGGCCAAAGGCCCGGACCATGACGGCGGCGTCCGTCCCCGTGCGGGGGGCGGGCGCCGCCGTCGTTCCTGGCCGGCTACCGGCTAGGACAGCGCCGCGACGGAGCCGCTGAAGTGCCGCCGCCCGGACAACGGGTTCCACGCCACGTAGTCGGAGCGTTTCCATGCCCCGCCGCCGGCCTGAACGGTGCTGATGTCCAGCGCCACGCGGGCCGGCAGGAAGACCGGCGCCTCGAAGGCCACCTCCCAGCTGAACGAGTCCCCCTTGACGGCACCGACGTCCGCCAGCGCCCGCGACGCGAGGTACATGCCATGGGCGAGGGACCGGCGCAGCCCCATGGCCTTGGCCGTCAGGACGCTTAGGTGAATGGGATTGAAGTCGCCGGACACGGCCGCGTAGGCGCGCCCGGTGTCTACGCCCAACTGCCAGATCGCCGTGGGATCCGGTGCCGAGAACGGCGGCGGCGCTACCGGCACCGACGGCTTGTCGATCCCGGGCAGGAACACGCCCTTGGCCAGGTAGGTCGAGACCCCGCGCCACCGGACTTCCGCTTGCCCGGCGGCCCGGACCTCGGCCACGACATCAAGCTGGGTGCCGGCTCTGTGTCCACGCAGGTTGTCCACCCGGGCACGGATGTCCAGAGCCTCGGTGAACAGCACCGGCGCGGACTGCACCACCGTGTTGCTCAGGTGGATCATGCCCAGCAGCGGCAGCGGAAAGTCGTCCCGGTTCATCACGCTCATGGCCAGCGGAAACGCCAGCGCATGGATGAACCCGGCGGGCAGGACATCGCTCGCGGTCTCACCGATCAGGTGCTGGTAGGCGGTCAGGTTGGTGACGTCGGCCCGCACGCCGCGGACTTCGTGGGTGTAAGGCGGCAGTTCGGTGCCGCCGTGGGTGCCCAGGACCCGCCGCCGCGCCGCGGTGGCCGCCGCGTTGACGTAGAGCTTGGACAGGGCCGGCATCTCCCCAAGGATGACGGTCTGGGAACTGCTCATGCGCCCACCAAATTCTGCCCGCAGACGCGCAGCACCTCTCCGGAAATCCCGCCGGCGGCGTCGCTGGCAAGGAACGCGATGGCCTCGGCGACGTCCCCCGGCCGGCCGCCCTGCTGCAGGGAATTGAGCCGGCGCGCGATTTCGCGGGTGGCGAAGGGGATCCGCGCGGTCATCTCCGTTTCGATGAAGCCGGGAGCGACAGCGTTGATGGACCCGCCGCGCTCGCCGATGAGCGGCGCTGTGGCGCGGACCATGCCGATCACGCCGCCCTTGGACGCGGCATAGTTGGTCTGGCCGCGGTTGCCGGCGATCCCGCTTGTGGAGGCCACGGAGACGATCCGCGGCGAGTCGCGGAAGTGCTCAGAGGCCAGGAGGGCGTCATTGATCCGCAACTGCGCGGCGATGTTGACCGCGATGACGGAGTTCCAGCGGCCCGCATCCATATTGGCCAGGAGCTTGTCACGGGTGATTCCGGCGTTGTGGATCACGATGTCCAGCCGGCCGTGGCGTGCCACGGCGTGGTCAATGATCCGCTGGCCGGCGTCGCTGCGGCTGATATCCAGCTGCAGGGCCGTGCCGTGGACCTCGTTGGCCACGGCCGCGAGATGGTCGCCCGCGGCCGGGATGTCGACGAGGATGAGCGTGGCGCCGTCGCGGTACAGGGTGCGGGCGATCGCTGCCCCGATGCCCCGGGCGGCGCCCGTCACCACTGCCACCTTGCCGGCCAGCGGCTTCTCGACGTCATCGGGAAGCTGCCCCGCACCGGAGGTGACGGTCAGGAACTGCCCGTCCACGAACGCCGAGCGGCCGGACAGGAAGAACCTCAACGCCCCCAGCGTCCCGGGGCTGGTGGTGTCGGCGCCGGCGGCGAGCAGGATGCCGTTCCCTGTGGCGCCCGCGCGCAGTTCCTTCGCCAGCGACCGCAGGAGGCCGTCCACGCCGTGCCGGGCCGCCGCCGTCGCCGGCTCCACCGCGGAGTCCGCCGTACGGGACACTGTGATGACACGGGCATTCGGGGCCAGGTCGCGCAGCGAGGTGGCCGCCGTGAGGACCGGGTGCTCCAGGTCCTCGGGACGGGCCAACTCGTCCAGCACCAGGATGATGGCGCCGAGCTTCTCCTTCGGGATCGCGTGGCGCCGGACGTCGAGGTTCCAGGCCAGGAGGGCCGCGGCCAGGCTGTCGGCGCCGCTGGTGGAGCCCTGAACCAGGACCGGCCCCTCGATCAGGGGGGCACCGGGCCGGTACCGCCGTAGGGCCACCGGCTGCGGGAGCCCGAGCCGCTTGGCAATGTCCCGGCCGGGTCCGTGGCTGACGAACCGGGTGTATGTGTCGGTCATCGGGTTCCCCTTAGAGTGCTTCGAGAATTGCGACGACGCCCTGGCCGCCGGCGGCGCAGATGGACACAAGCCCGCGCGCCGGGCGGCCGTCGGCCTGGCCCTTGCCATGCAGCATCTTGGCCAGCGACGCCACGATCCGGCCGCCCGTGGCAGCGAACGGGTGCCCGGCAGCCAGCGAAGAGCCGTTGACGTTCAGTTTGGACCGGTCAATGCTGCCGAAGGCGCCGTCCAGGCCCAGGCGGGTGCGGCCGAATTCCTCGTCCTCCCACGCGGCAAGGGTGCTCAGCACCGTCCCGGCGAAGGCCTCGTGGATCTCGAAGAAGTCGAAGTCCTCAAGGGTGAGGTTGTGGCGTGCGAGCAGCCGGGGCACCGCGAAGGCCGGCGCCATGAGCAGCCCGTCCTTGCCATGGACAAAGTCCACGGCGGCCGCTTCGCCGTCAACCACGGCGGCGAGCTTGGGGAGGTCGTGGGCATCGGCCCATTCCTCGGAGGCGAGCAGCACGGTGGAGGCGCCGTCCGTCAGCGGGGTGGAATTGCCAGCCGTCATCGTCGCCTCGGCGCCAAGGTTCTTGCCGAAGACCGGCTTGAGTGTCGCCAGTTTCTCCAGGCTCGTGTCGGCCCGCAGATTGGAGTCGCGGCTCAGGCCCCGGTAGGGCGTCAGGAGGTCGTCGAAGAAGCCGGCGTCGTAGGCCGCGGCAAGATTCTTGTGGCTGTTGAAGGCGAGCTCGTCCTGGGCCTCCCGGGTGATCTTCCACTGCGCGGTGGTCAGCGCCTGGTGCTCGCCCATTGACAGCCCGGTGCGCGGCTCCCCCGTGTTCGGGGCATCGGGGGCCAGGTCCTTGGGCCGGAGCCGGCTGAGGACCTGCAGCTTCCGGGATACCGTCTTCGCCCGGTTCAGGTCCAGGAGCACCTCGCGGAGCCCTTCGCTGACGGCGATGGGGGCATCCGAGGCCGAGTCGACGCCGCCGGCGATCGCCGACTCGATCTGGCCCAGCTTGATCTTGTTGGCCAGGCCGAGGACTGTCTCCAGGCCGGTGGCGCACGCCTGCTGGAGGTCATACGCGGGGGTCTCGGCGGAGAGGGCCGAGCCGAGAACTGCTTCCCGGGTGAGGTTGAAGTCGCGGGAGTGCTTGAGGACGGCCCCGGCGGCGACTTCCCCGATCCGCTCATCCTGGAGGCCAAAGCGGGCGATGAGTCCGTCCAGAGCGGCGGTGAGCATGTCCTGGTTGGAGGACTTGGTGTAGGCACCGCCGGTCCGGGCAAACGGTATGCGGTTGCCGCCCACAACCACGGCTTTGCGAAGCTGCGTGGCGGCGGTCGGTTCCTGCGGGCCGGGTACTGACTGTCCGTTGACGGACATGGGCTGTCTCCTTCGATCAAAGCGGTTACCGATACCCAGCGTACCTGATACGCTGGGTATCGTGAACATCCCCCACGCTAGTCCGCCGGACGCCACCACGGCCAGCGGCAAGGCCGCCGCCAGGGGCGCCGGCCCCCGGTCCAGCACCCCGCCAAACACCCCGTCAAGCGGCGCGTCGGGCGCCCCCTCCGGCACCCCCGGTGGGCCGTCCGGCGTCGACGGCCGCTCCTCGCGGTGGCAGTCCCACCGCGAGGAACGGCGGCGGGAGCTCATCAAGTCCGCCCGGAAGGCGGTGCATGCCCTGGGCAGCGATGCTTCCATGGAAGACATCGCCATAGCCGCGGGGACGTCAAAGTCCGTGTTCTACCGCTACTTTGGTGACAAAGCCGGTCTCCAGCAGGCCGTGGGCGAGGTGGTGCTGGGCCAGATGCAGCGCCGGATCCAGGAGGCTGCCCAGAGCGCCCAGACACCGCGCGAGGGCCTGTTCGCCATGGTCTCGGCCTACCTGCAGATGGCCGAGACCAGCCCGAACGTCTACACGTTCGTGACGCGCCACGGCCACGGCGACGCGGACACGGCAGGTCCGTCCGTCTCCACCGCCGGGGCGCTGAGCCACTTCTTCGCCGCCATCAGCGACATGATCGCCCGGCCGATGCGCAGCCACCTGGGCGGCGGCCAGGACAAGGAAGCTGTGATCGGCTACTGGCCCAACGCCGCGATCGGACTGGTGCGGAACGCCGGAGAGCAGTGGCTCGCCAGCCCGCCGGGACCCGCCAAGCCGGACCAGGAGGCCATGGCACGGCAGATTACGGACTGGCTCTGCTTCGGGATCGCTCCCGAACTGCAGACGCCGCCCCCGAAGGGAGCGGACCCTGTGCCGGACCGCGGCACCTCCTAGCACCGGCACCCGGGCCCCCGGCCCCGCAGCCGAGGGCCCGGAACTGAGGCCTTAGCACTGAATTGTCAGAACCAAAGAAGGAATCGACATGACTGAACTCGCCGACCGTACCGCCGGCACCGAGCCCCGACGCAGCACAACATCGGCAGCCGGCCGGCCCGGCGCTCCGGAGCAGCCCGCCGTCGACGTCGCAGCCCTTGGCGAGCAACTGTTGGGCAAATGGGCCGACGTTCGCCGGCACGCGCGCGAGGTGTCCGGCCAGCCGGAACTGCACAAGATCGAGGGCCTGACCCACACCGAACACCGCCGGCGTGCCTTCGGGCAGCTGGAGCACCTCGTGCGCCACGAAGCCGTCCACCGGGCCTTCCCGTCCGCGCTTGGCGGCAACGATGACCATGGCGGCAACATTGCAGGCTTCGAGGAACTGGTCACGGCCGATCCTTCCCTGCAGATCAAGGCCGGCGTGCAGTGGGGCCTCTTCGGTTCCGCCGTGATGCACCTGGGCACCGAGGACCACCACCGCAAGTGGCTGCCGGGCATCATGAGCCTGGCAATTCCCGGCTGTTTTGCCATGACCGAGACCGGGCACGGCTCGGACGTCGCCAGCATCGCCACCACGGCCACCTACGACCCGGCCACCGAGGAATTCGTGATCCACACGCCGTTCCGGGCCGCGTGGAAGGATTACATCGGCAACGCCGCGATCGACGGCCTGGGCGCGGTCGTCTTCGCCCAGCTCCTGACCAAGGGCGTCAACCACGGCGTGCACGCCTTCTACCTGGATCTGCGCGACCCCGACACCAAAGAATTCCTGCCCGGGATCGGCGGCGAGGACGATGGCGTCAAGGGCGGCCTGAACGGCATCGACAACGGACGGCTCCACTTCGCGAATGTCCGCATCCCGCGCACCAACCTGCTCAACCGCTACGGCGACGTCGATGCCGAGGGCAACTACACCTCCCCCATCGCCAGCCCGGGCCGGCGTTTCTTCACCATGCTCGGCACCCTCGTCCAGGGCCGGGTCTCGCTCGACGGTGCCGCCGTGGCCGCCTCCAAGCTCGCGCTGAAGACCGCCATCCAGTACGCCACCGAGCGCCGGCAGTTCAACGCCTCCTCCCAGACCGACGAGGAGGTCCTGCTGGACTACCAGCGGCACCAGCGCAGGCTCTTTACCCGGCTCGCCACCACTTACGCGGCCAGCTTCGCGCACGAGCAGCTGCTCGAGAAGTTCGACGACGTTTTCGCCGGCCGGCACGACACCGACGAGGACCGGCAGGACCTCGAGACCCTGGCCGCGGCGCTCAAGCCGCTCAGCACCTGGCATGCCCTGGACACGCTGCAGGAATGCCGCGAGGCCTGCGGCGGTGCCGGCTTCCTGATCGAGAACCGCTTCGCGTCGCTCCGTGCGGACCTCGATGTCTATGTGACCTTCGAAGGCGACAACACGGTCCTGCTGCAGCTCGTCGCCAAGCGCCTGCTCGCGGACTACGCCAAGGAGTTCCGCAACGCCAACGTCGGTGTCCTGGCCCGGTACGTCGTGTCCCAGGCGACGGGCACTGCGCTGCACCGCAGCGGCCTGCGCCAGGTGGCCCAGTTCATGGCCGATTCCGGCTCCGTGCAGAAGGCCGCGATCGCCATCCGCGACGAGTCAAGCCAGCGCGCCCTCCTGACCGACCGGGTCCAGACCATGGTCGCGCAGGTCGGCGCGGCGCTCAAGGGGGCCAACAGGCTTCCGCAGCGGCAGGGCGCCGCCCTGTTCAACGCACACCAGCACGAGCTCATCGAAGCCGCGCAGGCGCACGCCGAGCTGCTGCAGTGGGAGGCCTTTACCGAAGCCCTCGGCAACGTCACCGACCCCGGTACGCACAAGGTCCTGACCTGGCTGCGTGATCTCTTCGGCCTGTCGCTCATCGAGAAGAACCTGGCCTGGTACCTGATGAACGGCCGGTTGTCGATGCAGCGCGGGCGCACCGTGGGCGAGTACATCAACCGGCTCCTCGTGAAGATCCGGCCGCACGCCGTCGACCTTGTGGACGCGTTCGGCTACGGACCTGAGCATCTCCGCGCGGAGATCTCGACCGGGGCGGAAAAGATCCGGCAGGACGAGGCCCGGGACTACTTCCGGAAGCAGCGGGCCAGCGGCCAGGCGCCCGTGGATGAGAAGATCCTGCTGGCCCGCACCACGCTGCAGTCCAAGGCCGCGCGCGCCTGAGCTTTCGGCGGCACCATCATCCGGCGAAGCCTTGAACGCACGACGGCGCCGCTCCCCGTTGAGGGGGCGGCGCCGTCGGGTGTTCAGCAGTCCTTGCCTGAGTCCATATCTCTGTCTGGAGGACTGCCGGTCAGGAGGCCGGGCCTGGAAGGACCGAACGGTAGACCTCCAGCGTGGTCTCTGTGATGGATTCCCAGGAGAAGTGCTCCTCCGCCCGGCGCCGGCCCGCTTCCCCCATGGCCCGGGCCCGGGCGGGATCGGACACCACCTCGGTCAGGGCGGCGGCGAACTCGGTGACAAACTTTTCCGGGTCGAGCGGGGTGCCCGTGCCGTCGGTGACCTGTTCGAGCTCCACGAGCAGCCCGGTCACTCCGTGATCGACAACCTCCGGGATGCCGCCGGTGGCGCTGGCCACCACGGCGGCACCGCAGGCCATGGCTTCAAGGTTCACGATGCCCAGCGGCTCGTAGATGGACGGGCAGGCGAACGCCGTGGCGTGGCTGAGGACCTGGATGAGCTCGTTGCGGGGCAGCATCCGTTCCACCACGATCACGCCCGTGCGCTTGCTCTGCAGCTCCTCGATGAGGCGCGCGGTCTCGGCCGCCAGCTCGGGAGTATCGGCTGCGCCGAGGCACAGCACCAGCTGGACATTGGCCGGCAGTTTGGCGGCGGCACGGAGGAGGTAGGGAACGCCCTTTTGCCGGGTGTTGCGGCCGACAAACACGACGCTCGGCAGCGAGGGGTCGATCCCGAGCGCCCGGACCACGTCCTCGCCCTCGTCCCGGTTCCACAAGCTGACGTCAATGCCGTTGTGGACCACCTTGACCTTGGCCGGGTCCACCTCCGGATAGCTGCGCAGGATGTCCTGTCGCATGCCTTCCGAAACGGCGATGATGGCGGCGGCGGCCTCGTAGGCGGTCTTTTCCACCCAGGAAGACACCGCGTAGCCGCCGCCGAGCTGTTCGGCCTTCCACGGGCGCAACGGTTCCAGGCTGTGGGCGCTGAGCACATGGGGAATGCCGTGGAGCAGGGACGCAATGTGTCCTGCCATGTTGGCGTACCAGGTGTGGGAGTGCACCAGGTCCGCGCCGGCAATGTCCGGAACGATCCTCAGATCCACCCCGAGGGTCTGGATGGCGGCGTTGGCGGAGCCCAGGTCTTCGGGCACGGAGTAGGACGTGACCGTCGCTCCGTGGTACCCGGGCTCGCGGGGCGCGCCGAAGGCACGCACCTGTAGGTCCACACGTTGGGCCAGGACTCTACTGAGCTCGGCCACATGGACTCCGGCGCCGCCGTAGATTTCCGGCGGGAATTCTTTGGTCACAATGTCTATTCGCACATGCACCAAGGTAGTCGTTACGGTGGAACTGATCTAGTGTGAAGACGTTCGGGCATGCCGGACTGTTTTGGGGAGTAACGAAGGCGTTCAGGAGCGATAACCATGCCGCAGCAAAAGAAAGTCTTGGCAATTGTCCTCGCAGGTGGCGAGGGAAACCGGCTCATGCCATTGACGGCGGACCGGGCCAAGCCGGGCGTGCCGTTTGCCGGAAGCTACCGGCTCATTGACTTTGCCCTTTCAAATCTTGTGAATTCGCGTTATTTGCAAATTGTGGTGCTGACGCAATACAAGTCGCACAGCCTGGACCGGCACATTTCTGAAACGTGGCGCTTGTCCACCCAATTAGGCAACTACGTGGCCTCCGTTCCGGCCCAGCAGCGGGTCGGCAAGAGCTGGTTCCTGGGGAGTGCCAACGCCATCTATCAGTCCCTGAACCTGATCCACGACGCCAACCCCGACATCGTCGTCGTGGTGGGCGCAGACCACGTCTACCGTATGGACTTCTCCCAGATGGTGGCGCAGCACGTAGCCAGCGGGGCCAAGGCGACGGTAGCCGCCGTCCGCCAGCCGCTGCACATGGCGGACCAGTTCGGCGTGATCGAAACCGACCCCGAAAACCCGGACAAGATTTCCGCCTTCGTCGAGAAGCCGTCCTCGACGCCCGGCCTCGCGGCCGATCCGAGCCAGTTCCTGGCCTCCATGGGCAATTACGTGTTCAACGCCGATGCCCTCGTTGAAGCCCTGCACGTTGACGCCGAGCGCCTCGACACCAAGCACGACATGGGCGGGGACATCATCCCCTACTTTGTCTCCCAGGGTGAGGCCGGCGTCTACGACTTCACGCTCAACGACATTCCCGGGTCCACCGAACGGGACCGCACCTACTGGCGCGACGTCGGCACCATTGACTCGTTCTACGACGCCCACATGGACCTGATCTCCCCTGTGCCGGTGTTCAACCTCTACAACTCCGAGTGGCCGATCTACACCCGCCAGAGCGTCTCCCCGCCGGCCAAGTTTGTCCGCGGCAAATCCAACACCGTGGGCAGCGCCCTCGATTCCATCGTGGCCAACGGCGTCGTCGTCTCGGGCGGCATCGTGGAGGGCTCAGTGCTCTCCAACGATGTGTACGTCGGCACATCCAGCCGGGTCCTGGATTCGGTGCTCATGGACAAGGTCAATGTCGGCGAGGGCGCTGTGATCAGGCGCGCCATCCTCGACAAGAACGTCAAGGTTCCGGCCGGGGCCGCGATCGGCCTCGACGCCGAACTCGACCGCGCCCGCGGCTTCAAGGTCACGGAGTCCGGCATCACGGTCCTGTCCAAGGGGCAGCTCGTCCCGGAGCCCGGCGACGCAGAACGGGCGCTCTCCGCCGCCAACCTGCGCCTTGTACCGGATGCCGTCCGTGCCGCCACCGAAAACTGGCCGGAACTGCGGGACTCGGTGGACAGGGTCTCTGAGGCGCAGGCCGCCGCCGTCGGCGTGGACTCCCAGGGCAAACGCTCGACCAAGGCCTACTAAGGCCGGTGCCCTGCCGGAGGTCCGGCAGGGCACCGGTTGCCTGTAAAATTGGGGCAATGAGCTCCCCCGATCTATCCTCCGATGTTTCCGTTGCTGCGTTGACCCCAGCCGAGCCGGCCGCTGCCGAGCTGACCCCGGAGGAGATTCGGGCTTGCCTGAAGGTCCTGAACACCATCCACGCGTATGACGAGGAACACCCGGACTACGTCTCCGTCCGCCGTGCCACCGGAAAGATGTTCAAGGCGGTCAAGCGCCACCGCCGGGTTGCCAAGCGCGATGAGATCGCCGAAGCGGACCGCGCCGTCATCGCCCAGACAGCGACGGCGGCCCCGGACAGGATCGACGACGAGACGCGCGGCAACAAGCTTGCCCCGTCCGCGACCGGCGAAATCGCCGGGCACCTCATCAGGTCTCGCCCGTGCTACATCTGCAAGCAGCACTACACCCAGGTGGACGCCTTTTATCACCAGCTGTGCCCCGAGTGTGCCATGTTCAGCCACAGTAAGCGCGACGCGCGCACCGACCTGACCGGCCGCAATGCCCTGTTGACCGGCGGCCGGGCCAAGATCGGCATGTACATCGCGCTCCGGCTCCTCCGGGACGGCGCCCACACCACCATCACCACACGCTTCCCGAAGGACGCCGCGCGCCGCTTTGCGGCCATGGAGGACAGTGCCGACTGGCTGCACCGGCTCCGGATCGTGGGCATCGACCTCCGGGATCCGTCCCAGGTGATGGCCCTGACGGACTCCCTGGACGCCGCAGGACCGCTGGACATCATCATCAACAACGCGGCCCAGACGGTGCGGCGCTCCGGAAACGCCTATAAGCCCCTGGTCGACGCCGAGGACGAGCCGCTGCCCGCCGCCCTCCAGGCCGGCAATGGGGGCCCCGAGCTCGTCACGTTCGGCCACGCGCATGACAAGCACCCGCTGGCACTGGCCAGCACGGTGCTTGAACACCCCGTGCTGGCCGGGGACGCCATCACCTCCCTGGCCCTGTCCACGGGTTCTGCCTCACTGGAGCGCATTGCCTCGGGCACCGCGATCGACGCCGGCGGGCTGGTGCCGGATCTCGCCACGATCAACAGCTGGACCCAGGTGGTGGACGAGGTGGACCCGCTGGAGATGCTCGAAGTGCAGCTGTGCAACGTAACGGCCCCGTTCCTGCTGGTGAGCCGGCTCCGCGGCGCCATGAAGCGCTCCACCGCGCGGCGGAAGTACATCGTCAACGTCAGCGCCATGGAAGGTCAGTTCTCCCGCGCCTACAAGGGCCCCGGGCACCCGCACACGAACATGGCCAAGGCGGCGCTGAACATGATGACGCGCACCAGTGCCCAGGAAATGCTTGACGCCGACGGGATCCTGATGACCGCAGTGGATACCGGCTGGATCACGGACGAGCGCCCGCACTACACCAAGGTCCGTCTCATGGAAGAGGGCTTCCACGCGCCCCTGGACCTGGTTGACGGCGCGGCCCGCGTCTATGACCCGATCGTCATGGGCGAGGCCGGCGAAGATCAGTACGGCGTCTTCCTCAAGGACTACAAGCCCAGCCCCTGGTGACGTCCGGAGCTCCCCGGATCCGCCCTGGCGGCACGGGGAGCGCGCTGCGGGGTGTGGCCGCCGGGCCTTATGGCCCCTTGACCGGGCCTTATGGCCCTAATGGGAGTCCGGGCCTGCCCGTAGGGTGTCTGTCCATGGACTCAACCACGCCCTCGCCCGATTACTCGCTCACCATGGACCAGTGCTGGGTCCTCCTCGATACCGAAGCCGTGGGGCGCGTCGCGCTGATCGTGGACAGCCATCCGGAGATCTTTCCAGTGAACTTTGTGCTTGAACGGCGTGCGATTGTCTTCCGCACCTCCGGCGGCACGAAACTGTGGGGCGCCATCACCTCCAAGCCGGTCGCCTTCGAAATCGACGGCTACGACGCCCACGACGAAGCGGCGTGGAGCGTCATGGCCCGCGGCGAAGCCGAGCTCATTGAGAGCCAGGAGGAGAAGGATGCCGTGGATGCGTTGCTATTGGAGCCCTGGCAGCCTGGCGAGAAGGCCTATTACGTGCGGGTCGCTCCCAAGGCGCTGACCGGACGACGCTTCAAGGTCAACCGGCCCGACCTCTGGACCACGCGCCTTTCGGACCCGCGCCGCTCCACTTTCGAATAGCTCCGGGGTCAGGACTCCTTCTCGGGCGAGTGCACGATCAGCACCGGGCAATGCGCATGCGCCACACAGGCGGAGCTGACGGATCCCAGAAGCAGGCCGCCGAAGCCGCCGTGGCCGCGGCGGCCCAGAACCAGCATGTCCGCGGTTTTGCTTTCCTCGATGAGCACGTGGCGCGGATGGCCCTGGACGAGCCGGGTTTCGACGTTGGCGGGAGCGTCCGGGCCGAACGCCTTGGCGACTGCCTCGTTGAGGATCTCCCCCGCCCGGACATCAAAGTCATTGATGCCGACGGCGACGTAGCCGTCGTAGACCGGCGGGTAATCCCAGCAGGCTAGGGCGACCACTGTGGCGGACAGCGGCACGGCAAGGCCCTGCGCCTGGCGGAGAGCCTCCACAGAAGCATCCGAACCGTCAACGCCCACAATGATGGTCCGCGTGTCGCTGGCTTCGTTCATTGGTGATCCCTCATTGTCGTATCGGCCGGGCACGGATGGCGCCGCTCCCATGATGCCGCCGGACCCTGTAGGCGCCTAGGGCCAAAAGTCATGCAGCGCCGCAGGCGGGTGGGCATTAGGACCCTTGTCCCGGGACACGGTGTGCAGAAGAATGGCTAAGGCTTGGGGAAGTCAACGAACTACAGAATCAAACGGTGCAGCAGAAGGCGGCCGGACAGGAGAACCATGATTGCCTGGTCAGATGCAGGTCTCACTGCACCCGATGGCGTGCCGGCGGTTATACGCGTCTTTATCCTTGATGATCACGAGCTGGTCAGGCGCGGGCTGCAGGAACTCCTCGAAGGCGAGGGATTCGTCGTGGTCGGCAGTTCCGGATCCGCGGTCGAAGCAACCCGCCGGATTCCGGCCCTGCATCCGGACGTCTGTGTGCTGGACGCCCGGCTGCCTGACGGGACCGGTATTGAGGTCTGCCGCGACGTGCGCTCTGTTGACCCGTCCCTGAACTGCATCATCCTGACGAGCTTTGACGACGAACAGGCACTGCGCGGCGCCGTGCTGGCAGGCGCCCGGGGCTACGTGCTCAAAGAGATCGGCGGCACCGACCTGATCGATGCCCTGCGGCGGGCAGCCACCGGGGAATCGCTCTTTGAGGAAGGCGTCGCCGCCGGCGTCGTGGACAGCCTGGTGGATACCGAGGAAGTCGACCCCCGTACCTCGTCCCTCACGCCTCAGGAACGCCGGGTACTGGAACTTGTGGGCGGCGGACTGACCAACCGGCAGATAGCGGCGGAGATGTTCCTCGCGGAAAAGACCGTCAAGAACTACGTTTCCTCGCTGCTGGCCAAGCTTGGATTCGAACGCCGCACCCAGGCAGCCGTCTTCATCGCCAGTCCGGCGGTGCCGGTGGCGTCCGGCGGGAACGCCGGTGACGCGAACCGGCCGCACAGCGTCCGGTAGCACCTGCAGTCCGGGCGTACCGCCGAAAATAAAGGGGCCCTAAAGGGGCACCGACCACTCGAGGCTCGTACCGGCGTCGGGCGTGCTGGTGATGGTGCACTCGCCGTCGAGCATCCGCGCCCGGTCCTCGAGGTTTGTCAGGCCGCCGCGTTTTTCCGGATCGGCGAATCCGGTGCCGTTGTCGTTGATCACCACCGTCACCCGGCCCTTGATGACGGCGACTGAGACGGAAATCGTGTCCGCGCCCGAGTGCCGGATCGCGTTGCTGAGGCCCTCGGAGACGACAGCCACCACGTTGTCGGCCTTGTCCGGTGTCACGGCATCCACCGGTCCGGTGATGGTCAGGCGCGGGGCAAAAGGCATGGACTTCGCCGAACTCTTCGTGACCCGGCGGATCCGGCCGCTCAGCAGTTCGGTTTCTCCGCCGCTGCTCTTGAGGGAGTAGATGGTGTCGCGGAGGCTCCGGATGGCCTCGTCGAGTTCGCCTGTGATGTTGCGGATCCGCTCCAGCGCCAATTCTTCCTTGGTGAAGCGGGTGAGGCTCTGCACGCTCAGTCCGGCAGCGAATAGCCGCTGGATGACGAGGTCATGGAGGTCCCTGGCGATCCTGTCACGGTCGGTGAAGACCAGGAGCTCTTCGCGCAGCCGGTGCACCCTGGCCAGTTCCAGGGCCAGGGCCACGTGGGAACCGAAGACGGCTCCCATTTCAATGTCTGTCTTGGCGTAGCGGACCGAATCCTTGTTCTTTGCCAGCAGGAGAAGCCCGTGGTGGGCGCCCTGGGTGCTGAGTGCCACGGCCAGCAGCGGCCCCGTGACGGAGCCGTCGACCTCCCCGACGACGTCGGACGCGTCGTCGAAGAGCACCGGCTCGCCGCCGTCGAGAACTCCTTCCAGACGTTCGGACTCAAGGTGGAGCGACCGTCCCGAAAAGGACCGTCCGCGTTCACCGGCGACGCCGATCACCACGTAGCTCGGCGAGTCCGCCGCGGGCGCCACCAGCAATGCGAGGTCGGACGCGGACTCCTGGAGGGCGCGGGCGGCAATCGGGTCAAGGCCGCCCGAGGTGTAGTCCCGGTCGGTGCTCAACATCAGCCCGGAGACGTCCATGCTGGCTTCCAGCCACCGCGCCCTGCGGCGCGCGTCGTCGTAAAGGCGGGCGTTCTCGATGGCGACGCCGGCGGCTGCGGCGAGGGCGACTGCCAGGGCTTCGTCCTCGTCGGTGAAATCGCCGCCGCTTTCCTTCTCCGTGAGGTAGAGGTTTCCGAAGACGACTTCGCGGACGCGGACCGGGACGCCCAGGAAGGAATGCATGGGCGGGTGGTGTGCCGGGAAGCCGTAAGACTCCGGATGTTTTCGTAGATCGTGCAGCCGCATTGGCCGGGGATCGGAAATCAGCAGGCCGAGTACGCCGTGGCCTGTCGGCAACGGACCGATCTGCTGTGCAAGCTCTTCGTCGATGCCGACGGTGATGAAGTGGCTCAGGGCGTGGTCATCGCCGATCACTCCCAAGGCGCCGAACCGGGCATGCAGCAACCGGCACGCCGACAGCACTACGCGCTCCAGGACTGCATCCAGACTCAGGTCCTCGGCCACCGCCACAACCGCTTCCAGCAATCCGGCCATGCGTTCCTGAGACTGTTGGAGTTCCTCGGCCCTGGAACCAAAACCCTTCAGCAGCTCCTCAAGACTGGGATTTGGCTCGGAGGCGGTATGGCCATGGCTCTTACCCGTCGAATGCATGTTGTTGCCCCAATCGCTCCGGCGCTCGTCAACGCTGACGACGTGATGCCAGAATACCGTGAACTGAACGGAAGGTCCCGAGTAGTGGGCATTTATTAGCGCTTTGTTCCATGGCTGGGACCTTTTGCCCTAGCCCCTGCTCACCCCTCCGGCGTAAGCTCGCCGGCATGAGTACTGATGCGAACCCGGGCGGCCAGACGTCGAAGGACCAGCCCCACGCCGTGGAAAACCTCGATCATCACGAATGCTGGCGACTCTTGCGCAGCGTCTCGGTGGGTAGGCTGGCGGTCTGGGTGGACGATCATCCCGACATCTTCCCGATCAATTACAAGGTCGATCACGGGACGCTGGTGTTCCGCACCGCAGTGGGCACCAAGCTGCAGGCAGCCACGGGCGACACGCCGGTAGCGGTGGAAGCGGACGGCGTGGACGCGGACACCGGGATCGCCTGGAGCGTCGTGGCCAAAGGCCAGGCCGCGCCGGTGCAGAACCCTGAGGAAGTCATGGACACCGTGGGCCTGTTGCTGTTCCCGTGGCAGGCCGGGAAGAAGGAGCACTTCGTCCGGATCACGCCGGATACCGTCACCGGCCGTCGGTTCAAGGTGGTCCCGCCGATGACCTGGTGGACACCGCTGGACGACGCCACCCGGTCGGGCCTGGAATAATCCTTACCCCCGGTCCCCTACCGCCCCCGTCCCCGGGGTTGCACTATCAGTTATGGCTGTTCTGAGGGCTCAGAGCAGCCAAAACTGATAGAGCAACGTTGTGCGGCTAGGCGAGGCGGGTGATCTCCACGCTGACGTTGAGGGCCGATCCGCCGCCGCCGGACAGGATGCCCTTGAGCGGCGGGACGTCGCGGTAGTCGCGGCCCCGGGCCACGGTGACGTGAAAGTCCCCGGCAGGCTTGTGGTTGGTCGGGTCCCAGCTGCGCCATTCGCCGTCCCACCATTCGAGCCACGCGTGGGACTGGCCGGCCACCGTCTCGCCGACGTCCGCCGTCGAACGAGGGTGAAGGTAGCCGGAAACGTAGCGGGCCGGGATCCCGCAACTGCGCAGGGAGCCGATGGCCAGGTGCGCCAGGTCCTGGCAGACGCCCTGCCGCTGGTTCCAGGCCTGCTCGGCGTTAGTGGTGACGCCGGTGGAGCCCTTCATGTACGTCATCTCGCCGCGCATCCAGGCGAAGACCCCCATGGCGGCCTCGTGCGGCGTCTTCCCCTCGACGACGCCCGGAATGATGCCAAGCACTTCGGTGCCCGGACCGGTCAGCTGGGACTGCGGAATCCAGTCGCTGTACTGGTTGAGCGTCTCCGGGGCCGCCAGGACGTCCCACCCGACGATGTCGGCCTCGGCTGCGATCTTCTCCACCCGGTGCACCTCCACGGTGGTGGTGGAGAGGACTTCGAGGTGTTCGTGGGGCATCTGCATGTCGAAGGCCGTCACGCGCGTGCCCCAGTAGTCGCGGTAGCTGCTCAGGGCCGCCTGCGAGGGCGACACCTTCATGGAGGACTCCAGGACCACCTGCTGCGGGTCCGTCAGCGGGGTCATCCGGGCTTCGTTGTAGGACAGGGTGACGCGCTTGTTGTACTTGTACGCCGTCTTGTGGACGATCCTCAGCCGGGTCATGAAACTTCTCCCACCCAGGCCAGTTCGTCTGCCTGATTGAAGTACTTACGGGAAATGGCGTCCGAGGCCTGCGAAACCGCCTTTTGCACGCGCTCCATGTGCTCCGGCAGTTCCGACATCAGGTCGTCGGTGCGGTGGAACTCCAGGAAGGTGCGGGCCTGGCCGACAATGCGGCGGGCGTCGTTGATGAAGCCGACGCGCTGGGCCGAGGGGTCCAGCTTCGCGAGGCACTCGTCGGCGTCGCGAAGGGCGTAGACGATCGACCGCGGGAACAGCCGGTCCAGGAGCAGGAACTCTGCCGCGTGCTGGTCGCCGAAGGCCGCCCGGCGCGTGCGCAGGAAGGATTCGTACGCGCCCGCGCAGCGGAGCATGTTCACCCAGGACATGCCGGCCGAGAGGACATCGCGCGTGGACAGCATGCGGGCCGTCATGTCGGCGCGTTCGAGGGACCGGCCCAGGACCAGGAACAGCCAGCTCTCGTCGTGGCTGACGGTGGTGTCGGCGAGGCCGCTGACCATCGCCGTGCGCTCCAGGACCCAGTTGCAGAACCGGTAGGTGCCCACGACGTCCTTGCGGTGCTGGTTCAGCCCGTAGTAGGTCGTGTTGAGGCTTTCCCAGAGCCCGGAGGAGACGGTCTCCCGGGCACGGCGGGCGTTTTCCCGGGCCGCGCCGAGCGAGCCGGCAATCGACGTCGCACTGTGCTTGTCGTACGCCAGGGCGTTCAAGAGCTCGGGGAGGCCGAACTCGTCATTCTGCGGGCGTGCACCCATCACCGCCAGGAGCTCCTGCGCGACGCTGCGCTGTTCTTCCATGGGCAGGTGGTTGAGGCGCTCCAGGTGGACGTCGAGGATCCGGGCTGTGCCGTCGGCCCGTTCCACGTAGCGGCCGATCCAAAACAGTGACTCGGCAATACGGCTAAGCATTCGCGGTTACCTCCTGCGCGTCAGAAATCTGCTGCTGCTGTTGCTGCTCTTTCTGGCTGTCGCGCCAGTTGCTTTCCACCGGCCAGACCGAAACCCGCTCACGGACCGTGATGGTGGGCCGCGGGATGACTTCGACCGGAACCTGCGGGGAATCCGCCAGGACCCAGGTGTCCTTGGAGCCGCCGCCCTGGCTTGAATTGACGATCAGCGAGCCCTCCTTGAGCGCCACCCGGGTCAGGCCGCCGGGAAGCACCCAGACGTCCTCGCCGTCGTTGACCGCGAACGGGCGCAGGTCCACGTGCCGGGGGCCGAACTTGTCGCCGCTGAGCGTGGGCACCGTGGACAACTGCAGCACCGGCTGCGCGATCCACCCGCGGGGATCGGCGATGACCCGCTTGCGCAGGGCTTCGAGTTCTTCCTTGGACGCATCCGGGCCGATCACGAGGCCCTTGCCGCCGGAGCCGTCGACCGGCTTGACAACGAGCTCGTCGAGCCGGTCCAGGACGTGTTCCCGGGCTTCCTTCTCTTCGAGCCGGTAGGTGTCCACGTTGGCGATCACGGGCTCTTCGCTGAGGTAGTACCGGATCAGGTCCGGGACGTAGCTGTACACGAGCTTGTCATCGGCGACGCCGTTGCCCACCGCGTTGGCGATGGTCACGCCACCGGCGCGGGCCGCGTTGACCAGGCCCGGGCAGCCGAGCATGGAATCGGCCCGGAACTGCAGTGGATCCAGGAACTCGTCGTCGATGCGTTTATAGATGACATCCACGCGCTGCTCACCGGCGGTGGTGCGCATGTAGACGCGGTTGCCGCGGCAGATGAGGTCGCGGCCCTCGACGAGCTCGACGCCCATGAGGCCGGCAAGGAGGGTGTGCTCGAAGTAGGCGCTGTTGAACACGCCGGGTGTCAGGACCACGACGGTGGGATCGTCGACGCCGGCGGGCGCCGTTTTGCGCAGCGCGGACAGGAGCCGGCGCGGGTATTCCTCGACCGGGCGGATGAGCTGCTGGCCGAAGGCCTCGGGCAGGCCCTTGGCCATGGCGCGGCGGTTCTCGAGGACGTAGCTGACGCCCGAGGGCACCCGCACGTTGTCCTCCAGGACGCGGAAGGTGCCCGCGGCGTCCCGGACGACGTCGATGCCGGAAATGTGGACGCGGACGCCGCCGGCGGGTTCGAAGCCGTGCACCTGGCGGTGGAAGTGGGCGCTCGTGGTGACGAGCTGGCGCGGGATGACGCCGTCGGACACCACGGTCATCTTGTCGTAGACGTCGTTGAGGAAGGCTTCCAGGGCCCGGACCCGCTGCGCCACACCGCGCTCCAGGACGCTCCACTCATCGGCGGGGATCACCCGGGGGACGATGTCCAGGGGGAAGGGGCGCTCCTCGCCCGCGAAGTCGAAGGTGACGCCGCGGTCCAGGAAGGTCCGTGCCATGGAATCGGCGCGGGCGCTCACATCGGCCAATGAAAGTTCACGCAGGGCCCCGGCCACCTGCCCGTAGGACTTCCGGGCCTGCTGGCCGGGGGTAAACATCTCGTCGTAGGCGCCGGTGCGGCCGGCAGCCTCGGAGTAATCCTGGAATAGGTCAGACATGGTGACTAGCCAACCACTTTTTCGTTACGAAATCATTTCGGCGGCCCCCGCACGGTTCGGTCGGCGCACGGGCGCCTGCCCGGGCGGCCGCAGTTACTGCTTTTCCCGCCGCGTACGGCAATGTAGGGGCGTGCCTTCCACCACTCCCGCATCCGCGGCCGCGCCAGGCCTGATCGGTGCCGCAGCGGCCGTTGCCGCCGCCGTCGCTGTCCATCAGCTGCTCCCCGCGCTCCCGGCGATGACCCTGGCCGTGCTTCTCGGGCTCCTGGCCGCCAACCTGCCGGGTGTGGCGGGCTGGACCGCCGGGCCGGCACGTCCCGGGCTGGACTTCGCCGGTAAGCACCTCATGCGCGCCGGAATCGTGGTGCTCGGCCTGAAGGTCAGCCTCGGCGACGTGCTGGGCCTGGGCTGGGCGGCGCTGCTGCTGATTGCGGCCGTGGTGGCGGCGGCTTTCGCGGGCACTTACTGGATCAGCAGGCTCTTCCGGCTTCCTCCGCGCGTATCGCTGCTGGTGGCTACGGGGTTCGCCATCTGCGGGGCGTCCGCGATCGGGGCGATGGCCGCCGTGCGCCGGATCCGGCAGGAGGAAACGGTGCTGCCGGTGGCGCTTGTGACCCTGTGCGGGACGCTGGCGATCGGGGTGCTGCCGCTGCTCGCGCGGCCACTGGGCCTCGGGCCGGGGACCTTCGGGGCGTGGACCGGCGCCTCAGTACACGACGTGGGACAGGTGGTCGCCACCGCCCAGACCGCGGGCACCGCCGCCCTGGCAGTCGCCGTCGTCGTCAAACTCACGCGGGTGATCCTGCTGGCACCGGTGGTGGCCGCCGCGGGTTTCCACCACCGTCTGGGCTCCGAAGCCGACGGCGCCAAGCGCCCGCCGGTGATCCCGCTGTTTGTTCTCGGATTCGTGGCCCTGGCGGCCCTCCGCACCACCGGCTGGCTCTCCCCCGCCGTCCTGGACGCGGCCGCCGCTGTCCAGGACGCGCTGCTGGGCATGGCGCTGTTCGGACTGGGCTCCGCGGTGCGGGTGGGCCAACTCCTCCACACCGGCGCCCGCGCGCTGCTGGCCGCGCTGGCGTCCTGGCTGCTGATCGCCCTGCTCGGGCTGGGCGCCGCGTTCCTGATGTTCCCGCCGGCGTGATCCGGCACACAGGCTCCCGTGATTAGATAGCGGGGTGTCGAATCAGAAATTAGATAGCGGGGTGTCGAATCAGAATCTGAGCCGCGACGAAGCCGCGGCCCGCTCCGCCCTCATCACCACGCACAGCTACGACGTCTCCCTGGACGTCCGGCAGGCAGCGGACCCGGGTGTCGCCGGCTACACGAGCCGCAGCGTCATCACGTTCTCGGCCAGCGAACCCGGAGCGTCGACCTTCGTGGACTTCATCGCGGGCAGCGTGCACAGCGTCTTCCTCAACGGCAAGGGCCTGGCCGTCGCCGACGTCGTGGACGGCTCCCGCATCCGGCTCGATAACCTACAGGCCGAGAACCAGGTCACCATCACCGGGACGGCCCTGTACAGCACCTCAGGCGAGGGCATGCACCGCTTCGTGGATCCCGCCGACGGGCAGTGCTACCTCTACACGCAGTACGAACCCGCTGACGCGCGCCGGGTGTTCGCGAACTTCGAGCAGCCCGACCTGAAGGCCGAGTTCACGTTCCATGTCATGGCCCCGTCGGACTGGCAGGTGTCGTCCAACGGTGCTGAGGTCCTGTGCACCCAGCTAACGTCCGACCCCGCCACGAGCCTCTGGGACTTCGCCCCCACCAAGCCGATGTCCACGTACATCACCACAGTCCTGGCCGGTCCGTACTTCAAGGCCGGGGACACCTGGAGCGGCAGGCTGGCCGACGGCACGGTCCTGGAGGTGCCGCTGGCGCTCTACTGCCGCGCGTCCATGGCCGCGTCCTTCGACGCCGGGGCGCTCTTCAGTCTCACCAAGAACGGGCTGAGCTTCTTCAACGAGCTCTTCGATTTCCCCTACCCGTGGGGCAAATACGAGCAGGCGTTCGTGCCTGAATACAACCTCGGCGCCATGGAGAACCCAGGACTCGTCACCTTCACGGAAAGCTACGTCTTCACCTCCCGGGCCGCCGACTCCCAGTACCAGGCCCGCGCCAATACCCTCCTGCACGAGATGGCACACATGTGGTTCGGCGACCTCGTCACAATGAAGTGGTGGGACGATCTGTGGCTCAAGGAATCCTTCGCGGACTACATGGGCACCTTGGGCGTGGACCGGACCACGGACTGGGACACGGCCTGGGTGAACTTCGCCAACAACCGCAAGGCCTGGGCCTACGTGCAGGACCAGCTCCCCACGACGCACCCGATCGTTGCCGACATCCCGGACCTCGAGGCCGCGAAGCAGAACTTCGACGGCATCACGTACGCTAAGGGCGCCTCTGTCCTCAAGCAGCTTGTCGCGTACGTCGGGTTCGAGGCGTTCATTGCCGGGTCCAGGGGATATTTCAAGGACCACGCCTACGGCAACACCACCCTGGCCGAGCTGCTGGCCGCGCTGAGCTCGGCATCGGGCCGGGACCTCACGCAGTGGGCCCGGCAGTGGCTGCAGACCTCCGGCATTTCCACCCTCTCCAGCGAGATCGAGGAGCACGGCGGCGTCCTGGGCACCGTGACGGTCCTCCAGGACGCGGAGGACCCGACGACGGGCCGGCAGGAGCCGCGCCCGCACCGGCTGCGGATCGGCCTCTACGACTTTGACGACGCCGGCGCCCTGGTCCGCTCGGACAGCGTCGAGACCGACGTCAGCGGCGACCGGACCGACGTCCCGGCGCTGGCGGGGAAACCGCGGCCCGCCCTGCTGCTGGTCAACGACGACGACCTGAGCTACGCGAAGGTCCGGCTCGACCCGCACTCCGAGACCACGGCGCGCAGCTCCCTGGACAAGCTCAGCGATCCCATGGCACGGGCGCTGTGCTGGACGGCGCTGTGGGACTCGGCCCGTGACGCGGTCACGCCGGCCGCCCTCTACGTCGACGCCGTCCAGCGCTTCGGACCCGCCGAAACCGGGATCGGTGTGCTGCTGAATGTCCTGGGCAACGCCGCCACCGCGATCGAACGCTATGTCCCCGCGGCCGGCCGTGCCGCCGTCCGCCACGGCTTCCTGTCCCTCGCCGCGGACGAGCTCCAGCGGGCCGCGCCGGGCTCCGACCAGCAGCTGGCGTGGGCCCGCACGGTCGCCGCGGCCAGCCGCTTCGACAACAGCCGGCTGGACCTGCTCCGCGGCATCCTCGACGGCAGCACGGTCCTTGACGGCCTGTCCGTGGATGCGGAGCTCCGCTGGAACTTCTGGCACGCCCTTGCCGCCAACGGGGAAGCCACCGTTGCCCAGCTGGACGGGGAGCTTGCCCGGGACAACACCGCCGCCGGCAAGTCAGGGCACGCCACGGCCCTCGCGGCCCGCCCCGAGGAAGCCGTCAAGGAGGCCGCTTGGCAGGAAGCCGTGCACGGCACCTCGCTCTCCAACCAGCTGCTGAGCGCCACCATCGCCGGCTTCAACACTGCCCCGGCGCCGCTGCTGCGCGGATTCACTGACCGCTATTTCGACTGCCTGGTGGACGTGTGGGGCGGGCGCAGCATTGAAATCGCGAGCCGGATTGTCCGGGGGCTCTACCCGGCCGGGCAGGACCTGGACGGCAGCACCCCGGACACGCACTCCGTCATTGTCCGGACGGACCACTGGCTCGCCGGGCACCCGGAAGCACCGCGGGCGCTGCGCCGCATCATTATCGAACAGCGCAGCCACCTGCACCGTTCACTCACGGCGCAGGCCTTGGCGGCGAATCCCCGATCGACTGCTCCGTAACTGCCCTTTTGGCGGCTCTAAAGGGCCGTTACGGAGCAACCGACGCGGGTGCAGGGGCTCAAGGCACCCGGTGGAGCCACTCCGCGGTGCCGAACTTGGTCTCGACGCGGCGGCCGGCCGCCTCGAGTTCGGCGTCGGTGAGTTCGGACGGCGTCGCGCCATAGCGTTCAGCGAAGACGTCCATCATGGCCGCGACGATCTCGGCGCGGGTCATGCCGGTCTGGCGGCGCAACGGATCCACCCGCTTTTTCGCGCTCCTGGTGCCCTTGTCCGACAGTTTCTCCTGCCCGATGCGCAGGACCTCGACCATCTTGTCGGCGTCGATGTCGTAGCTCATGGTGACGTGGTGCAGCATGCCGCCGTTGGCGAGCCGTTTCTGGGCCGCCCCGCCGATCTTGCCGTGCTCGGTGGCGATGTCGTTGAGCGGCACGTAGAAGGCGCTGATGCCGACCTTCTCCAGCGCGGCCATGACCCAGGCGTCCAGGAAACTGTACGAGTCCGCGAAGCTGATGCCGTCCACGAGGGTCTGCGGGAGGTAGAGCGAGTAGGTGATGCAGTTCCCGGCCTCCATGAACATCGCCCCGCCACCGCTGATCCGGCGGACCACGCTGATGCCGTGCCGGGCCACACCTGCGGGGTGGAGCTCATTGCGGACCGACTGGAAGCTGCCGATCACCACGGAGGGCTCCTCCCAGTCCCAGAACCGCAGGGTGGGATTGCGCCGCCCGGCCCCGACCTCCTCGGTCAGGACCTCATCCAGGGCAACGTTGACGTGAGTGGGCAGGACGGACGGGGCGATGATGTTCCAGTGGTGGTCCGCCCAGCCCGTGGCCTTCGCCAGGGCGCGGCGGACGGTGACCGCGACGGCGTCGGCAGAAAAGCCGAACAGCACGGCGTCTTCGGGCAGGGCCGCCGTCACGGCCGCCGCGATGTCGGCGGCGCCGGTGTCCAGGGCCAGCCCTGTGAGGGCCCGGTTGATCTCCGGCAGCGCCTCGTCCGGCTCCAGGAAAAAGTCACCGCTGAGCGAAACGTTCGTCAGCACGCCGTCCACGACGTCGAAATCGGCGACCACGAGCTTGCCGCCCGGGACCTTGTATTCGCCGTGGTGACGGCCGCCGTCGTCGTTCGCGGAACCGGAGGCAGAGGGAAGGGTCGTCATGGCATTAATCCTGCCACGGCAATCCTGCCGGCGGCGCGACGGAAGCGGCGGCGCCCCGTGGCGCCGCCCGCGGCTCGACGCGCGGCGGTACGCGAGGGGAACGCAAAAAGCCCGCACCGTTGCCGGTGCGGGCTTCCTACAAGACCTTGGGGAAGAAAGTTACTTCTTGCCGCCGAAGCCCTTGAAGCGAGCGTTGAAGCGCTCGACGCGGCCTGCGGAGTCCATGATGCGCTGCTTGCCCGTGTAGAACGGGTGGGACTCGGAGGAGATTTCGACGTCGATGACCGGGTAGGTGTTGCCGTCTTCCCACTCGATGGTCTTGGAAGAAGACACGGTGGACTTGGTCAGGAACTTGACGCCGGAAGCCAGGTCGTTGAAAACAACAGCTTCGTACTTCGGGTGGGTATCAGACTTCATAATTGGACCTTTGTTCGCACAACTGGATTTTGCCAGCTGCCAGGTATGAATGGGATGGCCGGCGGAAAGCACCGGACGGCCAGCTATCAATCATAGCGGAAAGCGGACGGAGTGACGAACGCCGTTTGCGCACGTCAGCCCTTCGGGCGGAGCTCCCAGAACGCGACCGCCGACGCCGCCGCGACGTTGAGTGAATCGACGCCCGGGCGCATCGGGATCTTCACGGCGAGGTCGACGGCGGCCAGGGTGCCTTCGCTCATGCCCGCCCCCTCCGTGCCCAGCACCAGCGCCAGCCGCTCGGGGCGCCGGGCCGCGAGTTCGTCCAGGTCCACGGCGTCATCCGTGAGCTCCATGGCGGCCACGGTGAAACCCTGCTCCCGGAGCGCGGCCAATCCTCCCGCCCAGTCTTCCAGCCGCGCCCACGGCACCTGGAACACCGTGCCCATGCTGACCCGCACGCTGCGCCGGTACAGCGGATCCCCGCAGCGCGGTGACACCAGGACGGCGTCCACGCCCAGGGCAGCGGCGGAGCGGAAGATCGCCCCCACGTTGGTGTGGTCCACGATGTCCTCCAGCACGGCCACCCGTCGGGCTCCCGCGAGCAGTTCCGCCAGGGGCACCGGGGCGGGCCGGTGCATGGCGGCCATGGCGCCGCGGTGCAGGTGGAAGCCGGTGATTTCCTCCAGGAGCGCGGCCGGGCCGACATAGGCCGGGACGTCCGGGTACTGCGCAAAGACATCCGCCAGGTCCTCGGCCCATTTCTCGGCCAGGAAGAAGGACCGCGGCCGGTGCCCCGCCGCCAGGGCCCGGCGCAGGACGCGGGAAGACTCCGCGATGTACAGGCCCTCGGCGGGTTCCCGGACCTTGCGCAGGTGCACGTCCGTGAGTTGGGTGTAGTCCGAAACCCGCGGGTCGTCGGCGGAGTCAAGATAGTAAAGAGTCACGGGCAGGTCATTTCAGCAGGTTCGTGTGGCTATTTGAAAAGGTTGGCGATCATGAATCCCAGTGCCACGAGGCCCAGGACGAAGATGACCCCGCGCAGGACCACCGGGGAAAGCCGGCGCCCCACCTTGGAGCCAATCACCCCGCCGATCAGGGAGCTCACGGCGATCAGGCCGACCACGCCCCAGCTGATCCGGTCGAAGGCGAACAAAAGGTAGGAGCAGGCGGCGACGACGTTCACGCCCAGGACCAGGATGTTCTTCATCGCGTTGGCGTTCTGGATGGTCCCGGTCATGAACACGCCCAGGATGCCGACCAGCAGGATGCCCTGCGCCGCGACGAAGTAGCCGCCATAGACGCCGGCCAGGTACACCAGCACCACCAGCAGCACACCGTGGCGGCGGTCCCGGATCGCGTGCTCGGGATTTTCTTCCCGGTTCTTCACCCACCGCTGGAGCCGCGGCTGGAAGGCCACCATCAGCAGGGCCAGCACGATCAGGACAGGGGCGGCGTAGTAGAAGACCTTCTCGGGCAGGTGCAGCAGCAGGTAGGCGCCGGTCACGGCGCCCAGCAGTGAGGCAGGCAGGAGCCGGAGCAGCTGCTTGCCCCGGCCTGTCAGCTCCCTCCGGTAGCCCCAGGCGCCGGCGGCATTGCCGGCCACAAGTCCCATGGCGTTGCTGATGGACGCGGTGACGGGAGGGTAGCCCAGGGCGATCAGCACCGGGAAGGTGACCAGCGTGCCGGAGCCGACGACGCTGTTGATGGTGCCCGCCCACAGCCCGGCGAAGAAAATGAAGACGCTATTGAGGAGCTCCACGCGCGGTCAGCGGCCCCGTCAGCGGCTGGCGGTGGCGGTGTACCGGCCGGCGGTGACGGTGACGTCCAGCGGCAGGCCGAACGTCGCGCTCAGGTTTTCGGCCGTGAGGACCTCGGGCAGCGGGCCGGAGGCCACCACACCGCCGTCGCGCAGGAGCATGGCGTGGGTGAAGCCCGGCGGCACTTCCTCGAGGTGGTGCGTGACCAGGACAATCGCCGGGGCCGACTCATCGCGGGCGAGTTCGCTCAGCCGCCGGACGAGGTCCTCGCGGCCGCCGAGGTCCAGCCCGGCGGCGGGCTCGTCGAGGAGCAGGAGTTCAGGGTCGGTCATGAGGGCGCGGGCGATCTGGACGCGCTTGCGCTCCCCCTCGGAGAGTGAGGCGAAGGGACGGTTGAGCAGCGGGCCCATGCCCCACTCGTTCAGCAGCCCGAAGGCGCGCCGTTCGTCGTCCTTCTCGTAGCCTTCGCGCCAGCGGCCGGTCACGCCGTACGCGGCCGTGACCACGACATTGAGGACCTTTTCTTGTTCCGGGATCTGGCTGGCCAGCGCGGCGGAGGACAGTCCGATCCGGGGCCGGAGTTCAAAGACGTCGACGGCGCCCAAAACTTCCTCCAGGATGCCCGCCGTGCCGGACGTGGGGTGGATCCGCGCCCCTGCCAGCTGGAGAAGAGTGGTCTTGCCGGCGCCGTTGGGTCCCAGGATCACCCAGCGTTCGCCTTCCTTGACCTGCCAGTCGACCTTGTCCAGGAGGGTCTTAGCCCCACGTACAACGCTGACGCCGGCCATTTCAAGAACTTCACTCATAGGAGTAGACACTAGGACAAAAAAGCGGACGACTGATAACCGGCGCCGCGGGCTGCCGTGGGGCGTCACGCGGCGGGGGCCGGTGCGCAACGAATTCGGGCCGTCCGGCGCCTGCTCGCTAGGATTGAAGCCATGAGTTCGAACGTGACCGCAGTCAGCTACGGCCTGAAACTGTCCCTTCCCGACATCGAGCGTCTGCGGTCGCTCCTCACGGCTGCGGGGCTGAGCGTCGACGCCGAAACCCGCACCGGCGACGGCCGCTTCGAGGTGTATGCGGCGGACTGCGCACTGGATTCCCTCGATGCAGAGCCCGGAAACGCCGATGCCTACGCCGAAGCCTCCCTCCGGGCGTCGCTGCTGGAGGGGCCGCGCCGCACGCTGGCGGCCTCAGGCATCGACGGCGTGGACACGGCCCTGGTTCCCGCGGAACTGCGCAACGCGCCGCGCAAGTTCTTGATCATGGACGTGGACTCCACGCTCATTCAGCAGGAAGTGATCGAGCTCCTGGCCGCTTATGCCGGCAAGCGCGAGGAAGTGACCGCGGTGACCGAGGCGGCCATGCGCGGCGAGCTGGACTTCGCCCAGAGCCTGCACGCCCGGGTGGCGGTGCTCGCCGGGCTGCCGGCCGACGTCGTCGAAAAGGTCCGCGCCGAGGTCAAGCTGACCGAGGGCGCCGCCGAGCTCGTGGCGGCGTTCCAGGCCGCCGGCCACGCCGTGGCCGTGGTCTCCGGCGGGTTCAACCAGATCCTCCGGCCGATCGCCGAGGACCTGGGCCTGCACTACTGGGTTGCCAACGAACTCGAGATCGTCGACGGTGCGCTGAGCGGCAAGGTGATCGGCGACGTCGTCGACCGCGCCGCCAAGGAGAAGTACCTGCGCGAGTGGGCGGCGGCCGAAGGGATCCCGATGGAGCACACGATTGCCGTGGGCGACGGCGCCAACGACCTCGACATGCTCGGCGCCGCAGGAATCGGCATCGCGTTCAATGCGAAGCCGGCCGTCCGTGCGGCCGCAGATGCCGCCGTGAACCTTCCCTACCTCGACGCCGTGCGGTACATCGCGGGGGTCTGACGCTCTTCCGTTGCGTTAATTGCGGGATGGCACGTCACGGAAATGTTTTGGGGGAACATTGCCGTGACGTGCCATCCCGGCCGCGGGCCTGAGGTCCTAGTGGGAACCCTTGTCGGCCGACTTGGCTGCGGTCTTATCGAAATAATCGGCGCCGCCGACGTATTCGGTGTGGCCGGTCTCGACGTCGGCCGTAGCCATCTTGGCGACCTCGGCGCCGAACTCCTTGACCGAGTACAGCTTGCCGGCCTCGGCACGGCGGGCCTCGATGGCGCCGGGGTTGGAGCGGTCAAGCAGGGTGGCCGTGACGGTGCCCTCGATCATGTCGCCGGAAACAACCACAAGTGAGATGCCCTTGTCGGCCAGGTCCGGGACGAGTTCGCGCAGGGCGTTCTCGCCCGCACGCTTGCTGCGCGCGACGGGCTCGTACTCGGGCATCGTGGGCACCGTGTCGATGAAGTGGGCCTGGTGGCTGGTCACGAAGACCACGCGGGAGCCTTCCGGCATGAGGGGCGCCGCAGCGTTGAGCATATTTACCTGCGCGTCACGGTTCAGCTTCAGGGCGTAGTCCTCTTCCATGCCGGTCTCCATGCCGCCGGAGGCATTGAGGACCAGGAGGTCGAGCGAGCCGAAGTTCTCCATGGCGGCGCTGGCCAGGGCCTGGACGCCTTCCTGGGTGGTGAGGTCAGCCCCGACCGCCACCGCGCGGCCGCCGGCGGCCTCGATCTCGGCGACAACCTTGTTGGCGCGCGGCGCCTTCTGACGGTAGTTCACAACCACGGCCGCACCCTCGGCGGCGAGGAACTTGGCGACTTCGGCGCCGATTCCGCGCGACGAACCGGTCACGATCGCAGTCTTGTTCTCCAGCAGTCCCATACAAGCTCCTTTGTTCCAAACGTCCAAACACTGTGGGTCTGCAATCCATCATGCCAGCGGTCTTCGCCTTTTCAGTTGTTCAGCCTCCACAAAGAAGCCCCGGCGGCGTAGTTTCCGGGGGCATGGCGGGCCCCTGTTTCTGCCCTGCGCGGGACATGCTCTCCGTGTGGGCTCTGGCCTGGACATGTGGCCCATATGTCCAGTGCCGGGGGTCAGGACTGGACATGTCCCCCCGGGTTTGGGACGCGGGCGGCCCAGCCGCATCGACTCATCAAGGTTCAATTCAGTGGTCAGCCC
Source organism: Arthrobacter sp. H-02-3 (assembly GCF_003097355.1). Taxonomy (GTDB): domain Bacteria; phylum Actinomycetota; class Actinomycetes; order Actinomycetales; family Micrococcaceae; genus Arthrobacter; species Arthrobacter humicola. Next base: position 95,202 of record NZ_PYUI01000003.1, read on the forward strand.
GTCCCCGGCGTCTGGATGCACCACCTGGAGCTTCGCTCGGAAGATGACCTCGACGCCGAGGTCGCGGGCTGGCTCCACCGGGCCCGCCACGAGGCCCGCTGACGCCGCGGCGGCAGCTGCCGCCAGCCTCATCGCACCGGCCAGTGAAGGGTCAACACGCAGAGGATCAGCGAGTGCAGGATCAGCGGGTGCCGTCTCGACCAGCGCCGTATCAGCTGCGGTCGATCCGGATCTTCTTTGTGGTTTCGACGGGCGCCACCTCGGGCGCCGGCGCGCGGACCTCCAGGACGCCGTCCTTGTAGGTGGCCGTGATGTCTTCCTCCTTCGCCCCTGCAGGCAACGCAATGCTTCGTGTGGCCGAGCCGTAACGGAATTCCGAGCGGTAACCGGTCTTGCTCTTTTGCTCGGACTTTTCCTCCCGCTCCACCGAGATGTTCAGCATGCCCTCACTGACCGAGACGTCGACGTCCGTGTCGGGATCGATGCCGGGCACTTCGGCCCGAACCACCAGGGTGGTGCCCTCCTGGAACTGTTCGATCTTGATGCTGGGCGCCAGCGTCAGATCGCCGTCAAGGAAGCGGCGGACCGGCTCCAGCATGTCCGAGGGCGTCCATTTGCTCAGATCACTCATAATTTTTCTCCTGCGTCCACGCCCCTGCCGCGGCAGGTCAGGGGCTGTGAGCCCATTACACGCTCCCGGGCCCGCACTGCCAAGGGCAAAAAGGCCCGGCGTCGAGGAGTCAGGCGGGCGTCCCGGGGATGGAGTCGCCAGATGGCAGCGGACGACGGCGGATACCGCCGTCGTCCGCTATGGCCGCCGCGCCCGGCACGGCCGGTGCGCGCGAGGCGGCCGTGCGCCGCCGTCGGCGGGCTTAGTGGCCCATGCCGAGGCCGCCGTCGACCGGAATAATCGCGCCGGAGATGTAGGAAGCCTCGTCGCTGGCGATCCAGCGAACGACGTTGGCGACCTCGGAGGCCTCGGCGAAGCGCCCGGCGGGAACTTTGGTCAGGTAGTCCTTCTGGGTAGCCTCGGGCAGCTCGGCCGTCATGTCGGTGTTGATGAAGCCCGGCGCCACCACGTTCGCGGTGATGCCGCGGCCGCCAAGCTCGCGGGTGAGCGAACGGGCGATGCCCACGAGGCCGGCTTTGGAGGCCGAATAGTTGATCTGGCCCGGCGCGCCGTACATGCCGGAGACCGAGGAGATCAGGACCACGCGGCCCTTGCGCGCCCGGATCATGCCCTTGGACGCGCGCTTGATGACGCGGAAGGCGCCCGTGAGGTTGGTGTCGAGCACGGAGGTGAAGTCGTCTTCGCTCATGCGCATCAGGAGCGTGTCCTTGGTGATGCCGGCGTTGGCAACGAGTACCTCGACGGGGCCGTGGGCGGCTTCGACGGCGGCGAACGCGGCGTCAACCGAGGCTTCGTCCGTGACGTCCGCCTTGACGCCGAGGATGCCCTCGGGCAGGGGTGATTCGCTGCGGAAGGTCACTGCGACCTTGTCGCCGTTGGCCAGGAAGGACTCGGCGATGGCCAGGCCGATCCCCCGGTTTCCGCCGGTGATCAAAACGCTGCGGCCGGTGGTGGGTGTTTCAGACATGCGGGGCTCCGGAATTCTGCGGCAGGGAAGGCCGCGCTGGGGGCTGGATTTTTCCTGCCTCCGATCTTAGCGTCCGGTTCGCATCCGTTTGGGCGGCTCCGCCGATGGTGAGAGAATCGGAGTAAGCCTTGGGAGCGTGATCTAACAGCCGTGACACTCAAAAACCGACCCGGTGTTCCTGTGCCCGGGAGGCCGGACGCCGAGTCCGGCGGCACCGAGGTGCACAGCATTACCGACGCCGCTGCCGCGCACTCGGACGAGATGCGCCAGCGGATGATCAAATACGCGATCGCCATGGGGATCCGCATGGTCTGCCTGATCCTCATTTTCGTCGTGGACGGCTGGTTCAAGCTCCTGCCCGTCCTGGGGGCAGTGTTCCTGCCGTGGGTTGCGGTGGTGATCGCCAACGGCAGCGACAAGGCGGAAATCCACAGCGATTCCCTCTTGGACTATGTGCCACAGGTCGAGCTGGACGCCCCGGCTTTCACAGACCCGGGCCACGCGTCCGCGCCCGCCCCGGACGGCGCCGGGGATGACGCCGCCGTGACGCTGCTGCAAGGCGAACTGATCGATGATGAGAACGACGACGACACCCACGGACGGGCAGCTTCATGAACCTCTTTGACCTGGCCGGGAACGGCGGCGGCAACGCTGAGGCCCCCGGCACCGTCTGCTCGCGGAAGGCCTGCCGCACGCCGGCGGAATGGCAGCTCCTGTGGAACAACCCCAAGATCCACACCCCGGAGCGGCGCAAGATCTGGCTGGCGTGCGGTGAACACCGCTCCTGGCTTGAGGACTATCTCCAGACCCGCGGGCTGTGGAAAGAGACCCTGGCCCTCGAAGCGGCCGCGTCCTTCGACAAGACTGCGCCCCGGGACCCGTCAGGCAGGATCGGCTGAATGTACCGCTTTCTCTTCTCCAGCAAGTGGCTGGGGTACTTGCTGCTCGCCGCGATCTTCGCCGCAGCCTGCGTGGGTCTTGGCCGGTGGCAGATGGACCGGCGCGCCGAGACACTGGCTGAAATCAACCGTGTGGTCTCCAATTACTCAGCCACACCGGTGCCCTTCGCCGCCATCCGGGACCAGTTCAGCCGGCTCGATCCGGAGCGCGAGTGGACCCAGGTGGAACTCAAGGGCAGCTACGACGCCGCTGGCCAGCGCGTCGTCCGCAACCGGCCGCTGAACGGCCAGCCCGGGTACGAGGTCGTGGTGCCGCTTAGGCTCGAGTCCGGCGAAACTGTGGTGATCGACCGGGGCTGGCTGCCGATCGGGAACAACACGCCGGGCCGGCCCGACTCTGTGCCCGCGCCGCCGCAGGGACCCGTGACGGTGGTTGCCCGCCTCAAAGCCGGCGAACCCGAGCTCCAGCGCGGCGCCCCTGACGGCCAGCTGGCCTCGATCGACCTCTCGACTTATTCCACGCAACTGGGATATCCGCTGCTCAGGGGCGCCTACGGACAACTTGCCTCGGAATCCCCCTCGGTGCAGGCCATGCCCTTCCCGTTCCCCAAACCGTCCACCGATGAAGGAACCCACCTCTCCTACTCCCTGCAGTGGTTCGCCTTTGGCGTGCTGATGTTCGTCGGATTCGGCTATGCCGCCCGGCAGCAGGCCCGCAACGCCGCGATTGACGCGGAGGACGCGGAAGCGGAGGCCGCCAACGGCGGATTCCTGCACTCCAGCGGCCCGGTGGCCCGGCGTCGTCCTGTCCCCCGCAAGCGGAAGAACGCGACCGCGGAGGAAGAGGAAGACGCGATTCTGGACGCGCAGGGCTACTGAGACGTGGCCGCCTTGATTCCGGAGCCGGTGGCCCGGGTGAAGCACGCGCTGACCTCACTGGGCGCCGAGGACACCGTCACGGTGTTTGAGTCGAAAGTCCCGACGGCGGCAGCTGCCGCGAACGCCTTGGGCTGCGACGTCGCGGCCATCACCAACAGCCTCGTGTTCGACCTCGACGGCACGCCTTTGCTGATCCTGGCCAGCGGCGCCGCCCGGGTCGATGTCCGCAAGGTCGCCGCACAATTGGGGGCCGGGAAAATCCGCCGGGCCTCCCCCGAATTCGTCCTGGAACACACCGGTCAGGAAGTGGGCGGTGTGGCTCCCGTCGGGCATCCGGAGAAGATCCGGACTCTGTTGGACCAGTCGCTGGCGGCACACCCCGTGCTCTGGGCAGGGGCAGGCGACCACAACTCGATGTTCTCGATCAGCTACGAACAACTCCGCCGGATCACGGGCGCCGTGGAGATGCCCGTCCGTTAGGGGTTTACGCCAGCGTGATCAGGTCCAGGTAGTCTTCGTTCCAGTGGTCCTCGATGCCGTCGGGAAGCAGGACGACGCGCTCCGGGTTGAGCGCCTCGACGGCGCCCTCATCGTGGCTCACCAGCACGACGGCGCCGGTGTAGTTGCGCAGGGCGCCGAGGATTTCGGAGCGGCTGGCAGGGTCCAGGTTGTTGGTGGGCTCGTCGAGGAGCAGCACATTCGCGCTCGATGCCACAATGGTGGCCAGGGCCAGACGGGTCTTTTCGCCGCCGGAGAGGACACCGGCGGGCTTGTCGACGTCATCCCCGGAGAACAGGAACGAGCCCAGGATGCCGCGGACTTCGGAATCGTTCATGTCCGGGGCGGAAGAACGCATGTTCTGCAGGACGGTGCGGTCGACGTCGAGCGTCTCGTGCTCCTGGGCGTAGTAGCCCACCTTCAGGCCGTGGCCGGGGATCACTTCGCCGGTGTCCGGTTTGTCGACGCCGGCGAGCATGCGCAGCAGCGTGGTCTTGCCGGCACCGTTGAGTCCCAGGATGACCACCTTGGAGCCGCGGTCGATCGCGAGGTCGACGTCGGTGAAGATTTCCAGCGAGCCGTAGGACTTGCTCAGGCCGTCCGCGGTCAGCGGGGTCTTGCCGCAGGGCGAGGGGTCCGGGAAGCGCAGGGCTGCCACGCGGTCGTTTTCGCGGACCGCTTCGAGCCCGCCGAGGAGCCGTTCGGCGCGCTTGGCCATGTTCTGCGCCGCGACGGCCTTGGTGGCCTTGGCCCGCATCTTGTTCGCCTGGTCCAAGAGGACCTGAGCCTTCTTCTCCGCGTTGGCGCGTTCCCGTTTGCGGGCGCGCTCGTCAGTTTCGCGCTGGGTGAGGTAGCGCTTCCAGTCCATGTTGTAGAAATCGATCTGGGCGCGGTTGGCGTCCAGCAGGAAGACCTTGTTTACCGTCGCTTCGAGCAGTTCGGTGTCGTGGCTGATGACGATCAGGCCGCCCTGGTGGTTCTTGAGGAACTCACGGAGCCAGGAGATGGAATCGGCGTCGAGGTGGTTGGTGGGCTCATCGAGGAGCATGGTCTCGGCGTCTGAGTAGAGGATGCGCGCGAGCTCCACACGGCGTCGCTGCCCGCCGGACAGGGTCTTCAGCGGCTGGTTCAGCAGGCGGTCCGGCAGGGCGAGGTTCGAGCAGATCGCCGCGGCCTCGGCTTCCGCCGCGTAGCCGCCGGCCGCCAGGAATTCGGATTCCAGCCGGTCGTAGCGGTTCATCGCCTTGCGCTGGACTGCCGCGTCCTCGCTGGCCATCTCTTCGTGCGCCACGCGGAGCTTGCCGACGGCGACGTCCAGGCCGCGGACGGACAGGATCCGGTCCCGTGCGAGCTGCTCCATGTCGGGGGTGCGCGGATCCTGCGGCAGGTAGCCGATTTCGCCGCTGCGGGTCACCTTGCCGGCGGCCGGCAGACCTTCGCCCGCGAGCACCCGCGTCAGTGTGGTCTTGCCTGCACCGTTACGGCCGACCAGGCCGATCTTGTCTCCCTTGTCGATCCGGAAGCTCACCTGGTCCATGAGGAGGCGGGCGCCGGCGCGAAGTTCGAGATCCTGGACGGTAATCAATGCAGCTAAGGCCTTTCACAACAGGGAATGCCGCGGCACATCGGGTGGAGTCTGGGCGGGGCCGGGGCAGGTCGGCCGAGAGCACGGCCTCTACAAGTCTACCGGCCCCGCCCGGACTCCGTGACATGGGCACCGGCGGCCGCGGACGGCCGCCGCGCGTGCCGCGGACGGCATTCGTTGGCGGCGCCCTCCAGCATCCGGGCCGCCGCTTAGTGGGGCACCTACAAAAAACCCGGACAGCCGCGGCCGTACAGTCGAAATCACCATTCCGTTGTGCGCCGCATCGCCGCCATGCACCGCACCGCACCGCACCTTCGACAGGAACACCATGACGCAGACCGACCACCCCGCCACAGCGAAGACCGGGCTCCCGCGCCGCCGTAGCCGCTGGAACGCCACCGACCTCGGCCTGATCGCCGTGTTCGCCGCCCTAGTGGCAGGTTCCGCGCTGATCGCCGCCATTCCCGTTGGCGGACTCGGCGTGCCCATCACGCTGCAGACCCTTGCCGTCATGCTCACGGGGCTGGCGCTCGGCCCGGGGCGCGCCTTCGCCGCCCTGGGACTCTACCTGCTGCTGGGATTCGCCGGCCTGCCGATTTTCAGCGGCGGGCGCAGCGGGCTGGGCGTCCTCGCCGGCCCCTCCGCCGGCTACATCATCGGGTTCCTGCTGGCCGCCACGGCGGTGGGCTGGCTGACCGTCGTCGTGCTCGCGCGCACCGCCACCCGGACCGGCAAACTCCGCGCCGTGCTCCTGTTCGCCGCCGCCATGGTGAGCAGCATCGTCTTCATCCACGGCCTGGGCATCCTGGGCATGATGGTCAACGCCAAGCTGGACTTCTCCAAGGCCTTCCTGGCCGACCTCGTGTTCTACCCCGGCGACATCATCAAAAACGTCCTGGCCGTGAGCATTGCCCTGGCCCTGCACAAGGCCTTCCCGGATCTGCTGCTCCGCCGCGTCCGGACGGCAGACGCCCACCCGTGAGCACCATCGTCCTGGACCGGGTCTCGGTGCGGGTGTCCGTTGACGGCCGCACCGAACCCAAGACGCTGCTCCAGGAGCTTTCCCTCACGTTCACGGAACGGCGCATTGGGATTATCGGGGCGAACGGCTCGGGCAAGTCCACCCTCCTGAGGCTCCTCAACGGGCTCGTTGCACCCAGCGACGGCACGGTAGGAGTCGACGGCGCCGATACCGTCCGCGCCGTGCGGGAGGTCCGCCGCCGTGTGGGCTTTGTCTTCACCGATCCGCTTTCCCAGCTGGTCATGCCCACCGGGCGCGAGGACGTGGAGCTGTCCCTGCGGCGCTCCATCCGCAACACCACGGAGCGCCGCGCCCACGCGGAGACAGTCCTCGACCGGTTCGGGCTCCTGCGCCTCGCGGACCAGAGCATCTACGAACTCTCCGGCGGCGAACGCCAACTCCTGGCCCTGGCCGCCGTCCTGGCCGTCGACCCTGAGGTGCTGGTCCTGGATGAGCCGTCCACGCTATTGGACTTGCGCAACCGCGAACTGCTGCGGCGCACGCTGTCCGGGCTCCGCCAGCAGGTCATCCTGTCCACCCACGACCTCGAGCTCGCCCAGGACATGGACCGGGTCCTTGTGGTGGATGCCGGGAGGGTGGTGTTCGACGGCGGTCCGGCCGAGGCCGTCCGGCACTACCGCGCCCTGAGCGCTGCGGGCCTGCCTCCCGAGGGCCTGCCTTCCTTGGGCGTGCCTGGGACCGGTGCCGGGGGCGCCGGGCTGGCCGGGCTTCAGCAGGGCGGGCTGGAGCGGCCGTGAGCGGCCACGGCTTCCTTTTGGCAACCTACTCGCCGGGCACTTCCCTGATCCACCGGGCGCCGCTGGGGCTGAAGTTCCTGCTGGTTGTCGGGTGCGGAATGGCGTCCTTCCTGATCTCCGACTGGGCGGTGTCCGCCGTCGCGCTGGCGCTGCTGTGCGGGCTGTTCCTGCTCAGCGGCGCGGGCCCCGCCCGGCTGTTCCGCGCGGTGCGCCCGGTCCTGCCGGTCCTGCTCGCGATCGGCGTCTTCCAGTGGTGGCTGCTGGGCGCACCCACCGCCGCACGGATCGTGCTGAACGTTCTGGTCTGTGTTGTGGCGGCCTCGATCCTCACCGCCACTACCCCGGTGCAGGCGCTCCTCGACGGCGTCGCATCCCTGGCCCGGCCGTTCCGGCGCTTCGGTGCGGACCCTGAGCGCTTCGCCCTGACCATTGCCATCATGCTCCGCAGCATCCCGTTCGTTGCCGAGGCCTACCTGAACGTCCGCGACTCCGCCCGGGCCCGCGGACTCGACCGCAACCCACGCGCTTTGGTGCTCCCAGTGTTCATCACCACCGTGGCCTTCGCCCGGCAGACCGGCGAAGCGCTGGCCGCGCGTGGCCTGGGCGAGCCCGAGGACCCGGAGGACCCGGAGGACTAGTCCCCTGACGGTTGCCCCGCGGCGCTCTCCCGGACCCCGTTCCACTGGACATGCCCTCCCCTGGCCGCGGGCAATGGACATAGAGCCCTAGTGTTCACCCTTCAAGCCGAGGAATGGGCATGTCCCGCCCGCGGTGCCCGAGCGGCCCACATCCGGAGCCCACACCCGCTGGACATGCCCTCCCCTGGCCGCGGGCAATGGACATGGAGCGATAGTGTTCACCCTTCAAGCCGAGGAATGGGCATCTCCCGCCCGCGGTGCCCGAGCGGCCCACATCCGGACCCCACACCCGCTGGACATGCCCTCCCTTGGCCGTAAGCACTGCGCATGGAGCGATAGTGTCCACCCTTCAAACCGAGGAATGGACATGTCCCTTCTCCGGGGCCAGAGCAGGACATGCCACGTTGCCGGGGCCAGAGCAGGGCATGTCCCAGATCCGAAGGATGGACATGTCCTCCGTTGTCCGCAGCCACGGGGTATTAGCCCCGCATGTCCACCGGCTGCGGCGGAGAATGGGCATGTCCCCCGGGTGGCCCGGGACGGTCAGCCCAGGCTGCAGTACCCGAGCAGCGCGGCCGTGCCCATGCCGCCGGCGATGCTGATCATGGCCAGGGCGAGCTGGCCGGGCTCCCTGGACCTGCGGGCCTGTGCCAGCAGCCTGGTCACCAGCACCGCGCCCGAAGCTCCGTAGGCGTGCCCGAGCGCCAGGGCACCGCCGTCGAGGTTCGCGCGATCCGGGTCGATCCCCAACTGATCCAGGCACGCGAGCGTCTGGGAGGCGAATGCCTCGTTGAATTCGACCAGGCCCAGGTCTTTAGACGTGAGGCCGTGGGCGGCCAGGAGCCGCACGGCCGCCGCGGCCGCCCCGATGCCTAGCAGGTGCGGCGCCACCCCGGCAGTGTCGGTTCCCAGCATCAGGAGTCCGTCGGCGGCGCCCAGCTGCCGGGCCCGTTCCACGGAGGTAATGATGACAGCGGCCGCGCCGTCCGCGTCGAAGCAGGAGTTCCCGGCCGTGACCGTGCCGCCGGCAGCGAACACGGGCGGGAAGCGGGCCATCAGGGCCGGCCCAAGGCTGGGCCTCGGACCGTCGTCGGCGGCCACGGCGGCCCCGCACTGCGCGGCGAGCGGCACGAGTTCGCCGTCGAACCGCCCGGCGGCGGCGGCGGCCAGGGCACGGCGGTGGCTGCGGAGCGCGAAAGCGTCCTGGCGGTCCCGGCTGATGCCGTAGCCGGCGGCAACGTTCTCGGCCGCCACCCCCATGTCCGGGTCGCCGAGGCTGAGCGGGGCGAACTGGGCCCTGCTGTAGTAGTCTGCGCTGCCGTCCTCGTTGCGGTGCGCCCGGAGCGGGGCCGTGCTGATGCTCTCCACGCCGCCGGCGAGGTAGACGCCGCCGCCGCCCGCGGCGACGAGCCGGGAGGCCAGCACGATGGCGTCCAGCCCGGAGCCGCACTGCCGGTCCACCGTGACGCCGGGCACCGTGACGGGCAGGCCGGCCTCCAGTGCGGCGAGCCGGGCCACGTTCCCGCCGCCGCCCACGGCGTTGCCGATCACCACGTCGGTGACGGAGTCCGGGGTGAGGCCCGCACCGGCGTCGGAGAGCAGGGTGCGCAGCACCGGGGCCAGGAGCTCGTGGGCGCGCAGTTTCTTCAGGGTGCCGTTGGCCCGGCAAAGCGGCGTCCGCCGTGCGGCGATGATCACCGGCTGCCGGTCCTCCGGCAACAGCCCCGGGAGGGGCGGCCAGCCTGAAGCACGCCGGCCGGAAGCCGGCCCGCCTCCCAACGGACCGCCTCCCAACGGACCGCCTCCCAACGGACCGCCTCCCAACGGCCGGGGCGACGTGCGTGGCTCAGCCAAGGCGCCGGATCCGGGGATCGTTCCGGTCCACCCAGTCGAGCAGCAGCTGACGGCTGATCTTGCCCCGGTCGGTCAGGGGCAGCTCGGCCAGCGCGAAGTATTCGAGGGGGCGCTTGTTGCGTGCCAGCACGTCCTCAATGCCCGCCTTCAGCTGGGTGGCGGTGACCGCCCCGTGCGAGGGCACCACGGCGGCCACCACGCGCTGGCCCCGAAGGTCGTCGGCCATGCCGGCCGCCACGGCCGCCGCGACGCCCGGGACGGACGCCAGCGCCATTTCGACTTCGTGCGGGTAGACGTTCGTGCCGGCGGTGATGATCATGTCGGAGCGTCGGCCCAGCATGTGCAGGGTGCCGCCAGAGACGTATCCCTGGTCCCCGACGGTGTACCAGCCGTCGAAACACCTCAGGGCGTGCCCGTCGTCGCCCCACAGGTAGCCGTTGCTGACCATGCCGCTGCGGACGCAGATGTTGCCGTCACCGCCGTCCGGGAGTTCGGCCCCCCGGTCGTCCAGGATGCGGATATCGACGCCGGGAAAGGGTTTCCCGATCCCGGTGCCGCCCGGCTCCACGGCCTCGCCCGGGCGCAGGCCGGCGCCCGAAACGAAGCTGAGCTCGGAGGCGCCGTAGTACTCGAAGATGGTGGCGTTGGGTGCCCAGCGCCTCGCTGCTTCCAGCGTCCGGGCGTCCAGCTTGGAGCCGGCGCAGACGATGCTGCGGATGCCGGAGGCGTCGACCCCGCCGGCCAGGCCGCGTTCACTAAGCAGCCGGAGCATGGTGGGGACCAGGACCAGCCGGGTGATGCCGTCGTGGCTGACGGCCGCATGGGCGGCGCCGACGTCGAAGTGCTCAAGCGTGTGGAACTCCGCACCGGCGTAGAGGCATTCGGCGAGGGCGTAGAGGTTCAGGCTCGCCGCGAGCGGGCCGGGGGCCAGGGTCTTGTCGTCCCGGGTCAGGCCGAAGAATTCAATGGACGCGTCGAACGATTCCTGCCAGGACCGCCGGGAGCGGGTAAACGCCTTAGGCACCGAGGTGGTCCCGGAGGTCAGACCGATCAGGAACGAGGTGACCGGAGCCCCGTCAACTAGCTCGGCTCCCAGTCCAGCGCCGGACTCATCCCCCGGAACCGGTGTCTGCGCGATGCGGGCGGTAATCGCGTCCTGCAGCTGCTGCGGCCAGGCCGGGTCCAGCACGGCGCACTGGCGCTGACCGGCGACGGCAGCGGCGAACGCGACGGCGAAGCGGGTTGAGTTGAGTTCGGACAAGACGGTGATGGCCGGCGCCGCGGGGACCCGCGCCGCGGCCTGGTCCCGCAGACCGGACCAGCTGAGGTGCGTCCCGGCCACGACGACGGCAGTTTCGTCGGGACGGTCATCGGCCCAGCGCTGGAGTCTGTCGAGAAAAGGCATCGCACCAACTTTACCGTTGCCGGCCGCCGCCGCCCCTTTGTGCGGGATATTGTGACTCCATGAGCTTCAATGACAACGCCCCGCTGGATCCCTCACAGGTCCAGGATCGACGAGGGATGGGCCGCGGCCCCATGATCGGCGGCGGGATCGGCGGTGGCATCATCCTGCTGCTGGCCGCACTGTTCGGCATCAACCCCCAGCTTCTCGAGGGACTGGCCGGCACCACCCAGGACCCCCAGTCGCAGAGTCAGGGCTCTGCGCCCGCCTGCCGGACCGGGGCCGACGCCGACACGCGCCTCGACTGCAGGATCACGGGCACCGTCAACAGCTTGAACGCCTTCTGGCCGGCCTATCTGGCCCAGTACAACACCAAATACCCGCGTCCCAAGGCCGTGATCTTCACCGGCGGGACCAACACCGGCTGCGGGGCCGCGACCACCGAGGTAGGACCGTTCTACTGCCCCGTCGACACCACGGCGTACTTCGATCCCGGCTTCTTCCAGGAACTCGTGGACCGGTTCGGCTCCTCCGGCGGGCCGCTGGCACAGGAATATGTGGTTGCCCACGAGTTCGGGCACCACGTCCAGAACCTGCTCGGCAACCTCGACCGCGCGCAACAGGATCCGCAGGGCCCCGCTTCCGGGGGTGTCCGGGTGGAGCTCCAGGCCGACTGCTACGCAGGGCTGTGGGCACATTATGCAACCACCCAGCCGGACCCCAAGACCGGCCAGCCATATCTCGAACCGCTCACGGACAAGGATCTCCAGGATGCCTTGTCGGCCGCCTCGGCCGTGGGTGACGACCGCATCCAGAAAGCCGCCACAGGCCGCGTCTCACCCGAAGCGTGGACCCACGGGTCCAGTGCACAGCGGCAGAAGTGGTTCTACCAGGGCTATACGACCGGGGACATCAACAAGTGCGACACCTTTGCGGTGGCAACACCCTGACCCCTAAGGCTGGACCTCACCGGCCCGGAGTTCACTGGCCCCGCGTTCGCCGGGCCGGGATCTCAACGTAGCTCAGGAATCCGGCGTGGCCCACGTGCCGGTGCTTCGGATGCCATACCGGCCGGTAAAGATGCCCGAAGGGGTCGGTCACCCGGACCGTGTCCAGCTGCTCGTTCCCGGCCAGGAGGCGGTCGACGTCGGCCAGTTCGTTGCGCCGCGTCGACAGCCCGTCGATTTCCAGGCCCCAGAGCCCCAGCTCAGCGTCCGTCCCGCGTTCCAGCTGCAGCGTCTCAAACAGTCCGGCCACGAGTTCGGTCAGCCCGACGGCGTCCGCTCGCTGCAGCCGGTGCTTTTCGGGGTGCACCTCGCGGGCGTCGGCCAGCGCCTGCCGCAGCCAGTGGAATTCCACGGGTCCCAGAGGCGGCCCCATCTGCAGGTGGCGGTTCTGGTCCAGCTCGAGCCGGTAGGAGGTGGCGTTGCGGTCGATGATGCACGGGGCCTCGCCGACATACTCGAGGTCCGCCAGCAGGTCTTCCCTGGAACGGTAATAGTCGAACTCGCCGCTGTCCTCGACGACGACAAAGTCACCGGCGGCGCCGGACGGCCCCGGCGCCGCGCCGGCCGCGCCGCCCGTTTCCGGCCACGGTGCTGGTGTGGCATCCATTCCGGTTCGCCTCCTGTTGACACTATGCCCGGTCCGCGGCCAGGGTGCCGCGGCGGACTCGTTGCCTTCATCAGATCACTGACCGGGCCGAAAGGGAACGCGCAGGCTTAAATGACGCCGGCCCCGCCTCAGTGAGGCGGGGCCGGCGTCATCGTAATTAGGGGTCTCCGCCGCCGGGGGTTCCCTGGCCGAGCGAAGCGAGGCTAGGGAAGCGGTGGGGTCCTAGATGTTGAAGCCCAGGGCGCGCATCTGGTCCCGTCCGTCTTCGGTGATCCGTTCCGGGCCCCACGGCGGCATCCAAACCCAGTTGAGGCGCCAGTCGTCGACGATCCCGTCCAGGGCCTTGCCGACCTGCTCTTCGATGACATCGGTGAGCGGGCAGGCGGCCGTGGTGAGAGTCATGTCGATCAGGAGGGCGCCGTCGTCGTCTGAGTACTTCAGGCCGTAGAGCAGGCCCAGATCAACGATGTTGACCCCGAGTTCCGGGTCAATCACATCCTTGAGTGCCTCTTCGACGTCCTCGAGGCCCGTGCGGGCCACATTGAGTTCAGTCATGGTGAAGTCCTAACTAGGCCTGTGCTGCAGCGTCTGCGGCAGCGATCGTGGCTGCTCCGGCGCCCGTGGCGTAGCGGTCGTAGCCTTCTTCTTCAAGGCGGTCGGCGAGCTCCGGGCCGCCCTCTTCGACAACCTGGCCGTCAACGAACACGTGCACGAAGTCCGGCTTGATGTAGCGCAGGATCCGGGTGTAGTGCGTGATGAGCAGGGTGCCCATGTTGCCTTCCGCGTGGGCGCGGTTGACGCCCTCGGAGACAACCTTCAGTGCGTCGACGTCGAGGCCGGAGTCGGTCTCGTCGAGGATCGCGAACTTCGGCTTGAACAGTTCGAGCTGCAGGATCTCGACGCGCTTCTTCTCGCCGCCGGAGAAGCCCTCGTTGACGTTGCGCTGGGTGAAGTCGGCGTCGATGCGCAGCTGCGCCATGGCAGCCTTGACGTCCTTCGTCCAGGTGCGGAGCTTCGGGGCCTCGCCGTCGATGGCGGTCTTGGCGGTGCGCAGGAAGTTCGTCATGCTCACGCCGGGAACCTCGACGGGGTACTGCATGGCCAGGAACAGGCCGGCCCGGGCGCGCTCGTCAACGCTCATCGCGAGGACGTCTTCGCCGTCGAGCGTGATGGTACCCGAGGTGACGTTGTAGCGCGGGTGGCCGGCGATGGTGGACGCCAGGGTGGACTTGCCGGAACCGTTCGGACCCATGATGGCGTGTGTTTCGCCGGTCCGGATGGTCAGGCTGACGCCCTTCAGGATTTCCTTGGTGCCCTGCTCGGTGTCAATGCTGACGTGCAGGTCCTTGATCTCAAGAGTAGACATGTGCCTTGTTCTCCTCTGCACGGTGCCCTCCGGCACTGTGCGTTTTCTTGTCGATAAGTTGTGGTGCGCTAGCTGCCGGAGGCTAGCTGAAGTTCGGGGCCTCGGCACCGTTCAGGACGTTGGTGAAGTCCACATAGACCTCGTCATCCAGGACGGTCACGGCAAAGACGGGGACAGGATCGTAGGCCGGCAGCTGGAGCGGCTCACCGCTGCGCAGGTCGAACTGGGAACCGTGGCCCCAGCACTCGATCTTGCAGCCTTCCACCTCACCTTCGGAAAGGGAGATGTCCGCGTGCGAGCAGGTGTCGCCGATGGCGTGGATCTCGCCCATCGAGTCCTTCACGATGGCAACGGGGTAGTCGTCGATCAGGATCCGCAGTGCCTGCTTGACCTCGATCTCGCTGGCGTTGCAGACAAGCTCGCCCTTTGGCTGTTCAGTCATTGATCTTCCCTGTGCTGCTGTGCTGGCTAATGATTCGTTGCCGCGAGTTCGCGCTCGACAGCGTCCGTCAGGCGCTCTTCGATGGCAGGAACCTTGATCTGCTGGATGATCTCGTTCAGGAAGCCGCGGACCACCAGACGGCGGGCCACCTCTTCCGGAATGCCGCGGGCCATCAGGTAGAACAGGTGCTGGTCGTCGAACCGTCCGGTGGCGCTGGCGTGGCCGGCGCCGGCGATCAGGCCGGTCTCGATCTCAAGGTTGGGCACGGAGTCCGCGCGGGCGCCGTCGGTCAGGACCAGGTTGCGGTTGGCCTCGTAGGTGTCGGTGCCTTCTGCCTCCTTGCGGATCAGAACGTCACCAACCCACACGGTGTGCGCATTGCGGCCCTGTAGGGCACCCTTGTACAGGACGTTGGACTTGCAGTTGGGCACGGAGTGGTCCACGAACAGGCGCTGCTCGAGGTGCTGGCCGGCGTCGGCGAAGTACAGGCCGAACAGTTCCACTTCTGCGCCCGGAGCGGTGAAGCGTGCCGACGGCGTGACGCGCACGAGGTCGCCGCCGAGGCTGACGACGATGTGCTTGAACTTGGCGTCCCGGCCGAGCTTGGCCTGCTGGGAGGAGGCGTGCACGGCGTCGTCGTTCCATTCCTGGAGTGAGATGACGGTGAGCTGCGCGCCGTCCCCGACGACGATCTCGATGTTTTCCGAGACGACGGCGGTGCCCTGGTGGTCCAGGACTACGACGGCTTTGGAGAACTTTTCGGCGACGATTACGACGTGCTGCGCGGAGGCCTCGGTGCCCTGGCCGGTCAGCAGGACGCTGACCTCGCCGTCGACCTGGACCTCGGCGGGAACCGTGATGACGGTGGCCTCGGTGAAGTTCTCCCAGGCGTTCGCGGACACACGGTCCTCGGGGATGGCGGCGGAGCCGATCCGGCGGTCGTCGCGGCCGACGGTTTCCACGGTGACGCTGTCCGGGGCGGTCACGCTCACGGACGGGGCGGCGCCGTTGAGGACCTCGGTGTGCAGGCCGCGGAGGCGCTTGAGCGGGGTGAACCGCCAGTCCTCTTCCATGCCGGTCAGCGGCTTGAAGTCAGCCAGCTTGTAGGAGGTCAGCCGGCCGGCGCGTGAGCTGTCCGGAATGCCGACGCCGCCACCGTGGGAGTGGCGCTTGACGGCCTCGCCGGCCAGCGGCGCCTTGGACTCCGCGGCGTTCAGCGGTGAGAGGCTCTCGCCTTCCTCGGTGAAACCGTTGATGAACGGCTGGGCTGACGGCGCGCCGATGCGGGCCTTTTCAGTAGTGATGTCAGTCATTAACCGACCGATCCTTCCATCTGCAGTTCAATCAGGCGGTTCAGCTCAAGGGCGTATTCCATCGGCAGCTCACGGGCAATCGGCTCGATGAAGCCGCGGACGATCATCGCCATGGCCTCGTCTTCGCGCATGCCGCGGGACATCAGGTAGAACAGCTGCTCTTCGCTGACGCGCGAGACCGTGGCCTCGTGGCCCATGGTGACGTCGTCCTCGCGGATGTCGATGTACGGGTAGGTGTCCGAGCGGCTGATGGTGTCCACCAGCAGGGCGTCACAGCGGACCGTGTTGGCCGAGTGCTTGGCGCCTTCGCGGACCTGAACCAGGCCGCGGTAGGCGGCACGGCCGCCGCCACGGGCCACGGACTTGGAGATGATCGAACTCTTGGTGTTCGGCGCGATGTGGACCATCTTGGAGCCGGTGTCCTGGTGCTGGCCTTCGCCGGCGAACGCGATGGACAGGGTCTCGCCCTTGGCGCCCTCGCCCACGAGGTAGACGGCCGGGTACTTCATGGTGACCTTGGAGCCGATGTTGCCATCGATCCACTCCATGGTGGCGCCCTCTTCGCAGATGGCGCGCTTGGTGACCAGGTTGTACACGTTGGTGGACCAGTTCTGGATGGTCGTGTAGCGGACGCGGGCGCCCTTCTTCACGATGATCTCCACGACGGCGGAGTGCAACGAGTCCGAGGTGTAGATCGGCGCGGTGCAGCCTTCGATGTAGTGGACGTAGGAGTCCTCGTCGGCGATGATCAGGGTGCGCTCGAACTGGCCCATGTTTTCGGTGTTGATCCGGAAGTAGGCCTGCAGCGGAATGTCCACGTGGACGCCCTTGGGCACGTACACGAAGGACCCGCCGGACCAGACGGCCGTGTTGAGCGAGGCGAACTTGTTGTCGCCCACCGGGATGATCGTCCCGAAGTATTCCTGGAAGATCTCCGGGTGCTCGCGCAGGGCGGTGTCGGTGTCCAGGAAGATGACGCCCTGGGCTTCGAGGTCCTCACGGATCTGGTGGTACACCACCTCGGATTCGTACTGGGCCGCCACACCGGAGACCAGGCGGCTGCGCTCGGCTTCCGGGATGCCGAGCTTCTCGTACGTGTTCCGGATGTCCTCGGGAAGGTCTTCCCAGGTGGCGGCCTGCTTCTCGGTGGACCGCACGAAGTACTTGATGTTGTCGAAGTCGATGCCGGAAAGGTCCGCACCCCATGTAGGCATGGGCTTGCGGTCGAAGTACTTCAGGCCCTTGAGGCGCAGGTCCAGCATCCATTCCGGCTCGCTCTTCTTAGCCGAGATGTCGCGGACAACGTCTTCGTCGATGCCGCGGCGGGCGTTGGCTCCGACGTCGTTCTTGTCGGCCCAGCCGTACTCGTAGGTGCCGATTCCGTGGAGCTCGGGATTCTTTTCCAGAATCTCCGAAATCACAGTAGAGTCAGCAACCTTCTTCTCTGATAGTTGGTCCGTCATCACGGCCTTTCTTGCAGATGGTTGGATACTTCATCCGGGGTACCCGGGGCTGCGGGACTGGAAGCCCCGACGGCGGCCGGACGGCCCGTAGGTATGTGGGTGGTGCAGACGTGCCCGCCGCGCGCGAGAGTCGACAGCCGGCGCACATCGACGCCGACCAGCCGGGAGAACACTTCGGTCTCCACATCGCAGAACACGGGGAACTGGGCCGCCAGGTGCTGGATGGGGCAGTGCCCCTGGCAGAGCTGGACGCTGGACAGGGCGGCCGGAAGCGGCGCCTTGGCTTCAATCGACTGTGCCGAGGCGACGAAACCGTCGCGGCTCAGCGCCTCGGAGAGGGCCCGGGCCCGGGCCGTGATGTCCGGTCCGGCCTGCTCGATCCCGGGCGCGTAGCGGCGTTCCATGTCGGCGAACCGTTCGACGGCGAACTGCCGCACCGCCTCGGGGCCGGCGGCCTCGCCCAGGCGGCGCAACGCCACGGTGGCGATGTCGAGGTAGTCGTTGCCAAGCGTCGACTGGCCCTGGGAGCTCAGGACATAGCGCCGGGCGGGACGTCCCGCGCCGGCACCGGCACGGGCAGCCCGCTTGACCTCAATCACGCCGCTGCGCGAGAGGTGGTCGAGGTGGCGGCGGACGGCGGCAGGGGTGAAGCCCAGGAGGTCGCCGAGTTCGGCGGCGCTGATGGGTCCATGCTCCAGCACGGCGTTGAGGACGCGGTCACGCGTGCGCTCTTCGGCGTCGTGGGTCTGGCCGCCGGCGCCCGCGGGAACGGCGTCGGGAACCTCATCCGGGACGACGGCCACGTGCGCCCGGGCGGACCCGAGGCGAGCAGCGCCGCGGCCGGACCGGGTACCGGGCGCAGCAGCTCCAGACACAGCGGCTCCAGACACAGAGGGACTCATGGAATACACAACACAATCATGTCGTAATTTACTCCGGCGATCCAGTAAGGCATGGCTTGCCTGCAGTTGGCGCCCGTTCCGGGGGAACGCCGTACTACATCGCGTAGAATGCTGTGGTGCGATCTCCCGAATCCCCCGTTCTGACCATCAGCGGGCTCGTCAAGGATGTTGGTCCACTGCCCACCCTCGACGGCAAGATGCTGCGCGTGGTCAGCGGCCTTTCCCTCGTTGCCGAACGCGGCCAGGTAACAGCCCTGCTCGGCGCCAACGGCGCCGGCAAGACCACCACCATCGAATGCGCCCAAGGGCTGCAGAAGCGGACCTCCGGCACCATCAGCCTGCTCGGCCAGGATCCGGACACTGCCGGAGCCGGCCTCCGTGCGCGCGTCGGTGTCATGCTGCAGGACGGCGGTCTCCCGCCGTCGGCCCGTCCCATCCCGCTGCTAAGGCACATTGCCGGCATGTACCAGGATCCGTGGCCGGTGGATGAGCTCATTGCCCGCCTGGGGATCGATTCGTTCAGCCGCACCTCAGTGCGGCGCCTGTCCGGCGGCCAGAAGCAGCGCCTTGCCCTTGCGGCGGCGCTGGTCGGCAACCCGGAGGTCCTCTTCCTCGACGAGCCGAGCGCCGGCCTGGATCCGCAGTCCCGCCAGATGGTCTTCGATCTCATCGCCGAGCTGCGTAACAGCGGGATGGGAATCATCCTCACCACCCACCTGATGGACGACGCCCAGCGCCTGGCCGACTACGTCTACATCATCGACGCCGGACGGAACGTCGCTGAAGGCACCGTCGCCCAGCTCCTGCAGCATCAGCTGCCCGCCGGCGACGACGGGCAGCACATCCGCACCCTGCTGTTTGAGACCGAACCGGGCCTGGACTTCACCGGCGTGCTGACCGACGGCGTCGAGGTCACCGAGGCCCGGGCCGGCAGCTACGCGGTGACCGGCGCACTGACCCCGGCGGACCTCGCGGCGATCACCGCGTGGTGGGCCGCGCGCGGGATCATGCCCAGCTCCTTGAGCCTTGAGGCACGCAGCCTCGAGGACGTCTTCCTGGACATCTCCGGAAGGGAGATCCGATGACCCGCGTTTCCGGCGGCGCGCCGCTGGGCAGTGCCCCCCTGGGCAGTGCGCCGCTCACAGCACACGGCAGCGCACCCGCTCCGCTGCTGCGCAGGATCATGCTGCAGGGGCGGTACGAAACCATCACCATGCTCCGGAACGGCGAGCAGCTGATCCTCGCGATCGTCCTGCCGCTGCTGGCCATGGTCGGCCTGACCGTGACGCCGCTGCTGGACGGGCTGGGTTCGAGCCGCATCAACGTTGCCGTCCCCGGCATCCTGGCCCTGTGCGCCATGTCCACCGCCTTCACGGGCCAGGGCATCGCCACCGGCTTCGACCGCCGCTACGGCGTGCTGCGCTTTCTTTCCACCACTCCCCTGGGCCGCGCCGGACTGATCGCCGGCAAGATCCTGGCCGTCCTGGCCGTCCTGTTCCTGCAGGTGCTCATCGTCTCGGCCGTGGCCCTGGTGTTGGGCTGGCAGCCCAACCCCGCGGGCTGGCTGCCCGGCATGCTCATCCTGGTCCTCGGGGCCGCATGCTTCACCGCGCTGGGGCTGCTGGTCGCCGGGACGGTCCGGCCGGAGGCGACCCTGGCCATCACCAACCTGCTCTGGATTCTGCTCGGGGCCCTGGGCGGGATCGTGATCCCGTCCGAACGGCTCCCTGCGCTCTCGCAGGCTGTGGTGCACTTCCTCCCCTCCGGCTCGCTGGGCCAGGCGCTGAGGGATGCTTTCCTGTACGGCAGCGTCAACGTTGCTGCCGTCTTTGTCCTGCTGCTCTGGACGGCGATCGCCGGCGGCGCGGCAATCCGTTGGTTCAAGTGGAATTGAGAAAACTGTGAGCACGGCGTCACGCACACCCCGGATCGTTTCCGGGTTCACCTCCCGGCTGCCCGTCACGGTCGACAACAGGATCAGGCGGCTGGCCGTGTTGTCCCTCATCGGCCAGATCGTCCTGGTGGTGACAGGCGGCGCCGTCCGGCTTACCGCCTCGGGCCTTGGCTGCCCCACCTGGCCGCGCTGTACGGAAGGATCCCTGGCCACCACGCCGGAAATGGGGTTCCACGGAATCATCGAATTCGGCAACCGGCTCCTGACGTTCGCGCTGGCCGCCGTCGCGGTGATGATGCTCGTGTACCTGTGGAACCTCCGCAAGGAACGCCGCGACCTCTTCCTGCTGGCCCTCGGCCTGCTCGCCAGCATCCCGGCCCAGGCCGTCATCGGCGGCATCACCGTCCTCACCCAGCTGAACCCGTGGGTCGTGGGCCTGCACTTCCTGGTATCCATGGCCCTCGTGGTTCTGGCAACCCTTCTGGTGAACCGCGCCTACGGCCGCACGGGCAAGGCCCGGACCGTGCAGCTTCCGGCCCTGCCGGGCGCCGCGCGCCCGGTGATGACCGCCGTCGCGTTCTTCTCCGCCGTGGCCGTTTGCCTGGGCGTGGTGGTGACCGGGGCCGGCCCGCATGCCGGCGACGCCAACGCCCCGCGCAATGACCTCGACTGGGACCTGTTCGCGCACATCCATGCCATGCCGGCGTACCTGGTGACCGCCGGAGCGCTGTTCGGAGTGTTCCTGGTGCTGCGCGGGCGTATCCCGGGGCCGTTCCGTTCCGCGGTGTTCATGCTCCTGGGCGTCACTGTGCTGCAGGCCATCATCGGCTTCACGCAGTACTACAACGGCATCCCGGCGCTGCTCGTGGGCGCACACATGCTGGCGGCGGCCCTGCTGATGAGCGCGGCCACCAACGCCGCGGACCTCGCCCGCTACAGCCCGGTGAAATAGGCGCACCAACACCTCCCCCAACAAACAACGCGGGGTGACTTACCGCTCGTTCCGCACCTGGCGGATGGGCCGTAGGTGACCCCGCGTTGCTTGTGTTTGTGGGCTCCGGTCTGGCCTCGGCGGGTTCCCCGGGAGCACTATGAGATGGCATGGATTTGGATCGTTGCGGTCGTGGGCATGTGGTCGTTCACTCCTGTGACGCTTACCGGAAGGCCTTCTCACATGGATCCCATCGAACCGCCCGTGACCCTGTCACCCGCGGCCCGCCAACGCGCGGCGAGCCTTAAAGAGCGGGTCTACATCATCTTTACGAGCCTCGCCGTGGTGCTGGCGCTTCGGAGCCACGCGGACGAGACGTCGCCCGCGGCCGCCGCCGCCACCCTCAGCATCGTGGTCATCGGTTCCCTGCTCGGGATTTTCGTCGCCGATCTCCTGAGCCACCTGACGGTCCATTCGACGCTCCCCACCGGTGAAGAACTGCACCATATGATCGCAGTCAGCGCCGGCGGTCTCGGCGTTCTGGTGACTCCGCTGCTCCTGCTCGCAGCGGCCGGCCTCGGGCTGTGGTCGACGGCCGTGGCTCTCGGCTGGGCGGTCGTTGTTCTCGTTGCCTCACTCATGGTCGTCGGGTACCTCGCGATCCGGCGCCTCGATATCCCGCTCCATCACAAGGCCGCCATCATGTTCGCCGAAGTCGTCTTAAGCCTTCTGGTGATCGGGCTCGAACTCATCGCCCACAACCTCTGAATCCCGGGCTGTTGCGGGCGAACGCACCACCAGACGGACCGTGGTCAGGTTTCGTCCAGCCGCGTCCGGGATAATAGCTAACGGCGCGGTGGCGCCGGAATCACATTCATCAGAAGAGTAACGGCACGGTTTTGCCTTGATTCAGCTGAAATAGAAACCGGCCGGAAAGAGGCTCCGGAGGTTATATGGCGTTACTAGTCGGCGAAAGGGCCGCCACGGCCGCCCTGCAATCTACAGACCAACACGCTACAACCAAACAAACCGCAAGCAAGCAATTCACAGTGCGTCCGCGGCTTGACGGCCTGGACGTCCTTCGCGGCGCTGCCGTTGGCGCAGTCCTGCTCGGACATTCCTGGCCTGGAATATTTCAAGGCGCCGGCATCATCGGCGTCATTGCGTTCTTCGTGCTGAGCGGATACCTGATCACGAACGTGCTGCTCAGGGACGTGGAACGGCATCGAAAGATTCGCTACGGCCGTTTCTATGCGCACAGGGCCTTCCGGCTCGTGCCGGCCCTGATCTCCCTCCTGGGCGTGTACGCCGTCGTCGAGCTGGCCACCGACGTCCTCGGGGACCGGTCCAAGGGCATCGTCGGGTACACCGTCCTCGCCGGCCTCGGCTACCTCAAAGACCTGCCGCTGCCCTTCGACGTCAGCATGGCCATCGGACCGCTGTGGACGCTGGCGGTGGAGGAACAGTTCTATCTGATCTGGCCCGCGCTGCTGGTTCTCGCCCTGCGGCGCAACCGGCAGGGCCGGCTGATCGTCTGGTCGGCCGCCGTCGCCCTGTCCCTGATGACGGCAAGCGTGCTGGCGATGGAGATCATGGCTCCGCAACTTCATTCACTGGTCTACGCGTTGCCCACGACGTGGGGGCTGGGCCTGATCCTAGGGTCGGCCCTGCGCCTCTACCGGGTCCGCGTCTTCGGCTGGTTCGCGGGCCGCCGGCTCAGGCTGGCCGCCCTGCTCGGCTCCTCGGCACTCCTGGTCGCGCTGGCGTTCTTCCCCAAAGCCAACGAAACACCGGCCTTCTTCTTCATCGGAGGCCCGCTCGCCATGGCTGCCGCGGCCGTCCTGGTGGCCCTCGCCGCCTCCCGCACCCGTGCGATGCCGACGTGGACGCGCCCGCTGCAGCTGCTGGGCACCGTGTCCTACGCCGCCTATCTCTGGAACTACCTCGTCATTCTCTGGCTCAACGGCGGGTCGACGGCGGATCTGCCGCCGCTCGTCGCGGTGTCGGCCATCGTGGTGACCCTGGTCATCGCGGTCATCAGCTGGCACACGGTCGAGAGGCTCGGACGGATCGCGCGCCATCGCTTCGACCAGCGGTACCCGGACCAGCGGCCGGCGGCCGGCGTCGTTCCCCCGCCCGGCCCGCGCCAGGAAGTAAGCGCCGACTAGGAGCAGCGCCCTCATGGCACTGCCGCAAAACAGCAGATGCTCCCTCACCACTGGTGAGGGAGCATCTGCTGTTTTAAGAACAGCTGGGACTCAGCCGCCCATGACCGCCGAGCCGATGAACGGGTCCACCGCCAGGGCAATGAAGAGCAGTGTCAGGTAGCTGATGGAGCCGTGGAAGACCTTCATGGCGCCCTTGTTGGAGACGTCGCCGGACTGGGCGCGGTTGTACAGGGCGTGCGACTCGTACAGGAACCAGGCGCCGGCCGCGACGGCGGTCACGGTGTACACCCAGCCAGCGCCGCCGGCCGGGATCAGCAGGAGCGAGCATGCCACCATGGCCCACGCGTAAAGCACCACCTGCACCGAGACCACCTTGGCGCCGGCGATGGCGCCCAGCATCGGCACGTTGGCGTTGCGGTAGTCCTCGCCGTACCGCATCGACAGCGGCCAGTAGTGCGGCGGGGTCCAGAGGAAGATCACCATGAACAGCACGACGGCGGGCCACTCCACCGTGTTGGTGACGGCGGCCCAGGCGATCAGGACCGGGAAGCAGCCCGCGGCGCCGCCCCAGACGATGTTCTGGGCGGTGCGTCGCTTGAGGATCATGGTGTAGATGACCACGTAGAAGACGATGGCGCCGAGGCCCAGCCATGCGGCGAGCGGGTTGGCCCCGAACCAGAGGATGGCGATCGCCGCGGCGCCCAGCAGCCAGGAGAAGATCAGTGCTTCGCGGGGGGTGACCTCGCCGGTGACCAGCGGCCGGTTCTCGGTGCGGTGCATGAGCTTGTCGATGTCGCGGTCGATGTAGCAGTTGAAGGCACCGGCAGAGCCTGCCGCGAAAGCGCCGCCCACGAGCGTGGCCAGAATCAGGCCGATCGAGGGGAATCCGCGCTCGGCGTAGATCATGGTGGGCAAGGTGCTGACGAGCAGGAGCTCGATGACTCGGGGCTTCGTGAGCGCCAGGTAGGCCTTGGCTTTGCGGCCGAAGCCCATTCTTGCCGAGGCCGGGGAGGCGTTCAGCGGCGTATTTGTTGTGCTCACGGTGGCAGTCACTCTGTTCTGTCTGGGCAGTTCTGTCTGGCTGGCAGCCCCGGGTGGATGTCGCAACGCTTCTTGCTGCAGAACGGGCTCTGCGCGCAGCGCACGCCCGTGTCCTTGCCCCAGTCGAAGGCCACCACCCATCATACCGTGACGCTGCGCGCACCCGGCCCGCCGCCGGGCCCCAATGATTCGGGCGCGTTAACGCCTGCTCACGGGCGCAATAGCGCGCGGTGATTCATATAAGCGAAATCAGGTCCAATTGGTGAGATATACGCTGACCACCAAGTGGAATGGGACTAGGCTGTTCTTAGATCAGCGCACACGGGCACGCACCAACGCAATTGCCGAGTAATTGCCCGGCAATTGCCGAAACCTGCGGCTCTGGATCTGCGTCTGAATGATAGATCAACGTTTCGATGGTGAACGGCTGGTACGTACTGCAGCGGGCACCGAACTGTGCCCGGGGTGGGACCAAGCGTACCGCCGGCCGTCAGCACAGAGAGGGGCCCGGTTTTCGTGCCACATTTGGAAGAGCAAGAACTGTCATGGACTACCTTGGACCAGCGCGCCGTGGACACTGTCCGGGTGCTGGCCGCGGACGCGGTGGAGAAGGTGGGCAACGGCCACCCCGGTACCGCGATGAGCCTGGCCCCGGCCGCGTACCTGCTCTTCCAGAAGCTGATGCGCCACGACCCGAAGAACCCGGACTGGCTGGGCCGTGACCGGTTCATCCTGTCCCCGGGCCACACTTCCCTGACCCTGTACATCCAGCTGTTCCTTTCCGGCTACGGGCTGGAACTGAAGGACCTGGAAGCCCTGCGCACCTGGGGCTCCCTGACCCCGGGGCACCCGGAGTACAAGCACACCGCCGGTGTGGAGATCACCACCGGCCCGCTGGGCCAGGGGCTGGCCTCGGCGGTCGGCTTCGCGTACTCCCAGCGCCGGATGCGCGGCCTGTTCGACGCCGATGCCCCCGCCGGCGAGTCCCCGTTCGACCACACCATCTGGGTCATCGCCTCCGACGGCGACCTCCAGGAAGGCGTCACGTCCGAGGCGTCCTCGCTCGCCGGGCACCAGGAACTGGGCAACCTCGTGGTGATCTACGACGAGAACCACATCTCGATCGAGGACGACACCGACATCGCCTTCACCGAAGACGTGCTGGCCCGCTACGAGGCCTACGGCTGGCACACCCAGCGGGTCGATTGGACGCGTACCGGCGAATACGTCGAAGACGTCGCCGAACTCCATGCCGCGCTGCTGGCCGCAAAGGCCGAGACCGGCAAGCCCTCGATCATTTCGCTGCGCACCATCATCGGCTACCCGGCGCCGAAGAAGCAGAACACCGGCAAGATCCACGGCTCGGCCCTGGGCGCCGAGGAAGTCGCGGCCCTGAAGAAGGTCCTGGGCTTCGATCCGGAGCGCGCGTTCCAGGTCGACGATGACGTCCTGGCCCACACCCGCGAGGCGCAGGCCCGCGGCGCCGAGGCCCGCACCGCCTGGCAGAGCAGCTTCGAGGCCTGGCAGTCCGCCAACCCGGAGAACGCCGCACTGCTCGAGCGCATCGAAGCCAAGAAACTGCCCGTCGAGCTCGACGCCGCACTGCCGGTCTTCGAAGCCGGCAAGGACGTTTCCACCCGCGCCGCGTCCGGCAAGGTTCTGAACGCGATCGGCCCGGTCATGCCCGAACTCTGGGGCGGCTCCGCCGACCTCGCCGAATCGAACAACACCACGATTGAAGGCTCGCCCTCGTTCATCCCGGCTTCACGCTCCACCGGGGCCTGGAAGGGCAACCCGTACGGCCGGGTGCTGCACTTCGGCATCCGCGAGCACGCCGCCGCGTCGATCGTGAACGGGATCAGCCTGCACGGCCGGACCCGGGCGTTCTCGGGCACGTTCCTGATCTTCAGCGACTACCAGCGCCCCGCCATCCGCCTCGGCGCCCTCATGGGCGTGCCGTCCCTGTACGTCTGGACGCACGACTCCATCGGCCTGGGCGAGGACGGCCCCACCCACCAGCCCGTGGAACAGCTGGCCTCCCTCCGGGCGATCCCGGGACTGGACGTCGTCCGCCCCGGCGACGCGAACGAGGTCGCTGCGGCGTGGAAGGTCATGCTGGAGAACCACGAGAACCCGGCCGGCATCGTCCTGACCCGGCAGAACATCCCCACATACGCCCGCGGTGAAGGCGACGCCAGCGGCGACACCTTCGGTTCCACCGCCGGCGTGGCCAGGGGCGGATACGTCCTCGCCGAAGCCTCCAAGGACGGCGCCACGGTCCCGGCCGAGGTCATCCTGATCGGCACCGGCTCCGAAGTCCAGCTCGCCGTGGCCGCCCGTGAGGCCCTGCAGGCCGAGGGCATCGCCACCCGCGTCGTCTCCATGCCCTGCGTGGAATGGTTCAACAAGCAGGACGCCGCCTACCGCGAAGCCGTCCTGCCGGCCGCCGTCAAGGCGCGCGTCTCCGTCGAAGCAGGACTTGCCCTGGGCTGGAAGGAATTCGTCGGCGACGCCGGCCGCTCCATCAGCCTTGAGCACTTCGGTGCCTCCGCGGACTACAGGCGCCTCTTCCAGGAATTCGGCATTACCGCCGAGGCCGTCACCGCTGCCGCGAAGGACTCGCTCGCCAGCGTCACCAACTGACCCACCCCCTGGTTCCGGGGGACGCTGTGCCCCCGGAACCCATCATTTCCAGGAGTTATGACATGACTACCCCCACCCAGCAGCTCTCCGACGCCGGCGTCTCGATCTGGCTCGACGACCTCTCCCGCGGCCGCCTGCAGACCGGTACCCTGCGCAAGCTCATCGAAGAGAAGAACGTCGTTGGCGTCACGACCAACCCGTCCATCTTCCATGCCGCCATCACCTCCGGCACGGACTACGACGCCGTCATCGCTGCCCAGGCCGCGGCCGGCTCCACCGTTGAAGAGACCGTCTTCGAAATCACCACCACCGACGTCGCCGACGCCTGCGACCTCTTCGCTCCCGTCGCCGCCGCGACCAAGGGCGTCGACGGCCGCGTGTCCATCGAGGTGGACCCCCGCCTTGCCTGGGACACCGCCGGCACCATCGCCGAAGCGAAGCACCTGTACAAGAAGGTCAACAAGGACAACGTCCTGATCAAGATCCCGGCAACCCTCGAGGGCCTCGAAGCCATCACGGCCACCCTGGCCGAGGGCATCAGCGTCAACGTAACCCTGATCTTCTCGCTGGAACGCTACCGCGCCGTCATCAATGCCTTCCAGTCCGGCCTGGAGCAGGCCAAGGGCAACGGCCATGACCTCTCCACGATCCACTCCGTCGCGTCCTTCTTCGTCTCCCGCGTCGACGCCGAAATCGACAAGCGCCTCGATGCCATCGGCACCGACGAAGCCAAGGCACTCAAGGGCAAGGCCGGGCTGGCCAACGCCCGCCTGGCGTACCAGGTCTACGAGGAGCTCTTCTCCACCGAACGCTGGGCCCTCCTCGCCGAGGCCGGCGCCCTGCCGCAGCGCCCGCTGTGGGCCTCCACCGGTGTGAAGGACCCGGCCTACCCGGACACCCTGTACGTCACCGAACTCGTCGCACCGGGCGTGGTCAACACCATGCCGGAGAAGACGCTGGACGCCACGTTCGACCACGGCGTGGTGACGGGCGACACCGTCACCCGCGGCTACGACGACGCCAACGCGACGCTGAACTCCCTCGACAACCTGGGGATCTCCTACAACGACGTCGTGGCACTGCTTGAGTCCGAAGGCCTGGACAAGTTCGTGGCCAGCTGGAAGGAACTCCTGGGCGACGTCGAAGGCGCCCTGGCCTCTGCACGGAAGGCTTCCTAACCCACCATGAGCACACTCAGCTACGACGCCACCGGCGCAGCCCGCCAGGCCCACGAACAGCACCTCCCCGCACTGCTGGAGGACCGCATTGCCACCCGGATCTTCGCGAAGGACCATACCCTGTGGGGTCCCGACGCCGAAGCCGAGTCGGCTGTCCGGCTGGGCTGGGTCGAGGCGGCCACCGTCTCCCAGCCCCTGGTCAGCGGGATCCTGGCACTCCGCGACGCACTGAAGGCCGACGGCGTGACGCGCATTGTCCTGTGCGGCATGGGCGGTTCCTCGCTGGCACCTGAAGTCATTGCGGGCACCGCTGGCGTCGAGCTGACCGTGCTGGACAGCACCGACCCCGAACAGGTCAGTGCCGCCCTCGTGGACCGGCTGGCCGAAACCGCCATCGTTGTTTCGTCCAAGTCCGGCTCCACGGTGGAGACCGATTCACAGCGCCGGATCTTCGAACAGGCATTCACCGATGCCGGCATCGACGCGAAGAGCCGCATCATCATCGTCACCGACCCGGGCTCGCCCCTGGACAAGGCCTCCCGTGAGGCCGGCTACCGCGCAGTCTTCAACGCCGACCCCAACGTCGGCGGCCGTTTCTCGGCGCTGACCGCGTTCGGGCTGGTCCCCTGCGGGCTGGCCGGCGTGGACATCCAGGCGTTCCTGGATGAGGCCGAAGAGGCCGCCGAGATCCTCAACGACGACTCGGAAGACAACATCGGCCTCGCCCTCGGCACGGCCCTGGGCGGCACCAGCCCGCTGCGCAACAAGATCGTCATCGCAGAAGACGGGTCCGGGATCGTCGGGTTCGCCGACTGGGCCGAACAGCTCATCGCCGAATCCACGGGCAAGCTGGGCACCGGCGTGCTGCCGGTCGTGGCCGGCCCCGCCTCCCCCGAAGCCACCCTGGGCGCACCCGATGTCCTCGTCATCCGGCTCGTCTCGGCCGACGCCGACGACGTCCAGCTCGGCGAGAACGAGGTTGCCATTGCCGGTGGCCTGGCGACGCAGATGATGGTGTGGGAATTCGCCACCGCCGTAGCAGGCCGGTTGCTGGGCATCAACCCGTTTGACCAGCCCGACGTCGAGGCCGCCAAGGTGGCCGCACGCGGCCTGCTGGACGCACAGCCGAAGCCGACGCCGGCGAACTTCACCGACGGCGCCATCGAAGTCCGCGGCGGCGACTGGCTGGGAAATGCCTCGACGGCGTCTGCCGCCGTGTCCGCGCTGCTGGCCCAGCTCGCAGAGGACAGCTACCTCAGCGTTCAGGCCTATTTCGACCGGCTCGCCTACGCAGGCTTCGAGGGTGTCCGTGACCAGCTGGCGGCGCTGAGCCGGCGCCCGGTCACGTTCGGCTGGGGCCCCCGCTTCCTGCACTCGACGGGCCAGTTCCACAAGGGCGGACCCGCGATCGGCGTCTTCCTGCAGGTCACGGCCGCGTCCGCCATGGACCTGGCCATCCCGGACCGCCCGTTCACGTTCGGCGAGCTGATCTCGGCGCAGGCCGCCGGGGACGCCCAGGTTCTGTCCGAGCACGGCCGTCCGGTCCTCCGGCTGCACCTGACCGACCGCGCCGCGGGTGTGAAGCAGCTCCAGGAGCTCGTCACCTCCCTTGCCGGCCAGGCCGCATCTTCCACCGAAAGCTAAGGCACCCAAGCAACCATGCCAGAAACCTACTACGGCGGCAGGACCTCGGCCGGCCGCGGGCGCAATCCGCTCCGCGACCCCCGTGACCGCCGTCTGAACCGTATTGCCGGGCCGTCATCTCTGGTTCTCTTCGGGGTGACCGGCGACCTCGCCCGGAAGAAGCTCATGCCGGCCGTGTATGACCTCGCCAACCGCGGGCTGCTGCCGCCGAGCTTCGCCCTGGTGGGCTTTGCCCGCCGGCAGTGGGAGAACGAGGACTTCGCCGCGGAGGTCAAGGAGTCCGTCAAGGCCTACGCCCGGACCCCATTTGATGAAACGGTCTGGAAGCAGCTCTCGGAGGGCATCCGCTTCGTGCAGGGCGAGTTCGACGACGACGAGGCGTTCAAGCGGCTGTCCGACACGATCGATGAGCTCGACGAGCAGCGCGGGACGCGCGGCAACCACGCGTTCTACCTCTCGATCCCGCCGAAGGCCTTCGAACAGGTCTGCCGCCAGCTCTCCAAGCACGGCCTGGCCCAGGCCGAGGGTGACAAGTGGCGGCGGGTGGTGATCGAGAAGCCGTTCGGGCACGACCTCGAATCGGCCCGGCAGCTCAACGACATTGTCGAATCGGTGTTCCCGCCGGACTCCGTGTTCCGGATCGATCACTATCTGGGCAAGGAGACGGTGCAGAACATCCTTGCGCTGCGCTTCGCCAACCAGCTCTTCGAGCCGCTCTGGAACGCTAACTATGTGGACCACGTCCAGATCACCATGGCCGAGGACATCGGCACGGGCGGCCGGGCGGGGTACTACGACGGCGTGGGTGCGGCCCGCGACGTCATCCAGAACCACCTGCTGCAGCTCCTGGCCCTGACCGCCATGGAGGAGCCGGTCTCCTTCAACGCCGATGACCTTCGTGCTGAGAAGGAAAAGGTCCTCTCCGCCGTCCGGCTCCCGCACGACCTCTCCACCCACTCGGCCCGCGGGCAGTTCACCGGCGGCTGGCAGGGCGGCGAGGAGGTCCTGGGCTACCTGGAGGAAGAGGGCATCCCGGCCGATTCGAAGACCGAGACGTTCGCCGCGATCCGGGTGGACATCAACACCCGCCGCTGGTCCGGGGTGCCGTTCTACCTGCGCGCCGGCAAACGCCTGGGCCGCCGGGTGACGGAAATCGCCGTCGTGTTCAAGCGCGCTCCGAACCTGCTCTTCACCGACCACGGCGAGGACGACTTCGGCCAGAACGCCGTGGTGATCCGGGTCCAGCCCGACGAGGGCGCCACGATCCGGTTCGGGTCCAAGGTTCCGGGCACCCAGATGGAGGTCCGCGACGTCACCATGGACTTCGGCTACGGCCACTCCTTCACCGAGTCCAGCCCCGAAGCCTACGAACGGCTCATCCTCGACGTGCTGCTGGGCGAACCTCCGCTGTTCCCCCGCCACGCCGAGGTCGAGCTGTCCTGGAAGATCCTTGACCCGTTCGAGGACTACTGGGCGTCCCTGGACGAACAGCCCGAGCCCTACCGGCCCGGCAGCTGGGGTCCCGCCTCAGCCGATGAACTCCTTGCCCGCGACGGACGAACCTGGAGAAGGCCATGATCGTAGATCTTCCCGACACCACCACCTCCAAGATTTCCAAGAAGATCATGTCCCTGCGCGAGCAGGGCGGCGTGATCGCCCTCGGCCGCGTCCTGACCCTTGTGGTCGTCACCCGCTCCGGCCTTGAGGAGGAGGCCATCGAGGCCGCCAACGAGGCCAGCCGGGAACACCCGTGCCGGATCATCGTCCTCGCCGACGCCGGGGCCTCCGCCCCGACCCGGCTGGACGCGCAGATCCGCGTCGGCGGCGACGCCGGGGCCTCCGAGGTCATCCTGCTGCGCGGCTACGGCGAACTCGCCGAGGAAAGCGAATCCCTCGTCGCGGCGCTGCTGTTGCCGGACGCCCCGATCGTGGCCTGGTGGCCGCACGGCGCGCCGCGGAACGCGTGCCAGACCTCGATCGGGGGCATCGCGCACCGCCGGATCACCGACTCCGCCAACGAGGCGGACCCGGTCGCGGCGCTGGAGAACATCCGCCGCACCTACAAAGCCGGCGACACGGATCTGGCCTGGACCCGCCTGACCAACTGGCGGATCCAGCTGGCCGCGGTCCTGGACCAGGTGGACGACTCACCGGTCACGGCCGTCGCCGTCGAAGGTGCCTCGGATTCCCCGAGCACCATCCTGCTCGCGGCCTGGCTGACCCTGGCCCTGGACGCCCCGGTCACGATCGTCGCGGACCCGGCCGGCACCGGCATCCGGCGGGTCCGGCTGACCCGAACCGGCGGCGACGTCCAGCTCTTCCGGCCGGGCCTGACCGTAGCGGAACTGACCCAGCCCGGCCAGCCGGCGCAGCGGATCTCCCTGCCCCGCCGCAGCCTCAAGGACTGCCTGGCAGAAGAACTTCGCCGCCTGGACCCCGACGAGGTCTTCGGCGAAGTGATTACTATGGGACTGCCACGTACCAATCTAAGGAGTGTCCGTCCCAGTGAGCGCTGACCCCAGAGTAAGCATCCATCCTGACTCGACCGTCCTGATGGCTGCGATCGCAGCCCGCCTGATCACCAAGCTCGTGGACATCCAGGACCGGCACGGCGAAGCCACGGTGGTGCTTACCGGGGGCACAATGGGCATCGGTTCGCTCAGGGCCGTGGCCGAATCCCCGGCCGCGAAGGCCGTCGACTGGTCCAAGGTGAACTTCTGGTGGGGTGACGAGCGCTTTGTGCCGGCGGATGACGCCGAACGCAACGCCCGCCAGGCCCATGAGGCTCTCCTGTCCCGCATCACGGTCGATCCGGCGCGGGTCCACGTGCCCGGTTCCACCGATGACTTCGGGAGCCCGGAAGAGGCTGCGGCGGATTATGCGCGCCGGCTCGCTGACGCGGCCGCCGCCGAGCACGCCGCGGACATGTCCGATGACCGGCCGGAACACCCGGGCCGGCTTCCGCGCCTGGACATTGTCCTCCTCGGCGTCGGCCCGGACGCGCACGTCGCGTCGCTCTTTCCGGAGCAGGCCGGCATCCGGGAGAAGGAACTGACCGTCGTGGGGGTCCAGAACTCCCCCAAGCCGCCGCCGGGCAGGGTTTCCCTGACCCTGCCGGCCATCAACACGGCCTTAGAGGTGTGGATGGTGGTGGCCGGCGAGGACAAGGCCGGCGCCGTGGGCCTGGCCCTGGCCGGCGCCAATCCCGTGCAGGTTCCCGCGGCCGGGCCGCGGGGCCGCCGGGAGACCTTGTGGCTCATTGACGAGAACGCGGCCTCACGGGTCCCCGAGCAGCTCGTCCGGAAGGGCCCGTCCGGCGCGTAGCCGTTCCAGCGCTCCGGCCAGTACGTCTTCGGCGTCCTGGCTGGAGCGCCGTTCTTTAACGTATTCCAGGTGGGTCTTGAACCCCTCCGTTGGCACGTCGTCCAGGGCGAACTTTGTTTCGTCGCGGGTTGCCGTGCCGCCGCAGCGCCGGCAGTCCCAGACTCCCGGGATCTGCTCCTCGGGGAGTTGGGCGAACACGAGCGCGGTTTCATGGCCTTTGGCGCACCGGTAGGAGACACGAATACGGGGCTGGCGTGCGCCGGCCCCGTTCATTGGCTCGTGGCGGGGCGATGCCCCCTCGGTGGCGCCCACACGGATTCCCTTGAATCCGGAAGCAGAATGCAGCATCGGGAACTCCTGGCTACTCAGCTGGTGGATTGGTGCTTGCCAGCGACAGTGTAGTTCGAAGTTCCCGATGCCGGGAGGGCCTCAAGCCCCTTATGAAGTTCTCGAAAAGACGTGCTAGGAATCGGCGCCTGTGCTGAACCGCATGATCAAGCCGAGGGCGATGATCACGACGCCCCAGGTGACACCGAGGATGACCGTGAACCGGTTGAGGTTCCGCTCCGCGACACCCGAGGAGCTCAGCCCCGAACTCATGCCGCCGCCGAACATGTCCGACAGGCCGCCTCCGCGTCCCTTGTGGAGCAGGATGAGCAACGTCAGCAGGAGGCTGGTGATGCCCAGGAGGACCTGCAGAATGACATGAAGAACGTCCACGACGGCCTTTCAGAAGAATTGGATTGCGGGGGCCAAGCCTGTGTCCGGACTAATCCGTCAGCAGGTGACTCTCGAACCTGACAATATTAGCAAACTCCGCAGCGTCCAGGCTGGCACCGCCGACCAGCAAGCCGTCGACGTCGCGCTCCTTCAGGATCGACGCCGCGTTGTTCGCCTTGACCGACCCCCCGTAGAGCAGGCGCGTCTTGGCGGCGACGTCGGCACCGAACAGGGTGGCCAACTCGGTACGGATTGCGGCGCACATTTCCTGCGCGTCTTCCGGGCCGGCGACCTCCCCGGTGCCGATGGCCCAGACGGGCTCGTAGGCGACGACGAGTTCGGCGGCTTGTTCCGGGGTGAGGCCTTCGACGCCGGCGCGCAGCTGGGCGAGCGTGTGGTCGACGTGGGTGCCGGCCTGGCGGATCTCGAGTCCTTCACCGACGCACAGGACGGGGGTGATGCCGTGCCGGAAAGCGGCCTTGGTCTTGGCGTTCAGGACGTCATCGGACTCGTTGTGGATGGTGCGGCGTTCGCTGTGGCCGACCAGGACGTAGCTGCAGCCCAGCTTGGCGAGGAACTGTCCGGAGATGTCACCGGTGTAGGCGCCCGAGTCGAACTGGGAGAGGTCCTGGCCGCCGTAGACGACGTCGAGTTCGTCGCCCTGGACGAGGGTCTGGACGCCGCGGAGATCTGTGAACGGAGGGAAGACGGCAACCTCCACCCGGCTGTAGTCATGCTTGGCGTCGGACAGGGTCCACGCGAGCTTCTGCAGGAGGGTGATGCCCTGGACGTGGTCCATGTTCATCTTCCAGTTGCCGGCGATGAAGGGCTTGCGATCGAATTTACCGTTGGTTGACGTGGTCACATGATCTCCAAGAGTGCTGATGGTATGAGCAGCCGGCAGGGTGCCCGGTCCCTTGCGGACGGGCACCCTGCCGGCTGGATTGCCTGACGGCTGCTGCTTTAGCGGCCAGTGTTTCTAGCGGTCGGTGCTTCTAGCGGTCGAGGACGCTCAGGCCGGGGAGTTCCTTGCCTTCAAGGTACTCCAGGCTTGCGCCGCCGCCGGTGGAAATGTGGCCGAACTGGTCATCGGCGAAGCCGAGGGTCCGGACCGCGGCTGCGGAATCCCCGCCGCCGACCACCGTGAATGCGTCCGTCTCGGTCAGTGCCTGGGCGATGGCCCGGGTACCGCCGGCGAAGGCCGCGAATTCGAACACGCCCATGGGGCCATTCCAGAACACCGTCTTGGCGCCCTTGATCCGTTCCGCGAAGGCCGCTGCCGAGTCCGGTCCGATGTCCAGGCCGATGCCCTGCACGCCGAAGCTGCTGGCCTCGATGGCGTCGGCAGCAACGGTCTCGTGCTCGGCGTCGGCGGCGAACTTGCTGGCCACCACAACATCGGTGGGCACCACGAATTCCGTACCGGCGTCCGCGGCGCGCTTCAGGTATTCCTGCACGACCGGGATCTGGTCCTCTTCGAGCAGGCTGCCCGCGACCTTGTGGCCCGCGGCGGCAAGGAAGGTGAACAGCATGCCGCCGCCCACCAGGATCGTGTCCGCCTTGCCGATGAGGTTGTCGATCACGGCGAGCTTGTCCGAGACCTTGGAGCCGCCAAGGACGACGACGTAGGGCCGCTGGGTGTCGGTGGTGAGCTTGCGCAGCACCTCGACCTCCGTGCGGACGAGGTCGCCCTGGTAGGACGGCAGCCGGGTGGCGACGTCGTACACGCTGGCGTGCTTGCGGTGCACTGCGCCGAAGGCGTCATCGACGAACGCGCCGTTGTCGCCGGTGAGGGCGACGAGCTCGTCCGCGAAGGCGCCGCGTTCGGCGTCGTCCTTGGAGGTCTCCCGGGCGTCGAAACGCACGTTTTCCAGGACGAGCACTTCGCCGTCCTGGAGGGCGGAGGACAGCTCCTTGGCCGACTCGCCGACCGTGTCGCCGGCAAGGGTGACCTTGAACCCGGCAAGCTCGGCCAGTCGCGTGGCGGCCGGCTTGAGCGAGTACTTGTCTTCGGGGGCGCCCTTGGGGCGGCCCAGGTGTGCTGTGACCAGCACGCGGGCACCGGCGTCCGTGAGCTTCGCCAGCACTGGCAGGGAGGCCTTGATGCGGCCGTCGTCAGTCACTGTAGAGCCGTCGAGCGGCACGTTCAGGTCACTTCTGACCAGAACGTACCGCCCGCGGACACCATCAGCGATCAGTTCGTTGAGGGTGTGGAATGTCATGAGTCTTACCCTAGCTCAGCTTGGACGCAACAAGCTCCGTGAGGTCCACGAGGCGGTTGGAGTAACCCCACTCGTTGTCATACCAGGACACAACCTTGACCTGGTTGCCGATCACCTTGGTCAGGCCGGAGTCGAAGATGGAGGATGCCGGGTCGCCGACGATGTCCGAGGAGACAATGGGCTCGTCGGTGTAGGTCAGCAGGCCCTTGAGCTCTTCGCTCTCGGAGGCTGCCTTGAGGGCGGCGTTGACTTCCTCGACGGTGGTTTCGCGCGAAACCGTGACGGTCAGGTCCGTGGCCGAGCCGGTGGGGACCGGGACGCGGATGGCGTAACCGTCCAGCTTGCCCTTGAGCTCGGGCAGGACCAGGCCGATTGCCTTGGCCGCACCCGTGGAGGTGGGGACCATGTTGATGGCGGCGGCGCGGGCGCGGCGGAGGTCGTTGTGCGGGCCGTCCTGCAGGTTCTGGTCGGCGGTGTACGCGTGGATGGTGGTCATCAGGCCGCGCTCGATGCCGAAGGCGTCGTTGACAACCTTGGCCAGCGGGCCGAGGCAGTTGGTGGTGCAGGAGGCGTTGGAGATGATGTGGTGCGCAGCGTCGTCGTACAGTCCGTCGTTGACGCCCATCACGATCGTGATGTCCTCGCCGGAGGCGGGGGCGGAGATCAGGACCTTCTTGGCGCCGGCGTCGATGTGCTTCTGCGCGTCGGCGGCCTTCGTGAAGAAGCCGGTGGACTCGATGACGATGTCAACGCCGAGCTCGCCCCAGGGCAGCTTGGCGGGATCGCGCTCGGCGAGGACCTTCACGGTCTTGCCGTCGACGACGATGTTGCCGTCCTTGACCTCGATGGATTCCGCCAGGCGGCCGCCGACGGAGTCGTACTTGAAGAGGTGAGCGAGGGCTTCCGGGCTCGTGAGGTCGTTGACCGCAACGATCTCAAGGTCGGCGCCCTGTGCGAGGGCGGCGCGGAAGTAGTTGCGGCCGATACGGCCAAAGCCGTTGATGCCAATACGGGTCGTCACGTTTTCAGTCTCCTTGGTGCTCTTGCGAGCACGACTAGTTGAGAAGGCGTTCAAGCCAACTAACAGATCCCGCACGCCATTGGGCAGAGATAATTACCAGATCGGAGGGCGACCAGCCACGTTGCTGAAGGCTAACCGCCTTCCGTGATCCATCTTACGTTTAACTGGGACTGCCCCCGCAAGTGCGGGGGCAGTCCGTCCACATTTCGGGCCGAAGCGGCCGTAATGTGAGCTTTGTTACAAACAGGAGTCGGTCCTGTCACGCTTACAGCGTGATGAGGCCCGTCGCGTTCTTGCGGGCGGCGTCGAAGCGCTTGGCGACGTCGGCCCAGTTCACGATGTTCCAGAACGCCTTGACGTAGTCGGCCTTGACGTTGACGTAGTCCAGGTAGAAGGCGTGCTCCCACATGTCCAGCATCAGCAGCGGAGTGGTGCCGAGCGCGACGTTGCCCTGCTGGTCATAGAGCTGCTCGATGACCAGGTTGCCGCCGATCGGCTCGTAGGCCAGGAAGCCCCAGCCGGAGCCCTGCAGGCCCAGCGCCGCGGCGCTGAACTGGGCACGGAAGGCGTCGAACGAGCCGAAGGCGTCGTCGATGGCTGCAGCGAGCTCGCCTTCGGGCTTGTCGCCGCCGTCCGGGGAGAGGTTCTTCCAGAAGACGGAGTGGTTGATGTGGCCGCCGGTGTGGAACGCAAGGTCCTTGGAGAGGCGGTTGATGTTGGCGAAGTCGCCCTTTTCGCGCGCCTCGGCCAGCTGGGCGAGGGCGTTGTTGGCGCCGGCCACGTAGGCCGCGTGGTGCTTGCTGTGGTGCAGCTCCATGATCTTCGCGGAGATGTGCGGCTCCAGCGCTGCGTAGTCATAGTCGAGCTGAGGCAATACGTACTCGGTCACAAAATCCTCCAATGTCGTGGACGGGTTGTCCGGTTCGGTAACTCTCGGATTGTGCATCCGGATGCGGGGCATCCGGAAATCTGTTCTTGATTCTAAGGTGACGCTAGTCGTCGAGCATTTCCGGCGTCACATTGGCTTCCGTGCCCGGGATGCCGAGGTCCTGGGCCCGCTTGTCCGCCATCGCCAGGAGCCGGCGGATCCGGCCGGCAATGGCGTCCTTGGTCATGACAGGGTCGGCGAGGCGGCCGAGCTCGTCCAGGCTGGCCTGCTTGTGCGCGACCCGCAGCTCCCCGGCGTACTTGAGGTGGTCCGGGACGTCGTCGCCTAGGATTTCCAGGGCACGGTCCACCCGGGCGCCGGCGGCGACGGCGGCCTGGGCGGAGCGGCGCAGGTTCGCGTCATCGAAGTTCGCGAGCCGGTTGGCGGTGGCACGCACTTCCTTGCGCATGCGGCGTTCCTCCCAGACCATGAGCGCGTCGTGGGCGCCCATGCGGGTCAGCAGCGCGGCGATCGTGTCGCCGTCGCGGATCACCACACGGTCCACTCCCCTGACCTCGCGGGCCTTGGCCTGGATGCCGAGCCGGCGGGCAGCGCCGACGAGGGCCAGGGCCGACTCAGGGCCGGGGCAGGTGACTTCCATGGAGGAGGAGCGGCCGGGCTCGGTGAGTGAGCCGTGGGCCAGGAAGGCGCCGCGCCAGACGGCCTCGGCGTCCGCGGCCGATCCGTTGACCACTACGGAGGGCAGGCCCCGGACGGGCCGCCCGCGGGTGTCCAGGAGACCGGTCTGGCGGGCCAGGGCCTCGCCGTCGCGGACCACGCGCACCACGTAGCGGCTGCCGCGGCGCAGGCCGCCGCCGGAGACGACGATGATCTCGCTCTGGTGGCCGTACACTTCGGCGATGGCGGCACGCAGCCGCCGGGCGGTCGATGCGAGGTCGACCTCGGCTTCGATCACAATCCGGCCCGAGATGATGTGCAGCCCGCCGGCGAAGCGGAGCATGGCCGATACCTCGGCTTTGCGGACCGAGGACTTCTTGATATCCAGACGGGAAAGTTCTTCCTTGACTGATGCTGTCAGTGCCATGGCACCTTTCCTAACTATTCCCGAAAATATCGTGGTACGCCGTCGCCAGCCGCAACGGATCGTGGACCGGACGGCGACCAGACGCCCCCACTTTACCCAAGACCACCTCGGCACCGAGCATTCCGGCCGCCTGCTCGAAGTCGGGCAGGTCCTGGACCGACGCCGGATCGGCCAGGACGACGTCGACCGTGAAGTCCGGCGCGTACTCGCGCAGCACGCGGAGGTGGTCCGCGGCGGTCATGCCGGCGGTCTCCTTGGTGTCGGTGGCGAGGTTCATTGTCAGGCAGCGCCGGGCCGCCGTGTTGCACAGGGCCTCGCGCATTTCCGGGAGCAGCAGGTGCGGCAGGACGGAGGTGTACCAGGAGCCCGGGCCCAGGATCACCCAGTCGGCCAGTTCGATCGCGGTCAGGGCTTCCATGCAGGCGGGGGCGTCCTCCGGCAA
Source organism: Arthrobacter sp. H-02-3 (assembly GCF_003097355.1). Taxonomy (GTDB): domain Bacteria; phylum Actinomycetota; class Actinomycetes; order Actinomycetales; family Micrococcaceae; genus Arthrobacter; species Arthrobacter humicola. The sequence continues at coordinate 134,635 of NZ_PYUI01000003.1, forward strand.
CAGCCGGACGCGTTCGAGGGACCCAGCGACGGCACACTTGGCCTGCCCCGTCAGGGTCTGCAACGCCGTGGTGCCGTCCGGGGCCGTGACCCGGACCTGGCCTTCGATGGTCAGCGGGATGCTGGACATCGGCAGGACTTCGCCGCGTGCGCCGAGGAGGGCGCCGGCCCACTTCAGGCCGGCGACCGTGTCGCCCAGGAGTTCCCAGAGGGTGACGATCAGGAGATTGCCCATGGCGTGCTCGTCGAGGGAGCCGCCGCGGCCCTTGCCGGGGGCAAAGCGGTGCTGCATGACGTCGCGCCAGGTGCGGCCCCAGTCGGTGTCATCGCACAGCGCGGACAGGGCCATGCGGAGGTCCCCGGGCGGCAGGACGCCGTACTCTTCACGGAGCCGGCCGGAGGATCCGCCGTCGTCCGCGACGGTGACGATCGCGGTGAGTTCGGAGGTGAGAAGCCGCAGGGCGGACAGCGACGCGGAGAGGCCGTGGCCGCCGCCGAGCGCCACTACGGAGGGGCCTTTGTCCTGCTGGCTTGCGAATGCCGCGCTAGCGGGCGGGACGAGGGGCAGCGGGCCGGTCAGCAGCGCCATTATTCGCGGCCCAGGTCCCGGTGCGTGGTGGTCACGGTGACGCGCGGATACTGCGCCAGCCTCCGTGAGAGCTCGACGGCCACCGCGACGGAGCGGTGCTTTCCGCCGGTGCAGCCCACGGCGATCGTGGCGTAGTGCTTGTTCTCACGCCGGTACCCGTCCAGGACCGGTTCCAGGGCCAGGACGTAGCGCTCCACGAAGTCGCTGACGCCCTGCGCTTCCAGCACGTAGTCGCTGACGTCCTTGTCCAGCCCGGTGTGCGGCCGCAGCTGCGGCACCCAGTGCGGGTTGGGGATGAAGCGGGCATCGGCCACGAAGTTGGCGTCCACGGGCAACCCGTACTTGAAACCGAAGCTCATGACGTTCAGCCGCAGGGCCACCGGACCGGTCTCACTGAAGAGCTCGGTGATGGCCGTCGCCAGGCCGTGCACGTTGAGGGAGGACGTATCCAGGACGATGTCGGCCGTGTCCCTCAGCTCACGGACAAGCTCCCGCTCGGCGGCGATGCCGTCGAGGATCCGGCCGCCGCCCTGAAGCGGGTGCGGCCGGCGGCCCTGCTCGAAGCGGCGGACCAGGACGTCGTCGTTAGCGTCGAGGAACAGCACGCGGAAGGTTACCCCGGAGGCCTCGAGGGCGCGGAGGGCAGCGCGCATGTCCGCGAACAGTTCCTTGCTCCGGACATCCATCACGACGGCAAGCTTGGACATCGAGTGCGGTGTGCGCGACACCAGCTCCGCGAGCGTGCCGAGCATCTGCGGCGGGAGGTTTTCCACGACGTACCAGCCGTGGTCCTCGAGGGCGTCCGAGGCGGTGCTCCGGCCGGCTCCGGACATGCCGGTCACCACGAGCAGTTCCGCCTCGACGGGTTTGACGGGTGTCATGCCGTCCTCATCCGTCCCGGATCCTGCCGTCGAGTCTGCCATCAGTGAAGCCCCATCTCTGCCTGTGCGTTTGCTGTTGCGGTCAGGTAGCGGCGCGGCCGCGGTGATGCCGCGCCCGTGCCGTTTCCCAAGTCTTTACCCTAGCTAAGTTTGTCGGAGCTAGCTAAGTTTCGAGGATTTCGCCGGTGGTCATGTTGATGGCCGGAACGGTGGCGGCTTCCTCGCCGTCGGCCGTGAAGTGCCGAACGATCGCAGCGGCCAGGGACGGGCCGATCCCCTTGGCGCCGGTGAGTTCCTCCTGGGTCGCCGCTTTGATGCCCTTGACGGAACCGAATTCGGCCAGGAGGGCCTTGCGTTTGGACTCGCCCAGTCCGGGCACGCCGTCCAGCGCGGAGACCGTCATGGCCTTGCCTCGCTTTTGCCGGTGGAAGGAGATGGCGAAGCGGTGGGCCTCGTCGCGGATCCGCTGCAGCAGGTACAGGCCGGCGGAGGCGCGCGGCAGGATCACCGGGAAATCGCTGTCCGGCAGCCACACCTCCTCGAGCCGCTTGGCCAGGCCGACAACGTACACGTCCTCGATGCCCAGCTCGGCCAGCGCCCGGGCGGCGGCGTTGACCTGCGGTTTGCCACCGTCGACGACGACGAGGTTGGGCGGGTAGGCAAACTTACTCCGCGGGGCCGGCGTCGTGGAGTCCGCGACCGCCGCCGCGGTTGCCGCTTCCAGCGCGGCCTGGTGTGCCGGTTTGGCCGCGGCGGCTGCCTGCTCGCGTTTCTCGTCGAGGTAGTGCCGGAACCGTCGGGTCAGGACGTCGTGCATGGCGGCGGTGTCGTCGGTGGCGGCGGCCCCGGTGACGGCGAACTTGCGGTAGTCGGACTTCTTCGGGAGCCCGTCTTCCACCACCACCATGGAGCCGACCACGTTGGTGCCCTGGACGTGGGAAATGTCGAAACATTCGATCCGCAGCAGCGCCACGGGCAGGTCGAGTGCCTCCTGGAGTTCCTGGAGGGCCTGGGAGCGCATGGTGAGGTCCCCGGCGCGCCGGGACTTGTGCAGTTTCAGTGCGTGCTCGGCATTGTCCCGCACGGTGGACATGAGCGCGGCCTTGTCGCCGCGCTGGGGCACCCGGATATCCACGCGGGCCCCGCGCAGGCCGCTGAGCCATTGCGCGAGTTCGGCGGCGTTGCTGGGTTCGGCGGGCACCAGGACCTCCCGGGGCAGCCTGCCTTGGACGCCGGCTTCCTCGCCGTAGACCTGCTGGAGCAGGTGTTCGACCAGCTCCGGGGTGGTGGAGTCCTCGACCTTTTCCACCACCCAGCCGCGTTGGCCGCGGATCCGGCCGCCGCGGACGTGGAAGACCTGGACGGCGGCCTCGAGTTCGTCTTCGTGGAGGGCGAAGACGTCCGCGTCCGTGCCCTCGGCGAGAACGACGGCGTTGCGTTCGAAGACCTTCTTCATCGCCACGATGTCGTCCCGCAGGCGCGCCGCCCGCTCGTAGTCGAGCTCGGCGACCGCGGCGGCCATCTCGCGTTCCAGCCGGTTCACGAAGGGCTTGGCTTCGCCGCCCATGAAGCTGCAGAAGTCCTCGGCCAGGGCACGGTGGTCCTCGGCGGAGATGCGCCCCACGCAGGGCGCGGAGCATTTGTCGATGTAGCCGAGCAGGCAGGGCCGGCCGCTGGCTTCGGCGCGTTTGAGCACGCCGGCGCTGCAGCTGCGCACGGGGAAGACCCGCAGCAGCGTGTCCATGGTGTCCCGGATCGCACCGGCGGTGTAGGGGCCGAAATACCGGGTGCCCTTGCGCCGGTCGCCGCGGAGCACCTGGACGCGCGGGTACTTCTCCCCCATCGTGACGGCCAGGTACGGGTAGCTTTTGTCGTCCCGGAACATCACGTTGAATCGCGGGGTGAATTCCTTGATCCAGGTGTATTCCAGCTGCAGCGACTCGAGCTCGCTGCCCACCACGGTCCATTCGACGCTGCTGGCCGTGTGCACCATGGCGTAGGTCTTGGGCATCAGCCCTGCCGGGTTGGCGAAGTAGGAATTCAGCCGGGAACGGAGGTTCTTGGCCTTGCCGACATAGATGACCCGGCCGTGCGGATCACGGAAGCGGTACACGCCCGGATTGGTCGGAATTTCACCTGTCTGGGGTCGGTAACTCGCTGGATCTGCCACGGTTCCAGTCTACTGAGCCTCCGGGGATGCCGCGGCACCGGCCCGGCCGGGAACCGCGGCTCCTCCCGCTACTCGACCGACTTGCTCTGGTTGTAGCTGGTGGAGCGTTCCTGGCCGCTCAGTTCCGCGATGGCGTCCATGATGCGGTCGGTGACCTGGCGGCGGGCCGGCAGCGAGTGGTCCGGTCCCGTCTTATCGAAGTACAGCGGCTCGCCCACCTTCATGGTGAAGTGCTGCGGTTTGACCGCTTTGCTGTCCGCCGGCTGCAGGTGCTCCGTGCCGATCAGGCCCACCGGGATCACGGGCGCGCCCGTCGTGAGGGCGAGCCAGCCGACGCCGGTGCGGCCTCGGTACAGGATGCCGTCGCGGGAGCGGGTGCCTTCGGGGTAGATGCCCACGCCGCGGCCGGCGTCGAGGATATCCAGCAGCGTCTTCAGCGCCTGGACGCTGGCGGCCTGCTCGCCGCGCTCGACGGGGATGGAGCCCACGGCCTCGAAGAAGGACTTCATGGCCTTGCCCTTGACGCCGCCGGTGGTGAAGTACTCGGCCTTCGCGAAGAACGCCACTGGCCGCGGCATGAGGGCCTGGACAATCACGCTGTCCAGGAAGGAGAGGTGGTTGGGGGCCACGATAAACGGGCCTTCCTTGGGCACGTTCTCCAGGCCGATGACCGTCGGACGGCACGTGGACGATATGAGCCCGCGCGTGGTCCAGCGGATTACGTCAAACATTTCCATCGGTGTGCACCTCGTTCAGGGCTGCGGTCCCCGGGCGTTCGGAGAGTCTTGTGATCGTTGCGTGAAGCGCCGTGGTGGTGTGCACGATCTCGACGGCGCCGGCCGCCTGCAGTTCGCCGTCGGGCGCAAAACCCCAGCCTACGCCGATGCAGTCCAGTCCGTTCGCGGCGGCCCCGGCGACGTCCTGCGCACGGTCGCCCACCATCACGGCATGGCTGGCCGTCGCCGGGACGGCGGCAGCCAGGTCCGAGAGCGCGGCGGCGACGATGCCGGCCTTGCCTTCGGGGACGGAGTCCGGTGCCGCGCCTGCCTCGTCGGCGGCCGAGCCGCGAATGCTGTGGAAGAGCCCGGCGATGCCGTGGTGTTCCAGCACGGTGCGGGCCAGACTTTCCGGTTTCTGGGTGGCGACGGCGATGGGCCGCCCGGCGGCGACGAAGCCTTCGAGGAGGTCGCGGATTCCGGGGTACAGCCGGCTCTGCGCGATGCCGGTGGACACGTAGTGCCGGCGATAGATCCGGATGACGTCCGCGAGGAGCGCTGCCGGTACGCCGGCGATTTCCGTGAGGGAATCGCTCAGTTTGGGTCCGACCATCTCGTCCATCCGGGCGGGGCCCGGAACCGGCAGTCCGAGTTCGGTGAGGGCCGCGGCGATTCCGCCCGTGATTCCCCCGGCCGGATCGACAAGAGTGCCGTCGAGGTCGAAGATCACGGGCACTGTTGTATGCGTCACCGGCTTAGTTTCTCACGAGTGCACGGATGCCAGAAATTCGCATACTCCTTCAGGAATACATCAGGGGGTTACGGCAGCCGAATACCTCGGGGGAATACTTGGCCGTGCCGCAGACCGGGAGCGCTACGCAGTGGTGCTCCCGGCCCGCACGCACGGCACGGGGTCCGATCTCAGGCGAGGAGCTCGGCGAGGAACGCCGCCGTGTGGCTTTCACTCGACTTTGCGACCTGCTCCGGGGTGCCGGAGGCCACAACCCGGCCACCGCCCGAACCGCCGTCAGGGCCTAGGTCCACGATCCAGTCGGCGCTCTTGATGACGTCGAGGTTGTGCTCGATGGTGATCACGGTGTTTCCCTTTTCCACGAGGCCCTGCAGCACCATGAGGAGCTTGCGGATGTCCTCGAAGTGCAGGCCCGTGGTGGGCTCGTCCAGGACATAGACGCTGCGGCCGTTGGAGCGCTTCTGGAGCTCAGCCGCGAGCTTCACGCGCTGGGCCTCGCCGCCGGAGAGCGTGGTGGCGGGCTGGCCGAGCCGGACGTAGCCCAGGCCGACGTCGACGAGCGTGTTGAGGTGCCGCGCGATCGGGGAGAACGCCGCGAAGAACTCGGCGCCTTCCTCGATGGGCATGTTCAGCACGTCCGCGATCGTCTTGCCCTTGTAGTGGACCTCCAGGGTTTCGCGGTTGTACCGGGCGCCGTGGCAGACCTCGCAGGGAACATAGACGTCCGGCAGGAAGTTCATCTCGATCTTCAGGGTGCCGTCGCCGGAGCAGGCCTCGCAGCGGCCGCCCTTGACGTTGAAGGAGAACCGGCCCGGCTGGTAGCCGCGGACTTTCGCCTCGGTGGTCTCGGCGAAGAGCTTCCGGATGTGGTCGAACACGCCGGTGTAGGTGGCCGGGTTCGAGCGCGGGGTGCGTCCGATGGGGCTCTGGTCGACGTGCACCACCTTGTCCAGGTGTTCGAGGCCCTGGACGGACTTGTGCCGGCCGGCCACTTGCTTGGCACCGTTGAGCTTGTTGGCGAGCACCTTGTAGAGGATCTCGTTGACGAGGGTGGACTTGCCGGAGCCGCTGACGCCGGTGACTGCGGTGAAGAGGCCCAGCGGGAAGGCTGCGTCCACGTTGAGCAGGTTGTTTTCCTTGGCGCCGACGACTTTGAGCTCGCGCTTCTTGTCGTATTTTCGCCGCTTCTTCGGTACCTCGATGGACTTCCGGCCGGAGAGGTAGTCGCCGGTCAGGGACTCCGTGTTCTTCAGCAGGTCCTGGTAGGAACCGGAGTGGACCACCATGCCGCCGTGCTCGCCGGCACCGGGTCCGATGTCCACGACCCAGTCGGCTTCGTGGATGGTGTCCTCGTCATGCTCCACCACGATCAGGGTGTTGCCCAGGTCCCGGAGCCGGGTGAGGGTCTCGATCAGGCGGCGGTTGTCCCGCTGGTGCAGGCCGATGGAGGGCTCGTCGAGGACGTAGAGCACGCCCACGAGCCCTGAGCCGATCTGGGTGGCCAGCCGGATGCGCTGGGCTTCACCGCCGGACAGGGTTCCGGAGGGCCGCTCCAGGTTCAGGTATTCGAGTCCGACGTCGAGGAGGAAGGTCAGCCGGGCCTGGATTTCCTTGAGGACCTGGTGGGCGATCTGCGCTTCGCGGCCCGTGAGGACGAGGTTGTCGAGGAAGTGCGCGCATTCGCGCATGGGCAGCGCGGCGACCTCGGCGATGGACTTGCCGTTGATCAGCACCGAAAGGGACGCGGGGTTCAGGCGTGCACCGTTGCAGGCCGGGCACGGGACCTGGCGCATGTACTCCTCGTAGCGGTCGCGCGCCGAGTCGGAATCGGTCTCGCCATGCTTGCGGTGGACGTACTGCACGACGCCCTCAAAGCCGGTGCTGTACTTGCGTTCCCGGCCGAAGCGGTTGCGGTACTGCACCACGACCTTGTGGTCCTTGCCGTGCAGCACGGTCTGCCGGACGTCGGCGTCGAGCTTTTCCCACGCCGTCGTCATGGAGAAGCCGAGTTCCTTGGCGAGGCCGCCCAGCAGCCGGTTCCAGTACTCCGTGGTGGCGGTGCCCAGCGACCACGGCGCAATGGCGCCCTCCGACAGCGAGAGCTCCGGGTTGGGGATGATGAGATCCTCATCGACTTCCAGCTTGGTGCCGATGCCGCTGCAGGCGCTGCAGGCGCCGAAGGGGTTGTTGAACGAGAAGGAGCGCGGCTCGATCTCGTCGATCGCCAAGGGGTGTTCGTTGGGGCAGGCGAGGTGTTCGGAGAACGCCCTGATCCGCTCGGGGTCGTCGGCGTCGAGGTCGACGAATTCGGCCAGGACGCGGCCCTCCGCCAGGCCGAGCGCGGTCTCGACGGAGTCGGTGAGGCGCTGGCTGATGCCTTCCTTGACCACGAGGCGGTCCACGACCACTTCGATGGTGTGCTTGAACTGCTTGCCCAGCTTGGGCGGATCGCTCAGCTGGACGAGCTCGCCGTCCACGCGTGCCCGCGAGTAGCCCTTGGCGGTCAGTTCCTTGAAGAGGTCGACGAATTCACCCTTGCGGCCGCGGACCACGGGTGCCAGCACCTGGAAGCGCGTGCCGTCCGGGAGTTCGAGCAGCTGGTCAACGATCTGCTGGGGGGTCTGCTTGGCCACGGGCTCGCCGCAGATGGGGCAGTGCGGCCGGCCCACGCGGGCCCACAGCAGGCGCATGTAGTCGTAAATTTCGGTGATGGTGCCCACGGTGGAGCGCGGGTTCTTGCTCGTGGACTTCTGGTCGATCGACACGGCCGGGGAGAGGCCCTCGATGAAGTCGACGTCGGGCTTGTCCACCTGGCCCAGGAACTGCCGGGCGTAGGCGGAGAGCGATTCGACGTAGCGGCGCTGACCTTCGGCGAAGATGGTGTCGAACGCGAGGGAGGACTTGCCGGAGCCGGACAGGCCGGTAAACACGATCATGGCATCGCGGGGCAGGTCCAGGTCCACGTTGCGCAAGTTGTGTTCGCGCGCGCCCTTGACGACGAGGCGCGTCATGTCCGGGCGTTTCAGCTCGGGACGGGACAGGACGGCCTCCCGGGCTGCCAGCGGTTCGACGGCGGACTGGACTTCAACGGCTGGATCTTCAGCTACAGCTTTAGGCACGAATCTAATGCTAATCGAAAACTTCTTCGAAAAACTATTCTGCTCGCCGTGGGGTCCGCCCGGATGTGCTAGTGGCGGTCGTAGGCGGCGGCCAGCAATTGCACGGCCTCGGCGAAGCTCGCGCCCTGCGCTTTGGCGGCCGCCGCGAACTCCGCCGCGGCGGCGGACAGCGAACTCCAGGCGGCATCGCGGGCACAGACGACCGTGCCGTTCCGGCCCCGCGTCACGACGACGCCGGCGGCCTCCAGTTCCTTGTAGGCCCGGGCCACAGTGTGGGGTGCGACGCCCAGTTCGGTGGCGAGGCTCCGCACGGCCGGCAGCCGGGTACCCGGTGCGAGCGTGCCGTTATCGGCGCGTTCAATGACGTACAGCCGTAGCTGTTCGAAGAGCGGGACGGAGCTGGCCGGATTGGTCCGCCAGGCACCGGGGAAACGCTCCCCCGCGGTGTCCGCGGGGTTCACTGTTCCGGCTCCCCGACGGCCTGCACCTGTTCGCGACCGGCGAACTGTGCGTCGTACAAATCCTTGTAGAGCCCGCTCCCGGCCATCAGCTGCTGATGGGTGCCGTGTTCAACGATCCGTCCGTGGTCCATGACGAGAATTAGATCAGCGTCCCGGACCGTGGACAAACGGTGCGCGATCACGAAGCTAGTGTGACCTTGGCGAAGCCGCTCCATGGCATGCCGGATCTGCACCTCGGTTCGGCTGTCAACGGAACTCGTCGCCTCATCCAGCACCAGGATGCTGCGGCCGGCGAGCTGCGCCCGCGCGATCGAGACGAGCTGGCACTGCCCCCGGCTCAGGGAGTCGCCATCGTTGCCGAGCATGGTGGCGTACCCGGCCGGCAGGGCCCTGACGAACTGGTCCACATGGCTGGCCCGGGCCGCCGCGACGATCTCGGCGTCGGTGGCCCCCGGCCGGCCGTACTCGATGTTCTCGCGGATGCTGCCGGTGAACAGCCACGCATCCTGCAGGACCGTGCCGAAGACGGACCGGAGCTCGTCCCGCGGGATGGTGGCGATGTCGGTCGAGTCCACCAGGATCCGGCCCGAGTCGAGTTCGTAGAATCGCATCAGGAGGTTCACCACGGTGGTCTTGCCGGCGCCGGTGTGTCCCACGATTGCCACGGTTTGTCCCGGCTCCACCGTGAAGGACAGGTCCTTCACCACGGGGGTGCCGGGGCTGTAGCTGAAGCTGACGTGCTCGAACGTGACGCGGCCCGCGGCCGTGCCCGGCGTCAGCGGAGCGTTGGCTTCCCGCAGGTCCCGGGGTTTGCGCCTGCCGTTGAACTTGTGCCGGCCATTGGTCTTGCGCGGGGTATGGATCTTGGGCGGGCTATGGACCGTGAGCGGGGTGCCGGCGCCGTGAAGCCTGCCGCCGCCGTTGGCCGCAGCGGCCGGCAGGGCGCTGTCCGGCGGGATCTCGGGAGCATCAAGCAGCTCAAAAACACGCTCCGCGGAGGCCAGGCAGGACTGCAGGAGGGTCAGCATTCCGCCGATCTGGCCCATCGGCTGGCTGAAAAGGCGGGAGAACTGGATGAAAGCCTGGATGCCGCCGATCGTCATGGCCCCGGTGGTGACCTGGAGCGCCCCCACAACGGCCACGGCAATGTAGTTGAGATTGGCGACGAACACCATGAGCGGCTGCACTATGCCGGACAGATACTGAGCGCGGGCGCTGGACCGCGTGAGTTTGTCGTTGCAGTCCCTGAAGCTCGCAGCCGACTCCTCCTGCCGGCCGAAGGCCTTGACGACTTCATGCCCCGTGAAGAATTCTTCGAGTTGGGCGTGCAGCGCCCCGGTACTGCTCCATTGTTCCGTGAAGTGCGCCTGGGAATGCTTGGCCACGAACACGGTGATGACCGTCGACACCGGCACCGAGAGAACCGCGATCAGCGCCAGCAGCGGCGAGAGCCAGAGCATCATGGCGAGTGCGGCGGAAAGCATTAGGACGGACATGATCAGCTGGTTGAGGAGCTGGTTGAGCGCCTGGGAGATGTTGTCGACGTCGTTCGTGGCCCTGCTGAGCACCTCGCCGCGGCGCTGCTCCTCGAAATGGCTGGACGGCAGCACATGGAGCTTTTGCTCCACGGAACCGCGGAGCCCGTAGCTGAGCCGCTGCACGGCCGTGGCGGTCAGGGCGCCCTGAATCCAGCTGAAGAGGGACGCCCCGACGTACAGGGCGGACACCGTCAGGAGACGCCCGGCCAGCGCCTGCTCGTCGAGGGCGCCGCCGAGGAATCCTGCGACCACGACGTCGGTGGCGTCACCCAGGACTTTGGGCGCGGCGACGTTGAGCGTCACGAACGCGCAGGTGGCCGCGATGACACCGGCCATCCGCCACTTGAGGGGCCGCAACAGGCCCAGCAGCCGGGCTGCGGCCCGCCACTTGGAGCGCTCCTTGGCCCCGGCCAGCGCGGCGGACTCCGTGCCCGATGCGCGGCCGCGGCTCACAGGGTTTCCTCCAGCACGAGCTGGGACGCGGCGATCTCCCGGTAGCTTGGCGAGGACTCCATGAGTTCGGCGTGTGTGCCCTGCGCGACGAGGCGACCGTCCTCCAGCACGAGGATCAGCCCGGCGTCCACGATCGTTGCCACCCGTTCGGCCACGATCAGCACAGTGGCCCGCTCCAGCAGAGGCTCGATCGCCGCACGGAGCCGGACATCGGTCCCGTAGTCCAAGGCGGAGAAACTGTCATCGAACAGGTAGACCGGCGAATCTTTGAGCAGTGCCCGGGCGATGCACAGGCGCTGGCGTTCGCCGCCGGAGAAGTTGGTGCCGCCCTGGCTGACGGGCGCGTCGAGCCCGAGGGGCAGGGCGCGGACAAAGTCGGCTGCCTGGGCGGACTCGAGTGCCTGCCACAAGTCCGGATCGGCGGCGGCCTGCGAACCGAGGCGAAGGTTTTCAGCGACCGTGCCGGAGAAGAGGTAGGAGTGCTGCGGGACGATGGCGATGAGGCCCCGCAGGGCCTCCAGCGGCATGGCCCGCACATTGCGTCCCCCGATGCTGATCTCGCCGCCGGTCGCGTCGAGGAAGCGGGGAATCAGGTTCAGGAGGGTTGTCTTGCCGCTGCCGGTCGCGCCGATGATCGCCGTCGTGGTCCCGGGGGCGGCGGTGAATGTGATGCCGTCCAGCACGGGCTCCTCGGCGCCGGGATAGGCGAAGGACACGTTGCGGAACTCGACGGCGTTTGCGGGGCGGGCAGTATGACGGGCATGCGACGTGCTCACCGGGCGTGCGGCATGTCCGGGCCGGGCCGCATCTTCGGGTTGTGCCTCATCGTCGGGCCGGGCAGGGCCGGCGTGCGCGCCTGCGGGGGCAGCCGGGTCCGCGATGGCCGGTTTCGTGTCCAGCACCTCGCGGATCCGTTCCGCGCACGCTGCGGCCCGCGGGGCGGTCATGAACACGTACATCGCCATCATGATGGCGATCAGGATTTGCAGGATGTAGGCGATGAACGCCGTGAGGGCGCCGAGCCGCATTTCGCCGGCGTCGATCCGGTGGCCGCCGAACCACACCACGCACACGGAGGACAGGTTGACCACCAGCATGATCATCGGCATCATCCCGGCCACCAGCAGGGCGGAGCGCAGGTTGTTCCGGGTGAGGTCCTTATTGGCTTCGTCGAAGCGGCGGATTTCGTGGTCCTGCCGGACGAAGCCGCGGATGACGTTGGCGCCGATGATCTGCTCGCGCAGCACGCGGCCGATCCTGTCGAGGAGCCCCTGGCCCTCGCGGTACAGCGGAATCAGGCGGCGCACGATCACCGTCATGATCACCGTGAGGATCGGAATCACGGCGACCACGATCCAGGACAGCACGACGTCCTGGTGCACGGCCAGCGCGATGCCGCCGATGAAGATGGCAGGGGCCGCGATCAGCATGGTGAAGACCAGGACTGCGAGGTTCTGGATCTGGGCGACGTCGTTCGTGGCCCGGGTAACGAGGCTGGGCGCACCGAAGACCCCGACCTCCTGGGAGGAAAAGGACTGCACCTTCGCGAAGAGTTCCCCGCGCAGCTGCCCGCCAAGCTCCATGGCGACGACGGCGCCCAGGTAACCGGCCGCGATAGCGGTAGCCACCTGCACGGCGGCGATTCCGGCCATCCAGCCGCCCAGATGGAGGATTTCCCCCGTGTCCCCGCCGATGATGCCGTCGTCGATGATCGCGGCGTTCAGGGTGGGCAGGAGCAGGTTGGCGGTGGTTTGCACGAGCTGGAGCACAACGATGGCCAGCACGCTCCCCTTATGCGCGGACAGTAACCGCGCCATCAGGCTTACTAGCACCGAACCTCCATCACTTGCCCAGGGCTCGGAATAGGAATCAGCCTAACGGCCGCCCCCACGCCGCCACGTCATTGTAAGCCCCATTCCGGAGTGCCTCGTGTCAACCGGCAGACACGCCTCTCACCCGCGCTTTTGCGCCACCGCAAAGGTGCGCCGGAACGGGAAGACGGTCCCGTGCCGGCCCGCCGGATACGCCTCGTCCAGTCGCGCCGAGTACTCGGCCTCAAAGTCCCTGGCCTCGTCTGCCGGAAGGGCGGCCAGGACCGGCCTGAGCCCCGTCCCGCGGACCCACTCCAGTACAGGGTGGGCGCCCGGGAGCAGTTGCAGGTAGGTGGTTTCCCACGCATCGGCGGCGCAACCGGCGTCGAGCATGATGTCGAGGTATTCCGCCGCCTCCCCCACTACGTCGTCGTGGCGCAGGACCCCGGCGAGCCGCCCGGCCCACGCCGGAGACTCGGCCAGCTCCCGCATCAGGGTGTGGGAGGGGGCGTTGAAGTTCCCCGGCACCTGTAGCGCGAACCAGGCCCCGGGTTTGAGGGCATCAAGCCACGCGGGCAACAACTCGCGGTGTCCGGGCACCCACTGCAGGGCGGCGTTGGTGACCACCACATCGGTCTCGCCGGAGGGCAGCCAGTGCCCGATGTCGGCCAGCTCATAGGAGAGGTTGGGGGACGCGGCCGCATGGTCCCTCGACTTGGCCAGCATCTCCGGCGAGGAATCCAGGCCCACCACCTGTGCCCCCGGCCACCGGTCCGCGAGAGTCGCGGTCAGGTTGCCCGGGCCGCAGCCGAGGTCGACGACGTGCCGCGGGGCTTCGGCGTGGATCCGCCCCGTGAGGTCAAAGTACGGTCTGTCCCGGTAATCACCGAACTGCACATACTTTTCGGGATCCCATTTCACGGCTACCTCCAGTCCCCGGCGCTGTTGTCCTACCCGAAGCGTAGCCCCGGCAATGTTGGCCAGCCAAGGAGCCACGCATCCGGCGGGCGCGGCGCACCAGCCCGCCGGTGCCGCCGGCAGCATGCGGGCACTAAGCTGGACAGCAATGAAACTCGTTGATCAGCTCCCCGCCCCGGCCGCCCGAGTTCCCGGCAGGACGGCCCTGGACCCGGACGAGCTCTACACCCGGTTTGTCGAGTGGACGGAGACCCGCGGCCTCGCCCTCTACACCGCCCAGGACGAGGCCATCATGGAGCTGGCTGCCGGGTCCAACGTCATCCTGGCCACGCCCACCGGGTCCGGTAAGTCCCTCGTGGCCATCGCCGCGCACTTCCAGGCCATGGCCCGCGGACAGCGCAGCTACTACACCGCCCCGATCAAGGCCCTCGTCTCGGAGAAGTTCTTCGCCCTCTGCGAGATCTTCGGGGCCGAGAACGTCGGCATGATTACCGGTGACTCCGGCGTCAACCAGGACGCGCCGATCATTTGCTGCACTGCCGAAATCCTGGCCAACATTGCCCTGCGCGAGGGTTCGGCGGCTGAACTCGGTGCCGTCATCATGGACGAGTTCCACTTCTACTCCGACCCGCAGCGCGGCTGGGCGTGGCAAGTGCCGCTGCTGGAACTGCCCCAGGCGCAGTTCCTGCTGATGTCGGCGACGCTCGGCGATGTCAGCCGCTTCGAGGAAGGGATCAGCGCCCTGACCGGCCGTCCGACGACGACCGTCAGTTCCGCCGAACGCCCTATTCCGCTGCACTACTACTACGAACAGACTCCGGTCCACGAGACCCTCGAAGAGCTGCTCGCCACCAAGCAGGTCCCGGTCTACGTGGTGCACTTCAGCCAGGTCGAGGCGATCGACCGGGCACAGAACCTGATGAGCATCAACGTCTGTACCCGCGAGGAGAAGGACAAGATTGCCGAGCTCATCGCCGGGTTCCGCTTCGCCGCGGGCTTCGGCAAGACCCTCAACCGGCTGGTCCGGCACGGGATCGGCGTCCACCACGCCGGCATGCTGCCCAAATACCGCCGGCTTGTGGAGCAGCTCGCCCAGGCCGGCCTGCTGAAGGTCATCTGCGGCACCGACACCCTCGGGGTGGGCATCAACGTGCCGATCCGCACCGTGCTGCTCACGGCACTGAGCAAATACGACGGCGTGCGCACCCGGCTGCTGAACTCCCGCGAGTTCCACCAGATCGCCGGGCGGGCCGGACGCGCCGGCTATGACACCGCCGGGACCGTGGTGGTCCAGGCCCCGGAGCACGTGACCGAAAACGTGAAGGCGATGGCCAAGGCCACCGCCAAGTTCGGCGACGACCAGAAGAAGCTGCGCCAGGTGGTCAAGAAGAAGCCCCCCGAAGGCTTTGTATCCTGGGGCGAACCGACCTACAAGCGGCTCGTAGAGTCGGTGCCGGACCCGCTCACGTCCAGTTTCACTGTGACGCACGCGATGCTGATGAACCTCATGGAACGTCCCGGCGACCCGTTCCAGGCCGCCCGGCGCCTGCTCACCGAGAACCACGAGACCCGGTCCTCGCAGCTGCGGCTCATGAAGAAGGCCCTGGGCATCTACCGCGAACTGCTCGCTGCCGGCGTCGTGGAGCGCATCCCGCTTCAGGAGCAGGGGCCGGACGGCCGCACGGTCCGGCTCACGGTCCACCTGCAGGCCAACTTCGCCCTCAACCAGCCGCTGTCCCCCTTCGCCCTCGCAGCGCTGGAACTCCTGGACCCGGAGTCGCCGTCGTACGCCCTGGACGTCGTGTCCGTGATCGAGGCGACCTTGGAGAAGCCGCGCCAGATCCTGTCGGCCCAGCAGAAGAAGGCGCGCGGCGAAGCCATCGCGGCGATGAAGGCCGACGGCATCGAGTACGACCAGCGCATGGCGATGCTCGAGGAAGTCACGTACCCGCAGCCGCTCGCCGAGATCCTCGGCGAGGCCTTTGAGGTCTACCGCAAGGCCGCCCCGTGGGTGGGCGACTTTGAACTTGCCCCCAAGTCCGTGGTCCGGGACATGTACGAGCGCGCCATGAACTTCGGCGAATTCGTGCAGTTCTACGGCCTGGCCCGCTCCGAGGGGATCGTGCTGCGCTACCTCGCCGACGGTTTCAAGGCACTCCGGCAGACCGTCCCGCAGGACGCCCTCCGGGAGGACCTGGAGGATCTCATCGCCTGGCTGGGCGAACTGGTCCGGCAGGTTGATTCCAGTCTGCTCGACGAGTGGGAAGAGCTGACCTCCGGCGCCGCGCCCACCCCGCATGACGCTCCCCCGCCCCCGCCGCCGTCGCTGACCTCCAACGTCCGGGCCTTCCGGGTGATGGTGCGCAACGAGATGTTCCGCCGCGTGGAGCTCTTCGCCGATGAAGCCGCCACGGCCCTGGGCGAGCTCGACGCCGGGTCCGGCTGGGACGCGGAACGCTGGGAGGATGCGCTGGATGATTACTTCGACGAACACAACGACATCGGCACCGGCCCGGACGCCCGCGGCCCGGGGCTCCTGATCATCACCGAGGAACCCGGGGTGTGGAAGGTCCGGCAGATCTTCGATGACCCGGCCCGCCACCACGACTGGGGCATCTCCGCCGAGGTGGACCTGGCGGCCTCGGACGAGTCCGGGACCGCCGTCGTCCGCGTCACGGACGTCAACCGCCTCTAGCGGGACTGCGCCTACTGTCTGGCATGCGGCACGGGCACCCGCGAAGGCCGTCACCCGCCCGGCAGATGCCCCGAGTAAACTCGAACAATGAGTGTAATTCGGCCTGCCGCCCCGCATGACGTCCCTGCCATCCTGCAGATGATCCACGACCTCGCCATCTACGAGAAGGAACCGGACGCCGTCCGGAACACCCCCGAGATGCTCACCGGGGTCCTGTTCGGCGAGAACCCCCGGGTCTTCGCCACCATGGCGGAAAACGCCGACGGCGAGGTCCGCGGTTTCGCCCTCTGGTTCCTGAACTACTCCACGTGGGAAGGCGTCCACGGGATTTACCTGGAGGATCTCTACGTCCGGCCCGAGGCCCGGGGCGAGGGCCACGGCAAGGCACTGCTCCAGCATCTGGCCGCCACCGCCGTCAGCCGCGGGTATGCGCGGGTCGAATGGAGCGTCCTGGACTGGAACGAGCCCTCGATCAACTTTTACAGGAAGCTCGGCGCGGCCCCGATGGACGAATGGTCCACCTTCCGCCTCACCGGCGCCGCGCTGGAAGCTTTCGGCGGCTCCGGCGCGGGCTCGGGCGATTTCCGTGCAGGCGTCCGCGAGGAGGCCACCCGTGGTTGATCTTCCGGTGACGGGGCTCATGGGAGCCGCCCTCCTCGAGTCCGGATCCAGCGTCCGGCGCCACGTCCGGGCGCGCCACACTTACCGCGGCATGCGCACCGCGGAACACTACTTCCAGGTACCCCTGGACCACTTCAGCGAGGACGGACGCCGCGGCGAGACCATCACGGTGTTCGCCCGCGAATACGTGTCCACCGAGCACAGCGAGGAAGCGGCGGCTGAGCTTCCCTGGCTGCTCTACCTGCAGGGCGGCCCCGGCGGGCGCGGTAACCGGTTGCCGTCCCTGGGCGGCTGGAGCAAGGCCGCGGCACGGGACTTCCGGATCCTCATGCTGGACCAGCGCGGCACCGGCCTGTCCTCGGCAATCGACCGCAACACGCTGCCCCTACGCGGCAGCGACGCGGCGCAGGCCCGCTACCTGACGCACTTCCGCGCCGACTCCATCGTCGCCGACGCCGAGGCCATCAGGTCGGCCCTGGGAGCCGCGCCCTGGACCGTCTACGGCCAGAGCTACGGCGGATTCTGCGCCCTCAGCTACCTCTCCTTCGCGCCCGAGGGGCTGCGCGAGGTGCTCGTGACCGGCGGCCTTGCCCCGCTGGGCGGCTCCGCGGACCGCGTGTACCGGGCAACGTTTCAGCGCGTCGCGGCCCGGAACGCCGAGTACTTCAGCTGGTACCCCGAGGACCGTGCCGCCGTCACCCGGATCGCCCGGCATCTGCGGGAGACGGAGGAATTCCTGCCCGACGGCGGCCGCCTCACCGTTGAGCGCTTCCAGATGGTGGGTTCCTTCCTGGGTGGCAACACCCGGGTGGATGCGCTCCACCACCTGCTTGAGGACGCCTTCGTGGCCACACCCGACGGCGACCGACTCTCGGACGCGTTCCTGGAACAGGTCCGGGGTCTCGTGTCCCGGGCCGCGAACCCCCTGTACGCGCTGATGCACGAATCCATCTACGGCCAGTCCGCGGCCACCGACTGGGCCGCCTGGCGGGTCCTGGCGGAATTCCCCGAATTCCGCCCCGACGCCGCGGAGCCGCTCCTAACCGGTGAAATGGTCTACCCCTGGTATTTCGAGCAGGACCCGGCCCTGCGCCCGCTGCAGGGCGTGGCACGGCTGCTCGCCGAGAAGGACGACTGGGGCCCGCTCTACGATCCGGAGCGGCTGGCCTTCAACACCGTGCCCGTCGCTGCGGCCGTGTACACGGACGACATCTACGTGGACCGCGAGCTCTCCCTGGAAACCGCGGCCGCCGTCCGTGGCCTGCAGGTGTGGGAGTCCGACGAGTTCCATCATGACGGCATCGCGGACGACGGCGAGGCGATCTTCGGTCGCCTGCTGGGGATGGCCCGCTCCGCCCCCCGCTGAGCGGGCATACGGACCCGGCTTCCGCCACTGCACGGACATCGGGCGTGCGGACATCCGCCGTGTGATCAGCTGCTGTGCGGGAAGGGGTCGTGCTGCTAGGCCGCTGCGGCGGTTGCCCGGCCCCTCGCCGCAGCGGGGACGGCGACGGCCAGCACCCCCGCGGCGAGGGCGGCTGCGGCCAGGTTCAGTCCCTGGTAGCCGACGCCGGCCATCACGAGGCCGGAGAAGCCGGCGCCGAGCGCCCCGGCGGCCCCCATGAGGGTGTCTGAGACGCCCTGGACAAGGACGCGGTCCTCGGCGGAGACGCTTTCGGCGAGGAGCGTGGAGGCCGCGATGGTGGCCGCCGACCAGCCCAGGCCGAGCAGTACCAGTCCCGCCGTGACCAGGACGGGTTGCTGCTGCCCGAATCCGGCGACGCAGACGGCGAGCAGAATCAGCCCGTGCCCCAGAATGATCACGGGGAGGCGGCCGGTCTTATCGGTGAGCCAGCCCATCACCGGCGAGAGCGCGTACATGCCGGCGATGTGCAGCGAGATCGTGAAACCGATCAGGACCAGGAGGTCCGTGCTGGCGGCATGGACATGTCCGGCCGGCATGTCGGCCATGGGGCCTTCGGCGAGGAGCTGGAGATGCAGCGGGGTCATCGACATCACGGCCACCATGCAGCCGTGCGCGGCCACGATCGCGAACAGGGCCAGGCGTGCCCGCGGTGACTTCCGGACAGCCCGGAGGCCGGCGCGGAGGCCGTGCCGGCGTCGGGCAGCCGTGGTGCCTTTCGCCGCCAGAGGCTCGCCGGCCGTCCTGATCCGGGCCGCGAGCAGCAGCGGATCCGGGCGCAGGCCGATGACCAGCAGCACGGCGGCCAGGGCCAGCCCGGCGGCGGAGAACACGAACGGTCCGGCCAGTGCCGGCAGGCCCAGGGCCTCCCCCACAGCTGCTCCCGGACGGATCAGGTTGGGTCCGGCGACGGCGCCGATCGTCACCGCCCAGACAACGATGGCGAGGGACCGTCCGCGGTGTTCGGCGTCGGCGAGATCGACGGCGGCGAAGCGGGCCTGCAGGTTGGCGGCGGTCCCCAAGCCCAGCAGCGCGGCTCCCAGCAGCAGCACCGGGAACATCCCGGACACCGTGGACGCGATGATGAGCAGGGAGCCGGCCATGGCCGACAGCTGGCCGGTCACGAGCGCCGCCCGGCGGCCCCGGCGTCCGGCCAGGCCGGCGAGGGGCAGCGCCGCGACGGCGGCGGCCAGTGTCACCGCTGTGGTGACGGAACCGGCCCAGGCATTGGAGCCGGACAGCTGGACGGCCAGCAGGGAGCCGACGGAGAGACTGGCACCGCTGCCCACGCTGCTCAGGAGCTGGGCAACGCTCAGGACGGAAACGGTGCGGCGCTGGACCCGGTGCAGGTCCAGCGCCGCAGAGTCACGTGCCGCAGGGTAGAAGGTCTTCACGGTCCGAGCATAACGCGTCCGGCACGTGCCGGCGCCTGCCGGAAGGCGCCGGCCGAAGGCCCGCGCCGCGGACCGGTCGCGCCGGAGCTATTCGACGTCGCTCAGGCTCTTGCGGGCGTCCTCTTCGAGCCGGGCGTCCAGCTTGGATTTGGACGCCTTGGAGCTGATCAGGCTCGCGATCACCGCGATGATGATGGTGCCGATGATCACGGCGAGGGAGACGTAGGTGGGGATCTCCGGCGCCCATTCGATGTGCTGGCCGCCGTTGATGAAGGGCAGTTCATTGACGTGCATGGCGTGCAGGACCAGCTTGACGCCGATGAACGCCAGGATGACGGACAAGGCGTGCTTGAGGTAGATGAGCCGGTTCATGAGGCCGCCGAGCAGGAAGTACAGCTGGCGCAGGCCCATGAGGGCGAAGATGTTCGCCGTGAAGACGATGAAGGCGCTCTGGGTGAGGCCGAAGATCGCCGGGATGGAGTCGACCGCGAACAGCAGGTCCGTCATGCCGATGGTGACAAAGACGATCAGCATGGGGGTGAAGACCTTCTTGCCGTCCACCACCGTGCGGAGCTTGCCGCCGTCGAACTTTTCGGACATCGGCAAGACCCTGCGAATCCGGGCGATCAGCGGGTTTTCCTTGTCTTCCTCGTCCTCGCCCTCGTCCTGGGCCTGCTTCCACGCGGTCCAGAGCAGGAAGGCGCCGAAGATGTAGAAGACCCAGCTGAACTGCTCGATCACGATCGCGCCGAGCATGATGAAAATGCCGCGCAGGATCAGGGCGATGATGATGCCCACCATGAGCACTTCCTGCTGGTACTTACGCGGTACCGAGAAGCGGGCCATGATGATGATGAACACGAACAGGTTGTCGATGCTGAGGCTGTATTCCGTCACCCAGCCGGCGATGAACTGGCCGCCGAACTCCGGTCCGGTGAAGGCGAACATGGCGCCGGCGAACACCAGGGCCAGGGCCACGTAGAACGTGACCCACAGTCCGGCTTCTTTCATGGAGGGCTCGTGCGGGCGCTTAAGCACCATCAGCAGATCAATGGCCAGGATGATGCCGAGAACGACAAACGAGCCGATCTCGAACCACAGGGGAAGGTCGGGCACGGGGAAATACCTTTCGTAGGGTACAGCTCAGCGGTGTAAGTCTCTCCGACCGCCGGCGCGTGGTGCCGCCGTGCTGCCCGCTACGCCCGGCACGGCATCGTAGCCGTGCGTGTTGACGATCGTAGCGCTTGGGATACTCCCCTACGTTCGTCCGAGTTTACCCTAGGCGTGCCCCGCCGACTGCATTTGCCGCAGTTCCTTCTTCAGGTCCCCCACCTCGTCGCGGAGCCTCGCCGCGAGCTCGAACTGCAGCTCCCCGGCCGCGGCGTGCATCTGCTCCGTGAGCTGTTCGATCAGCCCGACAAGGTCCTCGGCCGGGGCCGCCGCGAGCCCGTCGGCCCGGATGACCGCGGCGCCCTTGCCCTTGCCGCGGTTCTTGCCTGCCGCCGCCAGCAGTTCGCGGGTGTCCGCGTCTTCCTTGGCCAGCTGGTCGGTGATGTCCGCGATCTTCTTCCGGAGCGGCTGGGGGTCGATTCCCTTCTCCGTGTTGTAGGCGACCTGGATAGCGCGCCGGCGGTTGGTCTCGTCGATCGCGTGGGCCATCGAGTCAGTGATCCGGTCCGCGTACATGTGCACCTGGCCGGACACGTTACGTGCGGCGCGGCCGATGGTCTGGATCAGTGAGGTGGACGAGCGCAGGAAGCCCTCCTTGTCCGCGTCCAGGATGCTCACCAGCGAGACCTCCGGGAGGTCGAGGCCTTCACGGAGCAGGTTGATGCCCACGAGGACGTCGAAAACGCCCATCCGCAGTTCCCGCAGGAGCTCCACGCGGCGCAGGGTGTCGACATCGGAGTGGAGGTACTCCACCTTCACGCCGTGGCCCAGGAGGTAGTCGGTGAGGTCCTCGGCCATCCGTTTGGTCAGCGTGGTCACCAGGACGCGCTCGTTCTTGGCCGTGCGGGTGCGGATCTCGCCCAGCAGGTCATCGATCTGGCCCTTGGTCGGCTTGACGATCACCTCGGGATCGATCAGGCCGGTGGGCCGGATGATCTGCTGCACAAAGCCGTCGGACTTGCCGAGCTCGTACTTGCCCGGAGTGGCGGAGAGGTAGACGGTCTGGCCCACGCGCTCAAGGAACTCATCCCATTTCAGCGGCCGGTTGTCCATCGCCGACGGCAGCCGGAAGCCGTGGTCCACCAGCGTCCGCTTGCGGGACATGTCGCCCTCATACATGGCGCCGATCTGCGGGACGGTGACGTGCGATTCGTCGATCACCAGCAGGAAGTCGTCCGGGAAGTAGTCGATGAGGCAGTGCGGCGCGGTCCCGCCGTCGCGGCCGTCGATGTGCCGGGAGTAGTTTTCGATGCCGTTGCAGAAGCCCATCTGCTGCATCATTTCGAGGTCGTAGGTGGTGCGCATCCGCAGCCGCTGGGCCTCGACGAGCTTGTTCTGGCTTTCCAGGACCTTGAGGCGTTCGGCGAGCTCGTCCTCGATTTTCGTGATGGCCCGGCTCATGCGTTCCGGCCCGGCGACGTAGTGCGAGGCAGGGAAGACGTACATCTCGGTCTCATCCCGGATCACCTCGCCGGTCAGCGGGTGCAGCGTGTAGATGTTCTCGATCTCGTCGCCGAAGAACTCGATCCGGATCGCCAGTTCCTCGTACATGGGGATGATTTCCACGGTGTCGCCGCGGACCCGGAACGTGCCGCGGTGGAAGTCCATGTCATTGCGGGTGTACTGCATGGCGACGAACTTCCTCAGCAGGTCGTCGCGGTTCATCTCCGCACCCTTGCGGAGCGTCACCATGCCGGCGATGTACTCTTCCGGGGTGCCGAGGCCGTAGATGCAGGACACCGTGGCGACCACCACGACGTCGCGCCGGGTCAGCAGGGCGTTCGTCGCGGAGTGGCGCAGACGTTCGACTTCCTCATTGACGGAGGAGTCCTTCTCGATGAAGGTGTCCGTCTGCGGCACGTAGGCCTCAGGCTGGTAGTAGTCGTAGTAGGAGACGAAGTACTCGACCGCGTTGTTGGGCAGCAGTTCGCGGAATTCGTTGGCCAGCTGCGCGGCAAGGGTCTTGTTCTGCACCATCACCAGGGTGGGGCGCTGGACCTGCTCGATCAGCCACGCCGTCGTCGCGCTCTTACCGGTACCCGTGGCGCCAAGCAGCACCACGTCCTTCTCGCCGTTGCGGATCCGCTCGGTGAGTTCCGCGATCGCCGCCGGCTGGTCGCCCGCGGGCTGGAAGTCGCTGATGACCTCAAAGGGCGCCACGACACGGTTGATTTCCTGGGCAAGGCTCATGTATCTAATCTACCGCCGGCCCCCGACACGATGTCCTGATTCAGCTTTGGGCAGTAGCGGGACCGGCGTCGTCACCGGCGTCGTCACCGGCGTCGTCACCGGCGTCGTCACCGGCGTCGTCACCGTACGACGGGGGCTGCCAGCCGGTGCGCGACACCCACGCTTCCATCCGGGGCGCGGCGTAGTCGGTGAACCAGCCTTCCTTGTCCGCCGCGTAGCCGGCGGTGGACTTGTCGACGTCGTGCAGCCCGGCCACCCGGATCTTCTCGGCGACATAATCCGCACCGGCCCGGGCGTCGGCGCGGAGCCAGTCACGGAAACACAGGGCGTACCGCCAGCCCGGCGATCCGGCGGCGCGGAGGTGCAGGTTCACGGCCCGGCCGGGATCGGCGTTGCCGTGCAGTCGTTTGCCCCAGTCAGCGGGGTCGGAGTGCGAGGGTTTGGGGTTGTCGGAAATGATGCCGGGCCAGCGCGGGAATCCGGCCTCGGCCAGCAGCGGCGCGATCCTGTCTGCGGCCTCGAGGTCGCGGACGCCCAGCTGCAGGTCGATCACGTTCTTGGCGTCCAGGCCCGGGACGGCAGTGGAGCCGATGTGGTCCAGGGACAGCACGTCCTCCGGCACAGCGGCGCGGAGCCGGTCGATGAGCCGGCCTGCCTGCGCCGCCCAGGACGGATCCGCCGGTGCAAGGACCGGTCCGCCGGTCCGCGGCGCGATCTTTTGCTCCTTGAGGTTCAGTGCGAAGGGCGCCAGCCGCCCTTCCCACAGCGCATCTACCGCGTGCCTCAGTTCGTCGGGGGTGCCCGAGTTGTCCAGCACGACGTCCGCGGCTCCAAGCCGGTCCTCGCGGCTTGCCTGCGCGGCCATCCGGGCGTGCGCCTGGTCGACACTCATATTGCGGTGTTCGGCCATGCGCCGGACCCGGACGTCGTCCGGGGCGTCGACCACTACCACGAGGTGGAAGTTCTTCCCCTGTCCGGTTTCCACCAGCAGGGGGATGTCCTGGACTACGACGGCGCCGGCCGGGGCGGCCGCCACCATCGCCGTGGCGCGCTCCCGGACCAGCGGATGGACGATTCCGTTCAGCACGGCCAGGCGTTCCGGATTGCCGAAGACCAGGGAACCCAGCCGGGCCCGGTCCAGCCGGCCATCGGAGGTCAGGATGGCGGCGCTGAACGCCTCGACCACCCGTGCCAGCCCGGGCGTGCCGGGCTCTACGACGTCGCGGGCCAGCGCATCGGCGTCGACAAGCACCGCGCCGAGCTCCCGCAGGCGCTCGGCAACCAGTGACTTCCCCGACGCGATCCCGCCGGTCAACCCGATCTTCAACACCCCACAAGACTAAACTGAACCGGTGGAAGATGAGGCGGATTACCCCGAGAGCAGGACTTCCATTTACACCACCCTCGCCGCAGGGTCCCAGTTCCGGCACGAAATCGAGGTCAAGCGGTCCCGCTTCATCACCGTCCTTGCCCGCACGGCGGACGAAGACGCAGCCCGCTTCGTCCTGGCCGGTCTCCGCAAAGAATTCCACGACGCACGGCACCACTGCTTCGCCTTCGTGCTCGGCCCCGACCGGGACGTCCAGCGTTCCAACGATGACGGCGAACCGTCCGGAACTGCCGGCATCCCGATGCTGGAGGCGCTGCTCAAACGCGAGACCGCGCCCGGCGTGGCCGACCTCAGCGACGTCGCCGCCGTCGTCGTACGCTATTTCGGCGGTATCCTCCTCGGCGCCGGCGGCCTGGTGCGCGCGTACTCGGAATCGGTGGCCGCGTCGCTGGAACTCGCGCCCCTCGTGCGGCGCCGCCGGCTGCGGATCTGTTCGGTGCGGGTGGGGCACGCCGGGGCCGGGCGGCTCGAGAACGATCTGCGCGCCGCGGGCTTTGTCATGGCAGAAACCCGTTACGAGGCGCAGACTACTGTCCTGAGGCTTGCGCTGCCGGACAATCCGGAGGAGCTCGCCCGCGCCGCGGAGCGGGTGGCCGCCATGTCAGCCGGCAGTGCGGCGTTGCTACCCGGAGAGACGGAGTGGATCGATGTCCCCATCAGCTGAGCCGGTACCCGCGGTCGAGCTGCTTGACGTCAGCGAGGCCGTGCTCGAACAGCTCCTGGAGCTCGCGCTCCGGGATGCCGACGCCGACGAGGTCACCCCGCCGCTGGGCGAGAGCGCCGCCTGGAACACCGACCGGATCAGCTGGTTCCGCGAATTCCACCACGCCGCCGCCGCAGGCCTGGACGGCCCCGCGCAGCAGAAGAGCTGGGCCATCAGCTGCGACGGGCAACTCGCCGGTTCCGTCCGGCTGAAGCGTATAGGGCCGGGACCGGGGTCGGCGGTGGGGACGATGAAGCCGCTGGAGGCTGGTGCTGGCGGGGCTGGTGCTGGCGGGGCTGGTGCTGGCGGGGCGCTGGAAACCGGAATCTGGCTTGGTCGGAGCTTCCGCGGCCGAGGTGTCGGCCGCGAGGCGCTGCGGCTCGTGAAGGCCCTGGCCGTGTCTGCCGGAGCGAGTCATCTGGTGGCCGAGACCACGGCCGGCAACGTGGGTGCCATTGCGTTGCTGAAGTCCGCGGGTGCCGAACTCGTCACTGGTGCAGCCTCGGCGACTGCCACCATGCAGGTCAAGGGCACGATCCCGCTCCGCTGACCGCGCGGCTCGTCGCACGGGGACGCTTCACCGTCCACCCCTGGACATGTCCCACGCTGGCCGCGAGCAATGCGCAGAATGCCCTCATGCCCGCCCCACGCGTCCAGGACTGGACATGCCCTCCCGCGGCCAGATGGTTTTCGTTGGCCTGAACCGGGCTAGTGGGCGATTTCCCAGATGTGTCCGGCAGGGTCGCGGAAGCTGGCTGTACGAATACCCCACGGCCGGTCCATGGGACCGTTCAGCAGTTCCACGCCGCGGCGGGACAACTCCGCGCACATGTCGTCGACGTCGTCCACTTCAATGGTGAACTGCAGGCGGACGCCGGCCTCTACGTTGGCGACGGTTGCCGGTTGGATGAGTTGGGGGGCTTCGGAGATAGTGAGCAGATTGATCAAAGTGTTCTCGAACTTGAAGACTGCAGAGACGTCGTCCTCAAAGATGAGCGGCAGACGGAAGACTTCTTCGTAGAAACTCCTCGTCGTGGCCAGGTTTTCGACAAACAAGGTGATGGCATGGATGCCCCGTGGCCACGGACCAACTGCCCCGCCTGTGCCCTGCGCTTCAACTGCCCCCGATGGCTCAGCCATGGAACTCCCCCTTGTCGTCGGCTGCGAAAATCTCAACCTGCAAAGTGTGGACTCAGGGAAGATCCGCCGTCAAGGATTCCACGGCCAGCCGCACCTCGGGCACGCGCCGGTCCCTCGCCAGCAGGCCAGAACATGTTGCACCTCCCGACCGCTGGACATGTCCCTCGTTCTGGGCCAGGACTGGGCACAATGCCCATATGTCCACTGGTGACGCCCAAAAATGAGCATGTCCCGAGAGGTGAGTTCCAAGAGTGAGCATGTCCCCACGTGCGAGTCCCAAAAAGGAACATGTCCGGTCCTGGGAGCGGGCACGACGTCGCCGCCACTGGACATGTCCAGCGCTCGGGGCCAGGACCGGACACTATGTCCACATGTCCACTGGTGACGCCCAAGAATGAGCATGTCCTAAAGGGGAGGGCTCCAAGAATGAGCATGTCGTGTGGAGCGGGCAGCCGCGGAGCATGTCCGCGCAACGCAAAGGTGGCCGCCCCCAGAGGGACGACCACCTTTGCTGTGCATTCAAACTACTGCACCGTGACGGTGCAGCTTTAGGCTACAAACTGCCTGGACTCAGGAAGCGGACGCCTGAGAACCGGGGGCAATTAGTTGCCGGTCAGCTTCTCGCGCAGAGCGGCAAGAGCCTCGTCCGAGGCAAGCGTGCCTGCACCGGCTTCGGTTGCAGCCGGCTCGGAGGAGTAGCTGGTGGTGCCGGAGTCGCTCTCGCCGGACGTTGCAGCTGCAGCGTCGTCGGCAGCGTGCTGGGCAACCTGCTTCTTGTGGGCTTCCCAGCGGGTCTGGGCGTCAGCGTACTGCTGCTCCCAGGCGGCGCGCTGCGTCTCGTAGCCTTCAAGCCACTCGTTGGACTCCGGGTCGAAGCCCTCCGGGTACTTGTAGTTGCCCTCTTCGTCGTACTCGGCGGCCATGCCGTAGAGTGCCGGGTCGAATTCGGTGCTGTCGGCGTCGACGCCCTCGTTGGCCTGCTTGAGGGAGAGGGAGATGCGGCGGCGCTCGAGGTCGATGTCGATGACCTTGACGAACAGCTCGTCGCCAACGGAGACAACCTGCTCGGCCAGCTCAACGTGACGCACGGCGAGCTCGGAGATGTGGACCAGGCCTTCGATGCCGTCTTCAACGCGAACGAACGCGCCGAACGGAACCAGCTTGGTGACCTTACCCGGAACAACCTGGCCGAGGGCGTGGGTGCGGGCGAAGGTCTGCCACGGATCTTCCTGCGTAGCCTTGAGCGACAGGGAGACGCGCTCGCGGTCCAGGTCGACCTCGAGAACCTCGACCGTGACTTCCTGGCCAACTTCGACAACCTCGGACGGGTGGTCGATGTGCTTCCAGGACAGCTCGGAAACGTGAACCAGACCGTCTACGCCGCCCAGGTCCACGAAGGCACCGAAGTTGACGATGGAGGAAACGACGCCGGGACGGACCTGGCCCTTTTCCAGCTTGTTAAGGAACGTGGAGCGGACCTCGGACTGGGTCTGCTCGAGCCATGCACGGCGGGACAGGACAACGTTGTTGCGGTTCTTGTCCAGCTCGATGATCTTGGCTTCGATCTGCTGACCGATGTACGGAGCGAGGTCGCGCACGCGGCGCATCTCGACGAGGGATGCGGGCAGGAAGCCGCGCAGACCGATGTCGAGGATAAGACCACCCTTGACAACCTCGATGACGGTACCGGTGACAACACCGTCTTCTTCCTTGACCTTCTCGATGTCGCCCCAGGCACGCTCGTACTGAGCACGCTTCTTGGAGAGGATCAGGCGGCCTTCTTTGTCTTCCTTGGTGAGCACCAGGGCTTCGACCTGATCGCCAACGGAGACGACGTCTCCGGGGTCAACGTCGTGCTTGATGGAAAGCTCGCGGGAGGGAATGACACCTTCGGTCTTGTAACCGATGTCGAGCAGAACTTCGTCGCGGTCGACCTTGACGACGGTACCTTCGACGAGGTCTCCGTCGTTGAAGTACTTGATGGTGGCGTCGACAGCTGCGAGGAAGTCCTCAGCGGTACCGATGTCGTTAATCGCGACTACGGGGGTACCGGGCTTCTCGGTGGAGGTGATGGTCATGTAGTAGGGGCTCCGTTGTGGATAGTTAGTCGGTCAGGCAAACCGCTCCCCCCGCATTATGGAATGCAGACGAAGAACACGGCATCTCAGCAGGTGATATGCCGGGTCATCCTGATTTTGTGGATTGTAGATGCGCGCACGTAGTACACGCCCGTTTAGTCTAGTCGTTTACGTCAACGCCGGTCAAAGCGCGCGGGGTCCTCCGCGCGAACGACGCGGACGGCGGGAACTGCGCGAAGAAGCGCCCCAGGCAGTGCGGCTAGAAGTGCGTGAGGCAGTGCGGTGAGCGTTCGACGGCGAACATGAGCCTCGCGGTCAGGGCCGCTCCGGGCGCGTGCTCGGTTATCCGGCCGGCGGCCGTCAGCGTCACGGGACAGACGGCCCCCAGGTAGATGGACCCGAGGTCCGCGACATCCAGCGACAACTCCGGCTCAGCATCCGCAGCGGGCGTCACCGTGGCCTCCCCGCCGCTGACTGCCAGGGCGAAGGTGCCGGCGGCAAAGCCGAGGCTGTCCCGGACGGCGAGGACCAGGGTCCCGTCGGCAGAGTAGCGCCGGGCGCCCAGGACCCGCAACGGGTCCAGGATGCGCAGCCACAGCATGTCGCGCTGGTCCGAGGACTCGACGCAGCGGGGGTCCTCGAGGGCCCAGGTCAGCGGGTCATCCACCGGCGCGTCCTGCCAGCTGATCCGTTCCACGAGGTCGATGCTGCCCAGGAACTGCCACAGTTCCAGATAGGCGGCGTCGGTCGCCGCCACGAGGTCCACAATCTCCATGGTGTACGGCTTGGCGTCCCACCCGGCGAACTTGTAGGAGACATACCCGTCCACGCTGCCCGCGGCGTCATAGTGCAGGGCACAGCGGATGGCCTCGTCTTCGCTGCCGTCGCGGCCGAGCGTGCCCGAGGACCGCAGCCGGTAGGCCTCCTGCCGCGAGATGGATCCGGGCATGGCGCGTTGAACCCGTGCGAAGACTTCGGGGGCCAGGTCAAGCAGGACCTTCCGGTCGGCGATCTCCACCGACCCCACCGGCTCGTGGCGGAGGCGGAAACGGGGCCCGGTGTCCACCTTGATGCTGCGCTCAAAGGTGGCCACCCCGTAGCCGAACCGACCGTAGATGGACGCCTCCGAGGCGGTGAGCGCCGCCAGCGCGACGCCGTCCGCCTTGGCCGCGGCGAGGTCCTCGGTCATCATCCGCCGGAGCAGCCCCTGCCGGCGATGGGTCCCGCGCACCGTGACGGCGGTGACGAGCTGGGCTTCGAGCTGGCGGCCGTAGCCGATGTTCAGGTCCTTGCGCAGGGTGGCGAACGTCGCCA
Organism: Arthrobacter sp. H-02-3; assembly: GCF_003097355.1. Lineage (GTDB taxonomy): Bacteria > Actinomycetota > Actinomycetes > Actinomycetales > Micrococcaceae > Arthrobacter > Arthrobacter humicola. The sequence continues at coordinate 164,159 of NZ_PYUI01000003.1, forward strand.
CCGGAATGTCGGCCGACAGCGAGTGGGCCGCGACGCCGTCGGGCTGGTACACGCCGGTCATCTCACGGTTATCCACTCGGTACATGGCCATGATCTTGTCCACAAACTCGTCTTTGCGCGGTTCGTCGTAGAATCCGATCCCGACTCCGCGCAGCCACGCAGTCCCCTGGGCGTAGTCTGCCGAGTCCTTCCCGACCGCCCGGAACCGCCTGAGCTCGTATTTCTCTGCCACGTGCTTCTCCCCCTGAGAATCCTGAATATCCTGAAAATCCGGCAGCCCCCGGCAGAGCCGGAACGAAAACGTGCCGGAACGACACCCTGCCGGAACCGGTGAACCGTTAGTGCCCCGCCTCGTGCCAGCTGGACCCGATGCCAATCTGGACGTCCAACGGGACGCTGAGATCCGCGGCCGAGCCCATTTGCTCGGTCACGAGCTTCTCAACCGCCTCGCGTTCACCCTTGGCGACTTCGAGCACCAGTTCATCATGGACCTGGAGCAGCATCCGCGATTTCAGGCCCTGGTCCGCCAGCGCGCCGGAGACGCCCAGCATGGCACGTTTGATGATGTCCGCCGCGGACCCCTGGATGGGCGAGTTCAAGGCCACTCGCTCGGCGATTTCCCGCAGCTGCCGGTCCGTGCTGGTCAGGTCCGGCAGGTAGCGGCGGCGGCCCTCGATCGTGGCCGTGTAGCCGTCGATCCGGGCCTGGTCGACCACGCCGCGGAGATAATCCCGAACAGCGCCGAAGCGTTCGAAGTATTCCTTCATCAACGTCCGGGCCTCGTCCACGGAGATCTCCAGCTGCTTGGAAAGCCCGAAGGACGTCAGCCCGTAGGCCAGGCCGTAGGACATGGCCTTGACCTTGGAGCGCATGGCGCTGGTGACCTCGGACGGCGGCACGTGGAAGATGTGCGAACCGACGTACCGGTGCAGGTCCTCACCCTCCTTGTAGGCCTGGATGAGGCCGGGATCGCCGGAAAGGTGCGCCATGATCCGCATCTCGATCTGCGAGTAGTCCGCGGACAGGAGGCAGTCATAGCCCTCGGTCACCACGAAGATGCTGCGGACGCGCCGGCCCTCCTCGCTCCGGACCGGGATGTTCTGCAGGTTCGGGTTGTTGGAGGAGATACGGCCGGTGGCGGCCACATTCTGCGCATACGTGGTGTGGATCCGGCCGTCGTCGGCCACGGACTTCTTGAGGCTTTCCACCATTTGCCGCAGCTTCGAGGACTCGCGGTGGGCCATCAGCTGGACGAGGAATTCATGGCCGGTCTTCTCCAGCAGCGTCTTGAGCGACGCGGCATCGGTGGTGTACCCGGACTTGATCTTCTTCGTCTTGGGCAGGCCGAGCTCCTCGAACAGCACCGTCTGCAGCTGCTTGGGCGAACCGAGGTTGACCTCGTGGCCGATGGCAGCGAAAGCCTGTTCCTGGGCGTTATCGATCACCTTGGCGAGGTCGGCGAGCTGTTCTTCCATGCGCTCCATGGAGACCGCGATCCCGGTGAGCTCCATCTGCGCCAGGACCCGGCTGACGGGCAGTTCAAGGCTCGTCAGAAGCTCCTGGGCCTTGCGGGTCTTCAGTTCCGTTTCGAAGTGGTGGCTCAGGGCGTGCACGACGGCGGCCTGCTGGACCAGCGCGCCGGCCGCGGCGCCGTCGTCCTCGCCGCCGAAGGCGAGTTCCAGCTGGCCAGTCTTGGCAGCCTCGGTGGATACGGTCATCTTGAGGTGGTGCTGGGCGAGTTCGGCGAGTTCGTAACTGCGCCGGTCCGGCTGGATGAGGTAGCCGGAGATCGCGGTGTCGTCCACCACGCCGTCCAGGCCGAGCCCTCGGGAGGTGAAGGCCTTGAGCGCCGGCTTGAACCCGTGGATGACTTTCGGGGCGCCGGGATCCCGGAGCCAGCCGGCCAGCACGGCGTCGGCCTCGGCATCCAGGCCGGTGAGCTCGATGTACCCGGCCGCGTCCTTGCGGACCACGGCAAGGGCTGAAGCGTCGTCCACGATCCTGCCGGGCGCGAATTCGACGGCGAGGGCGGACCGGAGCCCCGTCCCGGCGTCGAAGAAGGTCCGCAGCTCCGCCGCGGAGGTGAGGGTCGAGAACTCGGGAACCTCGATGCTGTCCGGTTCGCCTTCGACGGGCTCGTTGCCGTAGAGGGCGAAAAGCCGGGTGCGGAGCGTCTTGAATTCGAGGCGGTCGAAAATTTCCTCGACCGCGTCATGGTCCGGGCGCGGCTCCTCCAGGTCGTGGAGGGACACGGGGAGCTCGAGGTCGGTCAGGAGGCGGTTGAGCCGGCGGTTCCGTTTGACCGATTCGACGTGCTCGCGGAGGGCGTCGCCGACCTTTCCACCGATCGAGTCGAGGTTTTCCAGGATGCCCTCGAGGCCGCCGTACTGGTTGATCCACTTCGCGGCGGTCTTGGGCCCGACGCCGGGGACGCCGGGAAGGTTGTCCGCGGTTTCCCCGACGAGCGCGGCGAGGTCCGAATAGCGCGGCGGCGAGACGAAGTACTTGGCCTCGATTGCTTCGGCGTCCATCCGGGGGATGTTGGTGACGCCCTGCTTCGGGTAGAGGACGAAGACGTTCTCGGTGATGAGCTGGAAGGTGTCCCGGTCGCCGGAGACGAGCAGGACCTCGAAGCCGGCCTCATCGCCCTGGGCGGCGAGGGTGGCGAGGATGTCGTCGGCTTCGAAGCCGGGCATCTTGATGGTCTTGATGCCCCAGGCGGTCATGACTTTTTCAATGAGGTCGATCTGGCCGCTGAACTCGCGGGGGGTCTCGTTGCGCCCGGCCTTGTAGCCGTCGTACTCGGCCTTGCGGAACGTGGTGTCGTCGGAGACGTCAAAAGCGACGGCGACGTGCGTGGGGTTCTGTTCCTTGATGAGGTTGATCAGCATGGACGTGAAGCCGTGGACCGCGTTGGTGTGCTGGCCGCTGGAGGTGGCGAAGTTTTCGGCCGGCAGGGCATAGAAAGCGCGGAAGGCCATTGAGTGGCCGTCGAGGACCAGAAGCCGGGGCTGGTCCGTGAGGGGCACCACCGGTGCCTGGGTCGCGGAGACCTCGGTCCCGACGCGTCGCGCCTTCCTGGCGGGCGTTGCGGCTTCGGCGACGGGCGGCTCGGCCACCAGGACAGAGGCTGTGGCTGCGTCCGTGGCAGTGACAGCATCTGTGCCGGCGTCTGTGGAAGGCTCGGTCGCGGGGGAAGGGGCCGGTTTGGTAGTTTCACTCACAGGTGCCAGCCTAGTTCCCATGATGGACAATTTCACGCCGGCCCCCTACGCGGCCGAGCTTGCGGCGGCCGGAGTTCCCGAGGACATGCACGATTGGCTGGGCCAGTACGGCGTCGGCGCCCTCGTGGTGAAGATGGGGATCCACTTCCTTGAAATGAGTCCGGAGCGGACCGTGGCCACCATGCCGGTGGAGGGGAACACCCAGGTGGCCGGGATCCTGCACGGCGGGGCCCACGTGGTCCTGGCCGAGACCTTGGGGTCTTTCGCGGCCGGCCTGCACGCGGGACCGAACCGGCAGGCGCTCGGGATCGAGGTCGGGGCCACGCATCACCGGGCGATCTCCGCTGGAACCGTCACCGGGACGTGCACGGCCATCCACCTCGGCCGGACCCTCACGACCCACGAGATCGTCATGACGGACGAGCACGGCCGCCGGCTCTCCACGGCCCGGATCACGAACCTCCTCCGCGATATCGCAGGGTAGGAGTTCACCGGGGCGCCGGTGGGATGGGCAGGAGGGCCGGGCCGTCGCGCCGGATGGGGCCTGCTAGCTCCTGCCCGGGAAGCGGTAGCGCAACTCCACGATGCCGCGGCCCATGGTCCGGGACGCGGTGAGCTCCAGCGGCGGCGTCGGGCCGGTCATGGGCAGCAGTTGCTTGCCGCCTCCCAGCACTACGGGAATGACCGAGAGAATCAGCTCGTCGAGCAGCCCGGCATCCGCGAATTGCGCGGCGAGGACTCCCCCGCCGACCACCCAGATGTTCCGTCCGGAGGCCTCATCCTTGAGGTCGTCCACGAACTCGCGGACGACCCCGCGGACGAACGTCACGTTGGCGCCCTTCGGGGCGGAGTGCTCGTGGTGGGTGAAGACCCAGCAGGGCGTGTCGGGATAGGGCCAGGCACCCGGTTCGTGCTCCAGGAGCCACGCGTACGTCTCACCGCCCATAACGATGCAGCCGACGTCGGCCAGGAACGCGTCGTAGCTGTCCTGGCCGCCCTCAAAGCCGTCAAACTGAAGCAGCCACGCCAGGTTGTCGTCATCCGTGGCGATGAAGCCGTCGAGTGAGGAGGCCACGAAGTACTGGAAGCTCACCATGGCCCCAGCCTAGCCAATGCGGCGCCGGGTTCCCATCCCCGGGTCGCCCCGCCCGGAGAGCGCGCCGCAGCGGCCCGCGTGAGGACGGCGGCCTACTTGTGGAAGTAGGGAATGATCAGATACAGCCCAAAGAGGACGGCGGCGCCGCACAGGGCGAAGCACGTGTAAGCGAGCGGGCGGGTCCACGACGCCGGCGCGTTCCGGACATCCCCAGCGATGGCCGTGAGCCGGACGCCGAGGGAATAGAGGACTACGACTGTGACCGCGGCCACGAGCGTGGCCCCTGCCACGCTGAACAGTTCCAACCACTTCATCGCTGGGCATCCCCGTTCTTGATCGCCTTGGCGGCAGACTTCTTCTTGCGGAACTGCACGGCCTGGCCCATTTCTTCGATCTCGACGGCGTTGTGGTGGCCCACCTGGGATTTCCGCGAATGCACGAACATGTAGGCCACGGCGGCGGTGCCGGCGGCGGCCGCGATGATGACTCCGACGACGCCCGTCTGCACGAGCACGGCCGTGAGGGCGCCCACGATACCGGCCGCCGGGAGCGTGAAGAGCCAGCCGAGGGCAATCCGGCCGGCGGTTCCCCACCGGACGGTGGTGCCGCGGCGTCCCATGCCCGAGCCGATGACGGAGCCGGAGGCCACCTGGGTGGTGGACAGGGCAAAGCCCAGGTGCGACGAGGCCAGAATGGCCGAGGCGGTGCTGGCCTCGGCGGAGAAACCCTGGGCCGGCTTCACTTCGGTGAGGCCCGAGCCCATTGTGCGGATGATCCGCCAGCCGCCGGCGTAGGTGCCGATCGCGATGGCGAGGGCGCAGGCGGTGATAACCCACCACTGCGGTCCGGAGCCGGCAGGCTGCGCGCCGGCCGAGATCAGGACGAGGGTGATGATGCCCATGGTCTTCTGGGCGTCATTGGTTCCATGGGCCAGTGCCACGAGGCTGGACGTAAAGATCTGGCCGGTCCGGAATCCGCCGCGCTTCTGGGTCAGCTTGTCGCCGGTTTCCGGGTCATGGCGTGACGTCAGGGCATAGGCCAGCCGCGTGCACAGATAGGCCGCGCCGCCTGCGATGATCGGGGCGAAGACGGCGGGAAGGATGACCTTCTGCAGGATGGATTCGAAGTTGATCGAGTGGATGCCGATGCCGGCGATCGCGGCACCGATCAGGCCGCCGAAGAGCGCGTGCGAGGAACTGGACGGCAGTCCCTTCAGCCAGGTGATCATGTTCCAGAGAATGGCGCCCATCAGCCCGGCGAAGATGATGTCCGGCGTGATCGCGACCCCGTCGGAGCCCTCTTTGATGATGCCTCCGGAAACGGTCTTGGCTACTTCCGTGGAGAGGAACGCCCCCACGAGGTTCAGCACCGCCGCCAGGGCGACTGCAGTCCTGGGTTTGATGGCACCGGTCGCGATGGGGGTAGCCATGGCGTTCGCGGTGTCATGAAATCCGTTGGTGAAGTCGAAGAACAGCGCCAGCGATACTACTAGCGCCACCATTACGGTGATTTCCACCTGTTGCCCAATCTGCAGTGTCCACGGTCAGCAGTTCCACTTCCCCGGTGCCGCATGGCCACAAACAATCATCTCATGCCTATCCGGATGAATGCTCAGTGGCCACGAACGCAGCTTGAAACCTTATCGATGGTACGTGGGAAATACGGCAGCGCAAAACATGCCGGAAGACCCTAAATTCCGCCCTTCCCGGAGGAAGTCGACCCTCAGGGCAGCGAGGCGATCCTCGTCACAGAGAGGCGGACCGGGAGCACTGCCCCGTCAGCGGTACTGCTCAGACGGACCGGCGCGCCTCAGGCGCCGGACCGGCGTCGAGCATTGAAGCAATCTTGTCCTCGAGCGCGGCGAGCGTGGCCTCCGGCAGCACGATGAGCCCGTCGAGTTCACGGCGTGCGCGCCTGTAGGCCGTCTGACGTTCGGCAGGAGTCGCCGCGGCGTCCGAGGCGATCCTCAGGAGCTTCCGGGCAGTCTCGAGACGCTGGCGTTCCGGGCCGGTGAATTTGCTGTCCCTGATCCGCTTGGCTTCGCGTTCCGCGACATCGAAGGCGATCTCGAAACTGGTGACGGCGGCCCGGTACTCCGCCAAACGGGCCGCAGTCCTGAGGTCACCGGGGGCGGCGGGCCGCAGACCGTCGGCCTCACGCTTGGCCCGCAGGAAAGCCACCGTGAGCGGCTCCCGGACATCGGTCATGACCGGGTAGTCGATCAGCTTCCCGACGTCGAGTTCGTAGTCGAGCCAGCGCCGGTTCACGGCGTCGTGCGCATTCATGAGGGCCAGGACCTGGGCCTGGCTGGCCTGTTCCGCCTGCGCGGCCTGGTTCTTGATTGTGTAGAGCTCCATCCGGCGCCGGTGCCGGCGTTCAGTGGCTTTGGACCAGGACCGGGCCCACCCGCCCATCAGTCCGCTCATGGGAAAGACGAGCCACCAAAAGTGCGAGACGAAATTGTAGAAGGGGTCCACGGCAACATCCTCCCATCCGTCGGCGGCGGCGGAAAGCCCCCTCCGCAGAGGGGGCTTTCCGGCCGGTACTCATCGGGTTGCAAGGACTTGCCGGGCGTCAGTCCCCGTGCTTGACCTTGTGCACCCGCGTGACGATGGTGGGGCACGGAACGTTCAGCAGGACGGCGTGCGCCGTGGAGCCGAGCACCGTGCGGGAGAGCCCGCCGCGGCCGCGGCTTCCGATCACCAGCACTCTGGCGTCCGCGGCGGTGTCCACGAGGGCCTTCGCGGGCTGGGTGTCCGTCTCGAGTCGCTGATGGACCACAAGGTCGGGGTATTTGTCGCCGAGCCCGGCCACCGACTCGGCGAGCACGATCCGGTTCTCTTCGACCATGCTCTCGGCGAGGCCGCTGGACGGTAGCTGCTTCTCGACCCACCGGGCGGGGGTCTTGAACGCGAGGACCACGGTGAGCTCGTCTCCGCCAAGGTCAGCTTCCGCGGCGGCAACTGCCACGGCCTGCAGCGACTCCTCGGAACCGTCCACGCCGACCACGACGCCCTTGGCCCCGGCGCCAGGCTTTGCTGGGATGACGGCCACCTGACAGTCCGAGGCGGCGACGACCTGCAGGGCGCGGTCCGTCACGGGACCGCCGTCGAGGTGATGTTTTTCATGGCCGCCCACGACGATCATGGCTGCTTCTTTGGAGATATCCCGCAGCACCGATCCCCCGCTGCCGTGGCGGAGCTGAATGTCCACCTCGACGCCAGGGGACTGCTCGCTGGCGCTCGCCTTCGCCTTCTCAAGCAGTTCCATCCCCGATTCGCGGATGAGCTCGTGGTACTGGAAATCAGGGGACATCCAGCGGTCATCCACCGCGTGGAGGGCGATGACCGGAAGCTTGTCCCGGGCCGCCCGCTGAAGGGCCCACGTCAAGGCGGCGTCGCTGCCCGCAGACCCGTTGATACCGACGACGATTGCTTTGCTCATTCTGAATCCTGCTCTTCTCCATCGCGTGATCTGAACCGGCAGCTACACACCGCATTGTCTATAGAGCGCATGATCCCTGCACTGCTTGTTAGCTGCACCGCCTAACATCTGCGTTGGGTGGTGCCTGTAGTGCATGATCGGGCGGCAGTGCCGACAGCCGGCTGGCACCTTCAGTCTCCCGCGCCCGTCATGGGCCGGGTTAGGGCCTTAAGGCCCCGCGCCGCGCTGAGGACCTGCACGTGGATCTGCAGGTGGACCCGCCAGCGGGCCTGTTACGCGGCCTAATTGCACGGCCTAGAAACCAGTGGGCTCCGTTTCCAATTCCGGTTCGCGGGGCGGCCCCTCATGGTGCACGGGACGCAGTGCCGCGGTGTGTTCGAGCCAGATGAGAGCGTCGTAGCGTTCCCCCATCCGGGTCGGAACGTAGTTCCCCGCCTCCCGCTCCGGGTGGTACACGACGCCGATCGCCCGGTGTCCGAGCCACGTCGAAAGCCACGGCCCGGTCCTGTCGTCACCGAACTCCAGCACGGACGGCACGCCGAGGGCCTGATGCAGGAAGTCTTCGTGGCTGCCCGGCCGTGCTTCCGGCACCGTGAGGATGCGCTCCGGCCGGCCCCACGCGTCGGCGGCGATCACGGAACCCCGGTGCCCGGCGAAACCGACCAGGAGCACGCCCTCGCCCGCGTGGCGTTCCCGTAGCAGTTGCCCGACGTTGACCAGGCCGTCCTGCGCCATGTCGGTGGCCCGCGCATCCCCGACATGCGTGTTGTGCTCCCAGATCAGGCCCTTCGACGCCGGCCCGAGGTGCCGGCTGACGCGGTCGATGGTGTCCGCCATATGGTGGTCGCGGACGTTCCAGGACTGCCGGTCGCCGCGGACCATGATGCGGTAGTAGTGCTCGGCGTTGGCCGCGACCTCGGCGTTCTGGACGGCGTCAAAGGCGTCCTCGTCGTGGGGGCCGGGGCTGAAGACCCGGTTCCTGACCTCGGTCAGGAGGGCCACGACGTCGGCCTCGCAGGACTGCGGGACCAGCCGCGTGCTCCAGGCATACTGGTGCGGGTCCTCGTGGTGCGGTGAGAAGCATTGCCAGGCGCGCATCGCCGCGGGTACGGCGTCCGGGACGTTTTCCTGCAGCCAGCCGATGATTTCGCGCAGCGAATCCCAGAGCGAGTAGACGTCCAGGCCGTAGAAGCCCACTCGCTTGTCCATGGGGCGCCCCGCGTTCCAGGTGCGCAGCCAGTCCAGGAACGCCGCGATTTCCTCGTTGGCCCACATCCAGGTGGGCCAGCGTTCGAAACCGGCCAGCAGGGCGTGCACTCCCTGATCCTTGCCGTCCTGGCCGCGGACCCACCGGTTGATCCGCCAGCAGTCCGGCCAGTCTCCTTCCACCCCGATCCAGTTGTACCCCTCCTCGGCGATGAGACGCCTGCTGAGGGTGTCGCGCCAGGTGTAGAACTCGTGGGTGCCATGGGACGCCTCGCCGATGGCGACGAAACGGCAGTCGGCGGCCCGCCGCACCAGGCCGTTGAGGTCCCGGTCGTTTTTCAGCGGCCGGGCGAGATCATGGATCTCCTTCAGCACGGAGGTGCGCGTGACAACCGGATTCATCGCGGATCCTCAATGTCGATCGACTCCAGATGCTCGGGTACCCGGGCCCGCCAGCCGAGTTCGCGCTTGATCCTGATGCGCAGGGCATCGGACGCATCGGGGTCGCCGTGCGTGATGTAGGTCATGCGGGGCTCCTTCGCTGCCGCTTTCATCCACGCGATGATGCCGTCGGCGTCGGCGTGCGCGGACAGGCTTTCCATTTGGATCACTTCGGCCCGGATCTTGACGTCCTCCCCGTAGATGCGCAGCTCCCGTTCGCCGGCGGCCAGGGTGGCCCCCCGCGTGCCTCCTGCCTGGTAGCCGCTGAGGATGACGGCGTTTTTCGGGTCCGGGCCGTACGCCGCGACGTGGTGCAGGATCCGGCCGCCGGTCAGCATGCCGCTGGCCGAGATGATGATCATGGGGCCGCCGCGCAGGTTCAGGAGCTTGGACTCGTCCACGGTGCGGGTGACCTTGGCCAGCTTGTACATGTCCACGTATTCCTCGCGCTTGAGCCGGTGTTCCTCGGGGTGGCGCTGGTACATTTCGGAGGCGTCGATCGCCATGGGGCTGTTCAGGTACACCGGGATGCGCGGAATCGCGCCCTTGCGCAGGAGCCGGGACAGGTACAGCATGAGCGTTTCAGCCCGGCCGACGGCGAACGCGGCGAACATGATGACGCCGCCGCGCTTCGCGACGCGGTTGATGATCTCCCCTAGTTGCTTCTCCGGATCCTCCGTGGAGTGTTTCCGGTTGCCGTAGGTTGATTCGGTCACCAGGATCCCTGTTTCGCCGAGCGGCCGCGGGGGGTACATGAAGGGATCATCGGCGCGGCCCAGGTCTCCGGTGAAGTGCACGGATTGGGAGCCTAGCCGGACGTGGACCTGGGCGGCGCCGAGGATGTGTCCGGCCGGCACGAACGTCAGCTCCATGCCACCGCCGAGGTCAAGGGGATCGTCAAAATCCCGGATTTTGAATCTGTTGAGGGACGCTACGGCGTCGGCGGCCGTGTAGAGCGGGATCGCGGGATCGTGCGCGGACGATCCCCGCTGCGAGGCATACCTGGCCTCTTCCTCCTGCAGGTGGCCGCTGTCCGGGAGGATGAGTTTGCATAGATCGGTGGTGCCGTCCGTGGCGTAGACCGGGCCGCCGAATCCGTCCCGGACCAGGGCCGGGACGTAGCCGGTGTGGTCCAGGTGCGCATGGGTCAGCACCACGGCGTCGATGGACTGCGGCGGCACCGGGAAGGGCGTCCGGTTGCGCTCGCGGCTGCGCTTGTAGCCCTGGAAGAGCCCGCAGTCCACCAGTACGCGCCGGCCGCCGGCGTCGATCAGGTAGCGGGACCCGGTGACGGTGTCGGTGGCACCAAGGAACTTCAGGCTCGGCTGCTGGTGTTTCATGGTGCTCCCGTGGACCTCTACCCGTGAATCTGTGGACCGCGCAGACCCTGTGCACTGTGCAGACTTATCCACTACACAGACCTACAAAATGCACAAACCTACAAAGATGCGCGGACCTGCCGCTCGCGGTGTACGCCCCAGCTTCCGCCCGGGCCTGCCGGGTGCCAAGGGCCGAAAGTCACCTCACGGCCCGCGCCGCCGCGGCTGTCGCGCAGTCCGGTCCAGTACTCCCGGACCGGTGCTGCCCCGATAGGATTTCCTGACGGGTCCTGCCGGGCCCGACGGCCGGCAACCCGGCACAGCCCAGTGGCAAGGACACACCATGATCAGACGATCCGCGGGGCCCGAGCATCCCGACCGCCCCTGGACCCGCCACTACGGCCCCGGTGTTCCCGTCGACCTCAAACTCCCCGCGGGGTCCCTGGTCGACCTCATGGACTCCTCCGTTCGGCGTTATGGACGGAAGACAGCGCTGGAATTCTTCGGGGCACGCACCAGTTACCGCGAACTCGGGACCGCCATCAGCAGGGCGGCTGCGGGCCTGAAGAAACTCGGCGTCAGGGCCGGCGACCGTGTGGCGCTGGTCCTGCCGAACTGCCCGCAGCACATCATCGCTTTCCATGCGGCGCTGCGGCTGGGCGCCGTCGTCGTCGAACACAATCCCTTGTATACCGACCGCGAGCTCCGTCATCAGTTCGAGGACCACGGCGCCACCGTCGCCGTGGTCTGGGACAAGGCGGTGGAGAAGGTTCGGCAGCTGCCCGTCGACGTCGGGCTGCAGACCATTGTCTCGGTTGAGCTGATTCCGGCGATGCCGCTGGTCCAGCGGATGGCGCTGCGGCTCCCGGTACCCGCTGCCCGCGCGGCCCGGGCCTCACTGGCCGCCGGCAGGCACACGCCCTGGCAAGCGGCGGCGCCGGCACACCGGACGGTGCTGCCGTGGAAGGAGCTCCTGGCCGCCGGCGAGCTGAAGAAGAAGTATCCGCGCCCGGCCGCCGGCGACCTCGCCGTCATCCAGTACACGAGCGGCACCACGGGCCAGCCCAAGGGCGCCATGCTCACCCATGCCAATCTGCAGGCCAATGCCGCGCAGGGCCGCGCGTGGGTGCCCGGGCTCAAGGACGGCCGGGAGACCGTCTACGCGGTGCTGCCGATGTTCCACGCCTACGGGCTCACGCTGTGCATGACGTTTGCCCTGAGCATCGGCGCGAGGCTGGTGCTGTTCCCCAAGTTCGACGTTGACCTTGTGCTGAAGGCCTACAAGAAATCGCCGGCCACGTTCCTGCCGGCGGTGCCGCCGATCTACGACCGCATCGCCGCCGTTGCGGCCGAGCGCGGCATTGCGCTGGACAGCATCCGGTTTTCCATCTCGGGGGCGATGAACCTGCCTACGGCGACAGTGGAGACGTGGGAGAAGGCAACCGGCGGCTACCTGATTGAGGGCTACGGGTTGACGGAAACCTCGCCCATCGCGCTGGGCAACCCCTTCGGTCCCAGCCGGAAACCGGGAACAGTGGGGGTCCCGTTTCCCCTGACCGACATCCGGGTGGTGGACCCGCGGAACGTCCTGCTGGACCGCGCCCCCGGTGAGGAAGGCGAGCTCCTGGTCCGGGGCCCGCAGGTTTTTGCCGGCTACTGGAACCGCCCGCAGGAGACCGAGGAATCACTCCTGGAAGGCGGCTGGTTCCGCACGGGGGACATTGTCTCGGCGGACAAGGACGGGTTCGTGACGGTCCGGGACCGGATCAAGGAGCTGATCATCACTGGAGGCTTCAATGTCTCCCCCACGGAAGTGGAGGACGTCCTCGCCGAATACCCCGGCATCCTGGAAGTGTGCGTGGTGGGCCTGCCGCGACCCGGCGGCGGCGAAGACGTGGTCGCCGCCGTCGTCCCCGCCGCAGGACCCGGCGTCGATCCGGAGGCGCTCCTGGCCTTCGCACGCGAGAATCTGGCCGCCTACAAGGTGCCGCGCCGGGTTGCCATGGTGGATGAACTGCCGCGCTCGCTGATCGGCAAGGTCCTGCGCCGTGAAATCCGGGACGCGCTCGTGGCCGGCCAGTAGCGTTCTCTTCGCTCCGGCCGGCCATGGGTTCTGTCAGTGCCCGGCCTCCTCAGTGTCCGGAATCGTCGCTTCCTGTGTGGTGGCCGGCCGGGTCGTCCTGTCCTGCGCCATGCGATTGGCCACCATTGTCCTCGGGCGACGGTGCAGGCTCCAGTGCCGGTCCAGGTTCGAGGGACAGGTCTACTCCTTCGCCTGTGTCCGAGCGAGGGGCCAGCGCAACGTTGGCGGGGTCCACGCCGGCGCCGCGGGCCATGCCGTTGCGGACGGATTCCACGAGCGCGTCGCTGAGCAGCGGCCCCGTGTAGCTGACCGTCAGGGCACCGTTGTCCAGGACCGTGGCGTAGTTCCCGAGCGCGTCCGAGAGTATGCCTTCCTCGGCGATGGATTTCGCCAGGGCTGCCGGATCGGCCGCGGCCACGGTGAACCGGAGGTCGTGGACCAGAACCAAGGCGACATGGACATGCTCCACACCTGGATAGCTTCCCTCCGCGCCGAAAGCGAGCCCAGCCAGCTTCTCGGCGTCGCTGCTTGTGCTTCCCGGCGGCAGCGCCACGATGACCTCCGGCGACATGTGCTCGAGGATCGCCGGTTCGAGCACGTCCGGGGAGATGTCGGAGAGAACGACGCCGCCGGCAGTCGCGGCCTGCTCGAGCCGTGCGCGCGCCGCGCCGAGGTCGGCGCCCGGGGCCGGATGGACGGCGATGACCGTGCGGCGCCGCACCATCAGCCCGTCGTGGCTTACTGCCGGACGGCCATTACCGACGTCGGTCCCCGTCTCGAGCGAGACAGCCGCGGCGCTCGCCGCGACCGACGGCGGCGCCGGCGCCGGCGGTCCGCCCGTGCAGGCGCTTAGTGCCAGCACGAGCAGGGCGGCCGCGCCCAGTGCCCCAACGTGGCTCATCTCAGGTTCCCGCGGGCAGTCCGGGCCGGTACACCGGCGGGAATGAGTCGGGCGCCGTGGTGTCCAGGACCGGCGGATCGGACGTGATGGGGTCGTTGGTTCGCAGATCGCCGACGGAGAACTGCACCATCATGTCGTGGTCCTCATGGACCAGGTTGTGGCAGTGGATCATGTAGCGTCCGCCCCCGCCGGTCCCCGTGTCGAATTGCATGAGGGCCGTGATGGACTCGTTCTCGCCGGCGTAGAAGACATCCTTGGGGCCCTTCTCCCAGGCAAACGGCTGGCCGCCGTTGGTGTTTCTCGCGATGATTTTGGCGTCAATGAGGTGGATGTGCACCGGATGGAACCAGCCACCGGACGCATTGATGATGGTCCATTGCTCGATGTCGAAGGGCTGGGGGTTGCCGAACAGCTTGGTGAACCCGGATTTTTCCACATCGGCCCAGGTGACGCCGTTGACGGTCCATTGTCCGTTGGCCCGGAAGAATTTCAGCTCTCGCTTCGCCTTGGCCATCGCCGGTGTGAGGCTCATCGTGGCGATGCCGCCCTTGGCTGCGTTGACGGAACCGCCGTCGTCCAGGGTGGCCGGGATGCTGGAAATGGAGCCCGCTCCCGACCCGGAGTCGGCCACAACCTGGAAGCGCATGATTTTCCCGGTGTTGGCGAAGTCGATGTTGTTCTTGTTGCTGAGGTTTCGCAGTTCGATCAACTGGCCGGTCCGGTATTTGCGGAAGTCGATCAGGACCTCATAGCGCTCGGCTGTCCCCTGCCGCCAGGACTTCACGGCCTGCACGGCGGGAACCATGCCGGCGTCGGTTGCCACCACGTAGATGGGGTCCCCGGTGGACAGCGTGGGCCGGTAGGACCGCGAAATCGAGGCATCGAGCACGCGGAAGCGGTAGATCCGGGGCTTGACCTTCATGGTGGGCCACGGCACGCCGTTGACCATGATGACGTCGCCCCACAATCCCTTTTGGTCGTTGTCGTTGTAGGAGAGCGAGCCGTCGGCGTTGAACATGGCGTCCGAGATCATCAGCGGGACGTCGAACTCTCCCTGCGGCAGCTGCGCCCGCTCGTATTTGTCGGACAGCGGATAAAAGCCCGCGAGGCCCGAATACACGTTCTGGGCGGTGATGTGGTGCTTGTGGTCGTGGTACCACAGGGTCCGTGCCGTCTGAAAGTTGGGGTAGTGGTAGTTCTTGACATTGCCCGGGACGGTGATGTCGTTGGCGTAGCCGTCGTACTGCGGCAGCGATGCCGAGCCGTGCAGGTGGGTGACGGTATTAAAGGCGCCCGGCTGGAGCAACCCGAGCGGGGGCAGCCCGTTAAGGATCCGCACCTCAATCCTGGTGCCCTGCCGTGCACGGATGGTGGGCCCGGGAAAGATGCCGTTGTAGCCCGCCACGGTGGTGCTCAGCCCGGGCACGAACTGGGCCTGGCCGAGTTTCTGGGTGAGGGCGTACCGGGCAAAGGGGCGGGACGGGTCGCCGTCGTCGAAGCCTGTCGCAAAGGGGACGAGCTCCGGCGGGCGGCGGAAGATCCCCGCATAGGGAACAGGCATGTTCTCCGGTGCAAGAAGGCTGGCAACCGCCGGGGCCGGTGCGGGCGCCGGGGCGGTTGCCCCGTCTGTCGGCGGTATGGTTTCATCGCCTCCTTTGAATCCGGCCAGGCCGAGGGCGCCCACTGCGCCCAGTTTGAAGATCTCTCGTCGTGTAGTCATGGCCCCTCCAAGTGGGCAATCGAACTGAATACCGGGTCGAAGAGTGACTGTCGAGAAGTGCCTTTGGAACCGTGCCTTTCGAACAGTGTCTTTCGAACAAGCGAGGAAGCCGGCCGGCGGACCGTTGCTGGCCGCCAGCCGGCGTTCTCGCACTGCTGTTAGAGTGCTGAGCCCGTAGTGAACGTCCAGATACGGGTGGTCAGCGGGTTACCCGCCAGGTCGCGGACGCCCGTGGTGCCGCCGGTGACGGTGACCCGGTACTGGGTGTTCGCAAGCAGGCTGGTTCCGGGGTTGATCGTCAGCACCCGGGTGGTGGTGTTGAACGAGATCGCCGAGGCGACCTGGGCTCCGGTGGAGACCCGTTCAATCCGGACCTTGCCGGCAACTGCGAAGCCGGTGATGGCCTCGCTGAACGTGGCGGTCACGTTGCTGTTGCGCAGCACCCCCGTGGCTCCCGCAACGGGAGTCGTGGCAGTGATGGTGGGGTTCGGGCCTGTGGTGAACGACCACGTGCTCGTCGCCATCGTGTTGCCCGCGAGGTCACGGATCCCCGAGAGGGTCGCCGTGTACACCCGGTCCGCCGTCAGCGTGACGCTTGGGTTGAGGGTCGCAACCCTGGTGAGCACGTTGTACGACACGACGGCGGGGATCAGCGTGGTGCCGAGCCGCAGCTGGAATGTGGTTCCGCTGACTCCCGTCACCGCTTCGCTGAACGTTGCCGTCATATTCGCCGTCTGGCTCACGGAGAAGGCACCGGATGCCGGTGTCCTGGCCGTGACCGTGGGAGCGATGAATTCAGTCCGTGGTGTCACCGCTGCGGTGCGGGCCGAGAACCCGCCCGTGCCCGCTGCGTTCACGGCTCCGACGTCGAACGTGTACGCCGTCCCGTTGGTCAGGCCCGTCACGACGACGGTTCCGACGTTTCCGGTGACCGCCTGCGTACGTGCCAGGACGGTTCCGGCGAAGGCCCGCACGGTGTAACCCGTGATGGCGGATCCGCCGTTGGATGCCGGTGCGGTCCAGGTCAGGGTCGCCGAGGCGTTCCCGGCCGTGGCCGTCCCGATGGTCGGCGCTCCCGGTACGGTCGCCGTCGTCGGGCTGACCGTGTTGGACAGTGCCGAGAACGGGCTGTCGCCGAGGGCGTTGCTGGCCAGAACCTGGAACCGGTACTGGGACCCGTTCGTCAGACCGGTCACCACCAGGCTGGTGGCGCCTGCCGGGGCGGTGCGCAGGGCGCCGACCTGGATGCCTGCCGGGTCCGTCGTCACGTCGAGCACCTTCACGGAGAAGGAGTCGGCAATGCCTACGGTCGGGGCCGTCCAGCGCGCCGTTGCCTGCCCGGCGCCGGCGGTTGCTGTGCCGATGACCGGAGCGTTGGGCAGAACGGTGTCCGAGAACTGCAGGAACTCGATGTTGCGGATGGTGTCCGTGCCGTCGACGCCGACGTTGTCGACCACCGTGGTGGTCGAGCCCGCCGAGCCCAGTATGCCGTTGCCGCCCGTCGTGGTGACGGTGTAGTTGGCCCGCGGGCCGGAGAAGATCGCGACGTCCCGGTTGCCCGCGGTTTCGAGGGCGGTGGGGGTCACGATCTCGCGGACAGCCACCAGGTTCCCCGGGTTGACGACGCCGGCCGCTACTGCGGCCGCCAGGGTCAGCGGGTTACCCGTCTGGTACTGGCGTTCCATGAGGTCGGTGGTGCCGATCTCGGCTCCTGCGTCGTCCCGCACGCTGATGCGGATCTTGAGGTACCGGTCGCCGTCAAGGACGTCGTTGCCGCCGCGGCCCTCGAGCTTGTCGCTGCCAAGACCTCCGACGATGATGTTGCCATCGCCCCAGACCGGACCGGCCAACGGGCAAACGCCCATGGGTGAGAGTGCGGCCACGGGTGCCAGCGGCGTCGTCGGAGCCGGGAGGATCGCTCCCAGGCCGGCGATCCGGTTGATGCCCGTCTGGTCGAGGACGTCGCAGCCGCTGAAGCCTGCACCACCTACGGTGCTGGGCACTGCATCGTCGCCCCGGATGACGTCATCAAACTTGGAACCGGAGTTGGCTTCCACTTCCTGCCAGCGGTCGCGGTTGACCACGACGGGGAGCGGGACGCCGATCAGGTTGTTGTTGATCTTCATGTCGTCGTCGGCAGCCACGGTGTCGTACTGGTGCGTGGCCCAGTCGAAGCCGGCGGCACCGGCGTAGCGGTCGATGGCGGCATTGCTGGACATGATGTCGTCCCCGCCCTCGGCGTCGTAGTCGTTTTCACCGACCTGGCCGACGAAGATGTCGTTGCCGGGCTTCGCCTGGGCCGGGTCGTCGAAGAACGGTGCGCCGTGATCTCCGATCAGCAGGTCCTGGCCGGAGCCGCCCTGGATCCAGTCGTCGCCGCCGTCGCCAAACGTCGCGTCCGCACCGTCGCCGGACTGAACGAAGTCGTTGCCGGGACCTGCGAAGGTCTCGTTGTCGTTTGCTCCGCCGTTGGTGAAGTCCTGGCCGTCTCCGCCCATGTTGATGTCGTCGCCGATACCGGAGTTGAGGTAATCGTTGCCCGGACCGCCCTTGAGGACGTCAGCGCCGGACAGATCGGTGATCCTGTCGTTGCCGTCGCCGCCAAGTGCGATGTCATCGCCGCCGTTGCCTTCAATGACGTCGTCGCCTGCGTTGCCGAGGAACGTGTCGTTGTCGTTGCCGCCGGTGACGCGGTCAGCGTTGGCCGTGCCGTTGTAGACGGACTGGCCGTTGATGCCGCTGGGATCGACCGTGTTCTTCTCCATGTACTGGATGGTGCCGTCGGGCTTGCGCAGGAGAAGCAGGTTCTCCTTGCACTCGGTGGTTGCGTCGTCCGCGACCGTCGGTCCCGAGGTTGCGTAGCCCGCTGCGGTACCGGCCAGGTTGCCCAGCTGGAACTTGCAGTCGGCGGTGCCGAACGCATCGGCCTTGAGCGAGTGCGCGTTGGTGTTGCGCATGATCATCTCCGCGAAGGAGTTGCTCTCCAACTGCGCCCGGAGGTTCATGCCCGGAGTACGCGCCAGGTAGTACAGGCGGTCGCCGTTCTGAAGGTCCGTCAGCTGGTTCTCGAACACGTAGTTGAACGTGCTTCCCAGGAGGCCGCCGAAGAGGTTGGTCTTCTCCGCCAGGCCGCCGACCCAGAGGTCGACCTTGTTCAGGCCGGTCTCCTGCGTCGCCCACGGTCCGGCACTGTTCATGAAGTCCGTCATGTCAGCTGTTGGAGGAGTGGCCAGGGTGCCCGGATCAACGATCGCCTTGGCCGCTGCCCGCTTGCCTGCCAGCGTGGTTTCGCTGGTGATGGTCGGATAGGTGCCGTAGGCGGCAACAAAGTTGATCAGCGATTCCGGGTGCTTGAGGTTCTGGCCGAAATCCGCCCAGCTCGTGTATGGGGCCAGCTGGCCGTCGCCCGTGGCGTCATGGATCTGGCGCCGCAGTTCATTGAGCGGCGGTACGCCTTCGGAGCGTGCGCGGGTCATGTTGATCGTCGCCAGGTCCAGGGGAAGGCCCAGCAGATTGTTGCGCAGGGTGCCGGTCACGAACTCGTCAAGTTCGTTGCCGACCTGGTCGCTCATGCCCATGACGATGCTGCCGGCGGCCTCTTCCGAGGTCAGGGATCCCGCCGATCCGCCGTTGGTGTACTCGGGCGGGTTCAGGAAGCCATGGAGCAGCGAGATGGAGTTATCGGTGCCGTCCGCATTGGTGCGGGAAATCGTCTCGGTCAGCATGGAGTGGCCAAAGCGGTAGACCGCATGGGCGAACTCCGCCTTGATGGCCGAGTTGATGTCCGTGTGGTAGACGTGGAACGGCTGGACCGCAGGCTGGACCTTGCGGGCGAACTCCTCGAAGACGAGGTGCTGGTATTCCATTTCCGTGACGAACCTGGCCGCCTGGAACAGGCGCTCGCCGTTCCATCCGTTGGCGCCGGCGGCCAGCTTCCACTCGGCCAGCGCGGCAACGCCGGTGGCTGAGGTGTCGTTGGTGAGGGTGTTCTCGATGTCCGCCACGAGGCGGTCATGCTCGGAGTGGAATATCTGGTGGATGGTGGTAAGTCCGATGTTCTCGTTGACGCGGCCGTCACCGGCACAGAAGTGCGCGTTGAGCATTTCGTCGTCGTAGGTCCCTGCGGGCTGGTTCGCAAAGTCTGCCGAGGCCGTGGTGTCGGCGTCCGGGGCGGGCGCGACGGGCGGCGTGGCAGGGTTGTGGTCCGTGTCCTGCGGCGACGGATCGGCGTTGTGCGCGATGTCGGTCAGGAACGGGGTGTCGAAGTACCGAACGTTCGCCGGCACCGGAACGGGATTCGCCGTGTTGCCCTCGACCAGTCCGGTCAGGGTGACGTACTGCGGAAGGCCGCGTGCGGGTCCTGGGATGAACTTTCCGTACGGGTCCGCGGCAATCATCGGGATGTTGGTGACGTCCTTGTCCTGGAGTTTGAGGCCCAGGAAGATCGCCGCCTGGGCCTTCACGTCCGCCCACGTCGCCATGCCGCCGGCGGTGGGGCCGGCGGGACCGCCGAGCAGCTTGCCGGTGGCGACCGGCTTGCCATCGGCATTGTTGATGTATTCCCGCAGGAACACCTGGTGGGAGGGATGGGACGTGTACGTCTGCGACTGGTCCACGTAGGGCGAGTCGGTGTTGGCCGCTTCCTGCACGTCATCAGCGGTACCCAGGACACCGTCCGGGCCCGGCTGGTTTTGTGCCCGGGTGAGGACCATGAACGCGTTGGGGCCGTTGGCGGCCACCTCATCGCCCGTGCCCGGCTTGCCGTCGGGGCCGACCGTGATCAGCGGGTCGTCTGCCTTGAGCGGAACAAACACCGTTCCGCCGCCCTTGACCGTCTGGTCGACGCCGTGGTCGAAGAACTGCCCGAACAGGGTGAACAGGGAGTTGTACGGCGGGGAGAGTCCGACGTCGGTGGTGACGTTGGGGATGAACAGCGTGTCCCCGGTCGGGACGCAGCCGGCCGGCACACCCGCGACCGGCGGAGCCGCCAAGGGGTCAGGATCGGTGGTGCAGGGGAACAGCCCCGGGTTGCCCTGGGTCCGGACGGGGAAACCGGCAGCGGCCACCGCTGCGGGATTGGTGGAGGTCTGGTCCACAATCAGGTTGCTGACTTGGCGGGGCTGGGAGTCGAACACATTGCCCGACTTTTGCTGGTATGACGACGGACCGGCGGGGCCGAAGCCGGCCGGAACGGAGTCCGCAGCGTTGAACGACGGCGTCGCTAAACGCGGAAATACCTGGTCGGCGGCCCCGTAGGTTTCGCGGCCGGCGAGCAGGTTGTTGCAGGAGCCGTCAACCGTGCGGAGGCCGTATGAGGTGAGGGCGTCGGGAATCTGATTGGGGCCTCGACCGACAAGCGCGCCGCAAGGGCCGGTGGCCGACGTCGTGTTTGCGACGTGCGCCTCGGCGATCTTGATCTGCTTGAGGATGTAAGCGAGGTCGGAGGGGGTGACGGTGAAACCTGCGCCGACGGGTGCCGGGGCGGCGTTGGCGCCAAGCGCCGTGGTGGTGAGTCCGATGAAACTGAGCAGGGTCATCGCTGTCCCTGCGGCTACTGCGCGGGTTGGCCGACTGAAGACACGTCTTTGGCCGTCGACCTTCCTGCATGCGAACAAATTCATTGCACACCTGCCTCTTGGAGTGAGTGATGGTGCAAGAGTGGTGGGTATTTCCTTGGAGAAAACTGGGAGCTGCCCGTGAGGTGCGATGCGGACCGCGGTCCGGGGGTGGCCAGCGTCCCGGGCCACCCGGATCGGTGCCCAGCAGTACGCGGACTGGCGCTTTGGGCTACTTGCTCCGGCTCCGACGGCGGCAGCGCGGCCTACGCACGAGGTACTGCGTGGCAAGGCTGTCAACGGATAACGAGCGGGTAACGGATACCCCTGCAGGACCCGACTTTTGGCCGCCTCCTACTTACAGCCGGCATACGGCGGGCACGCAGGTTGCGCCCAGACAGTGCTGATAGTGAGCCACGGACTGCGGTGGCTGACGTGGCCCCCTCCTGCCGGGCACGTGCCGCGACCACCCGGAGGGAACTGCGCCAGTACGTGGTCAGGGCGGCGCGTCCACCCGTGAGGGCACGCCGGATTGCTTGCGGCACTCCGGGCAAGCTGATAGGCCTGACGGTAGGGTGCATAGTGGCACATCGGCTCGTCGTCCCATCCGGGCGGCGGTTGCAGAAGGGAAGTTCACGTGACTCGCAAGACTCCTCAGGTGGAGGAACCGTCCGAGAAAGAGCTCGTTGTCGAGAACGGGCCGAAAAGCTGGGCCGCCGGCGTCCCGGGCGTGTACCACTCCATGAAGCCGGCCATCGAGCAGATGGGGCTCAACCGGACGCGGAAGACCGTTATGGCCATGAACCAGAAGGACGGCTTCGACTGCCCGAGCTGTGCGTGGCCGGACCCGCACCACCGCAAGGCGTTCGAGTTCTGTGAGAACGGGGCCAAGGCCGTCACGTGGGAGGCGACCCCGATCACGATTCCCTCCAGTTTCTGGGCGGAGCACCCGGTCAGCGAGCTGCGCAGCCGGTCCGAGTACTGGCTCGGCATGCAGGGCCGGCTCACGGAGCCGGTCTACAAGCCCGCCGGGGAGGACCATTACAAGCCGGTCAGCTGGGACGAAGCGCTCCGGATTGTCGCCGACAAGCTCAAGGGGCTGGACTCCCCCGACCGCGCGGCGTTCTACACGAGCGGCCGCACGTCGAACGAAGCGGCCTTCCTGTACCAGCTGCTGGTCCGCGGCTACGGCACCAACAACCTGCCGGACTGCTCCAATATGTGCCACGAATCCTCGGGCTGGGCCATGGGCCAGACCATCGGCATCGGTAAGGCGACCGTCAGCTTCGACGACTACGCCAACGCGGACCTGATCATCATCATGGGCCAGAACCCGGGGACCAACCACCCGCGGATGATGACTGAGCTTGAGAACTGCAAGCACAACGGCGGCGAGATCGTGGCCGTCAATCCCCTGCCCGAGGCCGGGCTGCGGCGGTACAAGAACCCGCAGCAGGTCAACGGGGTAATCGGCCACGGCGTCCAGATCGCGGACCAGTTCCTGCAGATCCGGATCGGCGGGGACATGGCGCTGCTGCAGGCCGTGTCCAAGCGCGTGCTCGACGCCGAGGCCAGGAAGCCCGGGACTGTCCTGGACCACGCCTTCCTGGCCGAACACTGCGAGGGACTCGAGGAGCTCAAGGAGCACCTGGCCCGGCTGGATGAGAGCGCTGTGCTGGAGGCCACCGGCCTGCGGAGCGAGGACATCGATGAGCTGGCGGCCCGCTACCTCAAAGCCGAGAAAGTCATCATCACCTGGGCCATGGGCATCACGCAGCAGAAAAAGGGCGTGGCCACCATCAAGGAGATCATCAACCTCCTGCTGCTCCGCGGCAATATCGGCAAGCCCGGCGCCGGTGCGTCCCCCATCCGCGGACACAGCAATGTCCAGGGCGACCGCACCATGGGGATCTGGGAGCAGATGCCGCAGTCCTTCATGGAAGCCCTCGGCAAGGAGTTCGACTTCGAGCCGCCGCGCGAACACGGCACGGACGCCGTCGAGACCATCAACCAGATGCGCGACGGCGAGATCAAGGTCTTCGTCGCCTTGGGCGGCAACCTGGTGGCGGCGATCTCGGACACGAATGCGGCCGAAGCTGCGATGGAAAACACGGAGATGACGGTCCAGATCTCGACGAAGCTGAACCGGTCCCACGCAGTGACCGGCCGCGAGGCGCTGATCCTCCCCACGATGGGCCGGACCGAGATTGACATCCAGGAATCCGGGCCCCAGTTCGTGTCCGTGGAGGACACCGTCTGCGCCGTCCACCCGTCCTGGGGCAGCGTCGAGCCGGTGTCCCATCAGCTGCTATCCGAGCCGGCCATCCTGAGCCGGCTGGGCAAGCTCCTCGTCGGCACCAAGATCAAGGCCGACTGGGACGGCTTTGAAAAGAACTACGACCTCATCCGCGATCACATTTCTCGGGTAGTGGGCGGCTGCGAGGACTACAACCAGCGGATCCGACAGGATGGCGGGTTTGTTCTCGCCAACGGCCCCCGCGACTCGCGCACGTTCCCCACGCCGACCGGCAAAGCCGTGCTGACCGTCAACGACCTTGAGCATGTCCAGCGGCCGGCAGGCACCCTGATCCTGCAGAGCATGCGCTCCCACGACCAGTTCAACACCACCATCTACTCGCACAACGACCGCTACCGGGGCATCAAGAAGGGCCGCCATGTGGTGTTCGTGAACCCGGACGACCTCGCCGAGCTCGGCCTGGCGGACGGACAGTACGTGGACATCCGCGGCGTGTACGAGGACGGCGAAGAACGCGTGGTCCGCAAGTTCCGCGTCGTGTCCTACCCGACGGCCCGCGGCTGCGCGGCCGCGTACTACCCCGAGGCCAACGTGCTCGTGCCGCTGAACCACACGGCCGAGGGCAGCAACACGCCGATTTCGAAGGCGGTCATCGTCCGGCTCGAACCAAGCCTGGACCAGACACCGGACAGCGCGCCACCCGTCTCCGCCGGGGCAGCCCGGCCGTAGGCGCACGCTTCCGTAGGCCGGGGCTCAGGGCCCGGGACATGTCCAGCCCCGGCCCCGGCCACTGGACATAACACCACCATGCCCATCCCTGCGCCCCAGCCATGAGCATGTCCTCCGGGGCAATGAGCATGTCCCGCGCAGCACCACGCCGCCGCCGCGGGACATGCCCAGCCGCGGCCCCGGCCACTGGACATAACACCACCATGCCCACCCCTACGCCCCAGCAATGAGCATGTCCTCCGCAGCAATGAGCATGTCCCACTGACCGGCCCCGAACACAGCACAGGCCGCGTCCCCTTGAGGGAACGCGGCCTGTCCGCTGACGCCTGAACCTGTAGCCGGCGAGCTGCCTACTTCCTGCGGCCTGCCCGCTGCCAGCGCCGGCGCGAGCGCCGGACCGCTGCTACTGTGCCCGCTTGACCCAGCCTTCCTCGTCCGGACCGCCGGATTCGCCGTGCTCGCAGAGCTCAATGACTTTGTTCGACGCCGCGTGCACAGCTTCCTGCGTGCCCTTCCGGCCCTTGGTGGACGCGGTGCCGGCCGCATAGCCCACCATGAATGCGCTGATGGCATCCGCGTGCGGCCCGACGGCTTTGACGGATTCTTCCGCGACCTCGACGATCTTTTCGTGGTCGACTTCAAGGTCGAGGATCTGCAGGGCCTGGATGAGCCGGCTGCTCCAATGCCGCAGCGAGCTGTCTTCGTCTCGGGACAACGTCATTGCTACTCCTTCTCGCGGGTGAACGGATCGTCTGACCCTCAAGGGTTAGCACCCGCCCCGGCGTTGCGCAACGCGACACAGCGACCGGCACCACAGCCCGGCGCCCCCGCCAGCTGCCTCAACTCCACAACGCGACGTGGAACTTGGGACCCCGGCGCTCCAGCCCGCGCGAGCCACCGGGAGCCACCATGGCCGCCGTGGCATCGGCAGTGCCGGCAAACCGCTGCAGGGTCCGTGCCATGGTGGTGGCCCGGCCCCGGTCCAGGGTGCTGGCCCACCAGAGGCCGGAGATCGGCGTTCCGGCGACCGGCACACGGACCAGGGAGCCGCTGCGGATTTCGGCCCGGACAATGTGGCCGAGCGCCAGCATCGTTCCTTCACCCGCCCGTACGGCGGCAAGGGCCTCCGTTTCGCTGCTGAGGCAGACGATCTCCGGCACCACTCCCTGGGCAGCCAGCCAGCGGCCTTCTTCGCTCGTCTCTTGGATGCCGGCGGGGCCGGCAAACCACGGCCGGCCCAGGAGTTCACTCAGCCGTACGGGTCCGTGCAGCGACGCGAGGGGATGCCCTGCGGCCACCACGAAGACCCGCTGGTACCGCAGGAACGGCACTGAATCGAGCCCGACGTCGGCAGGGTCCTTGGCGTCGGCGCTGTTGTGGGCAGCGCCGTTGCGGACAGGGGGCCTGATTCCCAGGGCGATGTCGTAGACGCGTTCCAGCATCAGCGATGCCACATCTTCCGCCTGCTCCACGACCACATCGACGGAGGCTCCCGGAACCCGCCGGGTGAACAGGTCCAGGAGGCGGCCGGCAGCGTGCTCCGCGAACGGCGCCGTCGCCACGATCTTCAAGCGTCCGGTCTCGGTCTGGGCATGCGCAACTTCCCACCGGGCCTTGTCAGCCAGGCCGACGATGTCCTGGGCGTATTCGGCGAGCGCCCGGCCGCCGGGAGTCAGCGTAATGCCGCCGTGGGCGCGAACGAACAGAGGGTCGTCAAGATCCTGCCTGAGTGCGGCGAGCGCTGCCGACACGGCCGGTTCGCTGACTCCGAGGTGGGCTGCGGCTGCATGCAGAGAGCCCAGCTTGGCCACGAGGGCGAACGTGCGCAACTGTCCCAATGTCATCGCCACGGCTTCATAACCTTTCGCTTATGACGATATTGACACCCCCCTTGGGCCGGGGCAAGACTGACCTTAATCCGGCGCAAGGCAATCACTGCCCCACGCCGCCGGCGGTTCGGAGTGAGGTAGGGACTATGCAGATTCCGGCTCCATTTGACTACGTGCGCGCCACCACCGTGGACAACGCCCTGGAACTTCTCGCCCGCTACGGTCCCGAATCCCGGGTAGTGGCTGGCGGCCATAGCCTCCTGCCGATGATGAAGCTTCGCCTTTCCCGGCCCGAATGGCTGATCGACATCAATGACCTCTACGAGCTGGACTTCATCCTCCGTGACGGCAACACCCTAAGGGTCGGCGCCATGACCCGCCACACCACCTTGCTGGAATCGTACGAGGTCGCGGCACTGTTCCCCATTGTCCGGGACGCTGAATTGGTCATTGCCGACCCCGTGGTGCGCAACCGTGGCACCATCGGCGGTTCGCTCTGCCAGGCCGACCCTGCCGAGGACCTCTCCACTGTGTGTGACGTCCTGGGCGCCGAGGCCGTGATCCGCGGGCCAGGTGGCGAGCGCGTCCTGCCCATGCCGGACTTCCACCGCGGAGCGTACCAAACAGCGGTCGGGCAGGATGAGCTGCTCTGCGAACTCAGGTTCCCCATACGCCCCCGCTCGGGCAGCGCCTACGAGAAGGTCGAGCGCCGGGTGGGTGACTGGGCCGTCGGTGCCGCCGGAGCGGCCGTCGTCCTCGCCGCTGACGGGACCGTCGAGGACGCGGCCGTCGGACTCACTGCGCTGGGCCTTGACCATACGGTCGACGAGGCCGCGGCCGTGCTCCGCGGCAAGCGTCCCACCGAGGACTTGTTCGCCGAGGCCGGCCGGCTTGCTGCCGCAGCGTGCGATCCCGTAGCGGACCAACGCGGCCCGGTCGATTACAAACGGCATCTCGCCGATGAGCTCACCCGGCGGGTACTGCGGCTGGCCTGTGCCCGCGCCGCCCAGATGCAGGAAGGCTGAAGCCGATGCAGATCAGCATGACCGTTAACGGCAGCGACGTCACGAGCGAGATTGAGCCCCGCGTGTTGCTGGTCCACTACATCCGCGAGGTCCTGGGCCTCACAGGTACACATTGGGGCTGCGACACCAGCAACTGCGGGACCTGCGTGGTCCTGATGGACGGGCAGCCCGTGAAGTCCTGCACCGTCCTGGCCGCCATGGCCGCGGGCCACGACATCCGCACCGTCGAGGGGCTGGCCGCCGGCGGCACCCTGGACCCCGTGCAGCAAGGCTTCATGGAGGAGCACGGGCTGCAGTGCGGCTTCTGCACCCCGGGGATGATGCTGACGGCCCGGGCACTCCTTGATAAGAATCCGCACCCGGACGACACTGAGATCCGGCAGGCCATTTCCGGGCAGATTTGCCGGTGTACGGGCTACGCGACGATCGTGCGCTCGGTCCAATGGGCCGCCGCCCATCCGGCCGGCACAGGCCCGGAGGACGCACCGACGGCCGAGGAAGTCCTGGACGGCACGGACACCGCCGTCCCGGATGTCGCGGCAGAGACAGCAAACACAGCCACAGAGGTGAAGGCATGACCGTCATCCATGACCGGCCGTCAAACCCGGCCGCCGGCGACGAAGACCGTCCGATCGGCTACGGGCGCATCCAACGCAAAGAAGACCCGCGCTTTGTGCGCGGCAAAGGCCACTACGTTGACGACATCGTGCTGCCGGGAATGCTGCACGGCGCCATCCTGCGGGCCCCGGTGGCGCACGCCCGGCTCGTGTCCATCGACACCACCAATGCCTTGGCGCATCCGAAGGTGGTGGCCGTCATCACGGGCAAGGACCTCCTGGGCCTGAACCTCGCGTGGGCGCCGACGCTCTCCGCGGATGTCCAGGCTGTCCTGGTCACCGACAAAGTCCGGTTCCAGGGGCAGGAGGTCGCGTTCGTCGTAGCCGAGGACCGGTACGCCGCCCGGGACGCGCTCGAACTGATCGAGGTCGAGTACGACGTCCTTCCCCCGCTGGTGGACGCCCGCAAGGCGCTGGACCCGGACGCGCCGGTGATCCGCGACGAAATCGAGGGCCGGACGGACAACCGGATCTTCGACTGGGAGATGGGCGACAAAGCCGAAACCGACGCGGTGTTCGCCAGCGCCGACGTCGTGGTGAGCCAGGAGATGGTGTACCCGCGGGTCCACCCCGCACCGATGGAGACATGCGGCGCCGTCGCCGATTTCGATGCCGTCAGCGGCAAGCTGACGCTCTACGAGACCACCCAGGCCCCGCACGCGCACCGCACCCTGTTCGCGATCGTCGCCGGCATCCCCGAACACAAGATCCGGATCGTCTCCCCCGATATCGGCGGCGGCTTCGGCAACAAGGTCGGGATCTATCCCGGCTACATCCTCGCCGTCGTCGGCTCCATCGTCACCGGCCACCCGGTCAAATGGGTGGAGGACCGCTCCGAGAACCTGATGTCGACCTCGTTCGCGCGGGACTACATTATGCAGGGCGAGATCGCCGCGACCAAGGACGGCAAGATCCTTGGCCTGCGCACCCACGTGCTGGCCGACCACGGCGCCTTCAACGCCACCGCCCAGCCCACCAAGACCCCGGCCGGGTTCTTCTCCATCTTCACCGGCAGCTACGACCTCAAGGCCGCCCACTGCTCCGTCACCGGCGTCTACACCAATAAGGCGCCCGGCGGAGTCGCATACGCCTGTTCGTTCCGCGTCACCGAGGCCGTGTACCTCGTGGAGCGGATGGTGGACATCCTGGCCCGCAAGCTGGAGATGGATCCGGCGGAGCTGCGGCTGAAGAACTTCATCAAGCCGGAGCAGTTCCCCTACGCCAACAAGACCGGCTGGGTGTACGACTCAGGCAACTACGAGGCCGCCATGCGGCTCTCGATGCAGCTCGCCGGGTACGAGGACCTCCGGCGCGAGCAGGCCGCAAAGCGCGAGCGCGGGGAACTCATGGGCATCGGCGTCTCCTTCTTCACCGAGGTCGTGGGAGCCGGCCCCCGAAAGCACTTCGACATCGTGGGCCTCGGCATGGCCGACGGCGCCGAACTCCGCGTCCACCCCACCGGCAAGGCCGTGGTCAGGCTCTCGGTGCAAAGCCAGGGCCAGGGCCACGAGACCACCTTCGCCCAGATCGTGGCCGAGGAACTCGGGATCCCGCCGGAGGACATCGACGTCGTGCACGGGGACACCGACCAGACCCCGTTCGGCCTCGGCACCTACGGCAGCCGTTCGACGCCGGTCAGCGGCGGCGCCGTCGCCCTGGTAGCCCGAAAGGTGCGCGAGAAGGCCAAGCTGATCGCCGGGGCCATGCTGGAGACCCGCCCCGAGGACCTCGAATGGGAGAAGGGCCGCTGGTTCGTCAAGGGCGACCCCAGCGTCGGCAAGACCATCGCCGAGATCGCCATGGGCGCCCACGGCACCGTGGCCCTCCCCGAAGGCGTGGACGGCAACCTCGACGCCGAAGTCACCTACGACCCGCCCAACCTCACCTTCCCGTTCGGGGCCTACATCTGCGTCGTCGACGTCGACTCCGGCACCGGGCACGTCAAGGTGCGGCGCTTCATCGCGGTTGATGACTGCGGCACCCGCATCAACCCGATGATCATCGAAGGCCAGGTCCACGGCGGACTGACCGACGGCGTGGGCATGGCCCTCATGGAGATCATCGAGTTCGACGCCGACGGCAACTGCCTGGGCGGGTCGTTCATGGACTACCTGATCCCCACGGCGATGGAAGTACCGGACTGGGAGACCGGTTTCACCGTCACCCCCTCACCTCATCACCCGATCGGTGCGAAGGGCATCGGCGAGTCTGCCACCGTCGGCTCGCCGCCGGCGATCGTCAACGCCGTCGTGGACGCGCTCGCGCCCTACGGCGTCACGCACATGGACATGCCCTGCACGCCCGCCCGCGTCTGGGCTGCCATGCAGGGCCGGGCAAGGCCGCCGATCTGATGCCCGCCACCGCAGAGTCCCTGGCCGCCAGGGCGGAAGAACTCGCCGGCCGACGCGAGCCGTTCGTCCACGCCCTGGTGGTCCGCGCCCAGCACCCCACAAGTGCCCATGCCGGGGACACGGCCCTCGTACTGCCCACGGGCGAAATCCTGGGTTTCGTGGGCGGGAACTGCGTCGAGGCGTCGGTGCGCGAGTACAGCCTGCAGGTTCTGGCCTCCCAGGAACCGCTCCTGTTGCGGGTGCTGCCCGGCGAGCCGTCGCGCACGGCGGAGGAGGGCGCCGTCGAGGTCTCCAATCCGTGCCTCAGCGGCGGCGCGATCGAGATCTTCCTCCAGCCGCGGATTCCGGCGCCCCGGGTCCTGGTGGTGGGCACGGCTCCGGTGGCGCAGGCCCTCGCGACGCTCGGCTCCGGCGTCGGCCTCGACGTCGAACTCACGGACGGCGAATCCGCGGAACCCCGCGGGGATGACGCGGCATTGATTGTCGCCTCGCACGGAAAGGCGGAGGAGGGTGCCCTGGAGACCGCCCTGCGCGCCGGAGTCCCCTATGTAGCCCTGGTGGCCAGCGGGACCCGCGGCGCCGCGGTGCTGGAATCCCTCGACGTCGACGACGCCCTGCGTGCCCGGGTGTTCACACCCGCCGGGCTGCAGCTCGGCGCCCGGACGCCCGGGGAGATCGCGCTGTCCATTCTTGCCCAGCTTGTCGGGGAGCGGTCCAAGGCCCGGCACGCCGCGGTGTCCCTGGCTGACGCCGCGGCGCAGCCCGGGGTCCCGGCGGCGCCCACCGAGCCGGCGCCCACCGAGCCGGGGCCTGCGAGCGCCGTTGATCCGGTCTGCGGCATGTCCGTCCCGGCCGTCGAAACGTCCCTGCACCTGGACTACAACGGGGTCACCGTGTACTTCTGCTCCCCCGGCTGCCGGGCGGCCTTCCGCAAAGATCCGGAGCGCTATGCCCTCGCAACCTGACATGCCCCCGCACCCTGAGCCGCTGAGGGCGGCGGCAAGCCTCGAGCCCAGGACCGCCGCCATCATCCTGGCCGCGGGAGCCTCCCGGCGCCTCGGCCGGCCCAAGCAGCTCCTTCCCTATGGCACGGGCGTCCTGCTCGATGCGGTCCTGGCGACCGCCCGGGCCTGCACTTTCAGCCAGACGGTCCTGGCCCTGGGCGGCGCGGCGGAAGAGGTGCAGCGCACCGTGGACACGAGCGGCTGCGAGGTGGTGCTCAACCCGGACTTCGGCGAAGGGTGCGCGTCCTCGATCGCCACCGCCCTCGCCGCGGTGGACCCGGAGACCGATGCCGTGGTCCTGCTGCTCGGTGACCAGCCCGGCGTCCGGGCCGCCAGTGTCGGGGCCGTACTCGGCGCCCTCCGGCAGGCGGGTTCCGGCGCTGCTCCGGTTGCCGCCACCGGCGGCCCTGCCGGCCCCGCCGCCTCGGCCATCCCTGCCCGCTCTCCCGTCCCGGCCGGGATCGCGGTCTGCCGCTATGACGACGGCGTGGGCCACCCGATGGCATTTGCCCGTCGCCTGATTCCGGCCCTGGCCGCACTCCACGGGGACAAAGCGGTCTGGAAGCTCCTCGAACAGCGGGCGGACGACGTCGTCGAGGTCCGCACGCCCGGCCCTGTCCCTTTGGATGTGGACACCGAGGAAGACTACAGGCGGCTCCTTGGCCGGCTGCGGGAGGCTGTATGACGGCGGCGGCGCGGGCCGGCGCGGAGGAAGACGTGCAACGCCGGGTCCCGGATGTCCCGTCACTGATGGCAGCCCTGGACCGCAACAACTACCTGGCCGACGTCGGGCTGGCGACCGCCCTGTTCCTGGCTGTCCGCCTGCCGCAGCCCATCCTGCTGGAAGGCGAGGCCGGAGTCGGGAAGACGGAGGCGGCAAAAGCGCTCGCCGAGCTCCTCGACACCCCGCTGTACCGGCTGCAATGCTACGAGGGAATCGACGCCGGTGAGGCCCTCTATGAGTGGAACCACCAGCGCCAGCTGCTTGGCATCCGGCTGGCCGAGGTCCGGGACGCCTCCGTCACCGAAACAGACCTCTTCGCCCCGGAGTACCTGCTGCGGCGCCCGCTCCTGCAGGCGATCGAACACCCCGGTCCGCGCCCGGCCGTACTGTTGCTGGACGAAATCGACCGCGCCGACGCCGAGTTCGAAGCCTTCACGTTCGAACTGCTCGCCGAGGCCGCCGTCACCATCCCGGAGCTGGGCACCATTCGGGCCACCCATCCGCCGATCGTGATCCTCACGTCCAACCGGACGCGGGACCTTCACGACGCTCTGACCCGGCGCTGCCTTTACCACTGGATCGACTACCCCGGACCGGAGCGGATCGCGGAGATCGTCCGCCGCAGGGTGCCGGCGAGCAGCGGCCCCCTGGCCCTCCAGGCAGCCGCCGTCATTACCCGGCTGCGCACCCTGGACCTGGCCAAGCCGCCCGGCATTTCCGAGGCGATTGACTGGGTCTCGGCCCTGGCAGTGCTCGGCATTGATCGCATCGACGCCACGACGGCGGAACAGACCCTCGGCTCCATCGTCAAGAACCGTGATGACCTCGAACTGGTCGGTGCCCGGGGGGCCGACTGGCTCGTGGCCGGCACGGGCGGGTGAGCGCCTTGACGGCCGGGACCCCGCAGGACATGCGCGCTGCGCCCCCCACGGTAGAAGCGGCGGCCCTGTCGGCGGCCTTCGTCACCGCCCTGCGCCGGACCGGGCTCGCGTGCTCACCGGACCGGGCAGTCCGGCTGGCCGAGGCACTCCGCCTGATCCCTCCCGGCGACGCAGAAAAGCTGTATTGGGCGTCCCGGGTGGTGCTGGTGTCAGCCCGCGAGCAGCTGCCGGTCTTCGACGCCGTCTTTTCCGCGGTGTTCCGCGGCGGCTTTGACCCCTCCGGGCCTCCCGCCCGCGCCGTGGCTCCGGCCGCGGCCCCGGCCGGGGCCCCTGAGGAGACCCGCACCCGCCCGTCTCCGGCCGAGGGCCGTGCGCCCGGCTACGCGCCTGCTCCCCCGCGCCCGGCGCCGGCGATTGCCTCCGCGGGACAGGACGCCGGCCAAGACGGCAACGCCCCGGAGCGGGAGGCCGTGCTGGCTATGGCCTCCCCCGAGGAGCGGCTGCACGAAGCGTCCTTCGCTCAGCTGACGGAGGAGGAAGTCGTGGAGATCAGGCGGCTGGCGTCCCGGCTGCTGCTCGCCACCCCGACGCGCCTGAGCCGCCGCGCCCGGAAGTCCGCCCACAGCAGCGCCCGGCTGGACGTCCGCGCCACGGTCCGTGCGGCCCGGCGCTCGGGCACTGACACCACCCGCTTGTTGTATGCCCGGCGCCGCCCGCAGCGCCGCAAGCTGGTGATGCTGTGCGACGTCTCCGGATCCATGGAACCGTATGCGCGGATCTTCGTCTCGCTGCTGCAGGGAGCCGTGGCAGGTGCCGGCGCCGAGGCCTTCGTGTTTTCCACCCGGCTGACACGCCTGACCCGGCAACTGGCGCTCCGCGATCCCGACGAGGCCCTGGCCCGGGCCGCCACGGCCGCCCCGGACTGGGCCGGCGGAACGCGGATCGCCGACAGCATCCGGCACTTCGTCGACGAGCACGGCCGCCGCGGCCTGGCCCGCGGCGCGGTGGTGGTGATCTTCTCGGACGGCTGGGCGCAGGAGGACCCCGAACAGGTCGCGGCCCAGATGGCGCGACTGCGGCGCCTGGCGTACCGGATCATCTGGGTCAATCCACGCAAGGCAGCGCCGCAGTACCAGCCGCTGGTGGGTGGAATGGCCGCAGCGCTGCCGTACTGCGACGAATTCGTCAGCGGACACAGCTACACAGCGCTGGCAGAGGTGGCGGCCGCAATCCGCGGCGACGGCCAGGCATCACTCAAGGGAAGAGGGAACTCATGCAGATAGACAGCACTTTCTCGGTGGTCGCCCCGATCGACACGGTGTGGGACACGCTGATGGACTTTGAACGGGTGGCCGGGTGCCTTCCCGGGGCCAGAATCCTGAACAAGCTCTCCGACGACGCCTACCAGGTGGGCATGAGCGTGAAGCTCGGCCCCGTCTCAATGCAGTACAAGGGCCTGCTGAACGTCATCGAACGCAACGCGGCCGACCACCGTGCCGTGCTCGGCGGCAAGGCACAGGAGACCCGCGGACAGGGCACCGCCGAGGCGACCGTGACCCTGACGCTCACAGAAGAAGGCGACACCACACGGGGGTCCGTCAGCGCGGACCTGGCGCTGTCCGGCAAGGCCGCCGCCATGGGCAAGGGCGTCATCGGCAGCGTCACGGAGCAGATGATGGCCCTCTTCGCGAACAACCTGCAGGCGATGCTGGCTGAAGGGGCGCCCCCTGTCCCGGAACAGGGCCCGGAGGCGTCATCGGCCGCGGCACCGGCTCCCGCAGCGCAGGCCGTCCCCGAGCCGGTCCCGGCGTCGGCTGCGGTTTCTGCTCCCCCTGCAGGCACGACGGCGGGTGCTCCAACTGCGGCGGCGCCGGCCATGGCAGGCGCCCCCAACGGTGCCGCGCCGGCCGCCAGCCTGGATGCGTTGAGCCTGGCCAAGGGAATCGCGGCGGACCAGCTTTCCAGCCCGGTGAAAGTCCTCGGCGTCGTCGCCGTGGTGGCGTGCATTGCGTACTGGGCCGGGCGGCGGTCTGCGTTCCGGATGCTCCGCCTGTGCGGCAGGCTCTGAGGAGCGCCGATGCGCGATGTCCTGGCGGCCATGTTGCCCGACTGGCAGAGCGGCGCCACCGCGGGCCTGGCCACCGTCGTGAGCACATTCAAGTCAGCACCCAGGCTCCCGGGGGCGGCGATGCTGGTAACGGCTGGCGGCGACGCCGTGGGCTCCGTCTCCGGCGGCTGCGTCGAGGGGGCCGTCTACGAGCTGGCCAGCCAGGTGAAGGCCGACGGCGAGCCCGCCCTGGTGCGCTACGGGATCAGCGACGACGATGCCTACGCGGTGGGCCTGACCTGCGGCGGGATCATCGACATCTTCGTCGAACCTGTTTCCCGGCACCGATTCCCCGAACTCAACGAAGTGGCACAGGACATCGCCGCCGGGCGCCGGGTAGGGGTCGCCACGGTCATCGAACACCCCGATGCCACGCGGGTGGGACGGCACCTGATCGTCCGGCCCGGAGGGTGTGAAGGTGATCTGGGTTCGGAGCGAACCAACCACGCCGTGGGCGACGACACCCAGGGCCTCCTCGCCGCCGGGCGCACAGGCATCCTGAACTACGGCGTCGACGGCGAACGGCTGGACACCGGTATGCGTGTCTTCTTCGCCAGCTATGCTCCACCGCCACGCATGATCGTCTTTGGCGCCATCGACTTCGCCGCCGCGCTTGCCCGCCTGGGCGCCTTCCTGGGCTACCGGGTGACGGTGTGCGATGCCCGGCCGGTCTTTGCCACGCCGGCGAGATTCCCCGACGCCGCCGAGGTGGTCAATGCGTGGCCGCACCGCTATCTGAGCGACCAGTTCGCCCAAGGCCTGCTGGATGCCAGGACCGTGCTGTGCGTCCTCACCCACGACCCGAAGTTCGACATCCCCGTCCTTGAGGTGGCCCTGCGCGGCAGCCCCGTGGCGTTTATCGGCGCCATGGGCTCCCGCCGCACTCATGAGGACAGGTTGGCACGGCTGCGGGAGGCGGGACTGGGC
The DNA here is from genome assembly GCF_003097355.1 of Arthrobacter sp. H-02-3. GTDB lineage: Bacteria > Actinomycetota > Actinomycetes > Actinomycetales > Micrococcaceae > Arthrobacter > Arthrobacter humicola. Next base: position 199,599 of record NZ_PYUI01000003.1, read on the forward strand.
GACGACGAGCTATCCAGGCTCCACAGCCCGGTGGGCCTTGATCTGGGCGCCCGCACGCCCGAGGAAACGGCCGTGTCCATTGCCGCGGAGTTCATCGCCCTGCAGTGGAACGGCAGCGGCGAGCCATTGCGGCATCTTGGCGAACGGATTCATCACGACGAGCAGTCGTGACCGTGCCGACGTGACTGCGGACGAGGCCGCGCGCTGGACTACGGCGGTACTTCTCCTGGCGGCAACGCTGTACTCGGCCTGCCGGGCCATGGCCGCTTCCGGAGCGGCAGGTCGGGTCGGGCTGGCGCTGCATTCCCTCATGATGGCGGCGATGGCGCTGATGTTGCTGCCGCGCGGGCAGTGGCCCCTCCTGCCGCAGGTTCTCCTATTTGTTCTGGGCTCCTGGTGGTTCGTAGTGCAGGCCGTCTCGTACCGGACGCGCCCACGGGACGGGCCGCCGGTCCGTGGCCGGGCCGTTGCCGGCAAGCACGTTGGTGACCGGCCAGTTGCTGGCCGGGCGAAGCCCCTCTACGATGCTGCGGCCATGGCCGCGATGGCCTTCATGCTGGCCGCCGGCGACCTCGGGGCCGTCCCTCAGTCCGAAGCGGGCCCGCCGGCACCGGTTCCCGTGGCCCCGGCACACCACGGCGCTGCGGCGGCCGGGCCGCTGACGGCACGGCTCCCCGGGTGGGGCGATCAGCTATCGCTGGTGCCGGCTGTGGCTTTTGGCTTGGCCGTATTCTTTGGGCTCGCCACCGTGGCGTGGACCCTTCGGCTGCTCCTCCAGCTCTGGCCGCTAACCGGTGGCAGGTCCGTGGCCGCAGCTCTGTGCAGCCGCGGCGGCGCGCTGCGGGGTGCTCGTTGTCCCCGGTTCCGGGACGTCGCCGACACGGCCGTGGAAATCGTGGCCGCCGGGGCGCTTGCGCTCATGTTCGCCGCCCTGGCCGCCTGAGGGGCGGCCCGCACCTCGCCGCTGTATGGCTTGGGCCTGTGGCTGGTCAGCGCCCGGTGGTTGCCGCCGCTGGAGCCAGTAGTTCGCGGTACCGGTCAGCGTGCCGCTGAAGCTCATCGGCATCCACGCGGGGCGCTGAGTGCAGGATGAGCGGCTGGGCCATGTCCAGTCCGCAGAGGTGCGCAGTGGCGTCAAGGGGGCGCAGGAGCTCATCCATCGTGAAGCGGTTGTGCCCTGCCGGAGCGTAGGACGCTTCCGGGCCGCCGGTCGAAAGCACCAGCTGGAGCCGCTTTCCGCGGAGGGCGTCGCCTCCAGCCCCGTAGGCGAAGCCGTACGTGAGCACCTGATCCATCCACTCCTTCAGAACCCCGGGCACGGAGTACCAGTGCCACGGGAATTGCCAGACGATGGTGTCGTGCCCGCGCAGCAGGTCCTGCTCGCGGACAGCATCGATCCGGCGGTCCGGGTATGTGGCAGAAAGATCATGGACGGTCACGTGGTCCATGTCCATGATGGCTCTGGTGAGGTGCGCGGTGATCCGCGAGCTTTCAAGGTCAGGGTGGGCAACAAGGACGAGCGTGCGCTGGGGCGTCATGGAAATTGTCTTCTACTTTCAGGTCGTGCCGGAGACCAGACATCACTCGCGTCGGGTCCTTCGAAGCTGATTCCGGTCCCGCTGGTAGACAGAACTGTCTAGGGGGCGATGAGAACTTATCAGACAGACCTGTCTACGGACAAACTCCACCCGCCCCGGTAAGCACGGCGGCAGACCCACCGAAGCGCTGCCCCGGCCGGCGGAAAGCCTCCCGCAGACGTAGCACCGGTTTCCGCTACGACAAGGGGCAGACGCTACGCGGATCCACGCAGCGGGCGCCCGAAATCGGTGCGGAAAACCGAAACTTCACGACGGCGGGGGCGGCCGGACGCGCGTATCGGACCGTTGCGTCAGCGCCCAGACCGCCGTCGGGCGTAAGCTCGACCCATGGCGAGATACTTCGATGTGCACCCCGACAACCCCCAGGCGCGCTCCATCAGCCAGGCGGTGGAAATCCTGCGCTCCGGCGGCCTGATCGCCTACCCCACCGATTCCTGCTATGCCCTGGGCGCCCAACTGGGTAACCGGGAAGCCCTGGACCGGATCAGGAACATCCGCCACCTCGATAACAAACACCACTTCACCTTGGTCTGCAAGGACTTCGCGCAGTTGGGCCAGTTTGTCCAGATCGACAACGACGTCTTCCGCAGTATCAAGGCCGTCACGCCAGGCAGCTACACGTTCATCCTCCCCGCCACCCGGGAGGTCCCCAAACGCCTGTTGCACCCGAAGAAGAAGACGGTCGGCGTGCGCATCCCCGACCACCCCGTGGTCCAGGCACTGCTGGCCGAGCTCGGCGAGCCGCTGCTGTCCAGCACGCTGCTGCTCCCGGATGAGGACGAGCCGCTGACGCAGGGGTGGGAGATTAAGGAGCGGCTGGATCACGTCGTAGACGCCGTGATCGATTCCGGCGACTGCGGGGCCGAGCCGACCACGGTGATCGACTTCTCAAGTGGTGTCGCCGAAGTCGTCCGCCGCGGCATGGGCGACGCTTCCCGCTTCGAGTAGGGAGCGGCGCAGGCCGCGCGACCGCTGTACGGTCGGGGCCGTGTTGCCGGGGAGTGCAGGCTAGGCGGATTCCGCCTCGCGTGCCTGCCGGTTTCGCAGCCAACGGCGGACGAGATCGACGGCGGCGACGAGCCCCGCGAGGGGCGACAGTACCGCTGCGGCGTAGACGAACAGCAGCCAGGTCAGGGTGGTCACCGGAGACTGGCGGGTACTTAGGAGGGACAGTCCGCCGAAAAGGCCAAGGACCCAGAACAGGATGACCCCGGACAGCACTGCCGCAGCGGGGAAGTACTCGTTCGTGACGACGTTCTTCAAGGTTTCCATGGGCCCTCCTCACACCCGGCGGTCGGACTGCCCGCCAGGGACCTTCCCAGTATGACGCCCGGCACGGCCGGATTTCTCGAGAATCACGGCCACGTGACCAAGCTAACGCCCCGCCCCGGTTGCGGCGGCCGCGGGTGCGCAAAATATGGCGCGTCCGGGCGCCCCGGGCGTCCCTCGTCAAGGAGTTAGACCGCGGCCCGGACGCGCTGGAGAAAAGAATCGAGCACCCGCCCGGCGTTCTCATGCATGCGCCGCGACTCCGCCGGCGGCAGTTGCCGCCCCTTGGGCCCGTTCAGCCGCTCCCCCAGAAAGAGCAGGGCCGCCAGTACCTCTGAGAGCTCGGAGTTGCTTTCGGCGCGCTGCCGCAGGAGCCTCAGATGTGCCTCCTGCAACGCAGGGCCCGGCGCGCAGCCGAGGTCGCGGTCGAAGAGGCGGCGGCAGCGGTCGTACGCCGCGAGTCCTTCGGCGGGCAGGCCGGCCTGCTCATAGGAAGTCACCAGCACCGTCCAGGCCCGTTCATTGAGCGGCTCGGCACGGATGGCCGCCTGGACCAGGTTGACGGCGTCGTCCGGCTTGTCCAGCGAGGCGGCCGTTTCTGCGGCAAAGATCTGCAGGGCGACTTTTTCTGCCGCATGGCGGCTGCGCGCCTCCTCTGCCCAATCGGAGGCAAGTTCGAACCCCAGCAGGGGCTCGGCACAAATGTCGAGGGCCTCGAGCAGCAGCGGATACGCCTCGTCAGGAGGCAGTTCGCCGGCGTCGCGGACCAGTCCACGGAACCGGAACAGGTCCAGATCCACCAGTGTGGGATCCAGGACGTAGCCGCTGTTGGCGGTGCGGAGCGGACCGGTCTTGGTCTGGCCGGGCTGGATGGCACGCCGTATGCCGCTGATGTAGCTCTCCAGTGTGGCCACGGAACCGTCGCTGGCTGCCGCGCCCCAGAGAAGATCGATCAGGCGGGTTTTAGACACGGGCGTTCCGAGGTTCAGGAGGAGGATTTCCAGTATGTGGCGGGGTTTGCAGCCCCCCATGTCGGCGGCCGTGAGGGCTACGCCGTCACGGCGTACTTCGAATGATCCGAACAATCGGACCGAAATGGAGGGTGTTGGTCCCGTTAGGCTTTCCACGATGCTCTCCGATTTCCCCAGATAAAACGAACTCAATCGTCTGCGAAGAGCCGGATCAACATCGAGACCAGGCCGTACTGAGACTCTGTTCCCTCCGGCTTTCCAATGTCACCGTGACACGCCTGGCTGGGCGCAACAAGGCATGCCGCTACCCGATCTTTCGGCCGAAGAAAGACGCGTACAGGCATCAGTACCGCCAAGTAAGGCCGCGCAATCGCAGGCAGGTGTTTCCGGCGCAAAACAAGTAATTCCGCGGGCCTCCGCCGAACGCATTCAAGTAGTTCGCGGGACGCCTCAGGGCGGCAGAATTTCGGCTCGAGCCGGGTCATTCCGTCCTGAAATGCCACCCGGTCAGGCTGGACTTTCCCTATTGGTTCTCGGTCATCTCGGCGGGTACAGCGACCACACGCAGCTCCGTGCCGTCGCGAAGTACCGCAAGATCCAGCGGCTCACCGATTGCCTCGGCAAAGAGCAGTTTCTGTAGGCTCTCAGCGTTGGACACAGACACCTGCCCGACCTTCAGGAGGATGTCGCCGGCCCGAAGCCCGGCACGTTCGGCGGGCGAGCCGGGAAGGACTTCCACCACGAGCAGACCCTGCCTGCGGCCTGTCCGGACGACGGCGCTTGGCTGCAGCTGGACCGGCGTGTTGACCAGGCCCAGATAGGCCCGGCGGACACGGCCGTCCTTGAGCAGCGACGCGATGATCCGACGGGACGTGGCGTTGACGGGGACAGCCAGACCCAGGCCCACTCCGGCGACGGCCGTGTTGATTCCGACGATCCGCCCGCGGGCGTCGGCCAGCGCCCCTCCGGAACTGCCGGGGTTGAGGGCCGCATCGGTCTGGATGACGTCCTCGATTACGCGCCGGTTCCGTCCGGACCAGACGGGGATGGACCGGCCAAGCCCGCTGACCACCCCGGCCGTGACCGACCCCGAAAGTCCGAGCGGATTGCCCACGGCGATCACGAGTTGCCCGACCCGGAGCGATTCGGCGTCGCCCATGTCGGCCGGCGCCGCCGTGGGCGCCCGGCCGTGGACCACGGCGAGATCGGATAGCGGGTCGGCACCCACCACCTCGACGGCGGTGCTCGTGCCGTCGGCAAAGACTGCGTGTCCGGATGCGGCGCCGCCCACCACATGGGCGTTGGTGAGAAGGTACCCGTCCGAGGTGAACAGGACGGCAGAACCGGCGCCGCCCGTGCGCCTGCCGGCGCGCCCGGTGCCGGTCATTTCGAGCGCTGCAACAAGGGGCGTGACGGCCGCGGCGACGCGGATGACCGTTGCGGAATAGGAATCCAGCGGGTCCCCGGACATCTCGGATCCGAACGCCCCGGGTCCGGACGCTTCAGGTCCGGGCACCCTGCTCACGGCTGCGGCCATTGTGCACCTCCTGCTCACCGGTACTCACCCAAGTCAACCACCGCGGCCCGGGGAGTAGTCCCGAGGTGGCTACGCCGTCAGAGAAATGCGACGAATCCGGGGCCGTTGGCGCTGCAACAGTTCAGCCGGGCGCGGATCCACGGCTAGGCTCGGACGTAGATCCGCCCGACAGCCCAGGAGAACCTACGTGATACCAGCGTCCGCTTCCCCCGCTTCGCTGCCCTTGCCGGGTCTGACCTGGGGCATCAAGCGCAGCTTTATGGATTACATTTCGGGGCTTCCTGACGGAGCCGTTTCCGCCGCGGACGGCGCCACCGTGACCGCGTCCGGAGAATTCTGTTTCGCCCCGGACGGCGCCGAGTACGATCCCGCCAGCGGCACGGGTGTGCTGCGGTTCCGCGGCGACGTCCGCGTCGCCGGCCACCACGGAATGATGTTTGTCCGGCTGCTGGATCCCTGGGTCGAATTCGCGGCCGGGCACGGGGTCCTGTCCATCAGCACCGGCGACGGCGGCGGGCAGGAGCGCACCGATGTCGGTACCCTGCGCACCGCTGCGCCACGCAACATGGAGGGATTTCTGGTCTGGGAGCGCGTCGACGTCGCCATCTCCCAGTCGGGCTCGGAACTGTTCGACGGCCAGTACGCCGACGGCCAGGCCATGGACCCGCTGGTCATCCGGGTGCCGGCCTAGCCACAACGCCCCTGCGCAGGCTTCAGCGGGCGGGGCATGCTTCAGCGCGGCCGGGCGGGCCGCACCCTCACCGGCGCAAGGACACGGATGAGGACGACGGCGGTAATGGACCCTGCGGCCATGATCGAGGCGAGCACGACGATCTGGAAGCGGCCCGCTTCCAAGGGTGACAGTCCCCCGAAGATCGCGCCGACGAAAGCCCCCGGGAGGGTGACCAGGCCGGTCGTCTTCGTCTGGTCGGTCGATGGGATGAGTGCCGAATAGACCGCACGCCGGGCCAGTTCCAACGTCGATTGGCGCCGCGTCGCGCCCAACGCCAGCCAGGCTTCGACTTCATCCCAGCGCTCGTTCACTGCCTCGGCGAAATGCCGGCCCGCCAGTGTGGCAATCGTCATCGCGTTGCCGATCACGATCCCTCCGATGGCCAGGGCATACCGGGGCGTGAAGGCGATCGCGCCCGTGCCGAAATCGATTGCCAGGGTCACCAGGATGCCTGCGGCCATCGCGCCGCCGACGACGCCCACCCGGCTCCAGGACCAGCCGAGGCGCCGTGCGGCCGTCACCGCTGCCACCGTAAACATCACGAGAAGCGCAGCGCCGACCCACACGGGACTGGTGATGATTCCACCGAGTATCAGGCTGATGACGGCCAGCTGAGCGGCTCCACGGAGGATGGCCACCGCGGGCGCGGCGCTGTGCGGGATCCGGGAAGCCACCAGAAGCCCGACAGTGACCACCATCAGGAGCCCGACGCACAGCAACGTCGGCAGGAGGGCGGCGGGCTCGGTCATCTGGCAAGCCTATAGACCCAGCCCGTGGCGGCCACCTCCGGAAGGGTCGCACGAGCGTGCCGAAACACGGCCCTTGTGCTTGGGCACCGGTCCGTCCGTCTGCAAGGATGTGACATGTCGTGGCGCCGCCGAGGGCCACAGTTCGTCGAAGGAGACCCTCCATGGTTGAACCGGCCGTTTTGGATCACGAGGCGCGCCAGCATGTGCTCAGCGTCCTGGCATCGGACCCGGGAGTCGCCTGGGAGGACCCGGACCGGTCCGTCTTCGAAGAACGCTTCGACCGCCATTTCCCGGTACTGCTCCGGCTCTTCCAGGATCTCTACGGCGCACGGCCCGATTGGCTGGACCAGCTCACGGAGCTCGTGCTGCAGTCCGCCCGGTCGTGGGCCGGGAGGCCGGCCGATCTCAAGGCCCTCGACGCTGAACGAGAGCACAACAGCGGCTGGTTCCAGGCCAACACCATGCTCGGCGGCGTCTGTTATGTCGACCGGTACGCCGAGGACCTGGAGGGCGTCCGCGCCCGGATCCCCTACTTCAAGGAACTCGGCCTCACCTATCTGCACCTCATGCCGCTGTTCCTGGCACCCGAACCGCATTCCGACGGCGGCTACGCCGTCTCCAGTTACCGGCAGGTCAACCCCAAGCTGGGCACCATGCAGCAGCTGCGCGACCTCGCCGCCGAGCTGCGGGCCAACGGCATCAGTCTGGTGGTCGATTTCATCTTCAACCACACCTCCGACGAACACGAATGGGCCCGGAAAGCGGCCGAAGGTGAGGCGGGGTACAGCGACTTCTACTGGATCTACCCGGACCGGACAATGCCGGACGCGTTTGAGCAGAACGTGCGCGAAATCTTCCCGGACGACCACCCCGGATCCTTCATTGAAATGCCGGACGGGCGCTGGGTCTGGGCCACTTTCCACACGTTCCAATGGGATCTGAACTACGCCAACCCGGCCGTCTTCCGGGCCATGGCCGGTGAGATGCTCTTCCTGGCCAACCAGGGCGTGGATATTCTCCGGATGGACGCCGTCGCCTTCATTTGGAAGCAGCTCGGCACGCCCTGCGAGAACCTGCCGGAAGCCCACACGCTGCTTCAGGCGTTCAATGCCGTGTGCCGGCTGGCCGCGCCGTCATTGCTGTTCAAATCCGAGGCGATCGTCCACCCCGATGAGGTGGCACGGTACATCGACCCCGCCGAGTGCCAACTCTCCTACAATCCCCTCCAGATGGCGCTGATCTGGGAGTCGCTGGCCACCCGCGACGTGTCGCTGCTTTCGCAGGCTCTGGACCGGCGGCACAATCTCCCGGCCGGCACGTCCTGGGTGAACTATGTCCGCAGCCACGACGACATCGGCTGGACGTTCGCGGATGAAGACGCAGCTGAACTCGGCATCAACGGCTTCGATCACCGGCGCTTCCTCAATGCCTTCTACGTCAACCGCTTTCCCGGAAGCTTCGCCCGCGGTGTGCCGTTCCAGGACAACCCCCGCACCGGCGACTGCCGGATTTCCGGCACGACGGCGTCCCTGTGCGGGCTTGAGGACGGAACCGTGGCTGCGGTGGAGCGGATTCTGCTGGCCCATTCGGTAGCTTTCAGCACCGGCGGGATCCCGCTGCTCTATCTCGGCGACGAGGTCGGCCAGCTCAATGACTACCAGTATGACCTCGAGGCAGGGCATGGAGCGGACAGCCGGTGGGTGCACCGGCCGCACTACCCGGCTGCGGACTACGCGCTGCGCGCGGACCCGGAAACTCCGGCCGGGGCGGTCTACGCGGGGCTGCGCCGGATGGTTTCCGCGCGGTCCGCGACGCCGGAACTCGCCGGCACCCGGCTGATCGGGTTCGCCACGAACAATCCGGGCGTCCTGGGGTACCAGCGCCCCGGAGCCGAAACACTGATTCTGGTGCTGGCCAACTTCAGCGACGGGCCACAGGAGGTGTCACCGGGGACGCTGTCCGGCTTCACGGGGGACGCCGTCGACGTCCTGACCGGCGCCAAGGTGCGCATCGACACCGGAATCGTCCTGGACCCGCGGCAATTTGTCTGGCTCCGCGTGGCTGCCCGGTCGTGAGGTCCGCGCCCGCCACCCATCGCTTCGCGGGTGCGACCGGGCCGGCGGGCCGCCGGCGGCGCTCGTAAAAGGAACCTGGCCGGCCGCACGCTGGTTGAGGAGAGCATGCGGCCGGAATCTTTGGAGGCGGCTGGCGTCCCGGGTCCTGTTCTTACTGTCCCCCATGCTGCTGAGAAGAGGCTGAGAGCGGCGCCTTGCGCGGCAATGTGGCCGGATCGCTTGTCCCCTGGTTGTCCGGAGCCGCACGGTGCCGCATTCTTGGACCATGGCACCGAGCAAGCAGGCCCCGCGCGGCACCCCCGGACCGGACGCGAGCCGTTGGGGCGCGACGCGCTGGGGCGTACGAAAGCGATCGACGGCGGCCGCCGTCGGCGTTGTGGCCTTGGCACTTTTGCTCGGCGGCCTCGTCCTACTGGTGTTGCTACACACATCCCTGAGCAGGGCCACCGAAGCCACAGCACGGCAGAAGGCGATGGACGTGATCGCCGAAATGGCGGATCAAGACATCGAGGACGCCAGGACCTATATCGTGGGTACCTCGCATGCGGGGCAGTTCGTCCAGTTGCTTGACGCTGCCGGGATCGTCGTGGCCGCCTCGGATCCCGTGGTCGCCAGTATCCCGCTGTCTGCCCAGCGGCCCGGCCCGGGCCAGATCATGATCCAGGACGTCTCGGGCCTGCCCCGCATTGACGACAACGACAACTACCATATCGTCACCGTCGGTGCGGGTTCCGGTTCCAAGAAGTACGCGGTGGTCGTGGCCCAGGCGTCACAGATTCAGGCGGACACGATCTCGACGGTGGCGTGGTTCATGCTGGGAGCCACGCCGGTGCTGCTGCTCACCGTGGCAGCATCCGTGTGGCTGCTGGTGGGTCGCTCCCTTCGCCAGGTGGAACGGATCCGGGGCCAGGTGGCGCGTATCAATGCAGGGCGGCTGGACGGGCGCGTCGATGTGCCGCCGACCAACGATGAAGTCCGGGCCCTGGCATTGACCATGAACACAATGCTGGACCGGCTGGAAGCTTCGGACACTGAACAGCGCCGGTTTGTCTCGGACGCCAGCCACGAACTGCGCAGCCCGTTGGCCACGCTCAAAGCGGGAATCGAGATCGCGGCGGCAGACCCCACCGGGGCGATGTGGCTGCACATGAAAGATGTCCTCGCCGAAGAGACGAACCGCATGAGCTTCCTCGTGGAGGACCTGCTGACGCTGGCTAAAGCAAGTGACGGCGGCCTGAAAGTGGAACAAAAGGACGTGGACCTTGACGACGTCGTGGACCAGGAGATCCGCCGGCTGCGGTCGACCAGCCGCCACCAGGTTTCAGTGGACCTCGTCCCGGCACGGATCCGCGGCGACGGCCGCCGGCTGGCCCAGGTGCTGCGGAACGTCCTGGACAACGCCGATCGCCATGCCCTGTCCCGGATCGCCGTGGACCTGCACACCACCGGAGACCGGGCGGTCATCACGGTGGAGAACGACGGCGACCCCATTCCCGAGGCTGACCGGGACCGGATCTTCGAACGCTTTGTCCGGCTCGACGGCAGCCGCTCCCGGGACGGCGGCGGCAGCGGACTGGGATTGGCCATCGCGGCGGAAATTGTGGCCGCCCATCACGGGACCATCCGTCCCGCCGACGCACCGCCGGGGCTCTGCCGTTTTGAGATTGCCCTTCCCAGCCCGGAACCTGCCGGGGAGTCAGCCCTCAGTCTCCGCGACTCCGGACGGCAGGAGACGACTCAGGGGTCGGGTCGGCTTTGAGCAGATAGCCCATGCCGCGCACGGTGGCCAGTGTGTGGAGATCGAAGGGGGCATCGATCTTGCGCCGGAGGTAGCTGACGTAGACCTCCACAACGTTGTCCGCGCCCTCGAACGCCGGGTCCCAGACGTTTTGCAGGATCTCCACCTTGGAGACGATCTGGCCGTGCCGTCGCATCAGGTACTGGAGGAGCCCGTACTCCCTGGCCGTGAGGCTGATGACGGTTTCCCCTCGGCGGACGCTGCGGTTAACGGGATCCAGCGTCAGCGTGCCCACCGTCATGACGACGGGCCGGGCGGGTGCTCCACGACGGATCAGCGCCCTGATCCGGGCCACCAGAACCAGGAAGCTGAATGGCTTCGTGAGATAGTCGTCCGCTCCCAGGTCAAAGGCATCGGTCTGGTCGTATTCGCCATCCTTGGCCGTGAGCATCAGGACGGGAGCCCAGACTTTGCGCTGCCGCAGTTCTTTGAGGACGTCATAGCCGTTCATCCGCGGCAGCATGAGGTCCAGGAGGATCGCATCGTACGGATTCTCGAGCGCTGCCAGGAGTCCGGAGACGCCGTCATGGGCGACGTCGACGACGAACCCTTCGTTCTTCAGCCCGCGGCGGACCGTTTCCGCAAGTGCGCGCTCATCCTCAACCATCAGAATCCGCAATCCAGGACCCCTCTCTTTGAGAGAAGTATGGACCTTCGCGGGCAGGTCTGGGTGGAGAATCCTGCGTGTCCCGGCGCACGGCCTGGGCACGCGCGCGATACGAGCCGTCGCCCGCTAAGCCGGCCGGGCCGGCCCGAACAGCCAACCTGACACGTCGCTGCGCAGAATCACGTGCGGGCCTCCGGTGGAACTGACGCTCCCGTTGGGGACGTAGTAGCCGCGCCCGGCCCCGGGACCGCCTGCCGCGCGATCGAGGGCATCGGTAAGGCGTCGGGTCAGGTGCCCGTTGGGACCGAGGGACCGCAATTCGTCGAGTTCGTCCGGCGTGAGCCGTCCCAGCACTGCAGCGATGTCGGCCATGGTAAATCCCTCCCGGCGGATGAAGCGGATGGTGCCCGTGCTGGATGGTCCCTAAGGATTCAGGCTAGGGCACGCAAATGAACGGCACATGACGCCAGTGTGACCAGTAGCGAACGAAGTGGAAGGGCCGCGGGGCAGGCTGCTTCCGCCGGGTGTCACGAGCGTCACTGCCGCGACTCCCCCTGTCCCCAGCATTCACCCGGTGTAATGCTGTACCGTTCAATCCCGGAGATCCGTCAGAGGCTCCCGATCACACACCCAGCAACGGAAATGAGTACCACCAGGTGGCAACCGATTATGACGAAGTACGCTCCGACGTTGCGGAATCTCGTAACGCTTCCCTCGAGGCTCTCCGTTCGGCGAACGCGCCCGATGCGCGGAGCGTCGTCCGCGAGCTCGACGAGGCCGATACCTCCGAGGGCGTAGAGCTCCCGGGTGCGGACTTGTCCGGCGAGGAGCTGACCGTCACGGTCATCCCGCAGAAAGAGGATGAGTTCACCTGCTATTCCTGTTTCCTCGTCCGGCACCGGTCCCAGCTCGCCAAGGAGAAGGACGGGCACGCGTACTGCGCGGACTGCCTCAGCTAACCCCCGGCGAGACGGCGCGTGACCGTGACGGTCGTCCTCCCACTGCACTTCTGTCACACGCTTCACAATAGTGTCGGGAAGCAGCCGGACATGACCCGTCGGGGCGCCTTCGGCTACGCTCCTGATTGACGATGCGGCGAGTGCCGGCACGTGGCCGGAGGCTGACCCCATGAGTGACTCCAACAGCAAGTTGGCGGACCCAACTGTTGCGTCGCCGTCGAACGCCGCTGCCACCACGCCGGGGCCTTCCGGCGGCGCTGCCGTGGCCGCCGCGGGACGCACCGGCCGTCGAAGGCGCCGCCGTCGGCCTGCCCGCACCGGGAGCCTGAAGCGCGAATGGTCCCGGGCGTTCATGCTGATGCTGCTGGCCCTGCTCGCCGGGGCCGCGGCAACCGTGGTGGGCGTGCGTGTTGTCACGGATCAGATCCAGCGGGCCGCCGCCCAGCACCGCGTCGAGTCCGAAGCGATCGCCGAGTTGCGGACCGATCTTGACGCCCACGAACAAGCCGGCCTGCAACTGTTGTCCTCGGCGCCCGTAGATACCTCGGCCTTCCTGCAGCAGCAAGAGGATATCTCCGCCCGGTTCGATGCGGCCTCGGTGATGCTGCCGGACGAACACGGCATGCGGTCCACACTCCGCGAGGCTCGCGCTTCGTGGCAGGAGGGACTGTCGGCGCACGGTCTCTGGGGCAGCCAGGTGTCCGTCCTGCACGGCAACCACGTGGCTGAGGTCCCGGCATTCGCCGCCTCCGGGACCACGGCGCGCGCGCTGCTGGCCGACATCCGTCGCGCCTCCCTGGACGCGCTCGACGACGGCGTCGCCTATGGCGCCCAGCTCCAGCAGATGGTGGTGGCCGGCCGGACGGCTCTCTTTGCGCTGGCCGCCGTCGGCGTGTTCTACTTCCGACGCCGGATGACCAAATACCTGATGCGCCCCATCGAGGGGTTGTACCAGGGGGTCCTGAAGCTGCAGGCCGGCGACTACAGCCACAGGATCACCGTTGTCCGCAATGACGAGCTGGGCCAGTTGGCGGAGGCCTTCAATTCCATGGCCGCCACGGTGCACGACAGCCACTTGGAACTGACTTTCCGGGCCACGCATGATCCCCTCACGGGGCTGGCCAACCGGGCGGTCGTCACCGAACGCCTCGCTGCCGCGTTTGGCCCGGACATCAACAATGCGGACTCCAAGAATGCGGACGCCCGGAACGTTCACACCGACAATGCACGCACCGGGCATGGGGGCCCGCACGAGGGCCTGTTGATCATCGACGTCGACGACTTCAAGGATGTCAACGACTCACTCGGCCATGAAGGCGGCGACGCGCTGCTCATTCAGCTCGCCCAACGGTTGCGGAGCTGCGTCCGCGGTCATGACCTCGTCGCCCGGCTGGGCGGCGATGAATTCGCGATCGTCGTCCTGGACGACGCCGGCACGGCCACGGACGACGTCGCCGGACGGATCCAGGATGCCCTGCGGGCGCCGTTCTCGATCGACGAGGTCAGGCTCAAGGTAACGGTCAGCATGGGAGCCGCGCAGCGTACCGCCGCAACAGCGGATCCGGCCGAGCTGATGCGGCAGGCAGACTTCGCCATGTACATGGCCAAGCATGGCGGCAAGGGCCGCTACCAGCTCTTCGATGCACGGGGCTACGACGAAATGACCTACCGCGCCGCCCTCCGGGCCGATCTCGCCACTGCCGTGCAGGCCGGGCAGCTGCGCCTCGATTACCAGCCGGTGGTTGATCTCCGGACCGGCGGGATTGTCGGCGTGGAGGCCCTGGTCCGCTGGGAACACCCGACGCTCGGCCGGCTGTCCCCTGCGGACTTTATCCCCCTGGCGGAGGAAACCGGCGAGATCGGCCCCATCGGCTCCTGGGTGCTCGACACGGCCACCCGGCATGTCGCCGGCTGGCGCCGCTCCCCGGGCACTCCCGCAGACATCTGGGTCTCGGTGAACCTCTCCACGCTGCAGTTGTCCAGCGACAGGAACCTCGCGGCCCTCGAGCGGATCCTGTCCCAGCCCGCCGCCCAGGCCGACAAGGTCATCCTCGAGGTCACCGAATCCGCCCTGGCCACGAGCACCGATGGCGGCGTGGGCGCCCTCAACCGGCTCAAGAGCTTCGGCGTGCGCATCGCCATCGACGACTTCGGAACCGGGTTCTCGTCGCTGAGCACCCTGGCGGTCCTGCCGGCGGACATCCTCAAGATCGACCGTTCATTCCTCTCCGGACTGCCCGGGGACGCTCCGGCGGCGGCGATGCTTGAGGGCATTCTGGAAGTGGCCCGGAAGCTGAACCTGGCCGTCATCGCCGAAGGCATCGAAGACACCGGGCAGCTCGGTCTCCTGCGCTCGCTCGGCTGCGACATGGGACAGGGCTTCCTCTTGGCCAGTCCCAGCCCGTCCCCTGTGCTTGAGGCACTGCTGACCTCGGGGTCGCGTCTGCAGCCACCGGCCGGCGCGGCAGCATCGGCGGCAGATTTCTAGCGCAGCCCTATCCTTAACCGGCGGGAAAGACCAGCGACGGTTCGTCCGCGGTAGCGAGTGTCAGAACCGCTTCCTCGACTGTTTCGTGGTCCTCGAGTTCGCGTTCAACCCGGCGCAGGGCCACGGCAACATCGTGTTCCCGCTGGTCCCCCTGCATGTCCACTGCCGCCACAACGTAGAGCTTGCGCGGGCCAACGAACTCGAGGTGCAGGTAGGTGATGCGCTCGATCTCCGGGTGTGCAAGGAGCCGCCGGGCCATGCTGTCCTCAATATCGCTGGTCACTGCCTGGCCCACGAGGAAGCGCCGGTTGCGGTCGATGAGCACGACGGCGACTGCCGCCAGCAGGATGCCCACCAGAATGGACCCCACGGCATCCGGCACCGCAGACCCGGTGACCTGGTGCAGGAACATCCCGGCGAAGGCGATGAGCAGGCCGACCAGCGCGGCCGAGTCCTCGGCAAAGACGGCACGCAGGGTGGGATCGGAGCTCTTCAGGACCTGTTCCAGGGTATTCCGGTCCAGCTCGCGCGCGGCCTTCCGGCTCTGCCGGAACGCCTGGGTGAAGGACACGCCCTCGAGGACAAAGGCGACCGCCAGGACCGCATAGGCGATCGCGTAGTCGCCGGCCGGCTCCGGTGTGAAGAGCTGCTGGATGCCGTGCATCACCGACACGACGGCCCCGGCCGTAAACAGGCCGAAAGCGGCGATCATGGACCACACGTAGGCCTCGCGGCCGTAGCCCATGGGGTGAGACCTGTCCCTCTTCCTTGCGGCCTTCCGTTCTGCGATGAGCAGGAAGACCTGGTTGCCGGTGTCGGCCCAGGAGTGGGCTGCCTCGGCGGTCATGGACGCTGAACCGGAGATGAGCGCGGCCGCGGTCTTGGCTGCCGCAACAAGGATGTTCGCGGCAAAGGCAATGATCACCGTCAACGAAACCGGCCCGGACTTCTTACGCTTCACGCGATCGTGCCTCCTGCGGCGGTTGGAATGCATGCAGTCCCTACGCTATCCCGCCGGCCGGACCCCGGGCAGCATGCCGCGGAGCAGCACGCAGCGGGCGGTGGCGGCGCGGGTCCATTCGGCAACAATTCATCGGGGCAGGTTCCATTCAGGCCCGGCAGGCGCACAATGAATTGCATACGTAGATTCGCTCATTTCCCATAATCCATTCGGGGTGGTGCGCCATGAAGGCTGGCCGGAAGCTGTCGTCGCTGTGGGTGGTTCTGATCCTGGTCGGAACCGGCGGGTGCGCGGGCGGAGGCGGCATGCCGGCAACGACGTCGGCGCCCGCTTCCGGTTCCAGCTCCGGAGCCAGTCCGACGGCGGCCACCGCCGCCGGCACCATCACGATCAAGGACTTCGCCTTCGGCGACCCGCTCACCGTGGCGCCCGGCGCGACGGTCGCCATCACCAATATGGATACCGCTGCGCACACAGTCACGGCCGACGAGGGCGCAGCGTTCGATACGGAGGTCAAAGGCGGCGGCGGCACCGCCACCTTCACCGCTCCGACCAAGCCCGGGTCCTACCCCTATCACTGCACTTTCCATCCGGGCATGCACGGGGTGTTGATCGTCAAATGAGCGCTCAAAGCCACCCCGGGGAGTCTGTGGTCGTCCACCGAACCGGCATGACGTTGCGTATCCTCACGGCCGGTGCCTTGTTCATTGACGCCGGCGTCCACATCCACCTGGCCCCGGGCTACCAGGCGGGAAACTCCGCGGGGATCGGCCAGGGCAACCTCTTCCTGCTGGAATCGGCCGCCGCCGTCCTGGCCGGGCTGTTCGTCCTGCTGCGCGGGAGCCGGGCCGCCTACGCCGTCGCGTTCGTCGTTTCGCTCAGTGCCTTCATCGCGGTGGTCGTGTACCGCTACGTGGACATTCCTGCCTTTGGTCCCTTCCCGGCTATGTACGATCCCGTCTGGTTTTTTGAGAAGACGGTGAGTGCGGTGGCCGAAGCCGCCGGAGCCGTCCTGGCTGCCGTCGGCTTCGCCCGGGCCGGGCGCCGGACACCCCGGCGGCCTGCCCGGTCCTCCGCCTGAACGGCGCGGGAGTAGGCGGCCGGACGTTCAGGGTTCGACACAGAGGCGCGGAATCGCGGTCCAGCGAGGGCCGGGAGCGGGCCGACCAAGGCCGCCCGCGCGGGGCAACCGGAGGGCCGCCCCCGCAATTGCTAGCATGTGGGCGGGGTGGTTCAGTCTGAAATCATGTGAACAGGACGCGGCACACAAGGGCACGAAGCGCGAGGGAACAACGTCTCACCATGAGCGGCAGCCAGCAGGCACCAGCGCCCGCCGGGCCGTGGCCGATGCCGCAGCTGCCGTCGCAGCCTATGTGGTCGCCGGGATCTGGCTTGGCACCGTGCTCGTGGCTGATCCTGCTTTCTGGTGGCTGGCGCTGGTGGCCGGGGCCGCGGTGATTGTGCGGGCCGCCGGCTCCGTGCTGCGCCGCGTGCCGCGGTTTTCGACCCCCGCGGACCGGGTCACCCTCGGCCGGGCAGCCGTCGTGGCCTGCTGTGCCGCGGTGACGGCGTGGGACCTGTTCACAGGACCCGGGGCCCACGGACTGATCGTCGTGCTGGGGACGGCAGCGTTCCTGCTTGATGCCGCGGACGGACGCGTGGCCCGCCTGACAGGGTCCGCGACGGCCGAGGGCGCGCGGCTGGATTCGGATACCGACGCCGCGCTGGTTCTGGTGTTGTCGTGCGCGGCGGCGGGATCGTTTGGCCCGTGGCCGTTGGGCATCGGCCTGATGTACTACGTGTTCCTTGCCGCAGGATGGCTCCGGCCGTCCCTGAAGATCCCGCTGCCGTCCAGCACCCTTCGCAAGGCGATCGGGGCCATCCAACCCGCGGCGCTGCTTTTCGCCCTGCTGCCCGGCGTCCCTGTGTGGCTGGGCAGCGTGGCGCTGGGCGCGGCACTTGGGCTGCTGGTGTATTCGTTCGGCCGGGACGTCGTGGGGCTTGAACGGCTCCGCCGCGCGGACACTACCCGCGCGAACCCTGCCGCGGCCGCTGAACGGCGGCCGGGCCGGACGGCCGAGGAATCAGCCGGGAACGGGTCCAGCCGGACGGGATGGTGAAGGCCGCGCCGCGAGGTTCTCGGTCGCCGGTCCCTGGATAACCGTGCCGTCGGTCGCAAACCGGGAGCCGTGGCAAGGACAGTCCCACGTCGTGTCCTCGGCGTTGAACTCCACGGTGCAGCCCAGGTGCGTGCAGATGGCTGAGACGGCGTGGAGCTTTCCGGATTCGGCGGCATAGACAGCAGTCGCCCCGCCGTCGACGTCGACAACGGTCCCTTCGCCCGGGCGGAGCCCGGCGACGCCGGTCTGTCCCCTGGGTTCCGGATTCCCGGGGTCCGCCTGCAGAACTCCTGCCCCGCCGGCCGGCCCGGCGGCCCCTGGAGGGCCGGCCGGAGCCGTCCGGTTGCTGTCGAACACCGCCGCCCAGGGGTTGTGACGGCCGGAGAGCGTGTCTGCCAGGATCAGTGCTCCGGCAGTGCCGTTGGTCAGGCCCCATTTGCGCAGCCCCGTGATCACATGAAGGTGTCCGGCGTCCGGGGACATGCGTCCCACGTAGGGCAACCCGTCGACCGGCATGGAATCCTGCGTGGACCATCGAAAACTGACGTCTCCGGTGCCGAGGCGGTCACGGGAGAATGCTTCCAGGCGGCGGTACCGGGTGGGGGTGTCGCCAGGTTCGGCGGCACGGTGCCCCTCGCCGCCGGTGAGGACAAAAGACGCGCCGCCAACGTCGATCGCCAGGATAGAGCGCATCGGTTCGTCGACGCTAATGAAGGTCCCGTCCAAACGCTCCGGCGCCCCCGGGGCGGCAACGATGTAGGACCGGTGCAGGTAGCAGCGACCGGCAAACAGTCCGGCGTCGCCGATCGGAACGTTGGTGGCCACGATGACCTCCCGAGCCCGGGCTGTGCCCCGCGCGGTCTCGACGACGCCCGGCGCACCATCGCGCAGCGACGTGACGCGCGAGTCCTCGAAGA
The DNA here is from genome assembly GCF_003097355.1 of Arthrobacter sp. H-02-3. Classification (GTDB taxonomy): domain Bacteria; phylum Actinomycetota; class Actinomycetes; order Actinomycetales; family Micrococcaceae; genus Arthrobacter; species Arthrobacter humicola. Next base: position 218,381 of record NZ_PYUI01000003.1, read on the forward strand.
CGTGGCTCCCGCCTCCCTCGACGGCGCGGGCGAGGCCTTGAAGGTACTTCACCGCGTGAAGCTGCGCCTGGTGATCGAACCGGACCCCGCCCCGGACAGCGAACGGCAGCGGCACCTCGGGGGTGAAGACCGAAGGAAGGCCCAGCCTAGCTGCCAGTTCGGCTTCGTCGCGGACGCGGGTGAGGGCGTCGTCGGATTCCGCGTAGGTGTAGTTGGACACCCTGCGGAAATCGCAGGCGATGCCTTCCTCCGCCACCACCCGCGCGATGTGTTCGATCGCGGCTTGGTTGGCCTGCCCGTAGGCGCGCGCGACATCCGGGCCGTGCCGGTCCGTGAGCTCGGTGTAGGCCAGGCGGTGCAACGAGGTGACCTTGCCGGTGGTGTGCCCTGTGACTCCGGTGCCGATGCGCGCGGCCTCGAGGACGGCGACGGTGTGCCCGGCCCGTTTGAGGGCCAGCGCCGCGGTCAGGCCGGCGATCCCTGCTCCGACCACCACCACGTCGGCATCCAGATCCGTGTTCAGGGACGGATAGCTGGTGGCACCGGCTGTGGCAACCCAGAGAGACATCTGTTGTCCTGCGAGTCTTTCACTCACGGCGCCGCCTTCGGGGGAGCATGCTCTTTGCCGTCCCGCAATTTCTCCCGTCGGCCTAAAGGCCCTCGATCGATTCCAAACGGCCGGAATGTACGGCGTCGGCGAAGGCCTGGTAGTCCTGGTCGTTCTGGTCGGCGTATCGCTCGGAGAAGTCGGTGATCGAGACGTCGAACTTGTCGCTCTTTCCCAAATAGGCGGCGATCGCAATCGGGTCGCCGGACCGGGCATGCGCCCGTGCCAGCGTCCAACCGCATACGTTGGCATACAGGTTCATGCCCAGCGGTTTCATCGCTTCCACAACGGCCGAGCCCTTCATATCGCGCAGTTGGCGCCAGTACAGGTACCGGTTGTCCTGCGCTCCCCGGGTCCACCCCAGGAAGATGTCGCTCGCGGCCTGCATCATCCGCTGCCCCTGCACCACGCGCTCACCGGGCTGCTTGAACTTGCTCTTCGGCAAGTGGTCCTCAAGCACCGACCGCGTGGCCTCCTTGACCTGCAGGAACAACGGATCCTGCTGATCGCGGCCCTGGAGCAGCGCGATAAACGCCCGGGTGCCGACGCTGCCGACGCCCACGACCTTGCGGGCGACGTCGATGACTTCAAAGCGCTCCAGCAGGTGACGCCGGTCGTCCTGCAACGAGGCCCGGTAGGACCGCAGCTGCTCACGGATCACGTGCTGAAGTTCATCGGCCGACACGCCAAGCGACTCACCGAGCTCCCGGGCAGGGATGACGATCGGCGGCTGGCTGACGATGCGGTACTGCCCGTCGACGAGTTCGCCGAGCTTGGACAGTGCCTGCAGGCTGTCGCGGGTGCGCGCCTTCGCGACATTCGCCCGCGCCGTTTTCTCCATGCCCTGGGCCGCCTTCTTGAGGGCCTTGCCCTTCTGAGTCGCCACGGCCATGTCAATGGTTTCCAACAGTTGTTCCTCGGACAGGCGTGCATACCAGATATCCAGGGTGCCCATCTGCGCGAATTGGGCCATCGCTTCCCGGTAGGCCCGAACGGCGGTGAGGGTCACGTCGTGCGTCTCCTCCTTGGTGAACGCGTTGTTCCGCGCCGCAATCGTGAAACTCGCGGCCATACGCTTGACGTCGTACTCAAACGGCCCCGGAAGGGTCTCGTCGAAGTCGTTGAGGTCAAACAGCAGGGTCCGCTCCGGGGAGGCGAACACACCAAAGTTGGACAGATGGGCGTCCCCGCACAACTGGGTGATCAGGCCTGCCCGCGGGGTGTCCTTCAGGTCGGCGGCCATGATCTTGGCCGCACCGCGGTAGAACGTGAACGGCGACGCGAGCATCCGGCCGTGACGCACCGGCACGAGGTCCTGTTCGCGGGTGAGGTTCTGTTCCTCCAGGAGCGCGACCGGGTCCGGTCGGTCCGGCGCGGGTGTCCAGCCCGTGTGGCTGGAGACGGGCGTGTCCTTACGGTACCCCTTGCCGTTCGCAGCACGTTCCTCGACGCTCCGGTGCTTGACTTTGGCCATGGTCGGCGACCTCCCTTTGACGTCAGGAACCGCCACCGGCACTGGTTGCCGGGGCAAGTTCCTCCTGAGCGCACAAACGCGCCTCGGCTCAGGTTAATGCGATTCTGGCCCCGAAACGGCCCCTCGTCAACGCGCTGCCGAAGGTTCCGGCAGCGCATCCACAAAGCGCCGTCTGCTCCCGACCGGGTGGCGGACGGTCGCCTCATGCCCTTCGGGTGATGTCCTCCCCCGATGTCGCGCGTTAGGTTAATACCGAGTCGCAGCGGCCCGCACTGGCCGCGCCAATCGGCACTCAACCATTGCAACCAGATGGAGGCATCACCATGGCCGAAGAAGAAACCCCCGTCCTCAGCACCCTCGCCGATATCACCGCCGTATCGCTCGAACGCTCCACACTCGATCCGCGGGAGTTGATGCTGGCCCGGATCGCGGCCCTAGCGGCAGTCGACGCTCCGGCTGCTTCGTATCTGCTCAATGCCGGTACCGCTATGGAAGTCGGCATCACCCTGGAGGACGTCCAAGGCGTCCTGATTGCCGTCGCCCCCATCGTCGGGACGCCCCGCATTGTGGCGGCCTCCGGAAACCTCGCCAGTGCACTGGGCTTCGCCCTCGAAATGGCCGAGGCCGAGCTCGAAGCAGAACTCGCGGAAGAACCCGAGGGCTAGGGTTACGTCGCAGGCGCCGTCGGGCTCAGCGCCGGGCGGCTGCTCGCGGAGCGTGGCCGACGCCGGCCGGTTCCCGGTAGACTCCTCGCAGAAATGCGGACGCGCGGTCCCGGTACCTGCGAAGCAGAGGTCACGACGTCGGCAGTCCCTCGCTGCATCGGCCACGATGCCCCGATCGAAGGCGGCCCCGTGAACAAGACCCGACTGGAGGCCTTCAGCGACGGCGTGCTTGCCATCGTAATCACCATCATGGTCCTGGAGCTGCACGTCCCGGCCGAACCTACGTGGCCGGCCCTGCTCCACGAGCTTCCTACGTTTCTCAGCTACGTGCTGAGCTTCGTCTATGTCGGAATCTACTGGAACAACCACCACCACATGCTGCACCTAGCCGGCAGGATCAACGGTGGAGTCCTCTGGGCCAACCTGCACCTGCTGTTCTGGCTGTCGCTCTTCCCGTTCACCACGCGCTGGATCAATGACGCGGGCCTGGCCCAGGTGCCCGTCCTGGTTTACGGGCTGAACCTGCTGCTCGCGGCGATTGCGTACTACATCCTGAAGCTGGCCCTGATCCGTCAGCAGGGCCGGGGCGGCGCGCTGGAGGAGGCCATGGGACGGGACTGGAAGGGCAAGGGTTCTCCGGCCCTGTACGTCGCGGGGATGGCCCTGACCTTTGTGAACCCTGTCCTGGGGATCGCCACCTACGCGGCGGTCGCCGCACTCTGGCTCATCCCCGACCGGCGGGTGGAACGGTTCCTCGCGCATACGTGAGCGCCAGGCGCTTTAGCGGCAGGCACGGTGGCGTTCGCCGGGGTCACTGCCGGACGCGTTGGGCCAGCGCGGCGCTCAGGAATTCCAGATGTGCCGGAGTGGGGGCCACCACGTTGGCCGAATAGCCGGGGTGCTTTCCAAGGTACTTCTTGATGAACGGACACACCGGAACGATCACGAGGCCCGCGGCGATGGTCTCGTCGAGTGCCTGCGCGGCCAGCGTCCCGGCCAGCCCCTGGCCACCGTATTCTTCGCTGATCACCGTGTGATAGAAAATGCGCTGATCCGCCCCGACGTCGTCCACATAGGCGGCCTGGCCGATCACGGCGCCGGCGTCGAGTATTTCGAAGCGGCTGCGCTCGGCGTTGTTCCTCATGGTGATCGCGGCCAATATGGTCTCCTTCGTTGGGGGCAGCGGGTGGTCTTGCCGGCGAGCACGAGTCAGCCGCGCGGCCGGATGCGGGCATTCGGCAGGGCCGGGGCCGGGAGCGGCGCCGGCTCTCCCGGCGGGAATGAACCGAACCGCAACTCCGTGTCTCCCCCGCCGGGCCCGGCACCGGCCGGGCCGGTGTCGGTATGGGCGCCGTCCTGCGCAGCGGTCCCGGCACCGATCTCGGCCTGCCACTGGGTCCTGTAGGCGACAATCTCTTCGTGGCTGCGCCCGACGAAGTTCCACCACATGACAATCTTTTCGCCCAGCGGTGCTCCGCCGATCAGGAGGACGCGGGCGCCGTCGCTGCCCGCTGTCAGCGTCAGGGTCCCGTGACCGACCGGCAGGTATGCGAGGTTGTCTTTCGGGACGGGGTGCCCGTCCAGGCTGAGGCAGCCCGTGTCCAGTAGGAGGCCGTGTTCAAAGGAAGCATCCGTGTCGAGGGTCAGTTCCGCGCCCGCTTCGAGCACCAGCTCCGCACCGACGAGGGGCGTGTGAGTGGTGACAGGCGAGACGGACCCGCCGAGCGAACCCAAGAAGACACGAAGTGTCCAGCCAGTTCCGCTCACGGGTTCCGGGCGATAGTGCTCGAACCCGGGGGCCATGTGGCGGGCCGAGTCCGGCAGCGCCACCCACAGCTGCGCGCCGTGCAGGACGGTTGTGTCCGGGGTGGAAAATTCAGAGTGGCTGATGCCGCGGCCGGCGGTCATGAGGTTCACTTCACCCGGCCGCACGGCTGCGTGGAAGCCGGCAGAGTCCCGGTGTTCAATCTCCCCGGTGAAAAGCCAGCTGACGGTCTGCAGCCCGGTGTGCGGGTGGCGCGGGACCTTCATGCCGCCGGAGTCACCTACCCGGTCCGGACCGTAGTGGTCCAGGAAGCACCAAGCACCGATGAGGCTCCGCTGGCGCTGCGGGAGAGTGCGCCGGACGTCCATGGCACGCGGGCCGCCCAGCGGGACCTGCCGCGGAACCAGCAGTTCGACGCCGGCGCAGTTCGCGTCCGTTTCGCAGAGAATTTCCTGGGGCGCCACTTCGGTATTGCTCATGATGTCAGCCTAGCCTCGCGCGGGCTGCGGGTCAGCCGCCGGGACGCCGCCGCGTCCCGGCCGTGGCCGGACTGTGGCCGGGCCTCGTCGCCGCGCCGCCTCGTGAGTTCGCCGCGGCATGGCATCAGATCCACGCCGTGCGGCGCAACGGCGGTTCCTCGCCGCCCGGGCGCTGGACCAGGACCTGGTTCACGCCCGTGATGCCCGCCTCGAAGCCGAGGGCACTCGCTGCCATGTAAAGCCGCCACACCCGCGCACGTCCCACGCCTGCGAGTCGGACTGCCTCATCCCAGTGCTCCTCAAGGTTCCGCACCCAGGCCCGGAGCGTCAGGGCGTAGTGCTGCCGCAGGGCCTCGACGTCAAGCACCTCCAGGCCCGCGGTTTCAAGTGCCGCGACCATGTCGGTGAGGCTGAGCATCTCGCCGTCGGGGAAGACGTAGCGGGGAATGAAGGAGTCGGGGTCCGGCGCGGTCGCTCCGGCGTTCCAGGAGATCGCGTGGTTGAGCAATCTGCCTCCCGGACGGAGCAGATCCTGCAGCCGGGAAGCATAATGCCCGATCTGCTCGCGTCCCACGTGCTCCGACATGCCGATGGAGCTGATCGCGTCGTACGGACCGTCGTCGACGTCGCGGTAGTCCTGGACACGGATGTCCACCCGGTCCGTCAGGCCGGCGTCCGCCGCCCGTTTGCGGGCCAGGGCTGCCTGTTCGACCGAAAGCGTCACCCCGACGACGTCGACCCCATAATGTTGCGCCGCGTGCAGCGCGAAGCTGCCCCAGCCGCACCCCACATCCAGCACGCGCATGCCGGGCTTGAGACCCAACTTGCGGCAGACCAGGTCGAGTTTGGCGGCCTGGGCTGCGTCAAGCCCGGTCTCCTTCGATTCCCAGACCGCACAGGAGTAGGCCATGGATGGTCCCAGGACGAGCGCGTAGAAGTCGTTCCCGACGTCGTAATGGTGGGAGATGGCCGCGGCGTCACGGCCCTTGGAATGACGCCGGCCGTACCGGCCCACGCGGGCTTCCTCCGGGGGCGGCGCCGGGTTTGGTCCGAGTGCGCCGAGCCGGACGGCAGTCCTGATCAGCGCGTAGACTTCGGCGGGAGTCGGCGGCCGGAACGGTCCTGGCTCGGCAAATTTCCCGGCCGAGCTGAGGGCCGCGAAGGCTGCGAAAATATCACCGGGTGCGTCGATTTCGCCGGCCACGTAGGCGCGGCTGAGTCCCAGCTGCCCGGGCGACCAGAGCATCCGGCGCAGTGCCCGCCGGGAGCGGAAGACAACAACCGGAGCGTCCTCCGGGCCCGCTTCCGTGCCGTCCCAGGCCCGCAGCCGTAGGGGAATCCTGTCGGTGCCAAGGACGATTGCCAACGCGTCGGCGAGCCGTGATGCCGCAGTGGTGGATTTTTTCATGTCCAGTGCCTCGATTCCGGTGCCTCGATGTCCACGGTTGGGCAGTGCCCCCGCCTGCTCCAATCTAAGGGCAAGCCACGGCCCGGAACCAGAGCTAGGGCCCGATTACTTCCCGCCGCATTGCGTCCCGCCGCAGGTGGCGGGGCCGGGCGGCTATGGCGCTCCACGCGGCCGTTGCCTATCGTGTGTCCTATGTCTGAGTCCTTTTCGTCCCTCGTGGACGCGTTCAAGAATGTGGGAGTGTCCAGGGCGTACGGCCCCGCCGCGACTGTCGCCGGGGAAGAGCTCATCCCCGTAGCACTCGTGTCGTTCGGCTTCGGCGGCGGCAGCGCCCCGGAAGACGGCCAGCCCGGGAGCGGCGGAAGTGGCGGCGGCGGTGGGGGTTTTGTGCTCCCGCTGGGCGTTTATGCCAAGGGTCCCTCCGGCCGCGTGATGTTCCGTCCCAACACCGTGGTGGCGCTTGTAGCGCTGGCTCCGCTCGTGTGCGCCGTCGGCGTTACGATCCGTGGCATTCTTCGGACTGTCCGCCCCCGCGGTTAGCGCCGTGGCCTGACGAGTGCTTCTCCCGGCGGCCGGCCCAAGGATTCCCCAAGCAGGGCACGGCATCGTGTGCTTTGTGGCAGCCCGGGTCCCGGGTAGCTCCATGAACGTGCCTGTGTACGTGCGTCGGATGGAAATGGTCGGCGATGAAGCATCTCAGAACTGCGTGTGCGGCATCCATGGGCGGGGTGCTTCTACTGGCAGGCTGCGCCGCCCCCGCGGCCGCTCCGGGACCAACGACCACAGTCACGGCTACTCCCCCGCCGACGGTGGTGATCTTCGATCCGCAGACCAGCGGCAAGATCCTGGCGGAGAGGATCACGGCCCGCGCCAAGCCCAAGGATCCCGGGGTTACGATCTCCGCGGTGGAATGCAAGAACTTCCCGGACATCAAGGTGAACACGCATACGGACTGCCAGATGGTGGTCAACGGGGTCAAGCGCGGATACCGGGCCACGTTTACCGAGCGTGACGGTCACTACGAGATCAAGGCGCAGGACCTCACGTGGTAGGCGGCGTGGAGTAGGACATGGCGGGGTCCTGGTCGTCGTCGGACTCGACCCATGCCGCGAAATCCTTCAGCGACATGAAGCAGTAATAGTCGCAATACCGCAGGTTCTTTTTCTCCGACTTGCTCATGCCGGTAATTCGCTACGGCGGCCGGACCGGATGGGATGGCCACGGAGGCGGCCCCGATTCCGGAGTCAACGCGGTCGCGCTGAGAGAAACCAATCCATAGGACCGCCGCTGCGTCAGCCCTGGGTGCGCGCCCGGCTGGGCTGCACCCGTGGCGGCTCCCCGGGCATCTTCGGAAAGTCCGGCGGGAACGGCAGTTCGCCCAGCCCTGCCGCGAGGTCCCGCTCCCACCACTCCAGGAGGAGGTCGACGGCGCCCGCGCTCGAATGCATGTCGGCCCACGGATCACCGGCCATCTTGAGCCGTTCCGGCACGGTAACGATGGTGAGGGTTTTCGGATCAGCGTCGTCGAGCTCCTCCCAGCGGATCGGACATGACACCGTCGCCTGCGGGAGGGCCCGCGGACTATAAGCTCCAGCCATGGTGCGGTCGCGGTTGGCCTGGTTGAAGTCCACGAAAATGCGGGCGCCGCGTTCTTCCTTCCACCACGCGGTGGTGACCTGCTCCGGCATGCGCCGCTCAAGTTCGCGCGCTGCCGCGATGACTGCATGGCGCACGTCCAGGAACTCCCGGGTGGGTTCGATCGGGGCGAAGACGTGGATCCCCCGGCTTCCCGAGGTCTTGATAAACGCGTCAAGCCCGGCCTCGGCCAGCACACGCCGCAGCTCCCGTGCGACCGGCACAGCCTCGGCGAACCGGGTACCGGGCTGCGGGTCGAGATCGATCCGGAGCTCGTCCGGATTGTCCGGATTGTCGGCCCGGGAGGCCCAGGGGTGGAACACGACCGTATTCATCTGCACCGCCCACACAGCGGCGGCGATTTCGTCGATGACCAGTTGGGGATGCGAACGCCCGCTGGGATAGACGACGTCGACCGAACGGACAAATTCCGGGGCGCCCTTGGGCGGGTTCTTGGAGAAGAACTGTTCGCCGTCCACCGTGTCCTTGAACCGTTGGAGCGTGACCGGCCGGCCGCCGTTAGCCGCCAGGAAGGCGTCCCCGACGTCGACCAGGTAGCGGGCCAGGTCCAGTTTGGTGAGTCCCGGCCCGGGCCAGAGGACCCTGCCCGGGCTCGACACCCTCATCTCCCGGTCGCCGTGCGGACCGCTGACAGTAAGGTGGGCTTCTTCCCTGGCCATGGGGACAACGTACCAACGTGACGTGGGCAATTGAAGAGCGAACCCGGCATGATGGACGCATGAGCACCCCAGAGTCCCCGATTACCATCGACGTCGGCGATGCCGCCGTCTCGGGCGTCTTCGCAGACCCCGACGGCGCTTTCGCAACCCTCGTCGTTGCCCACGGTGCCGGGGCGGGAATGGACCACCCTTTCCTGGTGGGCTTCACCCGTGCCCTGAACGCACTGGGCATCGCAACGCTGCGGTTCAACTTCCCCTACCGCGAGGCCGGCAAGAAATTCCCGGACCGGCCGCCGGCGGCAATCGCGGCCTGGCGGGCGGCCATGGGCGCCGCCGCGTCCCGGTCCGGCGACAGGCCGCTGTGGGCCGCCGGAAAGTCGTTCGGCGGACGCATGGCCTCCATGGCGGTGGCGGAAGGCATGCCCGCCGCGGGACTGGTGTACCTGGGCTATCCGCTGCACCCGCCGGGGAAACCGGAGAAACTCCGCGACGAGCACCTCTACGGGCTGACGCTGCCCATGCTTTTCCTGCAGGGCACCCGCGACACGTTCGCCACCCCGGAACTGCTGGAGGCCGTGGCAGCGAGGATCGGCACGTCCGCCACCGTGGAGTGGTACGAGGGTGGCGATCACTCGTTTGCCGTCGCCGGGGCGAAGCGCAGCGCCGACGAGGCGGGGGCGTCGCTGGCGTCCGCGGTGGCTGGGTTCCTCAAGACGCACGGCACGGTGCACGGCGGTAATCCCGTGCTCCCGCTCCCCTAACCGACGGTCCCGAACCGGCCCGCTCCATGCCGCACGTGCGCTTCGATGGCGTCGGCGGCGGCCGCGGCACCTCCCGCGCTGCGGACGATTTCGCTCATGGCGGCCACATTCCGCCGGATCTGCGCATCGGCACGGAGCGCGTCGACCCCGTCGCGGAGCGCCTCCGGCGTGACGTCCTCCGCCGCCAGTCGCCGGCCCAGACCCAGTTCTTCAAGCCGGCGGGCGGTGGCTGCCTGTTCCGGTTGCTGCGGTACGGCCAGCATGGGGACGGCAAAGTACAGCGCCTCCATGGTCGAATTCATGCCGGCGTGGGTGATGAAGACCTCAGCCTCGCGGAGCACCTGCACTTGCGGGAAGAACGGCCGGAACCGGACGTTGGGCGGAACGGTCCCGAGCTCGGCCGGGCTGGTCTGTTCCCCGATGGCCATGGCGACGTCCCAGTCGGTGCCGGCGAAGGCGTCCACGCACATCCGGAAGAAGTCGGGCCGGCGGTTCAGCGGGGTGGTCCCCAGCGAAATGAACAGCAACGGGCCGGTTCCCTCGCGGACCCAGTCGCCGTCATTGTCCCGGCCGCCGATGCTCGGTCCGACAAACCGGAATCGGTCATCGAAGGTCTCGCCCATGGGCTGGAACTCGCGGGGCAGGAACACGATGTTGAACGGCGCCGGCGGACCGTCGAACATCCGCGGCGTCCGCACGCCCTGTTCGGCCGCGAACTCCGCCACCAGCCGGCCCATGGCCATCCCCACTTTCGCCATCTCATCGGCGCCTCCCGGAGGCGGCGCCGGCATCAGCGATCGCAGCGAGAAGTGCTCGTTCGTGGCGTAGGTGGGCATCAGGGCAATGGCCGGGGCCCCGATCTTTTCTGCCGCCATGCTGCCGCTGAGCGTCATCGCGTCGAAGCAGACGGCGTCGGGCGGGTCCTGCCTGAGGCGGTCCACCAGGGCGGGGAAGCTGGACCGGAGGTCCTCGAACACACGGTTCATGATGGGCAGCATCAGGTGTGCCTGCGCGCGCTGCCCGGGCCCCAGTGCAGGAATGGATGCCAGCCAGCTGCCGCCGGAAGCGTGGAAGTCCGCGCCGGCGTTGCGGATTCGCTGTTCGAAGTCGGGCGACGTGAAGTACGTGACCCGGTGCCCGCGGCGGACAAGCTCCGCCACCAGCGGCAGGGTCGGGTTCACGTGTCCGTGGGCGGGAATGGAGACGAACGCAAAATGCATGGCCATCACTCTTCATCGCTTGCCGGGATCACTTTATTGACCACTTGAGCGGCGTCCCGCGTGCCTGGCAGTCCGCCGGCGTCGTCCTCCTTCATCATGCCCCTGTTGCCCCTGCCGCGCGAGTGCCGGGCGGCGCCAGGGGCCGCGGGGCGAGGGCCGCGGCCCGGCAACAGGTCCCGGCTCCTGTGTCAGCCCAGGCGTCAGTTTCGGGGCTTGGTCCGGGCCGTCGCGGGCGCCGTCCACGGGTCTTCGGGCCAGGGATGCTTGGGATAGCGGCCGCGCATTTCCGCCCGGACCTGGGCGTAGGGTCCGGACCAGAACGATGCGAGGTCGTCCGTCACGGCCAAGGGTCGCCGGGCCGGGGAGAGCAAATGGAACAGCACCGGCACGCGCCCGTCTGCCAACCGTGGCGTCTCGGCCCAGCCAAAGCACTCCTGCAGCTTGACGGCGACGACAGGCCGGCCCGTGGTGTCGTCCTCGTTCGGGTAGTCGATCCGGATCCGGGATCCGCTGGGGACCGCCAGGGACTCCGGCACCAATTCACCCAGCCGGTCCGCCTCGGGCCACGGCAGCAGCCTGCTCAGCGGTCCGGCGAGGTCGATGCCGCCGGTGGACGCCCCGCCGGCCAAAGCCTCGAGTTCCGGGGCCAGCCACTCGTCAAGCCGGGCCAGCAGCGCCGGTTCGGAAACGTCCGGCCAGGGCCCGCCCAACTCCCGGTGAAGGAGGGCAAGACGGCGGCGCAGCGCCTCTGCCGCCGTCGACCATCCGATGGTCGCCAGCCCCTCGCTCGCCAGGGCACGGGCCACGGCCGCGCGGCCTTCCGCCGCAGAAGCCCGGACCGGGGTGGATGCAAGCACGATCGCGCCCAGGCGGCGTTCCCGGCGGGCCGAGACCCTGCCCTGGCTAAAGGTCGCCTCCACCGTTTCGCTCAGGAGGTGGCGGGCGGCGGCCTCCGCGGTGTCCGCCGTCAGCGGCGCAGCAGAGCGGATAACGGCGCCGGTGCCGGCGGCATCCCGCCCTTGTGCGCGCGATACTTCGGCCACGCCAAGCCACTCATGCCCGGACAGCGGGCTGCCGGCCGGCAACCCGGCCCGGGTTCCGGACGTGAGCAGGTAGCGCTCCGGCCCGTCGCCCGGAACGCGGCGCGCCACACGGTCCGGGAAAGCCAGCGCGACGACGAAGCCGATCGCCTCCGCGGCGCCCACCGTCACGGCAGGCACGACGCCGGATGACTCCTGGTGCGCGATCCCCTCCATCCGCCGGACGTCCTCCGCCCAGCGCCGGGAGCCGGGGTCCCGTCCGGACCGCAGCGCGGCCACAAGGCGCGTGAGGTCTGCGCCCGGGGCGCGCTGGTCCCCCGAGACCAGGGCCACGGCCTCGGCCGCGGTACGGTGGCCCACCGTCGGGGCGCCGTCCAGCAGGGCACGGGCCAGCCGGGGGTCCGTGGGGACCCGGGCCAGGAGCTTGCCCAGCTCGGTTGCGTGGCCGTCCGGCGTCACGGCGCCGAGTTCCCGCAGCACTTCAACGGCCTCGTCCATCGCGGCCCGGGGCGGCGCGTCCGGCAGGGCCAGTCCTAGGCCGCCTGGGGCTCCCCAACATGCCAGGAGCAGGGCGGCACCGGTCAGGTCTGCTGCCGCAATCTCCGGAGTCTGGTGGGCCGGTGCGGCGCCAAAGGCTTTCTGGTCGTAACAACGGATCACGGTGCCCGGGCCCTGGCGTGCGGCACGGCCGGCGCGCTGTTCCGCGGACGCCCGGGAGCAGGACACCGTCACGAGGCCGGACATCCCGCGGCTGGAATCACGCCGGGGCTCGCGCGACAGCCCGGAGTCGATGACCAGCCGGACGCCCGGGACCGTGAGGGAGGACTCGGCGAGTGCCGTGGAAACGATGATCCGGGCGGTCCCGCCGGGCTCGCGGCCGGAGACGGCCCGGTCCTGCTCTGCCGGGGCGGCCTGGCCGTGGAGTTCCAGGACCTCCGCGCGGCTCCGGCCCCTCAGCCGGGCAGCAATGTAGGAGACCTCCCACGCTCCCGGGACGAACACCAAGGCATCAATGTCCCGTCCGGCAGCCAGCGCGGCGGCGTGCCCCGCCGCTGCCGTGTCGGCCATGTGGTCCAGGAAAGCCCGGGTCACGCCCCGCTCGTCCAGCCGCGGCGCCGCCGCGGGGGCCCATTGGACGTCGAGGGGGAACAACGCGGAGGGGCAGTCCACCACAGGCGCCGGACCGCCGTCGTCGTTTCCCGTCGCCGCGCCACCGATCAGTTCCGCGAAACGGGGCGCGTCAAGGGTCGCCGACATGGCGACGATCGTGAGGTCGCCGCGCAGCTGGCGGACTTCAGCGAGCATGCCGACGAGGAGGTCGGTCTCGAGCCCGCGTTCGTGGACCTCGTCGAGGATCACGGCGTCGATGCCCTCAAGTCCGGCGTCAGCGAGGAGGCGGCGCAGCAAAATGCCCGGGGTGACGAATTCGATGACCGTGCCGGGACCGGTCTGGCGTTCGCCGCGGACGGTGTAGCCCACACGGTCACCGAGCCGGGTGCCGTCGAGGGAGGCCAGGCGCCGTGCGGCCGAACGGACGGCGACGCGGCGCGGCTGGGTGACGACAATCCTTGGACGCCCGCCCCGGCCTCTTTTCCCGTCGGCCGCGATGTTGGCGAGCAGCGGCGGGACCAGCGTCGTCTTGCCCGTGCCTGGAGGGGCCTGCACCACGGCGGAGGCCCCGGCACCCCCGCCTTGGAGCGCCGAAGCGAGATCCCCCAGCGATTCGGCAAAGGTCAGTCCCGCCCCGATGAAGCCGAGGTCAAAGAGGCCGGTGGAGCGGGCCGGGTCCAGTGGCGGGGTCGCGGAAGTCACTCCTCCATTCTCGCCGCTATTCATCCCCGCCCGCGCCGGTTGATCCTCCCGCCGCCTGCATCCGCGTGCGGGAGTCCTTTCCGTCACCCGGCCGGGCCTGCCCCGAAGTCACAAGCTCGCGCTGAGGAGTGTCAGCCCGCTGGAGACGGCGCGGATTTCGACGCGGCGGATGTCGGCGACCCGGACAGCGGTGGTAGCCGTCGGCGTGGCCGGTGTCCCTGGCGTTGCCGTCCAGGTGGCCACCTGCGTGATAACACCCCTGGCGTCGACAACCACCAATCCGTACTCCTCCCGGGCGCGGGGACCGCCGGGTCCCGCCTGCGAGGCGACGTCCGCCGGGGAAGGCGTGTACGTGCACTCCCAGTCGATCCGCGTTCCCCACGGCTGTCCGGTGAGGGTTCCCTTCGCAACCAGCGTGCTCTCGGCTACGGGGGTGAAGTTGAGGGCTGTTGCCGACGCCGCCTGCGTCTGCACTGCCGGCGGCGCCGGGGCGGTAACCGCAACTGTGACCGCCCCCGACGCGGCAGCCGCGCCCAGCACTAGTCCGGCAACGGCAAGTCGCGCGCGCCGGCGCCCTTGCTGCGTCCTTTTCGCCAGCGCGGGGAGGAACCCCTGAGCCGGCTTTTCGCTGTCAGTCTGCCCGAGGGCTTGTGCCTCTTCGGGTGACAGAGCAGCCAGAAGCGACGGCAGTCCGGCGAGTTCGGCCACGGCGGCCCGGCATCCCGCGCAACCGGACAGGTGTTCCTCGAACTCATGACGCTCCGAGGGCACCAAGGATCCCAGCACATACGCGGCATCCCAGCTGCGGTACTCATCAATGCCACTGTGGTTCATCGAGTCACGCCTCCCTCCTGCAGCGCCAGCCGCAACGCCTTTAATGCGTAATGCAACCGCGACTTCACGGTTCCCTCCGCCAGTTGGAGGCTTTGCGCGATTTCGGCTGTTGTCTCGCGTCGATAGTAGGAGTGGATGATGACGGCCCGGTGCTCGGGGGACAGTCCGGCCAGGGCATCCGCCACGAGCCACCCATCCAGGATCCTGTCGACCTTGTCCGCTTCTGGAATGTCCGGAAGCTGGTCGGTTCGGGCTTCGTGGCGTCTGCGGGCGCTGCGCCGGTCATCGATGACAAGATTTCGGGCGACCGTGTAGAGCCACGCCCGCACCGCCGCCTCCGGGCGTTGCAGGATCGCCGGGTGTTGCCAGGCGCGGATCAGCGTCTCCTGCACGACGTCGTCGGCCAGCGTGCTGTCGCTGGTCATTCGCATGACGAATCGCCACAGCGCCGGGCCGTACGCCTCGTGCAGCGTACGCAGCAGCACGGCCTCCTGATCGGACATTTCGGCCTCCTGGCATGTACTACGACGCCGGCGCGCTAAAGGTTCACCGGCCCCGATTTGGCCTGAAAATCCGGGCCGCGTTGAACCTCCGGGCTGCCGGGCCCGTTCTAGGGACAGCCCGGCTGAACACGGCCGGCCTTCCCCCAGGAGTGCACCATGAAGTTTTCCCGCCCGGCGTATGCCGCCGCCGCGCTGGGCATGACCCTGTTGCTCGGCGCCTGCTTCGCCGGACACACGGCATCGCCGGCACCCGCCCCCGCCCCCGCCACGGTCACACCAGTGCCTGCGACCGGGAGCGCATCACCACTGCCCACGGACCCTGCAAGCCTTGATCCCGCTCCGCCTCCGGCCGTTGCACCGGCCGCCCCGGCCCCGGTGGTCCCGCCGCCGGCTCCAGTACTCCCTCCACCGGCCCCGGCGGTCCGGCCGCCCGCACCCGCGCCGCGACGCGTCGTTCCGCCAGCTGCCCCGGCCCCGCGGCCCATGGTTCCGCCGCCCGCCCGGACACCCGGCGGGAACGACCATGATGCCGATAACAACGGAGGACCGGACGACGGTGACGGCAATAGGTAGCACCAATGGTCCGCTTCGCCCGCGCCCAAGGACGCGGTTCCTTGCCGGGCTGCTGGGGGCCGCGGTGATGGTCGCCAGCGGTTGCAGTTCCGCGCCTGGCAACGGGATGCCGGCTGCATCTCCGTCCGGCACAACGCCGTTCGCCTGGTTCCGCGCCGGACCGGCACCGGAAGGGTGGCAGTCCATGGAACTCCCGGACGCAACCGCAGTCCTGTCCATCCCGCCCGATGCAGCACCTTCGCCGGGCGACCCCGGCAGCGTATCGGCAACGGTCACCGGGCCTAACGGCGAGCTCAGGATCTATCTCAACGCCACGCCGCAACAGGGCGACGAGTCACAGTCCAACTGGCCCGATTTTCGCCTCGCCCATCTCACAGGCGAGAACGCGGCATCCGCAGACCGGGTCTCGTACCGTGCCGGAATGCCGTTCCGGGGCGGCCTCGGGTCATGCGTCGAGGACACGTATGTCACCCGCGTTGGTGCGCACAGGTACCGGGAAATAGCTTGCCTCGTTGCAGGATCCCGCGGCAGCAGTGTTGTGGTGGCTGCCGCACCTGCTGCTTCCTGGGACCTCTACAGCCCCGTGCTGGAGCAGGCTGTGGACGCCTATGTCTCCGAGTAGGCACGCGTCCGCCGGGGTGCGGCCCCTCTCACCGGACGGCCCCCTCAACGGACGATGGGGGGGCACTTGGTTGGATTAGGCAGCGCGAACACGCGAGACTGGAACATCTCGAACGCGAAAGTGGGCACCACATGATCAATCTCAAGCAGGACGCTGAGGGCTTCATCCGCATGAACCGGCATTTCCCCGAAACGGCGCTCATCAGCATCACGTTCAATGACGGCTCAGAGCAGGTCTACTCCGGGCGCCGGCTCAACGGCATCTACGACGAGGCCCTGGCCGTCTACCGCGCACAGAACCACTTGGACGCCAAGGGATACTCGCGCGCACCGAAAAGGACGGTGCACCCCGCGAACAAGATCGAGTTTGTTCCGGTCCATGCCGGAATGGCCCCGTAGCGGCAGACTCCCGCGTGCGGGCAGTCCCCCGGGGGCCGCGACTGCTCCGGCCGCCCGTGTCAGACGACGCCGATAGCGCCCCCGTGCGCCGGCCGTCGAAGGGCCCTGGCGCGGATACGGAGGTCGTTATCGTGCACCCGCCTGTCCACACCCGGCACCGTCGTGGAGGCCGGCCTGGGCCGCGGTGCTGCCGGAACGTCGGGCGCGCCGGACGGGCACAAGTCACTGATCAGCCCCATGCCGGCGTACTCCCGCACTGCGGTGATGCCGGCGACGGCGGCGGGTTTGTCCACAAAGGCCGTGGAGACGGCAAGCACTGCGCCGTCCGGGCCTCTGAGCCGGAACCTGAAGCAGGCATCGACGTCAACAAATAGTTCAAATGTGCCTGCCATGATGATCCTCCCGATTGGCGGGCTCCCCTTCCGGACATCGTTGCCACAGAGCGGATGGGAAAGCTTCGCTGCTGCCCGCTGGTTTGGTCCTTCTGGCTGAACAGGTAACGTCAGCCCGTTTTAAAAGTCTCGCTGCAGCCTTGGAACGCTCACAAGGTCGGGTACGTAAATCCTAGGTAAATAGGAGTCAACCGCGCCGCGCGGCCTCCGGCGCAGGGCCGGCGGAATGCCCCTAGAGTGGCGGCCAATGGTCACGGCAGTAGGCCACACGGGTGGCCACCGCCGACGCTGGCGGGATCACCCGGTCCCAGGACGGGACGACGTCGTCATTCCCTCCTGACGGCTCCGTTGCCGCTGCGCGGCTCGCGTCGCCGGAAAACCCGGCCATGGCTAGATCGTTGGACAACGTACCCCCCGGTTTCTTGGCTGGAGGCGCACCGGCTCGCATTACGGACCGCCATGCGCCTCACGTCACCCTATCGGCGGGGACAGACGCCGAAACAGGGACTTATGACCGTATCCGGGAACGCAACCGACGCCTAGGCCACAGGACTGGACAGCTTCAGCCGGACACAAAACCGCCTCAAATCCGGCGTCGAATCATCCCAAGTCCCTCCCCGGAGGTCCGGCCGCGCGGCGGACGACATCGGAAGTGTTTCATCCATTGGAATTGGATGTCGTTCCATCAGGGAATCCGAGGCAGTGTTGTGGACAGACCGCGGTCCACTGACAGGAAAGAAGGAAGCGATGTCCCTCAGCGTTGAGGAAATGAACAAGCAGCTCCCGGCGGCCAATGTGCTGCCAGGGGAAGCCGTGCCGTATTACATGGCCTCCGGCGAGGGCGCCCGCTATGAGATCAACGGCCAGCTCGTCACAGTCATCGCCCGCGCGGCGGACACCGGCGGGATCTTCAGCGCCGCCTACATTTCCGGTGGCATGGGCGCCGAATCGCCCTTTGTGAGCCACGCGGTGGAGCACAAGACCCTGTATGTCTTTGACGGAATCCTGCACGTCTGGCTGCCCGGCGAAAGCCGCATCCTGACGCCCGGGGACTCCGTGGTGATCCCGCCGGGAACGCCGCACGCGTACCGGATGGCCAGCCACTACACCCGGTTCCTGAACTGGATGACCCCCGGCGGTGCAGAGGCATACTACGAACGCGTCGGCACGCCCATTGATTCGCACGTCCCACCGGTCACGGCCGGCCGCAGGCTCAGCCTGCGCGAGTGTGCCGAGGTGGGCGCCGAATTCGGCATCACGTTCCCCGACGTCGAGCGGGTGGCACCGTCCTTCCGGCAGGACGCCGGACTCCCGGCCGCCCAGAGCCCCTACTTCCTCAGCGCCGGAGAAGGCGAGCGCATGGTGAGTTACCAGACCATGTTCACGTACCTGTCCCGGCCGGCGAATACAGGATCGAACTACTTTGCCGTCCACACCAAGGGCGCCAAGTCTCCCTATATTCCGCTGCATTTCCACGAACAGCACACGGAAAACTTCCTCTGCACCGAGGGCCGGATGTGGATCTACGCCAACGGTCGCGAGGTCCTGCTCACCAAGGGCGATTTCCTCCACGCTCCCGCGGGAACCATCCACTCCTTCGCGTTCGATTCCCACAACACCCAGATGGTCGGGTTCCTCACCCCGTCGGTCTTCAACGGCTTCTTCGAGTACTTCAACAAGCCCACCGAGGACTACATGTACACCGAGGGCGGCGAACCCTACATGGACATGGAGGGCTTCGGACGGGCCCAGGCCGAGATGGACCTGACCGTGGTGGGTCCCCCGCCCCAGCGCCGCGCAGCGCTGGACATCTGACCGCCGGAGATCACAACGTACGACGGCGGCGGGATGCGGTTCACGCTGCGGAGCGTAAACGGCAAGGCCCGGACTTCCTAAGGAAGTCCGGGCCTTGCCGTATCTGGCGGACTGGCCGCACGAGCCTGGTTGTCAGCCAGCCGGCGGCCGTGCCGGAACGTACATTTCCGTCAGCGGGGGCGCGATGTTTCCGGCACAGCCGCCCGGTCCGCGACCCGGAGCGCCTGGCCGACCAATGCGCGTCCGTAGTCGTTGCCGTTCGGCGTCCGCATGACGGTGTGCATGTGGAACGGAGCCGGGGTGTCGTTGCTGAGGAAGACTCCTGTGTGGTGGTCCAGTTCCATGATCAGCACGGGGCTTTGCAGGCGGAAGTAGAAGGCGTCCTCCGCCTCCCAGCCGCCGATCCAGCAGAACCATGTCTCGTCCCAGTGGGCCACGATCTCCCGCCGGCGGGCCATCCGCGGCCCGTCCGGGAGGAGCGCGATGAAGTCTTCCACGAGCTCGTCCAGGATCGTGCGGGCCGCGGCCGGCATCGCGCTGACCGGGATTCCCTCGTAGGGGATCACGCGGTTGTCCTGGAAGCAACCGGCCAGGTGCCGTTCGTCCCCGGGGTGCAGGCGGCCCTCGGGCATGGCCGGGTCCTGCATGTGTGCGAAGACTGTGGCTTTGTCCTGCAGGGGCCGTGGCAGAGACGCCATGAGCCGCCGCGCCAGGGCGATCCGCTCCTTGAAGACCTTCACGCCCCGGTGCGGGCCGGCGTCGATGCTGTCCGGTTCCGCGCCAAGGAACACTGGCGAGACCACCAGCTGGGTCCCTGCCACAAGAACGTTGAGCGCCACGTGGTGGCCGAAGAGCTGCCAGCCCCACGGCGCCGTCTCCGACGGTTCCCCGTACAGGGCGAAGTTGTAGCTGTACTCGTTCATGAGCCCCGGCAGCTCCACGAGCTCGCCGAGGAACCCGTTGATCCGCATGAGGTTCCGCACGAGCTCGAGCCCTGCCGGGCTGAGGCTCACTTGCAGGACCGCCAGGATCAGCTCGCGCACGTCCAGGTCCAGCTCGTCCAGCCGCAGTCCCGTGTCGTGCTGCATGAACTCCGGGTTGGCCCAGCTTTGCCATTCGTGGGCGTCCACGTCATAACAAAGCTGACCGGCCTGGTCCGGCGTGAGGGTCTCCAGCAGCTTCCTCGCCGCCGCCACCATCGCGGCCAAGGGCGCTTCCTCCCCCGCCGCCGCAGGCTTGAGCGGGTACAGCCCGGGACGGACGACGCCGTCGCTGGTCACCCCCGTGAACGGCTGCGGATAGAGGATCTCCCAGCCCCGGATCATGGGCCCGGCGAAGGAGTCGGTCTTCGCCGCCTCGGCATAGCCGCGGGCATCAAGGCCCCGGATCTGCGCCACCCGCGGGTGGTCGGGCGGGTAGAGATAGTCACGGAAGGACGGCTCGGACACGCGAACTCCTGTCTGGGTCTTGGGAAGGTGTTGCCAGCGGCCAGCCCGCGGCCACGCCAATGGCTGCGGCGGCCCCTGCCGGGTCGGTCCCCCGCCAGGCGATGTGCTGGTCCGGCCGGACCAGCACCGCGTCGGCCTGCCAGTGCGTGGACATGGCGGTCCCGAGCTGGTCGGGGCCGACGGCGACGACGGCCAGTGGAATGCCGCGCACCGCGGCGGCAGCCAGGACTGCTGCGTAGGCCTGCCCGGCCGTGCGGCCGCCCAGGCTTTCGCGGTCCACGAGGAGGGTGAAGCCCGGATCCAGCAGGTCATACAGCGATGTCGTCGCATCGAGCCAGGCATGCGGGAGCAGCGCTCCCGGACTCGCGGAGGGGACATAGGCGACGGGGTCCTCGGCGGGGACCGGCAGGCCGTCCGGAACCACCAACGGCGAGGAGCCGTAGCCGTAGCCCAGTACCAGTCCGAGCGAGTCGAACTCACTTTGCTTGACGGCCAGCGCGTTCCTGGCCGTGTGCCGGGCCGCTGCGCCCTCCGCACCTTCCAGGCCCAGGGCCGGGTCCGCGAAGTGGTACGCGAGCGCCTGCCCGTTGGCCGCGGCGTCCCGGATGGTCCGGGCCGCCACGGGACGCCGCTCCAGCTCGTAGCTGCCCGGGAGGGCGGGGCCGGCCCACCCGTCGAGGACGGCGGCGATCTTCCAGGCCAGGTTGGCGGCGTCGCCGATGCACGTGTTGAAGCCGTGGCCGCCCCACGGCGGGTTCAGGTGCGCCGCATCGCCGACCAGGAACACACCGTCGTGCCCGTACCCCGGGGCGAGCAGCATGCGCGCGGTCCACGGATCGGTGGCGATGATCTCGACGTCGACGTCGGTCCCCACGAGGGAGCGGACCAGGCTTCCGGCGTCGGAGGATGCGCTGCCGTCAACGCCCTGGATGATCGCCCACCAGGTGCTCCCGAGGTCCAGCCGTCCCACCATGCCCGACACGTCCGGGCCCAGGACCCAGTACTGGACCGCCGGATCGAGCGCGATCACGGCGGCGAGGTTCTCGGAGCGGAACAGGACACTGATGTTGGAGAGCTCGGCGGAACCGCCGTCCAGGTGGATGTTCAGGCGTCGGCGCACGGTGGAGGAACCGCCGTCGGCCGCGGCGACGAAGCTGCAGTCGATGGCCCTGCGCCGCCTCGTCGCGTCGGACACCGCCACGCGCGAGCCGAAACGCCGCGGGCCGAAATTCCGGGTTCCGTTGCCCTGGTTGATGTCGATGTCCTCAACGCTCAGGCCGGTCAGCAGCGTGATGAGCGGGGATTCGGCGACCGCTTCCCGGAGCACGGCTTCCATGACGGGCTGCGGGACCTGCTGGCCGCATTCCGGCTGGGGGCCGTAGCGGCCCGGGGTCAGCTGGAACGCCTGGCGGAACCGGGTAATTTCGTGACCGGTGAGGGCCGAGCAGAAGATGACGTCCTGGGCGTACCCGACGGGCAGCGGGGCGGCATTGCGGAGTTTATCTGCCAGCCCGAGCCGGCGCAGGTGGGTCATGGTCCGTGCGTTGGTGGTCTTGGCCCGCGGCCTGTCGGGGTCGATGCCGATCCGCGGCTCGATCACGACACTTGCGATGCCACGGTGCGCCAGGTCCAAGGCGAGGAACAGCCCACTGGGTCCCGCGCCGGCGATCAGCACAGGCGTCTGCTCCGGCAGGTCAGCCAGGGCCGCGTTGTCGACGGCGGTCATCAGGCCCGTGCCCGCAGTGAGGGGCCGCCCACGGGTGTAGTCAGCGTTCCCAGCGTGTCGATCTCGACCTCAACGGTGTCGCCGGGCTGCAGGAGCCACGGCGGGGTGCGTACGTAGCCCACGCCCTCCGGGGTCCCGGTGGCGATGACGTCTCCCGGATGCAGGGTGAACGTCTGGCTGATCAGCGCGATGATGGCCGGCACGGAAAAGATCATGTCCCGGGTGTTGCCGTTTTGGACTTCGGCGCCGTTCACCCGGGTCCGGACCTGGAGGCCCTCGCGGAGGTCTCCGGCCTCGTCACGGCTGACCAGCGGTCCGAGGGGCCCGCTGAAGTCGCCGTTCTTGCCCAGGGTCCACTGCGAAGTGAGCTTCTGGGCACGGCGCGCGGTGAGGTCATTGAACGTGGAGTAGCCGAAGACGGCCTCCGCGGCCGTGGCCTCGTCGGCGCATTCCACCCGGTGGCCGACGTAGGCGGCCACCTCACCTTCCCAGTCCAGTCCGGCTTCGCCCGAGGGGACGGGGACCGGTACGTTTCCAACCGAAAGAGACGCCGTCCAGCGCCCGAACAGCGTGGGGTAGGGAGGAAGTTCCTGGTCTTTGTAGCTGCCTTCCGCGGCGTGGGCCTTGTAGTTCAGGCCGACACAGATCACCCTGGCTGAGGCCGGCACCAGCGGGACCTCGGTGACGTTGCCGCGCTCAAGCGAGCCGCCGGACCCCAGCGCACCAGCAGTTAAGGAGAGCGCTTTTTCCTGCCAGCCGGCGGCATCCGCCCAGAAGTCCTGAACGGTAGCCAGCGGAAAGACCCGCGAATCCGCCAGGGCAGCGACCCATGCCGCGCCGTCGTGGGTTATGCCTATGTACTGCATGTGGAGGGCCTTTCGGGTTCCGCCCGGACGGGCGCGGTGATGGAAATGGTGACTTGTAAAAATCGGCACGGCAAAGCTGCGCGGGTCGGGCCGAAGCCTGCACAGCGCGGCGACGCGGGGACAGTGGTGTCAGGGAACGTGCGACTGGCGGAGGAAGAAGTCCACCGTGGCGTCCATGGCTTTCTCCGCGGCCGCCTGGCTGTGATCGGTCAGGATCCACA
This sequence comes from Arthrobacter sp. H-02-3, assembly GCF_003097355.1. Classification (GTDB taxonomy): domain Bacteria; phylum Actinomycetota; class Actinomycetes; order Actinomycetales; family Micrococcaceae; genus Arthrobacter; species Arthrobacter humicola. Next base: position 241,325 of record NZ_PYUI01000003.1, read on the forward strand.
TGTGGTCCGCGGCCTCGATCAGGAGGAGTTCGACGTCGGCGCCGGCGGCTTCCAGCGCCGCCGCGAGGGATGTGGACTGGGCCGCGGGCACGAAGCGGTCTGCGGTCCCGTGGACCAGGAGGAACGGCGGCGCCGCCGGTGACACGTAGCTCACGGGGCTGGCGGCCGCGGCTTTGCCGGGAGCCTCGGCCAGGACCGCACCGATGAGCAGTTCCTCGCGGGACCCGGGGTCGTCGGCGCGGGCGACAGCGTTGGGCAGGCTTTGTTCGCCCATCCGGGGCAGGTCCGAGGGAGCGTACCAGGCGGCCACGGCTGCGACCTCGCCGGGAGTGTCGCCGTCGGCGCCTGCTGGGGCGTCTCCGGGGGCGAGTCCCACGAGGCTCGCCAGATGTCCGCCCGCGGAGTCGCCCCAGGCGTAGATCCGGCCCGGATCCACGCTGTAGTCCTGCGCATGGTCTCGGAGCCAGTGCACGGCGGCCTTTGCGTCTTCCAGCTGCGCCGGGAACTGTGCGGTCGTGCTGAGCCGGTAGTCGGCCGAGACCACGACAAACCCCGCATCCGTGAGCCGCCGGAACGGGCTGAAGCCGAAGCCGTCCAGCACCGGGCCGAGCGAGGACCGCTCCCCCGCCCGCCAGCCGCCGCCGTGGAAGTGCACGATGGCCGGGAAGCCTTTCCCGGTGTGTTCTGCGGAGGGCAGATAGACGTCCAGCAGCAAAGGTTCGGAGCCTTCGGGGCAGGCGAACTCGATCCCCTTCAGGACCTGTTCTACTGTCATCTTCGGCTCCTTCTGCTGCTTGTCGGCGTCTCTCGATGTTCCGGCGTCTTCATCAAGGGTGTCTGATGCCCGTCTGCCCCGGCACCAGGCATTTCAATCATTGGAACGGCTTTGCCTGTATGAGTGCCGTCGCCAGGAACGCGAGGCCGTCCTGCACGATCCGGAGCCCCGCGGAGTGGTTCAGGTACCCATGGATGGCTCCTGCCTCGAGGCGGAAATCGACGTCGGTTCCGGCCTGCCGGAGACCGGCCGCGAACGCTTCGGCCGAGTAGCGCAGGTCGTCGTATTCGCAGGCGATGATCGCCGCGGGCGGCAACCCGGAGGGGTCCGCGTTCCCGGGCATGGCATAGGACGATGCCATGGCGACGGGTCCGCCGATGTAGTTCTCCACCAACGCGCGGCAGTCATCCGGCGTGAACCGCAGGAGCCGCGGGAGTCTCTCGAGCACGTCCGCGGTGCCGTCGGCTCCGGCCATGCCCCCGGGCGCGGGCAGTTCGGCGTGCAGGAACGGGTACGCGAGGAGCAGCCGGGCCGGCATCGGCAGTCCGGCGTCTTTGAGGTAGAGCGTGGCGCCCACGGCGAGGTTGCCGCCGGCACTGGCGCCGCCCAGGCACACCCGGCCGGCGTCCGCGCCGAGCTCTGCGGCGTGCTCCACGGTCCAGAGCCAGGCGGTGAGGACGTCCTCGTGCGGTACGGGGAAGTGCACGCCGTCGCGGGCAAGCCGGTAGTCCACCGAGATCACCGCGCCGCCGCTCCCGGCGGCGACTTCCCTGGCCAGCTGGTCGGCTTCACGCATGTCGAGCCCGCCGGCGGCAAATCCGCCGCCGTGCATCCAGACGAGTGCTGGAGCGTCGGCACGGACCGGGGCGCCCCCGTAGATCCTGAGCGGGACGGGCCCGTTTGGTCCGCGGGCCTCAACGTCCCGGACGCGGACGTCGGGCGCCTCATAGGGCAGGCTGCCGGCGCTGAAAGCCTCGAGCCGGTCCGGGCCGCCGGGTTGGGCCAGGAGCTCGGTGAACGAACCCGCGCCGGCCAGGTGATGGAGCGCGCCGGCGAGGTCCGGATCCAGGCTCATGGCCGGCGCCCCGCCATAGGCCCAGCGCCGGGCAGCGGAACCCGCGCGCCGGCGGCGTCTCCGAAGGCGGCGTCTCCCGCGGCCGGCAGGGACAGTCCGTGGCCGTAGCGGAAGACGGGGTCTTCGGTATCGAAGGGCATGTCCTCCCGCGAGGCCTCCACGGCAGCCATGGACCGCGGGAGGTCAAAGGGCAGCCGGCCCTCCGGCACGGCACGCCCGGTGATGATGTCCGCGAGTGCGTCGGCGTCGGATCCGTAGTTGGCCAGCAGGGCCGCGGCGTGTTCGGCGAGTTCGGGCAGGACGGCGGGCCGTTCGAGGTTGATGTCGATCACCGTGGGGACAGCCTGGCAGATGGCGGTGACACGCTCGATCTCCTCCGGTGCGAAGGCCAGGTTGCCGCAGTGGAAGAAGGATTCGAAGCCCTCGCCTCGCACTTCGAACGGGGTGCGGAGCCGGAGAATCGCGAGGTCCGCGGCCTCCGGCGTCGGGACGGCGATGAAGCCCGGCCCCAGGTCCCCGGCCGTGAGGCCTTCGAGGTAGACCCTCGCCCCTTCGGTCAGCGGCAGGGTCGGGACGCCGTCGACGTCCTTGTTGGTGAGGAGTGTGTACGAGCGGCGCTGCATGGCCCGCCCGGCCGCCCGGAATTGCGGGGTTCCCACCGAGGTGTCGGCGGCGGCCGCGTCCACCAGGGGATTCTCGAACAGCCCCAGGAGGAATTTCTCCTCCAGCAGCTTGCGGACGGAGACGTCCAGCCGGTCCTCGCTGAGCTTCCCGGCCCGGACAGCGCCGGTCATGAGTTCAACGCAGCTTTCGCCGCCGATCTGGTCCACACCGGCGTCCAGCGCCTTAAGCAGCCGCTCCTCGGGGGTCAAATGTTCCACGCCCCATGCCCGGGCCGGGAAGACCCTGCCGAAAATGTCCCCGTCGGTGAGGATGCCCCAGTCCGAGCACACGATGCCGCCGAAGCCGAGCTCTTCCCGCAGGAGTTCCGTGAGGATGCGCTTGTTGAAGGCGAAGCCCACTTCCTCGTATTCGGTCCCGACCGGCATGCCGTAGTAGGGCATGACCTGGCGCGTGCCGGCGTCGACGGCTGCCCGGAAGGGCAGCAGGTGGTAGTCGAAGTTGCCGCCGGGATAGACCTGTTCGCGGCCGTAGCTGAAGTGCGGGTCCTCCCCGTTAAGCTGGGGGCCGCCCCCGGGGAAGTGCTTGGTCATGGTGGACACGGACTCCGCCCCGAACGTCTCGCCTTGGAAGCCGCGGACGTAGGCGCCCACCAGGTCCGCGGCGAGCTCGGCGCTCTCGCCGAACGTGGCGGCACCGCGGGACCAGCGCGGTTCGGTGAAGACGTCAACCTGGGGGTGCAGCGCGGCCCGGATGCCGACCGCGCGGTACTCCTGCCGGGCGACATCGGCAAACTCCTCCACGGCGTCAGGGTCCCCGACGGCAGCGAAGCCGAGCGCTTCGGGCCACTGGGAGAACGGGCCGGCCAGAGCCCCGGTGCCCGGGTTGTCCGTGTAGGCGTGGCGCGGGTCGGTGGAGAGTGTGACCGGGATGCCCCAGCCGGTTTCCGCGGCGATCCGTTGGATGCTGTTGTGCCATTCGGCGAGTTCCCGGGCCTGGGTAGCGGCGCCAATGATGTTGAAGTGGTTGATCCGGCGCTCGCGGATCAACTCCTCGGCCGGGCCTGTGCCGAGTGCGAACGGGAGCGCGCCGTGAAACATCAGGCCCGCCTTGTCCTCGAGCGAGAGCCGGGACAGGAGGTCCTGGACGCGTTGCCCGACGGGCAGGGCGGCGTCCTGGTAAGGGTAGCGGGTGGTGGCGGGGGTCATGGCTGGCTCAATTCGTTGGAGAGGAAAGTGACGGCGGCGTCCAGGATGCTGTCGATCCGGTCTTCCGCGCCGAAGAAGCAGTGGTCTGCGCCGTCGACGACGACGACCTCGTTGCGGACGCCCGCGGCATCAAGCGCCTGCGAGAGGATCACGCTCTGGGACAAGGGCACGAGAGCGTCGCTGTCGCCGTGGATCAGCAGGAACGGCGGCGCGTCTGCGCTGACGTGGCCCAGCGGGCTGGCGGCCTCCAGCAGCTCCGGGTCGCCGGAGCCGCCAACGAGCATGGGCCCCGGTTCCAGGCTCATCCCGGCCGGTACGGCGGCAACCATGGGGCCGGCAAGGAGGCCGTCCGGGAGCTGCATCGGGGGCATGAGGGGCAGCGAAGATACCCCATAGAAGTCCACGACGGCGGAGACCGCGCTGGAGGGCCCCTGCGCCCCGATCCTGCCTTCGAGGTCTTCCCGGCCGCCGGTCAGGCCCAGCAGCGCCGCCAGGTGGCCGCCCGCCGATTCGCCCCAGGCGCCGATCCGGTCCGGATCGATCCCCAACTCCCGGGCGTGTGCGCGGAGGTAGCGCACCGCCGCTTTCAGGTCATGCAGCTGGGCCGGGAAGGCTGCTTCGAGGGCCAACCGGTAGTCGACGGTCGCACAGGCGATCCCTGCCGCGTTGAGCCGGGAGAAGACCGAATTCACGGGGAACGTGGGCGGCAGCTCACGCCGGTCGCCCAGCTGGAAGGCGCCCCCGTGAACCCAGAGCACCAGCGGCACCGGACTCTTGCCCTTGCCCCCGTGCCCGCCGGTTCGCGGAAGCCAGATGTCCATGGTCAGCGGACGGAAACCGATAGTCCTGACGTAGCTGACTTCCCGGTGCACGTCGGAGATCGCGGACACTTGGACGGCCGGGCCCGGGCCATCGAAGGCAGGGAAGGCGGGACCCGCGGCTCCGGCCCGGGGTGCCGCTCCGGCCGGGGGTACCGGAGCGTCGGGGCTTCCTGCCATTTCGCTTACTGCGGTTTCAGTAGTGGTCATGCTGCGCTCCTAATGAGGTCGGGGTGGTTCACGGCTGCATACCGCGTTCAGTTATGGGCGGGGACGGTCACTGGCGGGAACGGGCGCTGCCGGGCTGGTGGATGCTGCGAGGGTGACGGACACAGCGAGGGGTCCGGACAGCGCGGCCGGCGCGGCCCCGGCGTGTTCGGCCGGCGCGATCCTGAAGGTGGTCGCCTCGTCGCACCAGCCGCGTCCGGCGTTCCAGTGCTGGAAGGTCCGCCCGGGCAGCGTCACCGTGATCTCCCGGCGTTCCCCGGCCGGGATGAGGGCCGTCGCGAAGCCGGCCAGCCAGAAGTCAGGGCGTTCCACGGCCGATTCCGGGGCGTCGGCGTAGATCTGGGCCAGATATTTTCCGGCCCGGGACCCGGTGTTGCGGACGGTCAGCACGGCCTGGAGGTCGTCCCCGGGCGCCGGTGCCCCGAGCAGCCTGAACCCGTCCACCGCGAACGTGGTGTAGCCGAGGCCGTGGCCCAGCCAGTACGCCGGGGCGGCGGGCTGCCCGGTTTGACTGGCGTGCGTGGCTTGTCGGGCCCAGCCGCGGTATCCGACATGCAGCCTCTCCGTGTACTCGAGCCGACCGTGCCGCGGGCGGGTGTCCCGGACTGGAGCGTCAGCCAGCGCGGCCGGCCATGTGGTCGGCAGGTGCCCGCCGGGTTCGGTGTCGCCGAACAGCACGTCGGCCAGGGCGTTGCCGAATTCCATGCCCGGGAACCAGACCAGCAGAACGGCGGCGGCGTCGTTGCGCCAGGGCATTTCGACGGGGGCACCGGCGTTGACCACCACCACCGTGCGCGGGTTGGCCGCGATGACGGCGCGGACCAGGTCATCCTGCCGGCCCGGCAGCGCAAGGGATGTCCGGTCGAAGCCCTCGCTTTCGACGGCGCCGGAGGTCCCCACCATGACGACGGCGACGTCCGCGGCACCTGCTGCGGCAGCGGCCTTGACAATCTCGAGGTCGGCCGGCTCGCGGGGTTCGTCGACGGCCAGCCCCACGCGGAACAGGGTGGCATCCGGATGCCAGGTGTAATGCAGCGTGAGCCGCACCGGCTCCCCCGCCGCCAGTTCGACGTCGGCGGCTTCCTCCGGCGCGCCGATCAGCACGGCCTCGATGTCCGCGTAGCGGTGGCGCGAATCCGCGGCCGCCACGCTCTCCCCGTTGACCTCCAGGGTGGCGTGCCCAATAGCTTTGAAACCCAGCTTCCAAAGGCCGGAAACCTGCGGGGTGAAGATTGTTTCGATGTCGACGGCGGTGGCGCCGTCAGGGATGGCCCCGGCGCCCCGGGTGAGGGTGGTGCGGGGACCGTATTCCTCCGCGAGGGTGCCGGCGGCTCCCCGCCAGGTTAGCCGGACGCGCCGTTGCCCCGAGCCCGGCGCCTGGCCCGGCGCGTGACATTCGGCGTCGCGGGGTTCGCGAAGGCCGTCGGAGAGCCAGGCACCCTGGACCGTGGTGAGCTGAGCGCCGTCGCCGAGCCGGGCACGCAGGCCGGCGGCGGGCGCTACCGTGTAGGACGGGAACACCGATGCGCTGCCGCCGCCCTGGGTCCGGGGGTCCATGGCCGCCGGGCCGATTACGGCGAGGGACGTGATGTCCCGGGGTGCGAGCGGAAGGATGCGGTCGTGGTTTTCCAGGAGCACGAATCCTGCCGCCGCGGCCTCGCGTGCGACGGCGGCTCCGGCTTCAGGTCCGGCCTTGGGTTCCGCCGGTTCCTGCCGGCGGCCCTCCTCCACGCGACGGCCCAACGCGAGCAGCCGGCGCACTTTCCCGTCGATCACGGCCTCGGGGACCAGCCCGGACGCGTTGGCTTTCACCAGCGGGTCGCCCCACAGTTCTTCCGGACCGGGCATGGCGAGGTCCGTGGCGGACAGGGCCGAGTCCACGGTGGAGTACACCGCATGCCAGTCGGACACCACAGCGCCGTCGAATCCCCACTCGGTCTTGAGCGGGTTCTCTGTGAGGGGATTTTCGGTCATGGGCTTGCCGTTGACGCCGTTGTAGGCCGCCATGATCATCCACGGCCGGGCCTGTTTGACCACCCGTTCAAACGGTGCGAGGTACACCTCATGCAGGGTCCGTTCGTCGATCAGGTTGTTGACGGTCATCCGTTCGGTCTCCGCCTCGTTGGCGACGAAGTGCTTGGGGCAGGCACCAATGCCCTGGCCCTGGATTCCGTCGACATACGCGGCTGCCAGTTCACCGGTGAGGAGCGGGTCCTCGGACAGGCATTCGAAGTTACGGCCGGCCAAAGGGGATCGGTGCAGGTTCATGGTGGGTCCGAGCACCACGTCCACCTCCTGCCGCCGTGCCTCGGCGGCCAGCAGCCTGCCCACCCGGGCCATCAGCCGCCGGTCCCAGGAGGACGCCAGGCATGTGGCTGACGGCAGGTTCACCGAGCCGGCGGCCTCGCTGTCGCGGTGGCCCCGGACCCCCACGGGTCCGTCGGACACGGCGATCTTCGGGAGGCCGAGGCGCGGCTCGGCCTGGGTGAACCACAGCCCGGAGCCGCTCAGAAGCCGGATCTTCTCAGCCACCGGAAGGGTGCGGATCGCGTCGTCGACGTCGGCGTCAAAGCTCGTGGAGGTCATTCTTTGGTGCTCCTGATCGTGGGGTGTCTTCAATTGCCAGCCTGTTTTCCCGCCGGCGGGGTGGATAGCGGACTTACGAAACGACGGCCGCTGCCTACACCGCGGCGGACGTCAGTCGGTGCGCGCCGGCACCCACGGTGCGGGAGTTCCGTCCCGGCAGCCGGATCTCCGCCTCCACTCCGTCAGGGATCATCGCGTCGAGTTCCAGCGCGCCGTCCGCCGACGTCCGCCACTCGACAGCGATGGTGCCGTGCGGGCTGCGGAGGCTGGTCTTGGCCCAGTCGATGCCGCCTCCCGGCACGGGCGCGATCAGCACCTTGGAGTAGCCGGGGGCCAGGGGCCGGATACCGCCCACGTACTTGTGCAGCCAATCGGCGACGGCACCGAGCGCGTAGTGGTTGAAGCTCGTCATCTCGCCGGGGTTGATGGTGCCGTCCGGCAGCATGGAATCCCACCGCTCCCAGACGGTGGTGGCTCCCATGGTCACCGGGTACAGCCACGACGGGCACTCCCGTTCCAGCAGGAGCCCGTAGGCCTCCTCGATGTGTCCGGTATCGGCCAGGGCGCCGGTGATAAACGGGGTTCCAGCGAAGCCCGTGGAGACGCGGTACTGGTTGTTCCGCACCAGTTCGGCGAGGCGGGTGCCGGCAAAGTCCCGCTGCTGGCTGGTCTGCAGGACGTCGAAGGCGATGGCCAGGGCGTAGGCGGTGGTGCAGTCGCTACGGATGGTGCCGTCGGCGGCAACGTAGTGGGTGTTGAAGGCCGCTTTGACCCGTTCGGCGAGGCGGCCGAACGCGGCGGCGTCGGCGTCGTGCCCCAAGAGCGCAGCCGTAGCCGCAGTGATGGACGCCGTGCGGTAGAGGCATGCGGTGGCGACGACGCCGGTGTCCGCCTTCGCGGCCCACGGCTGGTCCGGCGCGGCGTCCGGGTCCAGCCAGTCGCCGAACTGGAAGCCTTCATCCCAGAGTCCGGCGGGCGATAGCAGGCCTTCCACCCGGCGTGTGTGAGAAGCCATCGAGCCATACTGGTCCTTGAGCACGGTGTCATCGCCATAGGCCTCCCACAGCGCCCAGGGCACCCACACGGACGCATCGCTCCAGATGGCCGAGGATTCCGGTGCCGGGAATTCCGGCGGCTGGGGGCAGTACTTCAGCGCGTCCGGCACTGTAATGGGAACGAGCCCGCCGGCGGCCTTTTGTTCTGCGGCCAGGTCCAGCAGCCAGTCCTGCAGGAATCCCTTGACGTCGTAGAGGAAGGCGGCCGTCGGGGCGAATACGGCGATATCTCCGGTCCAGCCGAGCCGTTCGTCGCGCTGCGGGCAGTCGGTGGGGAGGTCCAGGAAGTTTCCCTTCAGGCCCCAGACGATGTTGTGGTGCAGCTGGTTCACCAGCGGGTTGGAGCACTCGAAACGGCCGGTGCGTTCAAGCGCGGAGTGCACCGCCACGGCCTCAAGGGACGCCGCGGTCAGCTCGCCGGGCCAGCCGGTGACCTCCGCGTAGCGGAACCCGTGGAAGGTCCTGCTCGGTTCGAAGAAGTCCTGGCCGCCGGAGAGGATGAAGGTGTCGGTGGCCGCGGCCGAGCGCAACGGCCGGGTCCCCAGTTCGCCGTCTTCCAGTACTTCGGCGTGCCGCACTGTGATGGTGGCGCCGGCCTCGCCCTGGACGGTGAAGCGCAGCCAGCCCACCAGGTTCTGGCCAAAGTCCACCAGTGTCTTGCCGCCCGGTGAGGTGAAGATCTCCACCGGTTTAAGGACCTCGTTGCGCACCACCGGCGGCCCGACGGGGTCTGCCAGGCGGTCGGCGTCGAACTCCAGCTCGTGGACCCCAACCCAGGTGCCTGCCCACGCGCCGGCCGGCGCAGCGGCGCCGGTGTCGAACCCCGGCCGGGCCCAGCCCTCCGGTTCCTGCCGAGCGTCAATCGCCTGTCCGTCGTAGAGGTCGTTGGCCGTGGTCCCGGACGGCCCCGCCTGCCAGGACGGGTCCGAGGCAATCGTCTGGACGTGGCCATCGGCGAATTCGATGTCCAACTGACCGAAGAACCCCAGCTCATCGCCGTACAGACCCGATTTGCCGTGCCAGGCCAGGCGGCCGCGGTACCAGCCATTGCCAAGCGCAACGCCGATCACCGTGTCGGGTTCCACGAGCGCGGTGACGTCGTAGCTGCGGTAGCGCAGGCGCCATTCATAGGAGCTCCAGCCGGGGCTGAGAACGTCATCGCCGACCGGGACGCCATTGATCTGTGCCTCGTAGATTCCGAAGGCGGTGGCCCGCAGCTGCGCGGTCACCACGGGGCCGTGGCCCTCGTCGAGCCGGAATTCCTTGCGCAGGAGGGGTGCGCCGTCGAAGTCTTGATCGGCGGCGATCATCGTGGCGGACCAGGGTGCCGGGGTCATGTGGTTTCTTCCGTTCTTGTGCTGGTTTTCGTGGGAGGGGCTGAGGGGTGACGCGGGTGGCGCGGCCTCAGGATTCGCGGGCGGCTCAGGCGTAGTGGCAGGCGACGGCGGACGCGCCCACCGTCCGCAGGACGGGGCGTTCGGTGCGGCACAGGTCCGTTGCCAGCGGGCACCGCTGGCTGAAGGGGCAGCCGCCGGGCGCGGCGGCCGCGGCTGCCGCGGTCCGGACACCGAGCGCTTCCCGTTTTTGCCGTCGTTCGGCCTGTTCTGCCGGGCGGGGCACGGGCGAGGCCGCCACCAGCGCCTGGGTGAAGGGGTGGTGGGGGGACTCCGTGACGGCGGCAGCGGGCCCGCTTTCCATGACCTGGCCGCGGTAGAGAACCACGACGCGCTGGGCGAGGAACTGGACCACGGAGATATCGTGCGCGATGAAGAGGTAGCTCAGTCCCCGTTCGTCCCGGAGGTCGGCAAGAAGGTTCAGCACTTGGGCCTGGGTCGAGAGGTCTAGCGCGCTGACCGCTTCGTCGCACACTACGAGCCTCGGTTCGCAGATCAGTGCCCGGGCGACGGCGATCCGCTGCCGCTGGCCGCCGGAAAACTGACCGGGATAGCGGTCCACGGCCTCGCGGGGAAGTCCCACCCGCACCAGCATGTCCTCGGCGCGCTGCCGTGCTTCCCCGGCGGCCACGCCACGGATCCGCAGCGGCTCGGCAAGCGACGCGCCGATGGTCTGCCGGGGGTTGAGCGAGGAGTTCGGGTCCTGGAACACGGCCCTCAGCTCCCCGCCAAGTTCGCGGCGCCGTGCCGCGCTGGCATGGGTGACGTCTGTTCCGTTGTACCGGATCGAACCCCCGCTGCACTTCTCCAGCCCCAGAATGGCCTTGCCGATCGTGGACTTGCCGGAGCCTGACTCCCCCACCAGGCCCACGGTTTCCCCGGGCCGGATGCTGAAGCTCACGCCGTCCACCGCCGCCGGCGCGGCGGCCGCCTTCCGGCCCCGGCCGTAACGGACCACCAGGTCCGCCACGTCCAGGAGCGGCTGACCGGGAGCCGGTACCGTTTCGTCCTGCCGTGCTGCCGTTTCGACGCTCATGCCTTATCCCTCTCAACATTGTCCCTCGAACGCATGTCCCCCGAAGGAATGTCCCCCGACGGAATGTCCCCCGAACGAACGTCCAGTACGCGGTGGCCCGGTACATCGGTGGCCACCCATTCCAGGCCCTCGACGGCCAGTTCATCGGCCTTGACGCAGCGCACCACGCCGTCGTCGGAGCCGGAAGGCACCAGCGGAACCGGCGCCACGCAGGCTGATCCGGCAAACTGGCACCGCGCCATGAACCGGCAGCCGCCCGGCCAGTCCTTGGGCTGCGGGACCTGGCCGTTGATGGTGGCGAGGCGTTCGGGCATGTCCGCGGCGGTGTTGGCGTGCGGGTCGGCGGCCAGCAGCGCCAGGGTGTATGGGTGGCGCGGGTTGTCGAGGATGTTGGCGGTCCGGCCGCTTTCCACCACCTGGCCTGCGTACATGACCGCAACGGTGTCGCAGATGTCCGCGACCACGCCGAGGTCGTGGGTCACCATCACCACGGACAGGCCGGTGTCTTTCACCAGGGTCCGCAGCAGCGAGAGGATCTCCGCCTGTACCGTCACGTCAAGGGCGGTGGTGGGTTCGTCCGCCACAAGCAGCCTGGGCCGTCCGGACAGGGCCAGGGCAATGGCCACGCGCTGTGCCATGCCCCCGGAGATCTGGTGCGGGTAGGTCCTGAGGATGCGTGCGGCGTCCACGATGCCCACCTTTTCGAGCAGGCCCAGGGCTTCGGCCCGGGCTTCGGCTTTCCCGATGCCGCGCAGGCGCCGGACGGTGGAGACGAGCTGGTAGCCCACTGTGAACATGGGGTCCAGTGCCCGCATGGGTTCCTGGGAGATCAGCGCGATGTCCCGCCCCCGGACACCCTCCATCACGCCTTCCGGGGCGCCGGCAAGGTTCCGGCCGTCCCACAGGATCTGGCCGCCGGTGACGGCTACGCCGGAGGGCAACAGGCCGAGCAGGGACAACGCCGTCATCGTCTTGCCGCAGCCCGATTCGCCCACGAGTCCCAGCACGGTCCCCTGCCCGACGTCGAAGGAGACGTCCGTGACCAGCGGGGTGCCGCCGTCGACCCCTACCGAGAGTCCGCGGACGCTCAGGCGGCCTGAAGGAGACGGAACAGCCGGGGCTTCCGGTGAAGCGACGGCGGACGCAGCGGCCCGGCGTCGGCGCTCCGCGGCGGACGGCAGGTGCGAGGCGGATGCATTCGGCGATTTGCCCAGGGCGTTGCCGATCGCGTTGGCCGCGAGGACCGTCAGGGCCAGGACCGCGCCGGTGGGGACCATGAGCCACGGGGCGTCGTAGACGTGCTGGGATGCGCCCTGAATCATGCCGCCCCAGCTGGGCTGCGGGATGGGCGGACCAAACCCGATGAAGGCCAGGCCGGCCTGGATGAGCATGCCCACCGCGAAGATGAGGGCGGACTGGACCACGATCGTGTTGCTCAGGCCCGGCAGCACGTGGCGCATACTGATGCCGAGGGCGCTGACACCGTCCACTTTGGCGGCGTCGACATAGAGCTGGGACTGCAGGGCGGTGGCCTGTCCCAGCATCACGCGGTAGATGCCTGCCGAGATGAGGACGCCCAGGATCGCCATGATGACGGGAATGTTCGTACCCACAGCTCCGATGACCGCAAGGATGATGACCGTTCCGGGCAGGGACATCATGATTTCGGTGGCACGGCTGATCACTCCTTCCGTCCGCACTCCCGCGGCGGCCACCATCGCCAGGATGGTCCCGAGCCCGACACCGACAATCACCGTGATGAGCGATGTCCCCAGGGTGCCGGCGGCCGCGGCGCAAATGCGGCTGAGCAGGTCCCGTCCGAGTTCGTCGGTGCCCAGCCAGTGGGCGGCCGTGGGACCGGACAGGACGGCGGTGAAATCCTGGTCTTCAGTCTTGTACGGCAGCCACCACGGGGCGGTGAGGGAGGCAACCACGAGGGCGACCAGCCAGGTGATGCCTGCCACGGCACCGGGCGAGGCAACCAACCGGCGGGCGGACAAGCGGCGTGAAAACAGGCCGGCGAACGCGGTCCTGGGACGGCGCCCCGGCCGAGCTCCGGCGGTGGTGTCGGTGACTGCGTTTGTAGCTGTATCTTCCGCGTCTGCGGCGACGGGAGCGGGGGCAACGGAAGGGATCATGAGGCACGCAACTTCGGATCGAGAAACTTGGTGGCGAGTTCCAGCACCAGGTTCACGGCCACCACCACAACGGTGGCGACCACCACCACACCCTGAACTGACGGGGCATCGTGGTTGCTGACGGAGGTCTGGACTGCCTGGCCGAGGCCCGGCATGGCGAACAACTGCTCGGCGATCACGGAACCGCCGAACAGTCCGATGAACTGCAGGGCGATACCGGCCACAATCGGCAGGCTGGCGTAGCGCAGGGCGTGGACGTACAGGATTTTCCACGTGGGAGTGGCCGTTGCCCGGAGGGTCCGGATGTGTTCCTGCTGCAGGGCCTCCAGCATGGATGCCCTGGTCTGGCGGGCGATGAAGGCCGCACCGCCCACGGCGAGCGTGATCACCGGCAGGGCCAGGGACAGGGCCCAGTCCTGGGGTGAAATCTCGAAGGGGACGTAACCGGTGGCCGGAAAGACCGAGGACTGAACGGCGAAGAGGTACACAAAGATGATGCCGATCCAGAAGGCTGGCAGCGCCACGGCCAGGCCGCAGACGGCGCCGACGATCCGGTCGACCATCCCGCCGCGCACGGCGGCCGTCACGCCGAGGGCGATTCCGAGCACAGCGCTCAGGAGCGTGGCTCCGGCGGCCAGGACCGCCGTCACCGGCAGCCTGTTAGCGAGGTCGGCGCTCACTGACCGGCCGTCGATCAGGGACACTCCGAAGTCTCCCTGGGCTGCGCTGCCGAGCCACCGAAAGAACTGGGCCGGAAGCGGATCGGACCAGCCGAGCTTCTCGTTGACCCGATTAATGGCCTCCTGGGACGCGCCGGCGCCGAGGGACACGGCTCCCGGGCTGCCCGGCATTGCATGCACCAGCAGGAACGCCAGGACCGCAACCAGCAGCACGGTGGCCAGCGCCATCAGCAGGCGCTTTGCGACGTAAATCGCCATGATGACCTCCATCGGTCGGGGCCGCCGGACGGCCTTCGCCTGCAAGGTGAAGGCCGTCCGGCAGGGTGGGTGATCAGTTGGCCGGTGCGTAGGACGAGAGCAGCGGGTAGGCGTTCGTGCCGGCGAACTCGACCTGCTTGATCTTCTTGGTGTTGTAGCCCTGGTTGGTGAGGGCCTCATAGAGCGGGATCATCCAGCCGGATTCCACGAGCCGGGTGTTCAGCTTGGTCAGCGCAGCCTTTTGCGCGGCGTCGTCCTTCGCAGCGGCAGCCTCACCGGTGGCGGCGCTGAGCTGGTCGTCCGTGGCCTTCTGGACGTTGGTGAAACCGCTCAGGATCGCGCCGTACATCAGGCCCACCGGGTTGTCCCAGCTCAGCGGCGCGTAGCCCAGCGGAGTGGTGGCGACGGCGGCAAACGCCTCGTCGGTGGACGTCGCCATCTTGACCTGCATGGTGATGCCGACGGCGGCAAGATCCTTCTGGACGGCCTGGAGGTCGGTCTGCGTGGTGGCGCTCGCAACGATGGTGAATTCGAAGCCGTTGGCGTAGCCCGCCTCGGCCAGCAGGCTCTTGGCTTTGGCGGGGTCGTACGCGAACTGCGTGTTCAGCGCCGCCGTGAAGCCGGCCGAATCCTTGGGCAGCGCGTTCCACGCCGCGATGTCGCCCTTGTGCAGGGCATCGACGAGGGCCTGCCGGTTGATGGCGTACTGGAATGCCTGGCGGACTTTTTCGCTCGCGAAGGCCAGCGACGTCTTGCCGGTCTTATCGAAGGAGATCATGGTGTTCACCGTGCCGCCGATCTGGGAGACACCCACGCCCTTGGACTTGGCGAAGTCAACTGTCGGCGAAGTCAGCTGGGCGACGTCCACCTGACCGGAAACGAGGGCATTGGCGCGGGCCTGCGGATCCTGGATGACGCTGAAAACGATCTTGCTGTAGGGGTATTTCGCGGCGTCGGCGCTCTTGTCGTTCTTCTGCAGGACGTATTTGTTGCCCTTCACGGTGGAGGCGTCCAGGGTGTACGGGCCGGAGCCGTCCGGCTTGGCGGCGAGGCTTGCCGTGTCAGCGGCCCCGGACTTGCCGACGATCATGCCCAGGGTGGAGGCCAGGTTCTTCTCGAAGCCCGGCTGCGCCTTGGCAAATGTCAGGGACACCTGGGTGGGGCTGACGACGTCCACGGACGTGACTTCCTGGGCGCCGCCCTTGGCGATGGCCGAGTACGCCGAGAGCGCGGGATCCGTGCGGCGGTCGAAGTTGGCCTTCACCAGCGCGGCGTCCAGTGTGGACCCGTCCGTAAACGTCACGCCCTGCTTGAGCGTCAGGGTCAGTACGGTGTTGTCGGCGTTGTAGCTGAAGCCGGTTGCCAGCCCCGGACCAACAGAGCCGTCCGCCTGGAGGGTCATGAGGTTGTCGTAGAGGCCTTCAAAGAACTGCCGCTGGGCGTCGGAGACCCGCAACGGGTCGAAACCGAAGGACGCACTGTCACTCTCGACGCCGATCGTCAGGGTGCTCTTGTCCACGGCGGAGGCCGCCTGGCCGGAGCCGCCGCAGGCAGTCACGGAGCTGAGCAGCAGGACACCGGCCAGAACGGCCGCGCTCCGTCGGGCGGTGGGGTTCAGAAGTTTCATGTAGTGCGCCTTCGCATTCTCTCTAAAACAACGGGATAGTCGACATCTGGTGTGGGGGCCCGGCGTAGTGCGGACCCGCCCAACGTTGGCGGTCCGCCGGCTGTGCCTCCGGGCCGTTCCGTCAGATGTGCTCGGGTGGACCGGCTCCATCAAGAGTCGTCGGCAGAAGCAAGGCCGTCACATGTGAATTTCATTGGTTGAAACACTATTGTGGTGAGCGTCACTGGCGACGAAGAAGGAACGATGACGAATGACGGCACCCGCGGACAGGTTAACGACCGCTGAAAAACCCGCCGCTGCGCGCGGCAAGCGCCCCAAGCAGGGCGAGCCGGTGATCGACCGGGCCCTCAGCCTGCTCGCTGTCTTCACGGACCGCCGTCGGGCGCTGACCTTGTCCGAGCTGGCGCGCTACGCCGACATGCCCGCCCCCACGGCGCTGCGCCTCATCGCCCGCCTGGTCGCCTGGGGCGCTTTGGAACGGCTCGATGACGGCCGCTACGTCGTGGGCGTCCGGCTGTGGGAAATAGCGTCCCTCTCCCCCAGGGGCCATGGCATCCGCGAAATCGCACTGCCCTACCTGGAGGACCTCTTTTCCGTGACCCGGCATCATGTGCTGCTGGCCGTGCTGGACAGGAACGAGGCCGTCCTGATCGAGCGGCTCTCCTCCAAGCAGGCCACGGAAGTGGCCTACCGGGTGGGCGGCCGGCTCCCCCTCCGCTCTACCGCCGTCGGTCTGGTGTTGATGGCCGGCGCGGACGCCGCATTCCAGGAAAAGATCCTGAAGGAGCCGGCAGAGACCGAACCGGGCGTCGCCGCCATGCCGGAAGGCCAGCTGCGCCGCACCCTCTCCGACGTCCACCGGACCGGCATTGCCATGATCCGCCGCTCCGCGCCGTCGCTGACCGTTTCCGTGGCCGCCCCCGTCTTTGATGCCCAGGGCGCCGTGGTGGCCGCACTGTCCATCGTGGTTCCGGACGGGACCACCCCGCCAAATGTCCTGGCTCCGGCCGTGATGGCCACCGCCCGGGCGGTATCTCGAAACCTTGGATTCCGGACGGCCCTGGCCGACGACGTCCGCACCTTGTCCGAGGGCTGAACCGACATCCCCGGCCTTCCAACCATTGGAAGTGCCGGTGCGGCGCACGCCAGGCGGTCCCTAGCGTAGGGACTCCCGGCGCTAGGAATCCGGGTATGAGATATTCAGCGACGGACGGAGCAGCGGTGGTTGGCAGTGAAGTCGGGACGGGCCAGCCGAGGACCTCCTCGGGTGCCGCCGCCCCCGTCATTCCCGGATTCTTTCCGGATCCGACGATCTGCCGCGTGGGTGGGGACTACTTCCTGGCCACCTCAAGCTTCGAATATTTTCCAGGGGCACCCATCTTCCACAGCCGGGACCTCGTCACGTGGGACCAGATCGGCAATATCCTCACACGTCGGAGCCAGTTCGCCGCCGGCGACGGGCGCGCTTCCGGTGGAATCTTCGGATCCACCCTCCGGCATCACAACAACAAATTCTGGTTCGTGACCACCAACATGAGCGATTTCGGCGGCGGCCATCTGTTGATGCACGCCGAAAGTGCCGCCGGCCCGTGGAGCGACCCCGTGCAGATCACGGGGACGTTGGGCATCGACCCTGACATCACGTGGGACAACGCCGACAACTGCTACCTCACCTGGGTCGGCTTCGGTCCCGGCGAGAACGAGTCCGGCATTGTCCAGGCCCTGCTGGATCCCCAAACCGGCCGGCTCCTGGAACGCCCCAGGAAGCTCTGGCAGGGAACCGGCCTTGCCTATCCGGAAGGTCCCCACCTGTATGAGGCGGGCGGCTGGTGGTACCTGGTCCTGGCCGAAGGCGGCACGGAACGCGGCCATGCCGTCTCCGTCAGCCGGAGCAAGGCAGCGGGCGGCCCCTTCGAACCTCATCCGGACAATCCGGTCTTCAGCCACCGCAGCACCGCAGCCACAGTCCAGAACGTGGGCCACGCCGACCTCGTCGAGACAGTCGACGGCGCCTGGGCGGCAGTCTATCTGGGCGTGCGCCCGCGCGGCAGCGTTCCGGGATACCACGTCCTGGGCCGCGAAACGTTCGTCTCCGGCATCGTATGGGAGCAAGGCTGGCCGCGTTTCGATGAGGACCGCTATCAGGTTCCCGCCGGCGACACCTCGTTCTCCGATGACTTCTCCGGCGACCTTCCCCACATGCGCTGGATTGCACCCGGAACAGACCTCGCCTCGTTCACCGCCAAACGTGCCGCCGGCGTGCACATCACAGGCGGCGGCACCGTCACAGCGACGTCGCCCCTCATGGCAACAAGGGTGCGCGACTTTGAGTGGAGCGGGCGGGCCACGGTGCATCCCTCTCCGGGGGCGGTGGTGAGGCTCGTGCTCAGGGTGGACGATTCCCACTGGTTTGCCGTCGAGGCCGGCTGGCGCCGGGTGCGGGCGGTGGCGCGGATCGGGCCACTGCATCAGGAGATGGGCATCGCGGAATGGGATCCGTCCGCGGGTCCCCTGCAGCTGGAGATTTCCTGCAACGACGCGCCGTGTGCCGGGCAGCCGGGTAAGAACACCGGCCCCGATGAAGTCTCCCTCGGTTTCCGGCAGGGTGGACGCTCGAGCACCCTTGCCCGGCTGGACGGCCGGTACTTGTCCAGCGAGGTCGCCGGAGGTTTCACCGGGCGTGTCATCGGACTGTCGGTCACTGGAGGCAGCGCCGTCATCGAACAGTTCGACTACACGGCGAGACGTTCGATGCTTTGAAAGATGCCTTGACATGGCTGGTGGCGAAGTCTACGACTGGCCTTATCGAGTCCCACCCACCAGCCTAGGAGTAGCTATGGAAACCGCGCCCTACGGAGTCGTGCACTTTTTCCCGGGAGGCACCAAGGAGCAGTACGAGGCGTCGATTGCCGCCGTCCATCCCGGGGCGGGGCTCCTGCCGGAAGGCCAGATCTTCCACGCCGGCGGTTCGTCCGCGGGCGGCTGGACGATCATGGCAGTCCATGAATCGAAGGAGAGCTGGGAGAAATTCCGGGACACGATCCTCATGCCCCGGATGCAGGCGGGCATCGAGGGCGGCTTCGCCTCGCCGCCCGAAGAGACTGTCATCGATCTCTACAAGGTCTTGCCCTAGCACCAAGCAGCGCGGGCTCCCCAGGCGCGGCCTTTCCTCTCCGGTCAACGGGCCTGTGCAGCGGCTTTCGGGCGAACCACCAGGACCGGGCACGGGCAGTGGTTCGCCACCTGGGAGGAGACCGAACCGATGTGCAGGCCCGCGAAACCACCGTGGCCGCGGGCGCCAATCACCACGAGATCGGCTTCCTGCGCCGCCGCCAGTATCGCCGACGCGGCGGAGTCGTTCTGGACGGTCCGCGTCACCACGTTTACGGCGTCCGCGGCCTGCGCGGCCGCCGCGCTGATCGCCTCAGCCTGCTGCTGCGGAGATTCCTCGGCCACGATTTCCCCTGCCGCTGTTTCCAGCAGTGCCGGATACCACGACATCGGTGCTTTATCCCAGACTGTCACTATGCGCAGTTCCGCATCACGGAACCGGCACTCTTCAATGGCCCATTCCAGGGCGGCGTGTGATTGTTTCGAGCCGTCAAACCCGACCACAATCACAAAGCGGTCTACATTTGTCATGATTCCAGACTTTCACCGCCGGTTAACGGCGCCTAGAGCCCTCTGGCCCGTCTCGTCAGAGAACTGCTTTCCTTTTGATCTGCTCGCCCAGTGACGGCGGACTATTCAGTGACGTAGGCCCGAAACGCGAACTGCGCTGCAGCGTCGGCCCGACATTCTCTGACAGCTACAACAAGTGTCAAACCCTCACCCACTCGCAGCCTCATCCAGCCCGGGTGAAATTCCTGACGACCGGACCGCCGGCCCTGGGGTTCAGACGATGCCGCGCTTGGCGGCCGTCTTCAGCGCATCGCGCCGGCTTCCGGCACCGAGTTTGCGGTAGATTGACCGTTCGTGGGTCTTGACCGTGTTGACCGAAATGTACAGCGCATCGGCAATTTCCGCGGCGGTCATGATGGAACGCATATAGGCAAGAACTTCGCGTTCGCGCTCGGTCAGGTTCCAGTAAGACTGTGTCCGAAGGCGCGTCTCACCCTGTGCGTCGCGTGCCATCAGCGCTGCAATGAAGGACTCATGGGCCGTACCCCAGACAGCGTGTTGCACGAGCAGATCGGCGAGTTCCTCCCGCCGCTCGGCGAATGGCCGCAGGACTGATTCGGGCTCTGCCCGGCGGACTGCATGTTCAAGCCGCTCGTGGGCGGCCGCGGTATCACCCGTCCTGTGGGCCAGGAGCGCCTCGGTCAGGCTTAGGCGCGTGTCGATGTATGAGTTCCCTCGACGATCAGCCAATGACTCTGCACAGTTCTGGGCTGCGGTGAACTCCGTTCCGCGACGCAGCAATTCCGCCAGCAAGGTGTCAGCCAATGCCCCGTGCCCTCCGGCGCCCAGGGGTTGAACCATCTCCAATGCACCGGCCAGGTCGCCCTGGGCTTCGGCAGCCTTCGCCACGGCGACGGAGTACAGGGCATTCCACGACACCGCGTACAGTCCACGTCCGTGAAAGGACTCCAGCGCCGCGCTGGAGTCGGCAAGTCGCGTCAGATCGCCGGTGGCACACTCAACCAGAACCCGATAGATGGCACTGAGCCGTCCGGACGGGTGGAGCTCGCTGCCCAATCGCTGGGCTTTCACAAGACACGTCCGCGCAGCTTTCAGCTCGTCATTCCAATAGCACGCGATGCCGCGTGCCAGCCACGCCGGCGCTATCCGTTCGTGCGAACTCCAGCCCAGCGCGTCTGCCCGCCCTAGCGCCGTTGTTGCCAGTTTCTCGGCGCTCATCAGGTCACCGGCTGCTGCGAACGCCAACGCGAGGTCCGCCTGGGCCCCGATTTCTATCGCGTCGAGCTGCTCCGCGCTGCTGGCACCTCCGGCCGTTTGGAGCAAGGCGATAGCGAATTCGCCGCTGCGGTGCAGCCGGAACTCGGCCTGGGCCAGTAAGAAGAGTCCCGTCGGGCCGGCGGCCGAACGTCCACCGCCCGGAATGTCTTTGGCCGGCCGGCCACCATCCGCCAGGGTGGCGCGCAGATCCGGTCGTCCGCCGTCGGGCAACGGCTCAAAAAGGGCACGGCAACTGTCCAGCCGCCGCCGTCGAATTGCATCCAGGACGTAGGTCCTGGACAGGGCCCGTTGGGCGAGTTCAGATGCGGCGGTGGCGTCGCCGGAGAGGGCACGGCAGACCGATCTGATCATCAGGATTTCGGGATCCTCGCTCCACGGAGTCGGGAGTTCACGGCATAGCCGTTCGAGGGTTTGGGCGTCATTTCCCAGCACGAACTCGAGCCAGTGCGCGCCTAGCGACATGACCGCCTGCCGGGGAGCGCGCCCTTGCAGCGCCTGGGCCACGCACTCGACGACGTCGGCGTCCTGGTAGTGCCGCGCCGCCACGCGGTGCAGGCGCTCGGCAAGGAGGGGGTCCCGCCGCTCCAGTAGTCGGCGGCACTGCGCCGCGAAGAGGGCGTGCCAGCGGTACGCCGATTCGCCGCCGGGGTAATCATGCTCCTCGATGAAGAGACCGTTGCGGAGGCATTCTTCAAGCAGAACGCCGCCGTGGGGACGGCCGTAGAGTTCGACGGCGAGGCGTCGGTCCAACCAGTCGCACGTGGTGGCCCTCAGGATGAATTCGGCCACGGGCGCTTCAAGCTGGTCGAGGATCTCTTCCGCGACATAATCGGCGAGGGGTATGTGCGTGGGCGTGGCGGCCGGCGGGCTGAGCGCCACGTTGCGGGACTGCGCCAAAGAGACAAGGCTGGCGTGGACGGCGACCGGCCAGCCGGCAGTCGCTTTCCAGAGCGATCCGGCGTCAAACGGCGCATCTTGTCCTAGGGAACGCGCAAACTGGGCAACTTCCTCCCGCGTGAAGGCAAGTTCGGCGGCGCGCAGTTCACCGAGGCCCTCTCCATATCGGAATCTTTCCAGCTGGATGGCGGTATGGCCCCGCCCCGAGAGGACCAGCCGCAATGAGGGGGGTGCCGACGCGGCAAGAACCCCGACAATTCCGTTCGCCAGGCCCGGCCCGGCCAAGTGGACGTCGTCGATCACCAGGACGATCGGCTCAGTGAGGTGCTCGAGGGCTCCGAGGAGAAGATCGTAGGAGGCGGTCCGGTCATGGGCCTGGCCCAGGTCAAGAGCCAGCAGGGCGTCGTTGCCAGGCAATGGCATCTTGCTGGCCGCCGATTGGATCGCTCCGACGACGCCGTGAAACAGCCGTGCGGGCTCGGTATCGAACCGGTCGAGCGACAGCCAGGCGCACGGCAGATCGCAGTTGCGGACCCAGTCGCCCAGGAACGTCGATTTGCCATAGCCGGCTGGGGCTGCGACGAGAGTCAGGCGGTGAGAATCGGCGGCCGCGGACAACGCGTTTTCCAGACGTGGACGCTCCAAGGCTCCGAGACCGCGCAGAGGCGGTCGGATTTTGAACTGCGGGCCAGGCACCCATCCCGCATTTTGCATGTCTCCCACGTTTCACATGCTAGGCGGGCCCAAATGGGCCCCAACAGGGCGCAAAGACCCCTTGTGGGTTTCCCCGGGGGCGCGGCTTTAGGCCGATCAGCACCGCCCAAGTGCGGCCCGGCACGTATTGTGCGGGCGGGGGTATCATCAGTCATGGCGTCGAAGCACGGCGGCCAGACGGACCCGGTTTTCCTCCACGACCTCGATAAGGCCAGTCGGAGGAAGGTGATTATTTCCGCGGTAGCGCGTCTGGTCGCATTTACGGTAGTGGTCCTCACGCTCTACTTTGTTTTTCCTGTCAGCGGCTTCAACGACGATAATCCCGCGGCCGCGTGGATTCGGCTTGCTGCAATCGTGGTGGTCTTTTTGGCGACGCTGATCCTCCAATTGCGGATGATCCTCACCGCACATATCCCCCAGGTCCGGGCGGCCGTGGCCGTTGTCGAATCCGTTCTGATGTTCCTGTGCCTCTTCGCGTTGCTCTACACGTCCATGTCGACAACTGACCCTTTGTCCTTTAGCGAACCCCTAAATAGAACTGACGCCCTGTACTTCACCACTTCCACGTTTGCCACCGTCGGGTTCGGCGACATTACTCCGACGACTGAACTGGCGCGGGCGGTGGTATCGGTGCAAATGATTGCTGATCTGGGCGCTCTGCTATTAATCGCGAAAGTCGCCTTCTTCGCGGCCGGCCGACGCTTGGGCCGCTGACTTATTTTCGCCGGCGTCATCACCCTGAAGGGATGATGCCGGGACGTTGGGCTGACATTCTGCAGGACATACGCGCGGGATCTGATGCAGCAGCCGGCGCCCTGCCGTTGTGGCTACGCCTGGTCCGGCTCGCCGGTCACCATGACGATCCACCGGCCGCCCGGCAACTAAAGGCGGCCAACCTCCGTACGGAGTGACAGATCACCCTGTGTGGGTGGGGATGGGCCAGCGCGCGGAGCGGACAATCAAAATTGTCACGAGTGCCCAACCGTGACCGGCTGTGACAACGGGCCGGCGCGACGAGTTGCTATAGAGGCGGAGCCCGTCATGTCCCTCCACGATCAGTCCCCGAGCCCCAGCAGCCCGGAACAGGAAGAAATACTGCGGCTCCGGGCGGAGGTCGCCCGGTTGCAGCGCGAGCGGGACGACGCCAGGACGGCTCCCCCCAAGCCTTCCCGAACGCATCCTGGGCTGGCCCGACGGATCGTGGCCATAGTACTGGTGGTCCTTACTGCCGTGTTCGCCATCGGCGCGGTACCGGCCCTTTACCTGCGCAGCGAAGTCCTCGATACCGATCACTATGTGGCCACCGTGGCACCGTTAGCCTCGGACCCCGCGATCCAGGCAGAGATCGCCGACAAGGTAACCCAACAGATCACCGACGCGGTGGACATCCAGGCCATCACCCGGGATGCCCTGAACGAACTCAGCAAGACGGCGCCGCGTGTGGCCGCGGTGGTCACCGGGCTGGCTCCGGTGATTGCGGAGCAGACCAAGAACCTCATCCATACCGCCGTCTCCAAGTTCGTGGCCACTCCGCAGTTTCAGGATCTTTGGATTCAGGTGAACCGGGTGGCGCATCAGAGTCTGGTGAACCTGGCCACGGGGAACACAGGCGGCACCGTCAGCATTGACCAGAACGGGACGGTGACGATTTCCACCAAGGAGATCATTGCCCGGGTCAAGACCCTCCTGGTCCAGCAGGGGGTCGGCATCGCCGAGCGGATACCGGAGGTTGACGCGCAGATCGCACTGTTCCAGTCGCCTGAACTGGTCCGGGCCACCACGGCGATCAGGACGCTGGATCAGACGGCCCCCATACTGGCGTGGCTGACGGTCATCAGCGCCGTGGGTGCAATCGCGGTGGCCCCGCGCGGCCGGAGGCGCAGCACTACCAGCGGCGTCGGTTTGGCCGTCGCCGTGGCCATGGCGTTGCTGGCGCTGGGACTTGTTATCGGGCGGAGCATCCTGCTGAACTCAATTCCGCCGGACACCGTCTCCCCGGCGGCGGCTCAAAGCCTGGTCGAAACACTCCTGGTGCCTCTGCGGACCAGTGTTCGTTTGGTCTTCGCCGTGGGGCTCCTGATTGCATTGGCAGCCTTCCTGACCGGCCACTCGCGGCCCGCGGAGTTTGTCCGGCACGGTCTGGCGACCGCGGGAGACTACATCAACGGGAAAGTCGGCGCCGACCAGGTCAGGCCTTGGCAGCTCTGGCTGGCTCGTTACCGGCGGATCCTGGACTCGGTCATCATCGGAACAGCGGTGCTGGTGCTGATCTTCTGGCAGGACCCGACGGCGGCTGTCGCCATCTGGACGGCGGTATTTGCCGTCCTGGCCGTTCTGTTGGTTGAGCTGCTGTGCCGCCCCGCAGTTGCTCCGGGCGCCGAAGCGGTCGTCGGAACGGGCGCCGCATCCGTCGGCTTCGGTGCCGGAGCCGCGCCCGCCCCTCAGCCCGTCAGTGGATCAGGTGCCGAAACCACTAGCTCCGGTGCCGAGCCAGCACCCGGCCCCGCCAGTGGATCGGTGACTGCGGGCGGTCCCCCGG
The DNA here is from genome assembly GCF_003097355.1 of Arthrobacter sp. H-02-3. Lineage (GTDB taxonomy): Bacteria > Actinomycetota > Actinomycetes > Actinomycetales > Micrococcaceae > Arthrobacter > Arthrobacter humicola. The sequence goes on from NZ_PYUI01000003.1 coordinate 265,894, forward strand.
AAAAGTTGAATCCCACCCTTCCGATCCCCAGGAAGACTGACTCACCCGAGGACTGACGTCTGGTGAGGAACGTACGCGTGACGGGTGCGCGGCCCTCCGTGGCCCGGTGGGGCCAACCGCTTGCTGATCCTGGCAGGGGGCAGGCAGGGGGCCGACTCAGGCGGCTGCGGGCGAGAACGGGAGCAGGTCTTCCCCGCCGCCGTGGACCACGACGCACGTTGACTCCGGGACTTCCCGCCACGCTCCGACCAAATCCCCCAGCGGCTCGGAGACCACCAGGCGCGCGTCGTCGGCGAGTGCGTGGAGCATCGGGTTGTCCGGGTACTGGGTGCGGAGCGTCGAGACGTCGGTGCTGTGGAACAGCGACCGGGACCGGCCTTCGCTCGAGTAGCGGAAGGCCCACGTGGTGTCGCCGTTGGTAGTTGCCACAGTCATCTGAATCGGGTGCTCAATGCCGTGGCGCCGGCCGACGTCTTCAATGAGCCCCACCGCGGCAGCGACGGCCGAAGGCGGGTCCTTCTCGAGGCCGAAGGTGAGCGCCAGGAAGAAGAACAGCTCCGAGTCCGTGGCTCCCTCGATCTGCGGAAAGAGCGAGGGCTCGACGGCAATGGCGAGGTCTCGTTTCACGGCCGGAAAGTCCTTGAGGAGCCCGTTGTGCATCCACAGCCAGCGGCCGTGGCGGAACGGATGGCAGTTCGTCTGCTGGACCGCCGAGCCGGTGGAGGCCCGGATGTGCGCGAAGACCCGGCCTGCTGATGCCTGGGCGGACAGTTCGCGAAGGTTGCGGTCGTGCCAGGCCGGCTCTGTACTGTGAAACAACCCGGGATACGGCTCTGAGCCGTACCAGCCGACGCCGAAGCCGTCCCCGTTGGTGGTTTCGACTCCCATGCGTGCGTGTTTGCTCTGCATCACGAGCGAGTTGGTGGGTTTGTACAGAAGCTCCTCAAGCCTCACTGGTGAACCCGAATACGCTAGCCAACGGCACATGGCATCCTCCCTCTGGTGTGGACAGCAGTCCATCACGGGACCACGGCCGGCACATCATCACCCTGGGGTGATTCGGCGTCGCAGGCTTGGCCGCCACAAGCGGAGGGCTCTGCGTAACACGCCAGCCGGGACCTCCGAACGTAGGGAAGTTCCGACGACGCAGGCGGCCTCAGGATCACCCCCGGCGGGTGAGGCGCCTACGCTGCCCGAAGCCAACACTGGTGATACCTGCCAGTGCTTGCGCTGACAGGCGCGAGTCTATGGAGAGTGGAACCTACGGAGAGAGGGGCCTCCAATGTCGAGACCACCATCAGTCGCCGCGCGAATCATCGTCCTCGCGGCAGTCCTCGGCTTGCTCGCCGGCTGCAGCACCACCAGCCCCAGCACTACCCCGACGCCAACCGTTTCACCGGTGTGCGCCGCCTCCGCGGCCTACTCCACAGCCCTGACGAACTTCAAGGACACGCTCAAGAGAGGCTCCACGCTGGACCAGATCCGGTCGGCGCGGGACGAGGTCGTAAAGACTTTCGACGATCTGGTCACGGCCGCCGGGGACGTTGCCAAGGACCGGGTGGATGCCGTCAAAGCTGCTGAAGACAAATTTGCTTCCGCAGTGAAGGCCGTTCCCGATAGCGCCACCCTGAATCAGGCCGTGAACTCGCTCCGGGATGAGGCTGCCAACGTGCAGGCGGCGGTCAGCGATCTCACGAATGAGGTCAAATGCTAGGCCCGGCCGGCAGGGTTATCTGCGCTCACGTCTATATCCCCCACCCACGGCCGCGTTCCCGCCAACGCCGCACCAATTGAAAGCAGGGAAGCCAAATGAACTTCTTCGAGAACTTTTGGAGTATTTTCTGGTGGTTGTTCTGCGTATATGCGATTTTCGCTTTCCTGTGGGCGCTGTTTATGGTGATCGGCGACCTCTTCCGTGACCACGAGCTCAGTGGCTGGTGGAAGGCCGTATGGATCGTCTTCCTTGCCTTCGTACCGTTCCTGTCCCTGCTGGTGTACATGATTGCGCGCGGCAAGGGAATGACGGAGCGTTCAATGGCACAGGCCCGCAAGAGCCAGGAGGCAACTGATGCGTATATACGCCAGGTCGCCGCAGCGAGCCCGAGTGAGGAGATCGCCAAAGCCAAGGCGCTCATGGACGCGGGAACCATCAGTGCGGCCGAGTTCGAGCGGATCAAGAGCAAAGTAGTCGCCTGACGCAGAGGGGGGATCCCTATCTGACGGGGAGCAAGCCGCAATGAACTCACTACTCATCACGCCCCCTCGCCTAAACTAGGCCCAGGCTGAACCAAGGAGGGCTCAATGGAGCCGGCATCATCGGAATCCGACCCACGTCCAGCCCTCCCCCGCACCGTCACCATATTGCTCGCCCTGGCTGGCGCGGCTGTGGTGGCGTTCGGCCTTGGCGCGATGAGGGGAATCGTCACCCCGGTATTTTTTGCGTTCGTGCTCACTTTGTGTGTTCATCCCATTCGCCGCTGGATGCAGGCTCGGGGAATTTCCCGGGGCATAGCCACGGGAACCACGATTGCCGCCGTCTTCGGGTTGCTGATCGCTTTCGCCGCAATCCTCATTGCCTCCCTCGCCCAGTTCTCCGCGCTCCTGCCGCAATACGCTCCCCAGGTGGCCCAGCTCGGCGCTTCCCTCGCCGCGACGCTGGAGTCTGTAGGTTTCGGACCGGAGCAAGTCCAGGAAGTCCTCAACGGGTTCACTCCGGGCCGCATCATCGGGTTCCTAGGCGGCCTACTGGGGAACATAGCGAGCCTGGTGGGCAGCCTCGTGATCATCCTGACGATGCTCATTCTCATGGCGGTCGACGGCTCGCGCGTACCCGCCATCCTGACCCATTTGACCTACCACCGGCCGGCAGTGGTCTCCGCCTTCATCGGTTTCGGAACCGGCGTGCGCCGCTATATGGTCGCCACTACGGTCCTCGGGATCGCCCAGGGCCTGTTCAACTGGCTGGTCCTGGTCATCCTGCAGGTCCCCGGAGCCCTGCTCTGGGGTCTGCTGTCTTTCATCTGCAGCTTCATCCCCAACATTGGCTACTTCATCGCGATCGTCCCGCCGCTGTTCTTTGGGTTCCTCACCGGTGGCTGGCCGACCGTTGTGGCCATCATCATCATCTATGGCGGGATCAACAGTGTGATCCAGTCCATCATTCAGCCGAAGTACGTGGGCAACGCAGTGTCGCTGAGCGAGACCCTGACCTTTGTTTCAGTCCTTTTCTGGGCCGTGGTCCTGGGTCCTGTCGGCGCCATCCTCGCCGTCCCTCTGACCCTCTTTGCTCGCGCCATCCTGCTCGATTCGGACCCGTCCATCTCATGGTGGCGGCCATTGACGGGCGACAAGAAAGACGTGGCACTGCTGCTTAAACAGGAAGACGAGGCGATCCGTGCCCGGCGTGGACGGCCGCGGCCAGGCCGCCCTGACGCCGGCAACGCACCGAAGGCATGACGTGCCGTCAGGGTGTCTCCCGGGGCAGGTGACAGCCACATGTTGAGCACCCTCACCAGCCTGGTGCTCTTCGCCATCGCGGGAGCGATGAGCACTGTGCCCATAAGCGTCACGATCATGATTCTGCTATCCCCGGATCCCCGCCGAGGAGCCCTGCCGTTCCTGATCGGCAGCCTCTCAGGATCAGTCGTGGTGGTGGGACTTTCAGCTGTCGGGCTGCAACTATGGCCCGGCAGGCCCCGCCTGAACCAGGACGAATGGCTGGCTCAGGTTGGCTTTGTGATCGGCGCCGTTCTGCTTGGCTACTCCGTGTACCTCTTCGCGAGCAAGAGCAACCGGGACAACGCCATGCTGGGCAAGATGAAGTCGAGGTTCCACTCCGCCCGGCCCTGGGAATTCGTCGTCCTGGGCCTGGGCATGAACCTGCGGCCCAAGGCACTCCTGCTCGCCGTCACGGCCGGCGCCCTGATCGGCGTGCGGGAGCTGCCTACCCTGCAGGGAAGCGTGCTCATCCTCGCCTACGCCGTTGTGACCCAGTCAGCCGTCGTCGTTCCAGTCGTGGTTTGGCTGCAGTCCCCGGAGCGTGCGCAAGTACCTCTCACCGCCCTCTACGACTGGCTGCAGCGCAACGGCCGCAGGATTGCAGCCATCGCAACGCTAGTGATTGGGCTGCTCATCGTCGGCTACAGCCTTTCGTTGCTCTGACTTCTGCTGCCGCCCAGACCCTCAGTCCAGGATCGCGCCTTCGCCGGTGCCGGAGGGCTTGGGATCGGGAAGCCGCATCATGCGGAAGGAAATGACGAAGCCCGCGACACTGGCGAAGATCGGAATGAGCAGCCCGATCTGCAGGGCGATGGGCCTGGCCTCCGTGTTGATGCGGATGATTTCGGCCTGGATCTCCGCCGGCTGGCCGACGAGGAGCCCCGCGAGCTGGGTGTTGCTGAGGACCTGAGCGTCCTCTTCCAGCGCCTGCGCAACCTGTTGCTGCTCCGCGGGCGGCAGTACCGTGCTCGAGGTCGCCAGGCCCGTGAAGACGGACGCGAGCGATGCCAGCATGATGGCGCCGGCAAACGCGAGTCCGAACGACAGCCCAAACGATCCGGCCGCTGAATTCACGCCCGCGGCCTCGCTGACGCGCTCGTCCGAGATTGGAGACAGGGTGTAATTGTTCAGCTGCGACACCAACAAGCCGAGTCCGCAACCGGCAATGATGAGGGGGATCAGGAGCCACCAGCCGGAGTCCGCACGCGGCACGACTGGCAGGATTGCGAGCAGCCCAGCCAGAAGGAGAATGAAGCCCCACCGGATAATGCCTGCCGGGCGCCGCTTCCCTGACCGCTTTCCGGCGAGCATTGCTATGCCGAACATGCTGAGCGAGAGCGGTGCAATGGACAGACCGGCCTGCATCGCGTTGTATTCGAGCACCATCTGCAGATAGATCGGCAACACGATCATGGTGCCACCGAGGGCGATCTGCTGGAGCATTTGCTGCGTGGCGCCGAGCCGGAAAGCTTTCGACCGGAAGAGCCCCGGGTCCAGCAGCATCGGTTTGTTGCGCCGTTCGCGCCGCAGGAGCCAATAGAACAGCCCGGCCAGTCCGGCCGCACCGACGATCAGGAGCGCGCCAACAGCTTCGCCGCCCTCCTGCCAGACCAGGATTCCAAGGACAACGCCACCCATACCGACGACGGAAAGGATCGATCCAACGACGTCGACCTCCCGGGGTCCCGTATACGGGACATCTTTAACGAGCCTAATTCCGGACAAGACGACGGCAATGATCACCGCTTCCAAGAGGAAGGCGACACGCCAGGAGAGAAATGTCGTGATAAACCCGCCGAGCAATGGTCCGACGGCGGCGGCGATCGCCGCCGAGGCGCCCACAAGAGCGTAGACCCGCTTCCGGGCCTCGCCGTCGAAGTTGCCGTGGATGAGCGACTGCATGGCGGGGAGCAGGAGCGAAGCGCCAAGGCCGCCGACCAACGCCCAGAAAATGATGATCGCGGTGATGCTCTGGGCCAGCGTCATCGCCACCGCGCCAACCGCGTAACCGCACAGACCCAAGACGTAGGCCCGCTTGCGTCCGATGAGGTCGCCCACTTTGCCGCCGATCAGGATGAAGGCTGCGGACACCAGCGCTTCGAGGGCGATGGCCGCTTGCAGGTCGCTGACCGTGCTGTTGATGTCCTTGACCACTGCGGAGATCGAGACGTTCATGATCGACGTGTCAACGACCAGCACGAACATGGCCATCGCCAGCAGTAAGGCCAGCCGCTGGTTGAACTGCACCGGCTGGGCCACGGCGTCGTTGGGAGAACTCATCGCGGGCCGCACCCCCGGCTCGCCGCGTCCGGGGTCATTTCACAACCGGACATGTTGCCTCCTTTGACGATGACGGTGCTGGCGCACCCGTCGTCATGGTCCTGCCGGAACGTGTCCTGCCAGCGGCCATCGTAGTGGGATGTCTATGCCAACCTAGCTTTTCGCCTGCGTGCCGGAATCATGCCTTGGGGGTGAGGTGTGCGCCCTCGGGGTCCGGAGTCGTCAGGCAAGCACGTCAGTCACACCGGGATGGCCTAAGGTGTAAGACTGCCCGGGCTTTGTTTGCCGGACAGATCTTCCCGCCCCATTGAACAATCCGAGCACCGAACTATCCAACTTCTGAAATCCCACTACTGGACAACCCGACGCCAGGAGGCAACCCACGATGGTCGAACAGTTAACGGCCTTTGTCTTGACCTGTCTCGTCGTCGTACTGGTCCCCGGTCCCGACTTTGCGCTGGTCCTCCGGAACGCGGCCTGCGGCCCTCGCTCGGCAACAGCGGCCGCCGGCGGAATCATGGTTGGCAACGCAATTCTTGCCTTGCTGGCAGTTCTCGGTATCACGGCGCTCCTGGGAGCCTCAGAGATTCTTGGGACCGGGATCAAGATCGCCGGGGCCGCGTACCTGCTCTATCTGGGAGCCCGGGCGCTCGCGGAGGCGTTTGCCAGCAACATGAGCCCACCCATCCGGCCCGGCCAGCCGGCGGCACCGCGGGCCGGCCGCCGGTTTGGCGGGAGTTCGCCGTTCGTACAGGGCATGGTGAGCAACCTGCTCAACCCGAAAGTCGCCGTCTTCTATTTGTCGCTGTTCCCGCAATTCAATTTCGCCCCGCTGCCGTCCCTCGCCCAGCACACCGTGATGGCGGGTATTTTCCTGCTGATCGCCCTGGCCTGGTACGTACTTCTCCTCAGCGGGCTGAAGAAAGTGACTGCATTCCTGGCCCGGCCCCGGACCAAGCGGATCATCGTCGCGGGTTCGGGCGCGGTCCTCGTGGGGGTTGGCGGCACAATACTGACAAAGACGCTGGCCTCCGCCTAGCCCGACCGCCCACATGCACGGGCGCGTCTACGCGCCCCCGCACGGGCACGGGCGCGGGCACGCGCACAGGCACAGGCACAGGTCACGGGGTCACCCGAAACGGGTGATGGCCGGCGCTTCGGCGGTATGCCACGATGAACGCCCATGGTCCTTCGGAGGGGATGGCGAAATTCTTTGACCCACAAACCAGCCGAGCGGGCCATCGTGGCCGCTCACCAGAAGCTTTCCGAGACGCTGCCGTTCGCGGACGCATCCGATACCGACGACTCGGCACGCGGTTTCATCGCGGCTCTGAGTCCCGCAGTTGTCCACGCTGCCGACGGGAGGGTGGTGTGGGACAACGACAAATATTCGTTCCTTAGCGGGGCGGCCCCCACCACCGTGAATCCGAGCCTCTGGCGGCAGTCGGGGCTGGTTGCGAAGCAGGGCCTTTTTGAGGTTGTGGAGGGAATCTACCAGGTCCGCGGCCTCGACCTCTCGAATATCACCTTTGTGGAAGGTGACACCGGGGTCATTGTGATCGATCCACTCATCTCAACCGAGACGGCGGCGGCGGCGCTCAAGCTCTACCGGTCGAACCGGGGTGAGAGGGCTGTTGTCGCCGTCATCTACACACACAGCCACGTCGACCACTTCGGCGGCGTCTTCGGCGTTGCCACCCAGGAAGATGCCGACGCCGGGGGCATCGCGGTGATCGCCCCGGAGGGCTTTGTGGAGCACGCTGTCTCGGAGAACGTCTATGCCGGCACGGCCATGGGCCGCCGGGCCGGCTACATGTACGGCGCCGCACTCGCGTGCGGCCCGCAGGGCCAGGTCGGTGCCGGCCTTGGCCAAACGACCTCGATGGGAGAAGTCGGGTTAATCGTGCCGACGCTTGAGATCCGCGAGACCGGCGAGCGCCACACTGTGGACGGTGTGGAGATCGAATTCCAGATGGCCCCCGGGACGGAGGCCCCGGCGGAAATGCATTTCTATTTCCCCCGGTACCGCGCCCTGTGCATGGCCGAAAATGCGACCCACACGCTGCACAACCTGCTCACCCTCCGCGGGGCGCTGGTCCGCGACCCCCACGTTTGGTCCACATACCTGACGCAGGCGATCAGGATGTTTGGCATCCGGACCGACGTCGTCTTCGCCTCCCATCACTGGCCGACGTGGGGAACGGACAGGATCCTTTCGTACCTCTCAGCCCAGCGCGACCTTTATGCCTATCTCCACGATCAGACGCTCCGATACATCAACCAGGGGTACACCGGGGCCGAAATCGCCGAGATCATCGAATTGCCGCCGGCCCTTGCGAACGCGTGGCATGCCCGGGGCTACTACGGTTCGGTCAGTCACAATGTGAAAGCCATCTACCAGCGCTACATGGGGTGGTTCGACGGAAACCCGGCCAGGCTCTGGCCGCACCCTCCCGCGGAGCTCGCCGCCCGCTATGTGGACGCGATGGGCGGCCTGGATCACGTCGTGAGCACCGCGCGGACTGCCTTTGAGTCCGGTGACTTCCGTTGGGCAGCCACGTTGCTCGACCACGCGATTTTCGTCGACGCCGGCCACGCCGCGGCGCGGGAACTGTATGCAGACACGCTGGAACAGCTCGGTTACGGCGCCGAGAACGGAACGTGGCGGAACTTCTTCCTCTCCGGCGCAACGGAGCTCCGGGACGGCAACTTCGGGACACCCACCGCGACGGCGGCACCGGCGATCGTTGCCCAGCTCACCCCCGAGCAGCTCTTCGGCTCCCTCGCCATCTCGGTGAACGGCCCCAAAGCCTGGGACCTGGACCTCTCGCTCAATGTCACGTTCACTGAACTCGACGCCGCGTACCATGTCACCCTCCGCAACGGCGTACTGATCAGCGACCGGCTGGCCGGCGAATCTGCCGACGTCGAGATCCGGCTCACGAAGAACAGGCTGCTGGCCCTGCTCGGCGGGGACACCACCTCGGAGGGCATCAGCCTGAGTGGCAGCAGCGCCGTCCTGCCGGCGCTGCTGGGGGCACTGGACTCCGGAGACCCGGCGTTCAACATCGTTACCCCGTAGCGGGGCCGGTCCGCACAACCGCGCTTAGCGAACCGGAGCCTGTTCCTGCGGGGGCGGTGGGCCGGGCGGGGGCGGTGGCGGTGTCGGTGGACCGCGACGCGGCATGGGGTGCGGAGGCACATGCTTTCGCAGATGAGGCGGTGGTGGCTGGTGCGCCAGCCCACCATGGGGCGGTGGCGGGCCGCCTTGCGGCAAAGGCTGCGGGGGAAGCTGCCCCGCGTGCCTCGCCCCGGCGGCATCGGTCACTCCTTCGTCGGCCGCGGAGTCGGCCGTCGATTGTGCCGCCGCGGTCTCCCCGGTTGACGGCGGGGAAACGCCCGGGCTTGTTCCGACGGCGGATCCCTCGCCAGCGGTGTCGGCCACCAGCCCGTAGTAGCGGTAGAGCTCCTGTTCCTGCGTCTCCGTGATGATGCCGCGGTCGCTGTCGATGCGCGGGCCGTTCTTGATCGTGTCCTTGGCAAAGGCAACCCTGATCACGGATTCCTCGAGACTGGCCCCGGAAAGCGGGGCGAAGGACTCGGACATGCCGAACAAACCGGTCCGCACGGTGACGAACGCCGGATCACCGGAATCGCCGCTGGTGAAGATCTGTTCCACGGAGCCGATTTTCTCCCCGTTGGCGTCCACCACGATGCCTCCGTTGAGGACGATATTGTCAATGTCCTGCAGGCTGAGCATGGAGGCACCTCCGTTGTCGTTAGCGCAGGCCCGGGATACCGTGGGCGGCCGCACTTCATTCTTGCCGGTTTGCTCCGATCCGGTAAGTGCAGATCCGGTACCTGACCGGTGCCTGGTCCAAGCACCGGCCGGTTCACGGCTGGGCTGCGGCCAGTGCCAAGGCTGCGGCCACTACGGTCAGGGGTGCGACGATCAGACCGAAGATCGCGTAGCCCTTCCACGTGATGAGGACATTCATCCGCACCAGCCGCTCGTGCCAGAGCAGGGTGGCCAGCGACGCCCACGGGGTGATGAGCGGGCCGGCATTGACTCCGATCAGCAACGCCGCCATGCGCTGCGGCGTCTCCGCCAGTGGCTCGGCCAGCAGGTAGGCAGGCAAATTGTTCAGCAGATTGGAACCGACCGCACCCGTCGCGGCCAGCCGAAGCAAGTCCGGTGTCCCTTGGCCTTGCCCGGCCAGTTGACTCAGCAACGCGGGAGCGCCCAGATGCCGGATGGTTTCCATCACCAGGAAGAGGCCGGAGGCGAACAGTAGCAGAGACCAGGGAACCAAAGAGACTTTGAGCACCCGCGGCCGCCGGAGCGCGAACACGACTGCCAGTACGACGGCGGCAGCCAGCGCCGGGATCCAGACCGGGACTCCTGACACGAGCGCTGGCAGGAGCAGTGCCAGCACGAGTGCGCTGACGCCGAGCAGAACCCGGTCGGTCGCTGCGGCCCCGGATCCTCCGCCGGCGGGCTGATCAGTCCTGATCCGCCCGACCCGTATCCTCGAATAGCGCTTGCGTAGGTCGCGGCGGAAGACGATGCCGACGAATACCAGCGGCACGACGATGGCGGCAACGGATGGGGCCCACATCAGGGCAGCGAAGGCGGCGGGACTGGTCCCGCCCAGGCTGTGCTGGGCTAAAAGGTTCGTCAGATTTGAAATAGGCAACAGCAGGCTGGCCGTGTTGGCCAGCCACACAGTCGTCAGCGCGAAAGGCAGCGCCGGCAGGCCTGCCTGCCGGGTCACGCTGACTACCACCGGCGTCAGAAGCACCGCTGTTGTGTCCAGGGACAGGAAGATGGTGCTCAGCGTCGCGAATGCGGCCAGGAACAGCCACAGGATAATGCTGCGCCCGCGGCCCCAGTGCCGGAGCCTGCGGGCGGTCCAGAGGAAGACGCCGGCCTCGCTGGCCAGCTCCGTCACGATAGTCATGGCGACGACGAAAAGCAGGACTGGAGCCACCCGGTCGATGAGGGCGGCCACGTCGGCCAAAGGCAGCGCCCCGGCGACAATCGCCACGGCACCGGCCACAAGCAATACGGCTCCAACGATCGCCAGGCGCATGAACGGAGTCTAATCCCCCTGACCGCCGGCCTTCAGGGAGTCTCTCCCCCGCCGTCTGCGACGGATGGGATGGCCGCGGCATCTTCTGGCGGTTGCCGCGTGAACAAGGGCCGGCCGCAGGACCGCCCGGCTGCACTCACGGTTCGGCCGCCGTCCCGTCCGTTGCGTTTGAAACAGGCTGGCCTGATCCGGAGCGTTGTATCTGCGGCCCGGCCGGCCGGTCGGCCTCGAACAGGTCCGCGCCGAGCCGGTCGGCGTCAACGGCGGCAAGGTTGCGGATCAGGACGATGAGCCACGAGAAGATCAACAATCCGGCGATGAGCTCCACCGCGGTCAGGTTGTAATAGCCGACCGGGAACCACAGCACCGCGGCGACAATGATTGCTGCCAGGAACACCCACCCGAGCGCCGCGAAGGCGGGCGAGATGGAGGGGATGAGGGCCCGGATGCGGACAATGAGCGACGCGAACACCACCACCATGCCGGAGGCAACCAGGGTGTGGATCCCGAAGCGCTCATCGACCGGGAACACTCCCACGCCGGCGAGGAACACGCCGATCAGGACGATGCCGCCTTCGAGCAGTCTTACCCGGTGAAGTGCGGCCGGGGTGTTGGCGCTCGCAGCGAGCGTCGCCGTCGAATATCCCGCCAGGGTGGTGACCACGACACCGCCGACGATCAAGGTGAAGTTGAACGTCACCCCGGAGACGTCCGAGCTCATGCCGAGGGCGCTGAGGTGCTTCTGCCACCAGAGGGGGTCCGCTGCCGTCAGCATGCTCGTGAGGACACCAGTGACGAGGAAACCGGCGAGGAGTGCGGCGAGCCGGTAGGCGGTCATGCCGAGCGCGGACAGGTACGCGACGTAGGCGCTGATGGCCCCCGCACCCCCGACCAGGACGGCGGCCGCCACCGGGTAGAGGACCGCGCCGATAAACGCTTGCTGGAAGATCCAAAAGAGCGCCAGCCAGCCGAGCAGGAACATACACGCGTGGGCCAGCGCGAGGGCGCCGACGTCGATCGCACTACGCGTCCGGCCACCGCGGAACTGCGGTGACACCGGCGTCGGGCGTTGCAGACAACCGGCCACCACCGCCGCGGCACCAAGAACCGCCGTGCCGATCGCGGCAATGTCACCGGCCGATCCTCGTCCGGACAACGCCACAGGTTCCCGCCCAACGAGCAGAAGTGCGACGCCACCGAGGACTACGAAGCCCACGCTACCGACGAAGAGCGCCCGTGCCTCGGACGTGACGGCGGCATGCTTGTTCCGGACTAACATCGCTCACTTCGATTCGCTGGCGTTGCGGCTGGTACTGGCCCGCCGGCACAGGCCGCCCGTTCCGCTCCAGGAAAAGGCCTTGGGCCAAATCCGAAATCCGAATCCGTTTCCGGAACTTTAGGTCCCGGGCGGTCCTCCGCCGGCGATAACCCAACGCTATGTCCGGCCCGGCCGCGGGCCGTCACCCGGAACGGATGAAACCGTCGATGATGACGCCCGGCGCGACCGCAGCCCCTAGCTTGCGGTGGCGGACGTCAGCGCCTCCAGCAGCGGCGTCGTGGGCCGTCCGATCAGCCCGGAGAGCTCGCCCGTGACGGTGGCCAGAAGACCAGCTTTGGTGTCCGTGTCCAGGGCGGCGAGGAATCCTGCGGTCCCTTGGTCGAGCCCGGCAGCAGTCAGGACCTGGATCAGCTCGGGAGCGGACACGGGCTGGTACACGACGTCCCGTCCGGCGATCCCGGCGATCGCCGTCGCCAGTTCCTTGAAGTCCCACGCGTAATCGCCGGAGAGCTCGTAGGTGCGGCCCTCGTGCCCGGCGGAGGTGAGCACCGCCGCGGCGGCGGCCGCATAGTCCGCCCGTGCGGCGCTGGCCACCCTGCCGTCACCGGCAGCAGCGACGACGGCGCCCGTCTGCCGGGCCGTGGCCACGGTCTGGGCGTAGTTTTCGGAGTACCAGCCGTTGCGCAGGAGCGTGAACTCGAGTCCCGACGCGCGGATGAGTTCCTCGGTTGCCTTGTGCTCGGGCGCCAGGATCAGCTCTGTGGTGTCCGCGGCCAGGACGGACGTATAGGCGATGAAACGGACACCTGCCGCTTTGGCCGCGCTGACCACGTTGGCGTGCTGTGCCACCCGTGAGCCTACCTCGCTGCCGGAGACCAGCAGGAGCTTCTCAACGCCGGCGAGAGCGGCCTCGAGCGCGGCAGGATCGGAATAGTCCGCCACGCGCACCTGGACGCCCCGGGACGCCAGATCACCAGCTTTCGCGGCGTCGCGGACCACCGCCACGAGGGAACCCGGCTCCTGGGTGCTGAGCAGGTCCTCGAGGACCAATCGGCCCAGCTGTCCTGTGGCACCCGTTACTGCAATCGTCATGTTGCGCTCCTGGAATCTGAGGTGAAGTTCATGTCAAGTCGTTGCCGTGCCGGCGAACCGGCACCGGGGATCACAACCGGTGCCCGGCTCCGGGCATTCCGGTGTTACGTTGTGCGACGCCCTCCATCGTTCGGCTGTCTGCGCGCCGGCGCAGGCGCCGGCCCGCGTTTCGTACCGTGTTGTACCAGACGCCTATGTCAGGGTCCACGAGCGCTTGGACAGCCCGAACCAGAACCCGTCGATCGCCGTCTTCGCCTGGATGTCTCCCGAGCCGTATGCGGCCCCGAGGGCAACGTAGAGCGGAGCCCAGTGCTCGCTCCGGGGGTGCGCCTCGCGGGCGGCCGGCGCCTTGTTCAGGAAATCGAGGATGGAGTCGACGTCGCCGCGGGCCATGGCTTCCTCGGCCCAGTGGTCGAATTCGCTGGATGCTGCCGGCGGGGCGGTGTCCGGCCCGCCGGCGGGATTGAACCAGCGCAGGTTGTGCGTGGTGAAACCGGATCCGACGATCAGCGTGCCCCGGTCACGCAGAGGCCCAAGCGACATGCCGAGTTCGAACAGTCCCTGCGGATCCAGCGTCGGCATGGACATCTGCACCACCGGCACGTCTGCTGCGGGGTACATCTCCTTCAGCGGAACGTAGGCGCCGTGGTCCAGGCCGCGGCTTTCATCGCGCTCCACGTGGTGGCCGTGGGCGGCAACGAGCTTCTCCACTTCGGCTGCCAGCTCAGGTGCCTGCGGGGCGTCATACGCCACGTCGTAGTACTTCTGGGGGAAGCCCCAGAAGTCGTAGACCAGGCCAGGATCGCGCCCGGTGGCGCTGAGCGTCACCGGGGCATTCTCCCAGTGGGCAGAGACCATGAGGATGTCCTTGGGCTTGCCAAAGGTGCCGGACCAGTCGTTGAGTTGGCGGGTCCATGTGGAGTCGTCGGCCAGAGGTGGCGCACCGTGGCTGAGGAAGAGAACCGGAGGGCGGTCAGTGGTCTGAGTCATGACATCATCGTACCCTGTTTTTATTGAAGCTTCAAGCTTCTTTCGGTCCCCGTCCGGCGCCGGGCGGGCTCCGGCGGGCTCCGGTCAGAACGTGGGTACGGTGAACCCGAGGCCCAGGAGGCCGCGGCCGGCCTGCTCGAGCACGGGGTCCCTGGTGAGCGCCGCGTGGTTCAGCAGGACGTTGACGTCGCGCTGGATCCGCTGGAGCGGGTGCGATAGCCGGTGGACACTCCCGCCGGATCCTGTCATGACCAGGCGGACCGCTTCGGCCGAGGCCTCGCCGCTCAGCGCGAGGGACAGCCGGTAGTCAGCGCGCTCCCGGTCCGTCATTGTTGAGGGCCTGCGCGCATGGGAGGCCGAGACCACCCGGACAGCTTCCTGCCAATGCAGCCGTGCCGCGGCAACCAGGCCGTAAGCCTGCGCATAGCGGACCTGCGCGAGCGGCGAGTCGGCCTGCCGCGTCTCCACTGTGTGCTTGACCTTGCGCACCATCAACAGCTCCCGGAACAATTCGACCGCGTACTCGGCTGACCCCAAGGCGGCGGCAGGGGCCACCATATTCAGCAGAGCGCCCATGGGGGTGTGGATCAGCGGATCCTGATGGAGTTCGCTGCCCGGATTGGCCTCGGCGGCCAGGCGTTCCCAGTCCAGCGCTCGATGCTCCGGGACGAACAGGCCCCGGGCCAGGATGTCGTTGCTCCCGGTTCCCCTCAGCCCGGCCGTGTGCCACACATCGAGAACCTCGACGTCGGCCAGGGGCACCAAGCATTGCAGGCGCACCCCGCCGCGCTGCGCCGCGAGCAGCGCCCACTCGGAGTGCATCACCCCGGAGGCGAAGGTCCACCGGCCCGAGATGGAGTAGCCTCCTTGTACCTTCTCCGCCACCCCGGCGGGTGCGCCGGTGGCGGCTGCCAACGGTGCCGGACCGTTCGCGAAGACTTCGTCCTGCGCTTCCCGGGGCCAGCGTGCGAGCATCCAGACATGCTCGACCAGGTGGCCCACGCTCCATGCCGTGGAGGCGCACCCCCTCGCAAGCCGGCGCACGACCTCGACGTAGGTCTCCAGTCCCATGCCGAATCCCCCGGCAGCCTTGGGGGACAGCATGTGGAAGATTTCAGCTGACCGGAGTTCCGCCATGGTGGAATCGGGTACACGGCGAAGCTGCTCTGTTTCCGCGGCCCGCTCACGCAGGCCGGCAATGAGTCCCTGAGCGCGGGCCAGCATCTCATCGTGGGTGGGGACGACGACCGGCACCGCGGCAGCGGGCCGGGCGGCAGACCCGGCGAGGATGCTGCTGCGCGGCTCATCACGGCCGGGGCCGGCGTCGGAAGGGAGCTGGAGCGTGTGGGAGGTGTGGTCGCGCTTGGCGGTCAGGTACCGGAGGTTGGCCGGGGACGCGTGGACGCCCGTGGCGATCTGCGCGGAAACGTCGACGCCGAGGGCGCCCAGCTGGGCCGCCTTGTCCGGGTTGTTGCTGAGCAGGCGCACCGTCCCGGCGCCCAGGGCGCCGAGCATCTGCGCCGCAGCCGTGTAGTCCCGCTCGTCCTCGCCGTGCCCTAGGGCGAGGTTGGCCTCGTAGGTGTCCAGGCCGCCGTCCTGCAGGGCATAGGCATCGAGCTTGGAATACAGGCCGATGCCGCGGCCTTCCTGACGGAGGTAGAGCAGGAACCCGCCGGCGGCCGCGATCCGCTCCACAGCCTCCCGCAACTGCGGACCGCAGTCACACCGCTGGCTCCCGAACACATCCCCGGTGAGGCATTCACTGTGCAGCCGCACCAGGGGTCCCGAGCCCCCGCGCGCCGCTTCCAGCAGCGCCTGCTCCCAGTCGCCCAGGGCGAGGAGCAGGTGCTCCTTTCCGTCGGTGAGTCCGCTGAAGGTCAGCACCTCGGCGTCGGCGGTGAACCCGTCCGCGAACCGCAGCGGCACGGAAACCCGGCTGCGCACGGCGGCCGCTGGAGCGGGTGCAGCGTGTTCGATGGTCTCTGACACAAGGGTCATCTCAGGTCCTCAGGCATTCGGCAGGAAGGTGCAGACGTTGCGCCGGAGCGGGACCGACCGGCCAGACGACATTGCGGTCCGCGGCATTCCCGGCAGAACTTTACTTGAAACTTAAAGTTATAGGGAGGCGCGGCCGGTGATGCAAGCCATGACCCCGTGTGACGGGTCCGGCGGAAGCATCGGCGCGTGCCCGCACGAATGACCCGACGCCGGGTGCCATCATGATGGCGTGACTATCGCAAGAACCATCGTGCTCTTCATCCTGGCCGCGGCAGCCGAAATCGGCGGGGCGTGGCTCGTCTGGCAGTCCGTCCGCGAAGGCCGGGACTGGTGGTGGGCCGGTCTGGGTGTCGTAGCGCTGGGCATCTACGGCTTCGTGGCCACGCTGCAGCCCGACGCGCACTTCGGGCGCATCCTCGCGGCGTACGGCGGCGTGTTCGTGGCAGGCTCCCTGGCCTGGGGCATGATCTTCGACGGGTTCCGGCCGGACCGGTGGGACATCCTGGGTTCGGCGGTCTGCCTGTTCGGGGTCGCCGTCATCATGTTCGCGCCCCGCGACGCGGGCTAACGCGAACCGCCGCTCCTCCGCCGGCCCGCCCTACCGGCCGGTTGTGTGCTCCAGTACCTGGCCGAGGATGTGCGCGCCTTCCCGGAAGGCGCCCGGATTGGGGCCGGCGAAGTTGAGCCGGATGAACGGTCCGGCCGGTTCGGCCGGGAACCACTCAGTCCCGGCGGCGATGATGACCCCGGCGGCCTCGCAGTCACGGACGAGCTGATCGACGTCGGTCCCGTCGGGCAGGCGGGCCCACAGGTTCAGCCCGCCCTTGGGCACGTGCTCAACGTGGGCCTGCGGGGCATGCTCCCGCAGGCTGCCGAGCAGCAGATCCCGGCGGTCTTGGAGCTGGTGGCGCAGGCCGCGCAGGTGGGTCTGCCACGCCGGGTGCGTCACGACGTCGAGGGCGGCCGCCTGGAGCACGCCGCTGACGTACATCGATTCGGCACCCCGGTCGGCCAGAATGCGGTCGCGCGCGGGTCCGCGGGCGATCACCGCAGCGACGCGGATGCCCGGGGACACGCTCTTGGTCAGCGACCGCAGGTAGACGACATGGCCCGAATCGTCCCGGGCGGCCAGGGGTGAGGCATCGGTGGTGATGCCGAAATCATGTGCCCAGTCGTCCTCGACGAGGAACGCGCCGTGGGCGCGCACTGCCTCCAGCACCTGCTCACCCACGCGCGTGGCCCATTGCGCACCGGTGGGATTGGCATAGTTCGGCTGCGCATAGAACAGCCGCGCACCGGTCTCGGCAAAGGCGCGGTCCAACTCCTCCGGGTCGGGGCCCTCGGGACCGCTCGGCACGGGAACGATCCGGACGCCGGCCTGCGTTGCGGCCAGGATGGCTCCCCAGTACGTCGGGGATTCCACCAGCAGCGGCTGTCCCCTGCCGACCAGCGCCCGGAACACGGAACTGAGCCCGCTCTGGCTGCCGGGGAGCACGATCACATCGCTGGCCGTTGGCGGCGTGACACCGGCCGGCGTTGAGGCCCGGAGTTCGTGGGCGAACCAGGACTGCAGTTCGGGCAGGCCCGCGGCGGGCGGGCGGGACACGGCGGCGTCTCCCCGGGCTGCCCGGGTCAGGGCAGCCCGCACCAGTCGCTCGGGCAGGAGTTCACGGTCCGGGTAGCCGGAGTGGAAGGCGATGACATCGTTCGGCGCGCTGCGCATCGCCGTGGAGACAGGGCGGAGCGGCGCCTGGGGTGAGCCCAGTGCGGCTGTCTGCCAGCCGTAGTCCGCAGGCCGGGCCGTCCGGACGGACCGCACGAAGGTTCCGACGCCCGGGCGGCTCTCAATCAGCCCCTGTGCTGCAAGCGTGCGGAGCACCTTTTGCACGGTGACCGGGCTGGCCTGGTACTCGGCGACCAGGGACCGCGTCGAGGGCAGCCTGGCTCCGGGCGCGGCACCGGCAATCCACTCCCGGAGGCGTGCCGTGATTTTCGAGGTGCTATCGTTGGACATGAGAGCCAATAGTAGCGCTACTGCAATTTTTGACCAACCGTTATCGTCCCGGCCGGCCACGGGACTGTGGTGGGGATTGCTCGGCGTCGCCGCCTTCTCCTTCACGGTTCCGTTCACGCGCGTTGCCGTAGCGGGGCTGTCGCCGTTGTTCATCGGATCGGGGCGCGCCGTGGTCGCGGCAGTTCTCGCCGGGTGCGCCCTCGCGTTGACGCGCCAGCGGGCGCCCCGCGGTTCCCAGTGGGCGCGCGTTGCCGTGGTCGCCGGCGGCGTGGTTGCGGGCTTCCCGCTGCTGACCTCCTTCGCCCTCACCTCGGTTCCCGCCAGCCACGGCGCTGTCGTTATCGCGCTACTCCCTGCGGCGACCGCAACGATGGCAGTGCTTCGCGGCCACGAACGCCCGCCCGTCATCTTCTGGGTCATCACCGGCGTCGGCGCGGTTGCGGCCATCGTCTTCGCCTCCGCTCAATCCGGCGGCATCGGGCAGCTGCATCTGGCGGACCTGCTTCTTTTTGGCGCCGTGGTGTGCGCGGCAATCGGCTACGCCGAAGGCGGCAAGCTGGCCCGCGAACTCGGGGCCTGGCAGACAGTGTCCTGGGCGCTCGTGCTCGCCTCTCCGCTCATGATGTGCCTGGCGGCGCTCTCCATCGCCGGGCAACCACCCGCCGGCACCCCCGTGCAGTGGGCGGCCTTCGCCTACCTTGGGATCGTGAGCATGTTCCTTGGTTTCTTCGCCTGGTACCACGGCCTGGCCATCGGTCCCATGGCGCAGGTCAGCCAGATCCAATTGGTCCAGCCGGTGTTGAGCATTTGCTGGGCCGGGATCATACTGGGCGAGAACCTGAGCTGGACCACCATCATCGGCGGCGCCGCGGTGATACTCTGCGCCGGCCTGGCGGTCCGTTCCCGGCCCGGTAGCCCGAGGGTGAAAGGGAGTACCAGTATGCATGCGACAACAGATGCGCCGGCTTCGGCAACAGCAACCGCGACGGCGGCCGCGAAGACAGGCCCCTGACCGGCAGCCGTCTCCCCCGGCCCCTTGAGCGCACCCCGCACCGCACTCCGTCCCCGAGCCCCGACCCCAGGCCCCCGATCCGAAGGGAAACCTCCGTGTACATCCCCGCACATTTTGCCGCCAGCTCCGATTCAGTCCAGCACCTGCTCACCCGGGCGGCCGCGGCCAACCTGATCACTTCCACGGCGAACGGCATGCTCGCCACGCTTTTGCCCTTTGTCTATGACCCGGCGGCCGGGGAACACGGTGCGCTGCACGGACACCTCGCCCGGAACAACCCCCAATGGTCCGAACCCGCCCTCGGCGAATCGCTCGTCATCATCCAGGGGGCGGACGCCTACATCTCACCGTCGTGGTATGCGTCCAAGGCAGAGCACGGGCGCGTCGTTCCCACCTGGAACTA
This sequence comes from Arthrobacter sp. H-02-3, assembly GCF_003097355.1. Classification (GTDB taxonomy): domain Bacteria; phylum Actinomycetota; class Actinomycetes; order Actinomycetales; family Micrococcaceae; genus Arthrobacter; species Arthrobacter humicola. Next base: position 285,553 of record NZ_PYUI01000003.1, read on the forward strand.
CTCCACGGCCCACGTCTACGGCACCCTGGTCATCCACGATGATCCGGCCTGGCTTGCCCGCCACGTCAGGCGGCTGAGCGACCACAACGAATCCGGCTCAGAGCGGCCCTGGACCGTGGACGACGCGCCCGAGCGCTACATTGCCGGGCAGCTGAGCGCGATCGTCGGCGTCGAGCTGCTCATCACCCGGATCGAGGCGAAGCACAAGCTCAGCCAGAACCGGCCCGACGCCGATATTGACGGCGTCGTCGCGGGGCTGCGGGCACGCGGTGACATGCGAAGCGCCGCGGACGTCGCGGCGGCCCGCGAGGCCCGCGATCAGGCCCGGTGCCCGCATTCGGATGGATCCCCGACCTGATCCGGGACCGGGCGGGAGGTGCTGCCTGCCGCCCTGGTTCTACCCCTGGCGAAGCCCGAGGGTGTTGCCGTCAGGATCATGGAACCACGCAGCCCTCGCGGGGCCGAGCTGGGCGATGTGGCCCGTCGTCACCAGGGGGCCTTCGGTGTAGTCCAGGAATTCCACGCCCTTCGCGCTCAGGTCCTGGACCAAGGCCTCGATATCTTGCACCTCAAAATGGGCCAGGGTGTGCTCCGTCGTGACGGGCGGGCGCTTGAAGATCGAGATCTCGCTGGCGGCTCCGCAACGGAACCGGACTCCGGCAGGGGTCTCCCACAAGAATGTCAGGCCGAGGATATCGCCGTAGAACGACTTGGCCCTCTCCAGGTCTGTGACCGGAATCGTGGCTACAACCATCGTGGCAGTGATCATCAGAACCTCCTCGTCGGACCCGTCCAATCGGCGCGACCGTTCTGTCACGCCGCGCGCCTGAAGCGGCGAATGGGTCCTGGTGCTTACCTACGGATCGTCCCACCGTTCACGGGCGACGGGACAGGGCCTTCGTACCCGCCGCACCCGGGCGGCGCCGTCGTGGATGCGTCTGCCTACCCTGCGAAACCGGCCCCGTGTCTTCCACGCACCGTTTTCGCCATGTTTTCGGACGGCCGCCATGCAATATGTCCGGCGCTGCCCGGATCCGCGTAGCGACGGACCTTTTCGTCGTCATGTGTCCGTTTCCGTAGCGGATCCGCCAGCGACGGCGCGTGAGCGGCCCTGTCTACACAGCTCACGCCTTCCGTGTCGCCTGCCGGCGCCCTCCCCGGATCCCGCCTGCCGGGCGCCCGGCAAGTATTCCACCCTTGTGCATCCGCACTGCGGGGTCCTTACTGGTGGGAGGGGAACAGGCCAGCGCTCACCAGGACCGCCAATCATGAAGGTGCGTCTCCCTGTTAAAGGGCGTGAGCGGCAGGCACTCCGACTCTCACGTATCTAGGAGGATGGACATGTTCGCTCGCGTCAGCACCTATCAGCCAGGCCCTGACAGCTCGGGGGCACCCACAGAGGACACCGTCAACCGGGTGCTGGCATTGCCGGGGTGCCTTGGCATCTATTACCTGTTGGGGAAGGACAACAAGTCGCTGTCTATCACGCTCTGGGAGGACGAGGAAGCCCTCGCCGGCAGCGCGGAAGCTGCGGCTAGAATCCGTTCGGAGACCAGCGCCGAGCAACACATGCAGATCCTTGGCGTCGAGGAATTTGACGTGCTCACACGGCACCTCAAGGATTGACCGGCGGTGCGGGCAGCTGCGGGACCGCCTAAAAGCCCGCGAGGCCTTTGCCGATCATCACGACGCCAATAATGGCGAGCACAGCCGCGATGATGATGTTGTAGTAGCGAACCAGCCATGTCCGGACCGGTTCCAGCACTCCGCGCACGCGGGCACCGAGGAAAAGATACGCCACCACCGGGACCACGACGGTGATCGTGGCGATCGCCGTGTAGATGAGCACGGCTGCGGCAAGCACGCCGGGCGGGAGCGTGGAGCTTCCGATCACGACACCGGCCGCGAGGCCGAAGATCAGTTCCTTCGGATTGATCACGGTCACCAGGAAGCCGGTCCTCAGAGCCTTCGCGGGCGGCATGTCGTCCAAGGCTTGCATCCACCCGGGGGTCTTCGGTTCGGCGGACCCCCGGGGCCGTGAGCGGATCTTGGTCAGGGCCAGGAAGACCAGCGCCACCCCGAACACGAGGCGGATGACGGCGCCGATTCGTGACCCGCCGGATCCTTGTGTGACGAGTTCGGACAGGGCGGCCACTGCAATCACCGTCGCGAGGACCCCGAGCACCCGGCCCATGGCAAAGCCGATGCTCCTGCCCCGACCGTTCGGGGACAGGACCATCAGGAGCACCGCGATCAGCGGGAGCGGACTGGCCGCAAGGCCGATGGCTTGCGGCATCAGCTCCGCGACCAGCTCAAGCACACTTCTCCGTCGGGCCATGGCGGGCGCGGAACACGGTAACCGTCTCCCGCTACTCGGCTGAAGGTTGAGCTGAAGCCGCAGCAGACGCGGCCCGAACCGGGGTAAAGCTGCGGGCGAGCTCGATCAGGGTGCGGGTGCCGAAGCCGGTGGCGCCTTTCGAACGCCACACGTCGTCGGTATCCGACTGCATAGTGCCCGCGATGTCCAGGTGGGCCCAGGGTGTGTCTCCCGCGAACTCGGCGAGGAAGAGCGCGGCGGTGGTGGCCCCTGCGTACTTTCCGCCGAGGTTGGAAATGTCCGCGATGTCCGAATCAAGCTGCTTGCGGTACTGGGGTTCCAGCGGCAGTTGCCAGACCTGCTCATCGGTGCGGGCGGCAGCATCCCGCAACCTGTCCACCAGCAGTTGATCGTTGCCGAAGAGCGCGGCAGTCAATTGCCCGAGCGCCATCAAGGAGGCTCCGGTGAGCGTGGCGATGTCGACGATGGCGTCCGCGCCCTCCTCCACGGCCAATGTCAGCGCGTCGCACATGACCAGTCTGCCCTCCGCGTCGGTGTTCTTGACCTCTATGGTGGTGCCGTTGCGGGCGGTGAGGACATCGCCGAGTTTGTAGGCCGAGCCGGACGGCATGTTGTCGGTGCACATCAGGAAGCCGGTGACCTTGGCGGAGGCCCCGAGCTCGCGCAGCGCGGTGAATGTCGCGAGCACGGCGGCGGCACCGCCCATGTCCATCTTCATGAGCAGGTGCATGGGGTCGCTGGGTTTCAGGCTCACCCCGCCGGAGTCATACATGATGCCCTTGCCGACCATTCCCAGGTGCCCGGTGGATTCGCCGTCGGGCATGAAGGTGAGCTTGAGCATGCGCGGCTCCTGGGCGCTGCCGGCATTGACACCAAGCAGTCCGCCGCAGCCGAGGTCGATCAGCTGCTGTTTGTCGAACTCGTCCACTGCGAACCCGAACCGTGACCCCAGGTCCTTGGCAATCGCGCCGAGATCCGCCGCCGTGAGGTGGCTGGGCGGGGCGTTGCACAGATCGCGGGCGATGTTGGCGGCCCGCGCGGTGATGCGCCCTGCTGCCAGACCCCCGGCGGCCGCGGCCATGGAGATCCCGGGGGCCGGGCCCGCAGTTCCGGGACCCCTCCGGTTCCTGCCACGTCGTGGGGGATGTTGCCGTGTGTTAGAGATCATGGGCGGGCCAGAACACGGGGACCAACAGAATCGCGACTGCTGCATAGAGCGCCATGACCGCCAAACCAAACTTCCAGTAGTCGCCGAACCGGTATCCGGCGGGCTGCATGATCATCATGTTGGCCGGTGTGCATACGGGGGTCAAGAGTGCGGCCGACGAGGCGACCGCGACGCACAGGAGGACCGTGATGGGGTTGATCGCAGCCTCGGCCGCAACTGACAACGAAATCGGAATGATGATCAACGCCGTGGCGGTATTGCTGATCAGCTGCCCGAGGACCGCCGTGACCACGAAAATGCCCGCCAGAAGCAACAGTGGGCCGGAACCTCCGATGACGGCGACCATGCCGTCGGCGATCATGCTCGCGGCACCTGTCTTGGTGATGGCTGAAGACAACGGGATCATGGCCCCCACAAGGATCAGGGTCTGCCACGCCATCGAACGGTGCGCCTGAGCGGGTGTGACCACTTTGAGCACCACCATGGCCATGGCGGCCAACAGCGCGGCAACGGGGGCCGGAACAATGCTCGTGGACAGCATGATGACCATCGCGGCCAGGACGATCAGGGCGGGAACGGCCCCCGGCCCCAACGGGACAGTCTGTCGCCGGATCGCATCAGGAGAATCCACCAGCATCACATCGTGGTCCACCGTATGTTTGTCCAGCGCGGACCAGGCTCCCTGGAGCAGCATCATGTCACCTGCAGCGACAGTGGCGCGTTCCCGGGACAGCTGGTCCCCCGGACGCTGATGAGCAAGGACCACCAATGCACCGCTGGCGGTGATCATGCCGGGGTACACGACGGTGCCAACCAGATTTGACCGGGGCGCGACCACCACTTCGGCCACGCCGTAAGATCGGCTGATCAGCCCGCACGTGGCGCCGTCGGTTTGTTCCAACGCATGCGCGGTGGCAAATTCGTTGATGAGCTGCTGATCACCGCGCACGATGATTTGGTCCCCGGCCGAAAGTTCGTCCGCGCGCACTGGTTTGCCGCTAGGGCGCTGCACGCTGATCAGGTGCAGCCCTGCGGGGTGCTCCGCGAGGGGGTCAGCCGTGGGGAGGCCGATGAGGGCCGAATCCGGCGGGATCCGGAGCCTGGTCAGCTGGTCATCGCCCAGATAGTGCTGCAGGAGCGTGTCCCGGTGGGAACTCAGGTCCTTAGGCAGCGCATCAGGGCTGCGATCCGGCAGCAGTTTGGGCCCGAGCCAGACGGCCAGCCCCATGGTACCTACGAGCAGGGGAAGGCCCACGAGCCCGAACTCAAAGAACCCGATGCCGTGACCGGTTGATTCCATGGCGGCATTGAGGATCAGGATGTTGACCGGCGAACCGGTGAGCACCAGCAAGGACCCGGCATGGGCGGCGAAGGCCATCGGCATCAGTAGCTGCGCCGGGCGGCGGCCCAGCCGGACGGCAAGGACCACTACCATCGGCAGCAGCGCGGCGACCGCCCCGTTGACGCTAATGAACGCCGTCAACACGGCGGTGATGCCCATCATGAGCAGGACGAGCCGAACCCGGCTCGTGCCTGCGAACCGGACGAGCAGACCCCCGAGCCATGTGGTGATCCCCGCGGCGTCAATGGCTTCAGCCACCACGAACAGCGCAGCGATCAGCACAACCGTTGCGCTGCCGAAGCCGGAGAATGCTTCCTCCATGCTGATCACACCGGTTCCCAGCAGGGCCAGGGCCACACCGAGGGCAACAATCTCGACCGGCAACCGGTTCCAGACGAACGCCGCTACAGCGACGACAAGGACAAGAACGGTGATCGCAATGTCCGTCATGAGGGACACGCTAAACCAAAACACCTATTCCAGATATACCCCCGCCTCGCGGCTCACCTCGGGCACAGGGGTTCCGGAACGGATCAACGCCCTCCCGTATCGAGGGCGCTTCCGTGCGTGAGCGCCGCAGCCAGGACCGCCGCAGTCAGGAGTGCGGCGCCAGCGAGGATCGGCGGAAGTCGGTGCTCCACACGTCGAGGCCCTGCCCGTCCCCGTCCGTGACGACGTATTCGGGCCAGCGATCAAACGCCGAGCAGGGATGGGATATCCCGAAATCCACGGTATCCGTGACCTCCAGACCCGTCGCGCCGGTAAGGACTGCGTGGTGGTCGAAGAGATTTCGCACCGCTGCGGTTGCGCCGGTCTTCGTCGCACCGTCAGCCGTTCGGGCCGACAAAAAGCTAGGCAGTCCGGCGTCGTACGGAAGATCCCGTTTGCCCGCGCCGACGACGGCGATCCCCTCTTCCGGGGTGGACAGGACGACGGCGCGAACCGAAAGCGCGGGAATGAGACCCGGCACGGGGCTGACGGCGGCGTACGTGCCGTGATCGTGGGTCACATAGCACCCTGATCGGAGAATAGTCCTGGTTCCGGGCACCTCGCCGAGGTCAGGAAGGAACGCGATGACGCGGTCCGGAAACGCGGAACCGCCCATGGAGTAGATGGGCGTGGCGGTCTCAAAGTAGGTCGCGGCTTGCAGATAGGTGTCCCTTACCAGTTGGCAGTGCCGGTCAACCGCCGTGACCGTATCCTCGGCCCTGCTGTTGGGCACGACGCCTTCGTAGCCGGCGACGCCGACCAGCTTCAGGCCCGGCGTGGCACAGACCAGCCCGGCCAGGCGCAGGGCCTCGCCCACGCCGCGGACTCCGGTGCGTCCGCCGGGAGTTCCCACGTCGATCAGCACCTCAAGGGCGACCGTCGCGCCGTCGAACGCCGCCGCCGCTGCTTTGACCCCAGCCGCCGAGTCGACGAAACAACGGATTTCCCGGGCCGGATCCTCCTCCAGCCACGTTCGGACACGCAGTAGTCCGAAGGTGTCGACGATCTCGTTGGCGACGAGAACGCGGACATGTCCCCAATCCAGTGCCGAAGCGACCTGGTCCACGGTGGCGACGGTTACGCCGACCGCGCCGGCGGCCACCTGCCGTTCGATGATCGGTGCCGACATCGTTGTCTTGACATGCGGGGCCAGCTCCACACCCCGCTCGCGACACCACTCGGCCATGACCCGGATATTGCTGTCGAGGGCCTCGCTGCTGAGCCGCAGCTGCGGATACGCCGGAGCGGCGGCTCGTTTGGCCGCGAAGTCTCCACCGGCTCCGGCCTGACTCTTGATCGACTTGCTCACGCTGCTCCCCTGTCGTTCGCCCAAAAAGCGGCTTTTCCCTCCGACAATCTACTGGAGCATCCTGGGGCAGTACGTCATGGCCGGGCAAAACCGGGATCGGAGGGAAAAATGCCCCTTCGACCGTTAGGGTTTCTCTTCTTTGGCGGTCTCGGTGAAGAGGTCTCCCTGGGCGGCTCCCGAGCCCGCCTTCCCGCCGCCCGGGCCGCGCAAAATGAATGCGATACCGACGGCGGCCGCTGCGCCGGCCAGCGGCCCGGCGACGTACACCCAGTATTCGCTGAAATTGCCGCCGGCGAAGTCGGGGCCGAACGTTCGCGCCGGATTCATCGATGTGCCGGAGATGGGACTGCCCCACAGGCCGGCCACGGCAATGTAGGCGCCTACTGCAAAGGCCCCGAGCAATCCGATGTTCTGGGCCCCTGAGGCGGTTCCCAGAATGACGCTGACCAGCACGAGCGTGAGCAGTGTCTCCATCCAGAACGCGGCGCCCGCCGAATACCCCGCCGCCGGATAGTTCGAACCGTACGTGGCGGAGACACCGATGACGGCCTGCAGCAGCAGGCAGGCAAGCGTCGCGCCGATGAGCTGAACGACGATGTAGCCCGGCACCCTGCGCCACGGGAAGTCACCGCGGAGCGCGAACGCGAAGCTGACCGCAGGGTTCAGATGCGCGCCGGAGATTTTGCCCATGAACAGGATGATCCCCATCACCATCAGGCCGGGGGCCACCACGGCCGCCGTGCGGCTGATGACACCGGGGAAGGCCTGGCTCATCATTCCACCCCCGGCCGCGACAATGACGAGGAGAAATGTGCCGTAAAACTCCGAGAACAGCCGCCGCCATTCCTGGCGCGGATCATTAAAGTCCTGGATTCGCAGCAGGATGTTCTGCTCGACAACTCCCAGCTCGCTGGCAAGGTTGTGATTGTGCGCCTCGTCTTGACTCGCGCCCGCGCGTCCGATTCCGTCTTTGCCCTGATTTTCCGCCATGGCGTGTCGCCTCCGCCGGTTATGGAATCGTGCCGTGCCAATCTGATTGCCAATCTGTTGGCACAGAGTGGGGCGGCACCTGAGAAGCCCAATGTACCGCTGCCGGAGCCGGTTGTCAGCGTTGCGCAGATGGCCCTCCAGGAGTTGTCGGCCGGCCAATGAAGCGAGATCCATCCGTCACGGGCCACGGCCGGTAAGGGCGCAGTCGGTTCGGGGAAAGGACGGGCTGGCGCCCGCGAACAGCCGAAAGGCGCGAACATCCGAAAGAACAGGGGCGGCAATTTCGTAAGGACATCCGGGGAACAAAGTCCTACGATTCAGCCATGACGCTTCAGACGTGGCAGAAGTATTCCGAGTGGCCCCTCGTCGGTGCGGCCTTTCTTTTCCTGGCCGCCTACTCCATCCTGGTCATTGTCGAACCCCCGGCCCCCTACGGCACCCTTCTGACACTGGTCATCTGGTCAACGTGGGCTGCCTTCGGCGTCGATTACATTGTGAAATTGGTGCTGGCGCCCCACCGGGGCCGATGGTTCATCCGCCACCCTATGGACCTGCTCATGGTGGTGCTTCCGGTAGCGCGGCCATTGCGGCTGTTGCGGCCCTTCACCTTGCGTAAAGTCATGGACCGGGCCCCGGGCACCGCCATCCGAACGCGCGTCATGGCCTATGTCATTGCCTCGGCCGTCCTTCTGATCTACACCGTTGCCCTGAGCGTCCTCAGTTTCGAAAAGGGCGCTCCGAACGCGAATATCACCACGATGGGCGACTCCCTGTGGTGGGCGGTGGTCACCATCACAACGATCGGTTATGGCGACTATTACCCCGTCACCGTTCCTGGCCGGTGGGCTGCGGCCGCACTGATGGTCGGCGGGTTTGCAGTCCTGAGCATGGTCACGGCAGCCGTGTCCTCCTGGCTGGTTGAAAGTGTGACCGCCGCAACCGCTTCACGGACGAAAGCCGACCAAGTCTCCGGCAACGACGAGCTTGCCCGCCTCACTGCCCAGGTCAATAGGCTCAATGACCAGCTGGCCCGGAGCCTGAATGAAACCAACAGTGACCAGGGCGACGGCAAACCACGCAGGGAACCAGGTTAATGGCCGCGAGCCAACGCCCCACCGGCCGTCCACATCACGACCGTCTCCCTGCCGTCCCCTGGCGCGGCATCCGGTCGGTGCCGTTGCGTTTCAGAAGCCGGCCGGCCTCTTCTGCCGCGGATTGCCTTGGAGGTCCATGGCTTCGTGGATCTGCAGGGCAAACCACAATTGCGCCAGCGTGGAGGTTTCGGTCATATCAAGGCCTGTCAGCTCACTGATCTTCCGGATGCGATAAATGATGGTCTGGCGATGCGCGAACAGGGCAGCCGCGGTTTTCTGCCAGGACCGTTGCGTGTCAAGAAAGGTCTTCAGCGTGACGATGAGGTCCCCATTTTCTCCCTGTTCATACTGGAAAATGGGTCCCAGGAGCCGCTGTACCAGTGCGTTGCCTTCCTCAAAGCTGGTGAGTCCCAGCCAGGAGGGTCCCTCGGCATAGCGGACCAGCCGCTCGCCGGTGCTTGATGCGGTCCCAAGCGCCCACATCGATTCCTGAAGGGCCCTCTGCGCACCGGCGGCCGCGGAAGGCCGGCTGATCCCGATCTTCACATTCAAGGGAACGACGTGCCGCAGGAGATCGTCGGTGCAGTCTGAGGCGACAGCCAGATGCAACATATTGAACCTGCGCTGGCAGGCCGTCGGATAGCCGTGTCGCCAAAAATCTACGTGAATCCCCGCCAGGGCCTCACCGTCGTCGCTGGACATGGAGATGATGAGGAATTCCCGTGAAGTAATCCCGAATTCAGGCAGCCGGCTTTCAATCTCGGCTACGCCCAGGCGTCCGTCAAAGGCCTGCACAAGGAACTCGGCGCCCAGCCGGCGCTGGTTCTCGAGCGACAGAACCGTCCGCGATAGCTCCAGCCCAAGGACTGTGGCGGCATGAAGCAGCACCACCGCGTCCGGGAGCGGCTCGGATTTCGGCAGCACCACCAGGAGCGCATTGGCGTGAGTCGGAATATCCATCATCAGAAGGTGACGGTCCCCCAAACGGTGCCACTGGAACTTCTTGCTGGCCACCGGTGACCTGCTAGTCAGCGGTTCAAGGTCACGCCGGAGCTCCGGCGGCAACGACCGGCCTCCGGGATGCCAGGCATGCAGGCACCGTCGATCAACCACGAAGAGGCTCGCGTCGAGTTCGGCCTCGATGCCAGCGATCAAACTCAACCAGTTGTCGTCAGAGGGCCCCGCCAGCCGAAGGAGGTCATAGATGCGAGCCGTCTGACGCAGTTTTCGGGACTCCTCAAGCAACGAAGCCTCAGCGACCGAACGTGCGATAGCGATGAATGGAAGCGGGTAGGGGATGCTGATGACCGGCAACGGCAGGTGGTCGCAGACTTCGAAGAACTCGGGAAGCAGTTTAGGGGCATGCATCTGCTCGCCGATCGCCAGGGCACTCGCGCCGGCGTTGACCAGTGCCTCGGCAAGCTCAACCTGCCCCGTGGGATCCGCCGGGATGGAGAGCCCGTTGGTCATCATGAGCTCGCCGCCGGTGACCCATTCCCACAGCCGCGGGAGGTCGGATGTGTGGGCCCACGTGACCCTGTTGCCCAGACCGGCGGACCCCGCCAGAAGGCTCAGGCCCAACTGGGGTTCGGCCAGCAGTTCGGCCACGGTGATCGCCATGCGCGGTTCCTGTTCATGAGTGCGGAGGCCGCCCCCAAGCCGCTTATACACATGTATAAACCCCTCGGTTATTTGTAGTCAATCTGCGCATATACGCCGTGACGCAGATCACTAATAGTGGAGGTAGCAGCAACCGCGCAGATGCCCGGCACGGAGAAGAAATCTGCGGGGCTGCCGGAAACCAAAGCAACCGGAGGATCCCTGTCATGACCGCACACAAGCCAATCGGCCCCGTCGACGCAACGAAAGTCCCCCGATACGCGGGCCTGGGCACCTTCGCCCGGCTTCCTCAGATCGACCGCGTCCCTGACTACGACATTGCGATTGTCGGTGTCCCGTTCGACGGCGGCACCTCCTACCGCCCGGGTGCCCGCTTCGGTCCGGCAGCCGTCCGTGAAGCGTCGCGGCTCCTGCGCCCCGGCTACCACCCGGAGCTCGACGTCGAGCCAGTGTACGAAGCCCAGGTTGTCGACGCCGGCGACATCGCCTGCACCCCGTATGACATCGCCCGCGCAGTCCGTGAGATCGAGGAGCAGGCCCTCCCGCTCCTCGGCGACGCCGGCTCCGGCAAGAGGCTCATCTCCATCGGCGGCGACCACACTATCGCGCTCCCGATGCTGCGGGCCCTGAACAAGGTCCACGGCCCGGTGGCCCTGCTCCACTTCGATGCACACCTGGACACGTGGGACACCTATTTCGACCAGCCGGTCACGCACGGAACCATCTTCCGCCGGGCCTTCGAAGAAGGCCTGCTCGTCGAGGACAGGTCGATGCATGTGGGCATCCGCGGCCCGGTTTACGACCGCAACGATTTCCTTCGCGACCACGAGTTCGGCTTCCAGATCATCCGCTGCTCTGACCTGGACGTCATCGGGGTTCCGGCCGCGATCCAGCGCGTCAAGGAGCGGCTGGGCGACACCCCGGTCTACGTCTCCATCGACATCGATGTTCTGGACCCGGCCTACGCCCCGGGCACCGGCACCCCGGAAATGGGCGGGCTCCACTCCCGCGAGCTGCTGGCGCTGCTCCGCGGATTGAACGGCATCAACATCGTGGGCGCCGACGTCGTCGAGGTCGCTCCGGCCTACGACCACGCAGACATCACCACAGTCGCCGCGGCGACCCTCGTCTTCGACCTCCTGGCGTTGATGGTGAACCGCAGCAAGGCCACCGCCAACGTCGCCCAACAGCTGGAATCGGCCACCGTTTGAGCCGCAATTGCCGGGCAGTCGCGGCTGATTTGTACATATGTATGAAGAGGTTTACGGCAACTGTTCAATCGCCGGATTCTCACTGTGACAAAAGTCACGAATGATTGATACAACAGATCCCGTGCTCGACGAAGTGCCGGGACAGAACAAAGAGGTTCCCATGTACTCCTGGAATGCATCATGAGCGCTCGACCCACTCGCGCCACGGCTGACGTGCCCCGGCTCGAAGACAAGACCATTCAACCCATCCCTGCCGACGAGCGCCACGGCAAGGCCCGCGACCTTTTCACCATCTGGTTCGGTTCCAACATCATGATCATGACGATCGTGACCGGTGGACTCGCGACCACGGTGTTCGGCCTCAGCTTTGTACCCGCCATCGTCGGAATCATCATTGGAAACCTCGTCGGCGGCATCTTCATGGCCCTGCATTCGGCACAGGGCCCGCAATTGGGCGTGGCGCAGATGATTCAGACCCGCGGGCAGTTCGGTTCGTACGGGGCGCTGCTGATCGTTGGCATCGTGGTGATCATGTACGTCGGATTCTTTGCAGCGAACCTCGTCTTTGGAGGCGAAGCGCTGGCCGCGGTCAGCCCGGGCATCAGTGTTGACGGAGGCATCATTGTCATTGGCGTCGTGAGTGTGGTTGCCACCATCTTCGGGTACCGGCTCATCCACGCCTATGCGCGCTTCCTGAGCATCGTGGCCGGCCTGGCGCTGGTGCTGGCTTTCGTCTGGATCCTGGCCGTCCACGGATTGCCGGCCAGCTTCCTGACCCAGGGGAACTTCAACTGGGTGGGCTTCATGGCCACCATCTCCGTCTCCGCCCTCTGGCAACTCGCCTACGCCCCCTACGTCTCGGACTACTCCCGCTACATGCCCCAGGGCACCGGCTCGGCCCCGGCGTTCTGGGCGTCCTACTCCGGCTGCGTCCTGGGAACACTCTTCCCGATGGTCCTGGGCGCCCTGGTGGGAACGCTCGCCATGACACTGATCACCGATGGCAGCGCCGTCGAAATAGTCGGGAGCCTCAGTGCCCTCCTTGGGCCATGGACCATGGTGGTCATCGGCATTTTCTGCCTCGGCGTTGCGGCGTCGAACGCCATGAATCTCTACTGCGGGGTGCTGTGCAGCCTCACCATCGGGCAGACGTTCAAGCCGGCCTGGCTGCCCCGCGCCAAGACCCGGACCATTACGGCGATCCTCCTCTTCACGCTCGCCCTCCTGATCTCCCTGTTCGCACGCGACAATTTCATCTTCTTCTACACGAACTTCCTCTCCTTCCTGATGTACGTCCTGGTTCCGTGGACGGCCATCAACCTGGTGGACTACTACCTGCTGCGTCACGGCGACTACAGGGTTGAAGACTTCTTCAAGCGCGACGGCGGAGTGTACGGAAGGTTCAACTGGATTGCGATCGGAGCCTATGTGGCCGGCGCGTTGATCCAGGTTCCGTTCTCGGCAACCGCGATGTTCACGGGCCCTGTCGCCGCAGCGATGAACGGCGTGGACCTCTCCTGGATTGTTGGCCTGGTGGTGGTTGCACCCCTCTACTACGTTGCGGCACGCGTGTTCCGGAAGACGCCGGATGGCGTTGCCGTCCCCTTTCAGTCGCCCGCATTCGCAACTGACCTGGTTGAGGCGCCGCAGACGTAACGTCCACCCCGGGCATCTGCGGCCCGCACTCACACAAACTCCCGGCGCCGACATCGGCGCAGAAAACAAAGGCCAATTATCATGACACTCACAGACATCAAGCAGTTCACAGTCCGACGCTCTTCCTCCGAGCAAAGCTGCGCCGGCATTTTGCCGCCCGCGGGGCACTTCATCGGTGGAACGTTTGTCCCCGGTTCCTCGACTCAGCTCATCGACGTCGTAGACCCCACCACGGAGCAGGTCATCACGTCAGTACAGGCCGGCACGGCTGCGGATGTGGACGTTGCGGTCGAGGCGGCCGTGGCGGCCCAGAAGTCCTGGGGCGCCACGACGCCGAAGGAACGGTCCGAGGTGCTCACGCTGATCGCCAACATCATTGAAGACAACCGTGAAGCATTCGAACTCATCGAGTCCGCCAACACCGGAAAACCGCGAACCGTCGCGGAGGACGATGTCTCCAGCGCCATCGACACCTTCCGATTCATGGCCGGAGCTTCCCGCACGCTGACGTCTATGGCGGGCGGCGATTACGCCACCGGACACACCTCGGTCATCCTCAGGGAACCCGTCGGCGTCGTCGGCGTCATTACCCCTTGGAACTACCCGCTGCTGATGGCCGCGTGGAAGATCGCGCCCATCCTGGCCGCCGGAAACAGCATCGTCCTCAAGCCCTCCGAACAGACTCCCCTCTCGACACTGAAGCTGGCGGAACTTGTGGCTGGACGCATCCCCGATGGAATCCTCAACGTCGTGACGGGTCAAGGCCGAACCGTTGGGCAGCGACTTGCCGAACACCCTGATATCGCCCTCATTGCGCTGACGGGGAGCGTCGTCAGCGGACAGGCGGTGGCGGAGACCGCGGGCAAGTCCGTTAAGCGCGTCCACCTCGAACTCGGCGGCAAGGCCCCTGTTGTGGTCTTCCCCGACGCCGACCTCCGCGCCGCCGCCGCCGGCGTGCGAAACGCCGGCTTCTGGAATGCCGGCCAGGACTGCGGCGCCGCCTGCCGCGTGCTGGTCCACGAATCCGTGGCTGAGGAGTTTACCGAGCACCTGGTGCGCGAAGTCGGCACGCTCGTCGTCGGCGCCCCGGGCGCCGGGGACGACGTGGAAATCGGTCCCATGATTTCGCGCCCGCACTTCGAACGCGTGAAGGAATCACTTGCCGAGGCAAAGGATGCGGGTCTTCAGGTGGCCATCGGCGGCTCGGCACTGGAAGGTACCGGCTACTTCATTGAACCCACAGTGATCAGCAACGTGCCGGCCGGGGCCCATATCGCTACCCACGAAATCTTTGGTCCCGTCGTCACCATCGAGTCCTTCAGCACCACTGACGAGGCCATTACCCGGGCCAACGAGAGCCCCTACGGCCTTTCTGCCTCGGTGTGGACGCGGGATTCGAGCCTGTCGCTGAGCATTCCGAAGCAACTCGATTTCGGCACCGTCTGGGTCAATTCACACCTGGTGTTGGCCTGCGAGGTTCCGTGGGGCGGATTCAAAGGATCCGGCTATGGCCGCGACCTCTCACTCTATGCCCTGGACGATTACTCCCGGACCAAGCACGTCATGATCAACCACAGCGCGTGAGCGTTGATACCAGCATCGGAGCTCAGCAATGACCACCACGAATCATTCCCAGGCCGTGTCGTCGGCACGTGCGGCGACCCCGTCCGCTCCCTTCGGGACGGACGTCACGTGGACCAACTGGGGCGGAAACCAGAGCGCCACACCGGCCTTCACGGTCCGGCCCCGGAATGAACAAGAAGCGCTCGACGCCGTCCGGTTCGCCATCCGCGAGGGCCTGCCCGTCCGCGCGGTCGGCTCAGGACATTCATCCTCTCCACTGGTTCAGACCGGCGGCGTCCTGATGGACATGTCCGCACTCTCGGCCATCACCGGAACCGACCGCGGGCGGCGCCGCGCCAGGGCCCTGGCCGGCACCACCATCAACGCCTTCGGCGATCCGCTGTGGGAACAGGGGCTGGCACTGGGCAACCAGGGCGACATCGACAAGCAGCAGATCGCCGGCGCACTCGCGACCAGCACCCACGGCTCCGGAAAGAACCTGGGCAGTTTCTCCTCCGCCTTGCGCTGGGTCAGGCTGATCAACGGCTACGGCGAAATCGTCGAAATCGGTGAAGGGCAACTCCGCGAACTCAGGGCCGCCCAGGTCGCTTTGGGCACCCTCGGAATCTTCCTGGAGGTCGAACTGGCGGTCGAGGACCGCTATTACCTGCAGGAGGAGATTACGTATCCCACGTGGGCGGAGACCGCGGCAACCTGGCAGGCCGACATCGACGCGAACAGGCACTACTCGTTCCTCTGGTGCCCGGACAACGATTCATGTGAGCTCCTGGACCTCCCCGGTTCGCCTGACCAGAACATGGCGAACCGCAGCTACACGAAGCGGTACAACATCGCGCGGATCCAGGACGACCGTGAAGTTTCCCGCACGGAGGGTGCCCGGCTGGACCGGTCGTACCGCATCTACCCGGGCGGGTTCACCACACAGTTCCATGAACTCGAGTACTTCGTTCCCAGCCACCACGGCCTGGAGGCCGTCGAAGCTGTCCAGGACCTGATCCGCACCAAGCATCCGGACCAGAAATACCCCGTTGAGGTCCGCTGGGTGAAGGCCGACCAAGGGTACATGTCCCAGTTCCAAGGGCGCGACACCACCGTCATTACCCTGACCACTCAACCTGGAACTGACTACTGGCCTTTCTTCCGGGATGCAGATGCGCTGCTGCAGGAATTCGAGCCGCGTGCCCACTGGGGCAAGATCCATTTCATGACGAGGAGCCGCTTGGAGCGTCTCTACCCGGAGCTCGACACCTTCATCCAGATACGCCGGGAGTTCGACCCCCGCGGAATGTTCCTCAACGACCACACCCGCGCCCTCGTAGGCTAAATCCACAAGCAGTTCACGCGCGCGCACAGCCAAAAGCACGAGGTGCGGACAAGGTCCGCACCTCGTGCTCTTAACTTGGCCTAAACGTCAGGCGGAAATCCGCTCCGTCAGGCTCGAGCTGGCCGGGCGGACGGCCGGTACGCCGTCGCCGTCCTGGCCGTACAGCCAGTCGTTGTACTGGAAGTCGTTGTCCTTCCGGCTCTTGAAGAGCAGGTTGCGCAGTGTCCGGGCCAGTCCGGACACGTGCCAGGATTCGCCCCAGACGCGGGCGGTGCGCTGGACCCGGGCCGTGCGGCCGGCGCGGATGTCATTGAACTCCTTGATCGCGCCGTCCCAGGCGTCCGGGTTGACGCCTTCCTGGGTGAAGACGGTGCCATTGGTGGCGTCCTGCAGCACGGCGGCGTCCTCGAGCGCCTGGCAGGCGCCCTGGGCGAGGTACTGGAGCATCGGGTGCGCGGCGTCGCCCATCAGCACCATCCGGCCGGCGACCCAGTTTTCGATCGGATCGCGGTCGTACATGGGCCAGCGGATGCCGGTGGCCAGGTTCTTGAGCGCTTCCTGAACTGCGGGGACACAATCCTTGTACGCGGCCTCCAGCTCGTCCACACCGCCGTACTGCTCTTCGCCGCGTTCAAACGAGGCGGACTTGAAGACGGCCACGGTGTTCAGCAGCTCGCCCTTGCGCAGCGGGTACTGCACGAGGTGGCAGTCGGGTCCGAGGTAGACGATGACGTCTTCGAGGTCGGCCTTGGGCGTGTTTTCGGTGATCGGGACGGTGCCGCGGTACGCGACGTAGGCCGAGGGGACGGGCTCATCGTTGGCCACGAGCGGACGCAGGGTGGACTTGAGTCCGTCGGCGCCGATTACGACGTCGGCCTCGTAGTCCACGCCGGCGGCGGTGTGGGCCACGCCGCGGCCGTTGACGGTTTCAACGCTCTCGACCATGACGTCGTTGACGAGCTTGACGCCCGCCGCCTCGCAGCCTTCGAGCAGGACCCGGTGCAGGTCGCTGCGGTGGATCACGACGTACGGCGCGCCGTAGCGTTCCTCGAATTCCCCGCCGAGGGTCTGGCGGGTGAGCTCCTCGCCGGTGACGGCGTCGCGGAAGACCAGGTGCCTGGGCTGGACGCCGATTTCCAGCGCCTTTTCCAGCAAGCCCCAGCGCCGCAGGACGCGGGAGGCGTTCGGGGCCATCTGCAGGCCCGCGCCGACCTCGCCGAATTCGGGGGCCCGCTCCACGAGGGTGACGTTGGCGCCGTTTTCACGCAGCGCGAGGGCTCCGGCCAGTCCGGCCATTCCCCCTCCGATGACGAGGACATCGGTGGACGTGGCGTGCTCAGACATTGCTTGCTCCTGTTGATGTGAGTGAGGGTGAGGTTGAGAGTTTGGACTTGAGTTTGAGGCCGACGGCGGCCAGCAGTACCGCGGCGATGGCGGCTGCACCAGCGAAGGCGAGGAAATTGGAATTGACGCCCAGTCCGGCGGCCAGCAGGAGGCCACCGATCTGGGGTGCGGCTACGGCGCCGATACGGCCCGTCCCCAGCGCCCAGCCCAGCGCGGTTCCGCGCAGGTGTCCGGGATAGTGGCTCGCGACGGCGGCGATGATGAGGCACTGCGTGCCGTGGGTGCCGACGCCGGCGAGGACCAGCATGAAGTAGACGACGCCGACGGGCGGCCCGCTCACAAGAACCACGAGGGCTCCGGCAGCGACGGCGGCCGCGGCGATCGCCGTCGGGATCGGACCGAAGCGGGTGCCCGCCCAAGCCGTGATGACCGAGCCGGCCACCGCACCCAGGTTGAGGGCCAGTGCGAAGGTCAGGGCGGAGCCCAGGTTGTAGCCGGCCAGCTGCATGAGGTTCGGCAGCCAGGTGCCGAGGCCGTACCAGGCGAACAGGGTGGCGATCGTTGCCAGGGCGAACAGCACACTCACCCCCAGGTACGGGGCGCGGAGCAGGGAGGAGAAGCCGGACGGCTCGTTGACCGCATGCCCTTTCCCGGCGGCCTTGCGGGCGGCCCGGCCTGCGGCACCGGCCGGGTCCAGGGTCTCCGGAAGGTATTTCACTCCGAGCGGCACCACGACCATCAGGGCGACCACGGCGACCAGGAACATGGACTCCCAGCCGAACGCGGGGATCAGCTGGATGCCGACGAGGGCGGCGATGGATCCGCCGATCGGGACACCGGACATCATCAGGGTGGCGACGGTGGAGCGCCATTTGGGCGTGACGAGTTCGGCCACGAGCGCATTGGCCGAGGGCACCAGCCCGCCGAGTCCGATGCCGGCGAGGAGCCGCAGGACGCCGAAGACCGGGGCACTAGGCGCGAACGCGCAGAGGATCGTGAAGATCGAAAAAACGATGGCACAGCCCAGGATGGTCCGGCGGCGGCCCCACGAGTCGGCCATGCGTCCGGCGAAGATCGCCCCGATCATCATGCCGACGAAGGCCATGGAGCCGATCGTTCCGGCGGTGGCCTTATTCAGGCCCCATCCGGTCTCAGAAATCAGTGAGGACTGGACGGTGCCGTAGACGATGAGGTCGTAGCCATCGAAGACCACCAGGAGCCAGCAGACGAGGACGGCCGCTGCCGAGCCTTTGGAGAACCGTGATGCAGGCCCATCAGCGGTAGTGGGGCCGGGAAGACCCGGTGTCGGCCGCTCCGGCGCTGCAGCGGAAGGTGTGTGATTCATCCCACTACTGTCATGGAGATTGCAGACGAACAACAATACAATTCTGATGTGCAGAACAACCCGCCAGCCAAGTCCACCCGGAAGCCCGTCCAAAAGCGGCCGACCTATTCCATCGAGGCGGTGGACAATGCGCTGCAACTCCTGCAGCTGCTCCGCGACGGGGGCGCGCTGCGGCTCAAGGACGCCGCCGCCGAGCTCGGCGTAGCCCCCTCCACCGCCCACCGGCTCCTGGCGATGCTGGTCTACCGGGGCTTTGCCGTGCAGGATGAAAACCGCCGCTATGTTCCCGGGGCGGCGATGGGGGTCGGGCCGGCGGGCCTGAGCTGGACCAGGCTCCTGCGCTCGCTCGCCCAGCCGCACATGGAGCTGCTCTCGGCGCAACTGAACGAGACCGTCAACCTTATGGTGCGGGTGGGCACCAAAGTGCGATTCCTGGCCACGGTGGAGGGGAACAACGTGTTGCGGGTTGGTGACCGGCAGGGGACGGTCATGCCCGCCAACAAGACGTCGGGCGGCAAGGCCATGCTCGCCGAACTGGAACCCCACATGATCGACCAACTCTTTCGCAGCAACAATGCCGAGATTGGCGGGGATACCATTCCCGCCGCGGAGTACCCGGCGTTCCTGCGCGAGCTTGAGTCCATCCGCGGCAACGGCTTCGCGGCCAATTTTGAGGGGACGGAGGAAGGGGTGAGTGCCCTCGGGATGGCCCTGCACAACCGGCACGGGCACGTCGTCGGCGCACTCAGCGTCGCCACTCCCTCGACCCGGTTCCGCCGGGTCTTCGACGCCGGACTCGTCCCCGCGCTGCGGGAAACCTGCCGGCAGCTGGAAATCGACATCGCGGCTAATCCGGCCGAGCCGGACTGAGTGCGCGCCGAGTGTGCGGCAGGGCACACAGCGGGGTACCCCGCCGGGCACCCGGGGGAACCATCCAAAAATTCTGACTGGCAGAATATGTTGGGGGTCACACCTCCACATCCGTAGAGTCGAACTACGCCAAAGAACTGTTCTGACCTACCGAGGAGGCCCACGTGTCCATCAGCGCCGAGAACACGACTCATGAATCAGTGGCCGCGGGACCTACTGCTCCGGAGCCGACGCCCGAAGAAGCCGCCCAGCTCAAGGAGCTCTACCGGGATTTTGACCGGGAGAACCTGATCCCGCTGTGGACCGAGATCGCGGACCTGATGCCGATGGTGCCGACCCCCAAGGCGGTGGCCCACGTCTGGCGGTGGAGCGATCTGTACCCGCTGGCCGCCCGCGCCGGCGATCTGGTCCCGGTGGGCCGCGGCGGGGAACGCCGGGCGATCGCCCTGGCGAACCCCGGTCTGGCCGGTACGCCGTACGCGACCCCCACGCTGTGGGCGGCCATCCAGTACCTCGGTGCCCGCGAGACCGCCCCCGAACACCGCCACTCACAGAACGCGTTCCGCTTCGTCGTCGAGGGCGAGGGCGTGTGGACGGTCGTGAACGGGGACCCGGTGCGGATGTCCCGCGGGGACTTCCTGTTGACCCCGGGCTGGAACTTCCACGGCCACCACAACGACACCGATGAGCCGATGGCCTGGATCGACGGCCTGGACATCCCGTTCGTGCACTACGCCGATGCCGGGTTCTTCGAGTTCGGCACCGAGCGTGTCACCGACGAGGCCACGCCGGACATCTCCCGCTCCGAACGCCTCTGGGCCCACCCTGGCCTGCGCCCGCTCTCCGGACTGGAGGACACCACGAGCTCCCCCATCGCGGCGTACCGCTGGGAATACACGGACCGGGCCCTGACCGAGCAGCTCCTCCTCGAGGACGAGGGCCACCCGGCCACCGTGTCCCAGGGCCACGCCGCCGTCCGCTACACCAACCCCACCACCGGCGGGGACGTCATGCCGACCATCCGGGCGGAATTCCACCGGCTCCGCGCCGGCGCCACCACCGAAACCGTCCGCGAGGTCGGCTCCAGCGTGTGGCAGGTCTTCGAAGGGACCGGTTCCGTGGTCCTGAACGGCGAAACCAGGACCCTGGCCAAGGGCGACCTCTTCGTCGTCCCGTCCTGGGCCGCCTGGTCACTGCAGGCAGACACGGAATTCGATCTTTTCCGCTTCAGCGACGCCCCCATTTTCGAACGGCTGAACTTCAACCGCACCTACATCGAAGGACGCACCAAGTAATGAGACTCCTCACCCTCCGACTCCCCTTTGAGGGAAAAACAGTTACCAAGGCTGTGCGCCAGGACGGCGACACCCTGACCGAGATCGACGGCTTCGCCGACGTCGGAGAACTCCTCCGCACCCCGGACTGGGAAGCCACCGCGAAGGCAGCGGCCGGCGCCACGCACCCGCTCGAGGGAGCGGACCTGGCCGCCGTCGTCCCCTCCCCCGGCAAAATCATCTGCGTGGGCCACAACTACCGCAACCACATCAAGGAAATGGGCCGGGAAGTCCCCGAATTTCCCACCCTGTTCGCCAAGTACCAGGAATCCCTGATCGGCCCCAACGATGACCTGGCCCTCCCGCAGGAATCCGACGCCGTCGACTGGGAAGCCGAACTCGCCGTCGTTATCGGCAAAAAGGGCCGCCGGATCAGCGAAGCCGACGCCCCGGCCCACATCGCCGGCTACGCCGTCCTGAACGACGTGTCCATGCGCGACTACCAGTTCCGCACCATCCAGTGGCTGCAGGGCAAGACCTGGGAAAAGTCCACCCCGTTCGGACCGGCCCTGGTCACCAAGGACGAGTTCACCGCCGGCCCGCTGATGACCTCCGCGGTCGACGGCGACATCCAGCAGCAGACCCCGACGGGCGACCTCGTCTTCACCCCCGAATACCTGGTGTCCTACATCTCCACGATCATCACGCTGAACCCGGGCGACGTCATCGCCACCGGCACCCCCGGCGGCGTCGGCCACGCCCAGGACCCCAAGCGCTACCTGCAGGAAGGCCAGCTCCTGGTCACCACCATCGAGGGACTGGGACAGCTGAAGAACCGCGTCATCAAGGAAGCCTGATGGTTGCCCGCCACGACCAGACGACGGACCCGGAGCTGCTCGCGGCCCTGCTGCAGGCACGCCGCGGGACGGCGTTCTTCGCCCGCAAGCTCAACGAGCTCTCCGATACGGAGCTCGACGGTGATTCGCTGCTGCCGGGCTGGACCCGCCGCCACATCACCGCGCACATCGGCTACAACGCCCGGGCCATCGCCCGGCTCATCGAGTGGGCGGCCACCGGCGTCGAATCCCCGATGTATGCCTCCACGGACGTCCGGGACCACGAGATTGACTTCGGCGCCACGCTGAGTCCGATCGCGCTACGGCACCTCTTCGACCACTCGGCCGTGCACCTGAACGTCGAGTGGCGGGACCTGCCCGAGGACGCGTGGCACCACAAGGTCCGGACTATCCAGGGCCGCGAAGTGCCCGCCACGGAAACGGTCTGGATGCGCAGCCGCGAAGTCTGGATGCACGCTGTGGACCTGGACAACGGCGCCGCCTTCCACGACATCCCGGCGCCCGTCCTGGAACGGCTCCTCAAGGACATCACCGGCGCCTGGCACACCCGCGGCACCGACAAGGACCTCGTCGTCAGGGTCACGGACCGCGACCTCACCTTCGGGGACGCGACGTCGGACTCCCCCACGGTGGTCTCCGGACCGCTCGCCGCCGTCGTCGAATGGGCCGCCGGCCGCGGCAACAGCGGCGTCACCGCCGCCGGGCCGGGCGCTGCAGCCACCACCGGGACGGTTCCCCCCGCCCCGAAGTGGATCTGAGAGCCGGCTAAACAATCCTAAAGCGGGAGGCCCCTCGGCGAGGGGCCTCCCGCTTTCGCGCGCGCTTGTCTCCGTCCGGGGGCACTTTGAGGGCAATGTCCGACGCCGGCGCCCTGGTTGACGGCGTGTCCGCGCCAAAGTGCCCCCGGACCGCCGCCGCAGCGACGCCGGCCCGGGTTAGCCCGTGGAGTCGCTGATGCCCATCTCGATCTGGAGCCGCGGCAATGCCAGGTTCACGATCGTGCCATCGCGAACCACCATGTACTGCGCGCGAGCCAGGAACACCAGCGCCCAGGGTCAGCCTTCGTCGCAGAGCAGGTGGTACCAGTTATCGGCAAGCACCTCGAGCGCGTGTTCGCGGTTTGGTTCAAACTTGCGTCGGGTCCAGAGCGTGGCGACGTAGTCGAGTGAGGTGAAGGCCAGAGTGCCGCGAATGTGGTGCGTCTCCTCCGAGAAGCGCCCTGCGAGCTTCATTCCGCGGACGAGGTCGGAGATGACCTCCTCATGCCATCCCTCAACCAGGGCGCGCACGTCGCGATCGACGGCGGCGGCCTCCTCGAGCACGTCGAGGTATGGGCGGAAGACCGGCCAGAGCGCCGCCCGCGACTCCAGCCACGCCAGGATGCCCGGCAGCTCGCCTGCCCGCACCACGTCGACGAGGTCGGCCGCGGTAGAGCCGATCCCCGGGCCGTCCTCACGGTCGAGCACCGCGTTGACGCGCACCATGAAGTCCCTCATCAGATCGCTGCGTGAAGGGTAGTGCGCGTAGAAAGTCACCCGGGTGGTGCCGGCCGCCGCGGCGATCTCATCGATGGTGGTCGCGGCGTACCCCTTGTCGGTGAAAAGCTCGAGAGCCCGCTCCACGATCACGTCGCGGGTGAGCTTTTTCTGGGCTTCTCGCAACGTCGACATGGACCAATCCTAACTTTGTTGTGCGGCGACAGGCCCGGGCGGGCGACGCCGGTCCCGGGGCGGCAGGACCGGCGTCAGCCCGCCGTCGAAGCCGGCAGAGCGCAGTGACTCGCCGCCGTGAGCCCGGCGATGCCGTTGCCGACGACGCCGGGCCCGCGCCCCGCTATGCAGCTTCCAGCCGGAGCGCGGCGACCGGGCAGACCCTCACGGCCGCCTTCGCGGCGTCGAGGTCGGCACCGTCCACCTCCGGGGCATCGATGACCAACTGGCCGTCATCGTCGAGGTGCATCAGCCGGGGCGCGGCTTCCTCGCAGAGGCCGTGCCCCTCGCAGCGTGGCCGGTCGAGTTCGATCCTCACGATGCCACCACCTTCACGACCTGAAGCTTCTCGAAACTCCGCGTGATGTTGCTCGGCACCCGGACCCCGTCCGCGATGGACAGTGACTTCACCTGACGGGCAAGCGCGTCAATGATCGCGTGGGCCTCGAGCTTGGCCAGGCCTTGGCCGGCGCAGCCGTGCGGTCCGTAGCCGAAGGAGAGGTGGTCCACCGGGTTGCGCGTGATGTCGAAGGTGTCGGGGTTTTCGTAGTGCCGCGGGTCCCGGTTGCCGGCGCCGAAGAGGATGCCCAGTTGAGCGCCCGCAGGAACGGTGGCTCCGTCGATCTCAACCTCGCGGGTGGTTGTGCGGCCCCAGATGTGCACGGGGGCCCAATAGCGCAGCACTTCCGCGAAGGCTGCAGGCACCAGGTCGAGGTTCTCGCGGACAAGCTCAAGCTGTTCCGGGTGGCGGCCGAACAGGGCGATGATGTTTCCGATCGAGGCGATCGTTGTATCGACGCCTGCCCCGAGGTACTGGTGGATGATGTGCCCGGCGGAGCCTTCGGGGATGTCGCCACGCGTTTCAGCGTCGAAGATCCCGCGGCCGATCGAGCCGGGGGCGAGGTCGCCGGCGGTAACTGACGAGCACCAGCCGTAAAGCTCGCCGGCGATCGGGAAGCTCTCCTGGGTGCGCTGGTTCATCGGCCCGATGACCTGCATCGCGGACTGCCCCCAGCGCATCATGTTGTCCTTGACGTGTCCGCTGAAGCCGATGAGGTCGGCGACGATCTCAAGCGGGAAAGCTCGCGCCAGGGAGTCGATGGCTTCAAAGCTTCCGCCGGCGACGAGGTCGGCGACGAGCTTGTCCGCCTTCTCGTCGATGATGACCTTCAGGCCGCGCAGTGCGCGGGGAGTGAGGTTCTCGGAGAGCGTCGCGCGCAGCTGGGTGTGCAGCGGCGGGTCTGAGGCAAGCGAGGTGCCTTGCAGCGCCTCGTTGACCATCGGGTTGAAGCCAAGGGTGGTGGACGAGAACGTCGCCGGATCGCCGAGTACGTCGCGGATGATGTCGTAGCGCGTCAGAACGTAGAGGTCGTTCTTGGGCAGGTGGACGACGCCGGCCTGCTCGCGCAGCGCGGCGTACGTGGGGTAGGGGTCGACCAGGACGTCGTCGTCCCAGATATCGATGCCGGATTCTGCGGGTGCAGTCACAGTATTCTCCTTGCGGATGGGGGGTGGGCCGAGGGTGTGAGGCCCGTCAGCCTGGACGATAGCTGCGGCGCATTCCCCGGTGCTCTACCGGGCTCCGGCCAAGGCCGGAGGCGGATGTGGCGCTCCACACATCTTGACGCCAGGGTTTACATGATGTCAATACAGTTTACGATTCGTCGGTTTCATGAACGCCACGAAGTACCGGGTATACGTCGCGTTTATTTACTTGACATACTGTAAAGAAAGATGTGACGCTGGATACACCGCATCGGAGCGATGGTCTGGCCAGGCCCGGCGGCACCCCTGCATTCAGCACCCGAACTTCAAGGGAGAAGCAAGTGATTCACCCCACCCCCGTCGACACCGGCGACGCGTTCGCCGGCACCGTCGATCGAGCCACCGCCCATACGGTCCTTGGCCCCGTCCCCGCTCATGAACTGGGTGTGGTCGCGGTCCACGAGGCCCTGCTGTCGGTGCTCCCGGGTGCGCAGTACGCCCCGGACATCACGATGGACCGGGCGGAGATCTTCGAGGCACTGGCCGCGAAGCTCAAGGACTTCCGCGAGCACGGCGGGCAGACGATCGTCGACAGCACCGGCATGTTCCACGGCCGCGACCTGAAGCTTTACGAGGCCCTGTCCCGCTCCACCGGCGTCCACATCGTCGCCTCCACGGGCCTGGGCCCGGAGGAAGAACTCGGCGGATACTTCCTGACCCCGCAGACCAACCCGCCCGCCCCCTGGCCGGCCGAAAAGTTCGGCGACCTCTTCGGCAGGGAGGTCACTGAGGGGATGGTGGTACCCCGGGTCGAGCGCCGCGCCGCCGCCGGCATTGTGGCCACCATCGCCGACCGCGCCGGCATGACCCCGACCGAGGAGAGCCTGTTCCGCGGTTCCGCCCGCGCCGCCAGGAACACCGGCATCCCGGTCTCGATTCGGTTCGGCGCCGATGCCCTGCACGATCTGGACATCGTGCTGGACGAGCAGATCGGGGCCGACCGGGTGCTCGTCGGCGACCTGGACCGCAAGGACGCCGCCGGCTCCGCCATCAAGGTGGCCGGCCGCGGAGCCTTCGTCGGCATCGACCACGTGGGCCTGAACGACCACGCGGACTACCTCACCGACCACGATCGCGCCGAACTGGTGTTCGAGCTCGTCAAGGCCGGCCATGCCGACAAGATCATCCTTTCGGGCAACTCGATCGGCGTGGCCAAGGGGCTGCCGGAGTACAACCTGCCTTACAGCCACGTCCTGTCCACGTTCGTGCCCTACCTCAAGACCCACGGCCTGAGCGACGAAGACGCCCGGCGCATCCTCGTGGACAACCCGCGCAACCTGCTGACCGTGCGCTAAGCACGCGTCGGCACTCCCACAACAAGCTTTCGACCCCTGAGGTGAACGAATGACCAAGGTCAACACCGTGCTGGGAACCATCCCGGCCGAAGAACTGGAAATCGTGGCGGTCCACGAACACATCGGCTACGGCATGCCCGGGTCCGAGCTGGACACCACGTGGTGGAAGTCGCCCGAGCAGGCCTACGAGGAAACCGTGCCGAAACTGCGGAAATTCCGCGAATACGGCGGCGGTACCTTTGTCGACGCCACCGGCATCTGCAACGGGCGCGACGTCGACTACTACAAATCCCTGTCCCGGAAGACGGGCGTGCACATCGTGGCCTGCACCGGCTTCGTCGGCGGCGACACCGCCCTGCCGCACTTCTCCCGCGCCACCGTGGACTACCTGGCGAAAGTGTTCATCCACGAGATCACCGTCGGCATCGGCAACACGGGCGCCAAGGCCGGCGTCATCAAGGTCGGTGTGAGCCGCGGCGGACGAATGACGGACCTCGACAAGCGCATCTACCGGGCCGCGGCCCGTGCCGCCGTCGTGACCGGCGCGCCGATCCTGACGCATCTGGCCATCGACCCCGAGCCGGCGGTGTCCATCTTCAACGAAGAGGGCCTGTCCCTAGACCGCGTGCTCTTCGGCCACGCCGACGACGGCCTGAACGCTCCGATCACCCCGCACGACTGGATCTACGAGCAGGGCGGCCGGATCGGCTTCGATACGTTCGGGTACGACCTCGAGCTGCCGGATCCGCCGTTTTGGGGCCGCAAGCGCGACGAACGCATGGAGCACTTCGTCAAGCTCGTCAACAAGGGCTATGCGGACAAGCTCCTCGTCTCGGCAGACGCCAACTGCAGCCCCCTGGGCTGGCCTGGCGTGAAGGGCCACACCATCAACTACATCTTCGAGGACATGATCCCGGACATGCGGGCGGCCGGCATCGACGACGCCACCCTCAAACTCCTGCTCGAGGACAACCCGGCCGACTTCCTGTCGCTGCACGCCTGACCCCGGACAGACCAGCACAACTTACCCGTTCCACCAGACACGGCCCGGGCCAAGAAAGAGCCAAGAAAGAGATGAAACCATGAAGGCTGAAGACATCAAGAACCTCAAGATCGCCATCGTCGGCGCGGGCTACGGCGGCGCTGCGGCGGCCAAGGCCCTGAGCCTGCTCGGTGCAGACGTCAAGGTCTACGAGCAGGCTCCCCAGATGGGAGAGGTCGGCGCCGGCATTGGCCTGCGTCCGGCCACCATGGCCCGGTTCCGCCAGTGGGGAATCTTTGACGCGATCGCCAAGGTGAGCTCGGCGAGCGACTACTTTGAGATCCTCACGGCCACCGGTGAGCCGATCATGAAGGACACCTGGCCCGAGTTCGGCGAAGAGAAGCAGACGTACCTCATCCACCGCCGCGACTTCATCGAAGCCCTTCTCGGCGTGCTTCCCGAGGGCATGGTGCAGCTCGGCCACCGGCTGGAGACCATCGAGGACAAGGGCGACCGCTCTGTCCTGACCTTTGCCAACGGGGAGACCGTGGAGGCCGACCTGGTGGTCGGTGCAGACGGCATCAAGTCCGCGGTGCGCGAGCAGCTCTTCAGCGACAAGGGCCCCGTGTTCTCCGGCGAACACGCCTACCGCGTGGTCATCTCCGCCGACAACGCCCACGGGATGGCCGTCGACGACAACCTGCGGATGTACATGGGCAGGGGCACCAAGGTTTACCTCCTGCCGCTGCGCCACCGCAACCAGATGTCCTTCGACATCACCGCCCTGAATCCGGACGGCACCTGGGCACCCACGATCACGAAGGAAGAACTCCTGAAAACTGTGGAAGGTTTCGACGAGCGGATCGTGGGCATCGCCCGCGACCTCGACATGGACACCGTCAACATCCGCGCCGTCTACGACATCGACCCCGTCGACTCCTGGCACACCGACTCAGTCGTCCTCATGGGCGATGCGGCGCACTCCATGCTGCACCACCAGGGCCAGGGTGCGAACTCGGCGATCGAGGATGCCGGAGCACTGGCCGACGCCCTCGCGCAGGCCGACTCCGTCAAGGAGGCGCTGGCCCTGTTCCAGTCGACCCGCAAGCCGGTGACGGACGAGCTGCAGCGCATCTCGCGTCAGGGGTGGTCCGAGGAAGAAGTCAACGACGTCTTCCCTGGTCAGAAGCCCGCGTCCCAGAAGCCCGCGGCTCAGGCACAGGTCTGACGCCATGACGATTCATCCCGAAATTGCCAAGATCCTCAGCACCCTGCCGGCGCCCGATGGTTCGCCGCTGAATCCGGAGGCCATGCGGGCCGGCGAGGCCGCGCAGGTTCCCGCACTCGAGGACCGCCGTCCGCTGTACTCCGTCGAGGACGCCACGGCAGTGGCGCCCTCGGGCGACGTGCCGGTGCGGATCTACACACCGGTGGAGGCTGACGCCTACGGACTGCTGGTGTACTTCCACGGCGGAGCGTTCTTCCTGGGCAGCCTGGACACCCACGACCACGTGGCGCGGGCACTCGCCAAGGAAACCGGCTACAAGGTCATCTCGGTCGGCTACCGGCTGGCCCCCGAAGCATCTTTCCCGGCCGGCCTCGACGACTGCTACGGTGTGGTCCGCTGGGCCGCCGCGCGGGGCCACAGCCTGGGCTGGGACGGGAAGAACCTCGCCATCGCGGGCGACAGCTCGGGCGGCAACTTCGTGGCCGCCGTCGCCGCGCAGGCCCACGACGACGGGTTCCCGGCGATCACGCACCAGGTGCTGTTCTATCCCTCCCTGGACCTGGACTTCGACGTCGACCGCTACGCGTCGCTGCGGGAGAATGCGAAGGGGTACGGACTGGAGACGGCGGGCCTGCTGCCGTTCAACTCGTTCTACCTCGAGAACGGGGCGGACCCGGCGGATCCCCTCGTCTCCCCCATCAAACGCGAGGACCTCGCCGGCCTGCCTGCTGCCCTCGTCATCACGGCAGAGCACGATCCCCTGCGGGACGAGGGCGAACTCTACGGGCGGCGCCTGAAAGAGGCCGGCGTCGGCGCAACAGTCAGCCGCTACGCGGGGGCCAACCACGGTTTCGTCCAGAACTTCTCCTGGATCCCGGAGTTCTACCGGGCATTCGAGGAGACAGGTGAATTCCTGAACGCGAGGGCCGGGCGATGACGAAGTCAGTCGCTGTTCATCCCATGGTCTCCCCATGGGGCCGGTTCGGTCTCTACAGCTTCTACATCGACGCCCCGGAGCCCGCCATCATCGACACGGGGATCGCGTCCTCGCCCGCCGAGGGCATGGTGCCGGCCTTGGAGGCGATCGGCCGCCGGATCGAGGACGTCCGCTGGATTCTGCTGACCCACGGACACATCGACCACATCGGCGGCGCGTACGCCCTGTGGGAGCTCACCGGCCGGCGCGCGCAGGTGGTGATTCACGAGGCCGACGCACCGTTGTTGCGCTCGCGCCGGGCCCACGTGGACGAATACCTGTCCGGACGGGGGCAGTATCTGAACGACCCCGACGGCGAGGCGAAACTTACCGAGGCCACGAACGCGGTCATCTCCGGCGAGATGGAGCCGACGATGGTGGTGCGCGGGGGTGAGACCATCTCCCTTGGCGGTGACGTCAGCGTCTCGGTCCACTCGATTCCGGGCCACACTCCTGGGTCGGTGGCCTATGTCATCGACGGACAAAACGACGTGTTCGTCGGCGACGCCGTTCAGGTCCACGGTGCAGCCAACGGATTCCCCGGATTCGCGGACCCGGAGGGCTACCGCTCAAGCCTCCAGTACCTCAGCGATAAAATCCGTCCGCGCCACCTCTACCTGGGGCACCCGTATCGCCGCGCGGATGGCACACCCTTCGGCGTGGAGCTCGACGCCGGGCAGGCCCGGGAGGCGCTTCAAGGGAGCCTGGAGATCGAAGCTCGCGTCAATAATGCGGCCTGCGGCTGCCTGGCTGCCGGACTGCAGGAAACGAACTCGCCATACTCACCCTTCGCCCGCGTAGCCGAGGACCTTGGTTTCGCCGGGGACCCCACCCTGGAGCCGTCCCCGTTCTTCACGACGCTCCACGGCTACCGCACGACGTCGGACCATTTGACCGAAGATGAGGAGACAAGCACTCATGGATGACTTCCAGTTGCTGAACGCCGGCGGGGGGAAGATTGCCGTTCGCAAAGACCTCCGGGTCCCGATGCGCGACGGCGTCGAGCTCGCCGCGGACGCATACCAGGGTACCGACGACAAGCCTCGTCCGGCGCTGGTGGCACTGAGCCCGTACGGCAAGGAACTGCAGGCGCTGGCCCTCACTACGCCGCCACAGCGGCGCCCCAGCCCGATGTGGGACGGCTGCATCGAGGCCGGCGACATTGCCCGCATCGTCAAGGAGGACTACGTCCACGTCATCGGTGACCTGCGCGGCTCCGGCCACTCCGGCGGTGAGCACATCGGCAACTACAACGCCGGCGGCGTCTCGCTCGGCCAGGACGCGTACGACTTCATCGAGTGGGTCGCGGAGCAGCCGTGGTGCGACGGCAACGTCGGCATGGTGGGCATCTCCTACTTCGGCTCCATGCAGGTGCTCGCCGCCGCCGAGCGCCCGCCGCACCTCAAGGCGATCTTCGTCTCCGGCGGCCACTACGACTTCTACGAGACCACCTACCACGGTGGCATCATGTGGTTCATGCCCCGCGCCGCCCGCGAGGGCCGCGGCGGAGATTCCGGCTGGGCGTTCACCGACAACGTCAAGTCCCGCATGATCGAGAAGCACTCCCCCGAGGAGCTGAAGAAGCTCGTCCAGAAGCGCCTGCAGGACCCGGACGTCGCCGCCTGGCCGAACCTGGTCCACGTCCTGAACTACCCGAAGAACCACGAAGCCTGGTTCGACATCGTCATGAACGAGCTGGACGGGGACTGGTATGAGGAGCGCAACCCGATCACGCTGGCCCCGAACATCGACATCCCGGTGTGGCTGCAGCTGGACCAGGGCCGCGGCTGGACCCTGGACGGCACCATCGAGCTTTTCAACGAGCTGAAGGGCCCGAAGAAGCTCGACATCGGTCCCTACCCGCCGATGCAGTCGCGCCCGTTCATCGAGGAACACGACAAGATGTTCCGGTGGTACGACTACTGGATCAAGGGCATCGACAACCGCGTCATGGACGAGCCCGCCGTGAGTGTCTTCGTGGAGGGCTCCCGCGAGGTGGTGACCGCGGACCAGTGGCCGCCGAAGGACATCGAATACACGTCCCTGTATTTGCGCCCGCGCCAAAGGCTGTCCAGGGAGCCGGAGCCGATGGGTACGGAGTACGCGGCCCCGGACGGTTTCTACCAGGCGCCGCTGACGGTGACGGACAAGGTGGAGATCCTGAGCTGGAGCACGGAGCCGTTCGAGGCGGACACGGAGCTGATCGGCACCGGCGCCGCGCACATCTTCGCGGAGATCGACCAGCCGGACACCAACTTCATCCTTCGCCTGTGGGACTACGCTCCCAACGGCAAACGCCAGCTGATCACCAGCGGTTACCTCAAGGCCTCGCACCGCGAGCTCGACGGTCGGACCACCGAGGGCAACCCGTACCACCCGCACACCCGCTCCGTTCCCGTGGAACCGGGAACGGTCGAGGAGTATGTGCTGCGCCTTTACCCGTTCGCGAACACGTTCAAACCCGGCCACAAGCTGACGGTGGAACTCTCGAACGGCGAGCCCCTGGCCGACGAGCACAATTCGCTGCTGCCGCCGGATGCCTTCCACCTGCCGGTGGGCCGGCCCGTGACCCATAAGATCTACCGCGACGCCGCCCACCAGTCCAGGCTGGTGCTGCCGTTCACCAGGGGCAAGGCGGCGGGGCACCGGGCGAACTGACCCTACCGGTCATCTGGTGCTTCCTGCTCACTCAGCCAGCAGGAAGCACCAGTTCTGGACCATCAGCTCCAGCGAAGTATCGCGGTCCACCGTCCAGCCGAGCCGCATCCAGCGCCGGGAAAAGAACTCTAGTTCCCCGAAGGCCAGCGCGCACCGCACCCGGCGGCTGATCGGGTCAAACCGCCCGGCCCGGTCAAGGCCCGCCTGCATGTCATCGATCGCCGAGTCGAACCACTGATCAAGAGCCGTTTGGATATCGGGTTCGCTGGCCGCCGCCTGATGCGCCGCCACCACGTAAGGGCGGATCTCCGCCCACTGGTCGAATTTGCGCGCAAGCCAGGTCCGGATCAGCTCACGGTCCCCGGATTCCACCACTGAATGCAGCGGCGGGACATCCGCCTCGGTCAGCATCTGATTGGAGCGCTCGACCAGCGACCGCATGAGCTGGCCCTTGGAAGGAAAATGCGAGTAAAAGGTGGCCCTGGTGGTGCCTACGGCAGCGGCGATGTCATCCACCGTGGTGGCGGCATACCCCTTCTCCTCAAAAAGCTCCAGCCCCTTCTCGAGCAAGAGCCGGCGGGTCATCTGCTTCTGAGCTTCTCGAATGCTTGCCACTCCCCCAGAGTAATGCAAGGTTCACCATGTAATTTGACTTGACACCATGTATAGTCAATGCCTATGTTGTTACCGACATCACATCCGGGTGCCATCGCGACGACGCGAAAAGAGGACAACGTGCCGTGCTTCAGGGGCCTTGATTCCGGCGGCACCGCCCCCGCCATCGTGACCCGGCGCCGCCTCCCCGACCACTGACCGCCGTCGGACGCCTCGTTCTTCACCCCGCTCCACCCGATTGCTCGTATCAGACAAAGGAGTTTTCCATGAGCACTGATCCCAGAACCGTTCCACCCCAGACCTACCCGCCGCAGCAGGCACCGCCTGCCGCGCAGTCCCCTGCCGAAGCTGCCACCGATGCCGCCCAGTTGGCGCTTCCGCGGCTGCGGGTGAAAGGCACGCTGGCAACGGCCGCCGTCGCCGTGATGGTCGCGCAAATCGCCAACGCGCTTCCCGGCTCGCTCAATGGCGAGTTCCAGACGACCTTCAACGCCGTTGGGTCCCAGTTGACCCTGATCGCGGCAGCGTTCATGATCCCCGTCGTCGTGTTCGAGCTGACCTTTGGCCTGTTGGGCGACAAGCTCGGCCACAAGAAGCTTGTCATGGGCGGCTCCCTGCTCATGGCGATCGGCTCACTGGTCTGCACCCTGGCTCCGACCGTTGAGGCGATGTGGATCGGTTCGGCCCTGAACGGCCTCGGCGCGGGAGCCATCTTCCCCGCCTCCCTCGCCCTCGTTGCCGCCGTCACTCACGATGCGCGGGCGCGGGCCAGGGGAATTGCCATGTGGGCGGGATTCCTGTCCGTCGGTGCGGCGCTGTCACCGCTGCTCGGCGGCACCTTGGCCAGCCTCGGCTCCTGGCGGGGCGCCTACGGCACGGTTGCCGTCCTTAGCGTACTGACCGTGATCCTGGCGCTGCTGGTCGCGGCAGAACACAAGGCGGCCCAGGGCCGCAAGCCGGACTGGTGGGGCCAGATCACCTTTGCCCTCGGCCTGATCCTTGTCCTCTTCGGCCTCGTCAAGGGCCCCGAAGACGGCTGGGGCGCCCCTCACGTGATCTTCTCGTTCGTCGCCGGCATCGCTCTGTTGCTCGCGTTCGTCCTCATTGAGACGCGCGTCGAATCGCCGCTGCTGGATCTGCGGCTGTTCCGCAACCGCGGCTTCACCATTTCCTCGATCGTCGCCGTCGTCGGGATGTTCGCGTTCCTCGGAAGCCTCTTCTCGCTGAGCATGTGGCTCGGCCCGGTCCAGCACCAGAACCCCATGAACATCGGCCTGCTGTTCATCCTGCTGCAGGGCCCGACGTTCGTGCTGGTTCCGCTGATCTCCCGCCTGCTCACCCGCGTCGCGGGCCGCTGGATGCTCACCGCGGGCTTCCTCCTGATGGCCGCCGGCGCGCTGATGGCCTCCGGCCTGGACGTCACGAACATGTCCATGACCCCGTTCATCACCCCGGCCCTGCTGCTCGGCGTCGGCTTCGCCCTGACCCTGAGCCCGATGACCGCGATCGCCCTGAACACTGTCCCCCTGCACCTGGCCGGCATGGCCAGCGCCACCACCAACCTGCTCCGCGACCTCGGCTTCGCCCTCGGCCCGGTGCTGGCCGGCGCCGTGGCCCTGAGCACCGCCGGAGCCAGCCTGGGCGCCTCGCTGCAGACCGCCACGCTCCCCGCCGACCAGGCCGGTCCGGCCAACGCGATCTTCCAGGCCGGCGGCCCAATCGCACTCAACAGCCTGCCGCCGGGAGCACCCGGCTCCGCAGCTCACGAGCTCGCCCTGCAGTCCCTGGGCAACGGCTTCTCCGATGCCTTCATCGTCTGCGCCATCGCGGCGGCCGCCGCGGCCTTGCTCACCCTCATCGGCCTGCACGGCGTCCGCGACACCCACCCCGCCGCCGAGGCCTTCGTGGATCCCCTGGTGGAATCCACCCAGTCCTGAACGGTTTGAGCCTTTGCAGTCCCCCGGGCCCGCCTGCCATCGAAGCCCTCGATGACTGGCGGGCCTGCGGCGCGGGCCGACCCCTCACCGGCCGACCGGTCGGGTGGCCGCGCTGACGTCGCCCGTCGGGACGGGCCCCGTAGTTGTGCTAGATTTCGGCGCATGATCTCGCACCCGCCAAGCCACGATACCGACGGAACCACAGCCGCCGCCATCGGGCTGTTGGCGTCGAAAGGCTATGACGCAACGTCCGTTGACGAACTTGCGGACGCCGCGGGCATGAGCCGCAGCACCTTCTTCCGGAAGTTCGGATCAAAGGAGGACGTTGTTTTCGCGGACCACGAGCGAATCCTGGGGCAGGTGACCGAACGACTGGCGGAATCGATGCAGGAACCGCTCGCAGCGATCGAGGACGCGGCGCTGCTGGTCTTCAACCACCACGTACGGAACCCGGAAACGTCACGAGCCCGGTATGAGCTGATGCAGACCGTGCCGGCCCTCCGGGACCGGGAGCTGGTCACCTCCCACCGATACGAGAGGGCGTTCCTGCTGCACCTGCTGGATAAGATCCCTGACGGCGAGCACCGTGAATACAAAGCTGTTGCCTTCGCCGCAGCCGCGGTCGCCGTGCACAACGCCTTCCTCCGGCGATGGCTCCGCACAACAGCAACTGCCCCGGAAACTGCAGCGGCAGACCGGGAGAGATCAACTGCGCTTGCGAACGAACTCCGGGCTCTCTCCGGGATCTTCCGGCCGGCGTTGTACGGCCCGCCAGCGCCGGCTCCGGCATCCCATGCGTCCCCTGCCGTTGTAGTCACCGTGCTGACGGCGGGCGCAGACAAGGACGCGATCGTGCAGGCGGTCCGCGACGCCCTGTCCTGACGCACTGTCCCGACGTTGACACGCACGGGCTGACACTGAGTTCCTTGACGTGGAACTGCGTTTCAATGCATCCTTAGTCGACGTGGTGTGAGCCACGGCACGTGGGCGCCCAGGCCCCGACGCGAGACAGAGGACGAACAGATGACGACGACGTCACCCGCTACCGGGTTCACCGCCGCAGAGCCGGCGGGCCAATTTCCCGTCGGCACCATAGAACCGGACTATGTCCTGACCGAGGCACTGGGCACCGACCCAGCGGCCCTATTCGCCGATATCAGCGGCGCCGATCGCGGCTACTGGGAACGCGCCCGCCACTTCGTCCAGAACGAGGTCCTTCCCGCCATTGACGGCTACTGGGAGCGTGCTGAATACCCGATGCACCTGGTCAGCCGCCTCGGCGAACTGGACCTGCTGCGCGACGGAGTTCAGGTGGACGGTTTCGCGCCGATGAGCAGGACTGCGGCCGGGCTGGTGACCATGGAAATCAGCCGCGGCGACGGCTCTGTCGCCACAATGATCGCCGTACAGGGCGGCCTGGCCCTGCGGTCCATCGCGGAGTGCGGGTCGGCCGAGCAGAAGAAACGATGGCTTCCGGGGATCGCCGACGGCAAGGAATTCGCCGCGTTCGCGCTGACGGAACCC
Organism: Arthrobacter sp. H-02-3; assembly: GCF_003097355.1. GTDB lineage: Bacteria > Actinomycetota > Actinomycetes > Actinomycetales > Micrococcaceae > Arthrobacter > Arthrobacter humicola. Next base: position 321,837 of record NZ_PYUI01000003.1, read on the forward strand.
ACCCACGGCTCGGACGCGGTGGCCCTGGAATCCACGGCCACCAGGACGGCGGGCGGGTTCCTTCTCAACGGCGAGAAGAAATGGATCGGCAACGGCTCCGTCGGCGGAGTGAGCGTCGTTTGGGCCCGCGGCCAAGACGGCCAGGTTCACGGCTATCTGGTCCCGCAGGACTCCCCCGGATACACCGCCACAACAATCGAAGGCAAGCTCGCCTTGCGGGCCATCTGGCAGGCCCACATCCGGCTGGAAAACGTCTTTGTCCCGCACGAGAACGTGCTGCCGGGGGCACGGTCCTTCAAAGACACGGCACGGGTCCTGCTGGCCACACGGCTGGGCGTCGCGTGGTCCGCCGTCGGGCATGCCACCGCATGCTACGAAACCGCGGTCCAATACGCCAAGCAGCGTCAGCAGTTCGGCCGGCCACTGGCCGCCTCCCAGATCGTGCAGGAACGGCTCGCCCGGATGCTCAGTGAACTGGCCACGATGCAGCTGATGGTGGTTCAGATGAGCCGCCTCGACGAAGAAGGGGCACTCACGCCCGAACAGGCATCACTCGCCAAATACACGTGCACGCGCACCGCCCGGTCCATAGCCTCCAATGCCCGGGATCTCCTCGGCGGCAACGGCATCCTGCTGGCAAACCGCGTCGCCCGGCACCTCGCCGACATCGAGGCCATCCACACCTACGAAGGCACCGAAACGATGCAGGCCCTCATCATCGCGCGCGGGATCACCGGCATCTCCGCCTTCGCCTGACCCACCGGCCTTGAGCCGCCTGCCTTAGCCACTTGCCTGGCCCACACTGTGCCTGTCACCCCGAAAGGACTTTTCTTGAACCAAAACGCCTACATCCCTGTCATCCTCGGCGGCTCCCGGACCCCCTTCGGCCGCTTCCGCGGCGGCCTCACGGCTTTCTCCTCAAGCGAGCTGGGCGCCCACGCCATCCGCGCCGCGCTGGACCGCACCGGCGTCGCCCCCGAGCAGATCGACGCGGTCATCGTCGGCCAGGTGATCCAGGCCGGAGCAGGCCAAGGCCCCGCACGCCAGGCCAGCCTGGCCGCAGGGATCGGCTGGGAAGTGCCCACCGTGACGGTGAACAAGCTGTGCCTCTCCGGGCTGACAGCCGTGATCGACGCGGCTCGAATGATCCGCGCCGGTGAGGCAGACTTCATCGTTGCTGCCGGTCAGGAATCCATGACGAACGCACCCCACCTGGTGCCCGGGCTCCGGGCCGGCGTCGTCATCGGGGACGCTCCGATGCTCGACTCGCTGAACCGCGACGGGCTGCAGGATCCGGTGAGCGGATTGCTGATGGGCGAGGCCACCGACGCGGGAAACGCCGAGCGCGGCATCACCCGGGCCGAGCAGGACGCTGTCGCAGCCCGGTCCCATCAGCGGGCCGAAGCGGCGCGCGCCGCCGGCCTGTACGCCGACGAGATCGCCCCGATCGACGTCCCCCAGCGCAAAGGGCCAGCACTGACGCTCCGGCACGATGAGGGAATCCGCCCCGAGACCACCGCCGAATCCCTGGCGCAACTCCGTCCGGCCTTTTCGAAAGCCGCAACGGCAACCATCACCGCAGGATCCTCGTCGCCGCTCTCCGACGGCGCCGCGGCCCTGGTGATCGCGAGCAAGGCGGCAGCCGAAGCTGCAGGGCTCGAGTGGATCGCCGAAATCGGTGCCCACGGCCAGACAGCGGGACCGGACGGATCCCTGCACTCCCAGCCCGCCCGCGCAATAGAACGCGCCCTCAAGAGCGAGGGCCTGACGGCACAGGAACTTGATCTGGTCGAGATCAACGAGGCCTTCGCGTCCGTGCTCCTCCAATCCGCCAAGGACCTCGGCATCGAGCCGGACGCTATCAACGCCGAGGGAGGCGCCATCGCTCTCGGGCACCCGGTGGGGGCCTCGGGCGCGCGCCTTGTCCTACATCAGGCGCTAGCCCTGAAGCGCCGCGGCGGGGGCATCGGCGTCGTCGCCCTCTGCGGCGGCGGCGGCCAGGGCGACGCCCTGATCCTCAAGGCATGACCATCACAACGAAGAAGCAGGCCATGAAAACCACCAACCACGACGACGGCTTTGGAACCATCTCCGTCGCAGCCATCCTGGCCGAATCCGCACGCAGGACGCCGGACAGCATCGCCCTGATCGTCGGCGAGGACGAGACCAGCTACGCCAGCCTCTGGCGTGAGACCCGCGCCTACGCCGGGGCGCTGCGCGCCCGGGGCATCGGCCCCGGAGACGCCGTCGCCGTCTTGATCCCCAACGTCCCGGACTTCGCCCGGGTGTATTACGCAATCCTGGCCCTGGGCGCCGTCGTCGTTCCGGTGCACGCGCTGCTCAAAGCACGCGAAATCGAATACGTGCTCCAGGACAGCGGCGCTAGGATGTTGATCTGCGCCGCATCCCTGCTGAAGGAAGGCGCTGCGGGCGCCGCCACCACCGGCACCGACCTCCTGACCGTGATGGCGCCCGACGACGACGGCCTGCCGCGGCTCGAGGACGAGGCCGCCGCGTCCCGGCCAATCGACAGCTACGTCCCGTGCCGGCCCTCCGACACCGCCACGATCCTCTACACCTCCGGCACCACCGGCAAGCCAAAGGGCGCCCTCGGCACGCATTTCGCCCTGGTGGAACAGACCAGCGTCCTGCTGACCAGCGTCATGGACTTCAGGCCCGGCGACGTCCTCTTCGGCGGACTGCCGCTGTTCCACACGTTCGGCCAGACCGTCGTTCTCAACACGGGACTGCGCGCGGGCGCCACTGTGGTCATGATGCCCCGCTTCAGCGGCGCTGGCGCCCTGAACTTGATGGCACGGCACAAGGTGAACATTTTCGTCGGTGTGCCGACCATGTATGTGGCGCTCCTTGAAGCGGCCAAGACGGTCGACGTCCGTCCGGCCGCCCTGCGCTACGGCATCTCCGGCGGTGCATCCCTCCCGCTGGCAGTCATGGACAAGTTCCGCGACGTCTTCGGCGTGGAGATCCACGAAGGCTACGGACTGACCGAGACGTCCCCCGTCGCCGCATTCAACCACGTCGGCACAGCGCCCCGGCCCGGCACGATCGGCGTCCCGGTTTGGGGCGTCGACATCGAAATTGCCCGCGCCGAAACGGTCGAAAGCATCGAACTGCTGCCCTGCGGCAAACTTGGCGAGCTCGTCATCCGCGGACACCTCCTGATGAAGGGCTACCTCAACCGGCCGGAGGCCACCGCCGAGGCGATCGTCGACGGCTGGTTCCGCACCGGGGACCTTGGCACGAAGGACGACGACGGCTACCTGAGAATCGTTGACCGCAAGAAGGACATGATCATCCGCAACGGCTACAACGTGTACCCCCGCGAGGTAGAGGAAATCCTCCTCACCCACCCGGAAGTCGTCAGCGCCGCCGTCTACGGCATTCCGCACGACGTCCACGGCCAGGAAATTGCCGCCGCGATCGTGCTCGACGCCGGAGCCACGGCCACCGAGGCAGAGCTGATGGAATTCGCGAGCGCCCAACTCGCCGCGTACAAGTATCCCCGCGTCGTCAGGCTGCTCGAGGAGCTCCCCCTCGGGCCCAGCGGAAAAATCCTCAAGCGCAACCTGGCGGCCGAGTCCGTCGGCACCTAGAAGACTCGACCGGAGCGGTCACGTCGCAGCGCGTGATCGTTGCACAAGATCTTTGCGCGGGATGTCTGTACCGTGCCATGGCCGCATCCGGGCCGAGCCGGCAGCACTAAGTCATCCAAGCCGGCGATTGAAGGGCCAACGGCTGAGCTTCCAGGCTCAGCGGGCCACCACGTTCTCGATCGAGACCGTTTCAATGATTCTGGTCGATGGCTCGCCGACCAGCGCCGGTGCCGTCACACCTGTTTTCCACGTGTCGTTCTGCAGCCGGGCCAGGAATTCGACGGCGGCCTCCTGCGTGTCGAAATCCATCTGCAGCATCACGTAGTCCTGCTGGCCGAGCGGACGCGATATCCGGTACGACCGCACCCCGGACGCGAAGCGGTCCAGCGGATCACTGTCAAAAGCCCTCCTCCACATGTCGAAGTCCCGGACCTGGTGTTCGATCTGCAGAGTAATCACGCGGGCTCTCCTGTCGACGGCGCTACACGCCCAACTGTAGGCCCGGAAGGCCCCGCCAGGTAAGGCTTCCGGTGGAAGTGATTTGAGGATGGGTGCTACGCCGGCTGCGGTCCTGCGGTCGGCCTGCGGGTCGGGGCATTGGCCGCATCGGCGTCGTGATGCTGCCGACGGCTCGCCAGCAGGAAGGGCACAGCGATCAACTCAATCGCGCCTCCGATCGCGAGCGAGGCCGGGTAGCCGTACACGTCAGCTGCCCGGCCGAGCAGGGGCTGCACCACCACGCCACCGCTGGAGCCCATGAGCGAGTCGAAGCTAAGCACTGTTGCGCGTTGTTTCGAGGCGATCATGTCGTTGAGGTACGCCTGCCGCACCGGAATGCCGGCCGAGGAAATCAGGGCCCACAGCGCCAGGAGCACCAAAGCGGCCCAGAACACGCGGGTGAACCCCAGCGCGGCCAGGATCATGGCGTCCAGGATTCCGCTCAGAATCAACACCGTCGTGCGCTTGCCCACCAGGCGCCGGACTCTGGGCGCCATCCAGCCGCCGAGGACCTGCGCTCCGGCCACCATGGCCGCCGCCAGGCCCGCCACCGAATACGCATGAGGATCCCCGAACAGCTCCAGCAGGTACGGTTGCAGGGCGTAAAACACGTAGATCCCGACGCCGGCGGTGAAGGGCGCAGCCAGCATCACGTACCGTACGGGCGGATTCTTCAAGCCGTTCTCGATTGATGCGGACAGCACGGCCCGGGTCGCACGGACCGGATGGGTGGAGCGCTCGGGAGTGAATCCGACGTCGCGCATGAGCCCAAAGGCGACGACGAACATGGCCAACAGCACGCCGACGCGAAGCAGAAACGGTACTCCCAGATTAGTGGCCTGGGCGATCACACCGCCGGCCACCGAGCCGACGAGCATCGCGACGCCGGAGACCATCTGCCCCCGCCCGAGCACCGCCTCCATCCCGCCTTCATACCCGGAGTAGCGCAAGGCGTCGACGAGCCAGGCCTCGACCGCACCGGAGAAGAAGGTGAAGCCCAGGCCGAGCAGGACCGACACGACTGCCCACGACCAGAACGGGGCGGACAACTGCCACAGCAGGTAGTAAAGGTACGTGGATCCGGCCAGGGTCACGGTGCCCAGCAGAAACGACACGCGGCGCCCCCAGCCGTCGGCAACCACCCCGGTGGGCACCTCGAACAGCACCATGCCGGCCGTGAAATAGGCGTTCGCGGCAAACGCCTCGAAATTGCTGAGCCCGGCATCCAACAGGAAGAGGGTGTTGATCCCCCAAATGAACGAGGCCGCAAGGGTATTGCCCAGCGTCAACGTGAGAAAGATGCGCTGGATCTTTCGGGCGGCGGCGGTCATCCCGTCGCCGCCCCCGCCAGGGCGAACGGGAAGCACGAGGCCATTCTCGTCCCCCGCGCCGGTGCGCGCCAGATGGCCCGTCACGCCACATGCACCTGGCGGCGCAACCGGCGCCGGACAGCCTCATCCCGGAGAACCGCACCGCCGGCCGGCTGTGTTCTCCTTATGCTGGCGGGTTATGCCGGCGGGTCATGCCGGTACGGCGGGGGTGACGTTGTCGAGGACGACGGCCAGGCCCAGGCCGACGCCGATGCAGGCCAGGGACTGCGCGGCGAACGCCTCGTTCAGTTCCACGGCGCCGACCTGGTCCCAGCCGATCCCGGCCTTCGCGAGGGCCTTGTTCGCGGCTTCGACCGGGGCGTAGCCGAAGTACTGCGGATCGTTCGCGTGCGCGCCGCGCCCGGCGATGCGGGCCAGCGGATCCGTCCCCAGCCACCCGGCGGCCCTCTCGGATCCGAGCCACGCCGTGGAGGCGCCATCCGAGAGCGGGGACGCCGATTCTTCCTAAGCGGCTCCCCCATGGACAAGGGTTTGGGAAAGCGGCTCGTCACCACCCTGCTTCCCGCTTTCGCGGCCCGACCGGGAAGTCACCCCGAGTAGCCTCAGCGACCCCGCGTCGCGCGTCTGGCACTCCGGCGCGCCCGACTTCCCGTCGCCGACCGGCTCAGCCGCGCATGGAGGATCAAAAGGCGGGGCACGGCGAAGTAGACGGCAATGGGAACCACCACAAGCGTGAGCGTAAAAGCGCGCAGAACCGGAGGCCAGTCCGGCGCCACGCCGGCCAACACGCTCATCCCCAGCGCGGCCAGCGGAAAGATGGCCACCCAGGTGATGACCGCCCTTACATGGACGGATGCCACGCCGACGGGTCGGTGATGATGCGCGTCCGCTTCGTCAGCCGCGAGTGCTTTGCCCTCGTGTTCCACTCAGTCTCCAAACGTCGGGTTGGAATTGATGCTACGGAGCGGCACTACGCAAAAGCAAACGAACGGTTGGAGTTAGGATTTTCCCATGGCCTGGGACACTGACGCGACGCAGAAGAAAATCCTCAATGCCGCAATCTCCGAGTTTTCAGATCGGGGGTTCTCCGGTGCGCGCATCCATCAGATTTCGCGGAACTCGGGGTGCAACCGCGAGCGGATCTACTTCTACTTTGGCGGCAAGGCCCAGCTCTTTGAAGCGGCACTCACCCGTCAGCTTGCCACCGCACTGGACGATCTTCCGATCGTCGGCTCCGGGCCCGGGGCTGTTGCCGATTTCGCGGGACGGTACTTTGATTTTTCCAGGAGCCACCCCGGCCTCGCCCGGCTCACCTTCTGGGAGGGCCTTGAGCAGGGGCATCCCGTAGGGGCCGAGGCCCGCACCCTCCGCTCAACCAACAAGGTGTCCGAGCTCCGACATGCCCTTCCGGCATTGAGCGAGGCGGCGGCGGAAGACCTGCTCCTGACAATCGTCACGCTATGCCACGCCTGGGTCTCGAGCCCCAACGTCGCCCTCGTGATCACCGGAACGCCGGACGAGGAACGCAGGCGCGCCTCCGTTGTGCGAACCAGCGAACTGCTCGCTCACGACGCCCTTGGCGCGGCACCTAGGCGCACATAGCCGCAACGCGCCCGCCCTTCGGCGGCCGGCGGCGCTTCATGCCGACATTCTGCGGCATGGCAGTCCATCGGAACAGATTCTCATTCCAAAATTACTTGACGCTTCAACTTTCGTGGCGTACATTTTGTTGTAGCTTCAATGAGCACTCCTCCAAGAGAACAGAACCTGATGAAGACCCTCCTGGCCCGCATATTCGGAAAGAAGACTCCCATGACGAACCTCACCATCATCGGCAACGGCAACATGGCCCGTGGCATCGCAACCCGTGCCTTCGCTGGGGGCCTGACCGTCGAAATCCTGGGACAGGATGCCACCAAGGCCAAGGAACTGGCCGCCGAGCTTGGCACCGGGGTGACCTTCGGGACCACCGCCGAGGCCCCGCAGGGCGGCATCGTGGTCCTGGCTGTCCCGTTCGACGCCGCCAAGTCCGTGGTCAGCGCCTATGGCGAGGCCCTGGCCGGCAAGACCATCGTGGACATCACCAACCCGGTGAACTTCCAGACCTTCGATTCCCTGGTCGTTGAACCCGGCACCTCCGCCGCCGAAGAAATCGCACAACTTGCCCCCGCCGGCGCCCACGTCGTCAAGGCGTTCAACACCACCTTCGCCGGCACCCTCGTCGCCGGCGAATCCGGCGGACAGCCGCTGGACGTCTTCATCGCCGGCGACAATGCGGACTCCAACGCAGCGGTCAGCAGCTTCGTCAGCGCCGGCGGCATGCGCCCCCTGGTCGTCGGTCCCCTCAAGCGCTCCCGCGAACTCGAAGGCTTCCAGTTCGTCCTCATGACCATGCAGGCCAACCCGGACTTCGCCGACTTCAACTGGGACACCGGACTTCAAGTCACCAAGTAACCGGACAGCGATAGACGTCAAAAACCAAAAGCAAGAGGACGACGGCGGGCAGCTTCCCGCCGTCGTCCTCTTGCGTATGACGTGATGACGGCTGCGCCCGGCACTGAGCGGGCTCGGTGATCGTTCGATGAACATTGGGCGTCCGCCCGCTTCAGGCCCTCGGGCGCGACATAAGCTGATGCGGAAGCCTTCGCCCCGCGAGGTGACCGGAGGGCGAAGCACCAACAGTGGAGAGCTGTGATGTCGTTCGAACATGCGGGGCGTAGACCGAAAGCGGAGATAGCCCACGCTCTCGTCGCCGGAGGCTCCGCCAATGAGACCGTCCCCGGGATCTATGAGTCGGCACGCCGCACCGCCGCGGACCGTATGGAACGCATCCTGGGACGGGCCAGCAAGCGACTACTGAAGCGCTCCGTGCCGACCAGCCTCGCCGCCGTCACGAGCGGCACCGACTGGACCACGTGGCATTTCGTCGCCCTGTCCCTCGGCTGGCCCCTTGAAAACGAAGACGACGGCACTGCCTTCCTCAGCGTCGACGGCCGCATCTGCTTCTACCGCCGGTCGACAACCTTCGGCGGCGACGAATTCCTCACCTCGGACACCGTCCTGAGCACGTTCGAAGGCGGCAGCGCCACCAAGAAACTGGTCAACCCCAAAGCTCTGGTCCCGGAGTCCGGCCGCGTGATCTCCCTGCCTGCCCGCAAACCGGGCAAAGAGCCGGCCTGGATAACCGCTCCGCAGCGCCTCGTCGAGTTCACCGGCAACCGTGCCGTAGCGCGCTGGCCCCGGACCGCGCTCGACAACCTGGTGAATGTCGACTTTGACCGCAAAGGCAAGGTCTGGATCACCTACCCCCGCTGGGACAGCCACCAGAGCATCTCCCTAAAGGAATGGATCACTTTGAGTACGGCCAAACTCATTAGCCTTGAGTGACCCTGACCGTCATCCCTGGCACCGCGAACGAGCAGGGCGATTCCGGCCGAAGCCCCACCGGGCGCGCAACGTCAACCGGTCAGTACTCGCCCTTGATCACGAAGAACGAGCCGCGGATAACGCCTGCCAGCTTCGACTTCTGGCGAGCGAACTTGAAGCGTGTCGCCAGTTCCTCCGGAATCTCCATGCCTTCGGCAAGCTTGAATCCGACCGCTCGCTTCCCGCCGTCCTCGATGCTGTACATGACGTTGATGGACAGCCCCGACTCGTAGAACACGTAAGCCATCCGCAAACCGTCCACTTCGAAGGCGGCCGCTTCGAGCGGGCGTGAGCCGATGACGATGTCGCGCTCCTCCTTGAGGATGCGGCTCACCCGTTCGACCACCTCCGGAAGCTCGCTCGCAGGGCTAACAGTGAAGACGTGATCGTACTTGTTCCGGTAGTAGCGGCCCTCGTTGCCGCGCAACCCGGCGAGCGCCTCGGCAACGGGAGACGATTCCAGGCCGACAGTGGAAACGTTCTCAAAGTCAACGATGTACGGCATTCAGCCTCCTGGTCAGATGTGTTGGGACCAACCATAACGTGACGACGTCCTGCGCGGGCGTCCGAAACGTCGATCCCTTGCGGCGCCCGGCCGCATTTGTACACTGAGCAGGGATTCACCTATTCGGTTGGCAGGGGATGGGAATGAAAATGGCCACTTTTCGGGAACTCCACCACACGACGGCGCCGCTCCTGCTGCCCAATGCGTGGGACGTCGGATCAGCCCTGGCATTTGCGACAGCGGGATTCCCCGCCGTCGGCACCACCAGTTTTGGCATTGCGGCAAGTGCCGGCCTGCCGGACGGAGGCCGGTCCAGCAAAGCGGTAACCACCGCACTGGTGGCGCAGCTGTGCCGCCTGCCTGTACACGTCACGGCGGACATCGAGGACGGCTACTCCGATGACCCCGCCGAGGTTGCGGAACTTGTGGCCCAACTGGCTACCCTTGGCGTGGCCGGGGTCAACCTGGAGGACAGCACTGCCGGGCATCTGGTCGATCCAGCAGCCTTTGCCAACAAGGTTGCCGCCGTCAAGCGGCGCAGTCCGGCTGTGTTCGTCAACGCGCGGGTGGACAACATATGGTTCGGCGAACAGGCCACTGTGGATGCCGTCCTGCTCCGGGCGGGTGTCTACGCCGACGCCGGGGCGGACGGGATCTTTGTCCCCGGACTTGCGGTGCCGGAGGACATCCAGATCGTCACCGCCGGCATCGGGCTGCCGGTCAACGTGCTGGCCCATCCCTCGCTGACTGTTGCCGAGCTGGGTGATCTGGGGGTTCGGCGGGTGAGTTCCGGCTCCCTCCCGTACCGCGCGGCAGTTGACGCGGCGGTGAACGTAGTCAGCGCCCTGCGCGACGGCAAGCAGGCGCCTGCCGCCACTCCGTACTGGGAGATGCAATCGCGTCTCGTGTCCTTCAGCCAGCGCCTCACGGGCTGACCGCCGTCACCGGGCACCGGCCACCCACCTCGCCGCAGCCCGAACCCGCACCGGAGGTCATCACGGACCGGCGTAGAACGTCCGACGGCCAGGGTAGGCACATTTTGCACACGCCCGTAGTGCCACCGCGGCCAGGGTCGAGCTTCGGCACAGGCGCCGTCCAACTACCGCGCTCGATGTTGGGGCAATCCGGCTTCTCGCACTGCTGGTTATCGCGTATATCGGAATGTATCGTTGAGTATCGTTCGGGATTCATTAAGGAGAGCAGCATGCGTAATTCATACTCGGCTGGCGGCTTTGGCGGTCCCAACATCGACGGCATGTGGCAGGCCGTAGAAGAGCTGCGTTCAAGATTTGAGAAGCGCGCGGGCACCCGCGCGGGGCGAGGCGAGGTGCGGTCCGCGGTGCTGGCCCTGCTCGCGGAGCGGCCGATGCACGGCTATCAGATCATCCGCGAAATTGAGGAGCGGAGCAATGGCAGCTGGAAGCCGAGCGCCGGCTCCGTCTACCCCACGCTGCAACTGCTGGCCGATGAGGGGTTGATCCGTGCCGAAGAGTCCAACGGTCGCAAGATTTACTCGTTGACGGAAGCAGGCCGGGAGGATGTAGCCCATGCCGATGCGTCAGCACCATGGGAGTCAACGGGCCCGGCATCCGGCACCGGATTCGCGGCACTGCCGAAGGCCGGCGTCGAGCTCGCCCAGGCCGCGTCCCAGGTGGGTCGCACCGGCTCGCCGGAGCAGGTGCAGCAGGCCGTGGCGGTGCTGCACGAGGCACGTCGTCGCCTGTATTCGATCCTCGCCCAGGACTGACGGGGGTGACGTCGGTTCGTCGGGAACGAGCAGATCCGGTCCCCGGCGCCGGAGACACCCGTGCCCGTTACCGTCGCATCCTGCGCTTCGCAGCGTGGCATCTCGCCCTGACCTGGTGGTTTGAGCTGTTCCTCCCCCGCATCGGGCTAGGCAGAGTTGCCGAACGCACCCGGGCAAAGCGGATGCGGAGTTTCGCGCAGCACTTCCACGTGCTCGCGGTAAATCTGGGCGGCCTGATGATCAAGGTCGGTCAGTTCCTGTCGTCCAGGCTCGACGTACTTCCGCCCGAGATCACCAAGGAGCTTGAGGGACTGCAGGACGAGGTGCCCCCTGTTCCGTTCCCCGCAATCCGTGCACTTGCCGAGGCCGAGCTGGGTGTGGCCCTGAACCAGGTTTTCGCCTCGGTCGAGGAGACCCCAATCGCCGCCGCATCGCTCGGGCAGGCGCACCTGGCACGGCTCCTTCCCGCCAATGCCGCCGACGCGGGGCTCGACAGGGTGGTGTTGAAGGTGCAGCGCCCGGGCATCGACGCGATTGTCGACGTCGACCTGGCCGCACTGCGCAAAGTGGGCGGCTGGCTCAGCCACGTGCGACTGGTGTCCGATCGGGCGGACATGGCCGCCCTGGTCGAGGAGTTTGCGCAAACCAGTCTTGAGGAGATCGACTACCTGCATGAGGCAGCGAATGCAGAGCGCTTCGCGGCTGATTTCGCCGACGACGACCGGGTGGATGTACCCGACGTGGCATGGGAGTGGAGCACCCGCCGCGTGCTCATCCTCGAAGATGTCACGGCGATCAAGATCACGGACTCGGAGGCGCTTCTGGCGGCGGGCATCGATCCGGCGCAGGTTGCCCCGGTCTTCGCGTCGGTCATGTTCGACCAGATGTTCACCAACGGCTTCTTCCATGCAGATCCGCACCCCGGAAACATCTTTGTCACTCCGGTTACCGGTTCATCCGCAGGGCGCCCATGGAAGCTGACGTTCATCGACTTCGGCATGATGGGCGAGGTTCCACCCAGCACTCGCAGCGGCCTGCGGAAACTTCTGATCGCGGCCGCCTCGCGTGACGGCAAGGGCCTGGTGAGCGCGATCAGCGACGTGGGTGTGCTGGTGCCATCGGCCGACAAAGCCGAGCTTGAGCGGGCGATGACGCACCTGTTCGCCCGGTTTGGTGGGATGGGCTTCGCCGAACTTCGCGAGGTGGACCAGCGGGAGTTCCTTGATTTTGCGGTGGAGTTCGGCGACCTGGTTCGCTCGCTGCCGTTCCAGTTGCCGGAGAATTTCCTGCTCATCATCCGGGCGATGTCACTGACCTCGGGTGTGTGCAGCTCGCTGGACGCCCGGTTCAATCTGTGGGACGCGGTCGAACCCTATGCGGCGCAGTTGCTGCGCGACGAGCGTGGCAATATCGTGCAGGACGTGGCTCAGCAGGCGCTCGAGGCCGCCGGGGTCGCGCTGCGTCTGCCGAAACGCCTGGATGGGCTTGTCAGCCGCATTGAGGACGGTGCACTATCCGTGGCTAATCCGCGTCTTGAACGGCAGATGGCACGGCTGGACCGCACGGCGCAGCGAGCGGCATCGGCGCTGGTATTCGGCGCCCTGCTTATCGCAGGTTCCGTGGTCCGGGCGGACGACACGGTGCTCGGCAGCGTGCTAATGATCGTGTCAGTGGTTCCGCTGCTGCACGGGCTGTGGCTAGGGCGCCGCGGCCTCTGAGTGAAGTGGCGAGCCGGGACCGGGCAATTCGTCGTCAGCCACCGGCGGTTCCCGGTCCTCATCAATCCCTGTAGGTGCCATGACGCAGCTCGGAGCAGGTGGGAGGATGGGCGCATGGAACTGCACATCACTGGCGACCCCGCCGCCGACCAGCTGCTCAGCAATGACCCGTTCGCACTCCTCATCGGCATGCTGCTTGACCAGCAGGTGACCATGGAGTCTGCGTTTGCCGGACCCGAAAAGATCCGGACGCGCATCGGGTCCATGGCCCCGGCCGCAATCGCCGAATATGACCCCGCAGGCTTCGTTGAGATCTTCAAGGAGCGTCCGTCCATCCACCGCTTCCCTAGCTCCATGGCCAGCCGCGTTCAGGACCTCGCCGCGACCGTGCAGCACGATTGGAATGGGGACGCAACTGCCATCTGGAACCAGGACAGCCCTGATGGCCAGGAAGTGCTTCGCAGGTTGAAGGGATTGCCCGGCTTCGGAGAGCAAAAGGCAAAGATCTTCCTCGCACTACTCGGCAAGCAGTGCGGACTCCAGGCACAAGGCTGGCGTGAGGCTGCGGACCCCTATGGCCAGGAGAGCGCATATCTTTCTGTCGCAGACATCGTGGACCCCGAGTCGCTGATAAGAGTGCGCGCCAGCAAGCAGGCTGCCAAGGCCGCTATTAAAGCCGGGAAGGCATCCGAGCGCTGATCAGCCTCCGCCTCCGCTGACCCGAAGGTCGCGCCGCCCGCACGCGATCGGCCGGGACGTCAGGCGTGCTAGTAGACTCAGACCGGCTCTCCAGTTCCCCCCAGCTTGGAGAGCCGGGAGCCTCCGCGCTTGAGTCCTGGATTCGCGCGGAGGCTTCCTCATACGTCCGGCAACACCGCGCCGCAGCCAAGAGGGACTTCGTCGATCAGGCCGTGCCGCATGAAGGTGGAAGCCAAAGTAACGCCGCTGAGGACCTCTCCCCGCCGGTCAGGCCCGGGGTGTCACCGTTGCCTTGGGTTAATGACCGGGTCCGATGATGATCTTGTTTCGTTCGGATTCGTGCGCGCCGCCCTTCTTCGCCAGCGTGGAGCACGCCTCTTCGATGTCGCGGGCGAGCGTGTCGACGTGCTCGCGGCTCAACGTTTCCTTGACCAGGGCGCGCATGATCGTCACGTCTTGGGCGTTCGGCGGCAGTGTGTAGGCCGGCACCATCCAGCCGCGCTCGGCCGAGAGTTGCCAGGCAATGTCGAACTCGTCGTACCCGGGGTCGGAGGCGAGCCGGAACGCCACCAGGGGAAGTTGCTCCTCGGCGGCGCCGATGATCTCGAAGCGGCCCATGGCGTCCAGCTTCTCAGCTAGGACGCGGGCGTTAGTCTGCATGTTCTGCATGATGTACGTGTAACCGGCGCGGCCATAGCGCACGAAGTTGTAGTACTGGGCGAGAACCATCGACGAGCCGGTGGAGAAGTTCAAGGTGAAGGTCGAGTCGGTCTTGCCGAGGTAGTTCTCCTCGAAGACGAGATCCTTGGCGAGGTCCGCTTTCTCCCGGAAGATCAGCCAGCCGATGCCGGGATAGACCAGGCCGAACTTGTGCCCGGAGACATTGATCGAGCGGACCTGCTCGAGCCGGAAGTCCCACTCCGAGTCGGGGTAGAGGAAGGGCCAGACGAACCCCCCGCTGGCCGCGTCCACGTGCAACGGCACATCAAGGCCGCGCTCATTCTTGATCTGCACCAGCAGGTCGTTGATGCCGACGATGTCGTCTTTGTGACCGGTGAACGTCGTCCCCAGCACGGCTGCGACGCCGATGGTGTTCTCATCGACATGGGCCTGCACATCGTCGGGGCCGATCGTGTATTTCCCCGGCTGCAGTGGCACGATCCGCGGCTCAACGTCGAAGTAGCGGCAGAACTTCTCCCACACGACGTGCACGTCGCCGCCGAACACCAGGTTCGGGCTCGACGTCGACGCGCCGGCGGCCTCGCGGCGCTTGCGCCAGTTCCACTTCAGGGACAGACCGCCGAGCATGATCGCCTCGGACGATCCCTGGGTTCGGGCTCCCGTCGTCTCGCCGGGTGCGTGGAAGAGGTCTGCGAGCATCCGGATACAGCGTTGCTCGATCTCGGCCGTGCGGGGGTACTCGGCGTGGTCGATGAAATTGCGGTGCAGGTTCGCTGCAATGATCTCCTGGGCCTGTGGCTCCATCCATGTCGTCACGAAGGTCGCCAGATTCCGGGCGGGATCACCCTCCAGCGCCAAGTCCTCCGACACCAACCGCAAAGCGTCCTGAGCAGGAATGCCGGTCTCCGGGAACTCCCGGCTCGGAACCTCCTGGGTGATAAATCGGTTGCCGAACAGCGCCACGTCGGCATCCGCCGGCTGGGAATTTACTGACATCACTTCTCCTTCAGAAACTGTTGAAAGGGGGCTACGGATGAGTTCCCCGGTCCGTTTGAACCGCGACGTCGGTGGATTCCGGACCCAGCATGAGAATCGCACCGGTGAGGAAGCACAGGGCTCCCACGAGTGTGCCGAGATTGGACAGTTCGGCGTTCCAGACGTCGCCGCTCGACGGTATGACGAAGGCCGCGACCGCCGAGATGCCGAACGCAACCGAACCGGCCACGTTGATGACGGCGATCTTCCATGTCCGGGGCCTGGGCCGGCCGGCAACGACGCCGCGACCGGCATCCAGCAATGCCACACCGCTTGCAACGAGGAAGGCGACTGATCCCAGAGCGTCGGGTCGCCACACCCGCTGCTCGGCCAGCGCCGCGCTGAGATTGTCCCGCACTGCGTTTCCCGTACTCCAGTTGAACCACAGTGTGCCGGCAAGTTGAACCGCGGCAGCGAGCCAGACGAGATTCCGCGGCGCCCAGACCCAAGGCGAGTGGCGCGCAGTGGCACGCACGGCCGGAAGCGCGTCAGCGGCTTCGCGGTACTGCAGGAATGCCGCAGAGGTGAAGAACAGCGAACCGACGAAGAATGTGGCGGCACACCAGCGCAATCCCACGGCCTCGGAGTATGACGGCACCGCTCCCAAAGCGAACAGACTCGAGCCAATGATGAATAACCATGCGATCCACCGGTCCCGTATGGTCGAACGGCGCGCGCTCGAGATCTCAGTCATGGCCGGCCCTCAGGAGCCCGATCTTGGACGCTGCCTGGATCGTCAGGCGCCGCGGGCGCCCTGGGGCCCGGGACCGGGACCGGGAGCACATTGATGATCACGAAGGACACCGCCACAGCCACCACCACCTGGGGTGTTACGGCCACACCGTCCACTCCCAGCAGCAGCGTGGCCAGCAGCGTCGACGTCAACGGCAGTCGCAGCATAGCTGCGCACATGGCTCCTATGCCCATGCCGATCGCTGCCGCGAGATTCATTCCGGGCAACCCATTCGCAGCAATACCGAGCGCCGCACCGATGAACATCGACGGGAACACCGGCCCACCACGAAATGCGCTCAGCGAGAGCCCATAGACCAGGGTCTTACAGGAGATCAGCAGGACCAGCACAGCAAGCGGGTAGTCTGCGGCGTCTGCGACCAGCTCCGGAAGTGCGTCCTGCCCCGAGAACAACACCTGCGTGAAGCTGTGCGCGGAGATCAGCTGGTACGCCATCGCGGTAAGACCGACCAGCAAGCCCAGCGCAGACGTCACCAACACCCGGTTCAGATGCACGACCGGACGAAGCGACAACGCGACCCAGCGGATCAACCATCCCAACAGCGCGCCGGCCGCGCCCATGATCACCGCCCAGCCCATCGTCGCCAACGTCGGCGGCACCGCAGGCGGCACCGCGGGCAGCGCCAGCGAGAAGCTGCCCAACCCGGTCCACCCGTCCAAGCCGACGAACACCAGCGCCCCCACACCAGATGCGATCAGCCCGGGCAGGGCCACCAGACTCAGCGTCATTCCCCCGATCCCGGCAGCCTCCATGATCAGGAATGCACCGAGCACGGGCGAGCCGAGCAGGGTACTGATCGCTGCGAAGCTGCCAGCCGACGCCATGATCGTCAGGGCCATCGGCGGAGCGTCCTTCTTCACGAGGTGCACCGCCAACGCCCCGAGGCCGCCACCGATCGCGATCAGCGGCCCCTCGGGCCCGAGCACGGCACCCAGGCTGAGCGTAGTCAGTGCCGCGAGAACGATGCCCACGAGTTCCCGACTGCTGGGCGGACCGCCGCCTGTCTTGAATCCGAACGCGGGTGAGTGGCCCCCTGTTCCGGGCAGATACCGGATGGTCAACGCCGTCAACAGCCCACACAGCACCAACCACGGAACCGGCCACCACGCAGGAGCAGAACCCCCGAGGACTTGACTCGGCAGCCCGACGAAGACGAACCGCTGGACCGCCGCGACCAGAGCGAGAAAACCGTAGGCAATGACCGAGATGGGAACGCCCAAGACCGCTGCCAGCACGAGCGCAGCGATGTATGGCCTGGAACGAATCACGACGGTCGGATCGATACTGGGCGGCGACGCCGCAGGCTCGCTCATTCCGGGCAACCCGGTGCGACTGTGACGATTCGGGTCAACCCGAATCTCCATCGTCCGTCCGAAAGACGGCCCCCAGCAAACGGAGGCGCCGATAGGACCTGGAGAACGGGTGCGGTGCGCCCGTGGTACCAGTTGAGCATCCCTGCTCCTTCCGCTGGCCCTCCGCTCGACGGCGGGAGCGTTCAGTGAGGTCGCACAAGCGATAGAGGCTGGTCAATCACGTGTTCTTCACGCTAACGCTTCCGGTGGGGGCAGTCGTCACCCAACGCGGGTGAAAGAGAACGGGTCATCCACCAATGGATACTCCGGGAGCCGGTTTTCCTGCTTGCCCGGACCCGGGAACGCCGTTCGCGCCCCTGGCTCCTACGTGCGGCTTGGTTGAGGGTGGATGACCATCCGTACGGCCCCGGTCGCGGCAAGGGCATCGGCAAGCCGGAGGGCATCCCCTGCCCGCACGCCGTCTGTGGGCGGCACGGTGGGGGCCTCGCTGGTGCAGTTCAGCAGCGCGGCCGTGACTTCGGCGACCAGATCCGGGAACCGGCTGAACCGGTAGCCGCCGTCGGCGGGGTCTTCGACGTGGCCCAGGGCTCTGGTGACGAGCACGGCGGCCTGGGTCCTGCGTGCCATGCCGAGTTTCATCAGGATGGTCGAGACCATGTTCTTCACGGTCTTTTCTGCCAGGAACATCTCCTGGCTGATCTGGCGGTTACTCAGCCCTTTCGCCAGGCCGATGGCGGCAGTCATCTCCCGCTTTGAGAGTCTCTGGAGTCTCTCGTCCTGCCCTTGCGGACCGAGCAGGGAGAACGGGGCCACGAGCGCCGGATGGAACCGGGCGCTGTACGCGGTGTGCCCGGCCAGGGCCCGGCGGATGAGCCTGAGTTGTTCGCTGCTGTCGTCCTGCTTGGACAGGCACCCCCGAGCGCCCGCCAGAATGGACTCGATCAGCACGGCTTCGTCGGTGTCCGCGGTCATCAGCACGCAGCGGATGCCCGGGTCGGCCGCGGTGATGGCCCGGCACACGTCCGCACCGGAACCGTCGGGAAGATCATCGTCAAGAATGACCAGCTCCGGGCGAAGGGCAGGGATCCGCCGGACTGCTTCGCGGGCGGATCCTGATTCCCCGGCGACGCTCAGGCCATCGGACTCGATCAGTTGACGCAGGCCCCGCCTCACGACCTCGTGGTCGTCCAGCAGATACACGCCTCGGCCGGCAAAGCTGTTGTGCGGGTGGTTTTCCGGGTCAGCCATCATTGCTGTTCCGTTCTTTCGCCTTTGAGACCCCAGAGGCGTTGTTAGTGAATCCCTGACGCCGGCCCCACTGATGCGAAGACGAACCCGGATCCCCATCCGGCCCCCTGCCGGCGCGCACTCATGCGCGCAGGTTCTTTCTCCCCACGCTAGACCTAATACCCGCTTAGTCCTAACAGCCTCCGGGCAACAGCGCAGTTCGGCCGCGTTCCCGGCTGACAGGTCTATTCCGTAGTCGGCGCCCTGGGTTGAGAATCGCACGACTTCCTCGGCATCCTCCCCAGAAAGATCATCGATCAGCCGGACATTGATGTCGCCGGCGGCTAAGTCGCAGCTTGGAATGGCGCGCAGTGGTCAGCTTTGGACTCGCTGCCGGTACTGCCGCGGAGTTTCCCCTGCGTCGTTGAGAAAGTGCCGGTTGAAGTTGGACAGATTCGAGAAGCCGACTTCGTAACAAATCTCGGAGATCGCTTTTTCGCTCCGCTCCAGCAGGCGCCGTGCGTGGGCCAGTCGAAGTTTCCGGACCAGGTCACTGAAGTTCTGGCCTGTGGCACGTTTGAAGTACTTCGAGAATGTCGGCTCCGGCATCCCCACCATGGCTGCGGCCTCCGACATCTTGACGCTGCCGGCGTGGTTGCTGAATACGTACTCGAGAACCATGTCCACCACGGCCGCGGCCTGGCCGTCCAGCTGCGGCCTGAACCATTCGTCGGCAAGGTAGCGCCGTTCCTCCTGGGGCGCCCGCGCCAGAATTGTAAATAGCTCCAAGAGGTGGCGGAGCCGATCCAAGCCGGTGGACGCACCGATCGCCTCGATGGACGCTGCGGCCGACGCGGCTGAGCGGCCCAGGAACTCGACGCCGCGTGCGGACTGTTCCAGCAGGGGTTTGAGTTCGGCCAGTTCTGGGACCAGGGCAGCGGTCTGCTCGACCCATTTTCCGTCAAACTGGATGACGGCGTCCCGCTTCTCCAGGACTTCGCCGGGCTCAAGGTCGCTGACCCAATCATGCGGCAGCCCCGACCCCACGAGAGACACCTGGCCGGCCTCGAAGGTGCCGATGTGGTCTCCGACGATGAATTTTCCGGTGCCCTTGCGGATGAGGTGGATCTCGTACTCGGGATGATAATTCCAGCGCGCCACAGGGCTGGGGTAGTCGTGCTCATGCCACCGGACCGAGTGGTTGGGGTCGGGCGGGATAACCTCCCGGTTGGCGTGCATTCCCAGCAGCCGTTCGGCCAGCCTGGCAGTTGCTCCGTCGGGAGGCT
This sequence comes from Arthrobacter sp. H-02-3, assembly GCF_003097355.1. Classification (GTDB taxonomy): domain Bacteria; phylum Actinomycetota; class Actinomycetes; order Actinomycetales; family Micrococcaceae; genus Arthrobacter; species Arthrobacter humicola. The sequence continues at coordinate 341,671 of NZ_PYUI01000003.1, forward strand.
CCGCGGCAGTCATTGCAATTCTCCGTTTGGTGAGTGGTTATGAAATCTGGACGGCACCTAAGCGCCTTCCCCTAGGTTAGCGGCTTCTTGGAAGAAGAGCGGCGAAAATTAGTATCAGAAATTGGCAACCAGGACGCTAGTTGCGTCATACCCCACAGGCCTAATCTTGAGGAACGGCAGCCCGGCAACCGGCCTCGAGCCGGTCGCCCGTCTTCGGCCCCGCACCCCGACGCAGAAGTCGGAATGGGCAGCATCGCACCCCCTGAAGAACAAAGGAGTCCTTAATGCGCGCAAAAATACGCGTCGCCACGTTGGCGGCAGGCGCCCTGTGCGTGGCACTCAGCGCCTCGGCCTGCGCAGGCGCCGGTGGCGGCAATTCCGCCGGTGACCCCAACAGCATCAATGTCCTGATGGTGAACAACCCCCAAATGGAGGACCTGCAGCGGCTCACCGCTGATAACTTCACCAAGGAAACCGGAATCAGGGTCAACTACACCGTCCTGCCGGAAAACGACGTCCGAGCCAAAATCAGCCAGGAATTCTCGAGCCAGGCCGGCCAGTACGACATTGCGTCGCTGTCCAACTACGAAATCCCCTTCTATTCGGCCAACGGCTGGCTGGCACCGCTGGACAACGTGGCCAAGAATGCCGAGTTCAACCAGGCGGACATCCTGCCGGCCTACACCGCCTCCCTGACCGGCAAGGACGGCAAGCTCTATGGTGAACCGTTTTACGGTGAGTCTTCCTTCCTGATGTACCGAAAAGACATCTTCGACGCCAAGGGCCTAACGATGCCGGAGAAACCGACGTGGGACGAGGTCGCAGCCCTCGCCGCCAAGGTCGACGGGGCAGCGCCGGGGATGAAGGGCATCTGCCTGCGCGGCGAGCCCGGCTGGGGCCAGGTATTCGCACCCCTGACCACCGTGGTGAACACGTTCGGCGGGACCTGGTTCGACAAGGACTGGAACGCAAAGGTCAACGCTCCCGAGTTCACCGCGGCGGTCGATTTCTACACCAAGCTAGTCCGCGACCACGGCGAAGCAGGGGCCGCCCAGGCCGGGTTCACCGAGTGCCTGAACAACATGAGCCAGGGCAAGACCGCGATGTGGTACGACGCCACCTCGGCGGCCGGGGCACTGGAAGCGGATGCCTCCCCTGTGAAGGGGAGGATCGGCTACGCCCAGGCCCCGGTGAAGGAGACTAAGTCCTCGGGCTGGCTGTGGACCTGGTCCTGGGCCATGCAGGCGGCTTCCAAGAAGCAGGACGCTGCCGGGAAGTTCATTGCCTGGGCCAGTTCCAAGAAGTACGAGGAACTGGTCGCTGCCAAGCTCGGCTGGGCCAAGGTCCCGTCCGGCAAGCGTATCTCCACCTATGAGAACGCCGACTTCCAGCAGGCCGCGCCATTCTTCAAAGCCGAACGCTTTGCCATTGAAAACGCCGATCCGAAAAACCCCGGCGTCCAGCCGCGGCCGGCTGTCGGCATCCAATTTGTCGGTATCCCCGAGTTCGCCGCCTTAGGCACCAGAGTGTCCCAAGGTGTCAGCTCTGCCATCGCCGGCCAGGGCTCCGTGGCCGATGCCGTGGCCAAGGGCCAGGAAGCCGCACAAAAAGTCGGCGACAAGTACAAGTAACAACAACCGAACCGCAGGAGAACATCATGACTACCGCAACGGCGCGCGTCTCCCGGCACGGGAGCAGCACAGCCACACCTTCCAAGAACGCCAGCGCGCGGGAACGCGCCGTGGCCTGGGCACGGCGTGCACCGCTGCTGCCGGCACTGATCTTCCTCATCATCGTCACCCAGCTCCCGTTCGTGGTGACCCTGATCATCTCGTTCATGAACTGGAACAGCCTGAGCCCGAACAAGACCGGGTTCGCCGGCATTGAGAACTACATCCAGGTCCTCACCGATCCCTACATGCTGCAGGCGATCGTCACCACCATCGTCGAGACCGTCTCGGTGGTCCTGGCCAGCCTGGTCCTCGGCCTTGGCCTGGCCCTGCTCCTGGACAAGAAGTTCATTGGCCGCGGCCTGGCCCGAACCCTGCTGATCGCACCGTTCCTCATAGTTCCGGTTGCCGCGGCGCTCATCTGGAAGCATGCCATCCTCAACCCCGTCTACGGCCTGATCAACGGCGCCCTCACCTGGATTTGGTCGCTCTTTGGCAGCGACGCCCCGCCCCAGCCGGACCTGTTGTCCCAGGCGCCCCTAATGGCCATCATCGTCTCGCTGGTCTGGCAGTGGACTCCGTTCATGATGCTCATCCTCCTCGCCGGCCTTCAGTCCCGTCCGATGGACACCGTCGAAGCCGCCCAGATGGACGGCGCAAGCCCCTGGGACATCTTCCGCCACCTCACGCTGCCGCACCTGCGGCAGTACCTGGAACTCGGCGGACTGCTCGGGGCCATCTACATCGTTCAGCATTTCGACGCTACGTTCGTCATCACCTCCGGCGGCCTGGGCACGGCCAACCTGCCCTACGCCATCTATGAGACGTTCTACTACGCCAACGAATACGGGCTGGCGTCCGCCGCCGGCGTCGTGGTGGTCATCGGCACCATCATCGTGGCAACCTTCGCACTCCGCACCGTATTCTCGCTCTTCAAGAAAGAGGCAGCACGATGAAAACGCTCACCCCGGCCGAACCCCGGGCATCAGTCCCCGCCC